>NZ_CP091913.1:5045530-6421060 GCF_022063185.1 Nostoc sp. UHCC 0870 | reverse complement strand
CATTTACTACCTTTGCCACTAATCGTCACAATAGAGTTATGAGTGCTGAGTGCTGAGTGCTGAGTGTTGAGTGTTGAGTGTTGAGTGCTGAGTGTTGAGTGTTGAGTGCTGTTAGCGGTAGCGCGGTGTTTAGCCAGTGCTGAAGTAAAGGTAAACTAATCATGACTTAGCACGGGGTTATGTACGTTCCCTAGGGGATAGTCCGAGCGTAGACAGATGCTATTGCGTAGCTTACTCCCCGATAAGAGTACACCCCTCTACGCTAACAGCACTGAGTAGTCTACTCACTCACAACTCAGCACTCATAACTCAGCACTTACAACTCAGCACTCACAACTCAACACTCACAACTCAGCACTCATAACTCAGCACTTACAACTCAGCACTCATAACTCAGCACTCAAGAAATCCTAGCACCACCTGATAAACACGGAGAAATAAAGACACATGAAGACAACAGAGTATGGTATTAGCTTAAAAAATATTCATATTGGCAGTTGGTTTCAGCAAAGGGGAATTAACAGTATAAAGTTAATGTTCTTTAGTGGGGTAGCACTAGTATCTCTGGGGGGCTGCTCTCTTTTACCTACTAAGACACTACAAATCAGACCGAATGAATCCCAAGCGGAAGTTGCAGCTCAAACTACAACAGATGATACTATTTCAGAAGTTGCACCTCCACCTATAATTGCATCCTCTGGAGATCCCAACTTTGTTGTCAAAGTAGTGCAGAATGTGGGAAGTGCAGTGGTGCGGATTGATTCTGCCAGAACTGTAACTTCTCGTGTTCCAGATGGCTTTAATGATCCCATGTTCCGTCGCTTTTTTGATGATCCTGCACCATCACAACCTAGACAGCGCGTAGAACGGGGTAGCGGTTCAGGATTTATTATTAAATCTTCTGGCAATGGCAAGATTTACATTCTGACTAATGCTCATGTAGTAGATGGTGCTGATCAAGTAACAGTCACTGTCAAAAATCGTGAGCCTTTTGAGGGAAAAGTATGGGGTCAAGACCCAGTAACAGATGTAGCTGTGATTGAAATTGATGCCCAGAACCAGAACTTACCCACATTATCTTTAGGGAACTCAGAGAACTTACAACCAGGACAACCTGTTATTGCCATTGGGAATCCGTTAGGTTTGAATAACACTGTTACTTCGGGAATTATTAGTGCTACTGGTCGTTCTAGTAGTGATATTGGTGCGAGTGATAAGCGTGTTGACTTTTTGCAAACAGATGCGGCTATTAATCCGGGGAACTCTGGTGGCCCATTACTCAATGCTAATGGTCAAGTAATTGGCATGAATACAGCCATAATTCAAGGCGCACAGGGTTTAGGATTTGCTATTCCGGTTAATACTGTCAAGAAAATTTCTCAGGAGTTAATTGAGAAACGGAGAGTGGATCATCCTTATGTGGGGGTTCAGATGGTAACACTTACTCCAAAATTTAGAGAAAGATTTAATGAAAGATTTGGCGATCGCATCAATATTACAGCAGATAAAGGTGTTCTCTTAGTCAGAATTGTGCGTCGTTCTCCCGCCGATATTGCTGGACTCAGAAGTGGAGACGTAATTCAAAAAATTAATAATCAACCTGTCACCACAGTTGAACAAGTCCAAAAGCTAGTAGAAAATAGCCAAATTGGTACTCCCTTGCAAGTTGAAATAGTCCGTGATGGACAAACTGAGCAATTAGCAGTCAACCCTGCACCTTTACCAGTGCAAAGAGAAAGATAAGGGAAGGGGACGAGGAAGGTAGAAGTTTTCCCAATCCCCAGTCCCCAGCGATGCACTGAGCAGTTCGACAGGCTCACTGTATCACTTGTCGTTCGCGGAGCGTCTCGCAGAGAAGTGTCCCCAATCCCTTCACATTTCTTAAGGAGGATTACAAATGAGTGAATCACTATCCATCATCCAATTAGGCGATCGCATATTACGACAGAAAGCTGCTTGGGTGGAAAATGTTCATGATGCACGTATTCAAAAATTAATTGATGATTTAATCACTACTGCGGCTCAAGCGAATGGTGTCGGCATTGCTGCACCACAAGTTGCGGAATCTGTTCGTTTATTTATTGTGGCTTCCCGTCCTAACGCCAGGTATCCCAACGCGCCAGAAATGCAACCAACTGCCATGATCAACCCCAAGATAGTGGCTCACTCGACTGAAGTGAGCAAAGATTGGGAAGGTTGTCTCAGTGTTCCTGGTATTAGAGGTTTAGTTCCTCGATATCAAGCGATCGCAATTGAGTACATCGATCGCAATGGCAAATTACAAAAACAAGAGTTAACTAACTTTGTGGCTCGTATATTTCAACACGAATATGACCATCTAGATGGTGTTGTTTTTGTGGATCGTCTAGAATCTCATCTAAATAGAATCACTGAAGAAGAATATCAAAAAACTGTAGTTAAGAATACATAATAAAAATTATATCTTTATAAAAAGATCCAACAATTTTTTTGATGTATACCTAACCCATTGTTAACCTCATCAGCCAGGTGCAGTTATCGGATAAATGGCACAAACTATTACTATTATTAGTCGCGAAAGCTTAAGTCAAAATCTGCATCAGCTAAGATTCTCTGACTTAAGCTTTACTCAGCGTCACAACAATGTAGTAAAAATGAATATGAATAGCAGTAAAGTGGTGAAAGAGGCACAATTAAAACTTTCTGCTACTGGTATGCAAGTTGTACACGCAACAAATGGGCGCATACGCATCAAAGCGACTGATGATAGTTTTAGCTCCAACTGTAAGACTATCATCGAATATTTACGGCAATATCCTGGTGTGAAAGAAGTTTCTATCAACCAGCAAACAAGCAGTTTGGTAGTTAACTTTGACGAAAAGCAACTGTCGCTGTCTGAGATGTTGGGTATATTGCAAGCCCTAAATATTCAGATAACCCCAGATGCACCCATATCAGATCCCTTTGCAGCTTGGAAATCTGCTGACTTTTGGAAAGAGCAGACCATATCTTTCATTCCCTTGATGACAGGGTTAGCAGTTACAGGTAGATTAGGAATTAGCGGTTTAGCATCGATTCCCGTTTATATGATTACCGCAGACGCAACGCGCAGGGTAATTGATTATTTAAAACCACTAATTGCTGGTGAGATGAGCGGTGAAAGAGCAGATAGCGACGATAAATCTGCAAACCAAGAAAATAAAACACCGATTGTTAAACAAGATAAAGAGTTAACAACATGGTCGGCTAAAGTGACCTATAGTGTTATACATAAAATACCTGGAAGGATTCGGTTTCACCTACCAATACTGACTAGCGATCGCGCCTATGGACGCAGATTAGAAAAGTTGTTGAAAACTGATGCGGTAGTCAAAAACGTGCGAATCAATATTGATGCAGCTTCAATTGCGATTATCTACCAGTCCAACGCAGAAATAGCTGTATCTCATTGGGTAAGTCTGATGGAATTAGCCCTAGAGAGAACCCCGCCAACAGTTCCCGTTAGCGAAGTTTTACAGCAAACATCACCTACATCTGAGCCAATAACCGAGCCAGAAAATATCAATACACCTGAAGGCGAAACGATATATATATCCCGTTGGTGGGCTGATATGAAGTCTTCAGCACTATCTTATTCTTTAGACTTTATGGCGAACTTGCCACTGTAAATAGTTCCCAACTGAGAAATATTGAAGGAATCAAGATGGACGATTCTGCATCATCAGCATCAGATGCTGTCCCGCGACCGAGACAATATCTGATTTTTCACGGGATCTGGAAAACGCCTCTCCAAAGCATCGGAGCAGGTTTGGAGAAGGGTTTTTTCCATCGCCTGCTCTAAAAAGAACCTATAATCATTCCACCTAGTAAAATAAAACCAATCCAAACGTTCTGACGGAACATTTGCCCATAAACAGGATTAGGTAATTCTGGTTTTCTTAATTGGAGAAACTGCCAAAACCAGCCAATAGTCCCAATAGTTAAACTAATCCAAAAAGCTAATTTTAGGTGAATAGCAACACCTAGCCACCCTAATAAAGCGATCGCACCAAGAAAGAATATACCAATGGCTACAGGTGCGTAATCTCCGAAGAACAAAGCACTGGAATTAACACCAATGCGGCGATCATCTGCGCGATCGCTCATGGCGTAAACTGTATCAAATCCTAATGTCCACAATAAAGTAGCCCCCCACAATAACCAAGTGGGTTGAGAAATATTCTGTGTAACTGCACTCCAGCTAATTAACACCGCAAAACCCCAGGCGATTGACAGCACCAATTGCGGTACTGGGAAAACTCGTTTTGCACCAGGATACAAGAGAATTACAGGGACAGCCGCCACAGACAAGCAAAAACTCAAAGTGTTGAGATAAAACGCCAGCACCGCCGCACAAGCTAAAGCGACAATCCCCACCCCTATCCCCACTTTTACAGATAACGCACGGGAAGCAAGGGGGCGATCGCGGGTTCTTTCCACTTCTGGATCAATATCCCTATCCCACAAATCATTCACCACACACCCAGCCGCACTAGTGGCGAGAGTACCCAAGACAATCACCCCCACCAATGCTAAAGGCGGCTTACCCGCAGCAGCCAAAAATACTGCCCAAAGTGCAGGAATCATCAAAATCAAACGTCCTTCGGGTTTATGCCACCGCAAAAGCCGGATAATTGTTAGCCAGACTGGTTCTTGGTTACTTTCTAACATTGGGGTCTAATTCGTAATTCGTAATTCGTAATATATTTTTATATCTATAGAATATCTTTTTTTGATATTTGTAAAAACACAATCTCTAGTGGCAACGTCAAAGACGCTGCGATTGTGACTAAAATAGTAAATAACAGGGTGAATATACTTAAATTAGGTGGACTCGATACGGTCAACCTGATTACAAGTAGATTGCAACCAATATCAGTGCCAACTACCCCGACACGCGATTTTTTTACGATCCTTCCTTATAGAGAGAGAAAACTAGATGCTGAATTTAGTTTCGGCTGACTGTTTGAGTGTCAATACTCAAGCGGTTAAGCAACACCGGATTATTGCGGCCATTGATATGGGAACAAATTCCCTGCACATGGTGATAGTCAGGATTGACCCGACTTTACCAGCTTTTACGATTATTGGTAAAGAAAAAGAAACTGTACGATTAGGCGATCGCGATATTGCTACTGGGGAGTTAAAACCAGAGATAATGGATAAAGCGATCGCAGCTTTGGGACGCTTCCAAAAGGTGGCTAAAACTGCTAATGCAGAAACTATGATCGCTGTCGCCACTAGTGCAGTGCGGGAAGCTCCCAACGGTAAAGATTTTTTACACAAAGTAGAATCAGAGTTGGGTTTATGCGTTGACTTGATTTCTGGTCAAGAAGAAGCGCGACGCATCTATTTAGGTGTGCTGTCGGGGATGGAGTTCCATAACCAGGCTCACATCATTATTGATATTGGCGGGGGTTCTACAGAAATCATTTTGGGCGATAGCGACGAACCGCGTACTCTCACCAGCACGAAAGTCGGTGCAGTGCGCCTGACTACTGAGTTAATCAGTTCTGACCCCATTTTAGATGTTGAGTTTCAGTACCTACAAGCCTATGCGCGGGGGATGTTGGAACGTTCTGTAGATGAAGTTTTAGCTAATCTCCAGTTTGGCGAATTTCCCAAATTAATTGGTACTTCCGGCACAATTGAAACCATCGCCATGATTCATGCACGGGAAAAGTTGGGGACTATCCCTTCTACCCTCAATGGCTATAAATTCACCCTCCCAGACTTGCAAGAGTGGGTAAATCGCCTGCGGAAAATGACCAACGCGCAAAGAGCAGTCGTCCCAGGGATGCCAGAGAGACGCTCTGAAGTGATTTTAGCCGGGGCGGTGGTTTTGCAGGAAGCAATGATGCTTTTGGGTATAGACTCTATCTCAACCTGTGGGCGAGCCTTGCGGGAAGGTGTGATTGTGGACTGGATGTTAAGCCACGGCTTGATTGAAGATAGACTACGCTTTCAAAGTTCGGTGCGTGAGCGTAGTGTATTGAAGCAGGCGAGTAAGTACCAAGTCAATTTAGCATATAGCGATCGCGTGGCTGCTTTTGCTTTAAGTTTATTTGACCAAACCCAAGGACAACTCCACCATTGGGGAACAAATGAACGACAATTACTTTGGGCGGCAGCAATTTTACACAATTGCGGTCATCATATTAGCCATTCGTCGCACCATAAACACTCTTACTATCTCATTCGGAATAGTGAATTACTCGGCTACAACGAAACCGAAATCGAAATTATTGCCAATTTAGCCCGTTATCACCGCAAATCGCCACCCAAAAAGCGACACGAAAATTATCGTAATTTATTGAGTAAACAGCATCGCCAAATAGTCAGTCAGTTGAGTGCGCTGCTAAGATTAGCAGTAGCATTAGATAGACGACAAATTGGTGCGATCGCTCAAATCAAATGTGATTATTACCGCCAATTCCAGCAGTTCAATTTGCTAATTTATCCAGTCAATCCAGATGATGATTGTGCCTTAGAACTCTGGAGTTTAGACTTCAAAAAAGGAGTATTTGAAGCAGAATTTGGGGTGAAATTAGTAGCCCATTTAGAAACATCTGCGATTCCTACTTTCTCCTAAATAGTGTAGTGGGGTGCGTTACTTAGTTAACGCACCTAGTCACCCTTGACGAGACAATGCAATTGCATTACCTTGATAATAGAGTTTAACCAACAGGTTGAGAAGTAGCTATGGCTATAAAACTAGCCCCATGTTCAGAATCTACCCTGACTGATCGTTATCAGACAACGATTCCTGATCCAATTCGCAAAGCTCTTGGCTTGAATAAGCGTGATAAAATCTGCTACACCATTCAACCCGACGGTCAGGTAGTGATTTCTCGTGTTGATCAGACACAAAGTGATCCAATACTTGGGAAGTTTATACATTTTCTGGCAGAAGATATTGAGAAAAATCCACAGCACTTAAAGGCCATTAGCTCTGATCTAGTAAGTCATATTCAGTGCTTAGTTGCTGACGTTGATTTTGATCTTGATGTACCACTTGTAGATGAGGATGAATAAATTTGTCCTTAAATCAGCCGCTAGTAATTAATGGGTGGAATATATTTGCTCATGCTCTCTTCCTGAACCAGGTTGAAGAACTTTTGATGCAAGTTGAATATTTACGGGAAAAATATCCTCAAGACTACAAAAAGAAAAATGCTGCCAAGCGTCTAGGGGCGATCGCACGATTGGCATTTGATGTTATTCCTCAAGATCCAACCCGTAGTGATTACCGTCAAGGAACTACTCTTGGTGATGATTACAAGCACTGGTTTAGAGCCAAATTTTTTCAGCAGTACCGCCTATTTTTTCGATATCATCAGGAAAGTAAAATTATTGTGTTTGCTTGGGTTAACGATGAGAACTCTAAGCGAGCATATAACAGTAATACAGATGCTTATCAAGTTTTTCACAAAATGCTTGATAGTGGTCATCCTCCCAATGATTGGGATGATTTGCTTAAAGAGGCAAAGAAGGAAATTCATCGGTTACAAAATGTAATCAATGCAGAAAAACAAAACGAAATTCCGCCAGTCCCTAATCCGTAAGTATTATTTCCTTCACAAAAAGACACAATTGGGTAAAATTGGTTAAAGCAATCTCTGCATCTGTAAACCAAAGGCATCAGCAAACCCATGCAACTGAAACTCAGTGCATCTAAACTACCCTTCGCACCTCTACTACTCATTGCGCCCTTTTTCCTCTGGGGAACAGCAATGGTAGCGATGAAAGGAGTCATTCCCCACACCACCCCCTTATTTATGGCGGGGTTACGGTTGCTACCGGCGGGAGTGTTAATTTTAATTGTCGCCGCACTCATGGGTAGACCCCAGCCTACAGGTTGGAAAGCATGGCTGTGGATTGGGTTATTTGGTGTAGTTGATGGCACTTTATTTCAAGGCTTTTTAGCAGAAGGATTAGTTAGAACCAGTGCCGGTTTAGGTTCAGTGATGATTGATTCCCAACCTTTGGCGGTGGCTTTGCTGTCGTTGTGGCTATTTCAAGAACGTATCGGTTTGTGGGGATGGCTAGGGTTAAGCTTGGGAGTCATGGGTATTAGTTTAATTGGCTTACCCGATGAGTGGATTTTCAGTATATTTGGGACGGCTTCAGAGGTCACAATAGGCAACTGGCAAAACCTTTTTGCTAGTGGTGAATGGCTGATGCTGTTAGCAGCTTTGTCTATGGCTGTCGGAACAGTCTTAATTAGATATGTGACCAAGTATACTGACCCAGTGACAGCTACTGGCTGGCATATGATTTTAGGAGGTTTGCCATTATGGAGCGTTTCATCGGTTGTAGAATCTCAGCAATGGCAAAGTCTTGTGACTGCTGATTGGTTGGCTTTGGGTTATGCTACTGTTTTTGGTAGTGCGATCGCCTATGCTTTATTTTTCTACTTTGCTTCTAGTGGTAGCCTCACCAGTCTGAGTTCCCTAACTTTTCTCACACCAGTCTTTGCGCTCCTATTTGGTCATCTCTTACTCTCAGAAGTCCTCAGTACATTACAGTGGGTAGGAGTATTTCTCACTTTAATTAGCATCTACCTCATCAATCAGCGTGATAACTTGGGAGGGCAAAATAAAACTCTCGTGGTGGGAGAAACAGCTAATACACAGCAAACACAACTTGCAGAAGCATCTACAAAGCAGTTAAATACTGTAACTGTATCTGTAAGAAAATCTGAATCGGAAACACTGCCTTAATTCTATTTTGGATGATGTTCACCTAGATTCTCATATCCCTCCAGGTGCTACAAGTTCTGTTGGTATGAACCACCATATTTCAATTAACAGTAGCCCCAAGCTTGATTTGATGGTTTTATCTCAACCTGATTGTGGTATAAACGATCTATTGTTAAAACAGAAAAAATATAGAAATCAATAATTAGTTAAGGTAAGATAATTTACATAACTCTTACAGAAAATCAAACTTTATTTGCCATATAAAAGTTAATATTTAGACAGATTTTATCACTTCCCTAGAACTTTCATGCTGCAATTTTGAACTTAATATGAGGCTATACCGCTCCTCAATTTTAATCATCACCTATTTTTCTTGCCTGGGTTTTTACTTAAATCCCGCCAGCGCAACCACACCTAAAGTCTGGTATCTGGCACAAGTCAGTTCTACTAGACCCACTAAGCCGGTTGTTCTCACACCAGGTAGTCAAGGGTCAGATGTGCGAACACTGCAAACTCAATTAAAGGAGTTAGGGTACTATGATGACCTGATAGATGGGAAATACGGTCAAAGTACAAAAAGTGCTGTAGTTCAATTCCAGACAGCCAAGGGTTTAAAAAGGGTAGATGGTTTTGCAGACCTGACAACCCAAAAGACTCTGCAAGCAGCATTTGCAGCCAAAAAAAGTCAACTAGCGATTTCTCCTCGGACTGAAACCGCCAATTCAACCATCCCATCCACTACCAAACCCCAGTCCGACCAAAGCAATTTGATTTGGTGGTTAATATTGGTTTTAGGAACTTTAGGAAGTATTGGGGCTATCCTGTTCTTACTGAGATTGTATGAGCAAAACCAAGCAGAAAAATTACCTGAAAACTCAGGGATAAGAGCTTTAAGTCCAGCTCAAGAAAATAAAGTTCCACTGACTTTACAAGAAGTTGAAAAAACATCGGTTAACCAAGAAAATACAGTTCAATTCACAAATTCACCTACAGCCAGCGCATCAATTTCTTCTACAACAGAAATGCCTGTAGAAACCACTTCTCGTATAACCAAACTCAGCATTGTTGATGAATTAATTAGAGATTTACGTAGTACCGACCCCAGCAAGCGACACAAAGCTATCTGGGATTTAGGTCAGCAAGGCGATTCACGAGCAATTCAGCCATTGGTAAACCTGTTGATTGATGCTGATTCTCAACAACGCAGTTTAATTTTGGCTTCTTTGTCAGAAATTAACATCCGCACACTCAAACCCATCAACCGGGCTTTAGCCGTCTCCATGCAAGATGACAGTCCAAAAGTCAGGCAAAATGCCATCCGTGACTTAACCCGTGTGTATGACATGATGGGACAAATGAGCCAAATGTTAAACCATGCCCTTGATGACCCTGATGCTGAAGTCCAGGCTACAGCAAGATACGCTCTTACTCAAATGAATAGAATGCGGAGTGTATCTAATAGTCAGATTTCACCAGGAGATAGTCAAGATGGGCAGGGGACAAGGGAATAATCAAGTCAGCTGATGAAACCCGAAGAACCCCACCCCGCCATAGCTACGCTTTGTCTCCCCTCCCCGTGAACGGGGAGGGGCTGGGGGTGGGGTTCAATGACGACTGTTGGAAGCAAGCCCTAATCAAAGATTAGTTTCAATCAATTGGCGATACTCACTTTTTTGCTTAACGCCTTTGATTTCCTTTAATAGTTCTTGATTTTTGAAAAACTGTATTGTTGGTGTTCCTGTTACGCCGGCATTTTCGGCAATTTCGCGGTCTTTGTCGATGTCGATTTCTACAAAGTGGATTTTACTTTCAAATTCGACCACTACTTTATTTAAAATCGGCTTGAGGGTGTGACAAGGGCCACAACCAGGGGAGACGTATTTGACAACGAGTAGGCGATCGCTTTCGTGGAATAATTTCCTTAGAGCATAACCCCCCTCATGGCGAGTTACAGCTAAATCAAACTCCGCCGCTTGTTCGGCTTCAGTTTTCTGAGCAGTTGGCTGAGGTTCTAACTCATTATTAATAGTCAGCTGTTGATGGAACTCGTGAATCAAAGCATTAGCAGACAACCAACGTTCCGCCAACAACGCCGCCGCACAGCCACTACCAGCCGCCGTAATTGCTTGGCGATATTCATGGTCTTGCACGTCACCAGCAGCAAATACACCCTCTACACTAGTTTCTGGTGAACCATGTTTAGTGACAATGTAACCCACTTCGTCTAGTTCCAATTGCCCTTTAAATAAAGCAGTATTAGGCGTGTGACCAATGGCGTAGAATAAACCCTTAGCTGACAGTTTGGTTTCTTCCCCAGTTTTTCTATTACGGACTGTTATCCCTTCCATGTGACCGCTACCGAATATATCTACAGCCTCGGTGTTCCAATGCACTTGGATTTTAGGATTACTCAACAGTCGGTCTTGCATGGCTTTAGAAGCCCGCATCTTATCAGAACGCACTAACAAATTCACTTTCGAGCCATACTTAGTTAAATAAATAGACTCCTCCGCCGCCGAGTCACCAGCACCAACCACCGCTAATTCTGCACCGTGGAAAATTGGCGTAGCACCATCGCAAATTGCACAAGCAGAAATTCCCCGACTCCAGAATTGATGTTCACTGGGTAAACCCAAACGTTTAGCTGTCGCACCAGTGGCAATAATTATAGTGTGAGCCTTGACTTCCCTTTCTTCTGAGCGGATAGTAAAAGGACGCTGACTCAAATCAACTGAAATCACATCCTCAGTATATAACTCAGCCCCCCAACGCTCCGCCTGCGCCTTCATCCTATCCATAAGTTCCGGCCCCGTTATCCCTTGGGGAAATCCCGGAAAATTCTCTACTTCCGTTGTCGTCATTAATTGACCACCAGGTAATCCCCCAACTTGGAAACCTTCAAATACCACAGGTTTTAAATTAGCTCGTCCAGCATATATAGCCGCAGTGTAACCTGCTGGCCCAGAACCGATAATTACTAAGTTCTCTACAGTCTGATTAGTCATAATAATTATCTGAACTCATAACGACTACGTTTAATATAGCATAACATATGAGTCAGGCAAGCGATCGCAAATAACAAAAGTCGGGAATAACATTCACCAAATCACCTAAAAATGTAGGTTTGGTTAAATTTATTTACTCAGACTGCTCTTGCAGAGATTTCCTGATAGTTTCAACATCTAGTTCTAAGAATTCTGCTATTTCTTGAATACTCATACCTCTCTGAATACATTTTGGGACTAATTTCAATTTTGTTTCTAGTTCTGTTTCCGGTCTTGTCTTTGCTAAGATACTTTTGTACAATCGAGTATTTTTGAATTCATCGAAATCAAGCATGGCTTCAATTTCTTCTACGCTAAGAGTGGGGAACTTGTAAAATACAATTGCTTGAATAAAATAGCCAATTTTCTTGATATCAATACATTGTAGCTTTTGCAAGGTACAGTACATTTTGAATCTGTGGATTATGTAACGCAAACCGCCGTGAGTTACTGGTTCTAGTGCAGGCTTCACATACACATATATCAAAGACCTAGAAAGGGGTGGTGCGATGATCGCCTGACGTGTCTTCTATACAGGCTGACCAAATAAAGCAATTGTCAGTAGAAAACAGGAGATAAACCTTATTTCTTCATCCACTAGATTAATTTTATTAGTAAATATACGTAATTATAGCTAAAACAAGAAGTTTTTTTACTGGAGTGATAGATCGCAGATTGCAACTGGGTAAGTTTTTTTTAGAACAGAGCGATCGCATTCTACTTACCCCAAACTTCAGGAGAAACCCATGCTCAAGCCAGAATTGCAAGCTAAATTCCTTAACCACCTCAGCAACCGTAAAAAGAAAGAAGAAGAAGGTTTTACCTTAATTGAACTGCTAGTTGTAGTAATTATTATCGGTGTACTTGCTGCGATCGCGTTACCTTCACTACTTGGTCAGGTAAACAAAGCGAAACAGTCAGAAGCGAGAAACTACGTTGGTACAGTTAACCGTTCTCAACAAGCTTACTACCTAGAATACCAAAAGTTCGCTACAGGATTATCTGAATTGCAAGTAGGTATCAAGACTCAATCTGAAAATTACGACTACAGCATCACCGGTGATGGAAGTGGTAATGCTCAATTTAAAGGAATAGCTAATAAAGCTGCGTTGAAATCCTACTATGGATTAGTAGGTACAACTGTAGGAGAGAGTGCTACCTCTGAAGCACTCACATTAGCAATAGCTTGTGAGTCACCAGGTCCTTCTCAAGAAGTTAGTGATGTCAATACATTTACTACAACTTGTGAAAATGATTTTGTATCTTTGGCTAGATAAGCAAGTGTAAAACATTCACTTCTTATAATTCTTTGTTATTTCACATACTTTTTTATGTTGGGTAGTGTTTTTAAACATTACCCAATTTCTGCAATTTGCTCTAAGTGTGATTTTTCATTGAGCTAATTGCTACATCTCTATCGTGTTTCATCCTACCAATTTTTGATAATTACTATGCTCTCATTAACTCCTCCAGTTCAATATCATCAGCGTGCAGAAAAATATTTTCTTGCAGGTAATTATATCCAAGCTGCAAGTCTCTACGAAGAAGCAATTACCATAGAACCTGATGTTAAATCTCACTATTGGCATTTAGGATTAATGTTACTGTTGCAAGGGCAAGAGGTAGAAGCCCAGACAACTTGGTTTATGGCCATCATGGAAGTCGATACAGAACAAGTCGAAACCTGTCAGGCAGAATTAATTAAGATTTTGCAAACAGAGGCTGAACGCCGAGAAGAATTAAAAGAATATTTAGTAGCTGAAAAGATTCGCAATAACATCAAGGAAATTTTTCCTCAAGATATTCATAATCTCTTAAATTTGATTAAATTGGCTATCAAGTTAGAAACCTATAGTGGTCAAGATTTAGAAGAACTAGGACTAATCAAAGTTCTCCAATCTCAACCAAAAGGAGATGTCAATTTAGAACTGCTAATGGATGTTCTAAAATTAATTTTAGACTATGCACCTTTACACCCACCAACCCTGGAGTTTCTGGAAGCGTGTTTACCACATTGCAAAAATAATCATCAAATTTTGTTGATAGTTGTACTGCCAGCAGCTTTAGAAATAGCTTACTCAAAAAGGCTACCAAAAATAGCTGTAAAATTGTGCGAAATATATTTAAAGTTAAGCCCTAATAATACAGAGGTCATAGGTCAACTAGCTACATTTTATCAGAATGCGGGTCAATTCGATCAAGGTATAGAAACTGCTAAATCATACTACTCTTTAGTAGAAAATTTACCAGAAAAAGTTTTCGCAAATCGCCAAATTTTGCGGGGATTAATGACCGCAGGTGGTCATTGGGAAGAATCTTGCTTAGTACAAAAAAGACAAGAAGAATTAGTAGAGTCACTAATTAAAGCCCAACCGAAAGAACTAGATTCAGTTAGAATAGCCAGATTATTTAATGCCAATTTTTTTACTCCATATATTGAAGATAATCCAAAGAAAAACAAACATATTCAAAACCAGTTATTACAGCTTTGTGAAGCCAATATAGAAAATTATGCTAAAGAAAAAGTAGAAAAGTATTTTCATGGTCACATAGAAAGAAAAAAACAAAACCTTACAGATAAAAAACTTAAGATAGGATACTTATCTTATTGTCTTAGAAGTCACTCTGTAGGTTGGTTAGCGCGATGGTTATTTCAGTATCATGACCGGAACAAATTTGAAATTTCTGCTTATTTTATTAATACTAATCCAGAGTGTGATCCTCTACATGAATGGTATCTTAGTAAACTAGACAAAGCATATAAATCAAACCATACTTCAGAGATTGCTGAAGAAATATACAAAGATGAAATCGATATTTTGATAGATTTGGATAGTATTACTTTAGATATTAGCTGTGAAATCGTATCCTTAAAACCTGCACCAGTTCAAGTTACTTGGTTAGGTTTCGATGCTTCTGGTAGCCCATCAATAGATTATTTCATTGCTGACCCCTACGTCTTACCAGAATCAGCCCAGGAATATTATAGTGAAAAAATTTGGCGTTTACCTCAAACCTACATAGGTATAGATGGTTTTGAGGTTAGTGTACCTACGATAACTCGTGAACAATTAGATATTCCTCATGATGGAATTGTGTATCTCTGCGCCCAACGAGGCTTTAAGCGACATCCAGATATTGCAAGACTGCAATTGAGAATCCTTAAAGAAGTTCCCAATAGCTACTTCTTAATTAAAGGGATATCTGATGAAGAATCGATCAAAATATTCTTTGATGGGCTAGCAGAAGAAGAGGGCGTAGATACCTCTAAATTGCGCTTTCTTCCAGGTGTAATTGCAGAATCGGTTCACCGTGCTAATTTAGGAATTGCTGATATTGTATTAGACACCTATCCCTACAACGGTGCTACAACCACCCTAGAAACTCTATGGATGTGTATCCCTATGGTGACGCGAGTAGGTGAGCAATTCGCTGCACGTAACAGTTACACCATGATGATGAATGCTGGTATTACAGAAGGTATTGCTTGGACTGATGAAGAATATGTAGAGTGGGGTGTGCGTTTGGGTAAGGATGAAGCCTTAAGACAACAAATTGCTTGGAAGTTGAGACAGTCCAGAAAAACATCACCTCTATGGAATGGTAAGCAGTTTACCCGTGAAATGGAAAATGCTTACACCCAAATGTGGCAGAGGTATATTAGTTCGTAGTGAGGGCTTCAGCCCTCAAAATTAGACATGACTAAGGGCTTCAGCCCTTACTACAAACTTTTAAGAATAAGTATCAATTTTATCATTCAAGATAGAGTTGATACTCTTTTTTATGGGATATTATTTCATTATCAGTTGACAGCATTGGGACAGTTTATCAACTATAGAGGCGCACTGAAACGACGACAGCCAGAGCGTGTTTTATATTTAGCAGTACCTTTGACAACCTATAAAACATTTTTTCAACTTGATTTCCCTCAAGAAATGATTGAAGAGAATCGAGTCAAAATGATTATTTATAATGCAGAAAAAGAGGTAATTGTCAAATGGAAAAAATAGCCAATTATCGCCAGATGATACAACAAATATTACAGGAGTATAGTCAGCAAAAACCTGCTAACGGAAATATAGAAGTTGAAAATATTTTTGATACAGAACGTGATCATTACCAAATAGTTCATGTTGGCTGGGAGGGACAGGATTGGGTGCATAGTTGTATCATCCATATCGATATTAAGGGTGAAAAAATTTGGCTTCAGTGGAATGGTACAGAGGATGATATTGCAGCCAATTTAGTTACGATGGGAGTACCTAAAGAAGATATTGTGTTAGGTTTTCAGTCTCCTTTTATGAGGAAATTTACAGAATATGCAGTGGGTTAACTCCAGATAATCTGCAAATCTAAAGTAAAACCAATTAATATATCTTCTCCAGATAAGTTGGTAGGAGATTCTAATACTTCTTTTGGTTGCCCTTGACGATAAATTTCTATACGGCGTGTTTTTCTGTCTATCAACCAACCTAGCTTTACTCCCGCATTCATATATTCTTGCATTTTAGCTTGTGTTTCACTCAAGCTATCGGATGGAGACATCAACTCTAAAACAAAATCAGGCGCAATGGGAGGAAATTTTTCTCGTTGTTCTAATGAAAGTGCATTCCATCGGCTAATTTCTATCCAAGAAACATCAGGAGAACGGTTTGCACCATTGGGGAGTCGAAAACAAGTAGAAGAGTCAAAAACTTCACCTAGTTGTGTTTGCTCATTCCACAAAACAAATCTTGTTGTAAGTTTGGCGTTACTTTTTCCAGTTTCTCCCCCTGTAGGTGGCATAACTATCAATTCTCCGTTAGCATTGAGTTCAAACTTAATATCGGGATTATCTCGACATAGCTGATAAAATTGGTCTTCACTGAGTCTAACTACGTTGTTCAAGTTAATAGTAATAGTAGTCACGGCGATATTTTAAGATAAGAGTATATAGCAATCCTAAATCATTCATGAGAGGCCAGATACCCGACTTCTTCAAGAAGTCAGGTATCTGGGATTCCGTGTTTTCTCGCAACTCAATTAGGATTGCTATAGTATTGAGATATAGAAGCCATAGCATTGATCTTAGTTTATCAATACAGACATGGAAACAATGAAGTTGCGATCGCATATTGGAGACGATGGTATATTGCAAATCCATACTCCCACCGACTTTAAAGATAAATCTGTTGAGGTAGTGCTAGTTATACAGCCGTTACCAGATACTTCCAGTACAACACCAGAAAAACCACAATATAACGCTTGGGGAAAACCAACGACGAAAACATCCATCAGGAATGCAATTGCTAGAATGCAACAACTGCGGAGAGAAGTGGCGTTGGAAAAAGCTGCAATTCCCTCCATGATAGAAGAGGGGCGAAGATTTTAATGCAGTTTGTTTTAGATTGTTCTGTAGGAATTAGCTGGTGTTTGGTAGATGAAAATAACGATTACGCTAATGCGATACTAGCAATAATGCCGGATGCTGAAGTATTCGTACCAGGGATTTGGTTACTAGAAATTGCTAATGTCCTACTGGTAGCTGAACGGCGTAAGCGCATGACTCAGGAACAATCTGAGGAAGCAATTACATTGTTACAGTCATTATTAATAAAAGTTGATTCGTCTGCAAATACAAATGTATTTGGTGCAATCTTAGACCTAGGGCGACAAGAAGGTTTAGCAGCTTATGACGCAGCTTATTTAGAATTGGCATTGCGATTAGGATTACCCTTAGCAACACTTGATGCTCGATTAGCAGAGGCGGCTACAAGGTGTGGAGTGGAGTTAGTCGTTGTTGATGAGGTATAACAGCCCTAGCAGTAATTTTAACAACTTTAAGAGCAAAAATATCCAAAATTTAGGGTGCGTCAGTGTGCTGACTTTTCACGGGATCTGGAAAACCCCTCTCCAAAGACGCGGAGCGGCTTCTCGCTAGAGTACCTCTCCCCTACAAGGCTACGGTGTACACACAAGTCTTAAAATCCCAGTCACCACTTGCTTTGTAGCCCTTAAATGTCATTCTGAGTGGAGCGGAGCTAGGGTGTTGACTTTGGGTATCTTATGATGATATTTCTTCATACAGGATAGACACCTAAAAATATCAAATTGAGGTTGGGTGGTTAATGAATAAATTAAAAAGTTCCTCCAGCCGATTAATTCGTCTGTTTAAACAAAGTAGAGAGAATTGGAAAGAGATAGCCCTTGAGAGACAAAAAAAGCTCAGAGCATTAGAAGTAAAAGTTAGGGATTTATTGCTCTCAAGAGAGAATTGGAAAACACGGGCGATGAAAGCAGAAAAAGAACTACGTATCCTTCATACCAATTTGGTTGATGGACAAAAAAAGGGGAAGAAAATTCCGAAAAAATAGAGATGGTGGCAGCGTTCGGGCATCAATATAGCGTTCAAACAGTACAAAAAGCCATACAACAAAGCATTGATTCTGGAAGTAGCTTACGAGGAGTTGAGAATAACTTGAAGTGGGAAGCATCGGCGGAGGAAGTAAAAACTCCCTGCTTCAGTAGTGTGAGAAGTTGGTTAGGAAGAATTGGTTTATATGAACTACAACGAGCCAAAGAATACCGAAGTGATTGGGTTTTTATTATAGACCTAACAGTAGAATTAGGAAAGCAAAAGTGTTTGGTGGTTTTGGGAGTATCTCAACAATACTTAGAATCGGAAGTTTTCCCATCAAAAAGAGGATTAAAACACCATGATGTTCAAGTATTAGCACTGGAAATCATGGATTCGACCAGAGGAGAATTGATTGAACAAAAGCTTTGTGAACTAACTACTAAAGTGGGCTGCCCAGTACAAATAATAGCAGATCATGGTAGTGACATTGAAAAAGGAATTAAGCTTTACATACAAAAATATCCAGATGTAGTTTATACGTATGATGTAACTCATGCAATGGCTTTATTACTCAAACATGAGCTAGCTAATTCCGAAAAATATCAATCTTTTATTCAAAAATGTAATCAGTGTCGGCATCAACTTCAACAAACCGAATTAGCCTTTATATCTCCACCATCGCAACGCTCTCAATGTCGTTATTTCAATGTAGAGAAGTTGATTAATTGGGCAGAGAAACTGTTGAAATGTCCAATTGAGACTTTATTAAAATTAGCAGAAACTTCTGACCCGGACATTTTCAATCAAAAATTAATTATGAAGTTTGGATGGTTAAAAGATTATCAAGAAGACATCCGGATTTGGAGTCAAATGGTGATGATGACCAGAGCCTTAGAAATTCAACTTAAACAAAACGGTATTAATCAAGAATCTCTAGCTGAATTCCAGTTAAAAAACAATTCAACATTTCTGGATATAACTTTCCCACAAAATATTTGGTTATATATAAAAACTGAAATCGAACAGATTCCCAAGGATAAAACTTTTTTGGCAGCTTCTGATATCATTGAATCTATTTTTGGTAAATACAAACATTTTTCCTCTAGATGCCCTCTCAAACAGATAGGTCAGATGATTTTAAGCATTTGTTTATGTACGATGAATTTGACCACATCTGTGGTTAAACAGGCATTAGAAAATGTTCGCTATATAGACCTTAAGGATTGGTCATCTCAAGTTTTTGGTCAGTCCATGCTCTCGAAAAGAAAAATCGTATTTTCGACCTTAGATAACGACGCAGAATTTGTATGAACTTTTTTTAATGCTTTTCCTACAAAGTCAACACCCTAGGTTAGGGGGTTAGGTTTCACACTGACCTGACTTTCCACATAACGTGAAAAGTCAGGTCAGTGTGAAACAATCTAGCAATACTGAAAAATTATTCATACTGACGCACTCTACTAAACTTAAATTTGGGATAATTTATTTTTTCTTGTTTTCTTCGTTTGAGTGAATGTAGGCTTTTTCAACAACCTCTTTATAAAATGCTTCCAAACCTGCGACACAAACTTTATCATCAAATAATTTGTCATGACGTTGACCCATTTTTTCTGAAATCTTCCGTCGCCAAGCAGGATTCTGCCCTAATTTAACAGCAATATCAATATATTCCGCTTCATTTTGAGCAATAGTATCTGTCACTCCCAACATTTTCAAAAAACTATCAGAGTGACGACCCCGCATAAATTCCCCAGGACAAGTAACAATAGGAAGATTACAAGCGATCGCTTCTAAGGTAGTATTACCACCAGACCAAGTAAATGTATCTAAGTAAACATCTGAAAGTAAGTTAATCATCAAATAGTCTAATCTTTCAGGAATACTAAGAAATACACAATAATCTTCAAATTTTAGCCCCAAAGCATCAAAAGCTCGTTGTAGACGTTCTTGAAGTAACGTACCACGCAAAAATATAAACTTAGCTTGCGGTACACGACACGCTATTTCCGCAAAAATAAAATCATATTGTGGTAAATATTTAAACGGTGCTTGACAGCATAAATAGAGAATATCATCATCTGACAAGGCAAAATCAGCACGACTTTTAACCACTTGTGGAATATAAGGTTTAGGGTAAGAAACACCAATATTAGGTAAGCGAATTAATTTTTCTGAGTAATGTTCTTGAGCATTTTCTGCTTCCATTAACTCGCTAGATAAAAAGTAATCAATAGTAGATAACCCAGTTGTTACTGGATGTCCCCAAGCAACACATTGTACTGGTGCAAGTCGCAAAGCACCCATAAGCATAGTTTGGGGATTCATACCAATTTCTGGATACACTAAAATTTGTAAATTATCCGCAATAATTTGTTCACAAACCCCCGGCAAATTGTAAGGGATATGGTGGAACAAATCACTATATTCTCTAAAATTATCGGTCACTGCATCTGGTTCATTACCTGTGTAATAACAGTAAATTTCAAAATTGTAGCGATCGCAGTATTTTAACCAGCCAGTTAACCATAGTGTACCACTATAAGAATGCAGATAATGAGAAACATAACCAACCCGAATTTTTTGATTATGTTGTAGTTTAGGCACAGATAAAGGGACAACCCATTGAGGAAAGTTAGCCGCCATAATTTCATGTACTAACTTCCCATATTGGCGTTGCAAATCTATATCATTTTGTGCCTGATATGATAAATAAAAATTAGTTAGCCGACTGATACCAGCTAAAGCACTCTGCTTTTCTTCAAGAGTATTGAGAGATGTTTGATTAATTAAATCTTGGAGTCCTTGAATAAAACGCTGGCGATAAAATGGTATTTCTTCTTGATTATTGTAAATACTTGGAACTGTCAGATATTTAAGAATTTTAAATGTATAATCATTAGGTAAACATTGGCAAGCTTTTTCAGCACTGTTTATAGCCTCTTGAATACGCCGATTACGCCGCAAGTCAATAATCAAGGTAAAATGAAATCTACCATCGGTAGGGTAAAGTTCAATTCCTTGCTGTAGAGTCTGAAAATACTCATCTAGCAAGTTGGAATTTCTATAACACTGGCTTAAATCCCAGTAAAAATCTGCACTACCTTGGTGTGATTCTAGCAGTTTTTGATATGAGGCGATCGCTTCTTGCCATTTACCTTCATTGAATAATTTTTTACTTAAGCAAAAAAAAACTCTTCATCTCGTACTTGGCGAAAGCTTTCTAGTTCATAAGATGTGAGAGTTTCCGCTTTGGCTTGTATTAGTGCTTGTTGATTTTCCTGTTCTAAAATAATTCGTCCATGAAGACGAGGTAGTAAAGCTTTCCATTGAATATCAGCTAAATTTATCACTAATGTAATTTCTAATTCATTGGTAATATCTAAATCTTCCTCCATTAGAAGACTCATTGTGATGCTAGATAAGAACAACTCAGCGTCTTCAGCTAAAATATTAGTAGTATCAATCAGTAAAGTTGTCTTGCTACTTTCAGAATGAGTTGCTATTGTCTTAATTACTTGTGCCAACTCCAAACTGATTAAATCTTCTGATTCTGACCAATCAGGGAAAACAATTAAATTAATCTCTTTCAGATTTAAAGATAGAAGCGTCGCATCAATTAAAGCAGAACTGACAATTTCTGCCATTTTTGACCAAGAAAATTTTTGTATTTGAGCCAAACCCGCAGTAATTAATAATTGACGAACTCCCGGTTTTTGTACTTCACATAGTGCATTTACTAGCCCGTCTACATCATTATTTACATATATTGCTGCGTCACCTGCTACCTCTGGAATTGAAGCATTAGGACAAGTAATTACAGGACAGCCACAAGCCATTGCTTCAATTATCGGCATTCCAAAACCTTCATATTTAGAAGGATAAACTAAAGCCACAGCACCAGAGTAAGCGATTGCTAAATCTTCATCGCTGAGTTGCAAGGTATGAACAACACTACCAGATGTATAAGCTCGAAATTCAGAGGTTAATGCAGTACCAATTCCTGTACAAACTATATCAAATCCAGAACCACTCGCTAATTGTGAAAATGCCTGGAAGAACAAAATACCGTTTTTATAACCACTACCTGTCCCAACCAAGAGAAAATAAGGTTTTGTAATACCGTATTTAGTTTTAAAACTATTAACTTTTGAGGATGATGCTGGTAACAGTGGATACTTAACTCCACAATAGGCTACAGTTACAGATTCTTGAGGAATATGAGAAAAGAATTTTGCTAAATCGTGGGCGGTATTCTCAGAGATTGCTATGTACGCCTGTGCTTGTTTGATAGCTTGATGTTTAGCTTGCCACATGGGATTATTCATATCCCACCCCATGACTTCTGGTATCATGTCATAAGCCATAAATACAGAAGGTGTTGTAAGTGGTGTAGTGTAGTAAGAAGAAATAAATAAATCTGCTCCTTCTTGTTCACATACTTGCTGTAACATTGCTCGATCTGTATCAATATCATGATAATCGTAACTGGGTATATTTAAGTATCTAATACCAGCAATTTTAGGTGCTGTACCCACACGATCAAGTACAATAATTTGCTTTGCAAAACCGTTACTTGCCCATTCTTCTAATAAAGATTTCCAAACACGAGCAATACCAGTTTGATATAGTTGAAAAAACACCCCATCTATTAAAATGGTTATGTTTTTAGTAGCAGATTCAGTTAAATCACTTTCCTTAGTTGAACATTCTGCAAAATTAGGATAATAGTTATTAATTAATGATTTAACAGCTTGTGAATAGTCATTTGCCAGTAAAGATTCTTTTTTTAAACTCTGAGGTTGACTGTGACATACATTATGAAACATATCAGGTAGTAGTTTCTTTTCTGTCAATAGATGCAAAGATGTTCCATTAGAGTAAAAATTTAAATTATATCTGTCCGCAATTATTGATAAAGAAGCAAATGTATACAGTGATATATGCTGTCCCTCATGAGTTGCATAATACCACCATTCATTAGGTTTAGGATTATTTTCTGGTAAAATTTCTGTGCTAAATAAAATGTTTCTCGAAAATTGGAGAATATGTTCTATTTCTTGAACAGGATCAACAAAATGCTCAAAAACTTCAAATGCAGTCACTAATTCATAATTATTGTTTTCATTTTTATCTATTTCAAATCCTTGGGCAAATAGATTATTACAAAATTTGTCAAACCAATAAAAGTTAAAACCATAGTCTCTCATCTGTCTAACAAACAGACCATAACCACCACCATAGTCCAAAAATTTTGCATTATGATCAAAAAGTTGAAAAATTATTTGGGATGCTTTTTGTGAAAGATGATGATTACGGAATACTAAACCAACATCAGTTTTAGCTATAGCATCAGAATAGGCTTCTGCTAACCAGTAAGGCTCTTCTGTTTGAACAAAACCACAATTAGAGCATTGGAAATAATTAACTTTATGTTTACCTAATAAAATTGCTTCAGCAAAAAAAATAGATTGAGATTGACAGACTTTACATTTTGTTGACATATATTTTTGTAATTGCTATTTATTTAAAATAAAATAATTACGTTTACTTGTTAAATATTAGCTATTGATTATCTTTATTACTCTTTTTCGCGTTTCTTCATATCCTCCAAAATAACCTTATAATCTTGCCTATCGGGATGTAGATTCACCAACTTTTCTAAAGGTTGTATCGCACCCTTAAAATCTTTCAACTGCACACGCACTAAAGAAAGCTTCTCCAACGCGACTTGGTTATTTGGTTCGCGCTGTAAAACTAATTCGTAACCCTTGGCTTGTTCTTGTAAAGAAGACTCAGCAGATGTAGTTGTAGTTACTGGTGCAGGACTCTGGATAGCCCGTTGAATTGCTGGAATAGCTGAAAACGCTGTTGAACCAACTAAAGAAACAATCGAAACTGCCGTTAAGATTCTTTTTTTCCTTTCAATCTGCTTTTTACGGACAACTAAATAGTCTTCGCCTGAACTAGCCATGTTTTAATCTGGATTGTGGTAAATACTTAGTTACAGCCATCTTCTAGATAAGAGATTACCCATTACCACCCAGAAACTAACATCTGAACTAAAGATTTTTCATGTTTGAAGGGAAATTGGGACTGGGGACTGGGGATTGGGGAGAAAATTTCAATTCCCATATCCCGCATTTCTCACAAAAAGTAGGGGCGGATTGAGCGAAATCTTCGTGAATGATTCGAGTATATCTGTAAACCCGCCCCTACGGACTCTGGACTGAGGTTGCAAGCATTGGTGAAAAATCCGGGATATATCTGCTTAATCTCTAGAGAAAAATTAAATTTATATTAAGATTTACAATGGTTTGATTTAACTCTAGATGTTTGCGTTATTGTAGATAACGGTTGAACCTAAAGAGCGAAATATTCTCTCACCGTTCTTTGAACATCTTCAATCAGCCAGTATTTTATGGGCTTTATAAAAATTGCACAGATTCTGGTAGATACAAAAAATAAGTTTTTACAAGTCGTCCCTGCTTGTGATGTTATTGCAACCTTGAGGACGACTGATTTTTCCGTCTTGCATTCACTATCATACCTATGCTGAGAACCTCCGGCTAATAGCTAAGGGGATGAAAGCTATTTGCCTAATTTATTAGGCAGTAAATTTGTAGTAAAATAAGGATAACTTCAAACAATTTTTTGATGAACAACCCATCTTTAAAAGAAGGATACATCAAGAGTAAAAATGTTTTTAGTAAAAGTAGCCACACAGCTAGAATTAAATCTAGCCGAGGTGGGTAGGGCATTTTGACAGTGCCACAGCAATATGATTTGTTCAATCTTATTAAATAAATCATATTGCAAACGTTGCGGGGTGGGTCTTTTAGACCCCGTAGCAACATCAGTTTAGAATCCTCCGGCTTCTAGCCGGGGGAGATGTCAAATGTGCTTGGTGAAATCTAAGTTTTGTGGAGTAATTACCGTACAAAACCGAATTTCATCATAAATGAGTAGAGTTTGTTATGGTATAGTAAGAAAGTTAAGACTAGCTTTGCCAAAAACACACTCTACGCATTGTTGACATTTGCAAGACGGAAAGCAGTTTTGATTAAGCATTTACCCAATAAAATTTTTAATTGAATAGAGGTTATGACTCAGCAAGTAATTCACCCAATGGTGAAATTGCAGCGTAACGTGCAATCACTCCTTGAATCGAATATTATCAAGACAAATGATAGCATTTGGAAGATTGCGCTGCTTTATGGCAATGACTGGCAGCACTGGAAACAGGAACTGCTAGATTTCGGTTTCACCATGCAAGACCCCATCGGCGATTTACTTGATGTTGAAACGTGGGACGAGGAATAGATTGGGGACTGGGGACTGGGAAATTTTTATTTGTATTTGATTGATTGCTAGTTACCAAAGGTAGCGGGGGAACTTGAAAGCCCCTGTCTTCTTAGCTAACACAAAACCTAACCCCCTAACCCCCTTCCCTACTAGGGACTACGGTGTACACACATCTTTGTACTGGATGCAAAATAGACATAAAAGAGGGTTAATCTTTTGGTGGTAATTTAATTCTATTAGTACCATCTGGGTTAGTAATTACCTCTCCCCCTAATTTCTCAATAGCGGTAATTGCTCTCTTACGAGTTTGTTCGTCAACGGGATTACCTAATACCATTGACCAAGTAGCAATTTGGGCATATTTACTATCAGGATTACGGCTAAGAAACTCGGCAGTTTTTTGAGAGGTGAAAGCTACAAGTTGACTTTCTTCATCTTTATATTCACTAGCCCAATTAGCTGCTGTTTCAAAAGATTTCTGGGCAGCTTGAGAATTTCCTAAAAATAATAACTCATCAATACCTTTATAACGCCAAATATAATAAGATTTCTCTGGAACTTTGGGAGATAATGATTTTAAACCCTCTTCCATTATTGCTATTGAGCGTTCTGGCATAGCAGCATAGATAGATGTACTGCTAGAAAGACTCAAATAAGCTGCTAAAAATTTGGGGTCACGTTTTAAAATAACTTCAAAATATTCAGGACTCAGACTATATCCAGTTCTTTCACGGACTTCATCATCACCAAAGTATTGTAAGAAATTTAGATAAGCCCAGTTTGCAACTAAATTATCATAACCAAAACTAGGCGTTTGCTTGAGTAGATTTAGCCTTAATTTCTCTTGCTGGAGTTCTTTCTCTAAAGTAGCTAAAGAAATATATTCCCGACTATTTAATAATTTTTGCAGCCTAGGCGATTGCATAGAGCCAATCCCTAAGATACATAAAATCACTACAAGAGGTGTTATGACACTTTGACGCGATATCAACATAGTTTTTCTATCTTTTTCGGCAGAGTTGCTCATTGTGTATAGTATTATTCCCGTAATAAGGTACTTCCAGATAAAAAATATCTAAACTGTAGGGTGCGTCAGTGCGATAGAACCTAACTATACTCAGAAATTATTCATACTGACGCACCCTACCCAACCATCAATTGCGGATAATTTATTTTTTGGTGTTCCCTAAGTCTTTTCGATAGTTAACGTAAATCCACGCTTGATAATTACTTTTTATACTTCTGATACTGTTTTATTTTAGATTATACACGGCTATTCCTTGTCATCTTTACTTAATTTTATTAAGTAAAGCTTGTCAAATTTCCCACATCCATTAGAATTGTACTCGTCTACATTGAAACCTTTGATCTTTAATTAGCTCATGGAAATTACTGTAAAAGAAGCGTCAGGTACAAACGGTCAACTCATCAAGGCTGAAAGTGGCAATTTTCAATCAATCATCAAGCAGCTAAACTCTAGTAACCTAGGGAGTAACAACATTATTGATGCGATGAAGGCAGCAATAGCTGAAGTTGTGGAGTTAAAAATTACTACTTGGGTTGTAGAACCATCTACTCAGTTAAATGAAGAATTACAACCTAGTACAGAATCTGCTCAACCAGGCAACAGAATTTATACCAAGATTAATATAATGGATGGCGATATCGAAAATGAGATTGGTAGTCCATTTCTTTGTAGTGGCCCTTATGCAGAACTCCTCAGCTTTCATTTAGATCAAGTCAAGGATAGCCGCGAAATCATGCAAAAGAATATAGAAAGTGTGCATAAAGTCTATAAAATTTTGATGGAAATGGCAAATTCTCGCAGGACAATATAACTAATCAATACAATTTTTGGGTTGTTTAATTAGTGAATTATATAGCCAAATGCCTACAGTAGATTATCTGCACTTGTAGGTTAATTTGCTTGTGATTGTAAAGACACCAAATTATTACAATATTTTGCCAAAATTAAAGAGGTTGTCATCGTGGTTAATAGGACTCAAGCTCAAGCTAGAGATAGTCTTGGAAGTCAAAATGAAAATAAAATTAACTTATCAAAGACTACTCAAGGCAGAGAGGGAATTCAATCTAAGTCTAGAAATTTATTAAATAAATTTGTATCTTCGGTGCAGGTATTAGTTGAAGATATTACAGCATTAGAAGTCAATACAATGATTGTTAATAGTATTAGTGGTACTAAATTTAGTGCTTGGGAAGCATACCAAGAAATATATTCCATACATGATAAAGATTACTTTGATGTTATGGGAATTCCTGAAGAATTACAAGATCGTTATAAAAGTTTATTTTCAGAATTAGAAAGAGAATACTTCTATCTTCTTATTGAAGATGTAAATCATACAATGAATGATTTGCAACATGAAAAAGTCCAACAATATCATCAGCGACTACATCTTTTAAAGGAACTTAAGCGAGGAAAAATAGTTGAATCTGATCCCAGATATGTAGAATTAGCTAGACCAATATTACCTGCACCTACTCCAGTAATAGATGATATCAATCAGGAAAAGCAGAGGAACTGGGAAGAAGAATGGCAAAGCAATTGTGACGAAATTCAAGCACTTTTAAATAATGAAAAGTTTGTGCGGACACTGCGTAAAATTATTGAACTGAAAGCGGCTTTAGATGGCGGTGATGTTACTAGTACCGAAATTGATACAATTTATGCCCAAACTGTTATGCAGTTAGATGGTGATATTATCACCAGATACCACAAAGACCTATTCGATTTATCAGAAGATTCAAAAAATTTGATTCTGCAAATTCATAATCAAGGAGTAGTAGCTGGCGAAAAACAGTGGCGGGGAATATTAGATTTCATGATTAATTTGGTAAAAAGTTTGGCAAATATATCTACCAATGGTCAACGATAAGACACACGTAAAGAGTCTTGCTGATGTTACTCTTGTTTTTTTATTGCCCATTTCTGAAGGTAATAGTGTTGAAATTAAGGTTGAACAGTCTCAATGTAGTTTCTACCTGAACCAGAAGATTGTAGAGCAAATTCAGCAATCTCAAAAAACAGGACTTTCTTTAAATATTCCGCCTAGGTTGCTCATTCATCTTTGGTACTGTACTTGCTTTCAGCATAATTTTGTTCCACATAGGAGAGTAAAAAAAGGTAAAAATAAAAGCACTAGCTCTTACCTGATTTTTCTCATGAATATTTTGAGAATATTTAGGAGTAAGTATTTACAAAATCAAACAAGTTTACAGATTGGATGTACTTTTAATTCTTACTATAGCCAACAAGAATTAACTACTGAGGATTATCAAGAAAAAGACTGTCTTTTACAAAGTATTGTCTTATTCTATGGTGATGTGATTCAGAAGGTTAAAAAGGACTTTCTACAAAATAATGCTAATTTAATAACAATTATTTCTGCTCATTATTGGTTGGTAGATCAGTTACTAAGTTCCTTAAGAAATAATTTAAATATGTTAGTTTGGGAATTTGCTTCCCTATTTCCGTCTGGATTTTTAGTTAGTAAAATAAATGCGCTCAATATATTTAATTCTAGTAGTGGGATAATTTGGTTAATTTTGATTTGGTTAGGATTAGCTTTATTCGTTGCCACTAGCAGGTATATACTTTTTAAACAACTACAAAAAGTTGTTGCTATTAATTATAAATATCTCAATTGGTTGGCGTGGGGAATAAGTTGTATAATTCCTGCGATCGCTATATTTTTAACTCAAGAAATCCAAGCAATTGATATTATATTTTTCCCAATTATATCAGCTTTTGTGCCTGTACTGATTCGGCAAAGTTTAAGTTTAATTTGGCCGCAAATTTTTCAACTAATTTTGCGGCGCGTGTTGTGAATAACCCCACCCCGCCAAAGCTACGCTTCGTCTCCCCTCCCCGTGAACGGGGAGGGGTCGGGGGTGGGGTTTAATGACATAATTAGGCATTACGAATTAATTAAACCCCAACATTCTTGAGCGATCGCCCAATCTTCTTGAGTATGAATTACTAATACCCGTACTGTAGAATCAGGGGTAGATATATCTTCATCTACGGGGTTGCTTTGATTTTTCTGGGGGTCGATTTTTAACCCTAAAAACCCGAAGGCTTCAGCCGCAGCTTGACGAATTCCGGCGGATTTCTCACCAATACCGGCGGTGAATATCAATACGTCTAAACCTCCAAGACTCGCCAGCATTGAACCAATATTAGCTTTTAAGCGATGCACAAAGATATCCCAAGCGAGTTGAGCGCGGTAGTTACCTTGAGTAATGGCTTCCATCACTTCGCGTAAATCGCTGGATACACCAGAAATTCCTCGTAATCCTGAAGCTTTATTTAATACATAATCTAGTCTTTCGGCAGAGTAATCATGTTGTCGCATGAGGTGAACGATAATCCCCGGATCTAATGAACCGCAACGGCTACCCATCATCAACCCATCTAAAGGTGTGAAACCCATTGTAGTATCAATACTGCGACCATTTTCTATGGCGGCTAAAGAAGACCCATTACCAAGATGACAGCTAATGATTCGCAGAGATGCTAAGTCTCGACCGAGGATTTGCGCTGCACGATGAGAACAGTATTGGTGACTGATACCATGAAACCCATAGCGGCGGATACCTTGTTCTACCCACTCATAGGGGCCAGGATAGATGGCGGCGGAATCGGGTAGGGTGGCATGAAATCCAGTATCAAATACTGCTACTTGGGGAACATTGCTTAAGCTTTTTTTTATGGCTTCTATGCCTTCTAATGCGGCTGGGTTATGGGCTGGGGCAAGGTTTGATAAACTCGCGATCGCCTGTTTTACTTCTTCTGTAATTATCACACTGTGGCGGTAACTTTGCCCACCATGTACTACCCGATGCCCCACCACATTGATTTCTGATAATTCACCAATCACCTTGGTAGAACCGCGACTGAGGGTATACAGCATATAGGCAACGTGTGCCTGTCGAGAATCACCATAGATAGACTCATGTAACTTTTCACCCGTGGCAGTTTTCACTTCAATTTCTGCCACACCCCGGTCTTGAGTCCAGTTAACTTTCCCTTCCCATAGAGGTTGGGGTGCTTCATTGGGGATAGCATGATCAGGGATTTCATACAGGCAACTTTTTTGGCTGCTAGAGCCTGCATTCAAAACTAGTACTTTCATTACTTTTGTAGATTTTAGGTTAGTGAAGTGTGAACTATATAGTTTCTAAATTTCCTGTATTTATTAATCTTATTACCGATAATCAGGGAGAAGCCAAGACGTGAACCGTTTCAAGAAGCTATCCTCAATCGTATTCCTGTTATTAGCCTTCATCTATCCGCCTGCTATAGCTGAAGCTAAGGATATAAGGACTGGTGACTGGGTGGAAAAAGGTCTTAATACTCAACTGATTGAGCCGGGTGTGGAGTTAGAAACAAATGTAGTTGGGGGAGGAGAAAGCGGAGAACTTTTGCTGGCTCACCGACAAAGAAGACGGCATTATTATCGGCGATCGCGGCATAGACGGCATTATTATCGCCGACGCAATCGTCATGGAAATTATTATCGTCATGGAAGATGGCAGCGAGTTCGCGATCGTCATGGTCGATACATATACCATTGGCGGCGGTATTAGTAATGCCTAATGCTGAAATCAATTCCGTTCAGATAATGTGAAAACTATCAATCGCATAAATTGGGGACGCTGTGAACTGGCTGTCCCCACTTACCCTGAATATCGGACAAGTGCAGATACCCTGTCGAGAAAGGTTGAAAATAACTAGGGTATAAGTTGTTTCTTCATAGTTGAATTACTTTTGATCCGCCATTTAGTAGTCAGTGGCTGTTTGTCTTACTAACTACTAAGCCACTAACTAGTCAAACGCCGTTACAACACGGAAAAAGCGTAAAGCCTGCGGCATAGCTGCGCTTAGAGCGGAGCATTAGACCATTGCGAATTGCGTTAGCGGAGCGGGGCGTTAGCCCATTGCGAATTGCGAATTGATTTAGTGGCTGGCTACTACTCCTTCTAGATGAGTTAGTCGTTCTGCTAAGAGTTTTTCTAAATCTTCTAGTGCTTTTGTAAAGCCTTTGATCCCTTCATCAAGTTTGTCGTTAGCCATGCGGTCAGTAGCGTGCATCTTGTCGAAGGTAGCCTTGTCCATCGCAATCTTCTCTACACCGGAAGTAGCAGCTTTAGCGGGGTCAAGTTTGCGGGGTAGGTCGCCGATGGTGGCTTGTAATTCACCCAACAAAGCTGGAGAAATGGTCAATAAATCACAACCTGCTAATTCCGTGATTTCGCCGATGTTACGGAAGCTTGCGCCCATAACTTCAGTTTTATAACCAAATTTTTTGTAGTAGTTGTAGATTGTAGTGACTGACAATACACCAGGGTCTTCCGCAGAGGGGTAGCTATCTTTGCCGGTTTCTTTTTTGTACCAGTCGAGAATACGACCGACGAAGGGAGAAATCAAAGTGATGCCACCTTCAGCGCAAGCGATCGCCTGATGCAAACCAAAGAGTAGAGTTAAGTTACAGTGAATCCCTTCTTTTTCTAGAATTTCCGCCGCTTTGATCCCTTCCCAGGTGGCAGCAATTTTAATTAAAACCCGCTCTGGTGTGATACCAGCCGCTTTATACTGAGCAATTAATTCCCGTGCTTTAGTAACGGTAGCTTCGGTATCGTAGGATAAACGGGCATCTACTTCTGTAGACACGCGACCGGGGATAATTTGCAGAATCTTCAGACCAAAGGAAACCGCTAGACGGTCAAAAGCCAAAGTTACGATTTGACTTTGGCTAGCACCTGCGCCGGCATCTTTTTTGGCTTGGAGTAAGGTTTGGTCAACAATATCCTGATATTCAGGCATCTTGGCTGCCGCCGTAATCAGTGAGGGATTGGTGGTGGCATCTTGGGGTGTAAACTTGCCAATGGCTTGGATATCACCTGTGTCTGCCACCACAACGGTCATTACACGCAATTGTTCTAGTAAATTTTTAGACATAAAATACTCCATGATTGTTGTTTATGTAGGATTTACAATTCCCCTCTTCTTCGCACCCGTTCTTATTCCTTACAATTCTGATTTTGGCAATTTTTCTTAACTATTGCCGATTGGCTGAAGTCTCAGCTTTATTTTAGGGGTGCTAGGCTGTGATGGGCTGTCCAATAGAATGCACTTTAATTAAACTAGTTGTTCCTGATTTACCAATTGGGACTCCAGAGGTAATAACTACCTTATCCCCTTCATGTACTAGACCTGTTCTGAGAATGGTGCTAACCAAATTCGTAAACATTTCTTCAGCATTGTAAACAGGTGGGATCAGCAAGGGTTCGACACCCCAAGATAATGCCATCTGGTGATAGGCGGTTTCATCGGGGGTTAAAGCAAAAATCGGTGTCTGAGGGCGGTATTTAGACACGAGTTTGGCTGTACTTCCTGATGAAGTGTTACACAAAATAGCCCGTGCGCCAGTTTCATAGGCGATACGACAGACGGCTTCAGCTACGGATTCAGTGACGCTGAGACTACCTGCATCATTTGTCCAGCAATGTCTACTACCCTCTTGCAAAGACTTTTCCGTTTCAATAGCAATATCGTGCATCATCTGCACAGCCGCCACAGGATACTCTCCCACAGCCGTTTCCCCAGAAAGCATGACGGCATCTGTACCATCAAGGATAGAGTTAGCCACATCAGTAGCTTCCGCACGGGTGGGATCGGGTGCGCCAATCATCGACTCTAACATTTGGGTGGCGGTAATGACTGGCTTACCCGCTTGATTGCAACGGCGAATAATGTCTTTTTGAATCATGGGGACTTTGTGAATGGGCATTTCTACCCCCAAATCACCACGGGCGATCATAATCCCATCGGCGGCGGCGATAATGGAGTCAATATGCTCAACCGCCTCTGGACGCTCGATTTTAGCGATTACCCGAATTGACAAACCCGCCGCTTCAATCATGCGCTGGGCTGGTTCTAAGTCGTAGGGTGACTGGACAAAGGAAACCGCCACCCAATCAACCCCCAATTCCATCCCAAAGCGCAAATCATGTAAGTCTTTTTCGGTGATAGAACTGACAGGTAAGCGAGTCAGAGGGAGGTTTACACCTTTGCGAGTGGAAATTACCCCGCCAGTTTTGACTAGAGCATGAATACGATCGGCATCGCGATCGCATACAATCATCTTCACTCGACCATCATTAATTAAAATCGGTTCTCCCGGTCGTACCATTGCAAACAACGTTGGCAATGGTAAGGGTAATTCGTGAATGTTGTCACCCTTCTCTTTTAAGACAAAGGTAACTTCATCACCAGCTTCTACCGTCAACCCTTCTGGCGGTAGAGTTCCCAAACGAATTTTCGGCCCACACAAATCTTGCAACAAAGCTACAGGCCTTTGTTCATCAGCACTGATTTGTCTAATATACTGAGCAGTTTGGGCATGGAATTCATAAGCCCCGTGGGAAAAATTCAGCCGCGCCACATTCATCCCGGCTTCTACCAACGCTTGCAGTCTGTCTGGTGCAGAGGTAGCAGGCCCTACAGTACAGATAATTTTTGTTCGACGCATAGGGGTGATGGTGTGAGGAGTTAGGGAATGAGTAATGAGTAATGAGTAATGAGTAATGAGTAATGAGTAATGAGTAATGAGTAATGAGTAATGAGTAATGAGTAATGAGTAATGCTTTAGCACCCTCATCAGGAGTAAAACAAGTAACAATGAGTGAGTTTACCCTGACTCAGCACCGGCTAAACGCCGCGCTACCGCTAACAGCACTCAGCACTCAGCACTCAAAACTCAGCACTCTCTTAAACTGTTACCAGTTGTTCTTTCTGTGCCATTGACAGCATTAGGTCAACTACACGGTGAGAGTAGCCCCATTCGTTGTCATACCAAGCGACCACTTTGAAGAAGTTTGAGTTTAATTCAATACCAGCACCTGCGTCGAAAATACTGGAATGGCGATCGCCTTGAAAATCTGTAGATACTACTTCTTCGTCTGTATAGCCCAAAACCCCTGCTAGTGATCCTTCAGCAGCCGCTTTCATGGCTGCACAAATTTCTTTGTAACTAGTGGATTTACTAGTTTTGAAGGTTAAATCCACTACAGAAACATCAGGGGTAGGGACTCGGAACGCCATCCCAGTTAACTTACCCTTCAATTCTGGTAAAACCAGTGCCACTGCTTTAGCTGCACCTGTAGAAGAAGGAATAATATTTTGGGCTGCACCGCGACCACCCCGCCAGTCTTTTTTACTGGGGCCGTCTACAGTGGGTTGGGTAGCAGTCATGGCGTGAACTGTAGTCATTAACCCTTCTGCTAAACCAAAGTTATCGTTAATCACTTTGGCGATGGGGGCTAGACAGTTGGTAGTACAACTAGCATTGGAAACAATCACATCCTTACTGGGATCAAAGAGTTGATGGTTAACACCTACCAACAGTGTCTTAACTCTTTCTGGTTCTTTGGTAGGCGCAGAAATAACTACGCGCCTTGCACCAGCTTGTAGGTGTTTGGATGCACCTTCATAGTCTGTAAACAGTCCGGTCGATTCTACGACATAATCTGTGCCAAGTTTACCCCAAGGTAATTCGGCGGGATTTCTGACTGACATACAAGGAATGAAGTGTCCATCAATCAAAATGCCGTCTTCTTTGGCTTCCACCTGACCTTGATACTTACCATGAGTAGAGTCGTACTTTAAGAGGTAAGCTAGGTTATCTGGTGGTACTAGGTCGTTAATACCCACAAACTCAATATTGGGGTTGTTCATGCCAGCGCGAAGCACAAGCCGCCCAATACGACCAAATCCGTTGATGCCAACTTTTAACTTCGTCAAAACAAACCTCCTCTTAATCTGGGAACGCCTCAAATTTGAGGCGAACGAACTTATTACCCTAGCTATAACACTGGATTTCGCCGGGTGAATTTTGGTATGACTTAGCTGATCGTGACAGTCCTAGAAGCCAAAAGCCCAATTACTTGGCATCTTTTAAGGTTTTGGGGATTGGGAGAAGAGGAGACCTCTTGCTTAACAATTCAAAATTCAAAATTCAAAATTCAAAATTCAAAATTAAAGACAGTTGGAGTCGGGGATTTAAACCCCAACTCAACTGATACTACGTGTAGACGTAGGGGTCTTAAACCCTTGAATTTACGATAAATGCTTAAGGTGTCATGTTGAGCGAAGCGAAACATCTCAAAGATGATACATTTCATTCAGAATGACACATCTCATGTTCGGACTTTTGCAAGAGGTATAGGAATTGGGGCAGGGGGCAAAGGGGATAAGAGTTTCCCCATTTCTCCCTGCTCCCTGCTCCCCTGCCTCTTAATACGGCCACTGCCAATCACGAATATCTGGCATATCCTCGCCGTGTTTCTCAATGTAGTGTTTGTGTTCGATCAACTTGTCTTGGAGATGTTGCTTCACATAAGCTGCTTTGTACCCTAGTTTGGGGACGCGATCGATTACATCCATAACTAAATGGAAGCGATCTAAATCGTTCAGGACAACCATATCAAATGGGGTGGTTGTAGTTCCCTCTTCTTTGTAACCGCGCACATGGAGGTTTTTATGGTTGGTTTGGCGATAGGTTAGGCGATGGATTAACCAAGGATAACCATGAAAGGCAAAGATGATGGGTTTGTCGGTGGTGAATAGGGTATCAAAGTCCTTGGGACTTAAACCGTGGGGATGTTCTGTGTTGGGTTGCAAGGTCATCAAATCCACAACGTTGATTACCCGCACTTTTAAGTCTGGGAAGTTTTGCCGCAAAATATCCACAGCCGCTAAGGTTTCTAAGGTGGGGACATCTCCAGCGCAAGCCATGACTACATCTGGTTCGCCACCTTGGTCATTACTTGCCCATTCCCAAATGCTGATCCCTTTGGTGCAGTGTTTAATCGCTGCATCCATATCCAGATATTGCAGTGCTGGTTGTTTCCCTGCCACGATGACGTTGACGTATTGACGGCTTCTTAAGCAATGGTCTGTCACCGACAAGAGGGTGTTGGCATCGGGTGGTAAATACACGCGCACAATCTCGGCTTTTTTGTTCATTACATGATCAATAAAACCGGGGTCTTGGTGAGAGAATCCGTTATGATCTTGCCGCCAAACGTGGGATGTCAGTAGATAATTCAGGGATGCAATCGGTCTGCGCCAAGGGATTTCGCGGGTACTTTTCAACCATTTGGCGTGTTGGTTGAACATGGAGTCAATAATGTGGATAAATGCTTCGTAGCAAGAGAAGAAACCATGACGACCTGTAAGTAGATAGCCTTCTAACCATCCTTGGCAGTTGGTTTCACTGAGCATTTCCATTACCCGACCATTAGGAGAAAGATGGTCGTCTTCTGGGAGGGTTTGGGCTACCCAAGTCCGGTCTGTGACTTCTAAGACAGCATTGAGACGATTTGAGGCTGTTTCGTCAGGGCCAAAGACGCGGAAGTTACGACTGTCTTGGTTGAGTTTCATCACATCCCGCAGCAACTCACCTGTCACTTTGGTAGCTTCAGCAATGACTCTACCTGGTTGGGGAACATCAACTGCATAGTTTTGGAAGTCGGGCATCTGTAAGTCCCGCAACAATATCCCGCCGTTAGCGTGGGGATTGTCACCCATGCGGCGATGTCCGTGGGGGGCGAGTTCTGCCAGTTCGGGGATCAGTGTACCGTTAGCATCGAAGAGTTCTTCGGGTTTGTAACTCTTCATCCAGTCTTCTAGGAGTTGGATGTGATGCGGTTGACCGGCTAGATCACCAAATGGTACTTGATGCGATCGCCAAGAATCTTCTGTTTTTTTCCCGTCTACTTCTTTTGGACCTGTCCAACCTTTAGGGGTTCTCAGGATAATCATCGGCCATTGGGGACGTTTGGTAAACCCATGTACACGGGCTTCTCTTTGGATGCTATGAATTTCTGCCGTGATGGTGTCTAAAGTCGCCGCCATCTGCTGATGCACATCCGCAGGATCAGAACCTTCCACAAAGTAAGGTTTGTAACCATACCCTACAAATAGGCTTTCCAATTCCTCGTAACTCAACCGCGCCAATACCGTGGGGTTAGCGATTTTATACCCATTTAGGTGCAGAATCGGTAACACAGCCCCGTCTGTAGCAGGGTTGAGGAACTTGTTGGAATGCCAGCTAGTAGCTAATGCCCCGGTTTCTGCTTCCCCATCACCAACAACCGCAGCCACAATTAAATCAGGGTTATCAAAGGCAGCACCAAAGGCATGGACAAGGGCATAACCTAGTTCTCCGCCTTCGTGGATAGAACCGGGAGTTTCCGGTGCTACGTGGCTGGGAATACCACCAGGAAAGGAGAATTGTTTGAATAGTTTTTGCATCCCCTCAGCATCTTGGGAGATATTGGGGTAATACTCACTGTAAGTTCCTTCTAAGTAAGTATTAGCTACCAGTCCAGGCCCGCCATGACCAGGCCCAGCAATGTAGATCATGTCTAGGTCATACTTTTTGATGATTCTATTGAGGTGAACATAGATAAAGTTCAGCCCCGGTGTTGTTCCCCAATGCCCCAACAGTCTAGGTTTGACGTGTTCTAAAGTGAGTTTTTCTTTGAGTAGAGGATTGTCAAGTAAATATATTTGCCCTACTGACAAATAGTTAGCTGCGCGCCAGTAGGCATTCATTTTATGCAATTCTGCATCGGTTAAAGGCTTTGTCTGTGGAGGACTTGCTAAGGTCATATCACTCTCCATTACATATAGTTGTTGTGCCGAATTTCTTCTCTATGCCAGTGTAGTTATCTACAGTCTGAAGGTCATCTTACCCATGACAAATTTTTCCAATTTATGCTGAAAATTTAAGGTTTATTCGCCACTGACTACACTGACATCAATCTAAAAAATAGAACTCCAAAAATTGTGGGCATGACCTGTAGGTAAGGTTAACAGACTTTACATTTCAGTGAGTAATTTTTAACATTATTTTTATGTATTGTTAAGAAAATCACCAATGTGTTGAATCTACTACCTAAAAGAAATATTCCTTTTGATATAAATTAATCAAATTATAAGTATTGCAATAACTACACATTCAACATTCAACGTTTGCGGTATAACAGTATAATTGTACTACTATAGGCATAGTCATCACAAAGCTTCGTAAAGATAGTATTATTAAGAACTGTTTCACGCTGCCTCTCATTATTGGCCCGTCAATATGTCAGATCACAAGCTAGCCGCATCCCTGAATGGACACCTCCCCTATCCCAACTCTAACCCCCAGAATACAATTCGCATTCGCGGCGCAAGACAGCATAATCTGAAGAATATTGACTTGGAGTTGCCGCGCGATCGCCTGATAGTGTTCACTGGTGTATCAGGTTCGGGTAAGTCGTCTTTGGCGTTTGATACTATTTTCGCTGAAGGTCAACGGCGTTATGTAGAATCTCTCAGTGCTTACGCTCGCCAGTTTTTGGGACAACTAGATAAGCCAGATGTAGAAGCAATCGAAGGTTTAAGTCCGGCGATTTCCATTGACCAGAAATCTACGTCTCATAACCCCCGTTCCACGGTGGGGACGGTGACGGAAATTTACGATTATTTGCGGCTGTTGTTTGGTCGGGCTGGTGAACCCCATTGTCCCATATGCGATCGCTCTATTGCACCTCAAACTATAGACGAAATGTGCGATCGCATTATGGAACTACCAGACCGGACTAAGTTCCAAATTCTCGCGCCTGTGGTGCGGGGTAAAAAGGGGACTCATCGCAAGTTATTATCTAGTTTGGCTTCCCAAGGATTTGTCCGTGTCCGCATCAATGGCGAAGTCCGGGAACTGTCAGACTCAATTGAATTAGATAAAAATTATACCCATAATATTGAAGTAGTTATTGACCGCTTGGTGAAAAAGCCTGAGATTCAGGAACGTTTATTTGATTCTTTATCTACGTGTCTGAAACAATCAGGCGGTATTGCCAAAATTTTGCTTAGTCCTACTACGGAGAACTCCCCAGAGGAAGAACAAGAGTTAGTCTTCTCGGAAAACTTTGCTTGTCCTGAACATGGCGCGGTGATGGATGAATTATCACCGCGCTTATTCTCGTTTAATTCACCCTATGGTGCTTGTCCTCACTGTCACGGTCTGGGGACTTTAAGGAGATTTTCGCCAGAGTTGGTAGTACCCGACCCTGAAGCACCAGTATATGCTGCGATCGCGCCTTGGTCTGATAAAGACAATTCTTATTATTTAGAATTACTTTATAGTGTGGGTAGCAATCATGGTTTTGAATTACAAACAAATTGGCACAAATTAACACCAGAACAACAGCAGGTTATTCTGTATGGTGAAAAAACAACAGATAACCAAAAGACATCACAATATAAAGGTGCTATCCCAATTTTACAGCGACAATATGAAGGCGGTTCTGAGTTAATTAAGCAAAAATTAGAGCAGTATGTAGTTGATCAACCATGTGAAGTATGCGGCGGTAAAAGATTAAAACCGGAAGCTTTAGGAGTTAGGTTAGGTCAATATAACATCTTAGATTTAACAAGTGTTTCAATTCGGGATTGTCGGGAGAGAATTGATCATTTAAAATTGAGCGATCGGCAAATTAAAATTGCTGATTTAGTGCTAAGAGAAATCAGAGCTAGATTGCAATTTTTATTAGATGTCGGCTTAGATTACCTCAGCTTAGATAGAGCCGCCATGACCCTTTCTGGTGGTGAATCACAACGTATTCGCCTAGCCACACAAATTGGTTCTGGTTTAACAGGAGTTCTCTACGTTTTAGACGAACCAAGTATTGGTTTACATCAAAGAGATAACAATAGACTGCTTAAAACTTTAACCAAATTACGTGATTTAGGTAATACCTTAATTGTTGTAGAACACGATGAAGAAACCATCCGCGCCGCCGACTACATAGTTGATATTGGACCCGGTGCAGGTGTTCATGGTGGTAATATTATCGCCCAAGGTGATTTTCAAGCATTACTCACAGCCGAACAATCATTAACAGGTGCATATTTATCAGGACGCAAAGTAATTAATACCCCAGCAGAACGCCGCCAAGGAAATGGACGCACTTTAATCATTAAAAATGCCCATCGCAACAACTTAAAAAATATCGATGTTGATATTCCTTTAGGTAAACTTGTTGTGGTTACTGGTGTTTCTGGTTCTGGAAAATCAACTTTAATTAACGAATTAGTTTATCCATCATTGCAACATCATTTAACTAAAAAAGTTCCTCTACCTAAAGATGTTGAGAAAATTCAGGGATTAAATAGTGTTGATAAAGCAATCGTAATTGATCAGTCTCCCATTGGAAGGACACCCCGTTCTAACCCTGCGACTTATACAGGGGTGTTTGATGTAATTCGGGATGTATTTTCCCAAACTGTAGAAGCTAAAACCAGGGGTTATAAACCCGGACAATTTTCTTTCAACGTTAAAGGTGGACGGTGTGAAGCGTGTAGCGGACAGGGTGTAAATATCATTGAAATGAATTTCCTCCCTGATGTTTATGTACAGTGTGAAGTGTGTAAAGGTGCAAGATATAACCGCGACACTTTGCAGGTAAAATATAAAAATAAGTCTATTGCTGACGTTCTCAATATGACAGTTGAGGAGAGTTTAGACTTTTTTCAAAATATCCCTAAAGCTGTCACTCGTTTACAAACATTATTCGATGTCGGGTTAGGTTATGTGCAGTTAGGACAACCAGCCACTACCTTATCTGGTGGCGAAGCGCAAAGAGTAAAACTAGCTACAGAATTATCTCGTCGCGCCACGGGTAAGACACTTTATTTAATCGATGAACCCACAACAGGTTTATCTTTTTATGATGTGCATAAGTTATTAGATGTCTTGCAAAGATTGGTAGATAAAGGTAATTCAGTTTTATTAATTGAACACAATTTAGATGTAATTCGTTGTGCGGATTGGGTGATAGATTTGGGGCCGGAAGGTGGCGATAAAGGTGGAGAAATTATCGCTGTGGGAACACCGGAGGAAGTTGCTAGAAATTCTCGGTCTTATACTGGACAATATTTGCAGCAAGTTTTGCAACATTATCCAGCGATTAAAAAATAAAATTAATAGGTTTAAAGCTAAACGCGATCGCTTAATCTAAAAGAAACAAACTTACATCAACATGAAAAAACTTTCCTAAAGCCTCAGCTTGTTTTTGAGTGATTTCTATTTGACCATATTTTGAGTTTGGTGAATTGGTTCATCTTGAGATTGATATTGATGAGAAATATTTTGCTCTTGCTGTTGATTTAGGACAACAGCACAACTGGCGCAAGTATGAAAAGACATATTCTGGACTTTGCTATCTATATCTATTATCGCACTGCGGATTTAGTTTAAAACCCGCTAGTTCAGTACATCCCAAGACATGAGTGAATTCTCTGATGACGATGTTTGATTTATGCTACAAATAGTAGATTCTAAATGTAAGCACTTGCTTTATGATGCTCATAGCCTACTTTGTAATGTGTGAGTTTTGACGGTTCGTAGTAAGGACTTTAGTCCTTAGAAAAATTAGGACTAAAGTCCTTACTACAAACTTGCATATCCATTTTTCTCATGAAAAAAATTCTGAAATACCTGAGTTTAGGGCTATTATCTACATTTTTAACCGCAACTCCTGGATTCGCTGCTGAACGCATCAGTTTTTTTTATCCTCCCTTTGGGGAATTGTCCTTACCTGTCGATTCTTTAGAAACTTTCGCTAAGGAAGGCAGAATAGACAATGATTTCCAATTTTATGCCCAGCGTGCCACACCTGAACAATTAGCTCAACTGCGGGAACTACTTCAGATACGTTTTAATGTCACTCCAACTCTTGTATCTCAAGTTACTTACTCACCAGTTGGCGAAGAGCTTTTGCAAAGGCTAGGAGAATTGCTGTTAACTGATTCTCGCAGAAATGGCTTTTATGCTTTGCGTGCTGCTTTAATTTTGTCGGCTGCTTCTCCTGAAGGCTTATCACTTGTGAATGTGTTGCGGAAGTTTCCTAGCAAAAGTGTGCGGCTAAATTTTACAGAGGGTATAAAAATAGTTGATAATTTATCACAGTTGCTCAAAACTAGGGATAATGTTGTATCTTTTCTGCAAAAAGAAGCTCTAACACAGTCTCTTACTTCCCAAACGGATTTTTCGCAGTTACCAGATTTAAGAGAGCCTGGAAAATTTCGTTGGCAAGCAACCAGGTTTAATTTAAATGATGTAACACGAAACCGCCTCCTCCCTCTAGATTTATACTTACCTACAATCAGCCAAGAGAATGACAATCAGCCACCTTTTCCCCTCATTGTAATTTCTCATGGTGTCGCTTCAGACCGCTATACCTTTGCTTACTTAGCTCAACATTTAGCATCTTACGGTTTTGCTGTCGCCGTTCTAGAACATCCTGGTAGTAACGCTAGACGTTTTCAGCAATACTTTACAGGTTTGGCAGAACCACCAGAACCAAGGGAATTTATTGATAGACCGCTAGATATCAAGTTTTTGTTAGATGAACTCCAGCTGATGGAACAAGCTGATCCCAAACTTCGAGGAAAACTTAATTTTGAGCAAATAGGAGCAATTGGTCAATCTTTTGGAGGTTACACTGTTTTAGCCTTAGGAGGGGCTGAGATTAACTTTGACCAACTTAAGCAAATTTGTCTACCTGATAATTCAAATTTGAATTTATCGTTGATTTTGCAATGTCAAGCAACTGAATTATCCTCAGAAAACTATGAGCTTAAAGATAATCGCATCAAGACCATCATCGCTATTAATCCTATTAATAGTGCTATTTTCGGTGAAAGTGGTATGAATCAAATACAAGTTCCTGTCATGCTGATGACAGGTAGTCAAGATATTTTTGCACCTCCTTTACCAGAACAGATTCTCCCCTTTACTTGGTTGCCAAATCCTAATAAATATCTAGTTTTAATTGAAAATGCTACTCATTTCACATTTATAGGCGAATCTCCTAATGACAGTAATGTTTTACCTGTACCAACCGGCTTGTTAGGCCCTGACCGTACTGTTGCTTATTCCTATCTCAATGCTTTAAGTGTGGCTTTTTTACAAGCTAATCTTCTCAATCGGACTGAATCCAATGTCTATTTACAGTCTTCCTATGCTCAATATATTAGTCAATCTCCTCTGAATCTCAGTCTTTTACAGTCATTAACTACAGAACAATTGAATCAAGCGGTGAATAGGAAATAGGTGACAGGTGACAGGTGACAGGGTAGACAAGAGGGAGATTAACTAATGACTAATTAACCTGAGTTCGGGATAAGGAAAAGGACAGGTAGTAAGCTGAAAATAACAACAAATCCAGCAGCCTGTCCTATGTTTAGTTTAGATGCTTTGTTCTGTCATGTAGATGATTTCTGTAAAGCGTTTGAAGCGCAATGGCACAAAAAATTGTTAAATCATGGAGGAATAAAACGTTTTCGTGCTAAAAGCTTATGTTTAAGTGAAATCATGACAATTATCATCGCTTTTCATCAAAATCACTACCGGAATTTCAAGCATTTTTATTTAAATCAAGTGAAACAACAGTGGAGTTCTGCATTTCCAGGTCTTCCTTCTTATCAACGATTTATTGAATGGATGCCATCAACCTTGATACCTTTGTGTGTCTATCTGAAGCATTGTTTTGGACAATGTACAGGTATCGGTTTTATCGATTCAACTTGCTTGAAGGTATGTCATAATCGTCGGATTTCTAGGCATAAGGTGTTTGAAGGTTTAGCCGCTCGTGGCAAGACTTCTGTGGATTGGTTTTTTGGTTTTAAGCTGCATCTGGTCGTCAATGAGTTTGGTCAACTCTTAAATGTATCTCTGACTCCTGGTAATGTCGATGACCGTCAACCAGTACCCGATTTACTGAGTGGTCTGTTTGGCAAAATATTTGCCGATAGAGGTTATGTTTCACAAAAACTTGCTTCTCAACTTTTACAAGACTTCGGAATTGAATTTTTTGCCAAACCCCGTCGCAATATGAAGAATAAGCTAATGCGTCTTCATGACAAGCTTTTGTCCCGTAAACGCTCAATTATTGAGACGATTAATGACCAACTCAAAAATATTTCTCAAATTGAGCATTCCAGACATCGATAGCGAAGCGGTAGCCGGTACCCCGGCGTCAGCCCTGTTAATTTTTGCGTTAACGTTCTTTGCGGATTAATCGCTTATTGTCATCAACCTAAGAAACCTAGCCTTCAACTGGAGTGGCTTTTACCTCCTTATCTTTAACCCGAACTCAGGTTAATTACTATATTCAGTACAATTGCTGACGACAATTTGAGGAATAGTGTTCCTGAAAAATGTGTCTTTTTGATATCTTTTCTATGTTTTCTATATGACAATTTTTTGTTTTTTATAATTAAAAAATCAATTGTCAGGGGATCACAATATTTATTGCCTAGTATTCATAAAAACTTATTGCATATTCAGTAGTTTATATATAGAGTTGTAAACAAGTATTAAGAAATACTTATTAAAAAAGATTGCAAGTCATTGATTTAATTGCTAACGTGTGTAGTGACAACGATGCTGATGAACGCTCTGATTCAAGAGAGGTAAAACCTATGAGCTATATCTATTCAGCCAATTGCGGGAACAATTGATTTGCAATCTGCAATCTGCAATCTGCAAGCCATGAACAATGCAGATTAATCCAAAAATATGTTGTTGCTACAGGCTAATGGCTGTTCTGACTGGAAATTCAACTAATTATTCGTCTTCCCTGGTGTTGAGGTTTGTGCTGATTGATTGATGACGAACTGGGGTAAGAATCAGAATTTGGAGGTAAAAATCCATGAATATTCAAGGCAAAGTTGCTCTAATTACAGGGGCTTCCCGTGGGATTGGGCGAGCGATCGCTATAGAATTAGCAGAACAAGGAATACAACGATTGATTTTAGTAGCACGCGATCGCCACAAGTTAAGCGAATTAGCCCAAGAAATCGAGGCGATGGGCGTTCAAGCTACAATCTTGGCTATTGATTTAACACAAGCAACAGAGGTAAATATCGCTATTGCACAGATTTGGCGCAATGACGGCCCTATTCACCTACTAGTTAACTGTGCAGGGGTAGCTTACCAAAACTCCTTTTTGCGTTCCAAACTCCCCAAGTACAAGAAGAACTCTCTGTAAATCTATTGGGTATGTATACCCTCACCAGTCTCATAGCCAAACGCATGGTTAGCCAAAGACAGGGGACAATTATCAATGTTTCCAGCTTAATGGGGAAAGTCGCTGCACCGACAATGGCGACGTATTCAGCTACAAAGTTTGCCATTTTAGGCTTTACCCAAGCTTTGCGCCAAGAACTAGCAGAGTACAACATCCAAGTAAAAGCCTTATTACCCACCCTCACCGACACAGACATGGTGCGCGACTTGCAACTATTTCGCTGGGTGATCCCCATGACTCCGCAGCAAGTAGCCAAAGCACTAGTCATAGGATTAGAAAAAGATGCCCCAGAAATTCTAGTAGGATGGCAAAGTCATCTAGCTGTGTGGTGTCAACGTTTAGCACCGTGGTTACTGGAGTTAATTTTAAAAATCGCCGCACCACCAAAACCACAAACACTAGCAAAACCCAGCTTATTCACCAGAATCCAGCGTTTTAGTGATTTTGTGTTCTCCAGAAATATGCTCGCTTTCGTATCTCCACGTAAATCCTAATGGAAATGCACCCATGACGGAAAGCAGCCCATCACACTAATTAGCCTACACAGACAAAACCCGCCTAGTCTACGTTAACGGCAAAGGCGAACGCGGGTTGAAAGTTTACATAATCAAAATTTCTCATTCCCAGGGCTAGGTGCTATCTTACTTAAGTAAGAGTAATTTAAGTAAAGTGTTAAAAATTACGAATTACGAATTACGAATTATAAATTAGCCTTGGAGTCATCAGCAATGCTGGATTTTCCTACCACCCTTCCATCAGAAAAGATTGATGACTTACCGAACATTTCCGGCTGGGAAGCAGAGGTGACAAGAGTTGTTAACCATGACACGCCTGTATTTTTACCAACAACCAACCTCAAATTAGAAAATATCAATGCAGTATTTGCGATCGCCTTACATATGCACCAACCGACGATCCCGGCTGGGCATGATGGTAAACTCATCAGTAATCTGCAATATATGTTTGAACATCCCCAAGAAGGGGACAACCACAACGCCACACCCTTTGCTTATTGCTACAGCCGCATGGGGGATTTTATTCCCGAACTGGTAAATCAAGGTTGCAATCCCCGTGTCATGCTCGATTACTCTGGTAATCTGCTGTGGGGACTCAGCCAAATGGGACGCAACGATATTATAGACAACCTCAAGCGCATTACTTGCGATCGCACCTATCAACCCTATGTAGAATGGCTGGGGACAATGTGGGGTCATGCTGTTATACCATCTACTCCCATCTCAGATATTAAATTGCATATATTGGCATGGCAACAGCATTTTGCAGCAATTTTTGGCTGGGAAGCATTAGCGCGAGTTAAAGGATTTTCTCCGCCAGAAATGCACTTACCAAATCACCCAGATACTTTATTTGCATTTATCAAAGCACTTAAAGAATGTGGCTATCGTTGGCTACTTGTGCAAGAACATTCTGTAGAAACAATTGATGGTCAATCTCTAACTCATAAACATTTACCACATCGTTTAGTTGCTCGTAATTCCCAAGGCGAAACCATTAGTATTACTGCCTTAATTAAAACTCAAGGTTCAGATACAAAATTAGTCGCTCAGATGCAACCTTATTATGAAGCCAAAACCCTATCTCCACAAAAATTAGGAAACGTATCGATACCACCAATAGTGAGTCAAATTGGTGATGGTGAAAACGGCGGCGTAATGATGAATGAATTTCCCAGTGCTTTTAAACAAGCTTGGGGGGATATGGTAAATAACGACGGCGGTAAATCGGGAACTGTTGGAGTGTGCGGCACAGAATATTTAGAATTAATCGCCGATGCTGGTTGTAAATCAGAAAACTTTCCTGAGTGTCAACCAGTAGGACAACACCAAATATGGCAAAGAGTCAACCCAGAAAATTGTCAAACTGAAGCCGTAGAAAATGCCATCCAAGAATTAAAACAAATTAATCCAAATTTTCACATGGATGGAGCATCTTGGACAAATCATATTAGTTGGGTAAAAGGATATGAAAATGTCTTATCTCCCATGTATGAATTAAGCAGTTTATTTCATCAAAAATTTGATAATTTACTACTGAATAATTCAGAAGAATCTATTACACAAACATCTGAATACCGTCAAGCACTAGTACACAATCTTTTACTACAAACAAGTTGCTTCCGCTATTGGGGACAAGGAATGTGGACAGACTACGCGCGTGAAATTTACCAACGTGGATTTAAATTCCTCTAAATAGGGCTTGCTGAATCAACCGAAAACCTGGATTAATAGGGAGTTAGTGAAATTGCAATGCTGCTTAATAACGAATCGCTCTTACCCAAATACAAGGTTTCAATCCCTAATAGGGAGTTAGTGAAATTGCAATGCAAGCCTGAATACCCGGTAGCACGGAACTAGTACGTTTCAATCCCTAATAGGGAGTTAGTGAAATTGCAATGATACGAGTGCCAATCGGCGCGCTCCGAAGAAAAGTTTCAATCCCTAATAGGGAGTTAGTGAAATTGCAATTCTGATATTTCAGGGAATTCATTGTAGTTTGGCATGTTTCAATCCCTAATAGGGAGTTAGTGAAATTGCAATTGCCATTAATCCGAGTGGTGAAACTGGGGATGGTTGATTGGTTTCAATCCCTAATAGGGAGTTAGTGAAATTGCAATCATCCCCTACTGGGTGTATTTCTCAGGAATGGCGGTTTCAATCCCTAATAGGGAGTTAGTGAAATTGCAATAACCTTGCCAAGCCGGATACTAGTGCGACAATTGTTTCAATCCCTAATAGGGAGTTAGTGAAATTGCAATTAGCCCAAGGGCTTTTTCTGCCATTTCGACCTCTGAAGTTTCAATCCCTAATAGGGAGTTAGTGAAATTGCAATCTCCCACTCCCGCCGGAGGCAGGTACTTGCCTCCTGTTTCAATCCCTAATAGGGAGTTAGTGAAATTGCAATAGTGGGAGCAAGCCTGAATACCCGGTAGTACGGAATTAGCGGTTTCAATCCCTAATAGGGAGTTAGTGAAATTGCAATTTACGAGCGCACCCGCAGCACTTTGGATACTCTGGTTTCAATCCCTAATAGGGAGTTAGTGAAATTGCAATTCCAAAGAATACCGCCAGCAGGATTAATAATTTGCGTTTCAATCCCTAATAGGGAGTTAGTGAAATTGCAATTTCTTTCGAGCTTACTTTTGTTGATAGAATTGGCGTTTCAATCCCTAATAGGGAGTTAGTGAAATTGCAATTTTAAGAAAAATCCAGAAGATGAAGGGTTGTACCTGTTTCAATCCCTAATAGGGAGTTAGTGAAATTGCAATTTTATACGCACTGTGGCATTGGTACATAGAGCGAGTGTTTCAATCCCTAATAGGGAGTTAGTGAAATTGCAATCAAACATGAGTCCTGGTACTAAGAGTCTTTTTGTTTCAATCCCTAATAGGGAGTTAGTGAAATTGCAATCTCAATTTCGTTTAGCAGTTCTAAGCATGATAAGTTTCAATCCCTAATAGGGAGTTAGTGAAATTGCAATTTGAATTATTGTCCCCTCCTCCCGGTTCAATTTCAAGTTTCAATCCCTAATAGGGAGTTAGTGAAATTGCAATCAGACGCAGCTAGCGAATAGCCCGCCCGTTGAGCCTGTTTCAATCCCTAATAGGGAGTTAGTGAAATTGCAATCTCTGGCAACACAAGCCCAGCAGCAACTAGTAATTTTGCAGGCGTTTCAATCCCTAATAGGGAGTTAGTGAAATTGCAATCCCATGAGCTATTTCATGGTGTAGTTAGTCAGACTGCTGGTTTCAATCCCTAATAGGGAGTTAGTGAAATTGCAATTATCGACGGCATTTATGAAACTGTCTTTAATGTTGTTTCAATCCCTAATAGGGAGTTAGTGAAATTGCAATTTATGATGGGTTGTGTGTCAATCACCCATCCTGGGAGTTTCAATCCCTAATAGGGAGTTAGTGAAATTGCAATTCCCGTCGGATTGTACCGAGGAGGGTTGAAATAATGTTTCAATCCCTAATAGGGAGTTAGTGAAATTGCAATGCCAAAACATGAACAAATACTTTGCCCGTAAATAAGTTTCAATCCCTAATAGGGAGTTAGTGAAATTGCAATTTAAATGCTTGATTTATGAAGCGAATAATATCAAAAGTTTCAATCCCTAATAGGGAGTTAGTGAAATTGCAATGGATAGTGGGGTCTAAGTCTGTTAGTCCCATTTTGGGTTTCAATCCCTAATAGGGAGTTAGTGAAATTGCAATTCGCTGCACTCCAGGCTACTGTTGCTACCCACACGTTTCAATCCCTAATAGGGAGTTAGTGAAATTGCAATCATTAAACCAAATTTCCCGCAACTCTAAACTGCGGGGTTTCAATCCCTAATAGGGAGTTAGTGAAATTGCAATAGCGGTAGCTGAAAACCCACTCTGTATTAGATTTTCAAGGTTCGGGTGCGCGAATGCGACAATCATAGTATAAACCATATTATTGAAATTGGGTACAAATGGCTGAAATCTAGTCCAGATAAGGCGCGCGGGTGTTTAAGTGATTCGTATTGCTGCAAAGTATTGTACTCAGAGGAATTCAGCCATTATTTTGCCAATTGAATTTTTAACACCCACCCATCCGCGCTTTCAGCGAAGAAAATGGGTTAATAGCCGTTTGTTAATCAGGACTTGCGTCAAGTATAGATAGATGTGTGCAAAAAAGCTATATGCCAACCTGCGATCGCCTCCACACTGGGCGCAGTTCAATGGCGTACCCGCTCACAGTAGGCGTTCAGATACGCTGGGCGGTTATGCGATCGCTTCTTCTTCTCAGAAAATGCCCCAAGATAAGTGGTTCTTATTACAGTCATCTACTATTGTTTGTCAAGTTCTATTGACAGTTTGTAACAATATTGTTAAATTAGTTTACATAAAGTAACAAATACAGGAAAACATTATGTATACCACCGTTAACGAAGCAGGCGTTTTAAATAACTACGCTAATGAACCCAAAAGACATCTCCAAAATAGTATTATTCTGTGATAAAAGAACATTAAAGCGTTATTTTGACACAGAAGCATGAGCAATATACTGAATTACATTGAAGAGAATCCTAAACAAACCCAAAGGTTAATAGGTCTGGAATATGAACAGTTACAACAATTAATCATAAATGGGGAAAGATTATATCATGAAAAAAAAGCTTTACTGGAATCTAAGAAAGTGAGAATTATTGCTGGTGGAGGAGGTCGGAAACCAAAATTATCTATTTCTGAACAAATCATTTTAACTTTAGTGTATCTCCGACATCTGACAACCTTTCAACTTCTAGGTATTCAGTTTGAAGTAAGTGAGTCTACAGCCAACGATACGTTTAACTATTGGTTGCCTAACTTGCGAGAATTACTGCCATCAAGTTTGCTTGAACAAGTAAAAAAAAACGCTTCTGACTATGAAGTAGTAAAAGAAATGCTCACAGAATATGAATTAATAGTAGATAGCTATGAACAAGTCAGAGAAAGACCTAGAGACAATGATGAACAAAAGAAATATTTTTCAGGTAAGAAGAGTAATCATACATTTAAAACTCAAATGATTATTTTACCTGATGCTAGTGATATCGTTGATGTTGTGGCAGGTGAACCTGGTCCAAAAAGCGATATAACTTTGTTCCGAGAATATCGTTCAGAGTTTGATGCCAAACAAAGATTTAAAGGAGATAAGGCATATCTTGGAGAAGATTTAATTACAACTCCAATTAAGAAACCAAGAAATCAAGAACTAACAACTGAACAGAAAGAACAGAACAAAATATTTTCATCTAAACGAATCTTTGTTGAACATCGAATACGGTCAGTCAAAATCTTTCGAGTTGTCCAAGAGAGATTTAGGTTAAATACCCGCAAATATAAGCAAGTAATTTTGACGATTTGTGGGCTAGTAAGGTTACGGATTCGAGGGCTAATATTACCATTAGAAATATCAGCTATATCATCAGGTTAAAATTATCGCATATAACTAGATATTTTTGCCTAATTATCAACAGCAAATATCTCAAAGTCTTATTTCATCGTACAGAATAGCTAATTTAAGATGATTGCATTTAGTGGCTACAGCCTAGCCAAACAAAGGCTTTGACTGTTTTCGGAGATGTCTAAAATGTACTACGCCACCTACCCCAACCAAGAGCAGCAACGTCAATATGCTTTGCAGGGTGCGTTTGCTACATTGCTCGTCACAACTTTAGTTTTGGTTGCTTTAGGCATTAGCTAAGATTTTTAGATTTCGGTATCGCTGTATGTCATCGTAATTCGGACTTCTGCTATATAAATCCTAGACAAGTCTAGACATTTATTTCTTACTTCACTGGGAGCATGGGAGCAGCTATCCCTCCATAAGCTTTCAAGGTTTAGCCAACCTCGATAAATTGATTGCTGCGTTTAAATCCCTGTCCATTGAATGACCACAACTACCACAGTTGTAGGTTCTTTCTTTGAGTGGCATATCTTGAATATGTCCACAATTGGAACAGGTTTTACTGGATGGATACCAGCGATCTGCAATAATTATTTCACAACCAAACTTTTTAGCTTTATATTCCAACTGCCTTTTGAACTCATGGAAACTACAATCAGCAATGACTTGGGACAATTTATGGTTAAATAACATCCCCGAAACGTTTAAATCTTCTACTACTATTTTTGCGTGGTTTTTGCATAAGAAAGTAGTGATTTTGTGAAGAGTATCTTTTCGGAGATTTGCTACCCTAGAATGATGTTTAGCGAGTTGAATTTTAGCTTTATATCGGTTGTTAGACACTTTGTTTTTTCTGGCAAACCTTCTAGATAATCTTCTCAGTTTTTCTAGATTAGTTTTGTAATGCTTGGGATTAGGAAAAACAACACCTGTAGAGAGTGTTGCCAGTTCCTTGACACCTAAATCAACGCCAACAACATCGTGTTGCTTAACGGTTGGTTCATGTTTCTGCTCGTAAGCGAAGGCAATAAACCAACTATCAGCAGTGCGTGATATTGTGATTGATTTACAAGTAGTATGAGGTAAAATCTCGTAAGTTCTTACCCATCCAATTGTAGGTAGCTTTATTGATTTACCGCCAACGGGAATAGGTTTCCCACTAGCATCAATAGTGAAAGCGTCGTGATGTCCTTTCTTTTTAAAGTTAGGATATCCACCTTTTCCACTAAAGAATCTAGAGAAAGAATCACCAAGATTATCAAAGGCGTATTGAGTTATTTTCTGACAAATACCAGTTTCTTTAATCCAGGTAAATTCTGGTTTAAGGTGGTTGTTAAAGAACTTTTTCAGGAGATATTTGTTAGGCTTTAATCCATCTTTATAAAGGTTGTTCCAAGTAGCAAGACCCCAATTATAAGTAAACCTCGCAATACCAGCGTGTTTACTCATGATTATTTTTTGGTCTTGACTTAGTTTTAGCTTTGTTTTGATGGATAAAAGCATTTGACACGACCTTTTCAAATGTGGTATTGAAGCATACTACACGTAGTATGTAAGCAAGTCAATATGTTTGGTAAAACAATATATGGTGAACCAAAAAAACTTTAACGCTTACAAAATCAGCGTTAGAGTGGTTGGAGAAGATGCTCCCTTGAATGAAACGCTAATAGCTTAAGTGATGCTATCGAGAAAATGTTTAGAGAGCCATCAATATTTGACCACGATTGTCTATTTATGTCTAGTAAATTGGTTACTAGTGATTAGCTCCTATCAACCTCGGTTAATTTCGCCGGGGTTTTTTGCTGGGATTGAGACGAGGGAGCGATTGTTAGGCTTTCCTCCAGAACCAAACTCTCACTACAACTTCGGTAAAATTTCTGCTAGCAAATGTCCAGGTACTTTAGATAAAGCCAAATTTTGTCCTTGGATACCTAATTCATTATGAAAAGCACGGACTGTTTTTACCACATAAGCGAAAGTCGTTTGATAAGCTTCCGGTTGTTTGCTCAAACCATTTAAGGCTAGCAAATGATTATCTAAAGCAGCTTCTAGATGTTGCGATCGCACTGCTTTATCCCCATTAAAAGTATTATCAGTAACTAACTGATAATGAGCAAGCCCCAAATTATTGTAAGTAGCAAATAAATCAAAGCTTAAAGCCGAACTACCGAGAGAATTAGCCAAAGCAACGGCTTCTTCATAAGCATGAATACATAGTTGCAATAAATTTTGCCGTGCTTCTTTAGGAGTCTGAGCAAAGTTCGCCAAATGCCAATAAGCTGTACCCAGATTATTTTGTGTCGCAGCACAAGCACTAGGAACATGAGCCGGAGTCCGATATTTTAAAGCTTCACTGTAAACATCAATCGCCAACTGGAGATTTTCCCCTGGTTGTTCATACTGAGCCAAATTCCAGTAGGCTGTACCGATGTTATTTTGAATCATCCCATACTTAAGCGGTTCGGCTTGGGGACTGTAATGAGCCAATGCTTCTTGATAAGCTGCGATCGCTTTCTTTAAATGTACAACTGGTTGATTGTATTGTGCTAAGTGCCAGTAAGCCGTACCTAAATTATTTTGGCAAGCCGCATACTTCAAAGGATCTGATTCTACTGTCCTGTAGTGCAAGGCTTCGCTATAAGCTAAAACTGCTTGTTGCCAATTCTCCCCCGGACTAGCAAACTTTGCTAAATCACCATAGGCTGTCCCCAAATTATTTTGCACCCGTGCATAAGTATCTAAATGCGTCTCTGGGGAAATCATTTTTAAAGCCAATTTATAAAACTCAATTCCCTGTTCTATATAATTTTTCCCTTGCTCTATATTGGGTGGCGTGCGATACAACATCCAATAGAGTGTACCTAAGTCATTTAAAGTATCTGGCAGTTGTGGCAAATTTTCATCGTAAGTAATTGCCTCTTGATAAGCAAGAATTGCCACCATTAAGTTTTCTAAAGTTGACTGTCCCTGCTCAATGTGCAGGCGATAGATATTACCCAGTTGGTGATAAGCAGCCGCTAGCATTTCTCCAGCCGCTTTTTGTGAGTGTAGTTTTTCAATCTCCAAAAGCAGTTCTTGTGGTTGCCACTCACCTTCACTCTGTGTATGAGTTATGGTGTTCATCGTGGCTAATACTAGGTCTATCAACTCTTGATTCACATGAGAAAATGCAGATAGAGATGATTTCTCAACTTGATTAGACCTGATTTCTGGTTGTTTTTGCTTATTGATTAATTCTTTGGGAATTGAGGCTGAAGAATCATCTTTTAAATTTGTGGAATTAGCTAGTGTTTGTGCTGCGAAGTCTAGCTCATTCTTAAACTCAAGTTCTGTTTCGGCTGTAGTTCTAACCTCTGTTTCTATATCTAAATCATCTAACATGGACTGCTCAAGATTCCCTAAGTTCAAACTTTGGGAACGGGGAAAACGCTCTGGATGAGATGTATTTTGTGTTGTGGGTGTGGGTTCTCCAGCAAATACAAACACACCAGTCCGCCAACGCCAAAACTGTGGTGCTGACTGTTGAATAGCCGACAACCAAGGACGCGATACCCACAACAGCACACTAGATTCTAGAAATCGGCTCGATTCCTGAGCCGAAAAATACTCTTCGCTTAAGCGTAAATAATGTAAAAATAACCGTTGACTCGCCACTGATTGTTTAGTCAACTGTTCAACACCCACAATTTGAAATGTCGGTATTGGTAAAGGTCTTCCAGGAGTATCCTTAGATGCACCCACTACTGGTGGTGGATAATCATTCAGCCATTGATTAATTTGCTCTATAGGATTTGGCTCATTTAAATTTAAGCGCAATGTAACTAATCGCGGATAAGCTGGAGTGCTACTTTCCTGTCCATCAGCTGGCTGATATAGAACTTGTCCCACTGGATAAGCCAACGTAGAATGCAATCGGGCAGCAACTTGATTTCTTAAGTGTAAATCATCACATACAGCCAAAAAAATCTGCCGCCGTAAACCAAGACTCAGGGCAAGTTTTAGGCGGTGATATACTTGCCGATTCCAAGCAGAATTATCGGAGTGTGCAGTATCATTCACTCTCATGGAAGCTCAACGGCCAAGGTACAACCAAAATTAGTTTAGACTTTCTACAAGGTGCATCAAAGCAATGTTAATGTCTAAACTATGACTATGAACAAGTGGATATTACTATAATCAGGATAAAACTATACTAAATTTCCTACTTTTTATCTTGATTTATGAAGTTTTCATGAATACACTTATATCAAATAGTTTTTTAGTCTCTATAAAAAATCTTAACAAAAGATAAAAAAGCAGGCTTCTAGAGAAAGAAACCTGAAATACAGACAAAAGACAAGTTTTCAATCAAATTTTGTCTTTTCAACTGACATGAGAAACAGAGAAGGCGACAAAAATTAAACCACCAACCAAAATCGAGGCAGCAGCTCCTAAAATGATATAGTTTCGCTTCTGTGTGGCTGTAGGAGGTTCTGCTTGATAAACCTTTGGCTCTTTAGCAAAATTATTTAAAAGTCCGCCTTCTTCGCTGGTATAGGGCATGAATTAATTCCTTGCGCTAAATCTTTTATCTAATCTTATAAAGATACATATCTAATGCTCATCGAATTAGATATAAATCTTTACATTACTCAATAATCCTTATTACAGGTATATTCTCATGAGGCAGTATCTACAAGTTACTAGCAGATTCAACAATTTTACGTGGATCTACTACTGTGACACCAGATATATCTGAGAAATCATTTGGATTAAGAGTGAGTTGATCTATTTCTTGCTTCAGAGTATCTCGGAGCATAGCTTATAGTTAGTATTACCTTTTAACTAATCGTACCAGTCAGAGGAGAACTAGCACTGGCGTTGGTTCTGATGGGCATTCTTCCAGCTAAATAGGCTAGACGACCGGCTTGTGTGGCTAAATTCATCGCGCGTGCCATTGCTACGGGATTTTGAGCTAATGCGATCGCACTATTAATTAACAACGCATCTGCCCCTAATTCCATTGCTTGAGACGCTTCTGAGGGTGCGCCAATACCAGCGTCTACAACTACAGGTATTTTGGCATTTTCAATAATAATCTGAATATTCGCCGTTGTTTTTAACCCTTGTCCCGAACCAATGGGAGAAGCTAACGGCATGACAGTCGCACAGCCTGCCTCTTCTAAGCGTTTGGCTAGCATAGGGTCAGCGTTAATATATGGCAACACCGCAAAACCTTCTTTTACCAGTTGTTCGGCGGCTTGGAGTGTGCCAATTGGATCAGGTAGTAAATATTTCGGGTCTGGGATGACTTCTAACTTGATAAAATTATTATCTTCCTGTCCCAATAGCTTCGCCATTTCTCGTCCCAAACGCGCCACCCGAATCGCTTCTTCTGCGGTTTGACAACCTGCTGTATTGGGCAACATCCAGATTTTTGACCAATCTAATGCTTCCGCTAAACCTTCATGTCCTGGTGCTTTAGTTTGTACCCGGCGCACTGCTACAGTGACTATTTGGCAACCACTAGCCTCTACACTTCGCTGCATATCTTCGATGCTGCGATATTTGCCTGTTCCCGTCATCAAACGGGAATGAAAGGTTTTACCAGCGATGATGAGTGTTGAGTCATGAGTGAGTGCTGAGTTCTGGGTGCTGAGTTCTGAGTGGGGAGTGGGGATTGAGGGGTGGATACGCATTGTGGTAGGGGTAGATGGCTGTTTTTGACAGCGTGAATAGTGGAAATGGTTCAGGAGAGGGTCAGATTTTTGTTCCCAGACTAAATCAGCAATGAGTTGGGCGGTGATGGGTGCAAGTAAGATACCGTTGCGGTAATGACCTGTAGCCAAGGTGAGATTTGCACAGTGGCTAGTTCCTAATATGGGAGATTCATCAGGCGTTTCGGGGCGAAATCCCCACCAAAATTCTTGAATCGGATAGTGCTGTAATTGCGGATATAAGCGAATTGCTCCTTGAAGTAACTTTTGAATGCCAGCCGGGGTGTTATGGGGAGTAAAGCCCACATCTTCGCTAGTTGCCCCAATAATAATAGAACGATTACGCCTGGGTACGATGTAAGTATTCTCTCCAAATAACACCCGCTTTAAGGGCAGTTCTGGGACAAACTCAGGGACTCTTACACTCAACATTTGTCCTTTGCGGGGAAATACGGGCAATGGTATTAATTCATTTGCCCAAGCACCCGTAGCCAAAACATAATGGTCAGCGCGAATTACTCCTGTGTTGGTTTGAACACCTACAACCTGTCCCTGTTGCTGTAGGAAGGCTTCTACTGCAATACCATCCTTGAGTTCCACACCCAAAGACTCAGCCGCCGCCCGCAATACACGAACTAAAGCCCGATTATCAACTTGGGCATCCTCTGGATACCACCAACCGCCAACTACATCTGTTCCCAATCCTGGCTGATATTGATGGATAGCAGTTTGGTCTAACCAGTATGCAGGCGAATTTTCTCTGCTCCCCTGCGCCTCTGCTCCCCTATCCCCCTGCTGTTCATAAACCGGGGCTAAAATCCCGCAAGCCCAGTAACCAGTATTTAAACCTGTTAAATCTGCTAATTTTTGCGTCCAGTCTGGATATAATGAGCGCGATCGCCAGCACAAAGACTTAATGGACTCATCAGTGATTTTTTCCGCATCTGGGGCTAACATCCCGGCGGCGGCGTGGGAAGCAGCAGCTTGAAAATCACGACAAAGCACGGTGACATTTGCCCCGCGTAACTTCAATTCAACGGCGATCGCCAAACCAATAACGCCGCCACCAATAATTACAATCTCACTAGTCATTAGTCATTAGTCATTTATCATTAGCTATTTACTATTACTACATAACTAATGAATCATAACTTTTGATCAACTACTATAGCGACTCTCATCTCAGTAAGGTACAGGAAGAGTTTATTTTTAGCTGTTGAGATGTGGGCGATCACTTGTAAGTAAAAGAGTTATTGCTTCCAGCACTGCACTGCACCCAATCTCTTCCGACGGGCGCAAGCACCATCACTATCGCCCTAATTCTAAGTTTGCTCTTCTAATGAGTGTAGGTTTTGTGGTATAATTTAGTCACTATAATTACCTGTAATCAGGACAGTGTGTGAAATGTGTCACTTCTAACAGGAATTATTAATTGAAGACAAACGTGTAATATGGCAAAGATAGAAACAGAAGCAAAGCGATTAGTTAACACTAAATCTACTCCTGATACAAAACACTTAGATTTACTAGATAAAATTGATTTTAATCCCGTTTTTATTATGGCAGAACATCGTTCTGGCACAACAGTTTTGTATCAGACATTGGTAAAAACCCAGTCTTTCAACTTTATTAAGGCTTATCATGTCATAAAATATAATGAAATTTTGTCCAATTATTTAAACAACAAGGAAGATCAGGCTTGCCAAGACTTGCTAGAACTACTTGTATCATTAGGAGTTAAGGATCGCGTAATTGATAACGTAGAGGTAACTCCAAATTTACCAGAGGAGTATGGATTTATTCTCCAGAATTGTGGATATCAATTTCATTTGAATCCTGACAATCTACATATCTTTAAAGAGTTATGCAAGAAGATTCAATTCATATCTGATACCAATAGACCACTATTGCTCAGTAATCCCTGGTGCTATCAACACTTCATGTATGTTAAAAGTGTTTTTCCACAAGCTAAATTCATATTCATTCACAGACATCCAATTCATGTCATAAATTCCAAGTTAAAAGCAGAACGCTCTATGTTATCTAATAGAAATGAATATGCTAATTTAGTTTCTAATAGATATCAAGATACATTCAAAAACTCTTTTAAACGCTGGTATCACCAGCTATTATATTCATCATACTTTGATTTAGGATTACGTCGATTCACTCGCAGTGCTGTTACATCAACAACCTACTTCTTGCAAAATATTGATGCTTTGTCTCAAACAGATTATGTGTCGATTACTTATGAAGAACTATGTAATGCACCAGAGATAACTATATTCAAGATTTTAGAATTTTTAGGTTTAGAGGCAAAAGACACCTTAGATTATAAGAGCTTAATTCAACCAAGACCGCTAAAATTATTACCAGAGATAGTGCGTAACTATGATGAAATTCGTGAACAACTTAAACCATATTTTGTGTACCACAAGTATGTGTGAACTACCCCGCCTTGCTTACGCTGAAGACGGGGCTTCCAATAAGAGGGGATACAAGGGAAAGGGAGAAGTTTTCACCCAAATACCCAATCCCCCATCCCCAATTACCACAAAGCGCGAATAGGTTCTCGATTTGTGTTACCGGATGAAGTATTTGTTGATTGTACTTCCCTAGCTGTATCTGAAGTATTGTTATTGTCAGAAGATGAAAATGATTCGTTGTTAGCGTTACTTTGAGCTACGTTTGTTTGGCTTGTGGATCGGCGATCCTCTTGGGTAACATTGCCTCTCTCTTCATTAGTGTTATCACTAGCATTATCATTTGTGTTGAAATCTTCTTGAGCTACATTATTTCTGTTTTCAGGTGTAGTAGCATTACTCCTACCTTTACTGGGTGCGGAGCTATTAACATTAATGTTGGCTGGCAACACTTTTGATGCTTTATCACCTGGGGCGTTGCTACTAAGTTTTTGTGCTTCACCCATTGGAAAGTTAATCCCTAGCAATGTACCCATTAAAATCGCCACGCCTCCAGCCATCAAAACTAGCGGTGTCCATCTGCCCATCTTGGTTTTCTCCTTTTTAACCTAACCTTCTGTTTGCCACACGATTTGAGAACCTTGACCCCAAAATCCGTCAAATTTAGTTACTTTTACATCGCCTAGTACTTGAGTCTGACAGGCTAAACGCAGGTCTTTTGTAGGAGAATGGGGAGGAAGCGATCGCCGCGTTTGATCACGCCAATTCGCTACTGACACCTCACCTTCTACTTTAACCGCACAGGTTCCACAACTACCAATTCCTCGACAGTTTATTAGCCTAGCACCGCCATTGTAGAGGTCGATACCATTTTTTAGCAGAATTTCGCGTAAATTAGCTCCGCTATTACACTCAATTGTCCGACCCTGAGCTAGTACCCTAGGCATATTCTAAATACCAAATAGACTTTTTGTTGTATCTTTGCACATTGCCTTTCAAGTTGTATCCACGAGTTTTAGTTTTATGACCACAAATCCCTCACCCCATATTTGGCTTTATGACACCACTCTACGGGATGGCACTCAGCGCGAAGGGTTATCAGTTTCCATAGAAGACAAGCTACGCATTGCTTATAGACTTGACCAATTAGGAGTTCCTTTTATTGAAGGCGGTTGGCCTGGGGCTAACCCTAAGGATGTTAAATTTTTCTGGCAACTACAAGAGAATCCGCTTAAACAATCAGAAATTGTGGCATTTTGTTCAACTCGTCGTCCTCATACTAATGCCGCCGATGAACCAATGCTACAAGCTATTCTGACTGCGGGGACTCGCTGGGTCACAATTTTTGGCAAATCGTGGGATTTACACGTCACATCAGGTCTAAAAACTACTTTAGAAGAAAATCTGGCGATGATCCGCGATACTATCGAGTTTTTTCGCGCTCAAGGGCGACGGGTAATTTACGATGCCGAACACTGGTTTGATGGCTACAAGCATAATCAAGATTATGCTTTACAGACATTAGAGGCAGCAATGGCAGCTGGTGCTGAATGGCTAGTCCTCTGTGATACTAATGGCGGGACTTTACCTCACGAAGTTAGTCAAGTTGTTCAAGATGTAGTTAATTCAGTGCTGAGTTATGAGTACCGAGTGACGAGTGGGGAATCTCACTCAAAACTCAGCACTCAGCACCGGCTAAACGCCGCGCTACCGCTAACAGAACTACTTCATCACCAGTCCCCAATTCCCCAAATCGGTATTCATACTCATAATGATTCAGATACAGCGATCGCCAATGCCCTAGCAGCAGTTATGGCAGGGGCAACAATGGTACAAGGCACAATTAACGGTTACGGTGAAAGGTGTGGCAATGCTAACCTATGTTCACTTATTCCTAATTTACAGCTGAAACTGGGCTATAGTTGTATCCCTGAACACCAGCTGCATCAACTTGCAGAAGCTAGTCATTTTGTCAGTGAAGTAGTTAACTTAGCCCCTGATGAACACGCACCGTTTGTAGGACGTTCGGCTTTTGCCCATAAAGGTGGTATTCATGTCTCGGCTGTGGAACGGAATCCGCTTACTTACGAACACATTCAGCCAGAACAAGTAGGAAATCGCCGCCGCATTGTCATTTCTGAACAGTCGGGTATCAGTAATGTGTTAGCTAAGGCGCGTACTTTGGGAATTGAGCTTGACAAGCAATCCCCAGAGGCTAGGCAAATTCTCCAGCGTCTCAAAGAATTAGAAAGTGAAGGGTATCAATTTGAGGCGGCTGAGGCTAGTTTTGCTCTGTTAGTGTACGAAGCTTTAGGCGATCGCCAGAAATTTTTTGAGATTAAGGGTTTCCAAGTCCACTGTGATTTAGTGGAGGGGAACGAAACTAGTAATGCTCTAGCTACAGTGAAATTAGCTGTGAATGGTGAAAATAAATTAGAAGCCGCCGAAGGAAATGGCCCTGTCGCTGCGTTAGATGCAGCTTTACGCAAAGCTTTGATGAATTTCTATCCTCAAATCGCCAACTTTGAGCTAACAGATTACAAAGTGCGGATTCTCAACGGAAATCGGGGAACAGCATCCAAAACCCGTGTTTTAGTAGAATCTGGTAATGGTTCTCAACGCTGGACAACTATCGGAGTTTCAACAAATATCTTGGCAGCTTCCTATCAAGCAGTGGTCGAGGGTTTAGAGTATGGTTTATTACAAGAGTTGATAAGTAAAACCCCCGTTACTTATCGGACTGTATAAAAGTTATTCACCCCACTTATGATATCGGCTTCCCGAAGAGTACATATATTTTCGGGACTCCGACCCATTTGTCAATTACGAATTACGAATTAGCTAGTAACTTAGCTTACCTGTTCTGGACCAGTAGCCACAGGTACGTCCGATTGAGTGCTGTACTCAGTCCAAGAACCTTCATAAACCCGAACTTTGGGATAACCCAGCAAATACTTTAACACCATATATTGTAGAGTTGCTTCCTGCCCTGTGCTGCAACTAACAATAATGTCATCGGCTGGAGTAATTTTTTTGTCAGCTAGGATTTGTTTGATTTCATCCAAAGATTTGAATTTGTGAAGATTTTCAGGATCTGTAAAGCTAGTCCAAGGAATATTTCGCGCACCAGGAATGTGTCCATTGCGTACCCAAAGCTTTTCCTTTCCTTGGAATAAATCTGGGGGTCTAGCGTCTATGAATGTAATACCTTTGTTGCCAATCAGTTTTCTCACTTCACTTAATGAGACACGCACAGCAGGATTATACTTGACTGTGAATTTACCTACTTTATATTTGGGAAATTCCTTCGTTACTGGCTGAGATGCGGCTGCGTAACCTTTATAACCTCCATCTAATACAGCTATATTCTTCACTCCAGAACGTTCTAGCAAATAAGCTACCATCGTTGCACCTAAGACATCTATGCCATCAGAGTAAACGAGGACACGGCTATTATTTGTTACTCCTGAATTAGCAAATATTTCTCCTAATCTTTGATTGTCCCAATATTGCACCGGTAGACCTTCCTTGGGGCCACGAAAGGCTTTATCAGGAATATTGACTGCTCCAGGTAAGTGACCAGCTACATATTCTAGAGCTGCATTCCGCACATCCAAAATTCTGAGATTGGGGTCTTTAGCATTCTCCGCCACCCAATTAGGCGAAACAAACTGAATCTTAGTGCTAGATGGAGTTCCCCAGGCTGGCAAATGCAACATGGGAGTGATTAACAAACAAGCACAAATTGCTACGCCTAAAGCAAATAGTTTATTTTTTTGAAACTTTGCCCCAAAAAATTCCTGTGTTTTCATCATTTTGTTTAGCTGTCCACATATTACTAATGAAACCTGCCAGATGTAAGTCACACCTAGCAGCAGGTAAGTTGCTTGATCCGCAGAATTTACTCCAATTTAAGCGATAAACAATCTTTTGGATGTGTATATAAGAATTCCATATACGCAAGCGGAATATAAGTGCTAAAAATGCCAGAGGCATAAGTACCTAAAGAGATTTCTTCGTTTGTAGTTCGATTAATCAGCTCAATTTCCGGCAACCCATCCAGGATAGGTTGCCGGAACATATATTTCATAAATCAAATACCAGTACGCTCATCCAATTCGGATGGCAGCACTTTACAATCTACAATGAGATTTTCCACCTATATAAGCTAAATCTCAATTCACCTCAATAAAGATGAAACTTTTTTTATCAGGACTGTCTCCTGCCGCTTCAAGTAAAACTCTCCCAAGCTTGACTCACTAATTTACTCAGCCAACGCCGTTGTTGCTGGTCTAACAAAGGGTCATCGGCTAGTAACTGTGCTGTTAATTCTTCTAAAGATTGCCCTTGGGAACGGACGATTCTAATCACTCCAGCGATCGCAGAGGCAACTAATTCTTCATCTACAGGCTTTTGTTTTAAAGCAAAAATTTCTTGGGGACTGTCTGGAATGGGATAATTCATGGCGTGGGTTTATCAAAGTTACAAAATGGAAAAAAAATTGAAAAATTATTAAAAATTCTTTACTGAATCTTTATGAAAACCGATAGGGCGGAGTTTAGCGTACTTTACGCCTTTCGCATATCTGCCTGGGTAAGTAGATTGACCGGAGATGTCAGAAAAACATGAAAGAAATCCTTTATCTCGAAGTTCCGATTTCAGATACGGCAACTGTACGCAGTTGGCTGCAATCAGAGTTTGACCCAGTAAGTTGGGAGAAAATACTGACTCCAGATGGATTCCGCCTGAAATTATCTAGTAAATATACAACAGGTGGGACTGATTTTTACGAAAAATTACCGAAAGAAATTTCTGTATTTGTGTGGGCTGTCCAAAGAACTACTTACCTCAAGGTTTTTCGTTGGGCAGATACACCACTACCCGAAGAAAAAACTCTTGTGCAACACTTAACGACGGAAATCCGCAAACGTTTTCCCCATGAATATCCAGAACCACCAGCAATTGATTTATCCCAACAGTCGATTTTTGAAGCACTAGCTCCTTATTACCCTCTGACGGTCAAATTCTTTCAAAAAATGCCCAATGGGGAATATGACCTCAATCGTGCCTACTGGTGGGAACAAAGATGGCGGGAAGGGGTGCGGAATCCTCAGCAGCCGCGTCAGGTGTTGTTTTCTTCTCTAGGTGACAGGGGACAGGTGACAGGTGACAGGGTAGATCAGTACGACTTGATCTATATTGGTGGCGCACTGGGGGTAATTCATGCGGCGGTGATGGCACAACTGGGTTACAAAGTCTTACTAGTAGAACGTCTGGCTTTTGGACGAATGAATCGGGAATGGAATATTTCCCGTGATGAACTTCAAAGTTTGGTTAACTTGGGTTTATTCACGCCAGCTGAATTAGAAACGATTATTGTCCGGGAATATAAGGACGGATTTAATAAGTTTTTTGATGGCAATAATCCAGTTAAACTGCGATCGCCTATCTTACACACTCCTACGGTGTTAAATGTATCTCTAGACTCAGATAAGTTACTACGTTTGTGCGGACAGAAGTTAAAGGCCGCAGGTGGTGAAATCTGGGATGAGACGGAATTTCTCCGGGCTGATATCGATGACTCACAAGTTGTAGTCAATCTGAAGCATTTACCCACTCAAGAAGAAAAGCAGGTCAGTGGGCGGCTTTTAGTCGATGCAATGGGAACTGCTTCCCCCATCGCTTGGCAATTAAACGGTGGACGTGCCTTTGATAGTGTCTGTCCCACGGTGGGAGCAGTCATTGACAAGGGTTTTGAGCCTGGGGTTTGGGATTCTCAATATGGAGACGTGCTTTACAGCCACGGCGATATTTCGCGGGGTAGACAATTAATTTGGGAACTTTTTCCTGGTGCGGGTGAAGAACTGACAATTTATCTATTTCACTACCACGAAGTCAACCCAGAAAACCCTGGTTCTTTGTTGGAGATGTATGAAGATTTCTTTACAATTCTGCCAGAGTACCGCCGTTGTGATATGGAGCAACTGGTCTGGAAAAAGCCGACATTTGGCTACATACCGGGACATTTTAGTGTGAGTAGTAGCGATCGCCAAGTTGCCTTTGATAGATTAATTGCGATCGGTGATGCCGCATCTTTACAGTCACCCCTGGTATTTACTGGCTTTGGTTCTCTAGTACGTAACTTAGAACGTCTCACCACGCTGTTAAATGTCGCCTTACAGCATGATTTGTTGAGCCGTCACCATTTGAACTTAATTCGCGCCTATCAAAGCAACGTTTCTGTAACTTGGCTATTTTCTAAAGGTATGATGGTTCCCACCGGGAAATTTTTACCACCCCAGCGCGTCAATGCCATGCTGAATACCTTCTTTGGGTTATTAGCAGATGAACCTCCAGAGGTAGCCGATAATTTCATCAAAGATAGGTGTACTTGGTTGACCTTCAACCGCCTAGCACTGAAAGCAGCTAGCAAAAATCCTGCCTTACTGTGGTGGATTTGGGAATTAGCTGGGCCTAGAGATTTGTTCCGATGGCTAGGAACTTATGTTAATTTTGGTCGTTATGCCCTAGTTAGTGCTTTACTGAGTGCTTGGTTGCCTAGTTTTCTCATCTGGGTGAAACCTCGGCTAGAACTGCGTTATCCGGGATTATGGCTGTGGTTATTAACTATTAACTACGCTATCACCACAGGTAGACCGCGATCGCCCCAGCAGGTGGCAAATCAGGACTTACACAATAAAACTTTTCGCTGCGGAGGAGCGTAATAACAATTGAACGCACCCCAACTAATTGCAAGCAATATAGTTGGGGATTCTTTCGCTAAGAAACCATAAGATTTCTCAACGTATCCAGAGTTACTGGCGTTCTCAGTGTGTCGTTGGAACTTTTGCCCACGTTGGCGAAGCCTGCGCTCCGCGCATACACTCTAGAAAAATGTTTATCTTCTACAATTAGCGAGTACCAATATCTAGCACCAATATTGTATGACGCTGACAGATCAGCGTTGTACTGCTTGCCATTTTTAAATACAGCTAAAGAGTAATTAATCTTACTCCTTCTAACCTTACCACTTCCATCAAAAGCATAAGCACTGGTGTACTTGGGATTAACAAAAACTACTTTACCTCCCAACTCATTCCATCTTTGTTGTGTCAACTCAACTATTTTACAGTGACACCAGAGATGGAATTTTTGCTTTTGTAGAGAACCTTTTCTACCCGCTTTCGCTTTCCATCCAGATAAATTCTCAAACACAATCACCTTAACATTGTGAGTTTTTGCCAACTCCACAATGCCTCTCATAACCTTACGAGAGATTTCTAAATTGATGTTAGCTGACTTGCGGTAAAGTCCTTTACAAAAACCAGTAGGTAGTTTTTGTTTTGTTAGGTTAGATGTTTGCGATGATTTCTTCCTAATCATCATTCTGCGTTGATTTCTTCGGTCTATGTCTCTAGCAGGATTAATAAACTTCCTTGCTTTTACAGTACCGTTTCTACCAACGATAGATGCTGTGGCAGCATTGTTAATGCCCATATCAACACTACACACAAAATCTGAATCTTCTCTATCAACCTTCTTAATTTGAACGGGCATAGAAAGTTGACATTTGTTTTTATTAACAACTAAAGCAGGTGATTGTATCTCATTACCGTCAATCAGATGACGAGATAAACCAGTATGATTGATTTTAATGTTATTAAGCCATACCCAATCAGTTCCACTCCATACTTTAATATCTACAGTTTGGTAGTTTAAACCATATTTTACTTGTTGACCTTTATATAAAGCAGGGTAGGTTTTGCACATTGCAGTTAGCCTTGGTGGTCTAGCTGCTCTATGTTTTCTTATTCCTGATTGCCATTCATAATATCGGCTTTGAAAACTTGAAACTATACCAATAGCGTCAGCTATTGCTGCACGTCTTAAGTAGCTAGGAAATTTTCTGAAGAACGGATATCTATTAACTACTTTCTGAAAATATTTATGTTTTGGACTAGGGTTATCTGCGGTTTGATGAATCATTTTCTCAACCGCATAAGCTACTGTTTTAGTTGTCAATACAGTTATTTAATTAGTTATGGAAAATGGCATCAGGCTAAAAACCCGTTCCAACAGTGCTTTTAGACTCATCTATCATTTAGTTCTGGTAACTAAATTCCGTCGTAAATCCTTAACAGGAGAAATCCTTGCTAGGATGAAATCAATCATCAACGAACTATTATTTAAGTGGGAATGTGAGTTAATTGAGTTTGGTGGAGAATCTGATCATGTGCATTTGTTGATTGAGACTCATCCTAGTATTGACTTATCTAAATTAGTCAATAACATAAAAACCGTAACCTCTAGAAAGCTACGGTCTGAATTTTCTCAACATCTAAAAAAGTTTTATTGGGCAGAAAAACCCCAGTTTTGGTCAGGTTCTTATGCGTTAATTAGTGTTGGCGCACAAGCACCATTGGACAAGCTTATAGAATATGTACAGAAGCAAGAGAAACCAGAATAAATTGTTCGCACTTTCGTTTTATACTGGTTTCGCAGTCCCTACCTAAACAAGTTATAGGTAGGGACTGCGCTCAACATTTTTGTTCAAAATTCAAAATTCGTCTTGAAAAGTTTCCTACGGCGGGAAACCCGCCTACAGAACTTTTGTCTACGACACGCTACGCGAACGCAAAATTCAAAATTAACATCTTTTGAATTTTAAATTTTGACTTAATAGACCTCTTGCATAAATGCTTAAGGTGTCATGTTGAGCAAAGCGAAACATCTCAAAGATTCTACATTTCAATCAGAATGACACATCTCATTTTCGGACTTTTGCAAGAGGTCTATTGAATATTTTGCTTAAAATTCGGTAGTTCCACCGATGCTAAAGACTTCCGTTTCTTTGGTGGACGCTGGGGATAAACCACTGGGGAAGGTGATTGAGTCTCTTCATCAGTAAAATCACCCAATAATTCATGAGATAAATCACTTAACTCTAATTCGCTTTCATTTACTGGAGATACTTGTGAATAAGAATTCTCTGGTGGTTCAGCAGGGTTCTCCGTGGGAGATAAAGTGAAGGACAATGTTGCAGAATTATTTGTGGGGAGGGTGATGTCTGTAAATGTCACCAATGGCTTTTCTGGTGTGGTTTCCGGTGTTTCATCATCCTCAACATCTGTAGCCCAAGTTTCCCATACTTGAGTCTCTACAGGTTGACTGTCTGGAAGAGGATCTGATGTTGGTGGTGTTGCAGACTTAGTTCCAGGCTGAGACGCAAAAAACATTTGAATGAGACTATCTATTTGCTCATCTAGTTCTAATGATGGAGTTACAGATGAAATATCTTCCGGGTGAATCAGAGGCTCATTTTCGATAGCATCGCTTGATGCAGATGGCTTTGATGCTGGGGATGCCTCTGGCTTGGCTGGCCAGTTCCAAACAGGGGAAGGATTAGGAACACCGTAATCACCGCTAAATGGAGGTGGTAATGAAGCTTCACTCTCCACCTGAGCAGTATTTTCTTCTGGGGTTTCTGGTTCTGCTGACCAAGGTTTAATAGGCTGCGCGTTAGGAAACAAAGAACGAGCTTTTTTAGTAAACCGTGATTTATGAGTGACGGGATTTTGGGGTTTCTCAGTAGCTGTATCAGGAGCATCATAACTAGGAATAGATGTCTCTAGACATTTTTCCAGTGCTGCTTTAAATTGCAACGTCTGACGCTGCTGTCGCATTAACCTAGTACGTAGCTCACGGCAAGAATTTTCTGATTGTAAGACCTGCTGTGATTGTTCACTATAGTCAGTTTGTAATAAGGCGCATTCCCGTTCTAACTGAGCAATGCGTTGTTGACTAATTTGTAATTGTGCTTTATAACTGTCGTTCAGAATTTCTTGACGTTGTGCAGTTTGAGATGTAGTTTCTAGCTGTTGAAAAAGTGATTGGATTTGTTCTTGAGCGGCAGAAAGTTCCTGTGCTTGTTGATTAAGCATAGATTCCGTGACGCTAGAGCGTCTTTTCTGCCACTGCAAAGCCTGTTCTGACTCAGCTAAGTCATCTTTAAGATGTTCTACTTGCTGGTACAGATTATTATTGGCAGCACGTAATTCTTCATTTAATGCCAGCAGTTTGTGAAATTCATCTCCTACCTGTGTTTGCTGATCACTATCAGGTTCTACAACCCAATCTTTGTGGTTGGTGGTATCTTGGGGAAAATCAGGAGTTTGGGGATGATGCTGTTCATCTGCTGCGGGGTTGAGGAGTGGCAATTTAGCAACGACTGTATTGTCAGCAGGCACAACTGAGTAAAAAGGACAGATTGTTTGTTCTGTTTGTAGAGAATTAGCAGAAGAATTAGGAGATTCCATCACAGTCCTGTTATTTGAGGTGTCGGCTTCATTCATCACTCTTGAACCACCCACTTATCAATATTCAGCATTGCTGATCAACTGCTTAGGGGTTACTCTGGCAGCCCAGTTATTTTTCCCTAGCGTCAGTAGTTAATCATTGATCAGTGTTCCCCATTTTGCATCTATAACTAATGTCGTTATAACATTATCAACTCACCCCTCGTCAACCTTAGATAACGAGGGGGTTTCGAGATGAAATGCTACAAATATATGATTTGCTGTACAGATACTTAAATATTAAATATTTGGGTTGAAGCTGGCTTGGCTTTGGTTAAGAGTGATGTGGTAGCAACCCCCTGGTAGGAATTCACACGCTGGAGAAACACTGTCTCTGTATATAATTTATCAGATACATATTGTATCAAGTCAACAAAAAAAGGCAAAAATTTAAAATTCTTTTGCCTTTTAACTTTTAGCTTTTAACTTTCTTCATGGTAGCCAACGGGGATGAAATCCTATTAGGGGAAGTTTTTCTGGTTTGATGGTGCTGATGGCTGTATCAGAAATCGGTAGTAGGGGCATTAACCAAAGACTACTAGTAGCGATCGCCTCGCCATCATCGGTTTTCAAGTTGTTGGCAGATGGTGTAGTAGAATTGGCTTCGGGAACTACTTGGTCAAATAGCAACGCCAAACCATCGGGAGATAAACTCATTTGGACGTTTCTTTGTTCCACAGGTAACACCAACAATGGTTTCTGCTGTTTATTTTTCAGATCAATCGCCACTAAGTAGGGCTGTTCTATGTATTGCTCTTGAGAGACAAGTTGTGTCAACAAGCAGTAAAGAGTGGGTGAAGCGGGGTCAAACTGACAACTAAGAATAGAACCAGTAGTTTTTAATAAGGGTTTCTGAGTACCTTGGTTGGTGACTAAGAATAAATCTCTTGTAAAATCAGTATTAAACTTGACCATAGCCGCCTGAGAGCCATCTTTAGAAAAAGCCTGCACTAGCCCAAACTGCGGCAGAAAATCTAAAGGTTTGCTGGCATCTGGTTGGAGGGCTAAAATAGCTGCTCCCTGCCCTTGGGCAACAGCTACAGCTTTACTATCAGGAGTAATGATAAAGTCTCCCCCTGGTTGACTTTGTAAGCGTTGGGGCTGAGGTCTTTCACCAGATGGGATGTTAGCTGGCATAAACCACAGTCCAAAGTCACTGGGGTTATTTCTATTTCCCCGTTGCACAACTATTGTCTGTCCATCTGCCGACAAGTCAAATTTGAGGTTTTGATAGTCTTTATTATCTAAAACTAGCTCAATCAGACCTGCTGCTGCGGCTCTAGTGTCAGATTTTGCAGAAATTCCCGTTGTAACAGTATATATTTTGGCTGATAGTAAGTCTTGATTATTACTGGTGCGAGCCGAGAACAGAATTTTTTCTCCATCAGGGAAGGCTTTAAAGTCCATCACTACCAACTCTTTGGGGGAGAGAACTGTTTTTTTCTCTTCCGTCAAATTGTAGAGAACTAAACGTCCTTTATCTTCTGGATCTGCTCCTATGTAAAGAATGACGCGATCGCGAGTGCTAAACTGCCCCGAAAAAGGCTGTATCACTCGCTTGTTATCTTCTGGATCAGCAAATTTATCTTTAGCTCCTTGCAACTCTACTTTATAATTCGTGCCGTAGGGTGCAGGTGTCAGCAGGGTATAAGCCATCCGCCGTCCTGCCCAACTAATTTTACCTGCTAGGGGTGGTTCAATCTTTAAGTTATCCTCCACGCTTTTTATGTTCATGGGACGACTAAAAGCGAGAGTAAAAGAGATATCTTCTGCCCCTATTTGCTGATTTTGCCAAGTAAAATCCCGCACGCGTGCTGCTACGACATCACCTTGTAAAATGAGTAGTCCAATCAGCAAACTTAGCAGCAACATCAAGGCAATTGCTACCCTATCTAATGGTTGGAGAAAAGCTTTTTTAGTCATTCTGAATGAAATGTATAATCTTTGAGATGTTTAGCTTCGCTCAACATGACAGTTTAAGCATTTATGCAAGAGGTCTATTGAATAACATCTACCTCCTGCTCCCCTATCACCTGTCACCTGTCACCTGTCACCTATCACCTATCACCTATTAATAGCTATAGGGATTTTCTGGCTGGGGAATCTTTTTCAAAGAACTGGCGGCTATGGTGAGTTGACGATTACCACTGATGGTTTCTGTCACCATTTTTCCTTCTATCTCTAGCCAGGTGTCAGGGGAATATCTCTCTTGACCGGTTGAGAGTTTGACAGGTAATCCTACAGGATAAGCATCAGCCGCACAGCAAGTCAGTACAAATCTGGCTAGGAAGATGTATTCTGTGCCTATCTCTGGAGGGTGGACGACAAATCCTTGAACCTTGACTTTTTGACCTGTATATGAGTCTGGTTCAGGGTAGACGCTGAGTGTGCGTACCCAGTCCACAAGCGATCGCTCTTCTGGACGAATAGAAGCACGAAAGGCTTGGGGTTGAACGCGAGAGGTTGACAATAAATCTGTAACTCCTCTCTGGAGTGCCTTATCACTGGCAAATACTTGGGGTGTGATGATTAAACCTAAAATCGCTGTGATTAACAGCAAGCTACTACCCCAACCAGGGGCAAAAAAATTAATGTGTTGAGGGTTTGGTGTCATATCACGCTGTCGCCGTCGCGATCGCCATAGTTCTCGTGCTTTCAACAAACCCAAGGCTATCAAACCAGCACCACCTAGTACCACTAAAGGAAAGAAATTGGGGTGAATTAGGAGGTTTAGCTTACCATTTAGCCAATATCTCAGCATCATCACACCCCAAGCTGTAATTGCTAAGACATCCAGCCAGGGAAGTAATTTATTTTGGGTGGAAGATTTAGTCAAGTCGCTTCGCTCCAATTCAAAATTCAAAATTTAAAATTATTTACATACTCATTACTCACTACTCACTACTATCTAAATAACGTGCAAGTTAATAAACAGGGTAAACAAAAATGTGAGTTGTCCAGCTAAGGCAAATAGGTAAAAGATAGTTTTGGGTTTGAACATGGATAACATCAAGCCGACGCTTTTGATGTCAATCATGGGGCCGAATACCAAAAATGCTAATAAAGAACCAGTGCTAAAGGTTGAGGCGAAGGATAAGGCGAAAAAGGAATCGACGGTAGAACAAATGGATACGACGGCGGCTAACACTAGCATGACCAAAATTGAGGTAATCGGCCCAGCACCGAGGCTGAGAATTAAATCACGGGGAGCTAGAACTTGAATTGCTGCTGCGATCGCACTACCTAAAACCATTACGCCTCCCAATTCTCGCAACTCTTGGATGCTATTATCTAGCACCAGACGGAGTTTATCTCCTGGGGGTTTACTCGTCGTGAGGGTGGGTTCATCGGCTGGGACTAAGTTGGCATCCAGCCGTGTAGTCATACCTGCTCTTCCCCCTAAAATGTAAGTCCCAGAACGTAATATATTTGGTTTGTTGGCAGCTTGTTGTCCTGATTGATATTGACCCCGGCGTTTTGGTTCTGGTTTGTGGGGGGGATTAAATTTCAAATAACGGGCGATCGCTGGTTGCACTATGGGTTGCAAGTCTGTTTGAAAACTAAACACATAACCGATAATGATGGCAATTAATAAAGAAAATACCACTCTCAGAACTACAATTTCTGGCTGATCGCGAAATGCTGTCCAGGTTGCCCAAATTACAATCGGGTTGATTGTTGGTGCTGCTAGTAAAAAACCAACTGCTACAGGTGTGGGTACTCCTTGCATCAGCAACCGCCTTGCTACCGGCACATTGCCACATTCACACACCGGAAACAAAAAGCCAACCAGGCTGCCAACTATAGCACCCATTAGTGGGTTTTTGGGCATTCTCTCTACTAGTTTGCGCTCATCAACAAAAAATAGCAGCACACTAGAGAATAAAACCCCTAGAAGCAAAAAAGGCATCGCCTCGACTAGCAGACTCAGAAATATAGTGAAACCATTGTTCAGTTGATTCATGGGTGTTGCAGTCAAAAGCGGGTTGAATTTTTGAGTTTATGCCTAGTTATTCTATGCTGAATGGGGATCAAACGCATTTAGGTACAATACAACATATTGAAAACAGTAAGTAGAGATTAGGGTGTGAGTTGTATTTCAACACTAATAGTGGTCACTTGTAATAGAGATGGGTGTTGATTTGAGTGGATGTACTAGAATAACTCTGTTAATGATTGTTTCATCTCCACAATAGTTCCTAGTTTTGTCTATTAGGTGCTTAACTAGTATGTCATTTAACAGCTAATCATTATACTTACCGGACAATAACTCTTGATTATGTTACCTTTTGGGCTTATTCATAAAGAATTGATCATTTTAAAATATTTGGGGATCGCTCTCAGTTACTAATATTCATGATTTTTACGATTCCTCCGAAAATAAAATTTTAGGGTTGCTTGAATTTCTACTATAAAAACTCTCAATCGGCAAGACCAATCTGGAAAAATCATCAATTATACGTAAGTATTTTCACGAAAATTATTCCGGTATAGGGGAAAAGGTATGTTTCATCTTTGACTATGAAACAAGTTTTATGAAGACTGCTTGCTTGCGGTAAGTAGCAAATGTAAAGGCTAAAATATTAGCTTATTATTTGGCAGTTGTAGTCAAGATGAGAGTTTACCGTGTCACAAGAGTTTTGTTCCCCAATATCAGCACCAGTTTTATCTGTTGGTAGCGATCGCGATCTCGGTTTAGAGTCAAGCCTGCAAGAACTACCAATGTACACTTTTGATGTAGAAGTTAATTTTACTGGTGCAGAAGTAGCGAAATATTTTGATCAATATCCCTCACTCCCAGGGGTAATTTTAGTAGAACAGGGCAAATTCCGGGGGATGATTTCCCGGCGGCGACTAGTGGAGTTTTTGATTCGTCCCTATGGAGAGGATTTATTTGCTAAAGAATCCTTAGATGTTCTCTACAGTTACGCCCGTACAGCGATTTTGCAGTTACCTGAGACAACGCCAATTTTAACAGCCATGCAGCACACACTGAAGCGATCGCCGGAATTTTTGGCAGAACCAATAGTAGTCCAGACAGCAGAAAATACCTATAAATTATTAGATTCCCATGAACTAAATATTGCTGCTTGGCAAATTCGCGGTATTGAAACTCAGGTGCGCTACGAACGTAGTCAAGCCCAAATGATTCAAAATGATAAAATGGCAAGCCTCGGAAGGTTAGTAGATGGAGTCGCCCACGAAATTTTAGATCCCGTAGGCTTTATCTGGGGTAACTTAACTCATATCTCCAACTACAGCCAAGATTTACTCAAACTGATAGCTGCTTACGAAAAAAATTTACCTCAAGGTTGCGAGGTAATAAATATTCTTAAAGAAGAAATTGAATTTGATTATTTAGCACAAGATTTATCTAAAGCATTAACTAGCGCACGCAGTGGCGCAGAAAGATTAAAAAAACTTGTCACAAGTTTACAAAATTTCTGTCATATTGATGCAATTTATCCTAAACCTGTAGATTTACATACTTGTATAGATAGCATTGTAATTTTAATGAAAAGCCGTTTAAAAGGAGAAATTAAAATCATTAAAAATTACGGCAAACTTCCACCAGTCCCTTGCTTTATCGGGCAGCTAAACCAAGTATTAATGAATATTTTAAGTCAAGCTGTTGATAGTTTACTAGATGAAGCAGTGCGACATCAACTACAACCAAATTGCAGCAAAAATATTAAACAAGCAGAAATTATCATTACTACAGACGTTATTTCTCAAGCAGCCAAAATACCAGATACCCCTGATTCTCGCTGGGTTTCTATTTGCATTGCTGATAATGGCATAGGAATATCTGATGAGTTACAAAAACAAATAATCGAAAGTTTCTCTATCGAAAAAAGAGCCGATAAAGAAACAAGTTTAGCAGTTAGTTATCGCATTATCACCGCTAGGCATGGAGGTAATCTAAATTTCCGCTCCCAACCAGAGATAGGTACTGAATTTGAAATTTTATTGCCTTTATTGTAGTCAATAATGATTAGTCATTAGTCGTTTCTGCCTACAATAGCATCTGTTGAGGAGAGAATATTTATGTGTCTTTCTACTAATTTTGTCTAACAATAACTCTCACCAATACCCCTAACCTCCACTCACCTCTCCCCAGTCTCTAATTACAGAAAATAGGGCAGAATAATCATCATTACCAAAAGACATTTTCATGGCTGTTTGGAGAATTTTCTGCACATTTTCAACACTGCTGAGATCCAAACCTAGAGATTGAGCTTCAGAAATAAATAAATCCGTATCTTTGAGCAAGTGTTTGGTGGGAAAATTGGGGTTACGATAATTGCCATCTAACATACGCGGTAGTTTTTTATCGAAGGTAGGCGCATACAACGCACTATCGCGTAAAACTTCCATAAACTTTTCCACGTCAATTCCTTGACGTTGCACAAAGGCTAAACTGAGGGCAAAGCTTGTAGTTAGAGAACCAATTAGCTGATTTAAGGCTAATTTCAGCCCAGAAGCAGTTCCCACAGGCCCTATAAGTATAGGTTCTGAGCCAAAATTTTTGAGTATATTTAAGTGTCGTTCATATTGTTGTGGTTGCGCGCCTACCATCACTGTTAGCGTACCCGCTTTTGCTTCGGGGATGCTACCCAATACGGGTGCTTCTATATATTCACCCCCACCCCCAACTATAGAATCTCGGATTTCCTGGCTTTGTGTTGGGGTAATTGTTCCCATCTGAATAATAGTACGCCCTGCCAAAGTCCGCCAAGAGGTGTCCGATAGCAGGACATGATAAATTGCTGCGGCGTTCGTCAACATGAGAATGACGCACTCAGCTTCCCGAATAGCATAGCGGGGATGTGTAACGACTTCTGCCCCGGCTGCTTGCAGGGGTGCTAGTTTTTCTGGGGTACGGTTGTAAGCAATTACCTCAATATTTGCTGCTAACAATCTTTGGGCCATTGGTAGTCCCATTAGTCCAGTTCCCAGAAATGCCACCTTCATTTTTCACTTTCCTTTAGTAGACCATAGGCGAGTCTATTGTTAGACATCGCGTTTTCATTGTGGGATTGTCAGCAGTTAGGGAGTAGTTACTCCTGATTCCATCCTCAATTTACCAACTCAGTGGTGAGTGGTGAGTGGTGAGTGGTGTTAGCGGTAGCGCGGCGTTTAGCCGGTGGTGAGTGCTGAGTAAATTTAAGTAATTAGTACAGCACGGCGTAAATAAAGCTACTATTTCAAACGAGCAAGAGGCTTGATATAGGAAACTTTCGACTTTTGACTTTTGACTTCCGCCTTCACGGCGGTATTAGCCCCCTGCGGCAAAACTCACCATAATGATGACTGATAACAAGATACCAGGACTAAGTAAGGTTACTAACATTAAGAAGTCATGAGCAGACATAATTATTACTCCGATTGTTAATTCGGCTTCATAGCAATCACTGTTATGCTAGTCCATATCTGTCTAATCCAGCATTCCTAAAGAGATTTTTAATTTTTTACTCTGGCACAGTTAAGCCTTTTAGCCGTTGAGTGGTGTCTTGTTTGGGTAATCCCTTGCTTTGAATTAAAACTCCAAAGTTGCCTAGTCCTGTGGGATCAATGAGTTGGTGTAGTGATTCTCGTCGTTGTAGGAGTTGAGAAAGGGGTATTTCTTGATAGGAAAGGGCTGCAATGCGATTTCCTAAGCCCAAGGACATCAAAAATAAACCTTGCTGTGTAAAACCAACTTTGTCTAAACCACAGGGTTCACCCCATCGTTCTAAGGCGGTAAAGTCAACATGGGCTGTAATATCTTGTCGCCCAATATTGATATAAGGGTTGTTGTGATGACGATGGTGATAGTAGCACTGGAGCGTTCCTTGCGATCGCCTGGGATTATAATAACGGTTGGCAGGGTAGCCATAATCAATTGTTAACACATACCCCCGTTGCAAGCGGTCGGCTACTATACTCAACCAGTCTAAAGCAGCTAAATTAATTTCACTGCGGTAGCCATCCTCATAACCACCTTGCTGGAAATTAATCCCGACTAAATCAAAATATTCTCCTAGGCGGGGGGTAGAGAGTGCGCCTGTGATTTCTGTAAAGGATGGAGTTACGCCTTCACCTACCTGTTCTTCCTGAATGGTGACGTAAATTTCTCGCAGTTCACCGGACTCTAAGATAAACTGATGCACTGGTAAAGCATCTACTAACTCATTGGAGAAAAAACAGCCAACAATTGAGTTGGGTGATATCTCCTCCCAGCTACACCAACGCACGGGAAACTCTTGTAAGCGTTGCTGCTGTTCTTGTTGTAAGCCTGGGGATTTTTCGATAATGAGATACTGCAAGACTGAGAAGAAATCTGGATGATGCTGCTGAGTGTATTGAAGAATATGTAACGCTAACAATCCTTGACCTGCACCCATTTCTACCAAATAAAAGGGTATAGGTTGCCCTAAAATTTTCCACATTTGCAGAAATTGTTCTGCTAATAACTCGCCAAAGTCAGCGTCAAGAGTGACTGAGGTGAAGAAATCACCGCCTTTAAACCCAATTTTGACGGCATTGCTGGAATAGTAGCCAAGTTCAGGGTGATATAGCACCATGTCCATATACTCAGCAAAAGTAATTCGTTGTTGAGGACTGGTACTAATGCGATGGGCGATGGCTGTATGCAGTGCCAAATTAGAATCCATAGATAATAGGGAACAGGTGACAGGTGACAGGTGATAGGTGACAGGGAACGAAGAGAAGACCGCGCTGGCGCAACTATCACCCATCACCCATCACTCATATTTAACTTTCCAAAATTTCAGGGGATGTGGCTAAAGTTCTCGCCCCTAATTGCATCAGTTCTATATCTGATTGTGACCAATTACGAGTTCCTTGACATTCATGGGCTACCAGTAATCCCCATAAACCCCTAGGTATCAAAACGGGTACTACTAGGTTAGCCCGGACTTGCAAACTCCCAAGAAATTCTCGGTGACAAGTTGCGATTGGTTCTGTTTCAATATTAGCGATCGCTTTAACTCTACCTGCTAAATACAATGCTGCATACTCGTCATTAAAACACTCATCAGCCCCAGTTGAACCTAGTATGGAAAACTCCTGAGAACGTAGGGCTTCAAACGTCACCTGTCCATGCCACTGCCAGTAAAAGTAATATAAAACTAAGCGATCAACCTGTAGTGATTCTCTCAGTTCGTTCGTCGTTTGTCTGATTAATGCGTCCCTTTGCATTTTTTGGACAAGACGATTCAGAATCCTTTTTAAGCCCTCTTCCGTAGGTTTATTTGAGCTAGGCTCAAATTCTGCGTGAGAATGAATTTGCACAGTTCTAAAATTATAAATACAGATAGCAGGATCAGTTTTATATAGTAATTTATCAGGTTCTATTCCTAAATTTTACTTACTCAAACAAGCAAATTAAATTTAATAGAAATAGAATAAATACTAAACAAAACTTTAGGTAAGTTATTATTCGCAATCTTAATTTATATAATTTTTTCGGAAAACTAATAATAATTAACTAAGAATTAATATTTTAAAATTTTTAATGATTATCTAGACAATCTTATCTAATTTATGATATTGGCGATAATTCAGAACCCCGGTTTTTTTGAAAAACCGGGGTTCTAAAGTCTCACATACCCCTACTGGGTTCGCGATAGCGTTGCGTAGCAAAGCAAGCTACGCGGTAACGTGTCTACAAGACCAATGATTTAGGATTGGGCATTGCCCACCCTATGAACACTATCTGTCAACAGACCCCATGATTACGTCGATACTACCGAGAATCACTACAACGTCTGCAACTTTCATGCCGCGTAACAAATGAGGCAGAATCTGGAGGTTGTTGAAATCTGCTGGACGAATCTTCCACCGCCAGGGGAAAACGTTATCATCGCCAATCAGATAAATACCTAGTTCACCTTTACCGCTTTCTACACGGGCATAAATTTCACCTTTGGGCATTTTGAAGGTGGGAGAAACTTTCTTACCAATGTATTGATAATCAAAGGCATCCCATTCTGATTTTTTCCCAGCCATTAAACGCTTGGCTTCTAGATTTTCGTAGGGGCCGCCAGGTAGTCCTTTGAGGGCTTGCTTGACAATTTTCACAGATTCGCGCATTTCCCGCATCCGCACCATGTAACGCGCCATGCAATCACCGGTAGTTTCCCACTGCACGTCCCAATCAAAATCGTCGTAGCATTCGTAGTGGTCAACTTTCCGCAAATCCCATTTCACGCCAGAAGCGCGTAACATCGGGCCAGAAAGTCCCCAGTTAATAGCTTCTTCACGTCCGATAGTGCCAATACCTTCAATACGACGGCGGAATATGGGGTTATTGGTAACTAACTTTTCGTATTCATCGATGACGGGTAAGAAATAATCACAGAATTCCATGCACTTATCTACCCAGCCATAGGGCAAATCAGCAGCTACACCACCAACGCGGAAGTAGTTGTTGTTGACCATGCGGTAGCCTGTGGCAGCTTCCCATAAATCATAAATCATCTCCCGTTCGCGGAATTGGTAGAAGAAGGGAGTTTGTGCGCCTACGTCAGCTAGGAAGGGGCCAAACCACAGCAGATGGTTGGCAATGCGATTCAATTCCAGCATAATGACGCGGATGTAGCTGGCGCGTTTAGGTACAGTCACACCTGCCAGTTTTTCCGGCGCGTTGACGGTGACAGCTTCATTGAACATACCTGCTGCATAGTCCCAGCGACTAACGTAGGGGACATACATTACAGTGGTGCGGTTCTCGGCGATTTTTTCCATGCCTCGGTGTAAGTAGCCAATCACCGGTTCACAGTCAACAACGTCTTCACCATCCAAAGTGACAATTAACCGCAAAACCCCGTGCATGGAGGGATGGTGTGGCCCCATGTTCAGCACCATAGGTTCAGTGCGGGTCTCTATTCTTGCCATAAATTCCGTGTTCTCCCATTAGAAAATTGTGAATTGAACCGCGTATGTGCCATCCAGACAGGATTTTTCGTGTCTGCCAATGTGTCATGTTCGTAGAGGCAATATCTTGGGGCAAGCCCGGCATTTATTGCCCATACGGGAGTATGTTGGAGAGATGGGGGCAGCTAAGGGCTTTTTCTTGATGTTGCATTTTGTTTCACTTCTTCAACTATTATATGGAAGCTCGATAACCAATAAATTAAGGCACTGGATTTTTTCATCTCTCATGGGGTGATAGGGGATAGGTGACAGGTGACAGGTGACAGGTGATAGGCGATAGGTGACAGGTGACAGGTGACAGGTGACAGGTGATAGGTGATAGGTGACAGGGAAGAGATAGAGGTAGAGGTGCTGAGGAGACAAGAAATGATTTTTTGACTTTTTTCTGCCCAGTAACCAAAGACTGTTGATGTTAAACGAGTAAATTTGCTCTTAAATTTGAATTTACCAGAAAAAATACTGTTATATATTTTTGACTTTAAACTGTAACTTTATATGCACTGGCAAATAGAGTATTGTAGATGTTCTATATTTATTATTTGAATGCTAGATGGTTCTTATTCATGCGATCGCTCGGTTTTAAGTTTATTCATCTGTCCGTTAATTTCTATGATTTTCAATGTTTATTGTCACCACAATTAAAACTAAACTAAATAGCCAATTATCAACTAAGGATAATTGATTCTGAATACTAAGTTCTTCTGTAATTCTCTATCTTTTTGTGCTAAATCTCATGAATTCTCATTCTGCCAACTTGCCAGCTATCGAAGAACCGACATTTTCCCATTTACCAGTGTTACCGCAGGATGTAATTACAGGGTTGGCAATACATCCTGGTGGACGTTATCTGGATGCAACGGTAGGGGGTGGTGGTCATAGTCGTTTGATTTTGGAGGCTGTACCGGATATACAGCTAACGGCTATTGACCAAGATGAGGATGCTTTAGCGGCAGCTCAAAAAGAGTTAGCAGAGTTTGGTGATAGGGTAAGGTTTATTCGCAGCAATTTTGCGACTTATAAGTTTCCTGTTGCCGGTTTTGATGGCATTCTCGCTGATTTGGGTGTGAGTTCTTATCACTTAGATACACCAGAACGAGGTTTTAGCTTTCGTCACACGGCTAGTTTAGATATGCGAATGGATCAAAGGCAATCTTTAACGGCTGCTGATGTGATTAATGAGTGGGATGAGAAAGAATTAGCGGATATTTTCTTTAAATATGGAGAGGAAAGACTCTCACGGCGTATTGCCAAGCGCATTGTCGAAAAACGCCCATTTCACACAACTACAGAATTAGCTGAGGCGATCGCAAGTTGTGTGCCGCCTAAATACCGCTATGGTAGAATTCATCCTGCTACCCGTGTGTTTCAAGCTTTGCGAATAGTGGTCAACGATGAGTTAAAGTCCCTAGAAACTTTTTTGGAGACTGCACCCAAAGCTTTAGTTACAGGTGGCAGAATCGTTATTATCAGTTTCCATAGTCTAGAAGACCGCTTAGTAAAGCATGGGTTACGTAATTCACCTTTGTTAAAGGTTTTAACTAAAAAGCCAATTATTGCGACTGACGCAGAAATTAGTGATAATCCGCGATCGCGTTCTGCCAAACTGAGAATAGCAGAGAGAGTGGTGAGTGGTGAGTGGTGAGTGCTGAGTGCTGAGTAGTGAGTGGTGAGTGCAATTCATGGAGTCTCTTGCATAAATGCTTAACCTGTCATGTTGAGCGAAGCGAAACATCTCTTAGATTCTACATTTCATTCAGAATGACACATCTCATTTTCGGAATTGATTAGTCAATACACCCAAAAGCAAAAGAGGGAGCTTAATTACTCCCTCTTTCTAGGCTAGATAATCATCAAATTGAAAACAGGTCTTAGCTATATGCGGTTCTTAGGTAGCATCGCTATAGGATTAATTGCTCCTTTACCTGGTGTATGAATTTCAAAATGTAGGTGAGGTCCGGTGCTAAAACCAGTGCTACCCATATTGGCAATATGCTGTCCTTTCTGTACCTGCTGACCTGCTCTTACAAAAATTTTGCTGTTGTGAGCGTAACGAGTTAATGTGCCATCTGGATGACGGATATCGACAAGAATGCCATAACCACCATTATTCCAACCAGCTTTCTCAACAATGCCATCAGATGCTGTAACAATTGGTGTACCCACACCGTTGGCAATATCAATACCTCTGTGCATTCTTCCCCAACGCCAACCATAGCCAGAAGTGAGTACACCTTTTGCTGGCCAAGTGAAGGCTGTAGACGAATCTGATGGAAGAGGTGTGCTTTCATCAATTGTTCTGGGTAAATATTGGTCTACCGCCGCTAAAGGTGGTAGCTTGGCTGGAGAAACAGTAGTTCCTCTCATTCTTCCTAAAGAGTCGGAAGCATTAACACCAGCCGGAGGTGTTGCGATTCGGATACCTGATGGATTCTGGGATGGTTTTAACTGGCTAGCTCCATTGTTAGGTAAGAACTCTGGATTAATTGGCTCATTATTTAGAGGCCGAGTAGCACGGAATTCCGGCTTAACTGGTTGGTTAGCGTAACCAGGTGTTAAAGGAGTAGGAACAGCAATTGGGATAGAAAATTCTGTTTGATTGGAAACTGGTCTAGAAACTGCCAAGCCATTGGGAGTAGCTACAGGAATTGGTATAGCAGCATCTCTTGTTTCTGACGCAGCGTTATTTCCTGCATTTTGAGCGCGGTATTTTGCTTGTAATCTCTGAATTTCTGCTTGTAAGCCACGGAGTCGCTCGTTTTTTGCGCTGGCTACTCTGTCAGTAGACTTTTTCGGCTTCTGCATTTCTACAAAAACTCTGGGAACAGGTGTGTCACCACCTATACCTTGAGTGATGGGGTTATTCGCAGTTGTTTCTGGCTCAACTGGGGTATTTGCTTGGTTTTCGCTGTCTTCAGTTGCTGTTGTTGGCACAGCGAGACTGTTGCTATCACTGTTATCAGCTAAAACAGGTGTTTGTGAAGTAATAGGTTGGGAATTAATGCTAGTTGTGTTGAGCGGAATACTAGCTATTTCAGAATTAATCCCGTACTGTCTGTTTATGGGGTTTTGAGTAACAGGAATCACCAATTGTTGGCTAATTTTCAACTGATTGGGATCACTGAGTCCGTTGGCTTTAGCTAGTTCTGAAACAGAAGTATTGTATCTGTTAGCGATCGCAGCTAGGGTATCTCCTGGTTTAACTTCGTAGTTGGCCTGTTGCGATGGCGCAGTAATTTTTGGTGCAACTATTGGTGCAGTTATTGCTGGTGGCTGCACGGGAATAGTAATCGCTTGTGGCTGTTTTACGCTCGTGGCCAGATCATCTTGATTCCCATTGGTGGGAATTGGTGACTGTTCGATAACTGTGCCGTTAATACTCAGAGGTGGTAGCTGATTGGCTATAGCTGTTGGCTGCTTCAAGCCAGATGGATTTTTTGATAAATCTTTTGATAAATCTTTTGACTCCTCAGACCGCAACTCCGCCAGACTTTTTCTTAAACGGTTCGATTTTTCTTGCAGGCGATTAAGAGCAAATTCTTGCTGCGCCTTCAATTGAAGATTCATTTCACCACTAGCAGCTGCGCTATCTGCGGCTTCTGTTTGTGGCTGGGTTTTTATAAATGCCGTTTGTTCACCATTAATATCGTTAGTTTTAGCAAGCTCTTCTACAGACTCTTTGGCTTGCTGTTGCTGTGATTCTTGCTCTTGCTGGTCTATGGAAGTTTTGTAAGTTACTAAATTTTGAGAAAGAGTTTCTGAGGTAGAAGCTGGCTCAGACATTCCACTTGCCAAAACTTGCCACTTAGCTTCAAGCCCAGGTAACTGTGAAACTGCTGTCGGTTCAACTATGACAGGATTCTCTGGCACGCTTGCTGATAAGACTACAGGAGTCCCCAGTTTTGTGGGAGCAAATTTCACTTCATTATCAGAGGCTGTAGGAACGGTAGAGGCGGCTTTTTGGCTACCTACAGGGGCTGCTGCTTGGGCTTGATCGCTTTGCCGAGTCACCAAAAGGCTGGTTGCTCCCATCGAGATTGCTAAACCAATCATGGCTACTTGTGTCCGCGCTCGGCGATTCGCCTTATTGTTCGCCACGTTTAGTTGATCCATTGGGGCATCATCACTGCCAGGGGTATTTTCCAACACAGCCTTCACTCTTTTTTTTAATGCTCGTTTCAAAGACGACCTCCTATGATCAATAGTGCTTAACTGACCTAGATTTTCCAGTTGGAACTAGTCAACGATCTAGATCACATCACACGATAGATCAAGATCACTTTTACCAGAGATACATAGGCAAGATTAACCTGGTTCTCTGATTTAGACAAGTTCACACCTGTTAGCAAAACTTTAAAAGTTGCTATGCTGACTTGTCCGTTCGACTCCTCACCCCCTCACACAGCTTGCTCTTCTCAGAGTTGTCTTAGCTTACTCTTGCTTTTGGCGATTTGGCTAGAAAATACATGATACCTTCTAAGGAAACAATCGCCGTGAGCAATTCTCACATTTGGCTTCTGGAAAAGCGATGCCCCCTGATGTAAATATCTTCAAGGGTTTTTGAATAAATCCGTCTTCCCAACACGAGACTTTACGTTGATTATTCCCTAAAAAACAACCGTACAAACTTACGACCGATTTTTTGCTGCTCAACAATATTTATTCAGCAAAAAGGGTTCAAACTCTTTATAAGAAAGAAGTTTCACTTTTTTGTTCCCCATACTTCAACCGTTTGAATTCATCAAAATCTATCATTCAAACTTCCGAAGTAATGGAATTTGATATACAAATTTCTTATCATAAAAACATTTATTTTTTGTCATTTTTCAATATAATTACAGTTGACAAGAAAAAATAAGGTCATTAATAATACATTTTTAAATATGTATACGAGAAGTCGATAAGTCTAAAAGTCTTATTATGCAACGAACATACATAGTTTGCGTAAGGAAAATTACTTACGCAAAATCTAGTTCATAATTACAGTAAATAACCTAACTGACGACGCGCTTCAAATAAACCTACAGCCACGCTGACAGATAGATTCAAGCTGCGAACACCTGGTTGAGCCATTGGAATGTGTAAGATAGCATCACAAATAGATAAAACTTCTGGTGCTAAACCAGTGGTTTCACTGCCGAACAATAACCAATCATCATCTTGAAATTGGTGTTGAATGTAATTAGAACTGCCGCGAACCGAAAAACCTAATAATCTGCCTCCACGCTCTTGATGCGCTATTTTAAAGGCTTCTAGGGATTTGTGATAGTGGAGCTTGACGTAAGGCCAGTAGTCTAAGCCGGCTCGTTTAAGGTAGCGATCGCTAATTTCAAATCCCAAAGGACCGACTAAATGTAACTCTGTACCTGTCGCCGCACAAGTACGGGCGATATTACCTGTATTGGGGGGAATTTGCGGATTAACTAAAACTACCTGGGGCATTGTCCGTAAAACTTCTATTTGTATAAAAAGATATATTTATTATGAATGATCTACCAGTAGACAGAGGCTAACGATAGGTTTTGTTAATAAATGTCAAGCAAGTCAAATCGATTAGATTTTTAAAAGCAAAAATTGATACCTTTGAGGTCTAAATAGTCATGAGGTCATTGACTGTTGAAGAACCCCGGTTTCTCCAAGAAAACGGGGTTCTTGGCTGGCGCAAATTATTATTAAGCCGCTAGAGACGAACATAATTTATCTTGCAGTTCTATTTCGCGTTCGTAAGTTGCGGTAATGGCTTGGGTGATTACTTGCTGAGTGCCTAAACCAATTTTATGCAGTTGTAGCCAGTGTTGGGCTTCATTCCCAGCGCGGAGGATTTTCTGCAAAGGTGAAAGGAAACAGCTAAAACCCTGTTCTTTGGCGATCGCCCAAACTTCTGCATAAAGTTCAGCTATCCAATCTCTAGCAATGATGGTGCGTCCATCTTGCCAATGTGTTAGTTGAGCATCCAGGCTACCACTAGCGGCTGCTATTTCATTGTTAGTTGTGATAGTGATGAGTTCTTCAGGAGAAAAAATACTCTGGGTTAAGGGATCTAAATCAGGATTTTCTATTAGTTGCAACAATCGCGCTTCCAATAGGGCGGTGATTGCGAGTAAAGCGATGGGATCTGTCACTAAATCACAAATTCTTAATTCCAGGCGATTAAGATCATAAGGACGGCGATCGCCATTTGGTCTGACTGATACCCACAAGTGACGGACATTTTGCATTGTCCCTGCGAGTAGTTGCTGTTCTACCCATTCGATATGATGGGCGTGACTTGCAAACAGTGGTACATAGGTTGGCGTTTGGGGAAAGACAGCCCAACGGGTGGAATGATAACCAGTGGCTTTACCATCTATGAAGGGAGATGAAGCACTTAAGGCTAAAAATAGCGGTGCTTCCATGCGAATCAAGCGACAAGCCCGCATTAACACTTCTGGATCATCTATCCCTACATTGATATGAACGCTAGCGGTGACTACTTTGGTGTTGTAGGTGTTTTCGATGTAATCGTGATAGGGGTTAGCTGGATCGGAACGCATGAAGCGATCGCTACCACCCAAAGATAAGGTACTCCCCGGAATTAAAGTGTAGTCTCCCAATGTTTGCAGGTATTTTCGCAATTCGCGCCGAGGACGCAGCAAGGCACATAACAGGCTTTCATAATTGTGCAAGGGGCTGGTTACGTATTCTACGTTGCGGCTATCTGGTTCTCGCATAAACCCGTCCAAGTCTGCAACAATTTTATCCGAGAGACCGACGATTTCCCCTTGAGGCGTACCTGTGTACATTTCAATTTCAAAGCCTTTTAATAAGACCACTGCGTTCTCCTCGGCTCTTCCTGCCTATAGATTTTATCGATGTTAAACCAGTTTTTGTATCGACTATGAGACCTAACTTTAAGTTAAGAATGATGGAATTTGACCTGATCGACGGGCAAAGTAAATTTTGAGAGTGTGATTCACGCTCAATTCATCATTCCTCACAATCTCTAATCTCAACAACTTGATTAGAAATATTTATTTTTTGTGTGCATCTTAATACTTAGATTATCTGTTGAGGTCGGTAACAGGTGATGGGTAATCACACATTTTGAATTATTAATTACCGATAAAAGCAGTCTTGAAGGAAAAAACCAGAATTTAATACGAATTTTCTCTTGTAGTTGCCTTGGTATGGTTGAAATTTTGCCGATCGTTATCATCTCATAAAATGCTGCTTTCTGTACTAGTAAATTAAAGTTTATCTAACCCTGAGTGAATAGAGGGTCTGTGTTCAAGCACTCCCTCTATTTTTTCTGACTTTCTCAGCTATTTAGTCTAAACTCCAGTAGAATTATCTAAAGCTAAATTCAACTTCAACACATTCACGCCAGGTTCGCCAAAAATACCTAAAAAACGACCATCAGTATTTTGAGTAATTAAAGTTTTCAATTGGTTGGGTTGAACACTCCGCGCCTTGGCTACTCGTGCAATTTACGCCTTAGCTGCTGTGGGAGTGATGTGGGGGTCAAGGCTAGAACCAGAGGGATACAATAAATCGCCAGTTGGTTGCACTCCGGCATTTTTTAACCTAGTGAGTTCGCCTAAATTTTTTTGCTGGGGTCAGGATGATCTTTATTAGCTGCTTCCTTGGCTGCTTGTGTTCCAGAATTAATTGCTACGCCAGGGCAAACGCATCTAAATTACTCTTGATCACAACGAAGGTTAAGAACCAACGAAAAAATCAGGATTTCGCGTTTGATTATTTTTTAAGCCTCAAAGCGATCGCACTCAAGCTGTTGTTGTTGCTTTACAAAAACAATTTTTAGCCTAGTCTAAATTGGTGAAATTGAGATTGGGCTTCAAAACAGTTGCTAGGATAATTACTATAAAATTTCAAGTTAGGATGAAATAAGCGAGAGAGATTTTGTTGTCATGAATAAGAGGACTCAACTGCTCGAAGTAATTGCAGCTTTACCAGAGGAATTAGTTGACCAAGCATTGAATTACGTGCAAATGTTGCAAAATCCGATTCAGATTACACCTGGAGTTTGCGGGGGACAGGCACGAATTAGAAATACACGAATTCCCGTGTGGACTTTGGTAGCATATCGTCAACAAGGTGCGCCGGATGAAGAATTATTGGCAAATTATCCTGGATTGACTGCGGAAGATTTAAGTGCAGCTTGGCATTACTACGAACAAAATCCTGAACAAATCGATCAAGAAATTGCCCAAGATGATTTAGTTTAATGGCATTACAATTTTACTCCAATGAAAATTTTCCGATCGCAATGGTAAGCTTACTCAGATCGGCGGGACACGATGTATTAACTTCCTACGAAGCAGGTCAAGCAAATCAAGGGATTCCTGACGATGTTGTTTTGCAGTATGCCACAGCGACAGGTCGCATTTTGATTACGGAAAATCGCCAAGATTTTATCGATCTACATCGCACTGCACCAAATCATGCTGGCATGATTATTTTTAAACACGATCGTGATTATGCTGGGAAAGTCAAGGCAATAATTGATTTTTTGGATGAGGATAGTCGAACCTTAGAGAATCGTTTGTTGCGGGTTATGAAGCAAAATATAAAAGCAGTCGGACAGATTTTTTTCGTGCAAGAGTATGCTAAAAAAAGCATAAAAGCAAGCAGCAGCAGAAAATAACTATAGTTTATATTGGCGATACACCTGACTAGCGGCGCGATGCACTAGGGAGTGTCGCCAAACTAGAGATTTCATATCATCAGCGTAACCACCACCAATTACGCAGGCGACGGGATAACCAGAACTGACACAGGTACTTAACACCTGCATTTCTCGACGGAATATTCCGGTATCAGTTAAGGCTAGTTTACCTAAGCGATCGCCTATATGCGGATCAACACCAGCATCATAAAATACTAAGTCTGGTTTGATTTCAGATAATAAGTCTGGTAAGTATTTAGCCAAGGTTTGTAGATAAGCGTCATCTTCCATTCCTACAGATAGAGGAACATCTAAATCGCTTTGTTGCTTAGTTCCTGGGAAATTAACCTCACAGTGCATGGAGAAAGTAAATACACTGTCGTCATCTTGGAAGATAAACGCCGTACCGTCTCCTTGATGGACATCTAAATCCACAATGAGGATTTTCTGCACGAGTCCCTGTTTTTGGAGAACGCGACAAGCGATCGCTAAATCGTTGAAAATACAAAAACCAGATCCATAACTGGGAAAGGCGTGATGCGTCCCACCAGCCGTATTACAAGCTAAACCATGACTAAGTGCTAGTTGTGCTGTGAGTATTGTTCCACCCACCGCCACACAGGTACGATTTGCTAAGGCTGGACTCCAAGGTAAGCCAATCCGACGTTGTGCTTTAGCATCTAATGTACCTTCACAGTAACCTTGGACATAATCAGGGGTGTGAACTAACTCAATTAACTCTGAGTGTGGACGTGTTGGTGTATGAAATTGCTCTATGTGTGCCACCCCTTCAGTTAACAGTAACTCATAGAGTTTTTGGAACTTTGGCATCGGGAAGCGATGAGCTTCAGGTAATGGTGCAACGTAATCAGGGTGATAAATAATTGGTAGATCCATATTATTGATTTTTACCAGAATTGTAGTATTCAATCCGCTTGGAGGTTTTTGATAGTGTAGTGATGATGTAAAATCTTGCAGTAATCATCTGCTTGTTTAAAATTAAAAATTAATAATGATGAACTGGATCTTACCTTTAGCATTAATCTTAGTTGGCTTGCTGACTGGAATCATTGGTGAAAAAATTATTTTCAATAGACTGAAAAAATTTGCCACCGATAAACAAATTCCTGGAAGCAATATAATATTTACGTCTCTGCAACGTATGCCTTTTATTTGGTTTGTACTGGCAGGGTTTTCCAGTGCTGTTATGAGTGCGCCAATCAAGACAGATATTATTATTTTATTGCACAGATTCACTACAATAGTTTTCTTATTTTCAGTCACCTTAGTCTTAGCCAGATTGACTGCTGGTTTTGTGAGCTTATATACTAAAACAGCAGAGAGGTCAACTGCATCACTTATATCTAACCTTGCTAAAGCTTCTGTTTTAGGATTAGGAGCATTAATATTACTACAAACTCTAGGAATTGCCATTACTCCCATTATTACAACTTTAGGAATTGGGGGTTTAGCGGTTGGTTTAGCATTACAAGATACCCTAGCTAATTTATTTTCTGGTTTTTATTTAATTCTTTCTAAGCAGGTGAGAAATGGCGATTATGTCAAATTAGATGATGGCAATGAGGGATATGTGACAGATATTTCTTGGCGCAACACAACCATTAGAGAACTTTCTAATAATGTTGTTATAGTACCTAATTCTAAGCTTGGTTCGACAATTTTTACTAATTATCATCTACCTGCTAAAGAAATCACTTTAACTATGAATGTAGGTGTTAGTTACAATAGTGATCTAGAACAAGTTGAAGGAATAACGGTAGAAGTAGCTAAAGAAGTGATGCAAGAAATTGCCCCTGAATTAATTAAAAATGAGCCATATATCAGATTTCACACCTTTGGAGATTTTAGTATAGATTTCACATTATATATGCGTGTTAGTGAATACTTTGATCAACGTATGGGTAAACATCTATTAATTAAGAAACTGCATAAACGTTATCAAGAAATAGGTATTTCTATTCCTTTCCCCATTCAAGATGTTTATATCAAAGAGAACGCTAATTCTGATGGTACATTAAATGTAAAATAAATTTCACCTATCACCTAGTGTTTGCACTATAAATATGTCGAAATCAGCCAATGTTTGACTCACTCCAACTTCTTTAGCTCGCTGGATAAACAGTGGAATAATTTCTATCACTTCTATACCAGGAAAAGTTTGACTTGTCTGAGATTCAACATACTTACCTTGTTGCAAGAGGTAAATTTTTAGGTTGCTATTTTTGTATATCCATAGTTCTGGTACTTTCAAAGCTTCATAAGCATCAAGTTCTGTCTTAGAGGTTAAGTCAGTTTCTAATGCTAAATCTGGTGGGGGATCGACAGTTAAATCCAGCCGATTTTTACCGATAACAGCTTTGTAGTTTTCGATATAAAAGCATTCGTCAGGCTCAATACCTGCTGTCATACTCTGACTTTTAAAAGTAGTAGAGCCAAGAGGTTCCCATGATCGTTTTTGAAATTTGAGCAAGGCTTTTACTAAATCTGCAAGTAAAACTTTTGACCTTTCATGCTCTGGTAGTGGGGCCATGATTTCTAAAATCTGATTGGCATAAGCAATTCGCGATGAACGTGATTCTCCTAATTCGGCAAGAATATGTTCAAACTCTTCCCAAGTAACAGGCTCTAAGGTGACTTTTTGACCGGGTTCTAACCGCAGACTAATAGCAGTTGCTGGCATAGCGATTTTTACCTATTATTTTTACGTCCAATGCGTGACCTCATTTAGCTTGAAAAAGGTTGTAGGGGTTTAGGGGAAAGACATTTCCTTGATGGTTACTGGTAAACTAAAAGCTTTTGTATGGTTAATAGTGGGATTTTTTGATGATTCCTTGTCTAAAAATAACATTTTGATCAGAATACTAGAAGGCGAGAGGCTTTAGTATATATAGCAATAGTATAGGAATCTTAATAATGACTGTAACGACCCAGCAGGTAGTAACCACGGCGAATTTTGAAACCCTGGTTTGGACTTGGCGCAATCACAAAATTCAATATACGGTCATGGGTACTGGACAACCGTTGGTGCTTGTGCATGGCTTTGGTGCTTCCATTGGACATTGGCGTAAAAATATCCCAGTATTAGCGAATGCTGGCTACCAAGTTTTTGCTGTGGATCTTTTGGGTTTTGGTGGTTCGGATAAAGCTCTAATTGATTACAGTACAGATGTTTGGGTAGAATTATTAAAAGATTTTTGGACAGATCATATTCAACAACCGGCTGTATTTATTGGTAATTCTATCGGCGCACTTTTAAGTTTGATAGTTTTGGCAGAACATCCAGAGATTGCGGCTGGGGGTGTGTTAATTAACTCGGCTGGTGGGTTGAGTCATCGTCCCCACGAATTAAACCCACCCTTAAGAATCGTCATGTCGGCGTTTAACCGAGTTGTGCGATCGCCAATTACAGGTAAATTTGTATTTAACCGCATTCGCCAAAAATCTCAAATTCGGCGCACACTGTACCAAGTTTACCGCGATCGCACAGCCGTTACTGATGAATTAGTTGATTTACTTTATACTCCATCTTGCGACCCAGGCGCACAGCAGGTATTTGCCTCTATCCTTACAGCACCACCAGGGCCAGCACCAGAGGAACTCTTACCCAAAATAGAACGTCCTCTATTAGTGATTTGGGGTGCTGACGACCCTTGGACACCAATTACTGGGGTGAAGATTTACGAAACCGCCCTAGAAAATGGCAAAGATATTAAAATCGTGCCTATTCCTGGTGCTGGTCATTGTCCCCATGATGAAGTACCAGATGTTGTCAATACTCAGATTGTTGACTGGCTAACGCGGGAAGTAGAGGCTTAAGGGAGCAGGGGAGAACAAACTAATGACGAATAACTCTTAACTCAGCACCGGCTAAACGCCCCGCTACCGCTATAGTGAGGAAGAACCCCACCCCCAACCCCCTCCCCGCAAGCGAAGAGGGGGCTATGATATACCTCACTACTCACTACTCACTACTCACTACTCATTACTCATTACTCATTACTCATTACTCATTACTCATTACTCATTACTCAGCACTCAGCACTCTCAACACTCTCACCACTCCATAAGGGCAGAATGGCAGATAACAATCTGGGTGAGAATTTATAATTTGTTAATTGCACCTTGACAAAATCCAATTCAGGTGGTGTTTAATGGAGCTTGATGTGCGTAATCAAGGGAAAATCCCCTTAATTCAACATCCAGATTTTTCTGCTTTGGGTTATGAAGTTATCCGAGAATTGGGACGCAACCAGCAAGGGGGACGCATCACTTATCTTGCTAGTGTCCGTAACTTCAAACAACAGGTAGTAATTAAAGAGTTTAGTGTCTCCCATGCAGGTGCAGACTGGCTGGGGATAACAGCTTATGAACGGGAAGTGCAAATTTTGCAAAAACTGAATCATCCCCGCATTCCGCGTTATCTAGATTCTTTTACTACATCCAAGGGTTTTTACATAGTCGAGGAGTACAAAAACGCTCCTTCCTTGGGTTCAGCATCCAGATGGCATCCAGAAGCAATTAAGCAAATAGCGGTGTCACTTTTAGAGATTTTGGTGTATTTACAGCAGCGAGTTGATCCAATTATTCATCGGGATATTAAGCCAGAAAATATTCTAGTTGATGAGCAACTAAATGCCTACCTAGTTGATTTTGATTTGGCGCACATCCAGGGTGAAAAAATGGCTCTGAGCAGTTTGGTAAGCGGAACTCCTGGTTTTATACCACCAGAGGAACATTTAGGTCAAACTTTGACACCAGCTTCAGATTTGTATAGTTTAGGTTCAACACTAATTTACTTACTGGCCAAAACTCATGCTGTCAATATTCGTAAGTTATTTGACGGTAACTACCGCTTCGATTTACAGCAATTTCCAGCAGTTAATCCCTGTTTTGTGTGTTGGTTAAGGGGAATGGTAGAACCTAAATGGCAATATCGCTACCCCAATGCTGCTGCTGCATTAGCTGCACTACGACCAATTCAGGTTACAGGTGCTACTAGTATCCTAGAAAATGCGATCGCATCCCTGAGATTAAGAAGACACACTTTCATACTAGGACTAGTAATTATTGGGTTATTAGCAGCAGGCGGGATCACTTTGGTCATATCACAACAGGATAGTGCAGCCCAGCAGGTGCAGAAGGTGACAGGTGATAGGTGACAGGTGACAGGTGACAGGTGACAGGTGACAGGTGACAGGGGACAGGTGACAGGTGACAGGGGACAGGTGACAGGTGACAGGGGTCTAAATCCCCGTTATCACAAGTAATTGCGAATTGCGAATTGCGAATTGCGAATTGATTAAGTCGCCAGTTCTAATAAACCGACAGGGGGGGTGATTTCAATTCGACGAGCTGGTAAATCTACCACAGGTGCGATCGCTTTCACAAAGGGAATTAAAAGTGTCTTGGGTTTTTCCTCGCTAGTGGGGGACTTTTGTAACTGTACCTCTAGCAAATCATTTCCAGATGGAATCACATTAATTACTGTACCCAGCAGTTCCCCAGAGGCTTGCAGAAATACCTCTACGCCAATTAAATCGATGACATGATATTCATCTTCTCCTAATTGGGGGCGATCGCTAGCCGGTACAAATAATCGACAATCGCGTAATTCTTCAGCCTCGTTACGACTTTCTACACCAGCCAATTGGATAACGTATAAGTTTTTCCCGTCCACATAACGCCCTGTTAACAATTCGATGGGTTGCGGTTCTATCTCGCCTGGATGCAATAACCAACGGATTCCTGACTCCTGAAATCGCTCAGGAAAGTCAGTTTCAGGATAAACCCGCAACTCTCCACCTAAGCCTTGTGGGGCAACGATTTTACCGATTTCTATCCAATCATCAAGGTTGGGGGATTGGGGACTGGGGACTGGGGACTGGGGATTGGGTTTTTGCTTCTTCCCTGTTTTCCGCCTTCCTTTCTTTTCTTTGGTTTGTTCTTGGTTCATTACGAATTACGAATTACGAATTACGAATTACTACGCGCTAACAGCCGTACTTTGATACACTTTTTCAGCTACTTTGGCTAAAAGTTGCATCGCCAAGGCTATCTCTTCATTACTACCTGTGAGGCTAATACGTAAACATTGGTGTTTGTGTGGCCATTCTTCTTGTAAACCAGGGAAAAATGTACTACCAGGAACGATAATTACACCGACTTTTTTGAGTTCTTGATAAAATTCCCAATCGGTAATCGGTAAATCTTTTAACCACAACCAAGCAAAAATAGCTCCCTCACCACGATGCAAGAACCAAGGTAAATCCTTGGACATGGAGGTATTTAAGGTATCTTCCAAAACTGTAAATTTGTTTTGGTAAAAGGGACGAATGACGCTTTCAGAAATTTGTGCCAGACTACCGGATTCAATAGCACGAGCTGCGATCGCCTGTCCATAGCGCGACGGATGAATACACAAGTTTGTCTGGAAGCATTCCAAAACGTGTATCCATTTTTCATCCCCAATGGCAATGCCGATGCGTTCCCCTGGTAATCCAGCTTTAGATAAACTCATACAGTGAATGATGTTGTCGCCAAATACTGGCTGCATCTCTGTAAAGTTTAATGCTGGGAATGGTGGTGCATAGGCGGAATCAATCAACACAGGTACATCATAAGAGGCGGCTAAAGCAGCAATTTTCTTCACCTCATCTTCTGTCATGACGTTACCTGTGGGATTACAGGGACGAGAAAAGATGATACAACCGGTGTTTTCTGTCACCGATAATTGGCTGAAATCAGGGCGATATTTAAACTGGTGGTTGGGTGCGTCTATATCGAGGGTAGGCTTGTAAGCTAGTAAAGCTTCAGGAAACAAACATACACCACCATAACCGGTATAATCTGGACTCAGGGGTAAGACGATTTGCTTGAGTTGCCCATCGCTAGTGTAGCCACCAAAAGAATTAGCCGCGTAGAAGTAGAGGCTTTGACTACCGGGGGTGAGTAAAATATTGCGCTCAGTTAAGTTTAAACCGTAGCGTTTGTTAAAGTCGTTAGCGATCGCTTCAACTAATGGTGCATAGCCTTGACTAGAACCATAACGACAAACCACCTCTCCATATTCTGAACTAGCTAATAATTCTGCTGTGTAGTCCCGCCACAACTGTTCTACCTCTGGTAAAATCAACGGGTTGCCCGCACTCAAATTAATTAATTCCTGCCCTCGACTAGCTTTTAACGTTTCATTAATGTCCTTCATGATCGCTCTTACACCTGTAAGGTTGGACATTTGAGAGCCAATTTTCGTTAGGGCAGGGTTCATACGCTTTACAAAATTAATAGATAACTGAGGATTTGACAACAATATAAATTCAATGCGGTAGATAGATATGATTTTCCTAGTTTACCGCCTGTAACTAATGTACCAATCTCTTCAAAAAAAGCAATTTATAGTTAATTCCCATACAGACTATGAAAAATTTCGCATCCATCTTAAGATATAAAATAATATAGCCAACAATTGCTTCAACTGATCCGTGTTTCCCTTTAGGACACTGGCTAGTAAGTAGAACTACTTGAAAAAACCAAACTATGTTAAGTAATGTAAAAAAACTACGATTAAGTTCGTAGTAAGGACTTTAGTCCTTTTTTGTTCCCTGCGGGACGCTGCGCGAACGCGGAGCGTCTGTCTACGACACGCTCCGCGAACGTAGAGAACGCAGAGAGAACTAAAGTTCTCACTACAAACCTTTAATTATTTACCCAGTTCTACTTATCAGCTTTTTCTGAATTTTGCATTTTTTAGGAGGTAGACTCGTGGAAGTTAAAGCAGCAGTGGCTTATGGCGCGGGTCAGCCCTTAACTATTGAAACTGTACAACTTGAAGGGCCGCAAGCCGGGGAAGTTTTAGTTGAAATTAAAGCCAGTGGCGTTTGTCATACCGATGCTTATACCCTTTCTGGGATTGATCCTGAAGGTTTATTTCCCGCCATTTTAGGACATGAAGGGGCGGGTGTAGTAGTAGAGGTGGGTGCTGGTGTGACTAGTGTCAAGCCAGGAGATCATGTGATTCCCCTTTACACTCCAGAATGTCGCCAATGTCCATATTGTCTCAGCTTTAAAACCAACCTCTGCCAAGCAATTCGCCTGACTCAATCCCGTGGTGTCATGCCCAGTGGTACTAGTCGGTTTAGTATTGATGGAAAAATGATTCATCACTACATGGGTACTTCTACCTTTGCTAACTATACAGTGCTGCCAGAAATCGCCGTAGCTAAAATTCGCGAAGATGCCCCTTTTGACAAGGTTTGTTACATCGGTTGCGGGGTAACAACAGGTATAGGCGCAGTGATTTATACAGCCAAGGTAGAACCAGGGGCTAATGTAGTAGTTTTTGGCTTGGGAGGTATTGGCTTAAATGTCATCCAAGGGGCGCGAATGGTGGGGGCGAATATGATTGTCGGGGTAGATATTAACCCCAGCAAGCGGGCTTTAGCAGAAAAATTTGGGATGACGCATTTTGTCAACCCCCAAGAAGTGGAGGGGGATTTAGTTAGTTACTTAGTTGATTTAACTAAAGGTGGTGCTGATTACAGCTTTGAGTGCATTGGTAACGTCAAAGTCATGCGTCAAGCCTTAGAATGCTGTCATAAAGGTTGGGGCGTGAGTGTAGTTATTGGTGTAGCTGGTGCGGGTGAAGAAATTAGTACCCGTCCCTTTCAACTAGTGACTGGGCGCGTTTGGAAAGGTTCAGCCTTCGGTGGTGCAAGAGGGCGGACAGATGTACCGAAAATCGTTGATTGGTATATGGATGGCAAAATAAATATTGACGATTTAATTACTCACATCATGCCCATTGAGCAGATTAATGATGCCTTTGATTTAATGCACAAAGGCGAATCAATTCGCAGTGTGGTGACATTTTAGCAGGACTTACGCAAAAACTCTCTCAAACCCTTATTTCTCTGTGTTCTCTGCGTCTCTGTGGTAGCCTTCGGCAAGCCGCTCCGCGTCTACGTTATTCCGTAATTTGTGCGTAATTCCTATTTAGTTTGCATAATCTTTACTCAATTGCTTAATCGCGTTTGAATACTCCAAATAAAGGCGAAAGGATCATGCCAAATACAAAACCACCAATATGCGCCCAATAAGCTACTCCCCCTGTTTCAACACTCATATTTGCAGCAGCCCCTAGACTAGCCAATCCAGAGATCAAATTTTGAATAAAGAAAACTCCAATCAATATCATTGCTGGAATACTAATTGTAGTTACGAAAAAACCTAAGAAAATTAAAGTCGTTATCCTCGCCTGGGGAAAGCGGATCAAGTATGCACCTAATACCCCCGAAATTGCACCACTAGCCCCCAAAGAAGGGATAGTGGAGTACATACCAATAAACCACTGACACGCAGCAGCTAAAGCACCACAGGTCAAATAAAAAATTAGGTATTTGAAATGACCCAGACGGTCTTCGATATTGTTACCAAATACCCAAAGAAAAACCATGTTTGAAATTAAGTGCCACCAACTTCCGTGTAAAAATTGGGAAGTAAATAAAGTTGTCCACTCCACAGCAAAATTAGTAGTTAACTGTTGAGGTACTACTGCGTACTGATTAAAAAAGAAATTTACTTGAGCATTAGACAAACTCAATTGATGAATGAAAATTAAAACGTTCATCCCAATTAAACCGTAAGTAAAATACGGGGTAATTCGCGTCGGGTTGTCATCGTAGAGGGGAAACACAGGTGTTTTTCCTAATAGTTGATAATTGCAATATAACTTGAATTAAGAGTCTATGTATGACCACACTATCAAAACAACCAATTCCAGAAAAACATTTATGTAATTAATCACACAAAAAATTGAGATATGATTATGTTTGCATTGCGATCGCCACAAAAAACTAAAATTGTCCCTCTGTAGGGTGCGTCAGTGCGCTCAAACCTAACTACACCAAGCAATTATTCGTACTGACGCACCGCTACACCCCTCGGATATTAACTAAACTTGCCCCATAACCGATACAATCGTTTAGAAAGACTATATTTATATTTAAGCGATTTATATGGTGACAACTAACTTGCAAGTGGCGATCGCACTCACTGAACTAGACTTAGATGATGAGGATTTGCAAGCAGAAGTACAAAACTTGCTACCCCAGTTAAAAGAAGTGGACGGGGTAGAAGATGCAGATTTAGTCCCTGTCGAAAATGCACCCCCGAACACCAAAGCGTTAGGTGGCTTTTTGTTGGGGTTGTTGAATGCAGAAGTTAACCCCGCTAATATCAAAAATCTGTTTACATTTTTGGGAGACAGGTTTGGCAACAAACCCATTAAGCTGGTAGTCAAAGCTCCTGATGGTAGAGAACTCAACCTAGAAGCCGCCAGCCGGGAAGAATTTGAGTTTGCTTATCAAAAAGCCCAGGAATTTCTCAACAACTCATTAAACAGCACAACAAACAGCTAAAATGGCGAGGATAGCACTACTAATCGGCATTAGTGAATATGAGCCGGGATTAGCACCGCTACCCAACGCAGTCAACGATGTGGAGGCGATGCAGCGAGTTTTGCTAAATCCCGACATGGGCTGTTTTGCACAGGAATCTGTCACTGTGCTGAAAAATCCTCCACGGAAGGAAATGGAAAGGGCAATTTATAATTTGTATGGTAATCGTCAGAAAGATGATTTGGTGATTTTCTACTTTTCTGGTCATGGTGTGACAGTAGAAAATGGGGAATTTTACTTTTCGACTCGCGAAACTGAAAAACAAAATAATAAATTGCTCCCATTTACCGCCGTAGCCGGGAAAAATGTACATGAATGGATGAACCAGAGCAAATCTAAGCGACAAGTAGTAATTTTAGATTGCTGCTTTAGTGGTGCTTTTGCTAAGGGTTTGACAGCTAAGGATAGTGGGACAATTAACCTAGAACAACACTTAGGCGGTGAGGGTAGAGTAATTCTCACGGCTTCTACTTCTACACAATATGCGTTTAACTCCGATAATTTAGAGTTGTCGATTTACACCCATTATCTAGTAGAAGGAATTGAGAAAGGTGCAGCCGACAAAGATGGTGATGGTTTGATTGCGGTGGATGAATTGCATGATTATGTGAAGAGCAAAGTCCAAGAAGCAGCCCCCGCCATGACACCTGAGTTTTATCCTTTCAAAGATGGTTATCGGCTTATGTTGGCAAAATCAGCCAAGGATGATCCTCATCTGAAATATCGCAAGGAAGTAGAGAAAATCGCTCTTGAAGAGGAAGGAGAAATTTCTAGAGTTAAACGAATATCGTTGAATGTGTTGCTGAATAACTGGGGATTATCTGTTGATGAGGCTAATTTAATTGAGTTTGAGGTTCTCGAACCTTATCGAAAACGCCAGGAAAAATTGCAAACTTATGAACAAGCCTTATCTGAGATCAGACAATATCCACTCAGAGAAAAAGACCGCAAGGATTTAAAATACTTACAAAATATCTTAAATCTTCGGGAGGAAGATGTCGAACCAATAGAACAACGAGTATTTACCCCAAAAGAAGCCGAATATCAACGACAACAAGCTGAAAGACTCCGCCAGGAACAAGAAAAACAGCAAGCTGAAAGACTCCGCCAGGAACAAGAAAAACAGCAAGCCGAATATCAACGACAACAAGCTGAAAGACTCCGCCAGGAAAAAGCTGAAGCATCGCGTCAACCAAATTCTCCCCCAGGTATTCAAACTCGGACTTTTGAATTTGAAACAGCTAGTATCATCGGTATAAAGTCCGGGTTTTTGGGAATGGGGAAAAGCTGTGAAATTCAACGCAGTCGGGGACGTGCGGAGTTTTTTGCAGAAGACTTGGGTAATAGGGTATTTTTAGAGATGGTGTCCATTCCTGGCGGTCAATTTCTCATGGGTTCGCCAGAGGGTGAGTTAGAACGAACGGACGATGAAAGTCCACAGCACACCGTTAACATTCAACCCTTTTTCATGGGGAAATTTCCTGTCACCCAAGGGCAATGGGCAGCCGTTGCCGCTTTTGATAAAGTGAATATTGATTTAAATCCCGACCCATCTTATTTTAAATGTGCTAATCGACCTGTAGAGTGTGTTTCTTGGGATGATGTGGTTGAATTTTGTGCCAGACTATCGAAAAAGACTGGAAAAATCTATCGCTTACCCAGTGAAGCCGAATGGGAATATGCTTGTCGCGCCGGAACGACTACACCGTTTTACTTTGGTGAAACAATTACCACAGATTTAGCAAATTACAACGGTAATTACACTTATGGTTCTGCTCCCAAGGGTCAATATCGTGAACAAACGACAGAAGTAGGAAAATTTCCTGCCAATCCCTTTGGTTTATTTGATATGTGTGGTAATATATCGGAATGGTGTCAGGATGAGTGGCACAAAAATTATAATGATGCACCGACCAATGGAAGTGTTTGGTCGCGTAATAATAAAGAATATCGGCTGCTGCGCGGTGGTTCTTGGTACTACGATCCGTGGTATTGCCGCTCTGCTCATCGTGGCAGGATCGAGCCGGACCACAGGAACTACCTCATCGGTTTCCGGGTTGTGGTTTCCGCCGCGAGGACTTAATTCTTTACACTTTGTCCCTTTAGCACTCTGCGCTTTTTTCTTCTTACCCTCTCGCGCTTCGCGCTAGGCGCGATCAAATTTTTTTGCGTTTTTAGGATGAGTGATTTGCCTATAATACGGAAAACCTACGATTTAATCAAGTGGTATCTGCCAATTTTAGAGGTTGTTTGAAAAGTGATTGGCTCACCACGCAAATAATGATAGGTCATAGATCCCCGACTTTTTTAAAAAGTCGGGGATCTGAACACACACAACTTGTCAAAATCAATTGGGTGGAGCGATCGCTTAGGTGTAAGTAGTGCGTTAAATGTAGGTTGGGTTAAGCGCAGCGCAACCCAACATTGATCTCGGAAACTTAATCTAGATGTTGGTGTTGGGTTTCCTTGCGTCAACCCAACCTACAGTTGAATTGCAACATTTTAGGCTTGATTACTTCACAGTAACTACAGAAGTTACTGTTTGTTTTTGTGTCGTAGTGACAAAGCTATCTGTAGGCTGATCGCTATGATTTTTCATATGAGATAATATCAACTCATCTCGTTGATGCCAAACTGCAAATATTTGCTCTCTGCCATCATTAAAAGTATTTAGGTCAATTTGATAAAAATCATCGCTGCGTTTTAATTTCAAGCCTAACAAATTCAACAAGCGACTGAGGATTTTTATCCCTGTAGAGTTATTTCTACTTCTGTTAAAGTCAATACCCAGCACTCTTTTAATATGCTTACTATGTTGAAATACAATATCTTTCAACCAGATTAGATTAGGGTCATCTTCTATAAATTTTTGTTCTGGCTCAAGAAACTGTAACATCCCCAAGGCTCTCATTACCTCAATTTTTATGGTGTAGGTTTTTAAATCTGGTAGGAAAACTTTACCTCCACCTAAAAATAATTGTTGATGCCATTCTTGTTGGTCTCTAATGTGAAAATACTCACTTTCATGGGTGAGATAATAGTGAATTAATAATTGAGAATAATACCCTTGATCATCTCGCAATTTCAGCATTGGCGTGACTGGTATTCCATATCTTAGCTTGAGATGATATTTTTGAATTTGATGGCGTTCTACATCTGTAAGGGAATGTTGGGCAGATAGTTGATCATGTTCGACATAATCAATATCTTTAGCATTGGCAACATTCAGTGCGGCTGCTAATTGATTCTTTTGTTTAATCTGCCTAATTTGACGTTTAATTTCCTTACCTTTTTGACGCTTATCTGTCCACTCTTTTTGGACTTTGACAATTTCTAAAACTAATCTTCTCCGAGTTGCTAAATCTTGCGAGTCAGTTGCTAAAAATGCTAACCGTAAATCTCGCACAATGTTATTGTGAATAGCATTACTCCTGACTCTGATTTGATGCCCATCATTAATTAATCCCTCTTGCATTGATTGACGATACAGACGGATAGAAGCATTTACTCTGGCTGATAATTTAGCCCAAGTCCGCAAATGTACAGGGTCATAAACTAAGGGTAAATCTACATCTATTTTATGCAAGGGACTAAGCAAGGCGAGATTTTCTTTTTGATTTTCCTGATACCAGTTAGACAATAAACGATAATTGGTACTACCACTACCAATCAAGCCAATTCCGCGTTTAGCACACCAAACAATTCTAGGGATATCATCACGGACTCTGGCTAATGCTTGTCGTGCTTCTGAATCAGGAATTACTCCTTGAAAAATGCCATATACTTTATCAAAATGTTGGACATCAATACTAATACCTGTACCCAAACTAGGAGTCACAAATACAGTTTCGTATTCGGTAATTTTTTGATTAATTGCTGGGACAAAATCAACGGCCGCATGGCCTGGGGTGTTTGTTGTCTGACTATTAACTACTAAAGTTTTGGGAAATTCGTATCGTAGTTTTTCTAAACGTTCTTTTAGGTAACGTTCGATTGTTTCACAACTATAACGTCCAGAACGACTATCAGTAGTTACATAACATTTTCGTCCTGCTAGTAAATCTAACTCTAACTGTTGAATTAGAGGTATGGGATTAGGCGAATCATAAAATTTTACATCCCAACCCCGTTGGGGCTTCCATTTATTTACTAATACCCAAGGCGCAATTTTACATCCTGACAAACTTTGCAAATACTCTAAAGATACATCTGATAAATCCGCATCTTGGGCAATTATTAAGCCCCCAGTTGATAAAACTATAGAAATTAATTGCTGGAATAATTTTAAAATTTTGACGCGCTTATTTTTACAGGTACTACTATTGAGGAGATGCCATAAAGATTGCTCTACCTCATCTAAAATGATAATTCCTCCCCGCCAATCATCTGGGTTTAGTTTCCAAATTGAATCAATACACAAACCCACGGATTGAATATGATTTAATTGTGTGTGAGTTGGAGTCAAGTAATCACTATTGTTTGTGAGTTTTTCAGAATTATTTAAACCCCATTGAATCCCAATTTTTTCACATAAAAATCTTCCTAATTGAATGCGGTGTGTGATTAATAATACAGGCTGATTCTTAATTTGCGCTTGTTTGACAACAGTTTGTAGCCCTGTGGTTTTACCAGTACCTTTGGCTGATTTGACTCCTACTAATCCAGAGGTAGGGAAAGCGATTTCACCTAAGTAGGGACGGTTGACACTCAAGTTAGCAGGAATAGTTAAATCGGTATGGGGCTTAATTTCAGCCAGATAAATTTCTAAATCAACACTATGGCGATAAACTTTTTCAAAAGCGATCGCACCTTTGGCTATGATCAAATCGTCCACACCTTTCTCTAATCCTGGCAGGGCGATGACTTTTACAGGACATTTCTGTTCTTGAAACAAACAACCAATTTGGGTAATCGCATTGCTGACAGCAGCCACTTTTTGGTGTTGCGTTTCAAAATCAAAACAGATGTAAACAGTTCGTTGCATCTGGGCAAATACAGCTAAATCAGGAATCAGTTGGCGGTTGATAACTTTCCCAAATTTATCTTTGACAACCCGATAACCACTAGTAATTCCCGGAACGGCAATGGCTGCATAGCCTTGTGTCAAGAGGGTGGCAGCTTTTTTTGCACCTTCACAGATAATGATAGGTATTTGATTTTCTATTACCCATTGCCAAAAACCTACGGCTTCTCCCTGTTCGTTGATGCTGATATTTGTAGGCGCAGCAATGTTGTAACGCTGGGAAACTTGCTGCCAGATATCCAGTGTTACCCGCAGACAAAATATTCTTGTTGGGGTGCTGGGGGGATGTTCGTATTTGATTGACTTGCCATTTTGATTGGTGCGCGGTTGGTTGGGCTTAAAGCAACCCCATTCCATTGGTTGCCAATGATTGAGAGGATCGAGGCCGGAACACCACCAACCGCCAGCCGTAGCATGACTGTAGCGTTGTAACCAGCCACTTGTGACCATTCCGGTGTTCGTGCGGGGTAGATGTTCGGAAATTAATAGATATTCATAGGCTGCTGCGCCTTGGAGAGACTTGAAGTTAAGTTGTGTCAAGTCTAAATTGATACCACTACGCTTGACTAATTCTTCAAGATGTTGTGGGTGTAAGTCTGGCAGATACATGGGGCAACCGCGAACGGAATGAGGATGGATTTAAAACTTAGCACGCCTTTACTGTTTTTTTCTGGCAAAAATTATCTGTGTTGGATGCTATTTTTATTACTTCGTTCTCCGAAATACATCGGTAACTAACACACTGAGTCATTTTGTGAGAATGTGCGGCTGAAGTAATAAGCCTGTATTGTATATTTATTTACTATTAATTTTTATTTTTCAGTATATTTTCTATTTTGCTTGAACTAGCATACACTTCTAAGCTTTGTCAATCAAACTTTGTCAAGATTTTTGGATGAGCGATCGCCTATCGTCATATATATTCTTCAGATACAATAAAATCTACAAGTATACTGAGATAAATCAGGAAATTAAAACTAATTCATAGTATGGAATTATTTAATTTTAAGTAGTTGCTAATAAAGCAAAGTTATATATCTTACTAAAAAATAGCAAAACTCTAAGGCGGCAAAAGGTATAATGTCCCATGATTTTGCTAACACCCACTTATGAAAAATTTCCGCAAGCGTTGGTTATCCAAAGGACTGAAAATAAGTGTAGTTGTACTGATATTGCTAGGGTTATTGTTAGTATCATTTTTAGGCTACACTATACGGCGTTCTTTTCCTGTAGAAAATGGAGCGATCGCTATTTCTGGTATTAAAGCAGAAGTGACAGTCCAACGGGATCAATCGGGTGTACCTCATATATATGCAGCGAACTCCCACGACTTATTTATGGCGCAGGGTTACATCCACACCCAAGACAGATTTTGGCAAATGGATTTTTGGCGACATATTGGTTCTGGTAGATTAGCAGAAATGTTTGGAGCTTCGCAATTAGATACTGATAAATATCTGCGAACCCTGGGATGGGCAAGGGTGGCGCAGCAAGAACTCCAGCAAATGGATGCAGAAATGAAGGCTAATTTGGTAGCCTATGCTGATGGTGTGAATGCTTATCTGCAAGAACATCAAGGTACTGCGTTGAGTCTCGAATATGGGGTACTAAAATTACTCAATCCTGGCTATCAAGTCGCACCTTGGAAACCTCTACATTCCCTGACTTGGGGGAAGGTGATGGCTTACGATTTGGGTAGAAATTTTCAAAGCGAAATTGAACGTACTGTTTTGCTGAAAACTCTCACGCCTAATCAGGTGGAGGAACTTTTTCCAGCCTACCCGCAAGATTTGCCTGTGATTTTACCGGAATTGCAAACGGGGAAAACAACACCAGAAATAACTAATAAACCTGTGATTGCTGAAGTGGCAGAAATTGCTCCTACTGTTGAATCAATTACTAAACCAATGTTGGCGTTAGAAAAACTTATTGGTGCTACAGGAGTGGGTATTGGTTCAAATAACTGGGTGATATCGGGTAAGCGCACTGCTACAGGTAAACCGATTTTGGCGAATGATCCTCATTTGGCGGTACAAATGCCTTCGATTTGGTATGAGGTGGGTTTGCACTGCACTACTAAAAATGCTGAATGTCCTTACAATGTGACTGGTTTTTCCTTTGCGGGAATGTTGGGGGTAATTGTTGGACATAGCGATCGCATTGCTTGGGGTGTGACTAATGTACAATCCGATGTGATGGACTTATATATTGAGAAAATCAACCCCAATAATCCCAATCAATATGAAGTGAATGGTAAATGGGTAGATATGCAGCTTGTTCCAGAAACTATTCAAGTTGCAGGAAGTCAGCCTATTTTGCAGACAGTTCGCTACACCAGACATGGGCCGATTCTTTCTGATGTTTCGCCTAACTTGCAAAAATTTAAGCAAAATCAAGCAATACCAATACCACAAAACTATGCTGTAGCTTTGCGTTGGACAGCTTTAGAGCCAACAAGACTCGTTTATTCAATTCCCCAAATTAATCGCGCTGAAAATTGGCAAGAGTTCCGCACTGCTGCTAGTGACTTTGATGTGCCTGCACAGAACTTAGTCTATGCTGATATCGAGGGTAATATCGGTTATCAAATGCCTGGTAAATTCCCAATTCGGGCTAAGGGAAATGGACGTTACCCTATTCCCGGTTGGACTGATGAATATGAGTGGCAAGGTTATATTGACTTTGAAAAATTACCTCATAGTTTCAATCCACCCCAAGGTTATATAGCTACTGCAAATAATTTAGTTGCAAGTGAATATCCTTATTTAATTACTACAGATTGGGTTTATGGCTATCGCGCCCAGCGCATTGTCGAGATGATTACCCAACAAAATCAGCCGATTTCTTTGGCGGATGTGCAGAAAATCCAAGGTGATAATCTGAATTTAAATGCTCAGAATCTTGTGCCATTTTTACAAAATCTTACTTTTGATACTCCCAGATTAAAGGCTGCTCAAAAACTTCTACAAGATTGGAATTTGCAGCTAGGTATGACATCGCCTGTAGCGGCTTTATTTGAAGTATTTTATAAGTATTTGTTAGCCGATACATTTCATGATCAACTACCTTCAGAATACTTTCCTGATGGGAGCGATCGCTGGTATGCTGTCTTACAAAATATCATTCAACAGCCTAATAGTAATTGGTGGGATAATACCAAAACCACCACAGTCGAAAACCGCGACCAAATTTTACAGCAAGCTTTTAGAGAAGCTGTAGACGAACTAGAACGTATTCAAGGCGAAAATCCTCAATCTTGGAATTGGGGTAAATTGCATACTATTACTTTTCGTAACGCCACCTTGGGAAAATCTGGTGTTACAGCCATTGAAGCTTTATTTAATCGCGGTGCTTTTAGCACATCTGGGAATGGGGAGACTATTAATGCTAACCGTTGGCGAGCAAATAAATCCTTTGAAGTGACAGATATTCCTTCACTACGAATGATTGTAGATTTAAGCAATTTAGATAATTCGCTGGCTATTCATACACCCGGACAGTCAGGTCATGCTTTCCATAGACACTATGCTGATATGATTGACCCTTGGCGCAACCTGGAATATCACCCGATGCTTTGGGAAGAAAAGACGGTTGCTGCTAAGGCTGTGGCGACATTGAGGTTAACACCAAAATCCCACAATTAATTTTAGTAAGTAAACTTTTTTCTCTAGTCTACGGAAAAACTACATCCGAGTATGTATACCTAATTTAACTTTTTTCTATTTCAGTGTAATTGCATACACCTGTGAAAAAGAATGAAGTATAAAGTAACAGGGCTAAAAAAGTTAGAAGCAAATACAGCGTTGACTTGTAGTTTTGTAAACCACTTTTTTTATATGCCCATTTTTACGGAAACATAAACGGAGATATTACAAAATATGTCACTTACGCTGAAACGAACTGCTACACTTTCTTTAGTAGCTGCGATCGCATTATTATTTGCAGGTTGCGGAGAAAGTAAAGTTGCCCAATGTAACAAAGTTATCAAAGTAGCTAATCAAGCAGCCACACTAAGTCAGCAATTCGGCAAAGATCCCAAATCTGCGAAAGGTTCTCAAGCTTTAACTGAACTTGCTAGTAAGATAGATGGAATCAGCACAGAAATGAAAGGTATAGAAGTCAAGGATGAAAAAATAAAAGGTTTTCAGCAACGGTTTCTCACTCTCTATCAAGATATTAGCAAGGCTTTAAATGATGCAGCCGGAGCTATAGATAAAAAGAATATTCGAGATACAAATAGCTTCTTAGCAGGACTGCAAAAAAGTAGTGCTGAAGAAGGTACAATTGTCAAAGAAATTAATAGCTACTGCTCTAGCAAATAAACATTTCATTTGTGAAAATGCGAGACTTTATAACCCCAATTTTTTTTAAAAATCGGGGTTATTGACTATAAATAATAATTTCCAATTATTATTTAAGCAAGTTTTTATTAGCATTTAATTACGAATTACGAATTATTTTAACTACTTTTTTCTTTAGTATTTCTATTAAAGCTGAATCCATATATTCAAATTCATCTGGTATATCTAAACAAATTATCCTCTTATCCTTGAGGAATGGTTGAAAGTTTCGTGCAAGTTTTGTCTTATGAGACTTTTCCATGACAAAAATAATATCAGCCCACTCAATTGCTTCGGTTGACACTGGGACTTCTGCATAGTGATCTAAACCTGCTGAATCTGTCTCTATTCCTTCATAATCAGCAAATACAACCTCAGCAGTAGGACTTCGTAATCTATTCTGGCTACAAATGAATAAAAGTTTTTTCATAAAGAAGATACATAAAGATAATCTAAATAATGAATTTCTATCATTATCAAATAGTGTTAAAGATACTATTTGATAATGATAGAGATGGAATCTGAAACTAATTTTTAAGTCTTGCTACTTAATTCAATTCGAGTATGTTTTAAGCTTGCACCCAAACAGATACTGAACCGCCTAGACAACGAAATTCACCCCAGCCCCATTCATTGGTATATACAGGTTCTTTAATATGTTCAGTTAAGTCAATAAACTTAGTATTGGGTTTACCCACTTCCATCCACTTAGAACCTTCTGAACTATCACTCATAATCACAGCCATCCCTTGAGGATGATCTTCATCACCTAAGCGTGTCCAACCAATAGTATTCCAATGGTCTAAATAGTTGTATTGTGGCCCGTAAGCATAATGTTTACGTGCATAAAGTAACTTATCAATTATCCAACGGTGAGACGGCATAAAAATATTGTAACGATTGCCATCTTTTCCCCAGTCTTCATACTCTGCACCATAGTAGTCAGCATGAAAGACACAAGGATAGCCTTCTTGTCGTAATAAAATAATGGCGTAAGCTAAGGGTTTAAACCAAGGTTCAACAACAGATTCCAAAGCTTGCAAAGGCTGAGAATCATGATTTTCGACAAATGTCACAGCATGGGTAGGACGTTGTTGCATCATTGTGCCATCCAAAATCCGGCGCATATCATAATTGCCTCCAGATTTGCTGGCTTGATGGAAGTTGTAATGTAGTGGTACGTCAAAAACTGACATCTTCCCACGCACAGCATCAACATACCAAAGGAGAGTATTAATATCGTTATACCAATACTCTCCTACCATAAATAAATCTTTACCAGCATGGCGTTCTAGTTCATCTATCCATTGTGGAAAGAACCAAGAGGAAATATGTTTAATAGCATCGATGCGGAAACCATCTACCTTTGTGGTGTCAAGACACCACTTACCCCAGTAGGTAGTTTCACCGCGCACCCACTCATTTTGAAAATCCAGATCACAACCCATCAAATAGGCAAAGTTGCCTTTTTCTAAGGCTACGTAGTCGTCAAATCTTTTACCTTCTAATAAATAGACTGTGCTGCGATCGCCACCGTTATATTCGTTATAATCAACAGCATCAAAATGCCACCAATGCCACTCAAAGTTAGAATATTTGCCTTGCCGTCCAGGAAAATTATAATGAGTGTAGGTCTTAATATCTTGTAAACCACCTTTAGGATTCAGGCGATCGTCTTGAGGAAAAGGAGTGGCTTTTGGTGTTTCTACTGCATCACCACCCATCTTATGATTTAGTACCGCATCTGCATAAACTTGTAAACCATGCGTTTGCAGAGATTTAACCGCATCAAGATACTGCTGACGTGTACCGTATTTCGTCCGCACTGAGCCTTTTTGATCAAACTCACCTAAATCAAATAAGTCATAAACACCATATCCCACATCAAACGACCCAGCAAAGCCTTTGTAGGCTGGTGGTAGCCACATGGCTGTAAAACCTGCATCTGCTAGTTCTGGTGCTGAAGCCTCAACTTTACTCCACAAGTTCCCATCGTTAGGGATGTACCAGTGGAAGTATTGCATCATTGTGCCATTAATCTGTGCCATGTCTCTTTGTGTCTGTAAATATCACCTTTGACGAGAGATACAGTCTAGATTGGTGGCAATTCGGAATTTTGCAGGCGATTTAGACGAAGCAATCTGGAAGAAATGCTTAAGAAAATGAGGAGCAAGGTATAGAGAACAGAGGACAAACGTATATTTGTCACCCTTTTTTTATTTTTTCAGGCAGCTATGTTATTACAATAGTCTTACTCCAACACAGAGGCTATTTTTCTATGCAAATACAAAAAGTTTGCAAGGTTGGTAACTCTTTGGGGATTACCCTTCCTAAAGAAATTCTGCAAAAGCTGAGAGTCAAGGAAGGAGATAGTTTATTTATTACAGAAACACCTGATGGTGTTCATGTAACTGCTTACGATCCAGACTTTGAAAAAGCAATGGCGGCTTATAGAAAAGTAAGCACGAAATACAGGAACGCATTACGTGACTTGGCATAAGGGAGCAAAGGAGATTTTACTCCAATGCCCAATACCTAATTTCACCCTAAAATCTGTTGGAGTGTATTAGTGAAGTTGGGATAAGAAATAGCTGCTGCTTCGGCGCGGTGAATGGTGGTGATTCCACTGGCGTTTAAAGCAGCGATCGCTAAACTCATGGCAATGCGATGATCTGTATGACTATCCACATCTGTCCCTACTAAGGGAGTCCCGCCAGTAATCTCCATCCCATCGGGTAATTCGGTAACTTTTGCACCGAGTTGATTAAGTTGTTGCGCCATTACCGTAATGCGATCGCTTTCTTTCACTCTCAACTCTTCTGCATCCCGAATTAGGGTAGTACCTTCCGCAAACACCGCCGCCACAGCCAAAATAGGGATTTCATCAATCATGCGCGGTACTATATCCCCAGCAATGGTACAACTGTGTAAACGACTATAACGCACCCGCACATCTGCTACTGGTTCGCCTGCGACTTCTCGCTGATTTTCCAGTTGAATGTCAGCCCCCATCATTTCTAAAGCTTCCAATATCCCTGTACGTGTGGGATTCACACCGACGTTTTCCACCACTAATTCTGAACCGGGAACGATCGCCCCAGCCACTAACCAAAAGGCCGCAGAACTAATATCCCCCGGTACAATGACTTTCTGCCCATACAATTGAGCAGTACCAGTTACAGTGACGCTGTTAGTCTCTGGATCAACACTGACATCCGCACCAAACGCCCTCAGCATCCGCTCGCTATGGTCACGGGAAAGGGCTGGTTCTGTGATAGTAGTTTTACCCTCAGTGAATAACCCAGCCAGCATAATACAGGATTTGACTTGGGCTGAGGCGATGGGAGAATGATAGTGAATGGGTTTGAGTACCTGTCCTTGAATCGCCAAGGGTGCTAAAGAATTATCTTTACGTCCCCAGATTTGCGCCCCCATTTGTTGCAGTGGTTTGACTACACGGGACATCGGACGCGATCGCAAGGAACTATCACCAGTGACGGTAAAAAACCGCCCTGGATGGGATGCTAATAGTCCTAACATCAGGCGTAAGGTTGTGCCAGAGTTACCAGCATTCAACACATCTACAGGTTCTTGCAAATTGCCTAGACCAATGCCTTTCACCCGCACCAATTCTGTATTTAACGGTGAAATCTCCGCACCCATAGCTTGAAAACAGCTAGCAGTGCTACGGGGATCTTCTCCCAAGAGAAGACCTTGGATTTCCGTTTCACCTTGAGCGATCGCACCCAACATCAACGCCCGATGGGAAATTGATTTATCCCCTGGAATTTGGATACGACCCTGTAAAGATACCCCAACAGCAGGTGTTTGAATAATTAACTTATGGGAAAGGTCTTCTTGCGTTTCTAAGGTTATGGCAGAAGCTAACATCACAATATACTGACTTTTAAATACACTCAAAGTTCAGTAGCGACTATATCCGTCACTACTAGTTACTTCTTGCCTAGTATCGTATCGCTTTTTGCCATCTAAAATTTACTCTGATTTTTCTTCTACTAACCTAAGTTGTATGAGTTTAAGCATGAGTGCTGGTCATAGCTAACAAGTCATGGGTAATAATTACCAGCCAATTCCCAACTACCAAATCTCAAAACTACATCTTCTTAACTAGCAACTTAGGTTAATATAGATATACTTTTTAGTTATTGCTAATTAACTCCTCCCTGGAATACTCAATTAATATTCTGATGGAAACTATTAGTTTCAAATATTCACAAAAGTATAAGTTTTCACATAGTTTACTTATCGATTCCGTCATTTTAGGGTAAGTTTTTTAGATTTATATCAAATTGGTTTTTATGTTTGTTGATATAGCTTACTAAACAAGCATCTTTAGTTAATGTTCAGTTAATATTAAGCAAGTTTTACTATGCTTTTCTCTTTATTCGCTTAACCCCATCAACTCAAATTTCTGGTATTAATTTCATCTCATTCAATAGCTTTTAGCCTTCAACGCTCCCATGCTCACACATCACCGCAAGCCCGTGTGCTTATCGCTTATTTCCACTGACCTGCCATTCTGGTCTGTGGTGGAAACTGCTGGAACACTATATCAAAAAGACACTGATCGATTTCATTTGCTACTGACTGCGCCACCCCTGATCACCTGTGAACTAGCAATTCCTGAGACTACAGAAGATATACTTGCCCCACGCAAGAGTAAAGCTTACACTCCCCCTAGTCCCAGGGTTTTGTGGCTAGAAATTTCTCCGTATCGAATCATCATGACCATGCAAGGTAACGAGCAGGTGAGCTACCGTCACTTTTGGGAACAGGGTGTTTATGGTGTCAGTCGCTATTGGTTGCCCACGGAGTCTGTACAACCCAATCACCCCATTCGCTTACGCAACTTTACCAATAATTTGACTCTTAGTGGTAAGCCACTACCAGAACATCTACGCGTAGAATACGAATTGTGGGCAGAAAACGTCCAATTAGGACAATACATTCTCAACCTGGAAATTCAGCATTAATGGGGATTGGGGACTGGGGACTGGGGACTGGGGACTGGGTTTTTCTTCCCCTGCTTCCCCTGCTTCCCCTGCTTCCCCTGCTTCCGCTAATTGTTTTGAATTTTGAATTTTGAATTGGAGCAAAGCGACTTGACTTCCGCATAGCGGTACTAGCCCCTACCCGAAATAACTGGGTTCATTTCCCGGCTTCCATTTAATATTGCAACCAATACTGGGCTTTTGTTCAGTGGTTATGGGTTTACCAGCCAAAACTGTATCAATAGCAGCGCGTAAATCTGAGCCTGTGACTGGTTTACCATTACTGGGACGGCTATCATCTAACTGACCTCGGTAAACTAGTTTGCGATCGCCATCAAAAACGAAAAAATCAGGGGTACAAGCTGCTGTGTAAGCCTTAGCTGTTTCCTGGGTTTCGTCGTAGCATAACGGAAATTGCCATCCCTGTTCTAGAGCTAGTGCTTTGAGAGATTCAGGTGCATCATCTGGATACTTTTCGGCATCGTTGGAGCTAATAGCTGCGATCGCTAAATCACTCGTGCGATAATCTTCCCCTAACTTGCTTAATTCATTTTGAATATGCTTCACAAATGGACAATGCCGACAAATAAACATTACCAACAGCACTTTTTTGTCGGCAAAGCTAGCCAAAGAAATAGTCTCTCCAGATACTACTTCTGGTAGATGAAAATCTGGTGCTTTTGTGCCTAATGGCAACATGGTTGAAGCAGTTAAAACCATAAGCTGTGATAGGTTACAGGTTACAGGTTATAGGTTATAGGTGACAGTAGAGAAATTTTCTATTTTCTCTTCCTTTGATCACTGTCAAAATAACACGAAATCGCCTCATACATTTAGAGACGGGAAATTTCCCGTCTCTAAAAATTTTGTTAAGCTGATTTTTACAAAACTTTAAATATTATCTTGCTTTTACAGATTAGCGAAAAGACCAAAAATACCATGTCCTGTAAATACTTCTAAAGCAATCAGGGAGATAAAACCAATCATGGCTAAACGACCGTTGAGTAATTCTGCATAGGGAGTAAAACCAGTGCGATCGCCTTGCTCATCTACATAAACCTTTGGCTCAATCGCGAAGTTGTTCATCAGACCTTGGTCGTCAATAATGGCATTGTTTGTACGCATTTTATTTTCCCTTGTTGCTTCTCATGTAACAAACTGTAACAAATATATGAATATTTGTAAAGCCTTTTCATCTGCCGAAAGGGATATGATCGTGAATCGGGTTGTCAACCACCCTTCCAGAACACATACAAATCAATTTTCCAAAAGCCAATGGATCGATTCCGAGTAGAAGTTATTGCCAAAACACCAAACCCCCAGCAGGTGATTTATGCCGCCATGCACCAAGACTATACTGATGGGTTCGTGTTTGACGAGCGCGATTCCTGGCCCTCGGAGTCGCAGTGTGGCGAAACTATTGTGAAGCGACTCTTAGCCGGGGAGAGAGGACACTATGGGCCGCTAGAGCATCCCCAGATTGTTTTCAACTGTGGCTATTTTCCCCACAGCGTCATGCAGCAAGCTCGTACTCATAGGGTTTCAGTATCATTTGATGTGCAATCTTTTAGGTATACGGGTAAACAATTTATTGATGTAGTCGAAGGAAAGAAAGACATAGAAGACGTTTTTTACCTACGTCCTGTTGGTTATTACACAGATAGGCAAGGCAAAAAATACTACTATTCTCCTGAACAACGAGCCAGAGATTTAGAGTGGTGTTGGGAAGCAGCTAAACGATATAAAGTTGATTTTGAAGGCGGGATGTCTGAAGAACACGCCAGAGGGAAAGTCCCCTTTGATTATCGGCAACATTTTGTAGTGAGCTTTAACCTTCGGTCATTCTTGCATTTTTGTGACTTGAGAAATAAGAAAGATGCTCAACTAGAAATTCAAAAATTATGCGAACTTATGTGGCCTCATTTTGAAGAATGGACTCCGGCGATCGCACAATGGTATGAAAAGTCTCGTTTAGGTAAGGGAAGATTAGCACCGTAAGCGGTTAAGGGTCGCCCTCTAGAAAGATACTTCAACAGCTAAATTTTGCAACAATTGAAGTAAGAGGTTGTTTGAAAAGTAGTTAGCTGTAATTTTAGACACACCCCTTTCAAGGGAGAAAATTGGTATCAAAGTCCCCCTTAAAAGTGGGATTTAGAAGATTTTGCCACTGAAAAGAGGGCTTTTCAAACAATCTCTAAGGCCAACGCAGCTTTTACAGAGATGGTGCAATAATGGAAGATTCTAGTATCAGAATTATTTCGCTAATACCTAGTGGTACAGAAATTTTAGCAGTCTTGGGTTTAACAGATGCGATTGTAGGGCGATCGCATGAATGTGACTATCCCCCAGAAATCACAGATCGTCCTATTTGTACCCAAGCTCGTTTAGATAGCAATATTCCCAGCAGTAACATCCATAATCAGATCAATGATCTACTACAATCTGCCCTCAGTATCTATCACGTCAAGACAGATATTCTAGAAAAATTACAGCCTACCCATATCTTGACCCAAGATCAGTGTCAGGTTTGTGCAGTCAGCTTAAACGAAGTAGAAAAAGCAGTTTCCGAACTTACCCAAAGTACACCTCAAATCATCTCCTTACAACCTAATCTACTGGAGGATGTTTGGAATGACATTGAACGAGTAGCGCATATCTTTGGTGTAGATTCAGTTCAAGTGTTAGAAAACTTAGAGGCTCGCGTTACAATTTGTCAACAAAGAATCCAAGGACTGTCTTTAGCAGAATTACCAACTGTCGCCTGTATCGAGTGGACAGACCCTCTCATGGTCGCCGCCAATTGGATTCCTGAAATAGTCAACTTGGCCGGGGGACAATCACTATTTTGTGTCACGGGTCAACCTTCTCCCCATTTGCGATGGGAAACACTGTTAGTCACCAATCCAGATATCATAGTTTTTATGCCTTGCGGTTTTGACTTACATCGCACCCGTCAAGAAGCTCAATTAATCACCCAAAATCCTGATTGGCAAAAACTTCACGCTACTAAAAGCGGTAGAGTCTACATTACTGATGGCAATGCCTACTTTAACCGTCCAGGGCCTAGACTAGTAGATTCTCTAGAAATTATGGCAGAAATTTTACATCCAGAAATTTTTGACTATGGCTACAGAGGTACTGCTTGGGAACGGTTATAAAGTGAAAAGCCAAAAGAAAGAAAGTATTTTAACTAGATTGTGTGACTTGAGTGAGGTATTCAATTAGAGTTTTTAAAGCGTTAGTTAGTGCAGCTTCACTGGTAATCACTGAATGCTGTTGACCATGATCTTCTACCGTTAACCTATATTGAAAGCGATCGCACTGAGAATTATCAGAAATAATTTGCTCAGGTAGCTGAAAAAAATCTGCCGCTTCTAGCAGTTCTGACAGTTCCTTAGCTACCTGGAGTGGGAGAGTATTAGTGTCAACGCTAATTTTTTTACTAATCCCAGTAAAGCCACCCGTCCGTTCTAAAGATACCTGCATGGTTGAGAGGGTTAACAATTCAAAATTCAAAATTCAAAATTCAAAATTAAAGACAGTTGGAGTCGGGGATTTAAACCCCAACTCAACTGATACTACGTGTAGACGTAGGGGTCTTAAACCCTTGAATGTACGATAAATACTCAAACCCACTCTAGCAAAACTAGAAACGCAATACATCGCGCCTTATAAAGACCAATTCCTAAAAAATTCATAATTCATATTTCAATTACGAATTACGAATTACGTTAGCGTAGCGGGGCGCAGCCCATTACGAATTAACTTAAAACTCCCACCTGTTGCCAAGCATTCTGTACTGCTTGATGTTCTCTACTCCCATCCCCGTAGAGTTCGCTAGCTATTTGCACAGTAACATCAGCAGCTTTTTTAAAATCAGCTTTAGAACGCAGGCGATCGCACAAAGCAATATACCAAATTTTACCTGCCTTCTCCCAAGCGTAACCGCCTATTTCCATCGCAGCTAGATAGAAAGCACGGTTGGGAATACCTGAGTTGATATGCACCCCACCATTATCAGCCCAGCCAGTATATTGGTCTTTAACATGGCCAGGTTGGGGGTCTTTACCCAATACAGGATCATCATATGCTGTGCCTGGCTCTTTCATAGAGCGAATACCCATACCTTTGACAGTTGGCATCAGTAAACCCTCTCCAATAATCCAGTCAGCTTCTTCAACTGTCTGATTTTTTACCCTCTGTTTCACCAAAGCACCAAACACATCAGAGAAGGATTCATTTAAAGCCCCTGGTTCGCCATAATATATCAACGCTGCTTCATACTGAGTTACACCATGCGTTAACTCATGTGCAATCACATCAATACACTTAGTAAAACGGTCAAATAATTCTCCATCACCATCACCGTAAACCATTTGGTCGCCATTCCAAAAGGCGTTTTCGTATTTCACACCATAATGCACTGTTGAATCTAAACGCAGCCCCTTATTATCAATGGAATTGCGCTCAAATAGTTCATAAAACAAATCATAAGTCGCACCAGCCGCATCATAGGCTTCGTCTACTGCTTCATCATTGCTAGGGGGATCACCTTCACTGCGTACTATAGTTCCTGGTAGTTGCTGAAGATTTTTAGCATCATATACTGTGCGGCTTTTTTCCCCAGGAGAAGGTGCAAAAGAAATATTTCCAATGATGTCTCTACGTCCACGCAACTGTGCCGAAAGATTTAATGTGTTGAAAGCCCAATTGCGCTGCTGTTCTGTACCATTCACCGCCACATTTTCCAGCATATGCGGCGGGATAACACAACATATAGGACACCTAGTTTGGGTAGAATGATTACAATTCAACCTAGATGATTTCTGTTTATTTCTAGCCATCTAATATAGTCTCCTTTGGCAATTATGTAAGGAACAACCGTGGATAAAACACCACGGTTGGAAGGAGCAGAGGAATTAATGCAGATGGCGAATCCCTGGTTGATATTTTAATGAATCTTTTCTACTTTTTATTGTCTAATAAATTCCTAGAAAAGCAATGGCTTTTTGAGCAAGAAATTAAATTTTGATAGCCCGTAAAAATCGGTTTTTATTTATATTTTTAAATTTGTAATTCTTAGTTATTTTTAGTAATTAAAAATAACTAAGAAATTTACTGGTATCAAGAATACTGTAGATATTTTTATAGGGTTATTACTCAATAGACTACATAGACAAATTAAAATCATGTAGATTAAGTCAGTAAAATCTCTATTACGGATAAGATAATTTTTTCTAGTAGTTAATGTTAAATTATATTGCTAAAAAAATTATGCTATCTGTTTTGGTTAATGACCAATTGACAACAGAAATCGGCTAATACAATTTCTGTATTAAGAATGATATATTTAGTACAGTTTTAATGTTTCGGATATTGCTGATTAAGTTAATTACTAGAACGAGAAAAATGGCGATCGCTCTTTAATCTTAATTTCAGCAACAGCATCAACCTCACATCAAGAATTTTTGCTAATCAGCCTTATCACTCCCCTACTCTCTGCGCCTCTGCGTCTCTGCGTGTTAGCGTAGCGGGGCGTAGCCCGATAAATTCATCCCTCTAATCCTCCCCAGCCCCCAACGCCTTCAAACTTAATATCTCCGCCTGGGTTAACCCCTTCACGCCCTTAATCTTCAACCCTGCATATAACTGATGGCTGAAAGTAGCAATACACTCCCCAGTCTGCACATCCCACAGTTTCACCGTATTATCATCACCACCACTAGCCAGAGTCCCACCATCCCCACTCCAGGCGACTGAGGAAACCCAACTGCTATGACCAGCCAGAGTCAGGCAACACTCCCCAGTCTGCACATCCCACAGTTTCACCGTATTATCATGACTACCACTAGCTAGAGTCCCACCATCCCCACTCCAGGCGACTGAGGAAACCCAACGGCTATGACCAGCCAGAGTCAGGCGACACTCCCCAGTCTGCACATCCCACAGTTTCACCGTACTATCATCACTACCACTAGCCAGAGTCCCCCCATCCCCACTCCAGGCGACTGACCTAACCCAATCACTATGACCAGCCAGAGTCAGGCTACACTCCCCAGTCTGCACATCCCACAGTTTCACCGTCTCATCATGACTACCACTAGCCAGAGTCCCACCATCCCCACTCCAGGCGACTGACCTAACCCAATTGCTATGACCAGCCAGAGTCAGGCGACACTCCCCAGTCTGCACATCCCACAGTTTCACCGTTTTATCACCACTACCACTAGCCAGAGTCCCCCCATCCCCACTCCAGGCGACTGAGATAACCGAACTGCTATGACCAGCCAGAGTCAGGCGACACTCCCCAGTCTGCACATCCCACAGTTTCACCGTATTATCATCACTACCACTAGCCAGAGTCCCCCCATCCCCACTCCAGGCGACTGAGATAACCGAACTGCTATGACCAGCCAGAGTCAGGCGACACTCCCCAGTCTGCACATCCCACAGTTTCACAGTATTATCATCACTACCACTAGCCAGAGTCCCCCCATCCCCACTCCAGGCGACTGAGTAAACCGAACTGCTATGACCAGCCAGAGTCAGGCGACACTCCCCAGTCTGCATATCCCACAGTTTCACAGTATTATCATCACTACCACTAGCCAGAGTCCCACCATCCCCACTCCAGGCGACTGAGTTAACCGAACTGCTATGACCAGCCAGAGTCAGGCGACACTCCCCAGTCTGCACATCCCACAGTTTCACCGTCTCATCACGACTACCACTAGCCAGAGTCCCACCATCCCCACTCCAGGCGACTGAGTTAACCAAACTGCTATGACCAGCCAGAGTCAGGCGACACTCCCCAGTCTGCACATCCCACAGTTTCACCGTCTCATCACGACTACCACTAGCCAGAGTCCCACCATCCCCACTCCAGGCGACTGAGTAAACCGAACTGCTATGACCAGCCAGAGTCAGGCGACACTCCCCAGTCTGCATATCCCACAGTTTCACCGTCTCATCATGACTACCACTAGCCAGAGTCCCACCATCCCCACTCCAGGCGACTGAGTAAACCCAACTGCTATGACCAGCCAGAGTCAGGCGACACTCCCCAGTCTGCATATCCCACAGTTTCACCGTCTCATCATGACTACCACTAGCCAGAGTCCCACCATCCCCACTCCAGGCGACTGAGTAAACCCAACTGCTATGACCAGCCAGAGTCAGGCGACACTCCCCAGTCTGCACATCCCACAGTTTCACCGTTTTATCATCACTACCACTAGCCAGAGTCAGACCATCCCCACTCCAGGCGACTGAGTTAACCGAACTGCTATGACCAGCCAGAGTCAGGCGACACTCCCCAGTCTGCACATCCCACAGTTTCACCGTTTTATCACGACTACCACTAGCCAGAGTCAGACCATCCCCACTCCAGGCGACTGAGTTAACCAAACTGCTATGACCTGTTAAGGTTAACAACTCCTTCCCAGTGTTAGCATTCCACAGCCTCACCCTACCATCTGCCTCTCCTGTCGCCAGCACTTCCCCATCAGGACTAAAAGCCACTGTCAAAACCTCAGTCAATACCCTAGCAAACACAGACTCATGTAAATTTGCTCCAGTCAAATCCACACTGTGCAGACTCACTCGACTAAAATCTACACCTGGAAGCACAGTCTGATTCAAATCCTGTTTTTCTAAAGCAAAACGATTACCTTTGATAAGTAACTGCGCTGCATTACTACCACAGTAACCAGCTTCTATTTCAGTTTTAGCTTTAGTGGTTTTAACTACCTCTACCAAACGTCCATTAGCTGATTTTTGCAACATCGGCCACATTAAATCCAACACTGCTTTTGCTAACAGATTTTTACCAAAGGTTTGAGTTAAATCCCCATCACTAATACCTTGGTCATAAGGCATCCCATCAGCAACTTCTCGGAAATCATCTGCTAAAATACCCAATTCTCTAGCAAACTTATAAGCAACAAAAAACTCTAATAAAGACCGATGGGCAGGATAATAATCACCATCAGCATTACGAATTAACATAGTTTGACCCATCATGTCATAATGCCAATGGTCTAAATCCTTTTGTTCCTGTACTTCCTTGTTAAAACAACGCCGAATCCGGTCAGGAAACTCCTTATAATTGAGAGTCATCCTCTCAGTAGACAGCATTTCCCAAGATAATTCACACAGAAAATATAACTTCTGTGCCATTGTAGTAAAAGTGCGTACAGATTTAATATCCCGTTCCATTTTGTGACGCACTGCATATAGATAAACACGGGAAATATCTACAGGTTTTCCAGCTTCAATCTCTGGTAAAGCTTCAATAATTAAATCAATCATCACCGGACGACGCGCCAAATCTAATAATTGTTGATTGTGAGTAATATAGTCAAAAGTTTCCGGTTTAGCTTTAAAACTAATAACTTGTCTAATTTGCTCATCATCCAACTTTTCTAATTCTAAAACCTCAAATTGCGGCGGTTCTCCGGTTAAATTTGCAGTAGAAGCTTTTAACTTAGCATTTAATAAATTGCGTCCTTCCAAAGCTTCCGGGAAGTGTTCCGTGCGACAAGTTAAAATCGCTTTTGCGCCAGGAACAACCACCCTAGCAAGCTCCCAAAAATTATTAATCATGGCTTGACGATCTACCCGTGCAGCCATTTCGTCAAAGCCATCAAAAATTAATAATAATTTCCCCATCCGGTTTAGCTGTTCAAAAGCAGAATAATTTGCTAAACCAATCTGATGCTTCCGAAAAAAGAACTCAGAAAATAGAGATTCAATTGTTACAGCTTTCGCATAATCTCGCAAAGGAATCACTAAAGGAATACGCGGTAAAGGTGAACCATCTTGTTTAGCCTGACGATATTTTTGTAAAGCCTCCCAAGCATAATGAAAAGCAAACCAAGTTTTACCTGTACCAAATTCCCCTAAAATTGATAAATGTTCCTTAACTGTATCAGCTAACCAATTATTAACATAGCGGTCAATCCAACCGTCTTCTTTACCATAGTGACTAATCCCAATGCGCCGCTTAGTGACTAAATCAACTTCTTCCTTAATACAAGCTAGTGGCACATAATATTTATCTATTCCCTTTTCTGTCACCTGGTTTTCTAACCATTCAAAATAGCTACTAAAATCAGCGTCAGCTTCGATTAATTCATCTAACGTATAACAATAAACTCCTGAATCATTGGCTTGTGCAACTTCCTGTCTAGCTAACTTACTAACTCGACGCGGTGCAACTACCCAACCTTCATCAGTTTTATATTTTTCTATCCCTTGTTTAACAGCATTCACATCATGAATACTTGCTTCTCCCTCCACTCCCCGAATAAAAATTCGGTCGTAACCCCGGCGTTTAGGGATATTAATAATCCATTCAAAATATTCAGTTTCTAAAACTTCAGTCGGTTCAAATTTATAACCTAGTGCATTAAACCAATCACGTAAATTTTTAGCTAATTCCGTTTCTCTCGCTACTGGCGACGGTGGTAATAATTGCTGATAACTTTGTGCTAATTGGTTAATTTGCTGTTGAATTGCTGGTAAATTGAGATATTTAACCTGTTCACTAACTTGATTTAAAGTACGTTGTAATTTCTCTATTTTATGGTCTTGTAAAATTTCCGTAGGTGTTCTGGCTTGTTTAGCAACTTCCAGAAATAAACGGGCAAATTCTGCTACTTCCCTATGAGGGTCAATGTTTTGCTGTTTAATTTCATCACCAATAGCATAACTGTCAATATAATTATCTAATTTTTGAAAATTGAAATTTTTATTCTGACTAAATGCCTGTTCAAAATTATTTTGAATTTCTCGTTGTCTAAATAACTCTAAAATAACCTTGGGCTTTCCTAACCCATATTGAATTAAGGTATAACGATAAATACATTCAAAATCATTTTGGGGTACATCCGGTTGTAAACCAAACTGTTTGAGTATTCTTAATACTGTTTCGTTACGAATAACTTTATCTTGAACACGCTGAACACCCTGAGCAACTAATTCACTAATAATGTCATCAATAATAAACATAGTATTTATAGATTTCAAGTAAATGTGAACATCGCGCGGATTAGATCCCCGACTTCTTTAAGAAGTCGGGGATCTGGAAGACTGCTAGCGATCGCCTCATCTCCCATCATCGTAAATTTATGTAAAAAAAGCGATCGCGTCTGAACATAGCTTGTCAGGCGATCGCTTCACAAAAATTCACTCAAAGTCCTGAGTCCTGAGTCCTGACTAAAAATTCCAGTCCCCAGTCCCTTCCCTACACGTCCTGTTCGCTTAACTCACGAGTGATGTGATCAAATGGCTCATCCACAAAAGCAGTGCTTGTAACACCAGCAGCAGCTACTTGTTCTTTCACCAAATCCTTAAGAATTTGCACACCACGAACTGTAGGAGCAATAGGCACACTCAGAGAATTGTAAGTTTCCCGTAGACCTTGCAGCACACGCTCATCTAAAACATTGGTATTACCAGCAACCAGCGCGTATGTAGCGTAGCGCAGGTAGTAGTCCATATCGCGCAAACAAGCTGCATAACGACGAGTTGTATAAGCATTACCACCAGGACGAATTAACTCTGGTAGTTCTTCAAACAACTTAGCACCAGCCTGCTTCACCAATGCCGCCGCGTTCGAGTTAATTGCAGCCGCAGCTTGGACGCGAGCTGTACCACTCTCAAAATAGGATTTCAAGCTGTCGATCGCGTTCCGGTCAAAATAACGACCAGTTACGTCATAATTCTTAATTAAGGTTGTTACTGCGTCACGCATTCCTTCTTCTCCCAATCGTTGCTATCGTGGTTTGATATTTATTTGGCCGCACTTACGCACCAGTAAATTTTTGTGCTATTTAAATATAGATTTGGCACAAAAACCATCTATCTATTATTTAAGGATTCTATGTCAAAGTTGACCCCTCTGAGATGAACTTTCCCTCTTTTGTGCAGATGTCGAAAGAAAGGTTAATATTACCTGTAATCCAGATGATCTGTAACAACTACTACAAAACTCTCTAATGTTGAGAATCTACGATATTTCAGGTGTGTCACAACTTTGTTCCGCTCAGTAGGGTTAGGATGCTTTGGCAGATTCTGGTTTGACGTTAAGAAATTGGCAGAGAAGGAGTAACGAATGACAACCCCACAAGAAGTCTTGAAAATGATTCAAGACGAAAACATCCAGATGATTGATTTGAAATTCGTCGATACCCTCGGCACTTGGCAGCATTTGACCATGTTCCAAGACCAGATTGACGAAACTTCATTCACTGATGGTGTACCCTTCGACGGTTCCAGCATTCGGGGTTGGAAAGGCATCGAAGAATCAGACATGACAATGGTGCTAGATCCTAACACCGCTTGGATCGACCCATTCATGGCAGAGCCAACATTAAGTGTTATTTGTAGCATTAAAGAACCCCGTACTGGCGAATGGTATAACCGTTGCCCACGGGTTATTGCTCAAAAAGCAGTAGACTACTTAGTTTCTAGTGGTCTTGGTGATACCGCTTTCTTTGGCCCTGAAGCTGAATTCTTCATCTTTGATGATGTCCGCTATGACCAAACTGCCAACGAAGGATACTACCACGTAGATTCAATAGAAGGCCGTTGGAATTTCGGTAGAAAAGAAAGCCCCAACCTCGGTTACAAAACCCGCTTCAAAGAAGGTTACTTCCCAGTTGCGCCAACAGATACTTTCCAAGATATGCGGACAGAAATGCTGTTGACGATGGCAAAACTAGGTGTGCCTATTGAAAAGCATCACCACGAAGTAGCCACCGGCGGTCAGTGTGAATTGGGTTTCCGCTTTGGTAAATTAATCGAAGCGGCTGACTGGTTGATGATCTACAAATACGTGATCAAAAACGTAGCTAACAAATACGGCAGAACCGTTACCTTCATGCCCAAACCTGTGTTTGGCGATAACGGTTCTGGTATGCACACCCACCAGTCTATCTGGAGAGATGGTAAACCTCTGTTTGCTGGCGACAAGTATGCTGGTTTGAGTGACATGGCACTGTACTACATTGGTGGTATTCTCAAACACGCACCAGCATTGTTGGCCATCACCAACCCTTCCACCAACTCCTACAAGCGTCTAGTACCTGGTTATGAAGCACCTGTAAACTTGGCTTACTCCCAAGGTAACCGTTCTGCTTCTGTGCGTATTCCTCTCTCTGGTACTAACCCCAAAGCCAAGCGTTTAGAGTTCCGTTGTCCAGACGCTACCTCTAACCCTTACTTGGCATTTGCAGCCATGCTGTGCGCTGGTATAGATGGTATCAAGAACAAAATTCATCCCGGTGAACCTTTAGATAAAAATATCTATGAACTCTCTCCAGAAGAACTGGCGAAAGTTCCTTCCACACCCGGTTCTTTAGAATTGGCATTGGAAGCACTGGAAAATGATCACGCTTTCTTAACAGAATCAGGCGTATTCACTGAAGACTTTATCCAAAACTGGATTGATTACAAGCTAGCTAACGAAGTTAAGCAGTTACAATTGCGTCCTCATCCTTATGAGTTCTATCTTTATTACGACGCTTAATTAATACCTGTTTGCAATTATATCCAAACGTGTAAATTTTGCCACCCTATAGGGTGGCTTTTTTGCGTACTAAAGCTAGGATTTGATCACTCCTCGGAGCAAAAATTTAATTTTTTGTTTTAGTGAAATGTACGTTTTGCTGAACACTGCTAAATTCTGTTGTCTTTGTTTTTTAGCTAATTGTTCAACACCCCAACTTGACCAGATTTTACTATCTAAATATTCAAAAAATAAATGTTTTTCTGGATGATTACAGTTATCATGCCAAGGTTTTTCATGGGAAGAAAAATGAATAATAAAAGGATGATTAACTAGGTTATTATATTCTTCTTCACTATATGGGCTATCTTGCCAAGATTGATATCTAAATAGGTATGGCATCTGATTCCACCTGGAATCAATGGCTTCCCATTGTCCTGCTAAAATTGCATTCATAGCATCTTGGTCATGCCAACGTATATACTTTTTATATTTATCTAAATACGTAAATATTTTTTGACTTGTGGCCTCTTGTCGCCATTTTTTAAGGTTCATGACAAGCACACCAGAATTGAAGTATTGGCATTCTGGGGAAATACCCAATTCTTGATAATTAATCAGTCCTCTAGGAGATGAGACATAGGGCGCACCCATATCTGGTATTGCCAAAAGGTAGTTATCACGAATATCGATATTCCATAGTTCTTGCAAACTAGTTCTGACAATTACGTCGCTATCAATGTAAATAGCTTTGTCAATTTTTGGGGGTAAAAGTTCTGGAATTAAAATTCGATAATAAGCGGCGATAGTAATCGCAGAAGATGTCTGGAAGTTTTTGAATTTTGATTTTTTTACCTTCAGCCAGGTAATACTAACTTGCTCAGATTGAAGATTTTGCCTAATTCTATTTTTATTAACTCTACTAATACCACCATCAATAATATATAAAGCTAAATGCTGTTCACTAGTAAGATGGGCAACAACTGAACGAGTAGTTGCAGCTAAAGGCATGGAGAATTTATCATCAGCAGCACAAACGAGACAAATTGAGTTATCCATAAATTCTCAATCTCAAACATACACTCCGCAGTTAAGTAAAATATAAATGGTATTTGCTTGTAAAATACCATTCTTCTCAGGCATCAGAACTTATTGACTACTATCGCATAATCTCCAACTAGTAACATCAGTTATGTTTACTAAGTTGAGAACGAGATGGCATAATTTGTACTTTAGCCTCAGTTATTTTGTCTGTCTGGAGTGTATGTCAGTACATCAGGGGAAAAAATTATGGTAGAAATAGTTTCCCCTGCTACTAACAATGATCAACATCTAGCTCATAGTCGCATTACTGCGCCCGTAAATTACTCGTGTAGTCGGGTCAATCTTGCCTTGAATGGGATTCCAATAGTGGGATGCTTCTTCTGTAGGAATACCCATTTCTTGTGCAGCACGCATCAGCATCGATTGTTGACGATTCTTAACTTGCTGATATTGACGCACCATAATCGCACGAGATTTTTCTTGAATAGACATAACACACACTCCCTATGAATTTAGAAATATTGGATTAATCTTTAGTTCTCTATTAATCAATTTAGCAAAAATTCTGTAACATACACTACTAAATTGAGCTTTTGTCATAAAACTTAATATTTCCCCAGTTACAGCGACTTTGTTTTCATCAGGAATGACCAACCATCAGACCTAGACTACCGCAGACAAAATTCACCATTCAGACAACCTGTGAGAAATACTTATCTCCAGGTTGATGATCTTGTCTTTACCTTTATTTACATTTGTGCAGGTCAAAATATCAAGATTCCATGATCAAATTAAGATTTGCTACGGAAATGCTAGATAGTTCCCAGTCTATTTTCCAAATAATTGTTGAAATGGGAAAAAATCCTTAGAATCACTATTGTAAAGAAATATTACTTTATTGCGCCTAGTTCCTGGCTGACAGCTATAGGGAAACCCCAGGCCATGATCAAACACCACATAGTTAATAAGTCTCAAATAAAACCATGACAGTTGTTTATCCACGGAAATTTCAAAATAAGTTGAGTGCGCGGGACGTACTCAAACGGGTCGTGAGCGATCGCGAAATTCACTTGATCACCCTCAACCGCTATCGTTATAGTGAGCAGCGTAGCTGTAAAGACTTAACTGATTTAATAGAACGACTCAACGGTAAGCCACCAGAATTAATCAAAGACTTATCACACCATATTGCCGATGAAGCTCGTCATGCCATGTGGTTGACTGATTTATTAGTAGAATTGGGGGCAAATGTTGGTACACCCCCAGGTTCTTCTTATATAGATGAATTTGAAAGACTCCTAGACAAAGACACATACACTTCTCAGGAGCAATTAGAATCAGGTATAATTGCTGCCTTAGCTGCCATCAACGTCACTGAAAAGCGGGGTTGTGAGTATTTTTCTGCTCACATTTATGCACTTAAGCAAGCACCCCAAACAGCAGAAAATATGAAAATCAGCGAAACCATTGCTAAAATTCTCCCAGAAGAAGCTGGACACGTCCGTTGGGGTAATCGTTGGTTAGCACAGATGGCAGATAAAAGTCCTGAACATCGCCAAAAAGTTGAGCAAGCCAAGCGCAAATATGCCGCAATAGAACAAGCAGCATTTGAATCAGGAATGGATATTACCCTCGGTGCAGAACTGCGACGGGTTGCAAACCTTGTGGAAGTAGCAAACACAATGCCATTGTGGGAACGTCCTCAATATCTCATGGAACGCTTACCACAAACCTTGCTAGCACCAAGTTTGCAGTTTACCAGAATCCAGGCTGCACAAAAAGCCTGGCAACGTGACCCCCAGGCATTTTTTGAGAAATTTGTGCCAATGTTTTTAAATGGCATTCAAAAAACAGAAAATCAGCCCAAGACAACCAAGCCTTAAATGAGTAATGAGTAATGAGTAATGAGTGATGAGTAAATCCCATTACTTATTACTTAAAGATAGTTGGAGTCGGTGATTTAAACCCCAACTCAACTGATACTATGTGTCAGTAAACCAAAAAGTTTTTTAGAAGCTTTACCAAGCAAACATTTCAGCCAAAGCCAGGGATATCACAAAACAACGTTTTGTTGAGCATTTCAGACGATCACCCTAGTCATCTTCAAGCGATCGCTCTAAGATCCCTCTAAAACCAATGGTCAATACTCCTGATTAACGATGGCTGAAACCCTTGTTTTTACGTTGGCTTTTAAAAGTTTGTGGTTTACTGATGTGTAGACTTATGAGTCTTAAACCCTTGAATTTACGATAAATTAATAGTGGGTTTTGAGGTGCATATTTAGGTGTGTAAAGCTTTGCACCCCTATTCAATCTATATCAAGCAAGACGAGAAGCATAAAACTCCACGCTTTGTTACTGGATGTGTAGCGTCACCGCAGATTTGCATCTGTCAATACCTTAAGTATTGAAAAATTTAGGGCTAAATTTGCTTACTATGAAGTTGTTGACCCTGTTGTAATATTGTGAATTAACCTGAGTGATACCCTGGAAATAAAATTAAGCGTTATCTGTGGTCTGAAGAGTGGTGATGCTGTCAATTGGGGTGGTTAATTACTTGGTAGTTGTAATGGCAGAATTAAGAAAATTGTATTCTTGCTAAAAAGGCTAGTTAAAAGAGTTGAATAGTTTTGAATTTGCTGGTCACAAGACAAATGCTCATGTCACAACAGGCATCATCTGTAATCTACTACACAGTAGGATAAGTATTTCTTTGCGATTCCATTAAACTTCTTCGTCCACTACCCCTAACAGGTGCAGCACCTTCTGGCTCATTACGTTGATGTTTAGGCTTTAATGAAACTAAATCTTGAGAAGTAGTTGATGATACAAATAAATTTTGATTGACTACTTGTGGGGAATCAACTGTTAGTGAGGCAAATACCAGACTTGAAATTAAAAACTTAATAGCAATACTCATTGTAGATATCTCTTTGTGAACTTTCCTATCTATTGCTACTAAGTTTTATCTAACGAGTCCGGAAAATTATCAAAAAAGTAGTGCTTTTTACCGAAAAAAAAAATAAAGTCGGTTATACTACCAAACTTTCAACTAATAACCAGTTACCAGAATAATTTAGACGACCCCAAACAGTTAACTGTTGCTCATGGGTCAATTCTTGCAGCTGCGCGTCTATATGCGATCGCCAGGTCACAAGCTGCCAAGTTTGCCCTAGATTAGCAGTTGGAGAAGTGATAGTGAAACTGTAATCCTGCTGATTTGCAATATGAAGAACGCCTGTGAAGCAGTCATTTCCCCGTGATAATACTTGCTGGGTATCTGAGTGATAGAAATTATTCACCGATGAAGCGGGACAATTGCCACTATGGGGATAGACTTGAGGCTCATTGAGATAATACGTTTGCCATTGCAGCCATTCTGGATGATTGGGTAAAAGATTAAATAAAGGTATGATAGGTGCTGGGGCGTGCTGGTCTTGTAATAAAGCTTGTTGCAACGCTTTTACAGGTATTTCTCGCGGCTGACAATTTAATTCCACACACATAGCAGCAGCCATCCCCGCCGCTTGACCAATACCCAAGACAACAGGTTGTAATCTAGTTGCGCCATTGGCAATATGAGAGACAGAAATATTCTTTTCACAAACTAATAGACCATCTGTTGTAGCTGGAACTAAACAACGGTAGGGAATAGTAAAGGGTGTTCCCGTCCAGCGTCCTCCCCAACGGATGGATTTCGGTTGTAGTGGCAAGTCAAAGCCGGGATAATGATGGTCGTTAGCGTAATTACCAATTGCGATCGCATCAGGGAATAAACTTGCCGCCCGACCCCCTGCAACTGGTAAAATATCTTGTTCTGTGACAGTAGTTAGTCCTACCAAGCGGCGACTTTCTCGGTAATAAGGATGCAGAGCAAAAGCAGGATGGGTATGGGGAAAAACTGACTCTGCCAAACCATACCGCCTACCTAGCTGATTTTGGATATAATGCGCGAAATTTTGGCTTTGCCAACGACATTCTTGGAAAAATTCACTTTTAGCTGGTTTTGACTCTAGTAGTCGTCCTACCCCTTCACCATAGTCATTACCACAGATAGGCCAGTTAATCATAAATAGATTACCCGGCAAGCGTCCATAATTCAAGAATTTCTCTGCACCGTAATTTTCCCAAGCACTGACAAACAGCGAAGGATTATAATTTGGGGACTGAAAAATTTCGGGTGCGACATCTGCACCAAAATCTTGCATTAAGACGACCCAAGTTGGTGACTGTACAGGATATTTGGTCGTGATAGCATTAAATTCAACAGGTGCGCTGGGTTCTTCCCATTCAGACTGTAATTCCCAACCCCAACGGTAAGGTATCTCTGCTAAGGCTAATAAATCTCCTAACTCTGTACCATCGAGAATCACTTTGGCTTGCACTGTAAAATCTGCAAACCGCACACCAGTAATACAGTTATCTTGCTTTAATACTTCTAGGGGGACTTGTCCAGAAATCCAATGCAGATTTGCTAGTTCTTGCACCCAATCAGCAAAAATTTCTGCTCCTACACGGGGATCATAACTAAAAAAGCTCACCCAACTGTTATTTAATCCCCCTGGTTGTCGTTGCTCTAATTCTCGTAAAAACGCGCCCCATATCCCTGTTTGAAATGCCATTAATTCATTCCCATCAGGCGCGGATACTCCAGCAGCAGTTAACATTCCCCCCAACCAAGGAAATTCACTCACCAGGATAGTGTTAGCACCGCACCGCGCCGCTTGGATAGCCGCAGCCGTCCCTCCAGTTCCACCGCCAACGACTAAGACATCAGTTATGTAAGTTTGATGAGCCATGCGTTAATCTCACTAGATTTTTGACAATTTGATATTATTCAGAAATGTCAAATTTACAACTTCTGAAATGGTTAAAAAAAAGCGACCACGAGAGCATATTATTGCTGATTTAAGTATTAATTATGTAGAAAGATATATTTTTTTATGTGGTTACTCGGTAGAACGTATACAGCATGATTACGGCTACGATCTAGTGATGTTTACCTATGATATCAATGGTGAAATTGAAAATGGTCAAGTTTATATACAGCTAAAAGCTACTGATTATTTAAAGACACTCACAGATGGAAAAACCATTGCTTTTAAGCTAGCAATATCAGATTTAGAGTTGTGGTTGTTCGAGCCGATGCCTTGTATTTTGGTAATATATGATTCCCAATCAAGTCAAGCTTATTGGTTATATCTGCAAGCATATTTTGAAAATATAGAGGCATTTAATATAGCACAGCTTGGCGAAAGTGTAACTGTTTATTTACCGAAGACCAATATAATAGATGAAGAAGCTATAAAACAATTTAAAAAATACCGAGATGATGTTCTAAGCCAGTTAAAAGGAGTGATTCGCCATTATGATTAGGGAAATTAAGTTTAGTGAGCTTGAACAGTTACTTTTAGATATAGGTTTTGTGAATATACCAACTACTGGCTACCACAAACTGTTTGAGTATCCCCAATTAAATGCTATGGTTGCCTTACCAAATTATGAAAAACAACAGTATGTAAATGCCATACATTTACTCACTGTACGGCGAATCCTATCAGAAAACGGTTTAATGGATACTAGTGTATTTGACCACCTATTAGAAAAAGTAGCAAGTTAGTTATAATCTGTTACAAGTTTTTGGGATTTTTCAGCAGCAATACTAATACTGCTCCTGAAAGAATACCGCCTATCCAACCAAACAGTGAATTAACCAAAATCCACCAGCCGGCTTGCTTAACAAATCGCCGCATTAGCCACCATTGGATAATCCCGACGATGAGGCCTACTGACATGAAAGACAGTCCGATTACACTATCCAAATCATCACTAAACATCATATTCCCAAGGAGAACGGAAATACAAGCACCTAAAGTAGTTCCTAATAGCCACCACTTTTCAGATATGGGGATGTGTCTTCGTAGCACTAGTAATTGCATAAAGCCGATTGTTAAGGCCATTGTTGCAGCTACAGCTTGATAACTCAGGATTGTACCGAAGATCGGCTCTACTATTACAGAAGCGATCGCAGCAAAAATAAATCCTCCAATTAAACCTAAAACATTCACTAACACCCATTGCAAATAAAAACCTAGTCCAATCTTGGGGGATTCGGTAGATACAGCAGGTGCAGCAGACTGAGGCTGTTGGGGAATTTCTTGACGATACTGGGCTGGAACTGGCGGCGGAGGCGAATATAAGGGAGGCTGAGAATTAATTGGTTGATGTTTTGCAGGATCAAAAGGTACTGTTGGTGTATATCCTGGATTAGTCGGTGTTTGTGTCGGTGCGTAAGCATTCCCTAACTGTTGTACTGCGGCTAAAGCTTCCACCGCCGAAGGATAGCGTTGGCGAAAGTCATAACGTACCATCCTATCTAATATATCCGCCAAAGCTGGGCTGATTTGTACCAATTGTCGCCAGACAATTTCCGCCGTTTGGATATCTTCTTCCAATTGATGGGGCATTAACCCCGTTAAAGCTTGAATACCAATCATCCCCACAGCGTAGACATCGCTGCTTAATCTGGGGCTACCCCGACTCTGTTCACTAGGCATATAACCAGCCGTACCAATCCCCACAGTCATTTTAGTCACACCCTCACCAGTCACCACCTGCGTACTAATTTCTTTCACCGCCCCAAAGTCAATTAGCACAACTTTGCCGTCACTCTTGCGGCGAATCAAGTTTGGCGGTTTGATATCTCGGTGAATGACTTGATTTTGATGGACAAAGGCTAATGGTTGGAGGATATTTTGCAACAAGGCAATAGTATATGCTTCACTCAGCCGTTTTCCAGGGGTGAGTTCATCACTGAGGGGATGACCATCAATAAATTGTTGAACTAGAAAAAATTCCTCGTTTTCTTCAAAGTGCGCCAATAGTTGGGGAATTTGGTCATGAGTACCTAACCTGTGTAATAACTGTGCTTCTGATTGAAATAACCGCCTAGCAACTTGTAAGGTCATGGGATCAGTTGCCATTGGTTTGAGTAGTTTGACTACACAATGATTGTTGTAAAGCTTAGTGTCTTCGGAAATATAGGTTTGACCAAAACCACCAGCACCCAAGACTTTGGTGATTTTATAGCGTCCATCTAGTAACTGACCCAACATAAAGGCGATTACAGACCATTGAAGAATGTCTGTATTTTAACTCTACTAGTACATATGCCAATAGGTGATAGGGGACAGGTGACAGGGAACAGCACAGGAAAAAACTATTGGCTACGAACTAATGACTCATCCCGGATTTCTCACAATTAAGAAATTTTATATTTTGCGAATATTGCGTTTGTGTAGTATTAAAATCTAGTAATACCATTAATTCTTACTGTATATGACTGCTATCGTACCTGGAAAGACCTTATCTATAGAGAAATTTGCAGATCAAGAATCAGAAGCAAAGTCTATCAAAGAACTCGACTGCATACTACAAGAAGTAGGTTCTCATCTCAAACTTATAGGCGCAAACGGGGAAGAAATTATTATTCCAGATGCGGTTTGTCAAGTTTTGCATGAAGTTGTTCATGCGATCGCATCAGAGCAAGCTATATCTATAGTTCCACAAAAAAAAGAACTGACAACCCAACAAGCTGCCGATTTTCTCAACGTTTCCCGCCCTTATTTAATTAAATTATTAGAACAAGGTGATATTCCTTACATTAAGGTAGGAACACATAGGCGTGTGCGGTTTGATGATTTAATGAAGTATAAACAGGAGCGAGATACTAAGCGTAGGCAACTACTGGATGAATTAATAGCAGAAAGCCAAGAACTAGGCTTTTACGAGTAGATTTTGGTTCATACAAGTGAATTAGATAGATTCTATTTGATCCCTTTATATTTAAACAAATAGAAATGCTGCGTGCTGTGCTAGATTCCTGCGTACTTTTCCCAATGTATCTACGGGACACTTTACTATGTGCTTCTGAGGCTGGATTTTATTTTCCCTTTTGGTCGCAAGAAATCCTTGATGGTGCAACTCGTAATCTTGTGTCCACAGGGAGAATGTCACTGGAAAGTGCAACAAGACTTGAGACGAGAATTAAAACAGCTTTTCCAGATGCAATAGTTGTTGTTCCAGATGCCTTAACTCAAGCGATGACAAATCATCCTGGCGATCGCCATGTACTTGCTACTGCTGTAGTGGCTAGGGCTAATATAATTGTCACCTCAAACCTTAAGCATTTTCAGCATCAGGATCTAGCTCCTTGGAATATACAAGCGCAGTCACCAGATGAATTTTTGACTACTCTGTACAACATCGATGCAGAAAAAATGGTTAGAGTAGTGCAAAGACAATCACAAAGTCTTAAAAAGCCTCCAATGAATTTAAACGCACTACTTGACCTACTAGCTAGAGAAGTACCAGATTTTGTGCGTAATGTTTTGTCCTATAAATCTGAAACCTTGTAGCTGAACGTAGGCGACTAATGTTACATCTAGTAACGTTGAGCAGTGGAAAATCAACGTGAAAGCACAGGTATTTAGAGGCGTAAATCAACTCTCTTACGAAGAGATCCCCGTACCGAATCTGGAAGCAGACGAAGTTTTGGTACAGGTGGAAGTAGTTGGCTTATGCCAGTCAGATATAAAAAAAATTCGTTATCCACTTTATGAACCACCGCGCATCTTTGGCCATGAAACAGCCGGGACGATCGCCGCAGTGGGTTCGCAGGTGGTAGGTTGGCAGGTAGGACAAAGGGTAGCAGTCATGCACCACATACCTTGTATGCGTTGTGCCTACTGCATGAATGATAATTTCTCCATGTGCGATGTCTACAAAAACATCTCCACCACCGCAGGCTTTAACGCCAGTGGCGGCGGCTTTGCTGAGTATGTCAAAGTTCCAGGTCATATTGTGCAGAATGGTGGGTTAATCCCGATTCCTGAGAATATTAGTTTTGAAGAAGCCAGTTTTGTTGAGCCTACCAACTGCTGTTTAAAGGCAGTGAAAAAAGCACAAATTGCCCCAGGACAGACTGTTTTGGTCACTGGTGCTGGGCCAATTGGGTTAATGTTTATCATGTTGGTGAAATATTTCGGGGCGAAAGCGATCGCCACTGATTTATTACCCTCTAGAATTGAAAAAGCTGTAAATGTAGGTGCAGAAGCAGCTTTTGACGCTCGTGATCCCGATTTACCAGCCAAAATTCATGCCCTTACTGGTGGACTAGGTGTTGATGCCACGTTGCTAGCTGTACCTAGTGAAAAAGCTTTCTTTCAAGCCCTAGATTGCACCCGTAAAGGTGGCAAAATCCTATTTTTCGCCGAATTTCCCGACGAAGTAGAAATCCCCATTAATCCTAATCTTCTCTACCGTCGAGAAATAGACTTAATGGGTAGCTATAGTTCCTCCTATCGCCTACAAAACCTCTCGGCGGACATTGTATTTAATCGTCGTATCGACGTGCAAGCCTTAATCAGCGATCGCTACCCCCTAAAAGATTTATCAGCAGCAGTAGATCAAGCGATCGCACCTACACCAGACACTTATAAAATCCTCATTTATCCCTAAATTGGGGGTTGGGAACTGGGTGAAACAACTTTCTCCCTTGTTCCCTTCCTAATCTCTTTAATTTTGAATTTTGTTAGCGCAGCGTTAGCGAGTCTTCGAGCGTCATTTTGAATTTTGAATTGATTCAGGGTCTTCCCCCCTATCCCCCTCTATGGAAATACCGATTACATTACTGATAGTAGCCCTACTAGCTTTCTATGTAGCTTGGAATCTGGGAGCTAACGACGTTGCTAATGCAATGGGAACTTCCGTTGGTTCTAAAGCTATTACTCTGAAGCAGGCACTAATTATTGCTGGGGTATTAGAGTTTACTGGTGCGGTTTTATTCGGTCATCAGGTGACAGCCACCCTAGCGACAAAAGTAGTCAACCCCAACTTATTTGCAGCGACACCCCAAATTTTAGCTACTGGGATGATCACAGTGCTAATTTCTTCTGGTGTATGGTTGCAAATTGCCACAGCGAAGGGTTTACCTGTATCTTCTTCCCATGCAGTCGTCGGTGCGATCGCTGGTTTTAGTTGGGTAGCTTTAGGCGTAGGGGCGATTGATTGGTCAACCATTGGCTCAATCACTATCGGTTGGATTTTAACACCAGTTATCAGTGGAGCGATCGCCGCTTTATTCTATAGTCAAATCAAACACTGGATTTTGGATCAACCTCATCAAACCAAACAACTACAAGAGTGGATTCCCTGGTTGAGTGCAATTCTCATCGGGGCATTTGGTGTAATTGTCCTACCTTCTTTTACCCAACCGCTCAACAATTTTTTAATCGCCCAATTCGGTATTCACATTCCACCCCACGACATCCCCCTGATCACAGGTGCGGTAGCCACGGTTACACTAACTGTGTTTAGTTGGCGACAGCTAGAGGAGGTAGGGGGCAGGGAGCAGGGGGCAGGGGGCAGGGGGCAGGGGGCAGGGGGCAGGGGGCAGGGAAAATTTCAACCCAGTCAACAGTCAACAGTCAACAGTCAACACCAACATCGAACCCCTATTTGCCCGTTTCCAAGTCCTAAGTGCTTGCTTTGTCGCCTTTGCACATGGTTCTAATGATGTGGGTAATGCGATCGCACCTGTAGCGGCGATCGTTTATATCAATCGCACTGGTCAAGTACCAACAGATGGGATTAATATTCCCCTGTGGATCTTAATTCTTGGTGGTGCTGGGATTGTTGCTGGTCTAGCTGTTTGGGGCAAAAAAGTGATTGCTACTATTGGCGAAAATATCATCGCCTTACAACCCAGTAGCGGATTCTGTGCTGAACTTGCCACGGCTACCACTATCTTAATTGCCTCTCGTCTGGGTTTACCCGTCTCCACCTCTCACGCTCTTGTTGGTGGTGTAGTCGGTATTGGTCTGGTACAAGATATCAAGTCGGTGAAATTTCAAACCCTCCAGGGTATAGCCACCGCTTGGCTAGTAACTGTTCCTATCAGTGCTGTTCTCAGTGCTACCATCTTTAGCGTTGCTCGGATTGCTTTTTTTTAATTTTATGGATATTTTTCCCGATCTACTAAATAACGCAAAAACTAGAATTTATTTTGGCAGAATGGCATTTAATTAATTAAAATGCTTCTTAAGGGCTGATGTAAATTTCTCCCTCAATCGAAGTTATAAATTGTTATAAAAGCTACATTCTGTAAAAATTACAGTTAACTTTAAAACCTACTAGCAGTTTTTTATAAATCAGCTATATACTTGCAACCAGCGATTAATTGCTATTGCTACAAAAATAACAAGTATTTATATTTAGGTGAGATTTTTTCACTATAAAATATCTCATTGAGTTAGAGAATTATGAAAATCAGACGGATGGAGTGCCGATAGGTCTGTGATATGAAAAAAACACAGTATAGTCATCTGTGAGTTACATAATATGCTTTGCCAATACTGGTGGAAGCATGACACAATGGCGTTGATATCCGTAAGTCCTGTGAAGATTTTATATTTTATCTGACAAAATGCAAGAAACTTAGTATGAACGCCACAAGTTTTGCAGGAAGCAGCTTTATTGTCAAGGTGTATAGAGGTTAGAAACTAATGGGGCGACTTGAGAAGCGACCAGACAACCCAGGAGTCCGAGGCGACATATCCAGAGCAGCAGAATCAGCTCTATGGGCTGTTGTCGAGGATTTAGAAAACCTCCAACAAAATGTACTTAAATCATTACAAGAAGATGTTAAACGGCTACAAAGCGAGAAAGAGCGTTTAGCAGATGAAATTCATCAATTAGTCGAAGAAAAAGAACATTTACAAGAAGTTAGGCGGATTACTGAACAACAAGTATTAATCCGTCAGCTGTCAGAAGCTTTAGCCAAGCACATATGTTCACAACTGCAATCATCACTAGCGAAGATAGCTAACCAAACAGAGAGTCAAATTGCTGCACTCAAGTCAGCCCAAAGTAGCAATATTGTCAGTGGAAACCTAGAGCCAGCAGAAAAAATGCTTGGTAGTCTGGATGATAACCTAACGATCGCCTTTAATTCCCTTCAACAAGAACTCAAAAACTATCAAACTAATCTTTCCCAACAGCTGTCTCGGATGTACAGCCAACAGCAGCAAGGTGAAGCCATTTTAGAAGATTTCATCAGTCAACTGCGCGGGGATCTGACAAAAACCATCCAAGAAACCTCTCAATTAGCAGCTAAATCATCACCACCTACAGTAATACAGCCTCCCGAAATTCAACCTCCTAATGTTGCCAAAGTGGTGAATTTATCTCCCCCTACAGTATTACAACCGCCAGAGTTACAATCTCCCGCTTCCTTCCAAACATCTCCATCTGTAGAACCAATCACTCAAACTCAGGCTCAATCAGTTCCTCCCATTGTAGAAAAACCGCCTGTACCCACGCCAGCAGCACCAAAAACTCCTGAATCAACAGCCTCACCAGTTAACGAAATTAAATCACCACCGCCTGAACCGATTTCTGTTTTACAGCCGGAAATATCTGAGACTGAGACAACCTCAAAGGAAATTAAATCACCACCTGAACCAATTTCTGTTTTACAGCCGGAAATATCTGAGACTGAGACAACCTCAAAGGAAATTAAATCACCACCTGAACCAATTTCTGTTTTGCGTCCGGTGATCCCAGACACTAAAATCACATCACCACCACCAGAAAAACTGACTGAGCCGATTTCTCCACCCAAACCTGAATCTTCCTCAAGTAAAGGAACAGCCAAAGAGCCAATCTCTGTAATCCAAAATGACAATCCTTCCCCACCATCTGCGTCAGCATCAAAGCGGGGATCACCATCTCCCACCAATAAATCCCGCAGTTTCTCTAACTTATCACCAGTCCAGATTGGCTTCTTGTTGATAGTTGCGTCTGCTGTCATGTCATCGCTGTACAACGTAGCCATCAAGGGGATGTTTTATAAAACTTCTCAAACCTCGGCTGTGTTGGAAATAGCAGGTTTAATATCCCCGACTGTGGGAAATATTATGTTAATTCTCACTTTGCGGTTGATGGTGGTAGTACCGCTAATGATGCTTTTAGCTCCCATGATGCACCCCCAAGTATGGCAAGACTTACAAAGTCTGAAGGAGTCCCTAGGGAAGAAATCTGGTGCTACTCGCGGTAAGCAGCGACAAACTGGTGTGCAGTTAATTATCGCTAGTGGCTGCTTTCTGTTTTTATCGCAAGTCTTGATTTACTTTGCTATTGGTCAAGTTGCTACCGGTACAGCGATCGCCCTATTCTTTATTTACCCCGTTGTTGTTAGCATTTTATCTTGGTTCTTGTTGCGCGATCGCCCTAGTGGATTTCGCGCCACCGCCCTCGCCGCAATTTTTGGCGGTGAATTGCTAGTTTTTGGTGGTACTCTCATCACTACTGGTGTGATTGGAAATAATTCATTAGGTGGGATCACTGCAATTCTCGCGGGAGTATCTTTTGCCTGTTACTTACTTTTAACGCGAGCTTCTGCCACTAAAATACATCCAGTCTCTTTGACCTTCGTGAACTTCGCCACCATGTTGGCTTTAAGTTTTATCTTTTTGATGTTACCTTTACCCAACAATTGGAGTTTGACAGTTGACCCATCTAAGGTACTAGAAATTGTTTTAAGTGCTGCAATTTTGGGTGTCTTGACCCTTGTAGGGTATGTATGCAATCACTTGGGAGTTAGCAAGTTAGGTGCGCCGCGATCGGCAATTATTGGCGCAGGTGTACCTATTTTAACGGTGATTTTTGCTGGCTTAGTTCTGCAAGAAACTTTAAACATTGTCCAGATTTTGGGAGTGTTATTCGTTACTTTTGGCGCAGCAGCTTTCAGCTTTGGCCAAATTAGAAATCCTAACTCATCATCCAATAGTGAAAATTGAACCTAATGACATATACATAAAATTAGCAAGAAATATCAACATAGCAAAATTAAGATAAATGTTTGACGTATCAGTTTAACCAAAGAATTTATGACTAGGTACTAACCCTTTGGATTTTTCGTCTGCTTGTAGATGCAAATGTCATTAAACTTTGATAATTTCTCCTTACAAATTATGGGCTGTTAATCGCCTAGTTTAAAGATTAAGAAGCAAAAGATTAAGAATAAACTAATTCATCTAAATTTAATGCAAGGACAGCTAAATATAGAATATTATGTTGTGAGCAAATAAAACATATGGCGAAATTTGAATTATCTGCCTGATTTAACATCATGTGATTCTCCCTCTCGGCAACTAACTATCTTGCAATAAAGATTCAGAGATGCTGCAAGTAGCATGATATTTAAAAACGCCCTACTGATTCCATAGGCGTTGAGTGGGTTGCAACGTGACATTTTTACAGAAATTGCTGTCTGTGTTCTCTGAGAATTTGCCTAGGCGCAAGTTTTTCTAGAGTTCTAAAGTCACTTAATACCAAAGACCTTCTGAATCAAAAACTCTAGTAAATATATTCAGGTCATGCTATCTCCCAAATCTGGTAGATAGCCAAAACCGTTTGAGATTAGCATTGCTGAGTGTTACTAGATAAAGGGCAGAGAAAATCCGGATACTGAAGAAAGTCCCTGTAGGTTACTTATTAGAGCCATATATATAGTTCTTTAGTGGCTTACAAAGGTATCATGGGTAAATTCAGGCAGTTAATCAGCGATTTTTCGGTAAGATACAGAAATAACTCTAGTAGCAGTACGATTGCTACTCAGATCCAATTACAGTATGGAGGAATAGATAATTTGAATACAAATTCTTACTTACAAAACCCATAATATACATCTGGCGTGGCGAAAAAACCTGCCATTAGGTGTATTTCAATTACTTTTTTAGACTAATACGTGCTATTCAACTATTTGTAATATGAGTAACGACATCGATCTGATCAAACGTCTTGGCCCCAGTGCGATGGATCAGATCATGCTATACCTGGCCTTTAGTGCCATGAGGACAAGTGGGCATAGACATGGAGCATTCTTAGATGCAGCAGCCACCGCCGCTAAGTGTGCGATTTACATGACATATCTAGAGCAAGGTCAAAATCTACGGATGACTGGCCACTTGCACCATCTAGAGCCAAAACGAGTCAAAATTATCGTTGAGGAAGTCAGACAAGCCTTAATGGAAGGCAAACTGTTAAAGATGTTGGGTTCTCAAGAGCCTCGCTACCTGATTCAGTTTCCTTATGTTTGGATGGAACAGTTTCCTTGGCAACCAGGCAGATCGCGCATTCCTGGAACAAGTTTAACAAGCGAAGAAAAGAAACAAATTGAGCAAAAACTACCTAGCAATCTTCCCGATGCTCAGTTAGTCACATCATTTGAGTTTCTGGAACTAATTGAGTTTCTCCACAAGCGATCGCAAGAGGACTTACCATTAGAACACCAGATGCCTTTGAGTGAGGCCTTAGGAGAGCATATCAAGCGTCGTCTGCTCTACTCAGGCACGGTGACACGAATTGATTCACCTTGGGGAATGCCTTTCTACGCTCTAACTCGCCCCTTCTATGCTCCAGCAGATGACCAAGAGCGTACCTACATCATGGTAGAAGATACCGCTCGATATTTCCGCATGATGAAAGATTGGGCAGAAAGACGACCAAACGCTATGCGTGCTTTAGAAGAGCTAGATGTGCCGCCTGAAAGATGGGATGAAGCTATGGAAGAATTAGATGAAACCATCCGAGCTTGGGCAGACAAATATCATCAAGCTGGTGGTATCCCCATGATTTTACAGATGGTGTTTGGCAGAAAAGAGGACTAGTACCGCTACGCGGAAGTCAAAAGTCATAGACGCAAAAGCGGCTTCCCGGAGGGTAAGTTAAAATTCAAAAGAAGTTTATTTCGGGCTTTTGCGCCATGTAAAATGGTAGCTTTATTTACACCGTGCTGTACTAGGCACAAACCAACGCAAGTGATTTTCTTTCCCAACCCAACAATCAGTAACACAACAAACAACAGTCCCAAAAATCACAAACGAGCATCTGCATAGCAGCTATGAGCAGATTGTACTGGCTCTTACCCAAAAAGCAACATCTGAGTAAGGTATATTTGCTGACTAGCAGATGGCTATCGTCTGTGTTTATACTGGGTTTTCAGTATCATGTGGTTAGGGAAACTAGTCCGAGAAGGCAAAATAAACAGCCTGGATACAAATTGTGAATTATGTTCGCTGTGCCGTACTAGCATTTTATGGTTTAGACATAAAAAAATATTAGCCCAAATCCACTAAATCCTCTTTGAAGGAAGGGCTGCAATTTATTGACACTCCTCAGGCTAAAGGCATGAGGATTCTTGGTTCAACGAGTCCACTTAGTCTAGACCCCTTGCGGTATCTAAACCAGAGGTGGTTCTCTCCCCTTCGCGGTAGCGTCTCGAAGAGAAGCGTTAACTTTTGGTCTGCCCGACCATATTTGCTCATATTGCAAAATTTGTTTGCAGTTTAGTGCTGTTCGTCTAGTACCTATGAATCTTTTACCTACTTCCAGGTAATACTAGAACTACGAAGTAGAACCCTATAGATTCAGTTGTCTTCTCTACGAGAGGCTACGCCAACGCGTTAGCGTCTCCTCTTGGGAGAAGGTGCAGCGTCTACGTGTTAGGTAGCAATAGGGTTTTTTGAGTGGTTGATTACCCTTCCACATCTCATATTGTACCAAAAGCCGTCCTGGAAGCGGCGCACTGAGCTTGCCGAAGTGGACGGGGTTTTAGACCCAATTTTTCGATAAAAAACCTCGTAGGATTTTGGAAACACAGTAGCTTTAGACTTGAGAGAAAAACCGAATTGGCGGGCTGTTTTCCTGCTGTGTACATAATCTTGTTTAAAGTATACTTTCGCTGTATATTCTTAACTGTAGCGAAATTATATTTATGTAGGTGGCGCAAAAGAAGCAAATCCGAGAGATAAATAAGTCTTAGTTTTTGCCTCTACGCGAGTTGTGTCAACTGAGTAAAAACCTTTATAACTTAGGTCTTTACACAGTAAAGCAGTAATCTTTTCATGAGCATAAATATTTGCGTTATGAGTCTGCTTAGTATCTGTGCGATGCACAGTAAAAAGGCATACCTTAAACCAGTGATCAGTCCTGACGGCGTATACTTCTCTACGAGAAGACTGCGTCTTAAGCGTTCGCGGTAGCGTGCCGGAGGCTCTAGCTATGCCGCAGGCTTTACGAAAGGCTCATTAACAGGTGGGGCATTGAGACCCGCCATTAAAGCATTCCACGCTTAAATATGCTGATGAGACCGTCAGGGGAATTTATCTTAGATCCCATCCCAACTTTTGGGTCATTTGTTTTTTGGAGTAATCGAAGAATGTCACTAATTAAACGTTGTATAGCTGAGTTTGTAGGAACTTTTTGGCTAGTTTTTGGCGGTTGTGGTAGCGCAGTATTAGCCGCAGCGTTTACAGCAGATGGTGCAAAGCTTGGTGAAAATACAGCATTCCCTTTAGGTATTGGGTTGGTAGGTGTTTCTCTAGCCTTTGGTCTGACCGTATTGACAATGGCTTATGCAATCGGCCACATTTCTGGCTGTCATCTTAATCCAGCTGTTTCTTTCGGTTTGTGGGCAGCCAAGCGGTTTCCTGGTTCTGAACTATTGGTCTACATTGGTTCTCAGGTCTTTGGGGCGATCGCAGGTGCAGGGATTCTGGCTTTGATTGCTACTGGTAAACCTGAATTTAACCTGGTTAAAAGTGGTTTTGCTGCCAATGGCTTTGGCGTACACTCTCCAGGTGGTTATTCTCTCATAGCTTGTTTTGTCGCTGAGTTAGTATTGACCTTTGTCTTTTTGGTGATTATCTTAGGTGCAACCGATAGCCGTGCGCCTCAAGGTTTTGCTCCAATTGCGATCGGGTTGAGTTTAACACTAATTCACCTGATTAGTATTCCGGTAACTAATACATCTGTTAATCCCGCTCGTAGCTTGGGTCCAGCAATCTTTGTTGGTGGCTGGGCAATACAGCAGTTGTGGCTATTCTGGATAGCACCAATTCTAGGAGGAGTATTAGCAGGCTTTTTCTATTCTAAAGTAATGGAAGTACCAAAAAAAGAAAGACAATTGTCAGAGATAGTTTAAGTAGTTTGTAAACTTCATTACTTGCATTGGCAACTAGAAGTCGCGGCTACATAAACAAAACCTACCTCCGCAGCTTAGAAAACTCTTGATTTTGCATCAGTCCACGGAGGTGGACTTCTTTATGGGATGCTACGCGAATCAATGCTCAATGATCAAAAATCAAGCTTTTTTGATCATTGAGCAGTGTAAGTCCTGAGCTTATTGATTAGTAGGACTTTCAGGAATAGGTTCACTCTCCAAGGTAGGATTAAATATTGTGGGTGGTTGGAGTGGTGACTTCGATGTAGGTGCAAAACCACTAACGCGATCGCTACCATCAATACAAGTATTTAATGCTTGATTAGGCTCAATCTTAATCTGACTACGCAAACCTATCACACACTCAGCAAAGCGCACTGGTAATAAACTGCGACCACAGTAATTTAACACGTCTGGATTAATGGTTTCCTGAGTATTCTTGCTCACCGAAACTACACAGGTAGCTAATTCTTTGGGCCGTCTTGCTTGTCTACAGCCAGCCAGAGCATCAGTAGCACTAATATCCGTGCGCTTGTCAATAAAAACAGCACAGGCCGATAAATCTGTTGGACGTAACGCCGTAGCACAAGCCTCTGATGCCGCTTGTTCACTCACTCCCACACGTAAGAGTCTACCTGCACAAGCACGATAATCATTGCCAGCAGCCATACTAGGGACACTCATCCCCACCACACAGCTACCTACAGCCACAACTGGTGCTATCAACCGAATTAGACGAGTTTTAAAGGTCATTTTTGATTTTCTCCCCACTAACCTTTGTTATGCACATTACCGTTCTTCAAACACCCAAAGTTATGCTAACTCAAATGTGCAACAAATCTTTTGCAAATCAGGCAAAACCAAAGAACAGGAAGAAAAATCTTTGAAAAAGACAAAAAGTTTAGAGGTGCAGGGAAATAAATGAGAACCACTAATCCCCAATCCACAACCCCCAGTCCCCAACAATAAGATAAATTTTTAGCGATTCAATGAAATCATTTTGCATTTCTGAATAGCTGGTATTTATAATAGTATGTCTGAGTAAAATTTAAACAGGATTAGATTAAGGAAACTCATGTCCCGATACAGAGGGCCACGCCTTAGAATTGTACGTCGCTTAGGCGAATTGCCAGGATTAACTCGTAAGAGCGCAAGACGCGCCTATCCACCAGGTCAGCATGGTCAGAATCGCAAAAAGCGTTCTGAATATGCCATCCGTTTAGAAGAAAAGCAAAAGCTGCGTTGTAACTACGGTGTAACTGAAAAGCAGCTACTACGTTATGTCCGTAAAGCTAGACGAGTAACTGGTTCTACTGGACAAGTGCTATTGCAACTGCTAGAAATGCGCTTGGATAATACAGTTTTCCGCTTGGGTATGGCCCCCACCATCCCAGCCGCTCGTCAGTTGGTAAATCACGGTCACGTCACCGTTAATGGTCGTGTAGTGAATATCGCCAGCTACCAAACTCGTCCTGGAGAAGTTGTTGCTGTCAGAGACAGAGCGCAATCACGTAAGTTGGTGGAAGCTAACTTGCAATATCCCGGTTTGGCAAACCTTCCTAACCACTTAGAGTTTGATAAAAACAAATTAGTTGGTAAGGTCAACAGCGTCATTGAACGGGAATGGGTAGCACTCCAAGTTAACGAACTGCTAGTTGTGGAATACTACTCACGTCAAGCTTAGGATAGTGCTGAGTGCTGAGTGCTGAGTGCTGAGTGCTGACTCATGAAAGTCCTATCACTCACAACTCAGAACTCATTGCTCAAGACTGACTTACCCTCCAATTTGTGACATGGTACGACTGTAATTACCTGTAGTACCAGAGTCGCGTCCTTTAAAGTTAATTTCTGGTTTAATTGTCAACAAGTTTCTAACTTGTTCTTGTAATTTCTGGGTGCTGACACCAGACCGGAGAGCAGTTTTTAAGTCCATTTGTCCAGTTTCATTTAATAAACACGGTCTGAGCCAACCATCAGCACTCAAACGCATTCGGTTACACCGATCGCAAAAACATTCTGACATTTGACTGATAAATCCTAGCGTTCCCTTCGCGCCGGGAATTTGAAATACATCCGCAGGACCTGCACCACGAACTTGAGATTCTGTCAAGCCCCAACGATCGCGGATTTGTTGCCGCAATTCGGCTGAAGATATCCAACCGCGATCGCTAAATAAATCGCCGTTACCAATGGGCATAAACTCAATAAAGCGGACGTGCCACTGTTTATCAATGGTTAAAGCCGCTAAATCCAAAATTTCGCGATCGTTAACCCCTGGAATTACCACTACATTTAACTTCAAGGGGTCAAAACCGACACGATAAGCAGCTTGAATCCCATCCCAAACCTCTTGCCAACGCGAACGGCCGCGAGAGCCGATAATTTGGTCAAAAGTATCGGGATCAAGGGAATCTAAGCTAATATTGATGCGTCGCAAACCAGCATCATAAAGATTTTGCGCTAAGGAAGCTAGTAAAAAGCCATTGGTAGTCATGGCGAGGTCTTGAGTTTGGGGTAAAGACGCGATCGCTCTGACCAAATCCGCCACACGAGGACGCAGTAACGGTTCACCCCCTGTCAATCGAAAACGAGTAAAACCGACAGGAATAAAAACTTCTTGAACTAAAGTGAGCAATTCCTCATCAGTAAGTAGCTGTTGCTTGAGGATATAGTCTAGCTCCGACCCCTCTGGCATACAATACTGACAACGAAAATTGCAGCGATCTATTAAACTAATGCGGAGGTAGTCTACCTGGTTCATGTTGGGTTTTCTTTCTATTGTGCGCGATCGTTAGGTCTCTGTGACAGCAACAGAAATAAAGTGCGATAGTCTTAGACCCGCCTTCGGCGATCGCCTGATGCCAAATTATGTACAGTTCAGACTCGCCCTTCAGGAATTCAACCTAATTTGGCTTACAGGCTATAAAGTATGTGTAGAGAAAACAATGAGTATATTGAGAGAAAAATCTGTATGACAAGCTACCAAGAAACCTTAACTAGCAAAGATGCTCTAGAGGAACTAGTGGAAACAAACAGCATTAACCATGTGGAAGTCATTGAAAACGTCATTGACTCCTTAGAGCAAGATGATAGCGCAATGGTTAGCCACTCCCCAGAAGGTGGTGGTTATCTGTGGAAATTTAAATATGGCAGTGTGGAAGTATTCGTCCAACTGACTGGAACAACTGATGAAGACACAATCACAGTTTGGTCGGCGGTGCTTCACCTACCTGCTAAAGATGAGCCTAAGTTGATGCGTCAACTATTAGAAATGAACTGCTCCAGTACCTTTGAAGCTCGTTTTGGTATTATTGATAACCGAGTCGTAGTCATCTCTACCCGCACCTTAGCAGAGTTGTCTCCAGGGGAAGTTTCACGGCTAATTACTGTTGTGGCGACGATCGCAGATGACAATGATGAAGCCTTACAATCTGAATTTGGTGCAGCTTAGATAGTTGGGAATTTGCAATGGGTAACAAGCAGGTTTGGCGACTAATTCCTTTTTTAGCAGCTTCTGGTAGTGTGCAGATGGCAATTGACCGATGGTTATTACAGCAACATCTATCAGGAAAAAATCCTTCAACTCTGCGATTTTATACTTGGTCGCCACCCGCTATTTCCCTTGGTTATCATCAACACCAATATCCTGAACACTGGCAAAATCTGACTTGGAAGGGACAGACCTTAGATTTAGTCCGCCGTCCTACAGGTGGTAGAGCAGTGTTACACCAAGGGGATTTAACTTATACTGTTGTCACCTCTGGATTAGTTGGGAATCGACTCCAGAACTATCAGCAAATTTGCGAATTTTTGATTACCGGATGGAGAGCGATCGGCATTCAATTAGACTATGGTACAGCTGGACGCGGCTACATTCATAACCCCAACTGTTTTGGGACTGCTACAGGTGCAGATTTAGTTTTACCAGATGGGGCAAAATTGATTGGTAGCGCGCAATTAAGACGAGGCGGAGCAATCTTGCAACATGGTTCTATGCGTTTGCAACCAGATGCAGAATTATTTGCTCAAGTATTTGGTGGAGAATCTTTTCAGCCTGTGCAATTGTCTCCAACCTTGAGTATAGACACGATTATGACAGCCTTGACTCATGCGGCGAGGGATTGTTTTGATATCGAGATTGCAGCACAACCCCTTTGTCTATCCGAGTGGGATGAGATTTTAAGCTAAATGGAAATGGGCATTGGTATTGTATTTTTGTATTTTCTCCCTCTGCTCCCCCTGTCCCCTGTCCCCTGTCCCCTGTCCCCTGTCCCCTGTCCCCTGTCCCCTGTCCCCTGTCCCCTGTCCCCTGTCCCCTGTCCCCTGTCCCCTGTCCCCTGTCACCTGTCACCTATCACCCACATTCCCCTGCCGTTCACACTTAAAACCTTGACTTTCCCAAGCCTGCATATCCACATCACTGAGTTTAGTGACGTTTGAGCATTGCGGCTGAATGATTTGGCTCAAAACTGCCCACAAAAGACTACGTGTGACATCTAGTGTAGTTTTTAACACAGACTCTTGATTACCTGGAATACCTGTTTCCTGAACAACCGCAACCTCCACCCATATACCATGCGCCCCGAAAAGAATCTGTGACATTAATTTAGCTCGCGGTAAGTGGGTAAGAGAAGTAATTAATTTGACTTTATGAACTCCCCATTGTTTTAAAATTGGAATTCCGTAGTAGAAGTTTTCAAAGGTAGATTTAGCACACTTTTCTAGCCAAACGTTTTGCAAATCTGCGGCTTCGCGTTGAAAAATTAGCCATATACAGGGGTCTTGAGAACCCTGAGAAATTAAAATGGGAATTTGTGGATTTTTTTTAGCTGTTTGGGCAATATAAATTTCGCGGCGAATACTACCACCAAGGACAAAAAAGGCATCTACTGGCTGGGAAGCGGCTAGAAATAGGTTTATAGTGATGAGAATTAGCCAACTCCCAAACAAGAAGCATAAACCCCAACTGAGCTTTTGTAACAAATGCAACCATCTGCGAAATTTTTTACTACCAGGAATCGATGAATTTTTGGTAAAGTTGTGTCTCATGAGTTAGGACAAAAAAGCTGATTAACTTAGTTGTAAAAGACCCACATTTTTAGCAATGAAATGCTATCTTAGAGAATTAATATAGGGTGTAAATAAGACAGTTGCATAACTGTCACATTATTGTCACAGTGCTAGATTAGACTAACAAACAAAGTTCAAAATTTGGGTAACAATTTTTCACAAATTAAGGCAAGATCCTAACATAATTCAAAGGGGAAAATTATGAGGGAAGCGTAGCTAAAAATTGCGTATAAAAACTTAAGAAACGCCTAAAATCCTGATTGCTAAACTGTCAACACCACCGTAAATTCCTGCTGATATACATGAACCAATCTGCGAAACGTTACTCGCCGCTCCAAGTAGCCCTGATTGGAGGAGCGATCGCCACAACTGCCACTATATCCGTATTTGGCCCCGCTTGGACTCGGAGCGTTCGCGCTGCTCTACAGGACAGCCCCAAAGCATTAGTTGACCAAGCATGGCAAATAGTCAATAGTGAATATGTTGACGGCAACTTTAATCAAAAAAACTGGCTAGCAACAAGGCAAAGTCTATTAAGCAAAGACTACTCATCGAAAGAAGAAGCTTATGTAGCTATTCGTGAAGCTTTACAACTGCTCAACGATCCATATACAAGATTCATGGATCCCAAACAGTTTGAAGCTTTAACCAGTCAGACTTCTGGGGAAGTCTCTGGGATTGGTATTCGCATGGAAGTGAATGAAACAACCAAGCGACTGACTATTGTAGAAGCCATAGAAAACTCCCCAGCCCTCAAAGCTGGAATTAAAGCCGGCGATGAGATTTTGGCTATTGATGGCAAGCCGACTCAGTTGATGAAAATAGATGATGCTTCCAAATTAATTCGCGGCAAAGCAGGTAGTAACATTACACTCCGCTTAGGACGCAGTGGGCGCAATGCCTTTGATGTGAAGTTAACACGGGCAACTATCGAAGTACCAACAGTGTATTCCAGCGTCAGGCAAGAAGGAAATCGCCGGATTGGTTACATTCGCTTACGCGAGTTTAGCGGCCATGCTGCCGAACAGATGCACCGGGCAATTCGAGATTTGAACGGTAAAAAAGTGGATGCCTTTGTGTTAGATTTGCGCGGTAATCCTGGCGGTTTATTGCAGTCCAGCATCGAAATTGCTCGGATGTGGTTAGATGATGGCGGCATTGTTCGCACAGTTAACCGTAAGGGAGTCAATGAAGACACTAAAGCCAATCGCACCGCTTTAACAAAGCTTCCCTTGGCAGTATTAGTAGACGGTAATTCAGCCAGTGCTAGTGAAATTCTGACAGGTGCGCTTAAGGATAATAAGCGTGCAGTAGTCGTTGGTAGTCAAACTTTTGGTAAAGCCTTAGTGCAGTCAGTCCATGAATTATCAGATGGTTCTGGTATAGCCGTGACCATTGCCCACTACTACACCCCCAATGGCACAGATATCAACAAAAAAGGGATTACGCCAGATATCAAGTTAGAGTTGACAGAGGCACAGGAACGCCAGCTAACGTCCAACCCCAGTCTGATTGGTACTCCAAACGACCCCCAATATAGCCGAGCGATCGCAACTTTATAAAAGGTAGGTTAAAAACAGCCTAGGCTACACCTAGGCTTTTGCTTTGCTTGTTTTAAATAATCTTTGGCTTACCCTCCGGGTACTCCTGCGGAGAACTCGTAGAGTAGCCGCTTTCGCGTCTATGACTTTTGACTTCCGCGTAGCAGTACTAGCCTCCCATTGCTACAGTTGTGAAGATGTATCTGGAGCAATGATTTCACCAGTACCCATTTCTAGTATCATGTCCTGGTCAGTCACCAATTCACTCAGTTCATTAACTTGTAAATTCATCTGCTTACAAGCTTGTCTGAGTTCTTGTGCAAACGTATTAATATCATCACCATAACCACATTGATAAGCAGCAGTTTCAATTCCCTGCTTGGCATTTGCCCTAGCACAATCTACTAGGTCAGTTCCATGCAGTTGTTTTGCAGATGCCATATACTTTTTCTGTTATTTTTCAATGTTTTTCTCCAGTTAGATTAGCAATGCTTGTTAATGAAATCATCCCTCTGTTGGCAGACAAAAAAATTCAAAATTTCCAAATAAAGACGCGATTAATCGCGTCTTTAACAAAATTTAATTACTCATCTAGGTCTAGCCATTGACTATTTCCCCACCATTGGGATGCAATACTTGACCAGACATATAAGAAGAATCATCAGAAGCTAAAAAAACGTAACTCGGTGCAACTTCTTCCGGTTGTCCAGGTCTTCCCATTGGTACTTGTTTGCCAAAATCTGCCACCTTATCTGCGGGGAAAGTTGAAGGAATTAAAGGTGTCCAAATCGGACCGGGTGCAACTGCATTTACTCTAATTCCCTTACTCACCAAATTTTGTGATAATGAACGAGTGAAGGCAACAATTGCACCTTTTGTAGATGAGTAATCTAGCAGTTGCTGATTGCCCTTATAGGCTGTTACAGATGTAGTATTGATAATGCAACTGCCTTCTTTCAAATGCTTCATGGCAGCTTTAGTAATGTAAAACATCGAAAAAATATTAGTACGAAAAGTACGTTCTAATTGTTCTTGACTAATATCTTCAATGCTTTGTTGGGGATGTTGTTCAGCAGCATTATTGATAATAATATCGAGTTTACCAAACTCATCTACTGTTTGTTGGACAACGCGCTGACAAAAAGCTTCATCAGTAATGTCACCTGCAATCGATAATGCAGTGCGTCCATGTTCTTCTACCAAATTTTTGGTTTCTTCAGCATCACCGTGTTCTTTCAGGTAAATAAATGCTACATCTGCTCCTTCTTTAGCAAATGCAATAGCTACAGCGCGACCAATTCCACTATCTCCACCTGTAATTAAGGCAACTTTATCTTGTAACTTACCACTACCCCGATAGTGGGCATCTTCTGCCTTGGGTTTTGGTTGCATTTTGGACTCAACACCAGGTGGTTCTTGCTGCTGTGGTGGTTGTAATGTTTGTTTTTCTACCATACAAATTAAACCCGTTGCTTAAAAACATCTTTAAATGAAAAATCGAATAATCAAACCATATTGGTTTTTTATATTTGATTTTACAAAAAAAATTAAACCTTGGATTATATAACCCAAGGTTTAATTTTTTGTCCTCTCACTTGCTCTTAGCAAGTGTAGGCATTTTACCCCGGATATTTAGCCAAGCGTACTAATTGTAGTCAATGTACGCGACTGAATTTCTCCTCACACCAAACACACACTATTAATCTGACCACGAAAACAAGTACACAACTCTCTTGCTTTTGATGAAGGATTTAGTCCATTCATCTGCTTTAAAGTTAACTATTAAATGGCTGTGCTTTATCGCCCTGGAGGTGGAAACAAAACTAAACTCTTATCCCCCTCTAGATTGAGACATTCTCATATATCATCTAAAATTCCTATAGTTACGCATTACCTCAGCGTTAACTATTACAAATTAAGCAATATTACTAGTACCAAAATTAGCATTCAATGGCAATTAAGACTCTGGGACTCGAACCAAATCTATCTGATTATTTACTATCTGTTTCTTTGCGAGAGGCAGAAATATTAACCCAATTACGGCAAGAAACAGCCCAACATCCAATGGGTAGGATGCAAATTGCACCAGAACAAGGACAATTTATGGCGTTGCTGGTGCAGTTATTGGGCGCAAAGAAAACCTTAGAAGTGGGGGTATTTACAGGCTATAGTTCCCTAGTGGTGGCACTAGCTTTACCCCCAGAAGGACAGATAGTAGCTTGTGATCATAGTGAAGAGTTTACAGCGATCGCGCGTCGTTATTGGCAACAAGCTGGAGTAGCCCATAAAATTCACCTACACATCGCCCCAGCGTTGGAAACTTTAGACCAATTGCTAGCAACAGGTGAAGCAGAAACTTTTGACTTTGCCTTTATTGATGCTGACAAGAGTAATTATGACAACTATTATGAGCGATCGCTGCAACTAGTGCGAAAAGGAGGACTGATAGCCATTGATAATGTACTCTGGTCAGGAAGAGTCGCAGACCCCCAAATCCAAGATAATCGCACCAAAAAAATCCGCGCCTTCAATGAAAAACTACTACAAGACCAGCGAGTAAGTTTAAGTCTTGTTCCCATAGGCGACGGCTTAACTTTAGCATTGAAGAAGGTGACTGGGGATAGGGGACAGGTGACAGGGGACAGGTGACAGGGGAGAAAACTAATCATTAATTAGTTAACACTCACCACTCATTACTCAGCACTCACCACTCATTACTCATTACTCAGCACTCACCACTCACCACTCACCACTCACCACTCACCACTCATTACTCAGCACTCAGCACTCATTACTCACCACTCACCACTCACCACTCATTACTCATTACTCATTACTCAGCACTCAGCACTCAGCACTCACCACTCATTACTCAGCACTCATTACTTTTTCGGCCAACGCCAATTAAATCGATTCCACTCGTAAATGCCTTGAATTTCGTACTCAGTACCGTTATAGAAGCGAACAACGCAGTTCGTAGAGGAATCGTCACCATCATCATTCATTTTATCAATCTGAATCACAATGGAAAGAAACCATTCTCTTTTACATGGTCCATCATTCTGTACCCACTCCCATAGGGCATTGGAAACTTCAATGCGATCGCCTATTCTCAGTTTTAGTGCATCCTCAAAATAGGCATATTTGTCGAAATGATACGACTCTACACGATTTAACCACTGTAAACCATAGCGATCGCGAATAAATTGCACTTTGCCTGAGTCGTTGTGATGCAGCCAGTCGTTTAGTAACTGCACCTTCCAAGTGCGGTTTTGTTGTTCCTCTGTCTTGACGAACTCTAAAAATATCTCCAGTTCCTCTGGAGTGAGTTCATCTAAAGGATTGGGAGTATCTAATTTCTCAGACTTAGATTGCTTGTGAATTTCCTCGACCAATTGTAATAAAATCTCTTTTTGTATGTCAGTGAGAGGACAGCTGGCTGCATCACAACGATTAAAAGCTGTGTGCAAAGCTGTTGTTATCTCATCTGGTGTCATAATTTAATAATGATCAAGGGTCTAATTCAATAATTATTACAAAAGTTAAATAGAAGTTTCTAGTCATTTCTAATTGGACATTGCAAATATAGTCTGTCGCCCCAATCCCCAGTCCCCAATCCCCAATCCCCAGTCCCCAAGTTTCCTTGTTACCTTATACAGTTATGGAAAAGAAAATCAGAATAACACTTAACTTCAATTACTCAAAACTTATTACAGCCATCTTGATTTCCTGTGTCATGGCATTAATATCATGGGTATGGACTCCTGTGGCTGTAGCGTTGACACAGATTAAACTCTCTGACTTATCTTACAAGGATTGTCCACCAGAATTGGCTCAAGGGACTGTCAGCAGTAGTGGTAGTGCGGCTGCTAGTTGCTTTATTGTTACTGGCAAAGCCAAAAATGGCACTTATAAAACCGTCTACGATGCAGATATTTATGGGCGTATTTATGATGCCAACAATGACCCCATATTACAAAATCGTAATCGTCTTGGTTCTATTGCGGAAGTTCCACCAGGCACTAGTGATTTTGAATTAAGAATTTCTGTACCTGCAAATCAGCCGTTACCTTTGCAGTTGAAGCAGTTTAAAGCTTCGGGGTTTAGCGCACAAATCCGTAAGTAGAAGTTATTTTTGAATTTTGAATTTAGTGGAGTGAGCAAATACACCCCCACTAAATTCAACCGTTTGCAGAGTTAAAATGCTCCGAACAAACGTAAAAGATAAGGATTGCTTAAAAGGTTAGTGACTAAATTCAACGCTACGAAGGCGAGAATGGGGGAAAAATCCATACCACCCAAAGGGGGAATAATTGAACGGAATAAATTGAGATAGGGGTCTGTGACTTGGCTCAAGGCTGCAAATGGTTGGTTATACCAGTTGATTTGGGGAAACCAAGTCAACAAAACCCGCGTAATTAGCAAGTAGCTGTAAATGGTTAAGAAAGTAACTAACGTAGTAATCAGTAAATACATGGATGGTTTCGTTTCCTACTAAGTGTTAAAAGCAGTCCTACTATAGATTTTAATTTAGTCCATGTCATGACGTATGCGGATAGTTACCGCATTAACCGCCATCAGTGGGGATTTGACAAATGTAGGTTATAGATTTCTACACCCTTGTACCCCTACACCCGCTTTAAGAATCTTGGCTGAGAGAACGATCGCTCACAGATTGAGTAGAACCGCCGTTGACGTTCCCCAGATGCTTCCTGACTTCATCGATGGTGGCATTCAACTGGGCAATCTTATCTTCTAGCGATCGCCTTGTTGTTTCCATTTCTATCCCTTCATTCTCTGAAGATATCATTTGACGGCGTTTGCTTGATACTTTCTTATTTTCTTTTGGGGTATTAATCAGTTCTGTACCTTCTTCCACTATTTCTTCATCCCGGCGAGAAGCAATGACAGCACCTACAATCCCCCCGACTACGCCACCAAATATCGCCCCTGCGAAAAAACCACTAGCAAAACCATCGCGCTGACTCATAACTTTATCCCTTTGAAGAAACTTGGCAACTTTTAGATCAGTTGAGTTATTTTCCTTCCCTAGCTGCATACTAACTTAAGTGCCAAAAATGCGATCGCCTGCATCTCCTAGTCCCGGTACAATAAACCCTTGACTATTGACTGTTTCATCAATCGTGGCAGTGTAAATTATTAGCTCAGGATAAGTCTGACTCAATTTTTGTAAAGCTGGCGGCGCAGCTACTACACAAACAATCCGTGTTAAAGCTGGATCTACACCCCGCCGGATTAATTCTGACATCGCTGTCATAATTGAACCACCTGTAGCCAACATCGGATCAGTAATTAATACCCTGGTTTGGGGGTCAAATTTTTCTGGCAATTTGTTCAGATAACAAGAAGGTTCTAAGGTTTCCTCATTTCGCACCAGACCCAGATGATAAATCGACGCTAAGGGTAGTAAAGTTTGCGCCCCTTCTAATAACCCCAAACCTGCCCGTAAAATCGGCACAACTGCCATAGGAACTTGGGGATTAACTACAGTACCAGGGCAGTTATCCAAGGGACTTTGTACCATAATCTCTTGCGTCGGCAACCATTCCCGCGCTGCTTCATAAGTTAGCCACCGACCTAACTCAGTCATAGCACTACGAAACAATACTGAGGGTGTAGCTGCATCACGGGCAACTGCCAGCCAATGCTTGATTAAAGGATGAGGAGGAACATAAACACGCAGTTGTACCGCCATAGCTCAAAATAGCCGCTTTTTATTCTACAAGAACTGCAACATCATCATACTCTTTCCTGGACAATCCCCTTCGGGGAATTCAAAATTCAAAATTCAAAATTCAAAATTAAATCAGTCATTAGTTAGTTATTGAGCCTTGTCCCCAATCCCCAATCCCCACACCCCACACCCCACACCTATTGCAATATATTTTCATTAATAGTTGACAAGTATTCTCAATCATGGTTATATTATTATCAGTGTTCTCCTCTCTTTAAGGATCGGCAGACGGGATTGGTCGGCGGTAGCAGACTCGTCCCTCTTTTTTATGTTTTTAGCTACTCAAAACAACTAGCCAAAGATATCCTTATCAGTTTTTTCCCGGTTGAAATTCAGCCAGATCAATCAAGTGAAGACAGCCCATGAATAAAAGTAATATAGAATACGAATGTCTTAGTTAATTTCTTGTATCGGCTGTCCCCATGTCTCCCACTCTCAGCAGTACACCATCTTTATTTGACGTAATTGTAATTGGTTCTGGCATTGGCGGCTTAGTAACAGCAACCCAATTAGCAGCCAAAGGAGCTAAAGTGCTGGTACTGGAGAGTTATTTAATTCCTGGGGGTAGTGCTGGCTACTTTGAGTGTGAAGGTTATCGATTTGATGTGGGAGCATCGATGATCTTTGGATTGGGAAACAAAGGTACTACAAATTTACTTACCCGCGCCCTGAAAGCTGTAAATACTAGCCTAGAAACAATCAGCGATCGCGTCCAGATTCATTACCATCTACCCGAAGGTTTAGACCTGAAAGTTGATAGACTTTATGAGAACTTTTTGCAAAGTCTTATTGCTTACTTTCCTCATGAAGCTAAAGGGATTCGTCGCTTTTATAACGAATGTTGGCGGGTATTTAATTGTCTTAACAACATAGATTTACTGTCTCTAGAAGAACCTCGGTATCTCCTGCGGGTGTTTTTGCAGCATCCTTTAGCGTGTCTTGGTTTAGCCAAATACCTACCTCAAAATGCTGGAGATGTAGCGCGACGTTATATTAAAGACCCCCAATTATTGCAATTTATTGATATGGAATGTTACTGCTGGTCTGTAGTTCCAGCCAACATGACACCCATGATTAATGCGGGGATGGTCTTTTCTGATAGACATTACGGCGGCGTGAACTATCCCAAAGGCGGCGTAGGACAAATTGCTCAAAAGCTGGTACAAGGTTTAGAAAATACAGGCGGTCAGATTAAGTACCAAGCCAAGGTAACAAAAATCCTCACCCAAAAAGGGCGTGCTGTTGGTGTGCAATTAGCTAGTGGTGAAATTTACCAAGGTAAACGGATAGTTTCTAATGCTACACGTTGGGATACATTTGAAAAATTACTACCCGTGGATAAAATACCACATAATGAGAAAGTTTGGCAAAAACGTTATCAGAAATCTCCTAGCTTTTTGAGTTTGCACATAGGGGTCAAAGAGTCAGTTTTGCCTGCTGGGACGGAATGCCATCATATTATTTTGGAAGATTGGCAAAATATGATGACACCGGAAGGCACGCTGTTTGTGTCCATTCCCACATTGCTTGACCCAGATTTAGCTCCAAAGGGATATCATATCATTCATGCCTTCACACCCCACTGGATTGATGATTGGCAGGGAATGTCTGCTAGGGACTACGAAGCCAAGAAAGAAGCGGTTGCTTGGCGAATTATTGACCGACTAGAGAAGATTTTTCCAGGTTTAGATGCAAGCTTAGACTATCTGGAAGTGGGGACACCGCGTACCCATCGCCGTTTTTTAGGGCGCGTAGATGGGACTTACGGGCCGATACCCCGGCGCAAGTTATGGGGTTTATTGGGAATGCCCTTTAATCGCACATCTATTCCAGGGCTTTATTGTGTGGGAGACAGTACATTTCCGGGTCAGGGTTTGAATGCAGTGGCGTTTTCGGGCTTTGCTTGCGCCCATCGTATCGCTGTGGATTTAGGACTTTGACTTGCTTATTCAGCACGCTGATCAATGCCCCGCTAATCCTAACAGCACTTACAATTAAGTAGGAACACTCAAAGTTTTCCTGAATTTATTTTTATAAAAACTTGTGAACTTCTTTATTGGTTGTGCTGTTTGGGCATATAAAGGTTGGTTAGGGGAACTGTATCCCCAAGGTACTCGTGCAACAGAATTTCTGCGCCTCTACAGTCGTCGCTTTACCTGTGTAGAAGGTAATACCACTTTCTATGCCATACCTAATGTAGAAACTGTCAACCGATGGGCGACGGAAACACCCCCAGGCTTTGAGTTTTGTTTGAAATTACCACGGGATATTACTCACCAAGGTTTACTAGCACCCTATATTCCGGCGGCTTTAGACTTTTTAGCAGAAATGCGTCCTTTGGGTAAGCATCTTGGCCCTATATTTGCCCAGTTACCGCCAAGTTACTCCCCTGCATCAATTGATGATTTGGCTAGGTTTCTAGAAGCATGGCCACGTCAAGAATCACCACTAGCACTAGAGGTAAGACATCCCGACTGGTTTAGAGAACCACACACCAGTAATTTGACACAGCTTTTAGAAACTTTGGGTGTGGGAAGAGTGCTTTTAGATTCCCGCCCCATCTACTCTGGAGATGATGACCCCCAATTGCAATCAGAACGACGCAAACCCAAAGTTCCTTTACAATTCAGCGTCACTGCACCTTTTAGTCTGATTCGATTTATTTCTCATCCAGATTTGTCAGTGAATCAGCCGTTTATGGAAGAATGGTTGAGCCAGATTCAGCAATGGTTAAACTCAGGAGTCAAAATTTATTTCTTTGTTCATTGTCCCCTAGAAGAGCGATCGCCTAACACGGCTCGTCACTTTCAACAGCTATTAGAACAAAATGCTGTTGCAGTTCCGCCTTTACCTTGGAATCAGCTAGACTCTCCACCTAATCAACTTAGTCTTTGGTGATGAGAGGAGAACTCAGAAATGAGGGTGGTTGTCTATTCTACCTAAGTTAATGAAAGATTCGCGTGTTTGGGAATTTGGATAGAGTGCGGCTTCAAACTGCACCACTCCGATCGCAGCAACGATTTGATTATTATATTTCTCTACCTCATCTGGCGATCGCAAAGATTGTTTGTTCCAAGATGGAAAAATGCTCACCTCAGTCCGATCCTCAAGCACAATTTGCGATTTTGTATAAAGTCCTGGAAAATCTGGAATTCCTGTAAATCTTGGGTCTGGTTTCCAAGTTTTTGATTTATAAAGTCCAATCAGTTTGACCTTCTGACCATTGAGACGAATTAAATCAGCACGTTTTTTGACTATTTCCAATTTGTCTGACACAGATTCGGCATTACTTAACTGGGGTACTTTGCTTTGAGTAGGTTTAATCTCAGCAAATATACTTAATATTAAGAATACAGTTAATCCCAAAACAACAGCCGTCCAGCGCAATCCCATTTTATCCACCACTTTTGGCACTATCTTATTCCCTCTCTAGATATCTATCGACATACTTAAATTCATGATTTTTTGACTTTTGCAATATATCTCATCAAGACTAATTTAAAAAAAAGAGATAATGGTGATTGCAATCCTTTTTTGATCAGAACTTATCCAGTATCATCTTCAAAATAAGGGGTGATACCCCTCTTGTCAAAATTGCCAAAAGGTTGTTCAACAATGCTGACAATTAACTCATAAAAATGGGTTCAATACTCATGCTGATTGTTGAGGTAATCGCTGTTAAAGCTTTTATATCAAAGGAGGTTAAGATGAGTCATCTTCTTTATGAAAATTCGGTTTCATATAAAGGATATCTCATCATTCCATTTGTTTTTGGCAAAGCAGACCAGTACGAAATTTATTCGTATAAACTCTTGTCAGAAGTGGGACGAAAAAGTCAGTTTCATAAAGCAGATAATCCTGCAAAAATCTATGGCAATAGCACTAGTAATATTGTTGAGATTGCCAAAGAACATATAGATCAAAATGCAGATTTTGTTAGTCAACGTGACATTTTTCAATCTCGATATGTTTATCGTAAAAATTTAATTATTCTCTTTCATGAAAATGACAAGTATTTTTACGATCATTACCCCCCAGAGTTGTTAAACAACATTGCTGCACCAAGATTATTTAAATCAGAATATGAATGCCTGAAATGGATTAAGCAAGGGCTGGACAGTCAACATATGGGGCAAAGAGCAATGTAGGGTTAATAATTCGTAATTCGTAATTCGTAATAAAATTACTAACTACAAATTACGAATTAGAAATCATTTCAAGAGTAAGTAATATATAGAACCAGTGGCAACTGTAATCCCGGCGCGATCGCCTGCTAAGTCGCCATAACCTAAGAAATAATCTACTCTACCAGGGCCTTTAATCGCACTACCTGTATCTTGGTCAAGAACAAAACGGCTAACTTGACGGTTTACCAATTTACCACTGCGATCGGGATAGGGAAATGAACCATTAATTACAGCTAATGCACCTGGAGGCATCAAAGCTTTATCTGTAGCAATGGAACGTTCTGGTACTAGAGGGACGCTAATACTACCTGTAGCTGGTTCACCTTTGGTTTCTTTGAAAAAGATGAAGCGTTCCCAGCGTGGTAGGTAATTATCCATTGATTTAGGGTTTTTCTGGAAATAACGCATAATTCCTGGCATATTTAACTCTTCTTTAGAGAGTTTGCCATCTTGAAACAGTAATCTACCGATACTAGTCCAAGGGTAATCTGTACCGCGTACAAAACCGACACTAGTTTGAGTCCCATCAGTCAAGTTAAGTTTTGCTGAACCTTGGATATGAATCATGTATGCTTGGAAGCGATCGCGTAACCAAAACATTTCCAACCCGTTTAATCGGCTTTTATTACCCAATAGTCCGTCTACCCCTTCTAATTCAACTCGTTTGGGGTGGGGTTTAGTCCATTGTTCAAAATCTGAGGGTACGCGATAAATGGGATATTTGTATTGTGCAGTACGTGTGCGACTGGCTTGATAAATAGGTGCGTAGTACGCCGTAAACTTCACCTTACCCTGATTATCATCACCCACCGACTTATAAAAAGCAAACTCTCGCTTGACAGATGCTTGCAGTTGTGCAGGTGATTTAGCTGTAGCCACCAATTGGCGAAACCGTCTTAAACTGCGACGCACTCGGTCGAGGGTAATTTCTTTAATGGGGTAATCATTGTAGACTGCGATCGCTTTTGGTGTTTGTAAATAACTTAAACTATTATCAATTGATTTTAATAGAGATTGGCGATCGCTTTTTAAACCGCCATGACCTAAAAACAGTTGTTCATCCCAACCCAAGCAAGCACGCGCAGGTTTACAGTTTGTGCCAATATCAACCAGTTTTAAAGCTGCTGGTGGTGGTGTTGGCGACACTTGACTAAAAGCTATCGGTAACGGGTTAAACAGATTAATTCCCAAACCCAAGGAAAATAAAGCAAGTGTTTTTTTCATATCTAAATTAATCTCAGCTTTACATCTTTGAGATGTTTTTTTTTAACATTAGTTTCCGTATTTATATCCCCCCGCAGCAAAACTTCAAAAATTCTGCGTCCCTTAGAGGGTGTTTGAAAAGTCCTCTTTTATGTCATGCTGACGAAGGAAGCATCCCAGTATAACGGTGAAAACGCGGATTCTTCCTTCCGCAAAGCTCCACTCAGAATGACAAAGGATACCTGACAAAACTTTTCAAACAGCCTCTTATAGCGTTTCCTAATCACATGAGGTATACGCCCCCTCCTTGCTTGCGGGGAGGGGTTGGGGGTGGGGTTCTTGTACCTCACTAAAGCGAGAACCGCTATAGCGTAAACTTCCGCACACCTCTGCGTTGCAAAATACGATTAAACATAGCTTCAACCCTACTCTCCTACGGCAACCAAAAATTAGGCAGAATCGATTTACTCAAATTGCGTACTGTTTGATTAATCGTTCTCGCCACTTGTATATGTGCTTCATCTTCCTCAATAGCTAAAATCTCGGCATTTGTACCATCTCCCAACCGAGAAATCACTAAATTTGCCGCCTCTAAACCTGTCACATAGGCTTTTTCCTGTGACCAAGAACCATGACGGTTAACAATCCAATCACCACTCATAAATACATTGCCAAAACTAGTATTAGCTGGCAACATATGGCGATAGCTACCGGGTGCAAAATGAGTCACCGCCTGATGTAAGCGAATTACACTACTATCAATTACCTTGGTTTCTCGAAATCCTGGTACACAAGTAGTTAAATATCGCTGTACTGTCGCTATAATCTCTTCATCACTCCAATTCAAAAACTGATTAGCGTGATAAAAATCAGCTTCAATAACTGTGCCTTCTGCGTTTTTATATTCATCATGTAAAGCATTCAAATCAAAGAATGTCCAACCTGTCGTATCATCAAACCCAAAACAAGCATTAGAAGCACGGGGAACATCAATTTTACGGTCAAACCATAACCGCGTTGCTAATACATCAATTGCTCCTAAATTCTGCAAATTACGAAATTCTTCACGACTTTGCAAGCTAGGACTACTGGAGACAATTTTCTTCATCCCAGTCACACCCACAGCAAAAATCACCGCATCAGCTGCAAATACTTCATCACCGCAAACTACACCAGTTGCTTGATTATTACTATCAATAATTAAGTCGGTAACGCGGTGCTTGGGTAATACTTTCGCACCTGCTTTTTCTATGCGTTCAACCCAGGGACGGAAAATTTTCTCCCCAACAGTTCCCCGACACCAAACCACATCAAAATCAGATTGGTGAGCCAAAATAAAAAAGTACAACATTCCCAATGTTGCGGCGGCTGAACATTGTTCACCGGGAGCAAATAACCCGACTAATAACATTGGTTCAAATGCTTCTTTATACAGTCGCGCTGACACACCAAAAGATTTGAATAATTCTCGCGCTGTTACATAGTCATAACGTCGCCAAGCCTCATCCGAATTATCAAAGTCAACTAGAGTATAAAGTAAAGGTAAAGCACTGAGACGGTCAATTAATGGTAGACGTTCAAATTTTGTATATACCAAAGTACCGAACGGTGACGGTAGTCTGGGTAAGTCTTGAAAAATTGGTGATTCTACTTCCAACCCAGCCGGAGAATATTGGGCGGAACGTGTCCAGGTAGTGAAGGGGTTAATTTCTAATTCGTTGATAAGGGCGAAAATGTTTCTATAGGGATACCAAAAACCGTGAATTCCTGCTTCTACAGATTTACCTGCGGTTGTTTGCCAACCTGCTACCAGTCCACCAGGATAGGGGCCTGCTTCCAGAAGCGTCACATCATAACCTTGTTTTGCTAAATGGTAGGTTGCGCCTAAACCAGCCCAACCAGCACCCACAACTACCACTCGTTTTGATTGTGTTTCTTCTGTCATTTTCCTCTCCAATGATTGCAGCCCATCAACTAATGTATCTGAAGTTGCGATTCACCGCAGGAAGTTTGCAGTCAAGTTTGGTTTGTTACCCAAACAGAGAACATATTTATTTAAATAGTCTCTAAGTACAATCTATAGAAAATAGGTAATAAATTAACTAAATTTGAAAGCTTTAGGGAAGTATAAAATTTTTTCCGGCACTTCTGTAGATGAAGGGGAAATTGAGTTTTCTTATAGACAAACTTTAAGATAACTCAGTTTAAATACTGTAGGTATCCAGAAAAATTTTGTGCCATAAATAGCTTTATAAGCAGTTTCTAATTCTGCTGCCATCAATTAAATCTAGTATTAAAGGCGATCACGGTATGCGCGGAGATCACGTTTACTATAATTGTGGTGCTTACAGCCATCATGGTATCAACTGTGGTGATGGTACAGTCATTCACTACACCAAAAGTCTAGGAAAAATTTCTCGTATTTCTTGGGCTGATTTTGCATCTGGAGTGACCGTTGTTGTAAAAAAGTATGGTCAATGCGATACACCAGATATTGTAGTTTGGCGTGCTGAAAGCAGATTAGAGGAAAATACTTACGACCTATTTGATAATAATTGCGAACACTTTGCTACATGGTGCAAAACGGGTCTACACGCAAGTGAACAAGTAAAAAATGCAGGCGCAGTTGGAGTGGGAGCATCTGGAAGTGGGGCAGCTGTTGCAGGTAGTATCGGTGTTGTTGGTGCTGCTGGAGCAGCCGCCGGGTTAAGTGGAGCGGGGATTATGTCAGGCCTAGCTACAGTAGGCGGAGTCGTTGGTGGTGGTGCAGTTATAGGTATTGCTGCGCTTGGTTTAGCTCCTGCTACTGTGACAAAAATAGCGATGAGTCAGGTGTTGATGGATGATGAAAGCCTTCCTGATGATGAACGTGAAGCTCGTTCTGTTGGAAGAAACATGACAACTGTAGGTGCATTAGCTGGTACTGCTGGAGCTGTTGGTACAGTGGCTGCGGCTGGAAGTGTTGCCGGTTTGAGCGCGGCTGGAATAACTTCTGGATTAGCAGCAGTTGGGGCAACAGTTGGAGGTGGAATGGTAGCAGGTGTTGCTATTACGGTTGCAGCACCTGCGGCTGCGGCTGCGGCTGTCGGCTTTGGTGCTTATAAACTCTGGAAATGGATATCAGAATAATAATTTACGACTGTCAGTTAAGTGATTTAGACTAATTTGCAATTTGTAGCTTGAATGCTACTTGTAACTATTAAAATCCACCTAACTAACAGGTGGATTTTTTAAGTAAGGTTCAGAAAATATGATAAAGTTTCACACTACATTTGAAATTCCTAATTGGATAGTACAAGGTTTAGAAAGTCAAGATTATATACGAATTGGCGGTGTTATTCGTGACGCGAAAACAAAACATATAATTGCAATGTTACGTGAAATAGCACCTGATATTTCACAAGCATCAACATTACTTACTCAAGCTGGGTCAGTTGCTAGCTTTCTTAATTTAGGTGTATCAATAATTAATTTAGGTGTGTCGGTAATAGGATTTGCCCTAATACTAAAACGTTTGAAAGCAATTGAAAAAAGTCTTGAAGAAAATTTAAATCAAATTCAAGAAAATATAGATAAGCTACACCGTAAATTAGATATTTCTGTTTATGCTAATTTTCGTGCTGCTCTTGATTTAGCGCGTGATGCTACTACAATGATTCAGCCGGAAAACCGCAAAAATGCTGCTACATTAGCTATTAATAGATTTTTGGAATCTCAACATATTTACAGTAACTATGTAGATATTTCGATTAATGAAAATATCAAGGTTGCTGATAAATATATCCTATCTTTATTATTAACATATGTGGCTAGAGCGCGTTGCTATTTGGAATTAGATGAAATTAACAATGCTGTTCTTTGCTTGAAAGAAGGTGCTGAAGTCCTTCGTTTTCATGTAGAGAAATATGTAAAAAATCTCCTGACATCTCAACTAATAGCAAGAGTAGTTGCAAAGACAGTTGGACATAATTTTGTAATATTGGGTTTAGGAACGACTTTAGAAAGTCCTATCGAGCTAAATAGACTAGCTCAGATTTGCAAATGGCTTGAACCAGAATTAAACAACATTTTAGATGACAAATCTATATTGTTTGAGGCACAAGGAAAAAATTTAGTCAGGTTTCTTCACTATGAAATAAATACAGAATTGTATTCAAGTCCAGTTGCTGTTGCGGCGTTATTTCCTATATTACCATTACCAATAATGATTGGAAAATTTGTTATGGATAAAACTATAGAGGCATTTTTTTCTACAGAAAATAAAGCTGTAAAAGATGAGCCTAGTTTTACTATGAAAGAAGAAATTAATTCCCAAAATTTAGTTCAAGTAGTAGAAAATATTGAACAAATAATTGAAACTTACAATCGTTTTGAAGCTTATCTACTAGAAGTGCAAATTATCCAAAAAATAGGCATGAGCTTTCAAAACTGGCTTCAGCTAGCTCCCCAGATAGAAACTCAAGGGCATGAAGTAGAAAGGATCTGTATTATCCCTTCCCAATCACTTAATTTGGGATAGTAATTTAGTATATAAAGCTACAATTTTCAATTAAATATATTTAAGAAATGTGCATCATTTATCCTTAAGTTCCCCTAAAGCTTCACTTGGTTTATTCGGGCAACTTAAGATATAGAAGTAAGAGCTATCTTCACTCACCACTACCCATGACCTCAACCCTGTTAAAATTTCCGCGTCTTAACGCCCCCAAAATACATCAGTTACCCAATGGCTTGACCATCATAGTTGAACAAATGCCGGTGGAAGCTGTAAACCTCAACTTGTGGATCAATATTGGTTCAGCAGTGGAGTCTGATGAAATTAACGGCATGGCTCACTTTTTAGAGCATATGATTTTTAAGGGAACTGAGCGAATTGCTAGCGGTGAGTTTGAACGACAAATAGAAGAACGTGGTGCTGTCACCAACGCCGCCACGAGTCAAGATTACACACATTACTACATAACCACTGCTCCCAAGGATTTTGCTGCACTAGCTCCCCTGCAAATGGATGTAGTATTAAATGCTAGTATTCCCGATGAAGCATTTGAACGGGAACGATTGGTAGTTTTGGAAGAAATCAGACGTTCTGAAGATAACCCCCGCCGCCGCACCTTCCGCCGGTCGATGGAAGCAGCTTTTGCAGAGTTACCTTATCGCCGTCCAGTTTTGGGGCCGGAATCTGTGATTTCCCAACTGAAAGCCCAGCAGATGCGAGATTTTCACCAAACTTGGTATCAACCCCGCTCGATGACTGCTGTAGCTGTTGGTAATTTACCTGAAGAAGAATTAATCGAAATTATCACAGAAGGATTCACCCAAAACAATCCCCGTACCCATTACCCAGTCCCCAGTCCTCAGTCCCTTAATCTCGAACCTGCATTTACCGAAATTGTTCGTCAAGAATTTATTGATGAAAGCCTCCAGCAAGCGAGATTAGTCATGCTGTGGCGAGTTCCAGGGATGAATCAGCTAGAGCAAACGTATGGTTTGGATGTGTTAGCAGGGATTTTGGCGCACGGAAGAACATCAAGATTAGTTCAGGACTTACGGGAAGAACGGGGATTAGTTTCTTCTATTGGCGTAAGTAATATGAGTAATCGCCTACAAGGGACGTTTTATATTTCTGCTAAGTGTGAAGTAGAAAATTTACAAGCTGTAGAAGAAGCGATCGCAAAACACATCCGCAGGTTACAAACAGAATTAGTCACAGAAAAAGAAATCGCCCGTGTACAAAAGCGTGTAGCTAACAGATTTATTTTCGCCAACGAAACCCCAAGCGATCGCACCGGCTTATATGGTTTCTATCATTCCTTGGTAGGAGATTTAGAACCAGCTTTCAACTACCCAGCCCATATTCAAGCCCAAGCCGCCCAAGATTTACTCTTAGCAGCTAATCAATACCTTTGCCCAGAGGCTTATGGTGTAGTTGTAATCAAACCAGCATAATTGAGGGAATAAGCAGTGCTGAGTAAAGTATGAGAGAATACATACTAAATTTTCCACTTTTTACCTCTCATCACTCAGCAATTCTTTAATTTTGAATTTTGTAGGCGCAAGCCTTCCCGTAGGGTATTTTGAATTTTTAAGATGTGGACTGAAATCGATGCCGATATAAGCCGTGTAACTGGCGAAAAATTTCAGAGTCAGCACAGGCGATCGCTTAGTGGTGGTTGTATTAACCAAGGTTACGCTGTCTCTGATGGTCAGATGACGTACTTTGTCAAGCTCAACCAAGCATCTCTAGTTGCCATGTTTGAGGCGGAGATGCTGGGGTTACAGCAGATGTACGATACTAATACAATTCGCGTGCCAAAACCGATTTGCTGGGGTATAGCTGGGAACTCTGGTTACATCGTCCTGGAATGGTTAGAAATGGGAGGAAGTAACAGCAAATCCTGGTCAGAAATGGGACGCAGATTAGCAGCAATGCACAAAGCTACCAGCCAGAAAGGTTTCGGCTGGGAGATGAATAACACTATCGGTTCTACACCTCAAATCAACACTTGGACAGCAGACTGGGTAGAATTTTATACGAAACACCGTCTCGGCTATCAGTTCCAATTAGCAAGGCGGCGCGGTGGTAGCTTTCCCAAACAAGATGAATTACTAGCAGCTATTCCTGATTTATTAGCAGATCATCAAGTCCAACCTTCCTTAGTACACGGTGACTTGTGGGGTGGGAATGCTGGGTGTACAGTTGCGGGTGAACCAGTGATATTTGATCCAGCCACTTATTTTGGCGATCGCGAAGTTGATATTGCGATGACAGAACTTTTCGGCGGGTTTCCAACCGCTTTTTACCAAGGTTATAAGGAAGTCTTCCCTTTAGATGCAGGCTATGAAACTCGCAAAACCCTGTATAACCTGTATCACATTTTGAATCACTTCAATTTATTTGGTGGTGGTTATGCTTCCCAAGCTAATCGCATGATTGAACAAATCCTGCGCGTAAGGAAAGAGGGATGAATTACTCTCACCCTGTCCCCTATGGTGTACACACAAGTCGAATTACCCCCCTTAATCCCCCCTTGGAAAGGGGGGAAACCAGAAAATCCAGTTCCCTCCCCTTTCCAAGGGGAGGGTTAGGGTGGGGTAATTCGAGTGCTGATAGTGATTCGATAACTTGTGTATACACCGTAGCCCCCTGTCCCCTGTCACCTGTCCCCTGTCCCCTATCACGGAGTATTAATAATCGAAGGTATCAATTGCTCAGGTTGAGGATTGAGAAATTGCTGCCACGTTTTAATTTGTTCTTGCGCTGCACTATATGCAGAAGTACCGCGTGGAACTAACCGGGCAATATCAATGCCTTTGGCTATATCCGCACTACCTTGAGTACGGGCAATATCTAATATTTGCTGACTCCATTGATCAATACCTATATTTGCATCCATCCGCAAGATGCTCCTACTTGAAACTTTATCAGCTATTCGGATTGCTTCAACCAAAGCTTCGGGTGTACCAGTCTGTGCTACAGCCTTAGCTTGTGACCAGTTTTCCCTAGCACGAATTTGTCCTTGCCAATCTTCTATGGCTGTTTGCGCTTCCCCAGAAAGCGATCGCCCGGAAGATGCCAGAGGTCTAGCAGCGTTAATCGCCGCCCCCAAATCTCCAGTTTGTGCTAAGTCTCGCGCTTGATCTAATAATGGCTGGTCTTGGATGCGCTGTACTCTCCCTACCCAAGTCCTAATTCTGCGGCGTGCTTCTGGATACAATGCCCGACCCTGACGAATTTGACTAGCTTCGGCGATCGCTGCTTGTAAAGAATTAATATCACCTAAAAAGGCTATTTGTTCAGCCCTGTCTAAATATGGCCTGTCTTCAATAGTTTCTACCTGTCCTTGCCAACGGTTGATGTCTTGTCTAGCTTCTGAACCACGGGGATTACTTGTAGGTATTAGCTGTGCTTCGGCAATAGCTGCACTTAAATCGTTAATTGTGCCTTGATTTGCCAGCATCCGCGCTTTTTCTAGACGGGCTACGTCTTCTATTTCTAGCTGCCATTGGGAGATTAGTTGTTGGGCTTGGTCATAGACTGGCCGTGATGGATCTATTTGTTGTGCCTGGGTAATTGCTGTTTCCAAACCAGCCACATTACCTATCCATGCACTCCTTTTCGCGTCACCCAAGGCAATGAAGTCTTCCACTTCTATTTGCAACCCTGTGACTTGAGGAATTTGTCTGGCAATGTCTAAGGCTGTATCTGCATCCCGTTGATCCATTTTTGCCTGGGCTAACTCTAGCATCTTGCGACCATAGGCGGGAATTAGTTCTTGGGCTTTTTGATACAAGTAACTATTTTTGCCTATTGACTCAGCTAATTTAATTGCTTCTAGAAAATTATCAACTACCTTACTATTCGCTAAGGTTTCAGCTTTGGCTAACTTATCAACATCTTCTTTAGCTGAGGTAATAATGCCATTTAATTCGTCGTATTTAACGCTTGACCAGTATTTATTATCTACACGCAGCAGCTTCGATGACACCATAAACGCCGATTGCCAACGCTGTTGACGCAGTTCCTCTTCTGCATCCTTGTATATACCTTCTGCTTTAGCCCAAATGGTTTCCCACTTGGAAATTTGTTCATCTACTACTTTATAAGTTGGTAGGTCTTCGGGTATTTTACGAGCAGTGGCGATCGCTTCTTCTATTTTGCCGGCTTGAAAACTCCCATCAGCCAGTTTTAAAATATCCTGTGACCAAACCTCTAACAAACGATCAATTTCTCCCCGCAGTGGGTGATCTGGAGGAAGTTGATTAACTAAAGCGATCGCTTGTAGTAAATCGTTAACTGTTTGTTTAGAAGCGGCTAACTGGGCGCAATGTAGCCGCACCGAAGCACTAGCCAGAGGCCAAAAGATTGCCGGGCAATTGGGGGCAGATGGTAACTTCAGTAGTATCGCCGTCGCCATAAATGCCACGCCGCCTGGAATGAGCGTTAACAACAAAGCCCATGCCACCCAGCTTTTCATCCAGCGTGGCATCTTAACATAACTTTTCTTGCTTCTCTGAGTTGCGTCCGATTGATCCTTTACAGGTAATCCTTCGGTATTATGCTCTGTTCGCTGCTTGACTGAATCATAAGAACCAGTAGCTGGGATACCAGATGCTTGGTGATCACCGACCTTTTGGGTTCGGGATGATTTTTCCTGATCATCTGGATTTATTCCTCTGGTTGGATGCCAACTTTCTGGGATATCCCGCTCTGTCATCTCTCACACCAAAATAGTTGAATAGCTATCTGTTTTAGAATGATAATTCGATTTTCGCCAGAGTAACTTTCTCATATTTAAAAAGCTACTTGTTACATAATCAATCCCCACAGATAGCATTAATAATTCTGAGATTCAGCGTCCTTGTATACCTTATCCTGAAACCGAAGATTCAGTTTGCAAATCCACAATTAGTTGAGCTAGATGATCACTACTAGCTTGATAAACGCTACCACAAAAGTCACAAGTTGCTTCCGCCCCATCATCTTTAACAATCATATCTTGCAACTCGGCTTCTCCCAACATTTTTAATGCTCCTAACACTCGGTCAAACGAGCATCCACAGTGGAAGCGCAAAATTTGGCTTTCCGGGAAGATATTTAACCCCATATCGCCTAATAGATCATTAAAGATTTCTGGCAAAGTCTTACCAGCTTGCAATAACGGCGTGAACCCTGATAACCCTGCTACCCGCGATTCCAATTTTGCCACTAATTCTTCATCTCTGGAAGCTTTAGGCAACACCTGTATTAACAATCCGCCAGATGCTGTCACCCCACCAGCACCAACAAACACACCTAAAACCAATGCTGAAGGGGTTTGCTCAGAATTTACGAGGTAGTGCGCCACATCATCGCCAATTTCCCCAGAAACTAGTTCGACTGTACTAGAGTAAGGGTAGCCGTAACCGATATCTTTGACCACATAGAGATAACCATCACCAACTGCACCCCCAACATCTAGTTTGCCCTTAGCATTGGGAGGCAATTCCACAGATGGATTGCCCACATAGCCCCGCACTGTCCCATCTAAACCAGCATCCACTAATATACCGCCCAACGGCCCATCACCCTTGACCCGGACATTAACCCTAGAGCCAGAACGCTTCATACTAGAAGCCATCAACAAACCTGCTGCCATCGTCCGCCCCAGAGCCGCCGTTGCTACGTAAGAAAGCTTGTGGCGTTGCCGTGCATCTTCTGTTAAGCGCGTAGTGATCACACCCACTGCACGAATTCCACCGTCGGCTGCTGTGGCGCGAATTAATTGATCCGCCATGAAAACTTTACCAATAATAATTTCTCAACAAAAGCCCTTGCTCTTCAGCGTCGGGTTAAAAGTCATATTTAGTATAACAAAACTTAACTTATACAAAAATTACGTAAGTATATCTATTAGAAACAGAGACTTTTCATAATTTTCTGTTGATAGTTTGAAGTCAACCATCCTAAGTAAGAAAAAAGTAGGAAAATCTCGGTTCTTTATTCATTTACAAGTTTGATGTACAAGGGTTTCGGCTGGTGGGACTGAGTATCTCTATTGCGCGATCGCTGCTAAATGTGGCATTCCAGTATTATTATATACTAAAAGTTATCATGAATCTACAGGGTGTTGACACCCTGTAGATTCATGTGTATCTTCAAAGTATATACGTCAGACATATAACAGCATTTTGCTTTGACTAAGAAAGCTGAAGCCTAAACGTATAGGTTTTCACGAAATTATTTTGGAGCTAACTATGACATCTGTTATTGCTAAATGGGGAAATAGTTTAGCTATCAGGATTCCAAAATCGGTAGCTGAACAAGCACACGTAACTGAAGGCATCGGTATAGATTTTTCCGTAGAAGGAAACAGAATTATTATCACGCCACAAAAAAGAAGAAAATATACTCTTGATGAGTTATTGGAAGGGATGACTCCTGAGAATTTTCATTCTGAATTTGAAACTGGCAATGCTGTGGGGAATGAAGATTGGTAGTTAAACCATATTTTCCTGAAAGAGGAGATATTATCAAGTTAGAATTTGGAGCAGAGAAACAGTTTACTGTTGATTCAATTCAGCGTGCATTTGCCCTTCACAAAGCTGGAATGTCATTTGAAGACATTGCTATCACGCTGAATAATGAGCTTCAACAACAAGGACGCGAACAACAGGGCTACCGCCCTGTTCTCGTTATATCTCCAATTAGATACAATCAAATGTCTTCTCTAGTTTTGGCGTGTCCCATAACTAGTAAATCAAAAGGACTTAAATTTGAAGTCCCGCTTACTGAAGACATGAAAACAGAAGGAGTTGTGCTAGCTGATCAAATTAAAACACTTGACTGGAAAGCTAGAAAAGTAAAATTTGTTGAAACAGTTTCCACAGATTTAATAGAAGAAGTGCAAGCAAAGTTAGAAACGTTAATTTTCTAAATTTGCTTTTGTATAGTATTTTAATAGCAGGCTAATAAACGCCTAACTCATTCTATCTCCCTGACTTTTGCACCTATGATTTAGGATAAGTAAAGAAACTTCCGTCATCGAGCTTCTACAAATGCTAGGTACTTTTCAACACACCCAACTGCGAATAGAAATAGAAGCATCAGCCAATGCCATACATGATAGTCTATTACGCACCGAGCAACTAGGAAAATGGCTGATAGGGCAACGATTTGCGCCAGGAATACCAGATGAACTGACCCCAGGAGTGGATTTTACTACCTGGACTGGAGCGATCGCAATTTATCATCGGGTAGATGTAGCCAAATCCAATTGTCTACGTTTATTACTTAGTGGCGGTATTGATGGGTTTCATGAATGGTATTGGGGAGACGGCTGGGTACAATCTCGCGTCGAGGGAATATCATTACTACCCTTAAATTTAGGGCAAACCTTCAGTTTATTGAGTTTGCGTCAGTTTCTTGTTAATTCCACTAAAAGCTAGAGTAACATTACTCTAACTTTATTTATACAGACGTACTACCTTGCATAACAGAAAAAAAGCGGACTTCTCTAGGAAAGGTTACGCACTCGTTCGTATAGCTGCGATTTCCCATCGCCAGAGATTTTTTTCAAAAGTGGATACTCCGTGTTAATTTGGCTTGACCACCCATACAGAACAACTGGCTTCTTCCACTACTTGATTGCTCACAGAACCCAAAACAATCCGCTTCATACCTGTTAAACCGCGACTACCAATAATAATTAAATCAGTTTTGTGAATATTTGCCAGGCGAATAATTTCTTCGGCTGGATTACCACATACCATTTCTAATTGACTTTTAACTGATAACTGTTCTTGAAAAGATTGCAGTTGTTGTTCAATTTGAAAAGATGAAAATCTAGAAGAATCAGGCTGAGGACGATCTGCTGGTAATTCCATCTCTGATTCTGCTGTCGAATAAACATGACACAATATTATCTTCGTGTCTGTTGATAACATCAAATCATCTAAACACTGAATAACTCGTGTGGCATTTTCCGAACCATCTAGAGCTACTAAAATATTTTTTAGCACGGTATTTATCTCCTCTGATGTAGACCCCTGATACAATTGACATACTCACCGTCCTAAAGGAGCGGTGATTCTTCACGCTTCAATGACTGACGCTAACCGTTGCTAGTCTTACTCTGTCTCGACGTGCATTTAGAGTCGTGGCAATGCCCTATCCCGACTTTATTTATATTTTTAGCTGCATTATCATCTCGGTCGTGTTCAGTGCCACAATTCAAGCATTGAACTGTCCGAACTTTTAAATCAAGCTTGCCCCACTTATACCCACATTCAGAGCAAACCTGACTTGTTGGTTCCCATCGGCTAATGACCACAAACTCACGGTTGTATTTCTGAGATTTAGCCTCGCTTAATGTTCTAAATTCTCTCCAACCCTGAAGACTAATAGCTCTAGAAAGCTTACGATTTTTAACCATTGCTGACACATTCAAGTCTTCTAAGATGATAGTTTGATTTTCACTAACAATCTTGGTAGATAGCTTGTGCAGGAAGTCTTTACGGGTATCCGTAATTTTATTGTGTAGTTTTGCTATTTGAATCCGAGTTTTGGATCTACGCTTAGAATCTTTGATCTGACGGGCAAGCTGTTTTTGTTTTCGTCTCAACCGCTTGTCTAATCTTGAATAATTAGGACTCTCAGCTTTTTCGCCATCACTCATTACAGCAAAAGTCTTTATCCCTAAGTCAATACCAATGCTTTTGTTTTTAGCATTAATATTGATTGGTTCAACTTCTACTACAAAGCTGAGAAAATAGCGATGAGCAGCGTCTTTAATGATAGTTACCGAGCTAGGTTCAGAAGGCAGTTTTCTTGACCATATCGGGTTTACGTTACCAATTTTGGCTAAATAAACCGTCTCATGAAGAATTGAAAACCCACCACGAGTTAACCTTGCAGATTGCTGATTGCTTTTCTTTTTAAATTTAGGACTGCCCAGTTTCTTTCCTTTCCGTTTTCCTTTGAGAGAATCAAAAAAGTTCTTGTATGCAATACCCAAATCTGCTACCGATTGCTGCAAGGCAATACTAGCTACACTACTAAGCCATGAGCGTTGTTCTGTCTTTTTTGCTTGGGTTAATACTAATTTTTGCAAATCTCCATTACTAGGTAGCTTCTGGGACTGTTTACATAAAGCTAACGCGTCATTCCAAACGACCCTAACGCAACCAAACAACTGAGCTAAACTCATTCGTTGTTGGTCTGTTGGGTAGAATCGGTATTGGTATCGTGCTTTCACTCCTAATTCTCCCTACAGAACTCAGCACAGGCTAAACGCCCCTCTACAGCTAACAGCACTCAGCACTTTACATAAGGTATAACTACCTAGACTTTTAGTTTGTAGCCACAGAGGATCTTTTAGAAAAAGTATAGGAAAAACTTAAGCATTCCTTATCATTCATCTTGTTGCAGGCGACGACGGACTGAATCAGCATGAGAGGGTAAACCTTCAGCATTTGCTAGTGTATCAATTGCACCAGCAACTTTTTGTAGAGCAGTCTGGGAATATTGAATAATATTGGAATGCTTCAGGAAAGTTTCCACTCCTAAAGCCGAGGCATAACGAGCAGCACCAGAAGTAGGCAATATATGGTTAGGCCCCGCTAAGTAATCTCCTACTGCTTCTGGGGTAGAGTAGCCTAAAAATATCGTTCCTGCATGACGAATCAGGGGGAGTAATGCCCAGGGGTCTTTTATTTCTAATTCTAAATGTTCCGGTGCAAATTCATTAGAAAGTTCGGCGGCGGCTTCCAATGATTCCACGAGGACAATTAAACCATAATGCGCGATCGCTTTTTCGGTATCTATCCGCCGGGGGTGATCCACCAACTGTCTTTCTACTGCTACTTGCACATTTTTAGCCAAGGCTGGATCTGTGGTTAACAAAATCGCCGCCGCCATCGGATCATGTTCAGCTTGCGCTAGCATATCAGTCGCCACATGGATAGGATTGGCTGTGTGATCAGCAATAATCAACACTTCGCTAGGCCCGGCTAAACAATCAATTCCCACCGTACCATAGACTAACTTTTTGGCTAAAGTGACATAGACATTACCAGGGCCTGTAATTACATCTACCTTGGGGATGGTTTCTGTACCATAAGCTAAAGCCGCGATCGCTTGCGCTCCTCCTACCCGATAAATTTCTTTCACCCCTGCTTCTTGAGCAGCTACCAATACTACCGGGTTAATTACTTTTTCCGTGCCTGGTGGTGTCACCATAACTATACGCGGTACACCTGCTACCTTGGCTGGAATCACATTCATCAGCACTGAACTGGGATAGGCTGCACGACCACCAGGAACGTATAAGCCTGCTTTGTCCACGGGGGTGTAACGTTTGCCTAAAACTACGTCATCATCCCCAAAGTGTACCCAGCTTTTCGGGACTCGCTGACGATGGAATGCTTCAATTTGGCGACAAGCCAGCCTAATTGCTGCCAACAGTTCTGATGATACCTGTTGGTAGGCAGCATCCAATTCCGAACCTTTCACCAGCAGTTCTTCTGGTTTGAGAATTTGATTGTCAAATTCGGCAGTATAATGTAGCACAGCTTTATCGCCTTGGCGTTTCACTGCTTGCAACACTTCCCGCACCGTGGCTTCCTTATGAAGCACTTGGTCATCATGGGTGCGATCGCAGAGCCGTTGCAATTCTGCTTTTACATCTGCCTGCTGAGTAATGATTCGCAGCATGGAGTAAGGACAATGCCAAAATTTTAGAATATTCCCACCTGAGAATTAGGTTTACCCTTTCCCAAAAAAGGTGCAGAGCTGACGCTGATTCTCCTCTCTAGCTTAACCTGGATTTTTTTGATACTCTCAAGGTCTGAACAATTCAAAAAGTAATCTCAATCCCCAATAACTAAATTTTTTTCAGAAACCCTAACATTGGCAATATAGATGCTATATTAGTAAGTCTAGTAGTGTGTGTACAATAATTAATAGTCTTTTTGGAATTGACTGTGGCGAATACAAAGTCTGCTCTTAAGCGCGCCCAAATCGCAGAACGCAATCGGCTGCGTAATAAAAACTACAAATCATCAGCTAAAACGCTGATGAAAAAGTACCTAAATGCGGTAGATGTCTATGCCGCTAACCCCACCCCAGAGTTAAAACAAGAGGTGGACGCACGGCTGTCGGAAGCTTTCAGCAAAATCGACAAAGCCGTGAAAAGGGGAGTTCTTCATCCCAATAATGGGGCAAGAAAAAAATCAAGATTGGCTAAAAAACTCAAGCCAATCACGCAACCAGCATAATAATTTTTAGTCATTAGTTATTAATCAATAGCTAATGACCAATGCCTAATGACCAATGACTAATGACTAAAAAATGCAGCTGATTGATACCCACGTTCATCTCAACTTCGATAATTTCCAGCCAGATTTGGCAGCAGTGCGATCGCGATGGCAAGAAGCAGGAGTAGTACATCTAGTACATTCTTGCGTCGAGCCAGCAGAGTTTTCCAGTATTCAAGCCATAGCGCACCAGTTTCCTGAAGTGAGTTTTGCTGTAGGACTGCATCCCTTAGATGCCGAAAAATGGCAAAATGAGACAGCAAAGGAAATATTATCTTTAGCAAGTTCTGACTCAAAGATAGTAGCAATTGGGGAGATGGGACTGGATTTCTACAAAGCTGATAACTATGAGCAACAGCAAATAGTATTTGAGGCACAACTAGCGATCGCCTCTGAACTCAATTTACCTGTAATTATTCATTGTCGGGATGCCGCCGTTGCAGTTAGAGAAATATTGCAAAAATGGCAAGAACGGGCAAATAATCAGATCAAGGGTGTGATGCACTGTTGGGGTGGTACACCAGAAGAAACTCAATGGTTTCTAGACTTAGGCTTTTATATTAGTTTTAGCGGTACTGTCACATTCAAAAATGCTAAAGCTATACAAGCCTCAGCCGCGATGGTGAAAAGCGATCGCCTGCTGGTAGAAACCGACTGTCCTTTTTTAGCCCCAGTACCAAAGAGAGGTGAAAAACGTAACGAGCCTGCTTATGTCCGCTACGTAGCAGAGCAAGTAGCTCAAATACGCCAAGAAACATTAGAGGCCATTTCTGCTCAAACCACCCAAAATGCCTGTGAATTATTTAATCTCGCAATATAAAGTTTGTTTATTCATTTTGTAGGATGCAGTTAAAAAATAAAACGCTAGGAGGACAAAAATGTGCTATTATTAATCCCTCCAAAACATTTTTTGTGCGCCATAATGATAAATAAAGGAACAGAGAACTCGTAAGCTTGATTTTGTAAAGTTATCAACTTGACCATCCTCACATCTCTACAAGCGGATGCTCTGAATGCGTGATAAAACCTGGCAACCAACATTGAGATAGACTGGCCTTTTATTCAACCTATAGAAAATTGTTAAAAGAAATTGTCTTGTGATTATAATCCAGCAAAATCCCGTCATTTTGATCCAGAACATACAAAATGTAGCTCGATTCCTCAATTTGAGACTATTACCGTGAGTATAAATGGTGTAGTGCAGACCAAATATAGAGCTGCGTAAATTGGTAAACGCGCTTTGAGGAGAGGAAATGAGGCAAAAAAACAAACTCAGGCATATCTCAGACTACGGCTATTGAAGAATCATTCAAATAGCTGTATCTTCGTAGCGGTGAAGAGTGTTCAGGGGCTATAACCCCCTTGCCAAAATCTCCCTCTCCAGTTTCAATTGCGGCGTTCACCTACACCTGTAAATAGTCAGGTGACATTGAAGGATAAGTTTCCCAACGGCTAAGGACAACAGCAGTAACAAAGCTTTGTCCTCTAAAAATTTAACCAGGTTGACAAAGGTAGAGGCATGATTACCGAAAATTATATTGAACCCGCCTTTTTGTTGCCCGACTTGATTGAAATCCAGCGTTCAAGCTTTCGCTGGTTTTTAGAAGAAGGGCTGATTGAAGAACTTAACTCCTTTAGTCCGATTACAGACTACACGGGCAAACTAGAACTGCACTTTTTAGGACAGAACTACAAGCTCAAGGAGCCAAAGTACAGCGTAGAAGAATCCAAGCGGCGGGATAGCACCTATGCCGTACAAATGTATGTCCCCACCCGCCTGTTGAATAAAGAAACTGGGGATATTAAAGAACAAGAAGTATTTATCGGGGATCTGCCTTTGATGACCGATCGCGGCACGTTTATTATTAACGGAGCAGAGCGGGTCATTGTTAATCAAATTGTGCGATCGCCTGGAGTTTACTATAAATCAGAAATCGATAAAAACGGGCGACGTACCTATTCAGCTTCGCTCATTCCCAACCGGGGAGCATGGCTGAAATTTGAAACAGACCGTAACGATTTGGTGTGGGTACGCATCGATAAAACCCGGAAACTTTCAGCCCAGGTACTTTTAAAAGCCCTAGGGTTATCTGATAACGAAATCTTTGATGCCCTCCGTCACCCCGAATATTTCCAAAAAACCATCGAAAAAGAAGGGCAGTTTTCGGAAGAAGAAGCCCTGATGGAGTTATATCGCAAACTCCGTCCTGGTGAACCACCAACCGTATTAGGCGGACAACAACTGCTAGACTCCCGATTTTTCGACCCCAAACGGTATGACTTAGGTCGCGTAGGTAGATACAAACTCAACAAAAAATTGCGGTTGTCAGTTCCCGACACCTTACGCGTTCTCACCCCCCAAGACATCTTGGCAGCCGTCGATTACCTGATCAACCTAGAATATGATATCGGTAGTATTGACGACATTGACCACTTAGGCAACCGTCGGGTAAGAAGCGTCGGTGAATTGCTGCAAAACCAAGTAAGGGTAGGTTTGAACCGCCTAGAAAGGATCATTCGGGAACGGATGACTGTATCCGATGCAGAAGCTCTAACCCCTGCATCTCTAGTCAACCCCAAACCATTAGTAGCAGCCATTAAAGAATTCTTTGGCTCTAGCCAATTAAGTCAGTTCATGGATCAAACCAATCCCTTAGCAGAACTGACCCACAAACGCCGTCTGTCAGCCCTAGGACCTGGTGGTTTAACCAGAGAACGGGCAGGTTTTGCCGTGCGAGATATTCACCCCTCCCACTACGGGCGAATCTGTCCTATTGAGACACCAGAAGGCCCTAACGCTGGGTTGATTGGTTCTTTGGCTACCCACGCACGGGTTAACCAGTACGGCTTCTTAGAAACTCCCTTTAGACCGGTGGAAAATGCACGGGTAAAATTTGACGTGCAGCCAGTGTACATGACCGCCGACGAAGAAGACGACCTGCGGGTAGCCCCAGGAGATATTCCTGTTGATGAAAATGGCTACATTATTGGGCCGCAAGTGCCAGTGCGTTATCGCCAAGAATTTTCCACCACCACGCCAGAACAAGTAGACTATGTGGCAGTATCTCCGGTACAAATTGTATCGGTAGCTACCAGCATGATTCCCTTCTTAGAACATGACGACGCTAACCGCGCCCTCATGGGTTCTAATATGCAACGCCAAGCAGTACCCCTACTGAAACCAGAGCGTCCCTTAGTCGGTACAGGCTTAGAAGCTCAAGGTGCGAGAGACTCAGGGATGGTAATCATCTCCCGGACTGACGGTGATGTCACCTATGCAGACGCGACAGAAATTCGTGTCCGTCCCAAACCTAACGCCCCAGAAATCAAGTACACCCTTTCCAAGTACCAGCGTTCTAACCAAGATACCTGTCTCAACCAAAAACCCTTGGTGCGGATTGGTGAACGTGTAGTAGCGGGTCAAGTCTTAGCTGACGGCTCTTCTACCGAAGGTGGAGAATTGGCACTGGGACAAAATATCGTCGTTGCTTATATGCCTTGGGAAGGCTACAACTACGAAGACGCGATTTTGATTTCTGAGCGATTGATCCAAGATGATATTTACACCTCAATTCACATCGAAAAATATGAAATTGAGGCACGGCAAACCAAGCTAGGCCCAGAAGAAATCACCAGAGAAATTCCCAACGTCGGGGAAGATGCCCTACGTCAGTTAGATGAACAGGGAATCATTCGCATTGGGGCTTGGGTAGAAGCTGGCGATATCCTTGTAGGTAAAGTTACACCGAAAGGAGAATCCGACCAACCGCCAGAAGAAAAACTATTAAGGGCGATTTTCGGCGAAAAAGCGCGGGATGTACGAGACAACTCCCTCCGTGTACCCAACGGTGAAAAAGGTCGGGTAGTTGATGTGCGCTTATTTACCCGTGAACAAGGGGATGAGTTACCACCAGGGGCTAACATGGTAGTCCGGGTGTATGTAGCTCAGAAGCGGAAAATCCAAGTCGGTGACAAGATGGCAGGTCGCCACGGGAATAAAGGAATTATTTCCCGCATCTTACCGATGGAAGATATGCCTTATTTGCCTGATGGTTCAACCGTTGATATCGTCCTCAACCCCCTTGGTGTACCCAGCCGGATGAATGTCGGACAAGTATTTGAATGTCTTTTAGGTTGGGCTGGTCATACTTTGGGAGTGCGCTTTAAGATTACTCCCTTCGATGAAATGTATGGCGAAGAATCATCTCGGAAAATTGTGCATGGCAAATTGCAAGAAGCACGGGATGAAACCGGGAGAGATTGGGTGTATAACCCAGATGATCCAGGCAAAATTATGGTCTACGACGGTCGGACAGGTGAAGCCTTTGACCGCCCAGTGACTATAGGCGTGGCTTATATGCTGAAACTAGTACACCTAGTAGATGATAAGATTCACGCCCGTTCTACAGGCCCCTACTCACTAGTAACCCAGCAACCCTTGGGTGGTAAAGCTCAACAAGGTGGTCAGCGATTTGGGGAAATGGAAGTATGGGCATTGGAAGCCTTCGGTGCAGCGTATACCTTGCAAGAGTTGTTGACAGTAAAATCTGACGATATGCAGGGGCGCAACGAAGCTTTAAATGCGATCGTTAAAGGTAAAGCGATTCCCAGACCTGGAACACCAGAGTCCTTTAAGGTGTTGATGCGAGAGCTGCAATCCTTGGGATTAGACATTGCTGTACATAAAGTAGAGACCCAAGCTGATGGTAGTTCCTTGGATGTAGAAGTCGATTTGATGGCAGACCAAGCCAACAGAAGAACACCACCTAGACCAACCTACGAATCGCTTTCCCGCGAGTCTTTGGAAGATGACGAGTAGTGAGTGCTGAGTGCTGAGTGCTGAGTGCTGAGTTTTTAATACTCAGCATCCAGAACTTAGATATCTCTGAACTCACACCTTTTAATTGAATAATCTACTCAAAACTCAGCACTTAAGTATGAGACCTGCCCAAACTAATCAGTTTGACTACGTAAAAATCGGCTTGGCATCACCAGAACGGATTCGCCAATGGGGTGAGAGGACATTACCCAATGGACAGGTAGTCGGTGAAGTCACCAAACCAGAGACGATTAATTACCGCACCCTCAAGCCAGAAATGGATGGCTTATTTTGTGAGCGCATCTTTGGCCCTGCGAAAGATTGGGAATGTCACTGTGGTAAGTATAAGAGAGTCCGCCATAGGGGTATTGTCTGTGAGCGTTGTGGTGTAGAAGTCACCGAATCACGGGTGCGCCGCCATCGCATGGGATACATTAAACTTGCTGCCCCAGTAGCCCATGTTTGGTATCTCAAAGGTATTCCCAGTTATATTTCCATCCTGCTAGATATGCCCTTGCGGGATGTGGAACAAATTGTCTATTTCAACTCTTATGTTGTCTTGAGTCCTGGCAACGCTGAAACTTTAACCTATAAACAGCTACTGAGTGAAGACCAGTGGTTAGAAATTGAAGACCAAATTTATAGCGAAGATTCTCTGTTGCAAGGTGTAGAAGTAGGCATTGGTGCGGAAGCATTATTGCGCTTGTTGGCTGACATTAATTTAGAACAGGAAGCCGAAAACCTCCGGGAAGAAATTGGCAATGCCAAAGGGCAAAAGCGGGCAAAACTGATTAAACGCCTGCGGGTGATTGACAACTTCATTGCTACTGGTTCAAAGCCAGAGTGGATGGTGATGACAGTCATTCCCGTAATTCCTCCAGATTTGCGCCCAATGGTGCAGCTGGATGGCGGACGATTTGCTACCAGCGATTTGAATGATTTATATCGCCGCGTTATTAACCGGAATAATCGTTTAGCACGACTGCAAGAAATTCTCGCACCGGAAATTATTGTGCGGAACGAAAAGCGGATGCTGCAAGAAGCGGTAGACGCTTTGATTGACAACGGTCGGCGGGGACGTACCGTAGTCGGGGCAAACAACCGACCCCTGAAATCCTTGTCTGACATTATTGAGGGTAAGCAAGGACGTTTCCGGCAAAACTTGTTGGGTAAACGGGTTGACTACTCTGGCCGTTCTGTAATTGTGGTCGGGCCAAAGCTGAAGATTCACCAGTGCGGGTTGCCCAGAGAAATGGCCATTGAGCTATTTCAACCATTTGTGATTAATCGCCTGATTCGCAGTGGCATGGTGAATAATATCAAAGCTGCGAAAAAGTTGATATCTCGCAATGACCCCAGTGTTTGGGATGTCTTGGAAGAGGTAATTGAAGGACACCCCGTCATGCTCAACCGTGCGCCAACGCTGCACCGTTTGGGTATTCAGGCTTTTGAGCCGATTTTGGTGGAAGGGAGAGCGATTCAACTACATCCTTTGGTATGTCCAGCCTTTAACGCCGACTTTGACGGTGACCAAATGGCGGTACACGTACCACTGTCTTTGGAAAGTCAGGCTGAGGCGCGGCTATTAATGCTGGCTTCTAACAACATTTTGTCACCAGCCACGGGTAGACCCATTATCACACCTAGCCAAGATATGGTATTGGGGGCATATTACCTAACTGCGGAAAACCCCAATGCTACTAAGGGCGCAGGTAAATACTTTGCTTCGCTGGATGACGTAATTATGGCCTTCCAGCAAGAGCAAATTGACCTGCACGCTTATATCTATGTGCGGTTTGATGGTGAACTAGAATCTGACGAACCAGATACAGAACCTCTGGAAATTACAAATAACGAAGATGGTACTCGGACTGTAATGTACAAGTTCCGCCGCGTTAGACAAGATGCCCAGGGAAATTTACTTTCTCAGTATATACGCACAACTCCAGGTCGCGTTATTTACAATAAAGCGATTCAAGAAGCACTTGCCAGTTAGTAACGAGTGCTGAGTGCTGAGTGCTGAGTGTTTTTTACTCAGCACCCAGGACTCATAACTCAGGACTCAAGACTAAGGACTAATGACTAATGACTAACGAAAAAATGATTTTTCGCAATCGCGTCGTTGACAAAGGTCAACTGAGAAATTTGATTTCTTGGGCGTTTACCCATCATGGGACGGCGCGAACTGCGGTGATGGCGGATAAACTAAAAGATTTAGGATTTCGCTACGCTACTAGAGCCGGGGTTTCCATCAGTGTTGATGATTTGATGATTCCGCCTAGTAAGAAGAGGCTGTTGGAGGCGGCTGAGGAAGAAATTCTGGCGACCGAAGCTCGTTACCAACGGGGAGAAATTACAGAAGTAGAACGCTTCCAAAAGGTAATTGATACCTGGAACGGTACTAGTGAAGCCCTGAAAGATGAAGTAGTTGTCCACTTTAAAAAGACTAATCCCCTCAACTCCGTGTATATGATGGCCTTCTCTGGGGCGCGGGGTAATATCTCTCAGGTACGGCAATTGGTAGGGATGCGGGGACTGATGGCAGATCCTCAAGGGGAAATTATTGACTTACCTATCAAAACCAACTTCCGCGAAGGTCTAACTGTAACGGAATATATTATTTCGTCTTACGGTGCGAGAAAAGGCTTGGTAGACACAGCTTTACGTACCGCCGACTCTGGTTATCTGACCCGCCGTCTAGTTGACGTATCTCAGGATGTGATCATTCGGGAAATTGACTGTGGCACGACTAGAGGGATTCCCGTCCGGGCGATGACCGAAGGTAGCAAAACCCTAATCAAGCTATCTACACGCTTACTAGGACGGGTCATAGGAGAAGATGTCATACATCCTACGACAAAAGCAGTAATTGCACCCCGCAATACTCCAATTTCTGACGACTTAGCCAAAGAGATTGAAAAAGCTGGGGTGACACAAGTTGTGGTGCGATCGCCGCTAACTTGTGAAGCAGCCCGTTCCGTCTGTCAACACTGCTACGGGTGGAGTTTGGCTCACGCTAAGATGGTAGACTTGGGTGAAGCGGTGGGGATTATCGCGGCTCAAAGTATCGGTGAACCTGGAACACAGTTAACCATGCGGACATTCCACACTGGCGGTGTGTTCACGGGGGAAGTAGCGCAACAAGTGCGTTCCAAGGTTGATGGTACTGTTAAGCTGCCAAAAAAATTGCGGACAAGACCCTATCGTACCCGCCACGGGGAAGATGCCTTGTACGTGGAAAGTAACGGGATTCTGATTTTAGAACCACGTAAGGAAGGGTCTGAAACCCCAGTACCCCAAGAAGTTAATCTTACCCAAGGTTCTACACTATATCTATTTGATGGGCAGTCAATAAAAACTGGTCAGTTACTGGCAGAAGTTGCCCTAGGCGCACGTACTACCCGTACCAATACAGAAAAAGCCGTGAAAGATGTGGCTTCTGATTTGGCTGGGGAAGTGAAGTTTGCGGAAGTAGTTCCTGAACAAAAAACAGACCGTCAAGGCAACACCACCATCACAGCCGCCAGAGGTGGTTTGATTTGGATTTTGTCTGGGGAAGTTTATAACTTACCACCAGGGGCAGAATTGGCAGTCAAAAACGGCGACGCAGTAGAAACTAACGGCGTTTTGGCAGCAACTAAATTAACAACTATACACGGTGGTGTCGTCCGTTTACCAGAAGCTACTCCAGGTAAGAGTACCAGGGAAATAGAGATTATCACGGCTTCTGTGGTTTTAGACCAAGCTACAGTTACCGTTCAAAGTTCCCAGGGGCGCAATAATTACTTAGTCACCACTGCCAATAACCAAGTATTTAACTTGCGGGCCACACCAGGCACAAAAGTTCAAAATGGTCAAGTGGTAGCTGAGTTGATTGATGATCACTACCGTACCACCACAGGCGGCTTCTTGAAATTTGCAGGTGTAGAAGTCCAGAAGAAAGGTAAAGCCAAGCTGGGCTATGAAGTGGTACAGGGCGGCACAATGTTGTGGATTCCCGAAGAAACCCACGAAGTCAACAAAGACATCTCCTTGCTGTTGGTAGAAGATGGTCAGTATGTCGAAGCTGGCACTGAGGTCGTGAAAGACATCTTCTGTCAAAACAATGGTGTAGTTGAAGTCACCCAGAAAAATGACATTTTGCGGGAAGTGGTGGTGAAGCCAGGGGAATTGCTGATGGTAGATGATCCAGAAGCAGTGGTTGGGCGTGATGACACATTTCTGCCGGCTGGTGAAGAATTGTTGGGACGAATTTTCACGGAACTACGTTACATCCAGTATGTGGAGTCACCAGAAGGCCCGGCATTATTAAGCCGTCCAGTTGTGGAGTTTGCTGTACCGAATAATCCTGATGTGCCATCCACTACCTCTGTTAGCCAACAAACAGGACGTTCGATTCAGTTGCGGGCAGTACAGCGTTTGCCTTACAAAGATTCTGAACGCGTTAAGTCTGTAGAAGGTGTGGAACTGCTACGTACCCAATTAGTTTTGGAAATTGAGCAGGATGGCGAACAAGAACATAATGCTTCTCCCCTAGCAGCAGATATTGAATTAGTCTCTGATGCTGAAAACGCAGAAATTCAACGCTTGCAGTTGGTAATTTTGGAATCATTGGTCATCCGTCGTGATATTGCGGCTGATGCCACCCAAGGTAGTACCCACACTACCTTACAAGTAAAAGATGGCGACACGATCGCACCTGGTTCTGTGGTAGCAAGTACCCAAATCCTGTCCAAAGAAGGTGGGATTGTGCGGGGTGTGCAGAAAGGCACTGAAGCTGTGCGTCGTTGTTTGGTACTGCGTCACAGTGACATGATCACAGTGAATACCAGCGTCCAACCCAAAGTAAAAGCGGGTAGCTTAATCGTCGCGGGGACAGAAATTGCCCCTGGAGTTTTAGCTGAAGAATCTGGGCAAGTTGTCTCAGTCAAAAATGCCGCCGCCACTTCCACAACTCAAGACTCAGCCCTCAGCACCCAAAACTATGCGGTGACTATCCGCGTGGGTCGTCCTTATCGAGTCAGTCCTGGTGCAGTGTTGCAGATAGAAGACGGCGACTTGGTACAACGGGGCGATAACTTAGTGCTGTTGGTGTTTGAACGGGCGAAAACCGGGGACATCATTCAAGGTTTGCCTCGGATTGAAGAACTGCTAGAAGCCCGGAAACCCAAAGAAGCTTGTATCTTGGCAAAACGCAGTGGGGAAGTCAAGGTAGTTTACGGTGATGGCGATGAAGCGATCGCTGTTAAAGTCGTAGAAGCCAATGGTGTAGTTACCGATTACCCCCTAGGCCCTGGACAAAATTTAGCCATGCCAGATGGTTCTCCTGTGACTGTTGGACAACCATTGTGTGATGGGCCTTCTAACCCCCATGAAATTCTCGAAGTCTTCTTTAGCCTAGGTTCAGAAGACGGAATTTATGCTTGCGCCAGCCACGCCTTACAAAAGGTACAGACATTCTTAGTGAACGAAGTGCAGATGGTTTACCAATCCCAAGGGATTGATATTGCCGATAAACACATCGAAGTCATTGTGCGCCAAATGACCAACAAAGTCAGGATTGATGATGGTGGTGACACTACTATGCTTCCTGGTGAGTTGGTGGAATTACGCCAAGTTGAACAGGTAAATGAAGCTATGGCTATTACTGGCGGTGCTAGGGCGGAATACACCCCAGTATTGTTAGGGATAACTAAAGCATCATTGAATACTGATAGCTTTATTTCTGCTGCATCCTTCCAAGAAACCACACGGGTTCTCACGGAAGCGGCGATTGAAGGTAAATCTGATTGGTTACGTGGCTTGAAAGAAAACGTAATTATCGGTCGATTGATTCCGGCGGGAACTGGTTACAATACCTACGATGAACCCGGTATGATTGATGATTACGCGACTTTAGATACCACCAGTGTTTTAGATGAAACTGATGATCCACTGGATATGGTGCTAGATGACCGCACAGCTCGTGCCTACAATTTAGATACGCCTGGTTTGGATACTGGATTTACCAATCGTCGGGCAATTCTAGATGATGATGACTTAATCGCAGATGAAATTCATGATCTCATAGAAGATGACCAAGGCGACGACTATGAGGAAGAAGAAGAAGATGACGATGACGAATATGACGACGACTAAATCCTCAAAGTAAACACGGAAATTTAAAAGGTAAAAGAAATTATTCTTTTACCTTTTTTCTTTTTTAATCACTTTCCCGGAAAGACCGCAGGGGGAACGTTAAGTCAAAATATCAAGTTGCAATTGTAAAGCTGAATTATTAATGCTATTTTTATTGACAATTTTATAGTTATTAATAAATAACTCTTTGCCCTTGGCTGCTCGTCCTTGCTTATAATTATTCATGCCATATTGTAACTCCCATTCGTAGATATGAGCATCTTTAAAGTTATCTCTAATTCGTGGTGAATCATCATAAGTGATTAACCATTGATGGTGAGATTTTTGTAAAATTTCCGCAAATCTATGATGATCAAAAGATGTATGTAAATCACCATCCCTACCATATAGTTTAGATTTGGTAGCACTAAAATATGGCGGATCTAAAAATAAAAATATATTTTTACCATCTGCATTTATTACTTCGCTGTAATCCAAATTAGTGATTTGAATATCTGGGGTTAAAATACTTGCTAATTTTTCTAACCTTTCTATAGAAGAATAAGTAAACCTTTTATGAAAAGCTTCTTGAGAAAATCCCCCTGATTCTACAGTTCCCGAAAAAGTAATTCTATTAAGTACAAAAAAGCGGACGGCTCTTTCTAAATCAGATAGGCTATTAACATCAACACTGGTTAATTCTTTAAATAATAATTTACCATCTCTATATTTAGCTTTAATTTGATGTACTTCTGCAACTAATCGAGATATATCAGATTGAGCAATTTTCCAGAATAGAAATAACTCTTGATTCAAATCATTAATCCAAAATTTCAGATGAGGAAACTTTTGTTTTAAGTAAATAAAGACTGAACCACCACCTATAAATGGTTCACGAAATTCAGCAAAACTTTCTGGGAGGTATTCAACTATCTGATTGATAGCTTTTGATTTACCGCCAGGATAGCGGAGAGGGCTTTTAAGCATAAATTGACAAATATTTAAATAAATGTATATTAATTTCATCGGTATTTAAATAGTTTATATGTCTCGTTCTACCCCCTACCAACCATTGTTGTTACGTATTCTGCATGGTTTAACTGGCATTTTAGCGATCGCCGCCATGATTACAGGATTTTTGGTTTACAATACTTTTGATGGCAGATTTGGTAAAATCCTAATTCCTCGCATCAATGCCATTATAGATATTCACGGTACATTGGCAGTTTTTTTCTTGGTAGTTTTTCCGGCGATCGCACTCTATAGTTTTCATGCTGGGAACAAACGACTATTACAACAAGATTCTTTACAAAAGTTAACTGAGTTTGGTAGACCGATTTGGTGGGTGAGTTTGCACAGAATCGCTAATACTCTCATGTTGATAGCTTCTGTTTTAGCTTTGATTTCTGGCAGAATGATGAAGGAAGAATGGCTACCTACAGGAGAGTTAAATCACAGTTGGTATTATCTGCATCTGATTGCTTGGGTTGTGATAATTTTCTGTTTGGCTATTCATGTTTTGATGTCTAGTAAGGTGGGTGGTGTACCTTTATTAGTTTCGATGTTTTTGTTGAAGGTACGCACAGAAGATACCCCTAGTCATTGGTTGAATGGTTTGCGTGGTTGGTGGGGTAATTTATCGGCTAATTTTGGGACGGGGAATAATTTGCTTTTGAGGGTTGTTGAGGTAATGGTGTTATTGGGAATTGTGGCGGCGTTTATTTTACCTTTGCTTGCTGGGGGTTGAGGGTATTATTTTTAAACGCAGAGGGGCGCAGAGTTCACGCGGAGGAACGCAAAGTTTATGAACAGTCAATCAAGGTTTTTGGAGAGTGAGTTAGAAAAAGTTCATAGAGAAGAAATTGAAACAATTACCCGTTATTCAGAAATTACTGCCGTTAATCCTAGTGCAATAGTATAAATTTTTCTAGCGTGATGAACGAAAGATGACGCGTCCGGGAATTTCTTCGTTGTTAATTCTGGCATAGACTCGCAGACAGGTTAACACTTCACCGGGGATTCCGCCGCAGTCTAGTTGTAAGTCATCTTTGGTTAATGCACAAATGTCAGCATAGATTCCTGTTAGTTGACGGATTCGCACTTCGTAACCTGCATTAGTTGCGATCGCCACAACTTTTTTTAAAGCGCGTCTTGATTCTTGTTGCAGTTTACCCCACCAAGAATAACGTTCGGCTGGGGGGACGAAGATTAAGGAGTGGATGGCTTCATCCATGTCAATCCAGGCGCGTAGCATTAGCAAGGGATCGGTAGTTTCTTCGGCTTTTTTGGTGCGGTGGAAGCGATCGCCTAAAGCTTCAAGATATTGTATTTTTTGTTCTGGCTGGGAATGTAGAGGAATCACGTCAAAGCTAAATACACTCTTTAAAGCATGATGTAACTCTGGTTCAATTTCAATAAATTTAACTAATAAAACTAGGAAACTCGCTAGTAAAGTTAATTCCTCAGAAGCATATTCTGGGATAATTTTAGTCTGCTCAAGGGCTTTTTGAGACAAGCATAATCCTGGGGAAATCACCGTACCACTGAGTCCGGGGTAGATGATTTCGTCTCTGATGAAGGGTAAATGATAGAGTTGAGAATTATCGATACCTCCGGTAAACTGCGCTAACGCACCCACTTCTTGCGCTAAGTCTAAAGCGCGTTGTCGCCAAAATTCCGCCAAATCTTCGGGAACTCGCAACAGTTTGCGATGGATTTCGTTCCACAAGTCAGAATCTGTTTGACTGTATAGGGGTGCGTCTCCTAGATATAAGCTGAGTTCTGAGTCAGATTCAAATGCGGCGCGGAGATAATCCAACTTTGATTCTGTTGAGTTGAGTGCGTTAACGCAGCCTACCACAGGTATCGCCGCTTCCTTTACTTGTAGCAGATGATGAATTTCTTGCAGCACCTCATCGCACACCTTAGCACCAGGGTCATGGGGATATTCTGCTTGCGCTTGTTTTAGCGAAGCTTCGAGTCCATACAGACTGTACCGCAATAACTGGGCTAACTCTGAATTTTCTATTGCTAATAACTTGTAGAGATACTGCATAAGTATTACCTTTTTTTATCCCACGCAAAGCCGCCAAGAAACCCTTTGCGCCTTTGCGCCTTTGCGCGAAATAATTCCTAATGTATACCGCAAAAGGGATCACGTTCTTTATCAACTTCATTGGGTTGTAAGTCCAGTTCAGCGATATAAACACATCCTTCGTGTGTGAGACATTCTAAATGAGGTGATGTCCAGTAAGGTACGTCACCAGCATGAATACGCAAAATACCTCGATTATCAATAGTGACGCGATATTGACAAGGGTAATCTGTGTTGACATCGGGTTTACGCAATGCGCCGATGCGTATCCATTTTTTGGTGTTGGTTTGGACATCGGTTTGGTACATATAAAAGGTGTGCTGGCTAGCGTGGGGGAAGGGGGGTAGGGGGTTACTGATTAAACCGTTTCCTGGTTGGGATGTACCATCGCGCAGATAATGGAATTGTTGCAGGGGTTTGTTACCGTCTTTGTCTACTTCAAAGACCAAATGATAAGCCTCTGGTTGATCTACTGTGGCTGATTCGATGACGTTGACGGCGATATCACCATCGCTTAAGTCTTTATCAGGACGTTCGACGGCGATGTTCCATTTCAATTTACCGTCAGCAAATAATGATGTTTCTGACAACTGTGATAATGCTGCGCCGATATCAATTCCGGGGACATCTATTAAATAGTGGGGATTTCCTTGACACAGTAGGATGTTAAATTGCAGGGTTTGGTCAATCTCAAACTGGACTTTGATTTTTCTGAGAAATTCCGCTTCTTCCATCCCCAGTTGTCCCATGAGGTTTTTACCGTCGAAGCTACCCCACAGGCGTAAATCTCCGGCTTCGTAGTCTTGGCGATAAATGATGTTTGTTAACTGTGTCCCTACCCAATTTGTGCGAACTTTGGCGACGTTTTCTGAGGGTGAAAGTTGATAGAGTTCTTGTCCAGCTTTGAAGACTGTGAGGAGGTCGTTACTTTGGGTTTTGCGTTTGAAGTTGCAAGGTAGATAATAAAATAGGTTTTTAACGTCTATTTCTAGCTGGTTTGCGCCTTTTCGTAGCAATCCTTTCGATTCTTCGGGGTCAAATCGCAGTCTCCGCAGTTTCTCGGCGTAACAAGCACCGGCGGAGGTGGCTAGTTTGGTGTACTCCAAAACAAAGGTAATACGTTCGGGATTCCAAACAAAATAGGGGGATTTGCTAAATTCTTGGTAAATTTGGCGTTGTACTAGGTCAAGATTGCAGGTTTTACCGGAGAGGATTAACCAGTCAACTTTATGGGTATTCCAGGGATCTATATTGTTGTCGTCGGGACGTAATCGGCTTTCCATTAAGCCTTTTGCAATTCCGATCGCTTCTTTGATGGCTGAGGCGGCGGCGCGTTCAAATTGCTGGCTGTCTAAGGTGACGCAAATATTTTCTGAGTCTTTTACCTGGAATTTAATCGCGCTTTGGGTAAGGAGTTCGGCAATTTGCTGTTCGGAAATTGTGAAGGTTAATAGGGAATTTTCAATTGCTGGTTTCTGCCCCAGTTTGAGTTTAGCAGTTTCCGCATGATCCCAAAGGGTGTAAAAGCTTTGCAGGCGTTGGGGTGCTTGTTGCCAACGGGTGGGGATGACTTTTTCGGCGGTATCTAACGCATCTTTATAGGCTGCGTCACCTTCGGGGTTTTCTTTATCGACACATTTTAATAAACTTCCGCTTTTAAATTTACCTTGTTCTAAAAAGCGTTCGTTTAATTCGGCGTTGATTAAATCTTCTAGTTTGTCGCTTTCGATGTCGCCTCTGGTGACTGCTGTTAATAAAAAATCAGCGATCGCAATTTTCAATAATCTAAACACCCTGAGTGTAATTAACTCACCACCTAACTGTAAGTGTCCAGAAGAACCCAACAATTTCGGAGTCAGTTTATAATAACGTCCCCCTAAACCTCGGTCTTCATTATTGGCAAAGTAGGGGGTTTTATCTTCTAAGGTGAGTTCAATTAATGCTAAGTCTGTTGTTCCGCCACCAATATCTAAAACTAGAACATTTTGTGACCATTTATTATTTTCTTGGCGACAACGGGTTTTAAAAGATTCAATCCCAATGTTGAGATTTCCGCCAAATTCTCGCCATAAAAAGAAGATAGCTACAGATACAGCTTCATCATAGGCGGTTTGAACATCATCAATCCCCAACTGTTCGACTAATTCTTTGACTTCCTTCCTAACTACAGGAGGTGCAACGGTGGGGTAAGTTACAACTGCTGTTAAAAATTCCCCTTCCGAAAATCTGCGTCTGGCGCGTTGACGATAATCTTCCGTTAATTCGATTAAATGCGCCCATGCTGCTTGGATGAGTTGGTTAACATTAATAATATCTTCTTCTCCATCCAACATCACGGAAAAATTCCGATCCTGTCCAAAATAACGCTTGGGGGAATGGTGAAATCTGCTGATAATTTCTTTTAATGAACTGCTAGTACCTTGCGCGATCGCCTTTTTTCGATTATCCCTAGCTTCTCTCCCCATCCGCAGTTTTAAATTTTCTAAACTGGAAACTTCTAACTCACTGGGTATCTCTGTATCTCGGCGGTCAATATCTAAAACTACCGGGATTAAATTCTGTGATTCTAAAGTCGGGACGCGGAAGACCTCATGATATATCTGGTAAAGTTTTTTGCTGACGGCGTGGCGGAATCTATCGCTATTACCTAAACATAGTTCGATTTGGCGAATTGCTTCTAAAAATCTACCTTTATTATCACTACTAAAAACTTCACTTAAATTACTGGGTTCGATTTCGAGATTTTTACTAATATCAACAATAAATTTTTCCCATTCACTTTCGTTTACCTCTGGTAAAGCAATGGAAGCGGGAGAACTCAACCATTGTGACAGGCGATCGCGTAATCTGATTTCCTGTTCTTTTGGTAAAACCTCCGCAATGGGGACTTCAATGGGGTCAAAAAGTGTCACAGTAGAATTTGATGTACCGAAATCTAACGCCAACCATCCAGGAAAGCGTTTTTTGGGTTTAACGTTGGTAGGTTTTTCGCTATATATTGGACTAGGAAGTTCAAACGGATTTGACCCCAGATTATTTGGTGTTTTTTGTTCCATAGGTAGTGACCACAGATGACAATAAGCTGCTACTTTTTGCCGTACAGATAACAGTGGATTTCCTGAATTGTCAGAATCAAAATATTCCACCATTACCCGTAAATGACAATTGATTTCTTTGGTAAGAGGTTGATCTAATTTACAAGGATACTGTTCTAATTGACCAATTTGGGAGATTTTGGGAATATCAGAATCAAACTTTTTATACGCTTGTTGAATTTTGGTTGCTAATTCGCCTGGTATGCCTTTAACTGTGCAGTTGATTCGGGAAATATGAGGTACGTTGTTTCCAGAACCAAGTAATTGAATACTTGGTAATTCTAAATACTTCTTATGATTAACCCGCACTTGAAAGCGAGGCACAAGTTGAATCTCTACAGGCATTTTTTATCTTCCTTAAAAGGCGGAACTTACCAATTCAAAATTCAAAATTCAAAATTCAAAATTAAGAATTAAGAATGGTAACAGAAATCAGAATAAAACCAGCTTTATATCAGGGTTGTAAATAACTCCTGATTACTGTTTACTGATTAGCCATTAGGGAATCAGAAATGTTAGCAATTTCTGTGAGATTCTGTAGCCAAGTAGGGACTGCTACACCTGATTGGGTGTCACCAGCCGCGATAAATCTTAGCAAGCTATCTTTTTTGGAGATGTTTTGCAAAGTGGGAATAATTTGATCCAAAATCCCCTCTAATTCAGCATTAACTTGTTGATTAACTTCGCTGACATACTGTACAAGATGTAAGCTAGCACTCGCTGTAATTTCATCACGCAATCTTAATACAAATAACTGGTGATTAGCTGACCTAGGTAGACCTTGATTTTTTTCTGGCGACCAATCAAAGATTTGACCAATATTGTGTTTTTCATCCTGACGCGCCAGAGGAAACATAACTTCAGGAATGAGAGATTTATCTTGTTGATTAATCTCCTCTAAAATTACGTCTTGCCATTTATTGGGGTCGCATCCTAACAGTAATTGGTAAAATAAATCAGCTTCTTCTGTCCCAAATTTCGCTTCAATTTCTTGTTCCATTTCTGGTGTCAAAATTGCCAAGAGGCGATCGCGCTCTGGGGCAATTTGGTGAGATAATTTACTGAGTAAGTCTACTACAGCCTGACGGATGCGATCGCGGGCAAATTCTTCAACTTCTTGCACAGTCTTCGCAAAGGCTGGATAAAAGTCATCGCTTTTGGTCGGGATGCTATTATTTGTTCTATTACCTCGGTCAAATAATTTACCTGCTGCACCCTTAGATTCTGTTAATGTAATCATGCCATTGTTGACTTTGTTAAATAATAAAGTCCACTGACTCCAACTAATAACTCTAAAAGTCAGTTCGTCTTTGACTACATCACTAACCACTGTTCCCCGACGGTCTTTGAGTGGTTGTGTACCTAAATCTTTCTGGAAATTACGATAGGTTTTATCTAAATTTTCAATCGCATTTCTAAAATCAACTAAAGCCTGAGAGTCACCAATAGGAATACCTTGGGCGTGAATTTCGGCAATAATACCTTTGAGGTTCTCTTGTTGTAATTGTAAATTCTCAGCCGCGCGACGGGTATCTTCATACAGTTGCTTCAGTCCATGATTCGCAACGTGATTTTGAATTAATTCCCGCAGCTTGGCGATACCCCCATCTTGAGCAAAGTAACCCAACTTACGCCCTAAATGGTGACGTGCATCTGATTCTAACAGGCGATCGCTCAACCGCCGCCATTTTTGTTGCAGTCGCTTCGATCTCTCCAGATATTCAGGATAATCTAAGTTTGCCAAAAACTCTGTTGAACCTGCTTTCACACTACTAGAACGCTTGGCTAACTCCGCAAGTCCCAATAGGGGGGATAGCAAAACGATGCGGTCTTTGTTGATGGTAAAAGCACTCGCGCCGTCAATAGTGGTTTGCAAAACTTTGAGTTTTTGCAACACCATATCGGCTGTGAGGTGGGGGGTTTGGCTGTCATTAATTAGTGAGTCTAATTCCCGTTCACCGCCTTCACTTTCTAAAGGTAACTGGTCAAAACGTCCCACCCCCACCAGAATTAAATCCTTGAGGTCTTGTCCAGGACGCTGTTGTTGCATCATCGTAAAAATTTTATTCGCGCGATCACTCCCCGGTGATTTACCATTCAGGAGTACCAAAATTGTCTGCACTTCCGCCAATTCTCGCAGTGATAAAAAGGTATCCCTCGCGCCAGAATTCGCCGCACCCAAACCCGGAAAATCTAACAGAATAAATTTATCAGCACCTGTAACATCCCAAATTTCTTGGGAAATTCTCACTTCAATATCAATACGCCGAATTAAGGGAAAACTATTTTGTAATAACTTGGTGGGTAAGTTTTGCGGTGGACTCGGTAAACGAATATGCGCTGGCGGTAACTCTTCAAAGCTAAGAGTTTGGATAGCCATTGGCTGTTCTGCTAACTGTAACCCATCCCGTGCCGTAGCTGCATCAATTTCGTAGCGTCTACCACACAACGCCTCATAGGAACTGTAGGCGCGGAGAAAAACCACCAACTCCCGCAGCAGGTAACGTAATTCCAAATTATTGCTGATATTCCAAGTTTCCTCACACCAGCTAAGAATGTCTTTCCCAGAGTTGAGTTTAGCCGGTGGTATGGGGGGAAGTCCGGCTGCTGTTGTGCGGCGGTTAGCCTCCCCCAGCATGAAGCGCAAGCACTCATTCACCCCTTCCCGACTCAAATATTCCACAGTAAAGTTACCCACCTGTGTTGTTGAGAAGCCCGCTTGGGGGATGATATGAATAGCGGTGACGTTACCTGTAGTGGGATTCTCACTAATGGGTAAAGCATCGCCATAGCCAATTAAGCTGCCTAAAAGTAAAGTTTTGCCACTACTAAACTCTCCCATCACGCCAATTTTTACAGGCGAAGTAGCAAGACCTACAGTTTTCTCCGCAGCTTCCCGGAGACGTAAAATACATTCATCTAAGCTAGTAGGAATCCAATCTTCTTGTTTAGAAGGATTTTGAGGAACAGAATCAATTTTTTCAAGTATAAGTTCGCCGTACTCTTTAAAACGTCCTATTTTTTCTAGTTCCATAGAGTAGCCTGCCAATAATATAATTTTCTGTGAGTTTTATAACACAAAAAAGGCCTGTAACTTTTATATTTACAACTTGTCTAGGCTATCTTTCGGAAGATTTTGCGATAATTTACTCTTTTAAAGACTGGAGTTTTTATCAGCTTACATCAGGGTGAAAACGTGATAATTTTGGATAATTAACAAATATGAGTTTTTCCTATCAGGATGCACTATTAACTATAGCAACCCTAAATCTAGATAAATTAGCCAATTTTTATACTAATTTATTGACACAAAAACCAATCACTTTTATACCAAATGTATATGCTGAGTTCCAACTTACTGGTATAAGAGTAGGGATTTTTCAGCCCAAAAAAACACACGAGTCTGAATTTCAACACTCAGCTACAAGTAAAATGAGTATGTGTTTAGAGGTAAATAACTTAGAAGACGCGATCGCCCACCTCACAGATTTAGGTTATCCCCCACCAGGAGAAATTGCGATCGCCTCCCACGGTAGGGAAATTTACGCCTATGACCCCGATGGTAATCGTCTGATTTTGCATCAAAGCCATAAGGGATAATAAAAATTCAAAATTCAAAATTCAAAATTAAAGAATTTTCCGTTGGGGATTTAAACCCCCACTAGAAATATGCTACCTGTAGACGTATGGGTCTTAAACCTTTGAATCTACGATAATCAGTAGATAAGTAGAGGCATAGAGGAGAAATTTTTATTCCCATGCCCAATCCCTAATCCCCAATCCCTAATCCCCAATCCCTCAACTATGGGCTTAACAAATAACTATAAATTAAATTTGATCCAGTGGTATCCGGGTCATATTGCCAAGGCGGAAAAGAATCTCAAAGAACACCTATCGCGGGTAGATGTGGTCTTTGAGGTACGAGACGCAAGGATTCCTTTGGCGACACACCACCCCCAAATTGATGAGTGGGTGGGAAACAAGGCGCGAGTTTTGGTGTTGAATCGCTTGGATATGATACCGCCCCAAGTGCGATCGCTGTGGATAAATTACTTTAAAAATCGGGGAGAAGAACCCTATTGTACCAATGCTCAACACGGTCAAGGTGTGACTGGAGTTGCTAAAGCTGCCCAAGTAGCAGGGGTAGAACTCAACCAAAGAAGACGCGATCGCGGAATGTTACCCCGTCCTGTGCGCGCTGTGGTGATTGGTTTTCCTAATGTTGGTAAGTCAGCTTTAATCAACCGTTTATTAGGAAAGCGCGTTGTCGAAAGCGCGGCTCGTCCTGGGGTGACGCGTCAACTACGCTGGGTGCGAATTTCCGATCAGTTGGAATTATTAGATGCACCTGGAGTCATCCCTCTGAAGATGGGTAATCAAGAAGCAGCCATAAAATTGGCAATTTGCGATGATATTGGTCAAGCCGCTTACGATAATCAGCTAGTAGCCGCAGCATTCGTAGATTTACTAAATTCCTTAGCAGAGCAAGCGGGTGAATTATTACCAAGATCACCCTTGTACTCTCGTTACGAACTCGACCCCATCCCCCACACAGGAGAAGCTTACTTACACGCCTTAGCCGAATATCGTCATAAAGGTGATGTAGAAAGAACTGCTAGGGAACTTTTAACAGATTATCGCAAGGGTTTACTAGGAACACTACCTTTGGAATTACCGCCCAACCTATATAGCGTTTCTTAATCAGATGAGGTATATCATAGCCCCCTCCTTGCTTGCGGGGAGGGGGTTGGGGGTGGGGTTCTTGTACAGACGGTTAGTTTTTCAATTTTACTTGAGAGGCTCTTGCTTTCAAGAACAGCATCGTTCCTGCTGTAAATGTTATTCCCATTAACAAGTTTTTAATACTAAAATGTTTACCACTTTCACTGACTAAAACAACTTCTAGGATTAAAGAAGGGAATAATATTCCACTATAAACAACTTTAGAAAAGATGAATCTTCTTTGTGTTAAGAAAGTGAGGATAGTTAAGCCGATCCCTAGGGGTATAAAAGTTAGTGCATAGTAGAAAATTCTTTGTTGTTTGGGAATTAACTCTAGTAAGTTAAAAGAGTGAACATTCTGTAGGTTATCTATATAAACTTGAATAGTTCCTCTAGCATAAGTAATAACTAGATGATGTGGTTTGCTGTCCACAAAAACATTAGGTATATTCAAGTTTAGCTCTGACCCATTCTCTCCAGTAATGGGTGTTCTTATCCGAAAATCTAGGCTATTACCCTCTTGTCCTACAGTTAAATTACGTTGGAAGGAATTATCAGAAATAGAAATAATTCTGGCTGGACCATCCTGTTCTGTATGCGCTGTCGCCACAATAGCACTAATAGTCACCTCTGAGGTTTGACTGATTTTTTTGCTTAGTTCTGTAACAGGTGCAGATGTTTTTAGCCAATGATTGTTGCTCAAAAATACACCTTGACTTTCATCTTGATTTATAGAGTCACCTTGCCAAATTAATTTAGGTAGTTGTCCCGTTTGGTCTTGATTACAACATTTCCCAGTGAATTGATAGTGAGCTAATAAGGAATCGCCAATATGATCAAAATAATTGGTGTTTGTTAAAACCTGTCCTATTTGATTCCTTGATAGAGCTTGATCAGCAATATGAATTTCAGCTATATATCCTTCCCACGGTTTATCACCAGTTCTTTCATTACCAATTACTAGTGGATAATTAACATCCCAATTACTTAAATTAGTGGTGCTTTGCCATAATAGTGAAATCAACAAAGTTACAAAGAGATATCCTCCAAAAAATCCTAATATTTGCTGATTAGATTGACTAACTCGACTAGTTTTTATTCTCTCCACGGTCATATTAAAACTTTTTCTATTCCACAAGTAAAAGCAAATAAAACCAAAAAATCCTCCTAGGCTATTATTGAGCAAATCCGCAGGTGTCGGCATTCTAGAAGGTAAAAAGATTTGTAATACCTCTACTGTCAATGACAAACTAAAACTTGCTAATATAACGAATAAAACTTGTAATAGACTTTTCGTTTTCAGATTTTGTAATAGCCTGGCTAAACTAAAACCTAAAGGCATAAATAACAAAATATTATTTACCTGATCTTGAAAAGAGCTAGAGTTATTAAAACTGAGAATAAGTTCAGTTAACGAAAAATTATCTACACCTGAAAAATCAAATGGATAAAGTGTAGCTAGCAATACAGCTAAAATACTAATACTGCACATTAGCCAATTATATTGTTGTAAATATTTCTGCTGATGATTCATCTTTCAATATCTGTTGAGCAGTAAGCGATGTGTGAATTAATGCTTGGCTATTAATTATCAATAATGAGCATATAGGAATCCGATTTGATTAATGAAACAATCTAAGTAGAAGTAGGGTGTGTTAGGCGTAAGCCGTAACGCACCGAAGGCGTTGGGGAAGGTGGGTTACGCTGTCGCTAACACACCCTACTGAACTATTTATCTGTTTAAAAATCAAACATGAGTCTTATATAAAATGCTTGATAGAGACGCAAAATAGATGGTGCTTTTCTAATATTATTCACCCATTTATATTTCGCCCTAATTATATATATTTTTTGTGTAAAGATATTACGAAGAAAATGTAAATATACATTTATTTTGGCAAATAATGAAGATTCAGTTGAGTGAGTGGGAAAAATTGTGTAAGTCAATACAGAACTCCGACTTCTTTAAGAAACCGGGGTTATTATCCAAAAAATCCTGAAAAGAACAGATATATATGTAAAATTTAATACCAAGACTTGTCGATCGCCATGAACAATGCCATAAAGAAATGGTAAAGAGTTCATAAATATCCTGCAAACCAGATATGTTTGCGCTCCCAACCCCAAAATAGACAAATCACACCCATGACTGAACTGACTTTACACTTAAAACAGGGAGATATAGAAACAACTGTCACCGTGAATCAAGATGTATTCACAATAGGTCGTTTGCCAGAATGTAACTTATATCTACCTTTTGGGGGGGTTTCCCGCAAGCACGCCCAACTCGTAAAAACGGCTGATGGTACATGGATAGTTGAGGATTTGGGTAGTAAAAACGGCACACAGGTTAATCAAACAGTTGTCAGCCAAGCCCAAAAGTTACAACATGGTGATGTAATTTGGTTGGGTAATGTAAATTTGGTGGTATTATTTAACTCGCCGCTTCCCCCGCCACCATTTAAACCAGTAACTATTTCAGATAATTCTGAGCAAAGAACGATTTTTCGTAACGTCAAACAACTACAACAGCAGTGGATAGAAGCGAATAGTAATGATGGTGATATTAGCGATAAAAATAAAACTATTGCCAGGCTCAAAGACTTAGTAGATATAGCCAAAAACCTTTGTGCAGCTGCATCTATAGAAGAAATTTTTTCTCAAGTTCAACAAGTTGTATTTCGCTACCTTAGTAGTATTGATAGATTGGCTTTATTAATTGATGTACATGGTTGCGGTAATTTAGAGTTAATCAATGCTGGTACTAGAAACCAAACTCAACAGCAATATCTCTTAGCCGATGGTAGTTGGATTAGTCGGAGTATCTGCCAAAAAGTCTTTGAAGAAAAAGTAGTAATTCAAACTGCTGATACCCAAAAAGATGAAAGATTTTCTGGTGAACAAAGCATTTTACTCAAAGGTATTCGTAGTGCTATGGCTGTCCCTTTATGGGATGAAAATAAAGTAGTGGGTGTACTTTATGCTGATGCTCATTTGTCTTCTTATCATTGGGAAAAAGATGGTGAAGAAGAACTCAGCTTTTTTTCGGCTTTAGCTAATCTTGTAGCATCGAGTGTACAACGTTGGTTACTTGTAGAAAAACTCAAAACTGAAGAAGTAATTCGTCATCGCTTAGAACGCTATCATTCACCGGCAGTTGTGCAGCATTTGATTTCTGTCGGTGGTTTACCAGATGGTCGTTTATCACCTGCGGAAAGTGAAATTAGTATTTTGTTTGCAGATTTAGTTGGTTTTACTGCTATTTCTGAGAAATTAACACCAACTGCGATCGCGCAATTATTAAATAATTTATTTGAAGAAATGCTACAAGAAGTGTTTGCTTGTGGCGGCACTTTAGATAAATACATCGGTGATTGTATCATGGCATTTTTTGGCGCACCCGAACCGCAAGCCGATCACGCCGATCGCGCCACAGCCACCGCTAAAGGTATGCTAATTCGCCTAGAACATCTCAATACCAACGGTTTCTGGCATGAACCCTTACAATTACGCATTGCGATTAACAGTGGTAAAGCAGTTGTAGGAGATGTCGGGAGTTCCCAAAGGGTAGAATACACAGCATTAGGTGCTACTATTAACCTAGCCGCAAGAATGGAAGCAGTTTGTCCTCCTAGTGAATGTGTTATTAGTGAAGCTACCTATCAATTACTTTCACAACCTGAAGACTTCCAAGAAATGGGAGATTATCGCTTTAAAGGTATTGATAGATCAGTCAAAATTTATCAAACAAAATTGCATAATTTAACGGCAATTATTAATCATTAGTCCGATGATTTAGGGTTAAGTATTTTAACTATTTATCTCTGTGTCTCTGTGTCTCTGTGGTGAAAAGAGAATTTTTTTAACACAGAGACACAGAAACACAGAGAAGATATTAGATTATTACTGAGAAAATTAGTGTAATTTTAATTGCGAGATTTTAAGTTGGAGAGACTAAGCCTTTGCCAAAAGACTAGAATTTGGGTGGTGGCTTCCTCAAGAGATGTGTGTAAAACTAAGAAGCTACCTCAAGCTATTTTAAAACGGGAGGTCAGGCAATGGCGATCGCCACTATCAATCCCGCTACTGGGGAAACGCTCAAAACCTTTGAGCCACTCAATGATGCAGAAATTGCCACTAAATTAGATTTGGCACAACAGGCTTTTATACAGTACCGTCAGACGAGTTTTACACAGCGATCGCAGTGGTTAAATGCAGCTGCGTCAATTCTAGAGCAAGACAAGGCTGATTTCGCTAAAATCATGACTCTAGAAATGGGCAAGCCTTACAAAGCTGCGATCGCAGAAGTCGAAAAATGCGCTTTAGTTTGCCGTTACTACGCTGAAAATGCTGCCGATTTTATGGCTGATGTCTCGGTAAAAACTGATGCTAGTCATAGTTTTGTCCGCTACCAACCATTGGGTATAATTCTCGCCGTTATGCCGTGGAATTTCCCCTTCTGGCAGGTGTTCAGGTTTGCCGCGCCGACACTGATGGCGGGTAATGTCGGCTTACTCAAACACGCTTCTAATGTGCCACAGTGCGCTTTAGCTATTGCAGATATCATGCAACGGGCGGGTTTTCCTGAAGGTGCATTTCAGACTTTATTAATCGGTGCAGCTAAAGTTGCTGATTTAATGGCAGATGACCGGGTAAAAGCCGCTACTTTAACCGGAAGCGAACCAGCCGGTGCATCCCTAGCGGCGGCGGCAGGAAAACAGATTAAAAAAACAGTTTTGGAATTGGGAGGAAGTGACCCATTTATTGTCTTAGAAAGTGCTGATTTAGAAACAGCAGTAACCGCCGCGACAGCCGCACGGATGTTAAATAATGGTCAATCTTGTATTGCAGCCAAACGCTTTATTGTCGCCGAGGCGATCGCAGATAAATTTGAGAAACTACTGTTAGAAAAATTCACAGCCTTAAAAGTTGGTGATCCCATGCTTCCCGACACCGACTTAGGCCCTTTAGCAACACCTGATCTTCTCCAAGATTTACACCAACAAGTACAAGTTGCTGTCAAAAGTGGGGGAAAAGTCTTAACAGGTGGGCATCCTTTAGCAGATATGCCTGGCAACTTTTATCCACCAACCATTATCATAGATATCCCTGTTGACTCACAGATTGCCCAAGAAGAATTTTTTGGGCCAGTAGCTTTATTATTCCGTGTGCCAGATATAGATACTGCGATTAAACTAGCAAATGCTACACCCTTTGGTTTAGGTGCAAGTGCTTGGACAACCAACGACCAAGAACGCGATCGCTTAATTACAGAAATAGAAGCAGGCGCAGTATTTATTAACAGCTTAGTTAAATCCGACCCCCGACTACCATTTGGTGGCATTAAGCGTTCTGGGTATGGACGAGAACTAAGCATTCAAGGCATACATGAGTTCGTAAATGTTAAAACAGTTTGGGTCAAATAGGGATTAGGTATTAGGTACTGGGGATTACGTATTGCTTTTTCTTCCCAATCCCCAGTTCCCAGTCCCCAGTCCCCAACCACATGAGGAATGTAAAATGAATACGGCAGAACTATTAGTACAGTGTTTGGAAAATGAAGGGGTACAGTATGTTTTTGGACTCCCTGGCGAAGAGAATTTGCACGTTTTAGAAGCACTTAAACATTCATCTATTAAATTTATTACCACACGTCATGAACAGGGTGCGGCCTTCATGGCCGATGTCTACGGACGATTGACAGGAAAAGCTGGAGTGTGTCTTTCTACACTTGGGCCTGGGGCAACAAATTTAATGACTGGTGTAGCAGATGCAAATCTAGACGGTGCGCCATTGGTGGCAATTACTGGACAGGTGGGAACAGATAGAATGCACATTGAATCCCACCAATACTTAGATTTAGTGGCAATGTTTGCCCCTGTAACTAAGTGGAATAAACAGATAGTCAGACCGAGTATTACACCAGAAGTTGTGCGGAAAGCCTTCAAGCGATCGCAAACAGAAAAACCCGGTGCAGTGCATATAGATTTACCAGAAAATATTGCCGCAATGCCCGTAGAGGGCAAACCATTGCGTAAAGATAATATCGAGAAAACCTACGCTTCTTTTGCTAGTATTCGGGCAGCCGCAGCCGCGATTTCTCAGGCAGTTAACCCCCTAATTTTAGTCGGAAATGGAGCAATTCGCGCTCAAGCTAGTGATGCTGTCACGCAATTTGCTACCCAGATGAATATCCCTGTTGCTAATACCTTCATGGGTAAAGGTGTGATTCCCTATACTCATCCTTTGGCTTTATGGTCAGTAGGATTACAACAAAGAGATTTTATTACCTGTGGTTTTGATAATACAGATTTAGTCATTGCGATCGGCTATGATTTAATTGAATTTTCACCCAAAAAATGGAATCCAGAAGGGAATATTCCCATCATCCATATTGGGGCAAGTTCCGCCGAAATTGATAGCAGTTATATTCCCAATGTAGAAATAATTGGGGATATTTCTGATTCCCTCGCTGAGATTTTAAAAGTAGCAGATCGTCAAGGAAAACCCAAACCCTACGCCATTAGTTTACGGGAAGAAATTCGGGCTGATTACGAACAATATGCCAACGATGAAGGATATCCCATTAAACCGCAAAAATTAATTTATGACTTGCGGCAAGTCATGGGGCCAGATGATATTGTAATTTCTGATGTAGGCGCGCATAAAATGTGGATTGCTCGCCATTATCATTGTCATAGTCCCAATACTTGCTTAATTTCTAATGGCTTCGCTGCAATGGGGATAGCAATTCCTGGTGCTTTAGCGGCAAAACTTGTGCATCCTAACCGCAAAGTTGTAGCAGCAACCGGCGACGGTGGCTTTATGATGAATTGCCAAGAATTAGAAACAGCCTTGCGTGTTGGTACACCATTTGTCACCTTAATTTTTAATGATGGCGGCTACGGTTTAATTGAGTGGAAACAAGAGAATCAATTTGGTAAAGGACAATCATCTTTTGTGCATTTTGGCAACCCAGATTTTGTCAAATTAGCCGAAAGTATGGGCTTAAAAGGTTATCGAGTTGAATCAGCTTTAGATTTAATTCCTATACTCAAAGAAGCCTTAGCCCAAGACGTTCCTGCCGTCATTGATTGCCCTGTAGACTACAGAGAAAACAGCCGCTTTAGCCAAAAAGCCGGTGAGTTAAGTTGTGAATTGTAAGATGTTGTTTGAAAAGGTTTGTTCGATGTCATGTTGTAGCTTGCTTTGCTACGCAACGCTACCGCGAACTCTGTAAGAGTATGCAGTCCTGAGCAAAGCGTTCGCGCCAGCGTTCCCGTAGGTTAGGAAATGGAATGTTGGCGGTCTCTATATATTCCCCCTTCCCTACAAGGGAAGGGGTTGGGGGTTAGGTCTATCTTATATTTAATTACGTCATTCTATTTACTGGAGTGTAGATTGTCGAATAGGAATTTGAATGATAAATTTTGCTCCTTCTCCTGGTTGGGAATGGCATTTTAATTTACCACCATGCAATTCAATAATAATACGATAGCTAATAGATAAACCTAACCCTGTACCTTTACCAACATCTTTAGTTGTAAAGAATGGATCAAATAATTTTGCCTGCACTTGCTCGTCAATGCCTAGACCATTATCAGCAATACTAATCTCTATCCAATCATGATCAATAACTTTAGTACAAATATTAATTTTAGGAGTTAATAAATCTTGATTATGCTTTTGTTTGTGCTTGATAACTTGCTCTTCTAAAGCATCAGTTGCATTAGCCAGGATATTCATAAATACTTGATTAAGTTGTCCAGCATAACATTCTATTAATGGTAATTTCCCATAATTGCGAATAATTTCAATACCATATAAATTATCAGGTGATGGTTTGAGACGGTTATTTAAAATTACTAATGTACTGTCAATACCATCATGAATATTGACTGCTTTAAAATCGGCTTCATCTAGGCGAGAGAATGTCCGTAGTGATTTAACAATCTCGCAGATGCGTTCTGCGCCTCCCGTCATAGATTGGAAAAGTTTTTCTGAATCTTCTTTAAGAAAATCAAGCTCAATTGCGAGGATTTTTTGTTCAATCGCAGCTACTGGTTCGGGGTAATACTGCTGATAAAGTTCTACTAAACTTAGTAAATCTTGAAAATAATCATTAGCATAATTCAAATTACCGTAAATAAAACTGACTGGGTTATTAATTTCGTGAGCAATTCCGGCAACTAAAACTCCGAGAGCAGACATTTTCTCAGATTCCACTAGTTTGAGTTGTAAAGCTTTAAGATTACCAAGAGTGGTTTCTAGCTCTTTACTCCGATTTTCTAAAGCAGTTTGTGATTCTTCCAACTCTCGAATGACATTTTTGAGAACTGCTTCTCTCAATTCACTGGCATTCTCCAATTGTTCACGATCAGCCTCAGAACGGTCTAGTTTTTTTTTCAGAATCCGAACAGTTTTTTCTAATTCCTTAAGTCTGCTCTCGTAGTCTATCTCTGACATAATCCTTTATTTTGTTCCTAGCAGCAGGGTAACAAAGGTCTCTTGGTGATAGTAAGTTGAACCCTGTGCTTCTAGGGGTGCAAATTCACCGTAGGTATAGAATCCACAAATAGGTATTGCTTTGGCGAGTTCTGTTTTTACACGTTGATATTCTTCTTTAGCTTTTGTGCCTAATAACCAACGACGACAGCAACAGGAAAATAGCAAGATGGCATCTGGTTCTGTTCCAGGATACCGTTCTAAGGCAGTTTGAAGTGAAGTCTCAACGCCATGAAGAATTTCATCGCGATTGAAGTCTGTCATCTGAACTATGGCTTGTTCTGGTACATCTCCCAAAAAATTGATGCTGCCAGTTTGAGAATCAACTGTATTCGGGACTCGCATATAATAGCGATCGCTATCGCCTTCATACACTGCTAAAGGATTTTCCGCCGTTGGCTGGCGATCGCCTAAATATCGCTGATAAAATTCTAGTGCTGATACACCATCAATTTCGTAAAGGACTGTTCCCTGAGCTTTCGTAACAATACTCTTGCGTCCAATTGGTTGCCAGCCGCAGCCAGTACCATATGATAAGAGAATATCTCCAGAAAAAATCAGAATAGGTAAAGCATCTGTCAAAACTTCGTTGCGGAAAAATTGATAAGTAGTTTGAAATCTAAATTGATCTCCGGCTGTCCCACCTAAAATTGGTATCTGAGAACCCAAAGCCAACTTCAATCCTTCGAGAATTAACCCGCCATTAGTCGTTGAACCATCTATTAGATAGCTAGCTGGTAGAGGTATACATAATTTAGCGGCTGTTGTGCAGTTCTCAGTTGCTTGTTGCACAGCTTGGTGAGCCGCAGTCAAAGGGTTTTCTTTTGCTCCATATCCCACACCAGCACGAATTTCTACAGTGTCGGAGCAAAAAAGCATCAATGTTAAAGAATCTTGTTGAAACCCTAAAATTGAAGATATTTCACCATCTGTAGTACAACCTATTAAGTCAATTCCTGGAAATACTTGGTTAATTTCTTGAAGAATCAAAGCATGATCAAAATCAATAGCTGCAAACAAAATACCCGCTTTGGGTGGAATGTCTGCTAAATTACTTAAATCACTAACACATTGTTCTAAAACTTCTTCAATTGCTCCTTGAGCATCAGGGTCATCACTATGTCCAAGAATAATTTTTAGCATTTTTTATCCTCTTAATTAATCAAAATATTATTGAGTTAAATCCTACATTTAAGGCAGAATTTAGAGTATGTATTCAGAGATAAAGCTTGGGTTAATTCTGACTTATGATTAAACCTCTTGCAAAAGTACGAAAATTAGATGTGTCATTCTGAATGAAATGTAGACTCTTTGAGATGTTTCGCTTCGCTCAACATGACAAGTTAAGCATTTATGCAAGAGGTCTATTTTTAATCTTGCCGTAATACTCGCTATGTTGGTAATTACATTAAAAGATACCTATTAGTTGCAACCCCTCCAAATTTCTACTTTTCCATTTCTACTACTAAGCTCAGGTTTCCCAAAAATCATGGGAGATGAACACGGCTAATACAAATTTTTAATAAAGCTATGCGTTGATTAGCCATCTTTACTTCATCGTAATTTGAATATCGGGGTAAGGAGATACCAATTATCATATGAAGTTGCACAAAAAAATGATGTAGAGACGTTGCATACAACGTCTCTACAGTCCAGAATAAAGCTCATCTTCGTTAAGAAACGGTATGAGGGGCAAATATTTATTAATCATTGATAAGAGTTAACAACCCCGCTTTCTTCCAGACATTGGGGTTATAAAGCAGGGTGATTGACACAAATATCAATTCAGCTAGAAGTTATGTTTTTCCTAAAAAATGCCCTATTAAATAAAGAGAACCACACAAAACCACTAAACTATCTGTTGCCGAAACAGCTATTGTTAGTGATGATATTAAATCTGGATAAATCTGACAATCTTGTAAATCTGGGCAGATATCATTAGCTAACTTGGCTAATTCTATGGGATTGGCTGAACTATTATCTGGTACTGGGACTAAATATAATCTGTCATTTGGTTTTAATAAAAATTTAAAAATATCGGCATGGTCTTTAGTAGATAGCATCCCCATTACCCAAGTTATATTTTGAGTATTCAGAGTATCTACATAATTACGTAAAACTTGAGCGGCGGCTGGATTATGTGCGCCATCAATTAATAATTTATGGTTGTGCCAATTAACCCATTGCATCCGCCCTGGCCATTTAGTTTTAGCCATCCCGTTGATAATTGCTTCCTCTGAAATCTGCCAACCTTTTTGTTGCAATATTTCTAAAGTAGCTAAAGCCAAAGCAGAATTATTTAACTGAATTTGCCCCTGTAAAGGTAAAGGATATTTAATTAATTTTGAATTGTGAATTGATTGATACTCCGCCCATCCTGGATGTATTTCACTCGCGGGTTGAGGCGTAATTAATAGACATTGTAATTCTTGAGCGAGCGATCGCACCACATCTTCTGCATCCGGTGGCAATTTTCCAACCACAGCAGGACATCCAGGCTTAAGAATACCCGCTTTTTCCCCTGCAATCTCAGCAATAGTATTACCTAACTGCTGCCAATGTTCCCGGCTAATGGAAGTAATCACCGTCACAAGCGGCTCAGATATCACATTAGTAGCATCCAAGCGTCCCCCCAGTCCCACTTCTACCACCGCTATATCAACTTGTTGCTGGGCAAAATATAACCAAGCTGCTGCCGTAACAACTTCAAATAGAGTTGGGTACTCACTATCTAACTTTGCAGCAGCCGTTACTTTTAGTAATAATTCGTAAAACTCCTCAGCAGAAATTTGCTGTTCATTCAGACAGATACGTTCTGTCCAATTCACTAGATGGGGAGAGGTGTAGCGTCCTGTACGATAACCTGCTTGAGTCAGCACAGAGGACAAATAAGCACAAACTGAACCTTTACCATTTGTCCCAGCAACATGAATCACACTGACTTGGTGATGGGGATTGCCCAAATTAGCTAAGAGTCTGTTAATGCGCGAAAGTCCCAGGTTAACGCCAAAATGTTGAAATGGTTGCAGTAGAGAATCTATATTCACGATTAGGGAACACCAAAAAATAAATTATCCGCAATTGATAGTTGGCTAGGGTGCGTCAGTATGAATAATTTCTGAGTATAGTTAGGTTCTATTGCACTGACGCACCCTACAGTTTGGATATTTTTTTATCTGGAAGTCCCTGATGAATTAACAACAGCCTAACCTTCTGTTCCATCAGTGAGTAAACTATTAGGATCAATCCCTTGCGATTGTAAATAGGCTATTAAGCGTTCTTTTTGCAGGCGTTCCTGTTCAGCACGTTGTCGTTCCTGTTCCGCACGCTGGCGTTCTTGTTCCGCACGCTGGCGTTCTTGTTCCAGCATCTCTACAGCCCAAGGTAACAAATTACCCGATTCATCCCACCATCTCAACCAATAACCAGTTCTCCCCTCTTTCGTCCCGCGCCAAGTTCCTAAAAATAATCCCATAGTCGCTATCCAATGGCGACCATTTTCATCTGGTTGCTTTAACTCATAGCGTCCATTTTCTAGTTGATGAAACTCCAACAATCCACCATCTGGATCAAAAATGATGTAAATGGGAACTTGTAAAATTTGTTCGTAGAAAAACCACTTCCCCGGCGGGTAGGTGCGCTTTGATGAATACTCTTCCCCTTCCGTCTGGGATAAAAATTCCATGACTATCGCCGGGATTTCTCCTTCTAAGTAAGGAGTATAGCTGGTGCGATCGCCCACTATTTGATTTACACGGGGAGTATACACCCAATCTGGTGCTTTAGCAATAAATTGCCCATTGACTGTGGCACAAATCGCAAAATTCGATGCGATTAACATTTGCTCTTGGATGAACCCACTAATTTCTAAGCTTTCACGCAAAGCACCAGCCAGGATTGGCTGACCTGTATTTTCCACTGGTTCATCCTCTAGCTGAAAATCATCAGGCAATGGTTGCCAACAAATGTCTAGTGGCGTGATTTGGGCTACCATAAGCTAGGTTTTTGCAGTTTCTTTAGATTGTATCACTGAATTGGTACAGCTAATCCAGTATTTTAAGTACAACAAGTAACACCAGTCCCCAGTCCCCAAAATCAACAAAACCGACTGTTTCCGTGAAGATAACAGTCGGTTAAATTGGTTATCTTAAACTAGAGTTTAGGCTTCTCTATTCAAAAAGTTTTGCACTTGTCTGATAGCCGCAGCACCAATATTAAATGCAGCCCAGCCACCAGCAACAGCGATTGGTGCTAAAACAACCACTACACGAAAATCAAGATTATCCATTTTTAGTACCCCTCTATCAAGTAGAAATTAAAGTTTTGTCAACTACCCTCATTTTTATTTTTAGCTGAAGTGGGCAATTTTGCTAGCTACTTTTGTAAAGAAAGTTTAAGTAGTTAGTCAAAAATCAATGGGAATTGGGCATTGGGAATGGGATTTTCCTTCACCCTGACCAATTATTCCTTGATGGTACAAGCCCCTAAATTTATTTATGGATAGAAACATTTTAAACTTTGATTGGTTCAAGCCCCCGGATTTATCCGTGGGCATTAATTGCGAATTGCGAATTGCGAATTGTACTGACACCTCTAAACCCTTACGAATTAAACCCAATATCCGTTCCCTTCCCAGCGTGTACTAAGGCTAACTTTTTGTAACGTTCGGCGTGTTCAATGAGTCCTGCGGCTTCGGCTGGTGTAACTGGACGTAAAACTTTGCCGGGAATGCCCACAACTAAAGATAAGGGGGGTATATTCTTGGTTACTACTGCACCAGCACCAATGATGCTACCAGATCCTACTCTAACTCCATCTAAAACCACTGCGCCGATGCCAATTAAACAGCCGCGTTCAATGTGGGCAGAATGGACTACAGCACGATGTCCTATAGTCACATGATCTTCTAAAATCGTGGGCAAACCAGGATCACCGTGTAAAATTGCCCCGTCTTGAATATTTGTGCATTCGCCAATGTCAATGCGTTCTACATCTGCCCTCACTACTGCTGCATACCAAATGCTGACTCCGGCTGCTATGTTAACCGAACCCATAACAACAGCATTGGATGCAATGAAGGCGGCTTGAGAAAAATCGGGAGAAGGCCAGTAAGAAGAGATAGACACGATAGAATAGGAATATGGTACCCAGGAACACTGGAGAAACTCCATTCTGAGAGCCTGGTTGCAAAACCAGAATATCACAGTGTCAATCATCCAAGTGGAGGAAGACAAAAGTGAAAATTGTTCTTGTTTCACATCGTTCATGTGCAGCAGTGAATAAAACTCTCAGGTTGGTAGAGCCGAAGTGTAAAATCCAACCCTCTGGTGCTGGTGAAGACGAAACTATGTTTGTACGCACTTCATGATGAATCCAGGCTTGCAGTACCCTATGTTTGGTGCTGACATACAGTGTCCCCATTGTCGCCAAACCATTCCGGCATTGACACTGACTGATACCTATTTATGCCCCCGTCATGGCGCATTTGAAGCTAACCCCAAAACTGGAGAGTTAGTTCATCTACAATCTGGGCGACATTGGCGACGGTGGAACAACGAATGGTATAGACAGCACACTCATCCTGATGGCATTCGGTTTGAAATCCACGAAGCCTTAGATAAGTTATACACCCAAGGCTATCGAGCAACACGAGTGATCATCGCCAGACGTTATCAGGAGTTGATGAGTGGCTATCTAGAACGCAGCACACCTTGGCGTTCTGGACAGCAGGAAGCATCATCTGCACGACTATACGGCTTACCTGTAGAATTTAGTCCCGAACCAGCCGAAGATGATTGCTGGGAAGTGATTAATTTCGATTTAGACAAAGAACCCGGTGTTCCCGTGCGCTACCCTTATTTCAGATTATTTGAGTAAATTTGAGGGGTAAGGGTGTAGGGGTGTAGGGGTGTAGGGGTGAAATTGATTTTGTAATTTCCCCTTCCCTATCCTTAATCACTAGTAGTTTTTGAATTTTGAATTGAAATGCACCACGCTTCTATTCGGACTGCGAATATCCATCAAGCGATCGCTTTTTATGAAATACTAGGCTTTAGTGTCTGTGAACGCTTCACTACAGGCTACACCCTAGCGTGCTGGATGGAAGGCTTGGGCGGCAGAATTGAACTGATTCAAATTCCCCAACCAAAACCAGCCCCGGATGCCTTTGGTGATGAACATTATGTGGGATACTATCACCTGTCATTTGATTTAACGGAAATTACCCCAGATTTACCGGGATGGTTGAAAAATTTACAAGAACGTGTAGGATTGACAGCAGAATTACCACCGTTAAAAATTCTTTTAGAACCGACTCAGCAGCAAATAGGCGATCGCATCTTGGAAGTAGCATTTATTGCTGATACGGATGGCTTACCCTTGGAATTCATCCGATTTTTAACCCAACTTAATTAGTTTGTGTTGTTTATTTTGTCTTTTTATATACATTATTCATATTGCCGAGGTAACATATTCTCAAGAGAATTAGAAGATTCTCGGCATTAAAAATAAATTAATTAATTTCAGTACATCTACCAAACTAAATGTCTGTCTTATCTGCGTGCTATAAATACCGTTCCTATTTTTTGTTGTTGGGTATTTCATTAGTTGCGGTATTATTTCTTGGCAATACACCTGCTGAGAGTCAAAATATAACTACTTCTAATCGAGTGAATCACCAAGTAACATTAGTAACCAAAAATCCTCAAGATTTGAAATTAACAGAAAATGTTCATCAGACAGTATTAGACAATGGTCTAACTGTATTTATCAAAGAAGTACATACAGCACCAGTGGTGAGTGTGCAGGTGTGGTACAAGTTCGGTTCACGCCATGAAGCATCAGGAGTTAACGGCATTGCCCACCAACTAGAACATATGATGTTTAAAGGTACAACCAGCCGTCCGACTCAATTTGGTTGGTTGTTTAGTGCTTTAGGTAGTGACTCAAACGCTTTTACGAGTTATGACCAAACAGCTTATTACGGAACTGTAGAACGGAACAAGCTGAAAGCAATGCTAGTTTTAGAAGCAGATAGAATGAAAAATGCGCTGATGGATGCTGAACACCTAGCAAAAGAGAAGCGGGTAGTCATTTCCGAGTTGCAGGGGTACGAAAATAGCCCAGAATATCGCCTCAATCGTGCTATCCTACGGTCAGTATTTCCCAATCATGCTTATGGTTTGCCCGTAGGTGGGACTAAGGCAGATGTGGAAAAATTCCAGGCTGAGGAAGTACGACAGTATTATCGCCAGTTTTATCATCCTGACAATGCAGTCTTAGTCATTGTTGGCGATTGTCAAGCCGAAAAAACCCTAGCTACAGTCAAAGAAATCTTCGGCAATATTCCTAAAAGTCAGAATATCTCAAACCCTTCTCCTACAACTGTAGAGACGTTGCATGCAACGTCTCTACATATTCCCCCTTCCCTGTCTGCGACACGCTCCGCGAATGTAGGGAAGGGGGTTAGGGGGTTAGGTCAAGAAATGACTGTTTCAGATGCAGTTAAAAGTCCCCAATCGCCAATCGTCCTGCGAGAACCAGGGTCAGCCACATTATTACAAGCTGTATATCCACTACCACAGGCAAATCACCAAGATATACCAGCTTTAGAGATTGCTGACTACATTTTGACAGAAGGAAGAAATTCCCGACTTTATCAAGCGTTGGTGGAATCGGGATTAGCAAATGATATTTCAGGTTCAGTGGTTAGCTTACATAAAGCAGGTTGGTATGAGTTGTTAGTCACAGCCGATCCTGACCAAGATTTGACAAAAATTGATTCGGTGTTGAATAATGCGATCGCCAAGTTAACCCAAAAAGGTATAACAGCCACAGAATTAGCTAGAGCCAAAAGACAGTTAGAAGCTGCCATAATCTTGAGTAACCGTAATATCACTGATCAAGCTATGCAGTTAGGTAATGATCAGACAACTACGGGTGATTATCGCTTTACAGATCACTATTTAGCAGCCGTTCGTCAAGTCACCGCCGCAGATGTTGTGGGTGTATTAAACAAATATCTGGCAAAATCTGCCCGAACAGTGGGTATTTTTCAACCAGTTGTGACTCAAGCCAAAGAAATTGGCACAAAACAGTCACCGCCACACACAAGAGAGAATTTATCTGGTAATTCACCTGTTCCACCCGCCGAAATGATGCAGTATCTACCAGTCATAGATACTGATCAGACTGATGCTCAAAACACTCCCCTCCAATTACCACAGCAATTTACCTTAGCTAACGGCCTACAGGTATTATTATTAAGCGATCGCAGTACACCCACCATTACCTTAAGTAGTCATATCCAAGCAGGTACAGAATTTGACCCAGGTGAACAAGCTGGATTAGCCATGCTGGTAGCCGATGGCTTGATGAGTGGGACTAAAACTAAAAATGCTTCCACCTTAGCCAAAGCTTTGGAAGACAGAGGAGCGACTTTGGACTTTGCAGCTTACCGCAATGGTGTGGAGATTGAGGGCAATAGTCTGGCTGAAGACTTACCTGTTTTAATCAAAACCTTAGCAGATGCCGTTCAAAATAGTACATTTCCGCAAAAAGAGTTGGAATTGAATCTCCAACAAGCTTTAACAGACCTCAAATCGGACTTAGATAATCCGGCGGAAGTAGCCAAAAGAATATTTTTACAATCGATTTACCCGAAAAAACATCCCCTACACAAGTTTCCGACACAGGAGACTCTGCGACGCATTAAACGTAAAGATATTGTTGCTTTCCAAAGTAAATACTATCGTCCAGATACCATGGTGTTAGTAGTCGTGGGAGATTTTGACCCAGACAAAGTGCGATCGCTCATTCAAGCAGAGTTTGGTAATTGGCGCGTGAGTGGTCAAACACCCAGCATAGAATATCCCCAAGTCTCAAACCCCAGCAGTCTTGTCCGGGTAAACCCAATTGTCCCCGGTAAAACACAAGCTATTACTTACATGGGTTATACAGGTATCAAACGCCAAGACCCCAGATTTTACAAAGCTTTGGTTTTAAATCAAATTTTAGGAGGAGACACCCTATCGAGTCGCCTAGGTGCAGAAGTGCGCGATCGCCAAGGCTTAACCTACGGAATTTATAGTCATTTCCAAGCCGAAAGAGACTTTGGGACATTTTGGATTGAAATGCAAACCAGTCCAGAAGATGCAAATCAAGCGATCGCTAGCACCCGTCAATTACTCCAACAAATCCATCAGCACGGTGTTACAACCACAGAATTAGAGATGGCTAAACGTACCCTCATTGGCACATATAATGTTTCTCTGGCAGACCCAGAAGAGTTAACTAGTAACATCTTGATGAATCAGGTGTATGGTTTGGATAAAACAGAGTTACATACTTACACGCAAAAAATTCAGCAAGTTACTCTCGATGAAGTTAATCAAGCCGCCCGTGAGTTACTGCACCCTGACCAAATTGTAGTAGTTACCGCCGGGCCTGCTATGTTGGCTAACCAAAGTGTTAGATAATGGAAATCAATTCGTAATTCGTAATTCGTAATTCGTAATTCGTAATTAAAGAACTTTTGCCTCGTCCCTATATTATTTTGTTCATAATGTTGATGAAGATTTTTTATACTGGGTTGAGATTAATTCAGCGTGGCTGTGTAATTTTGGTATTGCTTCTAGGGTTGCTTTTTAGTCATGTTAATCTGGCGATCGCGGCAAATCTTACTGGTGATTTGCTGAAAATACCAGCTACAGAAATTACAGTGAGTTTAGGCAATTCTGCTAACGAACTCAAATTTGAGCCAAATCACTTGGACTTTGTAGCCGGGAAACGTTATCAACTCAAGCTAACTAATCCTAGTCAAATGAAACACTACTTTACAGCCAAAGATTTTGCTGATGTTATCTGGACGCAAAAAGTCGAAGCGGGAAAAGTAGAAATTAAAGGCGCAATTCATGAACTGGAACTCAAGCCTGGTGCTGTAGCTGAATGGGTGTTTGTGCCAATGAAACCAGGAAAATATAGCTTGCGTTGTTCTATCCCTGGACACACAGAAGCAGGGATGACAGGGGAAATTGCGATCGCTGGTAAATAGACAATAGTGGCAACAAAAAATAAGCTAACTTAAATATAGATATTATTTCTCAACTAAACTTTAGATAAACACTACAAATTTAGCGGCAAAGCGCAAGTAATTATTAATTTCCCATGAACATTTTCACCAACTTGCTTTCTCAAGCACCTAAGCCTACACAATCCAGTAAACAACGCCGAGGGATTGAAATTAAATCACCGCGTGAAGTTGATATTATGCGGCAATCAGCAAAAATTGTTGCTACTGTCCTCAAAGAAATTTCGGAATTAGTCAAGCCAGGAATGACAACAGCCGACTTGGATGCTTATGCAGAAAAACGCATCCGAGAAATGGACGCGACACCAAGCTTTAAGGGATATCATGGTTTTACTGGTTCTATCTGTTCCAGCATTAATAATGAAGTGGTGCATGGTATCCCCAGTCCCAAAAAAGTCATTCGTGCTGGGGATGTATTAAAAGTAGATACAGGTGCTTATTATCAAGGGTTTCATGGTGATTCCTGCATTACAATTGCCGTGGGTGAAGTTACCCCAGACGCTGCTAAACTAATTAGCGTTGCTGAAGAAGCCCTTTATAAAGGTATAGAACAAGTCAAAGCAGGTGCATATCTGCTTGATTTAGCCGGCGCAATTGAAGATCATGTCAAAGTTAATGGCTTTAGCGTAGTTGAAGAATTTACCGGACATGGTGTAGGACGGAACTTACACGAAGAACCCTCAGTATTTAACTACCGTACACGGGAAATGCCCAACGTTAAACTACGTGCCGGGATGACGTTGGCGATTGAGCCAATTTTGAATGCTGGTTCTAAACACACCCGCACTTTATCAGACAGATGGACAGCCGTAACTGTGGATAATTCATTGTCAGCACAGTTTGAGCATACCGTTTTAGTAACTGAAACTGGTTATGAAATTTTGACCGATCGCACCAAGGTTTAAAAGGATATAAGCAAAGCGATATCTTCGGTAAAGTGTCTTAGCGTAGCTTACTGAAGGTATCGCTTTTTACTGACTTTTAATCCAGAAACTCAAATCTAAAATTGGTATGAGTCGTATTGTTTTAACCAGTATTAGTTCTTGTGGGTATCTGCATCCGAAAATTGCGATCGCACTAGAATGAAGAAAGCGTAGTCATGGTGTATTATTTGCCACACACCTGAATAGTATAGGAAACGTAGCTACCATCTTTCCCATACTATTCAGGTATCAAACAAAAAAGATAAGGGATTGCTCATGTTTTCAGCAAAACCAAGAATACCGCAATCGCGATGTTCATATATTAATTTTCCTTGAGAATCAAATAGAAAAGTTCCTCCCCGTTGTGTCAAATAAGATGAATCTGGTACATAAGTATTCCAGTTACTCAAAACTTCGGTCATGTTTCTCAGGCGCAGGGTTGCTAGTTCAAAAGGACGCTGAAAGCCTTTTCCTCCAGCAGCTTTGAAAAAAGAACCTTTCATTGGTGGTAAGGGAGTACCGCTCACAACTTCCTCATCAGCAATTAACTGAGGAGCTTTCTTATCACCCTTATAACCCCGAAAAACTTCCTTCAGAGTTCCGGGACTACCAATCCCAGCACACATGAGCATTAAATTCAGCCAAGCTTTTTGTGACGTTGATAGCATAGGGAATTGTATAGATAAACCGTGATAAAGACCTAACAAAGCGTGTATTTCTGCTTTGGTATCCACAAACAACCATTCTTGAGGAAATCCCGTATAGTTACAAAACTTGACCCCAGAATTGCGGTTTCCAATTCCAATAGCGCGAATTGTGATTCCTCTTGCTGCGATCTTTTTTTGTTCTCTTCGTAGCCACCAAGCGTATTCTAAATTATCAAAATCTCCCAACTGCGACCAAATAAGTACGAGCAACTGTGAAGTATTCGACCAACCATCTAAAACGGGTTTAATCTCTCCATCGCTAACTCGCAAGCGTTGAGTTTGACTCAAAATCGAGTAAATATCTGGAGAGTGGGAACTTTTTTGGGTATTCATTTAGGTCAAGCAATAGTCTTCAGATATAATTTTAGGACGTTGACATCCTCCGCACACGTCGCTATTCTTGACCGATAAGCTTCCAGGGATAATTTATGACACAACTAGCTCCCCTACGTATCTGTTCAAAAATCAAATATGAGTCCTATATATCTCATGAAGTTTGAAAAAATGCAATGGTTGCAAATAGCTACTCAGTTTAAAGGTTCAGTTATTTCATCAATATATAAACGTGTTATGGGCTGTGGCTTATTTGGAGTTTTAGTTTCCATACTTTATTATTTAAAATTACCTGTGTCTCAACCAATTTTAGGAACTATTATTCCTAGTATTGTTTTAGGTTTATTATTAGTTTTTCGTACCAATACAGCTTACGATCGATTTTGGGAAGGTAGAAAATTTTGGGGATCTATAGTAAATAACGTCCGTAATCTATCAAGGCAAATTTTAGTATCTGTTGAGGAACTATCTCCAAAAGATAAAGAAAATAAAATTGGGATTTTATATTTATTAGTGGCTTTTGCTGTAGCTACCAAATTACATTTACGTAGCGAACCAGTAAATAATGAGTTAGAAGAATTAATGTCATCCTCTAAATATTTTAAACTTATAAATATGAATAATCCGCCCTTAGAAATCGCTTTTTGGATTGGAGATTATTTACAAAGACAGCATAGTCGAAATTGCCTCAACTCATATCAATTAATATCAATACAAGAATTATTAAACAATTTAGTAGATAGTTTGGGGGGTTGTGAACGGATTTTAAAAACACCCATGCCTCTAGCTTACTCCATTCATTTGAAGCAATTATTATTACTGTATTGCTTGCTTTTACCATTTCAGATGGTACAGAGTTTAGAATGGTGGACAGGCGCAGTTGTAGCGTTAGTGAGTTTTACTTTATTTGGGATTGAAGCCATTGGCTTAGAAATAGAAAACCCCTTTGGTTATGATGCCAATGATTTGCCGTTAGATGCAATTTGTCAGACCATGAAACGCAATATTGATGATTTAATCAGTTTATCTTTGAATGTGCGATCGCCCGAAGATCCCCAATTATCCCTTCTACCTCCTGAATTGTAAATCGGCATTGGGCTAATCAATTCAAAATTCAAAATTCAAAAATTTTGATGGGGTAAATATTTCTCCCTTGTATCCCCTACACCCCTACACCCCTACACCCCTACACCCCTACACCCCTACACCCCTACACCCCTACACCCCTACACCCCTACACCCCTACACCCCTACACCCCTACACCCCTACACCCCTACACCCCTACACCCCTACACCCCTACACCCCTACACCCCTACACCCCTACACCCCTACACCCCTACACCCCTACACCACTACACCCCTACACCCTCCTAATAGCCAGTTCCAACCCTTCGCAGACACCCACGAGAAAATCAAAATCTAACGTAGCAATTGTATCGCTACGTTGATGATAGTGAGGATTTCTCAAAAAAGCTGTATCTGTCACCATCATGGCTGGATAACCTTCATCCCAAAACGGTGCATGATCGCTTAATCTGGTTTGACGGACTATCAAACCTCTGTTTGGCACTGGTAGCCACTGACTTGATATCCCAGCTTGGCGAATACTGCGACTCATGCCGATTAAATCAGGAATTGTGCGTAAATTGCCAATTAAAGCAATAAAATCACCAGTATCTGGATAAAAGCGTTCTAAAGGAGGGGGATAACTTTGGCTGCCAGGGGTAAAATCACGATATCCCAACATTTCTAGAGATATCATCAAGCGTAAAGGTTGCTTTTGTTGTCGCAGTAAGGCTGCATAGTCAGCACTACCCAACAAACCATATTCCTCCATATCAAAAGCCACCAGGCGCAAAGGATATTTAGCTGGCTGTGCTGCAAACTTCCTCGCTAATTCCAGCAGAACCGCCACACCTGTAGCATTATCATCAGCCCCTGACGTTCCCGGTACAGCATCATAATGCGCGCCAATTAAAATTGGAGGTAAATTCTGTTTTTTGGGTGTAGATTGGGCAGGTAGATTAAGAATGAGATTATGAAAATTTCTATTGTTGACAGCAAAGGTGTGGATTTCCACACTTCCCCATTGAGAAAATTCTCGACGGATGTATTCTTGGACAAAGAAATGTCCCGCAGTCGCCATATAAGGATCGCGTTCTCGCGCTATCTCTCGGAGGTAATTATGTAATCTCTCTTGTAAATTCAAGTGTTTAGAAGAGTTTTAATCTCAAATTTTATCGAAAATTTGGGTTGAAAACCCCGTCGTTACTTCGACAGGCTCAGTAACCATCTACGACGGCTTTATCTTTTTATGGTAGCATAAGAGTGTGGTTAATTGGTCGTACCATTTTGTGGTTCGCAGTAGCGTTGTGTAGCAAAGCAATCTACGCGGAGCGTCTTTGCCAGGAGAAAGCCATGATTGTTTACGAGTTTAAAGTTAAAGGTAAAGAAAAGCAATATCAGGCAATAAACGAAGCAATCCGTACCAGCCAATTCATTCAAAATAAGTGCTTGCGCTATTGGATGGATAACAAGGATTCAAAGGTAGATAAGTATGCTTTGAATAAATATTGTGCTGTATTAGCTGCGGAATTTCCTTTTGCTGACGAACTTAACTCAATGGCGAGACAATCGGCGGCCGAACGTTCTTGGAGTGCAATTTCTCGGTTTTACGATAACTGTAAAAAGAAGGTCAAAGGTAAAAAGGGGTTTCCTAAATTCAAGAAAAACTGCCGTTCAGTTGAATATAAATCAACGGGATGGAAGCTAACTCTTACTCGTAAGTCGATCACTTTCTCAGATAAGAAAGGGATTGGTACTCTGAAGCTAAAAGGGACTTACGACCTGAATTACTACGACATCAAGCAGATTAAGCGTGTCCGTTTGGTACGTCGTGCTGTTCGCGTAGCGTCTCGTAGAGATGGCTATTACGCCCAATTTGCAGTTGACGTTGATGCCAGGATAGAAACTCAACCCTCACATCAATTAGTGGGTATTGACTTGGGATTGAAGTATTTCATTGCTGATAATAAAGGCAATGTAGAACCATCCCCCCAGTTTTACCGCAAGTCAGAAAAACAGTTAAACCGTGCAAATCGCAAAAAGTCTCAAAAGTTCAGCAAAGAAAAGAAGAAAGCTCGCGCAAGGCAATCCAACAATTACCACAAAGCTAGAAATAGATATGCCCGTAAACATTTGAAAGTAAGTAGGCAACGAAAAGAGTATTGCAAGAGATTAGCGTACTCCGTTATCCAATCTAATGATTTGGTAGCCTATGTTCGGCGAAGCCGTTGCCGAAGGCTAGATTTAAATGTCAAAGGGTTGGTACGTAATCGACATCTAGCTAAATCAATTAGTGATGCTGGTTGGTCAACTTTCCGCCTGTGGTTAGAATATTTTGGTCAGAAATATGGGAAAGTAACAGTTGCTGTTCCTCCCTATAATACGAGTCAAAATTGCTCTAACTGTGGCGAGAAAGTGCAGAAATCTCTGTCTACAAGGACTCATGTTTGTCCACATTGCGGATATGTGGAAGACAGAGACATCAACGCAGCAATCAATATTTTGAGATTAGGACTCAGTACGGTAGGGCATACCGGAACTTACGCTACAGGAGATTTGCCCTCTTGGGCGATTGGCCGAGGCCTGTCGTCTAACGGCGAGTCTGTGAATGTAGAATCCCCACGCCTTTAGGCTGGGGAGTGTCAAGATGTAGGGATAAAACAAAAAAGAAATACTTATAGGGCGGATTTCCCAACTTAAAGCGGCAATGAAGTTAAGTCAATGGACTACAAGATTTCAGGGTTCTAGGACATACTCAGCATGGTGAATGCTATCCTAGTCTTGCAACTAACTCCTCAAGCTTTAATTCCTCCAATTTTTGCTTCGATGATCTTTAATTATACCATTGAGGCAATTTTACCCCATAGCACTAAGCTAGAGGTAGTTCCGCCCAATCATAATATATATATGTATAAGTCACACTAGGAGAAGAGTAACGCATGGGCAAGGTAGTCGGCATCGACTTGGGTACAACCAACTCAGTAGTCGCCGTAATGGAGGGTGGCAAGCCGGTGGTGATTGCCAATGCAGAAGGAATGCGAACAACCCCCTCCGTAGTTGGCTTCAGCAAAGAAGGCGAACGGGTGGTTGGGCAAATGGCAAGACGGCAAACAGTCCTCAATCCACAAAATACTTATTTTGCAGTTAAACGCTTTATTGGGCGCAAGTACGGCGAACTAAACCCAGACTCGAAGCGTGTACCCTACACTATTCGTAAAGACGACATAGGTAATATCAAGATTGCCTGTCCCCGCCTCAATAAAGACTTTGCCGCAGAGGAAATTTCGGCAATGGTGCTGAAAAAATTGGCAGACGATGCCAGCACCTACTTAGGCGCACAAGTCACAGGGGCAGTAATTACAGTTCCGGCTTATTTTAATGATTCCCAAAGGCAGGCAACCCGCGATGCAGGTAGGATTGCTGGGTTGGAAGTGTTGCGGATTCTCAACGAACCGACAGCCGCATCCCTAGCTTATGGTTTAGATCGGGGTTACACAGAAACCATCTTAGTATTTGACCTGGGTGGTGGAACATTTGACGTATCAATTCTGGAAGTAGGCGATGGGGTGTTTGAAGTTAAATCTACCAGTGGTGATACCCAACTAGGTGGCAATGACTTTGATAAAAAAGTAGTTGATTGGTTAGCAGAGCAGTTTTTAGAAGCCGAAGGTGTAGACTTAAGACGCGATCGCCAAGCTTTGCAACGTTTGATGGAAGCCGCAGAAAAAGCCAAAATCGAACTTTCTGCCGTTAGCGTCACGGATATTAACTTACCCTTCATCACAGCTACGGAAGACGGCCCTAAACATCTAGAAACCCGCCTCACACGTTCCCAGTTTGAAGGTTTGTGTGCTGACTTATTAGGACGTATCCGCACCCCAGTTAAACGGGCTTTAAAAGATGCAGGCTTGCGTCCAGACGACATTGAAGAAGTCGTGTTAGTTGGTGGTTCTACACGAATGCCAATGGTGAAACAACTAGTGCGGGATATGATTGGCATTGAACCCAGCGAAAATGTCAACCCTGATGAAGTCGTGGCGATGGGTGCAGCCATTCAAGCAGGTATCCTGGCTGGGGAATTTAAAGATGTGCTGCTATTGGATGTTACGCCTTTATCTTTGGGCTTAGAAACCATTGGCGGCGTAATGAAAAAGCTGATTCCCCGCAACACCACTATCCCAGTCCGCCGTTCTGATATTTTCTCCACCTCAGAAAATAACCAAAATAGCGTGGAAATCCACGTTGTCCAAGGTGAACGGGACATGGCAGCTGATAATAAATCTTTGGGAAGGTTTAAACTCTACGGTATTCCACCTGCGCCACGAGGTATCCCGCAAATTCAAGTGTCCTTAGATATTGATGCTAACGGGATTTTACAGGTGACAGCCTTAGATAGAACCACCGGCAGAGAACAGAGTATCACGATTCAAGGTGCTTCTACCTTGAGTGAATCAGAAGTCAATCGGATGATTCAGGATGCTCAAAAATATGCTGATGTTGACCGGGAACGCAAAGAAAGGGTAGAAAAGCGCACCCGTTCTGAAGCATTGATTCTGCAAGGCGAACGACAGCTAAGAGAAGTCGCCTTAGAATTTGGAATGCAGTTTGCCCGCAACCGTCGTCAACGCATTGATAATATTAGCCGAGAACTGCGGGAAAGTCTCAAAGAAGATGACGATCGCGGCATCGATCAAGCCTATGTTGACTTGCAAGATGCTTTGTATGAACTGAATCGGGAAGTCCGCGAGTATTATGCTGAGGACGAAGACGACGATTTATTCGGCACAATTCGGGACATCTTTACAGGGGATAAAGACAAAGAACGCGATCGCGACGTTTCTAGAGATAATTATCGAGACAGCTACTCTGAACGCGACTCTTACAAGCGAGACTATAACAGAGATTATGAACGCGATCGCCGTTCTACCTACGATAGTAGTCCCCCTCCACGTCGTTCTGCCCGGCCAAGTTACCAAGATAATTGGGATGAAGATGATGATTGGTTATAAAGGGAATGGAGAATGGAGAATGGGGCATTGGGCATGGAACATATAATCTACATTGCCCCCTACACCCCTACACCCCTACACCCCTATTTCCTGAATTCGGATTTAGTAATTGGTAATCGGTAATTAGTAATTGATATTATCCATTACTAGTTAACGATTACTAAAATCTAAAATTTAAAAGTTAATTAAATGAATATGCAGAATTTGCAGAATTTTCGAGATTACTACGAAATTTTAGGGGTAGATAAAGATGCTACCAATGAGGACATTAAAAAGAATTATCGGCGGTTAGCTAGACAATATCACCCTGATCTCAACCCAGGCAACAAAGCAGCAGAAGACAAATTTAAAGATATTGGGGAAGCTTACGAAGTTCTTTCCGACACCGCTAAACGAGCGCAGTACGACCAATTTAGCCGCTACTGGAAGCAAAAAGGCTTTAGCAAACAAACACCAAAACCTAAAGCTTGGGAACGGACAGCAGAACGCAGTCCCAATCAAAATGTAGATCCTAGCCAGTTTGCTAATTTTGAGGACTTTATTAATCAAGTTGTGGGTGTTGGTGTTCGCCAAGACACTAGAAATGGGGCAAGTAGCAGCACTAATACTGATCCCTTCCGTACCCCAAAAAGTAAAGTTCAATACACAGTTCCTAAAAACCCACCGCGTCCCACTCGTCGGGATATCGAAGCTAGGTTAACCCTACCATTAGAAAAAGCGTATCAAGGTGGAACAGAACGCATTAGACTAGAAGACGGGCGATCGCTAGAAGTTAATATGCCCCCCGGTATGGTGACAGGGCAAAGTGTCCGCCTGCGAAATCAAGGCATCGGTGGCGGCGACCTCTACTTAAAAATTACCGTCGAGCCTCATCCATTATTTAAAGTTGAAGGTTCTAACATATCTTGCCAAGTGCCAGTAACTCCCACTGAAGCAGTCTTAGGTGGACAGGTAGAAGCACCCACTCTAGATGGCCCTGTGAAAATGACCATCCCTCCAGGCGTCAGGTCTGGTCAAAGATTCCGCTTGGCTAATAAAGGTTATCCCACCGAAGATGGTAAACGTGGTGATCAATTGGTCGAAATCCAAATAGTTACCCCGAAAAACATTAGCCAGGAAGAACGAGAACTATACGAAAAGCTACGGCAAATTGAAACCTTTAAACCCCGCGCTGATTTATTAGGTTAAGATTGTGCTTTGAAAAATTCACCTGTTAAATTGTACTACAGCAGTTGACGTAATTCCTCAATTGTGATTGCTGTAATAACATGGCGTAAAATTTCTTTCAATTGTGCTACGTCACTAACTTGATTGATTTGTGGCAGCAATTGCAAGCCATCCTCGCCAAATTTCGCCTCTAAATTAATTTCGATACTAGATATTATTCCACGCCGTTCACCGCGTGCTTCACCGCGTGCTTCGCCTCGTGCTTCCCCACGTGCTTCACCTCGTGCTTCACCTTCACGCAAAATTTCTTGATACCAGGGTGATTCACGTAATACAGTCATATCCCACCTCATAATTTCTTGAACTAAGGAACTCTCTAAAACAAACGTAGCAAAAAAAGCTAAGACTGTTTCTAATTGGTTTAACTGTTCATCTGCACGGAGAATTTGCAATGCTTCTCGAATGAGAGACTCATCCTCACCACCTTTGAGAATGGGAACAAATGGCAATAAGCATGGTAAGGGTTGTTTCAAGGCAATATTCACATCAACTTCCCAAAGGTTAATCACCCGATAATCTTGGATTGCTCGCAACCCTGCCAGATTTGATGTAAAGCTTGTAGGTATTTCTTCGTTACTCGTTTTGAGAATATTGATTAAAACCGGGTAAGTAGGTAAATTATATTTTTCTTCCGCCAATGCTGCATAAGCACGCATTCGGCGTGGCATTTGGCGTTGGTAGCGTAATTGCAATTCGTTGAGAACCAGAAATTCACCGTGTTCAGAACTGGTGACACGGACTAAAATATCACTCTCTCGGCTAATCCACTGAAATTCGGAATTGAGAATTTCTCCCGCAACGATATCAGGCATTTGAGTTACCCATCTTACCCAATTGTCGGGTGCAAGGCTGATTAATTTTTTGGTGCTGACATCTGCGGATTTAGTCATCGGGTAGTTGATACACTCAGTTCAGTCATTAAAATTTATCGTAACTTAGTGAGAGTGGCAGGTTTACAATATTAAGAAACTTGATTGCAAGGTGAATCAAACAGCTGTGAATCAACATGGGGCAATGCCGCAAAGCAATAAACCCAGCTATTACTCTATGCTAGGGCTGCATCCCTCAGCATCAGTTATCGATATTCGTCGCGCTTATCGGGAACTGAGTAAACGCTATCATCCCGATAGCACAGAATTACCTCCTGCTGTCGCTACCCCAAAATTTCAGCAAATTAACGAAGCCTACGCCACCCTGAGTAATCCCGAAAGGCGTTTAAATTATGACATCAAGATAGGTTATTCTCGGTTTGGGGTGATTCAAGCACCGCCTGATTTGCATCATCCTGTCTCTTCTGCTTATGATTACTCAAAATCAGCTTACTTAGATGCCAGCGATCGCCCCCTTTCATCTGGCGAAATTTTTGCTTTATTTATTTTAGCTGTGACTTTGGTAGGTTGTTTACTGCTAGCAGTCACTATTGGCCTAACTCGTGGTGATCAAGCTTTACAAACCCAGATACCACAACCCACAGTTACACTACAACAACCGATTTCTTCTCTGGGGAATGGGGACTGGGGAACTCGGGGCCCCCTCTGGGGATAAGGGGTAATGGGGACTGGGGACTGGGGAACTCGGGTCCCCCTCTGGGGATAAGGGGCAATGGGGACTGGTAAAGTAACTAATGACTATTGACTAATAAACAATTTTGAATTTTTATGTCTATACTTCCCTCAGATACGCCTTTATACAGTCATCCTCTGCCACAAATTGAGCAGTGGTTAAAAGAGCAAGGCTGTCAACAAGATGATACACAACTACATTGCTGGCGCATACAACGACCTAGTTGGCAAGCTGAACTCTGGCTGGATATCGAGCAAATTATCGTGCGATATATTCAAGCTGGGGAAAATGGACAAGATATCCAACGCGCGTTCAAATACTCCCTGAGTCGAGAAGATATCGAACAAGCCGTGTTTTCTGGCCCTTAGCAGTAGTGAGTGCTGAGTGCTGAGTGCTGAGTGCTGAGTGCTGAGTAGTGAGTAGTGAGTAGTGAGTGCTGAGTGGGAACATAAGTCAATATGCTACATTGTCAACCCTGTCACCTGTCACCTATCACCTGTCACCTGTCACCTGTCACCTATCACCTATCTCTAAACCTGTCACCTGTCACCTGTCACCTGTCACCTGTCACCTATCACCTATCTCTAAACCTTACCAAATCTTCGCTCCCTTTGCTGATAAGCACACAAGGCGCGGTGAAATTCAGTGCGGTCAAAATCTGGCCAGAGGGCATCAGTAATGTAAATTTCTCCATAGGCCATTTGCCAGAGGAGGAAATTGGAGAGGCGCATTTCTCCACTAGTGCGGATTAGCAAATCTGGGTCGGAAATTCCGGCTGTGTATAGGTGGCGTTCAAATACTTCTTCAGAGATTTCATCGGGCTGGAGGAGACCTTGCTGGACTTTCTGGGCGATCGCCCGACAGGCTTGTAAAATCTCCTGTCTTCCGCCGTAATTGGTCGCCACAGAAAACCGGATAGCGCGATTATGCTTGGTTTCTTCCATTGAACGGGAAATTTCCGCTTGTAGCGATCGCGGTAAGGCTGCTAAATTGCCTACAAACTGAATCTGGACGTTTTCTTCAACCATTTCTCGCAACTCTTGACGTAACACTCTCTGAAACAGCGTCATCAAGAAATCTACTTCTTCTTGGGGTCTTTTCCAGTTTTCTGTGGAAAAGGCATAAGCTGTTAGTGCCTGAATCCCCCAATCTTTACAACAACGTAGTAAATCCTTGAGGGCATCAACTCCGCGCTTATGACCCATAATTCGCGGTAGACCTTGACGTTTAGCCCATCGACCATTGCCATCCATAATTACTGCAACGTGTTTGGGCAGTAGTTCTCGTTTCAAGTCCAGGGGCAATTCTTGCAGTTCAGTTTGTTGTATTGTCATTTTTTGTCTTGAGAAGCGGTCGAGGGTAATCCAAGTAAACGTGAAGCTAGTTTTAGTGCCTTATTACCAATCTGAAGACCCAAGCTTAACAAACCGGGAGCTACCGCTTCCCGATCTACAGTTGGGGACAATCGAGCCTCTAAAGACTCTTTGAGCTTCCTAATTGTCAATGGCCTATTTAGAGTTCCCCTTTCCGCTAGGGAAATAGAACCAGTTTCTTCTGATACAACGACACAAATACAATTTTCGACGCGCTCAGTAATTCCCATCGCCGCCCGGTGGCGTGTACCCAATTGGCGCGAGGCTGTGCGTCCCGAAAGCGGTAATATTATACCCGAAGATACAATCCGTGAACCACGGATTAATGTTGCGCCATCGTGCAACAGGGTCTTCGGCTGAAAAATTGTGTGTATCAGTTCCTTAGAAACATCCGCATTGAGCTTGACACCAGGTACAGAAAAATCCCGTTCGTCAATGGGGCCAGTTGTTTCCAAAATTAGTAAAGCTCCAATTCGGTTTTTAGAGAGTTCTTTAACCGCTTCCACAATTTCATCTATTACACTATCAGACTTAGGAATGGTCAGATTAGATGGTTGAAACAATTGCCGGAATTCACCTCGTCCCAATTGTTCTAAAAATCGGCGAAATTCTGACTGAAGAGCAACTGCCATTGCTACAGCACAGCCAATCACTAACTTTTCTAGAACAAAATTTAAGAGTGGTAGACCAAACCTGCCGCTTAGTGCTGAGGCTAGCATTAAAACAATGAAACCCCGCACCATCCACAGTGTGCGACGCTCACTAATAATAACTAGTATCACGTAAGTCAACGCCAGCACCAATACAATATCCAGAGTCCCCAGCAGCAAGGACTGAGACCATCCTAGGTTTGCCAGCCATTGCTTCCACCAATCTCTCATGACATCTGGATTACTCTTAATACTTTTAGTTAATAGTCATTAGTCAATAGTCATTAGTCAATAGTCATTAGTCAATATTTATTAACTCATGAACTTTCACACACTGTTTCTTAACTTTTTTCTTCTGGTTGGGACATTTTGTTTAGCTTGCTTCTCCAGAATAATCAAAGAAATTTTAAGTTAAAAGCCAGTTATTCCGGGAAAAATCCCATAAACCCTTGACTTAACTAATGACTAAATAACTAATGACTAATCACTAACACTTCAATCTTTCCGGTAAGCAATCTTGTCGAATTAAATCTTGATAAGTTTCCCGTTGCAAAATTAAGTTTGCTTCGCCATTTGTGACTACAACTGCTGCCGGTCTGGGTAAACGGTTATAGTTGGATGCCATACTGTAATTGTACGCACCAGTTCCCATAACTAGGAGAATATCCCCAGGTTGAGTTTTTGGCAGTTGGGCATTTTTGATTAAAATATCCCCTGATTCACAATGTTTACCAGCGATTGTGACTGTTTCTGTGATAGGCGCAGACAATTTGTTGGCAACGACTGCGCGATAAACTGACTGGTAGGTAATAGGACGGGGATTATCAGACATACCTCCATCTATGGCGACGTAGGTACGAATTTCCGGTATTGTTTTAGATGAACCGATGGTGTAGGCAGTCACACAGGCTGGAGCAATAAGCGATCGCCCTGGTTCTGAGAGTAACTTTGGTAAAGGGAGATTTTCGACTGCACAAGCTGCTTGCACAACTTCACAAATTGCCTTTACCCACTCGTCAATGCTTGGTGGATCATCTGATTCTACGTATTTAATGCCCAAACCGCCACCAACATTTAATTCGGTGATATTTAAACCGTATTTACCCGCATCTCTTAACCACTGCACCATTACAGCCGCTAAATCTTGATGGGGTTGACGCTCAAAAATTTGCGAACCAATATGAGCGTGTAAGCCTACACAGTTTAAATTTGGTTGTTGGCTAACGAACTCAAACACCTGATTTAAATCGTTGGGATCAAAACCGAACTTACTATCTAGGTGTCCTGTACGGATGTATTCGTGGGTATGACATTCAATCCCTGGTGTCAGCCGCAACATGAGCCGGATTGGTGGTATAGACATTGCGTGCAACATCTCCACCAAGGTATGTAATTCATACCAGTTATCGGCAACAATTGTCACACCAGACTCAATAGCAAAAGTCAGTTCTTCACGGGATTTATTATTACCGTGGAGGTAAATTTTTTCAGGACTAATCCCAGCAGTTAGAGCTGTATAAAGTTCACCACCAGAAACGACATCAATTCCTAACCCTTCCGAGGCGATAATCGCATCAACAGCCAGACAATTCCAGGCTTTGGAAGCATATAGTACCTGAGATTCGCCTTGATAATATTTTTGAAAGCTATCTCGATATTGTTGACAGGCTGTTCTGAGGGTTTCCTCATCTAAAATATACAAAGGTGAGCCAAACTGCTGAACTAGGGTTGTGACATCACACCCACCGATTTCCAAGCAACCATCACTATTAACTGTGGCAGTTAGAGGTAACAGTTCTTGGTTGGGCGAAGTATTTGTATTTATGCTCTGGCTTTGAGGTAAATACTGCGTTCCAGCATATTGAACCCCAGCAGGGTGAGTCGATACCATATTTATATAGATTGTCCTTGTTTAAATTATGGGCGTGAGTAAGTCTCCCGATCCCAGTTTACAAAGGGTTTGTATTCTTATCCCAATAAAAGTGATTTTATCTTCTAACTTAAAACTCAAATCATTGACCTCAGAGGATCTAAGTGCAATTTTAGAATTAGATCAAGCCTGTTTTGGGGGACTTTGGACACTGGAAGGCTACCAAAGAGAACTAGATAGTCCCAATAGTGATTTACTGGGAATATTCGCGCCCCACTCCAGCAAAACACTGCTGGGTATGGGGTGCTTCTGGTCGATTTTAGAGGAAGCCCACATTACAATTGTGGCAGTTCATCCCCAATATCAACGTCAGGGTTTGGGGCAGGCTTTAATTTATGCTTTGCTGAAAACAGCTAGCGATCGCAATTTAGAACTAGCTACTCTGGAAGTCCGAGCTTCTAACGAAGCAGCAATCTCTTTATACCAAAAATTTGGGTTCAAAACAGCAGGGCGGCGACGGCGTTATTACCAAGACAACGGTGAAGATGCCTTGATTCTTTGGCTTTCGGATTTACAACAGCCCTCATTTATGGAAAAATTGCAGCACTGGCACAATATGATTGAGGCTCAGTTGCAAAAATCGGCTTGGCAGTTAATTTGATTGTTTGGCTATTTCTGGAGTCTTTCCTTTTAACCCAATCATCAATTTGAGCATAAAGACTTTCAGTATAGGTACACGTTGCAAAAACCATAAACCCAAGCGACGCACAAACACTACTGGCGGAAATTGATTAGAAAACATCCGATCTAACAAATCCGTAAAGCCTAAAATCGTCAGATTCTCCTTTTGTCGCCAACGTTCATACTGCTTGAGTATCTGAAGATTACCAATATCTGCACCTGCTTGATGCGCTGCTTGGATGACTTGCGCTAAGGCGGCTGCATCCCGAATGCCTAAATTTAGCCCCTGTCCACCTACAGGATGACAATTGTGTGCAGCATCACCTACTAAAGCCAAGCGAGGTAGGACATAACGATCGCTTTGCATGAGTTGTACTGGAAACACAAAGCGATCGCCTAATAATTCTAATTTGCCCATATGCTGGCCAAACCTGCGGCTGAGTTCTTGTAAAAATTGCTCGTCATCTAAAGCACACAAGGCTTTGGCTTCTGCATGGGGGGCTGTCCAGACGATCCGGCAACGATTCCCTGGTAAGGGTAAAATGGCAAAGGGGCCACTCGTCCAAAATCTTTCATAGGCAGTATCATTGTGCGATTTTTCTGGTTTAACAAAGGCTACAATGCAAGACTGCCAATACTTCCAGCCGTGAGTTTTAATTCCAACTGCTTGGCGAATAGGCGATCGCGATCCATCAGCTGCTACAAGTAATTTACTCTTAACTGTTTTTACTTGTTCACCAATTTTAATATTTATGACTACCTCGTCCGCCTGGTACTTTGTACTCACTACCTCAGCCGGACACAAATAAGTTACATTCGGGCAATTTTGGACAAACTCCTGCAAAGGTTCTAACAGTGCTTGGTGTTCTGCTACATAACCTAATTCTGGTGTGTCCTGACTAATGTCGGTAGTTGCGAACTCTACTACATCAGGATAATCAGCATCAGAAAGCCGTACTTGGCGGTATTTAGCAATTTGAGGCAGTATTTTATCCCAAATGCCGATGCCTTGGTAAATTAACGCCGATAGCATATGAACTGCGTAGGCTTGCCCTTTGGTGACTGCTAGTGATGCGACTTTAGCTTCAATCAACAGGATATTTAAGCCAGAATCTTTTAAAGCCGAAGCCAAAGTTAAGCCGACAATTCCACCGCCGACAATTACCAAGTCATAATCATATCCCCGCAGTTCTGGCGGTGTCGGTTGAGGGGAACTTGTTTGATTAAGCTGTGTTAGCACCATTGTGAAGAGAAGTTAAGCGATTTTAATTACTATTCTGACGCGATCGCTGTGTTTAGAGCAAGTGATATTGACAGGAAAATGGGAATGTAATAGGTAAACATAACATGATAAGACTGGACATCTAGAACGATATGATGGGAAAGTAGCTTGTTGTACTTTCCGAGGGTACTATCCCGATGCTCTCTACACTACGTGCCGATTTTCGTATTATCTTTGAACGTGACCCGGCTGCCCGTAACTGGCTGGAGGTCTTGTTTTGTTACCCCGGTTTACAAGCCCTGATGTTTCATCGCTTCGCTCACGGGCTGCACAGCATTGCTCTTCCTTTTATTCCCCGTCTCATTTCTCACATAGCTCGGTTTTTGACTGGTATTGAAATTCACCCAGGTGCAACTATCGGACAGGGTGTATTTATCGACCACGGTATGGGAGTAGTAATCGGTGAGACAGCCATCATCGGTGATTATGCCCTGATTTATCAAGGTGTCACCTTGGGAGGAACGGGTAAAGAAAGCGGCAAGCGTCACCCTACCTTGGGCGAAAATGTTGTTGTCGGCGCAGGTGCTAAAGTATTAGGCAATATTCTCATCGGTAATAATGTCCGCATTGGTGCTGGGTCTGTTGTTTTGCGAGATGTTCCTTCAGATTGCACAGTTGTAGGGATACCTGGTCGGATTGTTTATCGTTCAGGAGTCCGTGTTGCACCTCTAGAACACAGCAATTTACCAGATTCTGAAGCAGAAGTCATCCGCGCTTTGGTTGATCGCATAGAAGCACTGGAAGACCAAATACAAACTCTACAGCGTCAACAATCTACGGCTAAAACTCCTGTATTGGTAAGTTACATAGTTAAAGACGGTGAAGCATTACAAGCCGCTCCTGTATGTAGCCTCAGAGATAAAGCAATACAGCAGTTTTTTGATGGAGCAGGGATTTAAACAATTCGTAATTCGTAATTCGTAATTCGTAATTCGTAATTCAAAATGGTTAATTAGGTATTGGGTCAAATCTCCTCTGCTCTTCTGCTCCACCCTGCGGGAACGGCAAAGACTTACTGCGGCTCTGCTGCCTTACCTCCATTTAACAAGTTCTGCGGAATTCCCCATCCTCCTATGAGGTGGGGATGGATAGCAGGTCAATCAAGGGGGTTCAATACCCCGTTGATTGACAATCTTCTTATCATGTCGCGCAATATCTCTGTTTGATTTCTTTCGGTCAATTCACAATATTTTTCTAGATGCTCTTTTTCTCTTTGAGATAACCTCAAGCTAATCTGTGTCATGGTAGCAAATACAATATAGATATGCTACCATTATAGTGGTTGTTGACCCACCCACTCGACTCATAACAAACGGTCACAGTAGCAGTAATATGCTTACCAAGTCTAAGAGCGAGAGAAAGGGGGAAAGACCTCGGTCACTGGTTGGCGTGATTACGTTCTGCCGTAAAAGATAAGCCATACAGAGGTGTACGAGAAAGTAATCAAACTGTCTGCGGGAGGCGGACGGCTGCGCGGGTTCTCCCCATGAGGAGATAAACGGTGCAAACCGAGAGACGCTGTGTAAGACCATTATCGGGTTTAGTCCCGAATATCTTTGTGATATACCCAACGTGGCAACGGCGAATGAGACGCGAAACGATGATGGTTGTTTTATTGAGCGATACGCTTCAGCAAAGCAAGCCGGAGTACTTCACGGATTAACTTCCTGGGTAGACCATGCTTGATTTTCATCACAGTCATAAATACGACGGTTTTGAGGTTCGCCACGTAATTCTAGGTGGTCTACTTGTATGGGGTCTAGTAAAAGTAGGCAAAAATTGGATACTGGTTGATCACGATCAGGTTGTGGCGGTTCAAAGGCGGCTTTTTCTGCTTTGGGTTCACCCGGATCAGGCCAAGCAAATTGCAAACGTGCAGCATCACTTAATTCTTGCCACATAGCAATCCGGGCTGCTTGTAGATGTGGATCAGATTCATCACTGCTCACCAAAGTCAAGTTACCCGCAAGCCGAAATTGTTCTCGCGTGTTAGGAAAATACCAACAAGCCTCTGCCCAAGGGTTCTGCTGTATCTGGTCAATTTTATCACTACGGCGATCGCTAATAAATTTTAGCTGATTGCTTTCTGCCAAGAAACCACGAAAGACGACGGTACGATTAGCTGGACGACCGTTAGCTTTGACTGTTGCTAGTTGCAGATAACGGGCGTAAACAAGGCTACGGTTGCGGTGGAGGGCGTGGGCGATCGCACTTCGCCAAGGAGCTAGTGACATGATTAAGTTTTGTTGCAATTGATCCAGACCAAGATTTAGCGCAAAGTCGGACAATTGGCAATCTTTTAGTTGAATCTAATTGTTTGATATTCCCAATTGTTGATTTGAATTGCGATCGCGGACAAGCTAAATTTTTCCCATACCCATGATTTTTATATTTCAATACTGTTAATAATTGCAACTCAGTATATAAGCTTTCTGGGTAGGAAAAGTCATTATACACCATAAATATATGTGGCAATTTCTACAGTCATGACATAGCGTAAAGTGGAAAAATTTTCAAGCTTTTATCCTCCATCCACTTGGCGTATAGTCGTAATCTGTTCACAAGCAACAACACTTTTGATATGGTTCGAGAGCTGGAAATTAAACGTCAGGGTGCAAAGTTTCCCGAAACTGCACCAGCAGCTAATCCTGTATTTTTTAGAACTTATAGCCGCCGCACAACGGCAGGTTTAAGAGAAACTTGGGATGAAGTGTGCGATCGCACTATCCAAGGTTTAGTGGAGTTAGGTAAACTGACTCCAGAAGAAGCCAGAACTTTAGAAAAAACACAACGCCAACTTAAATCTTTACCCAGTGGTCGCTGGTTGTGGGTAGGGGGTACAGATTGGATCACCAAACCAAAAAACTTTTCTGGTGCGTATAATTGCACCTCTACCAATCTCCAGGATTGGAAAGCCTTCGGGTTGATGATGAATCTAGCCATGATGGGCTGCGGGACGGGAGCAGTCATAGAACCGCAATATATTAATCAACTGCCCCCCATCCGTAATCGTCTTCATGTGATTGTACAGGGAGATGTTGGTAATACAACTAAAGATTTACGTCGTGAATATACACAAACCCATATAGAAGGTGACAGCGTTACGATCCATGTGGGAGATAGCCGGGAAGGTTGGGTGGCATCCTACCAAACTATCTTAGAACTCTCCACAGATGAAAGATTTACTGATGAAGTCCAAGTAACGGTTGATGTTAGTGATGTACGTCAAGCCGGGGAAACCTTGAAAGGTTTCGGTGGTGTGGCGAATCCTGTGAAATTACCCGGATTATATCAGCGTTGTGCTGCCATTCTCAACAAAGCTGTCGGTAGACAATTAAATTCTGTAGAATGCTGTTTGTTGATTGACGAAGCTGCTGTAACAATTGTTGCTGGCAATATCCGTAGAAGCGCGGGTATGCGTCAGTTCATATCTGAAGATCAATTAGGGGCATCTGCCAAAGATAACCTATGGCAACAAGATGAGAATGGACACTGGCGCATTGACCCTGAGCGTGATTCTTTACGGATGGCGAACCACACAAGAGTTTTTCACCGCAAGCCAACATTAGAAGAGTGTGTTGATGCTGTTCGTAAACAATATTACAGTGGTGAAGGCGCAATTCAGTGGGCTGGTGAAGCTGTTGCTAGAGCTAACTGTGATTTGTTAACTACACAAGCTTTGAAAGTTGATTTCTTAAAAGCTTACGAACAAGGGACAGCTAAAGACTGGTTACAAAAACGACACCCTCATCTTGATGAAAAAGAGCTAGAACACCGTTTAAGTAGATACGGATTAAATCCCTGTATTACTGCTGACACTTGGATTCATACAGAAGAAGGTGCGCGACAAGTTAAAGACTTGATAGGTAAACAGTTGAGTGTCTATGTCAACGGAGAATTATTCAGCACTACAAATGATGGCTTTTGGTTGACTGGAGTCAAACCTATTTTCAAAGTGATTACTCAGGAGGGCTATGAATTACGTTTAACAGAAAATCATCAGCTACTTAAAGTGACAGCCCAAACTCAGAAAAAACAGTATACAGAGTGGGTAGAAGCTCAAAATTTATCCCCTGGTGACTATATTTTGGTTCATAACCATCGTGGTGTACAACCTTGGGATAGTTTCGGAACTTTTGATGAAGGCTGGTTAATTGGTAATCTGATTGGTGACGGCAGCATTGCGTCAACACAATGGGGTAAAACAGCCTATTTGAGATATTGGCAAGATAGTCAAGAGGAAATGGGAAAATATGCCGTTACCTTACTCAAAAATGCAGTAAATTATTCAGGTAATACTGATTCTGGTTGCTACCATAAACAGCTAAAACATCGAGTTATTAACTCATCTGGTTTAGCGAAATTGGCAGCTAATTATGGTGTAACTTTAGAACACAAGATGCCAACCGATAAAATCGAGCAAGCTAGCTATGAATTTTATCGTGGTTTTTTACGTGGTTTGTTTGATGCTGATGGTAGCGTTCAAGGTAATCAACAAAAAGGTGTGAGTGTCAGACTAGCACAAAGTAATCTGAAAACTTTGCAGATTGTCCAGAGAATGCTGGCACGCTTAGGAATTATCTCTGCTATTTATCAAGAACGTCGTCCTGAAGCTTATCGTCTTCTTCCAAATAGTAATCGTGAACTAGAATTGTATGCCTGTAAAGCACAGCATGAGCTTGTAATCTCCAACGATAATCTTTATTTCTTTGAGCAGATTGTGGGATTTCAAGAACCTCAAAAAGTCACGCGCTTACAGGAATTGTTGGGTGGGTACAAAAGAAAATTAAATAAAGAGAGATTTGCTATTAAAGTTAAGCAAATTGTATCTGATGGGTTAGAAGCAGTTTATGATTGTACTGTCCCAGGGGCTTCTCAATTTGATGCTAATGGTATCGTTGCTCATAATTGTGGTGAGATAATTGGAGCGGACTTCCACTGCAACTTGGCTGAGATACATCTCAATCAAATTGACCCATTAAACCATAAAGAACAAGAGGAAGCTTTCACGGCTGGGGCATTATCTGTAGCAGCACTTTTAAATCATCAATTCCAAGAACCACGCTATCAATATAGTCGGGAATTAGACCCAATTGTTGGGGTTTCTTTCACTGGTTTATTTGATTTTTTTGTCCATGCTTTTGGTGTGGATTGGTTGCGGTGGTGGGAAGCAGGTAGACCGGAAACACCGCAAGGATTGGAATTTAAATACAAAGAAGCAAAATACTTAACTGATTGGAAAGAGATTGTGCAGCGTGTGGTTTGGGATTATTGCGATCGCCATAATATCAAACGCCCAAATCGCTGTACAACTGTCCAACCCAGTGGCACAAAATCGCTGTTAACTGGTGCTAGTCCCGGATGGCATCCCCCCAAAGCGCAACGGTTTATTCGCCGCATCACTTGCCGTAAAAATGACCCAGTGGCTTTAGCTTGTCTGGAATACGGTTACAGTATCATTCCCTCCCAATCAGATAAAGATGAAAAGGGGAATTTACTGGATGATCCGTTTGATCCACGGGTGACTGAATGGCTAGTAGAAATCCCTGTGGCTGTATCTTGGGCTGATTTACCTGGTGCTGATGTAATTGATATCAGCAAATTTAATGCGATCGCCCAAATGGATTTCTATATGCAGGTGCAGAAATTCTACGTCACTCACAACACCTCTGCAACTATCGAGTTGCGAGAACACGAAGTAGAAACTCTAGGAACTCGCATTTGGGAAGCAATTCACAACGATGAAGGTTACATGAGTGCGGCACTACTGGCTAGATTTGATGATCATCAAACCTTTCCCCGTTTGCCATTTGAGCCAATCTCCAAACAGGAGTATGAGCAGATGTTGCAAGCAGTAGCATCACGCCGCAAAACCGATGATTTCTACACTGTTTTAAGTCGCTACGACTTCGGCGATTTAATGGAAGTCGGCCCCGCAGGCTGTGACTCTGATAAGTGCATGATGCCTGAACAAAGTCCTAATTAATCTAACCCTAGCAGTGGTATGCAAATTTTATGCCACTGCTTTCAAAGGTACACTCTAGGAAACTTTACTTCTATCAGCGTGAGTGCAAATCACGGCAGCAACAAGATAAATTGCACTAAGAAATTCGACTTTGCACTTTTCGTAGGTGGTGGCGAGTACACAACACTGTTTAACTTTGCCAAAGAAGTTTTCAATCAATATAGTCACTTCTAGGCACATCTAAAAAAATACTGCCTAGAAATCTAAGCAGCAAATTATCAATCACAAACATTGTATGACTAGATCGTTAAATTCAAACGTCCAGGTCAATGTATCTTCTCAAATTGACCAAAACCCCGATTTCAAATCTGTCTACGAGTATATTAAGAGACTGTTAAACAGTGACGACACTGATCTAAATGGACTAGAGGTTGGAGAAATGCGCCCCTACTTATTTCGTAAACCCAGAGAAGCAATCGTTTATTCCCTTACGGATAAAAGATGGGAAAAAGGCGTTATTTATTACACAATTGAAATTCAGCAATACTTACCAACGGATACCTTGAAAGCTTTAATGAACAGAGAAGTTTTAGAAGCGTTTAGAAACGAGGATGTTTTGGTAAATTTAGAGCAAAATAGGAATTGTGTAACCGCCACCAAAAGAGGGGTTTACCGTGCGGATAAAATTTTGCTGTGGGTAGAAATTGTGGTAACAGCTATCGTTTTATTGATTTTTCTGTCGTCAAAACTTATTCCTCAGAATGTATCAATAAGAGATAGTCGTCCTGTCCCAGAACAAAAATCTTTAGAGCCACCAAATGACGAAAGAATTAAGCCATAACTAAGCCTTAAGGAGCATTCTAGCTCCTTATTCTTTACTAGAACAGTCTTCCTCAAAGTTCCACAGCCCCGAAACCACCACGCCCACAGCCGTTACCGCACACTCAAGACAGAGTAGGAGCTTTACATCAGCTTTACTATTCAGCAAATCATAAGATGCTCTGAAACAAAGCAAAATTTACACGTTACGATTAGTGAATAAATGCTAATTTTCGCAAAAATTGCAGGAGAGTCTGAATGTTCATAGATGAATTGTCACCAATATTCAAGCAACTGGTTCAACACCCAGCTTCCTTTTTTGGGGGGTTTGTCTCTGGTGTGCTGCGACTCAACCTTGCAGATGATCCCGTTAAAAGTTGGTTAGATAAACAAGTAGGTGCTAACAGTAATTCTACCCAAACAACGGAAGCTCATAACGGTAAAGCTACTGGCCCTCAGTCAATAACAATTGATTAAATATTGCCCAAGTTTATCGCTGGTTGCGTAAAATGCGAAAGGCTGACATTTTACGCACCAGTAAAACTTTTCCAAAATACAATTACCAAGTACAGCATTTCATCAATTAGTAGCTAATTCCCTGCGTACCTCCGCGCCTACCTCCGCGCCCCTCTGCGTTTAAACTTCACCCCTCAATTCACAAAGATTTTAGCCAAAGCGGTGCTAAGTAAAAACCTGGTGCAACAAATCACGATGTGTTAATGCACCATCTATTAAAAATTGAATTTTTTCTGGTGAAATTCGCTGACTATTTGTGTAATGTTCTAACCAAGTTTGACTAATAAAATGGGGATCATCTGGTAAAGTTGCCAAATCCCAACCAGGTATTGTCAAATCTTCCATGAGGCGGTTGACTTTGGGATCATAACTCAGAGCAAAACAGCAACATCCTTCCGCCGCAGCCATAATTAAACTATGTAGCCGCATTCCAATTGCCATCTCGACACCGCGAAACACACCTTTTAATATCTGCGGATCTTCGAGACACAAAATCTGGCTGACATCTGCAAGGTGTGGTTGTATGGCTTGAGCAATTCCTAAATCCTCACTTTTTTGGAATGGCAGTAATAAAATGAAAGCCTGAGTCGCTTTTTGGAAATCGACCAAAGCACGAGTTAAATTAGTGAGGCGTGTAGGAGTTAATTGGGGATGCTGTCTTAAAGTCACCGCTACTCTAGGCGTAGGTAAATTCTCAAGTTCTGGTAAAGGCTTAGATGCTAAAGCCCAAACCGGATCAGGTGCAAGGATGTGGGGAATTTGCCAATCAGACAATAAAGCAGCACTGGCGCGATCGCGTACACTAACTTTAGTACAACCAGCAAAATTTTGCCTTGCCATCCAGCGCGTTTGCGGACGTACCAAAGGGCCAATACCTTGCGCCCAAGCAATAGTTTTCAAACCCATTTTCTGCGCTAACCCCATCAATCCCCCATAATAAAAAGGACTGATGGTGCTGGTAACATCCTGAATTAAACTACCACCACCCCAAATCAAAGCATCACAGGAACGTAAAGCTTGGAGTACGGGTACAATAGCCATGCGATCGTGCGCTTCCACATTATAGCGATCGCGCGTTTCCTCTGGATTACCAGAAAGCACCACAGGTGTAACATGAGATGGTAGCATTTGCAGAAGTGTGGCTAATAAAGCTTCATCACCACCGTTACCTTTGCCGTAATACCCAGATAATAGCGATCGCATCGTTCCCATTGCAAATTTTGGCTGTTGGATTTAAGGTTATCAACTTTTTCTCCCTAGTTGATGAGATGTCAGTAATCTTGGTACAAAAAGTTGAATTGGCGTGTGAGAAGATGAGATGAGTGCTGAGTGCTGAGTGCTGAGTGAGGAGTCAGGAGTGCTGTTAGCGGTAGCGCGGCGTTTAGCCGGTGCTGAGTTACAGTCTAATGACTAATGACCATTGACTATTGATTTTATTTATGAATGCTCTTTCAATTCCTACTTGGATTATTCATATTTCTAGCGTTATTGAGTGGATTGCCGCGATTTGGTTAATCTGGACTTATGGCGAACTTTCAGGAAACCGCAGTTGGTGGGGATTGTCTTTGGCAATGTTACCAGCTTTGATAAGTGCTATGTGTGCTTGCACCTGGCATTATTTCGACAATCCAGACTCTTTAGAATGGTTGGTAACGCTGCAAGCTACCATGACTTTAGTTGGTAATTTTACACTTTGGGCTGCGGCTGTGTTGATTTGGCGTTCTTCCCGTATTCCCAAGACAGTAGCTAATTCTTTTGAATCAAAACCTATTAAATCAGAGCAATGATATCTAAAGACACCCTATTTGCCCTGTCACTGTTTCCTTACTTGGGTTTCTTGTGGTTTATCAGCCGCAGTCCGCAAATGCCCCGTCTAGCATTATATGGATTTTACGGCACTCTGGTTTTTGTGGCTGTGACGATTCCGGCAGGAATATATGCCAAAATCCATTACCACGAAGCTTTAGCTAACATAGATTGGCTACACGGTGGCGCGGAAGTTTTTTTGACGCTTTCTAATATTTTGATTGTCCTGGGTTTTCGGCAAGCAATTAAGCAATTACAGGGACAGGTGACAGGGGATAGGTGACAGGGGACAGGTGACAGGTGACAGGGGACAGGTGACAGGTGACAGGGGACAGGTGACAGGGGACAGGGGACAGGAAGAAGTGTTAAGCATCCCCCCAGTACCCAGTACCCAATACCCAATACCCAGTACCCAATAATTATTAATTAAACAGGGGCGAATTTATATGGATGTAATTCCAGCGATTGATTTACTAGATGGTCGCTGTGTGCGACTTTATCAGGGAGACTACGATCGCTCACAGGTTTTTAGCGAGAATCCTGTTGATGTGGCTAAACAATGGGCGGATCAAGGTGCGACAAGACTGCACATAGTAGATTTAGATGGTGCAAAAGCAGGTAAAGTAGTAAATCTGGGGGCAATTGAAGCGATCGCTCAAGCAATTTCTGTACCAATTGAAATTGGCGGTGGTTTACGCGATCAAGCTAGTGTGCAACAAGTGTTTAATCTAGGTGTACAGTGGGCAATTCTCGGTACTGTCGCTGTAGAACAACCGCAACTAGTACAACAACTCTGTCAAGAGTTTCCCGAAAAAATTATTATTGGTATTGATGCCCGTAACGGACTAGTAGCAACTCGCGGTTGGTTAGAAACTTCACAGGTTTTAGCTACCCAACTGGCTGTACAAATGCAAGAACTAGGTGCAGCAGCTATTATTTACACTGATATTCACCGCGATGGAACTCTAGAAGGGCCTAACATGGAAGCTTTGCGTGAACTCGCTGGCGCAATTTCCATTCCAGTGATTGCTTCTGGGGGAGTCAGTTCTGTCACCGATTTATTAAGTTTGTTGGCTTTAGAACCTCAAGGCGTTACAGGGGTAATTGTCGGGCGTGCCTTGTATACTGGTGATATTTCTTTAAGAGAAGCATTGCAGGCGATCGGGCCAGGACGTATTCAAGATATACCGCCCAATTTAGATTTTTCTTCCTTCGCTTGATATAAAATTTTAAATCAATTATTTTGATTTCTGGAAACCTCAGTAACTCTGTTGTAGTTCTTCCATAGAAAGTTAATCAACGGTTTGAGTATCTTCCTCAATCTTCTCCAACTAAACAAGATTTACGGTAATGGGTTTTCTTCAATTTAGAGACGTAATTAAGTTTACGTCTCTATTTTATTGTGTAAAATTTTTGACAATCTTCTGGAAACAATCGTATCCTAGATGTAGATAAACTTGTCATAAATTACACTATTCTACCTATGTCTAGCCAACAACCTAATCCCAAGCAACCATCCAATAAAAAAGTAACTCAAACAAACAAAAGTAGAAAAAAACCTTTAAATAACGGTCGTCCAGATAAAACAGACCATTAATAAATTTGCAATTCGTAATTCGTAATTGCGAATTGCTTTAATACTCATTTGGTTGCCAGTAAGGATTGATTAGACTAGTCAAAATATGGTCTTGCCACGTACCGTTAATTAATAAATAGTCTCTGGCATAACCTTCTACAATAAAGCCTAGTCTTTTTAGAACGTTTCCACTGCGCTGATTGTGGGGCATATAGTTCGCCATGATGCGGTGAAAATTGAATTCTTGAAAAATATAGTCAGTTGATGCCCGTAATCCTTCGGTCATATAACCCTGACCCTGGGCAGTCTCTGCTAGACTATAACCCACATGGCAAAAATGGGCAGCACCCCTGATAAAATTATTAAAGTTGATAGTGCCAATAACTTCTGTGGGTTGTTTTTTGGGAAAAAGAAATAGTTTTAAAGACTGGTCGTGAATAAACTCTAAAAAGTTATTTTCTAGTTGATATTCCCAATATTCGTCTGTGAAGAAATGATCTGCCCAAGTAGGATAAAATGGGGTGAGAAAATCTTTATTTTCTATAAAATAATTGAGAATTTTGGGTATATCTTCTTGAATACCTATTCGCAATAGTAGGCGATCGCTGGTAATTATGGGTAGTTCTGATTTCATATTTGGTTACAAAATTTAAGATATATTGTCACTGAGGTTACAGAAATTTTCTCGGCATTCCTTATTCTGGTTGATCAAATATCTCAAATCTTGGCTATGGATATTGCTGGCGATTGCTGTAGCCCATCCCTTACTCCAAAAGATGTCCGTTAGGGGATATAACAAGAAGACAGCTGTTAATCAATCCAGTCGAGAAGAAGGATGCTAATGTCGGGAATACGCTACGATTGGCAAGAAGTAGAGATTCGGGAAATCTATAATACACCATTGCTAGAGCTAATTTATCAAGCTGCTAGCGTTCATCGTCAATATCACAACCCCAAACAAATCCAAGTCTGTAAGCTGATATCCATTAAAACCGGTGGGTGTCCAGAAGATTGTAGCTACTGCGCCCAATCTTCCCGTTATCAAACCGAAGTCAAACCCCAAGCACTGTTAGATAAAGAAACAGTCCTTAACATCGCCCAAAATGCTAAAGAAAAAGGTGTTAGTCGTGTGTGCATGGGTGCAGCATGGCGGGAAGTGCGCGACAATTCTCAATTTGATCAAGTCCTAGATATGGTCAAAGATGTCACTGACATGGGTTTAGAAGTGTGCTGTACCTTGGGGATGCTAACAGCAAACCAAGCCAAACGATTAGAAACAGCTGGACTGTATGCTTACAACCATAACTTAGATACTTCTGAAGAATATTACAGCACAATTATCACTAGTAGAACTTATAGCGATCGCCTAAATACCATCGAAAATGTCCGGCAAACCAATGTTACCGTATGTTCCGGCGGTATCCTTGGTTTAGGCGAAACCGTCGAGGATCGTGTTTCCATGTTACACACCCTGGCTAACCTCCATCCTCATCCAGAATCAGTACCAATTAATATTCTCTCCCAAGTAGCAGGTACGCCCTTAGAAAACCAACCAGATGTCCCCATTTGGGATATTGTCAGGATGATAGCCACAGCCCGGATAGTTATGCCAACTTCCGACGTGCGCTTAAGTGCTGGTAGGGCGAGACTGTCTCAAGTAGAACAAGCCTTCTGCTTCATGGCGGGGGCTAACTCCATCTTTTCCAGCGACGACAACAAGATGTTAACAGTCACTACCCCCTGTCCAGACTACGATGCAGACCAAGAAATGCTGAATTTATTCGGCTTAGAAATGCGTCCCCCGTCCCAAAGAGCAAATCGGGTAGCTAGTCAAATAGGGGTGTAAGGGTGTAAGGGTGTAAGGGTGTAAGGGTGTAAGGGTGTAAAGGTGTAATGGAGAAATTCTTTATATTTGTTCTTTCCCCTATACCCCTACACCCCTATACCCCTATACCCCTATACCCTTAATTCTTAAAGAATCTTCGCAGAACGCAGACCGAACAGCATTCCCACAGCTATGCCCATGAACAAAGCCAAGAAGAGGATATAAGATACTACTGCTAACATTTATGTTTCTCCACAATACTTCACTAACTATATTGAATCATAAGACTTCGCGGGATGAGGGAAAATCAGGGTCTTTAGACCTGAGAGGGAAGCGGCACATTCGCGGAGCGTCTCCGAAGGAGAAACGATTTTAGAAGGAAGATAAACTACACTAAAACTATATTCCCTCCTGCCTGGTTGGTGAGCTTGTCAAACCACTGCTTCCTACCCTCAAATGACAAAAACTAACTTATCCCCAACCCTTGCGGTTAATATTCCACCTACGCTGACACTGACAGTCTCGCATGAGCAGTTTGTGCAGTTAGCACTGGCTAACAGAGATTTACAATTAGAACGAACTGCTACGGGAGAGTTAATTGTTATGCCGCCAACCGGCAGCGATACAGGATACAGAAACTTGGATATTGCTGGACAACTGTGGTTGTGGAATCGCCAGACTAAATTAGGTGTAGCATTTGACTCTTCAAGTGGTTTTCATCTACCTAATGATAGCGATCGCTCTCCTGATGCTGCATGGATACGTCAAGACAGATGGGATGCTCTCAGTATAGAACAGCAGGAAACCTTTGCCCCCATCTGTCCTGACTTCGTGTTAGAACTACGGTCTAAAAATGATTCTATAGAAAAGTTACGCGCCAAGATGAGAGAATACATAGATAATGGTGCGCGTTTAGGTTGGTTAATCGATCGCAAAAATCAACAGGTAGAAATTTATCGCCCAGGTCAAGATGTGGAAGTGCTAAATCATCCTGTGAGTTTGTCAGGGGAGGATGTTTTACCTGGGTTTGTATTGGATTTAACCAAAATCTGGAGTTGACACAAGTCACAAGCCACAACTCAGCACTCTTCCAAAATGCGGTAAAATACAGCCCACTGTGCTTGTTAGGGTTTGGGTAATGACTTCTGTAATTAATGTAAATCTACCACAGCAGTCTTATGAGATTGCGATCGCATCTGGAAGTTTAGAACAACTTGGTCAACAGATGTCTGATTTGAAACTAGGCAAAAAAGTATTGCTGGTTTCTAATCCCACTATATTTAAGCATTATGGTGAAAGAGCCATAAATTCTCTAGAATCTGCTGGGTTTCAAGTGGCTAGCTATTGCCTACCAGCCGGAGAACGCTACAAAACCCTCAATTCTATTCAAAAACTCTATGATATCGCCCTAGAAAATCGCCTAGAACGTTCCTCTACGATGGTAGCTTTGGGGGGAGGCGTAATTGGTGATATGACTGGCTTTGCTGCTGCTAGTTGGCTACGAGGAATTAACGTTGTACAAGTGCCTACAACCCTCCTAGCAATGGTAGATTCGGCAATTGGTGGTAAAACAGGCGTAAATCATCCCCACGGCAAAAACTTGATTGGGGCATTCCATCAGCCACGTTTAGTATTAGTTGACCCAGATGTGCTAAAAACCCTTCCCATGCGAGAATTTCGGGCAGGGATGGCAGAAGTAATTAAGTACGGTGTAATTTGGGATGCGGAGTTATTTGCCCAAATGGAAGCCAGTAAACACCTCAATCAATTGCGCTACATCAAACCAGAATTAATCAATGCTATTCTCACCCGTTCGTGTCAAGCTAAAGCCGAAGTTGTGGGCAAAGATGAAAAAGAAGGCGGACTACGGGCAATTCTTAACTATGGACACACCATTGGTCACGCTGTAGAAAGCTTGACTGGTTATCGGTTAGTCAATCACGGTGAAGCTGTCGCTATTGGCATGATAGCAGCCGGACAAATTGCTGTGAAATTGGGAATGTGGCAACAGGAAGACACAGAACGTCAAAATGCCCTGATTCAAAAAGCAGGCTTACCGACAAAGTTACCAGAAGGTTTAGATATTGAAGGTATTATTGATGCACTGCAACTAGATAAAAAAGTTAAAAATGGTAAAGTGCGGTTTATTCTACCCACCCAGCTAGGTGTAGTCACAATTACCGACGAAGTACCAACAGAGATCATTCGCCAAGTTTTAGAGGCAACGTAGATTACCACATTAAAATTAAAATTAGCCGCCCTCTGGTTTTTGCTATGCTTCTCCAAGCTGACAATCAATTGACCTTACAAGAGTTCTTAAATCTCCCCCCAGGTGAGGGAGATACCACCTACGAACTCGTTGATGGTAAATCAATTCCTAAAATGTCTCCAAAGTTTTTTCATGCCAAGCTTACTCACGTCATTCTCTCTTTAATTGAGGAATTAACTCAGGAAAAGGGAATCGTTTGTCCTGAATGGGCTGTTTTATTAAAAAAGCAGGGAATAGATTGGATTCCAGTACCTGATATTGTCTACATTTCTCATGAACGTTTACCTGCTGACTGGAACGAAGATGAAGCTTGTCCTGTACCTCCTGATTTAGTGATTGAAATTATCTCTCCTGGACAAACCTTTGGAAAAATGGCGGCTAAAGCGCAACACTATCTAAATGCCAATGTGCTGCGAGTGTGGGTCTTAGACAGCAAAGCCAGAAGCATTACTGTTTTTTATCCAGATGCAGCACCAAAGACTTATATGGGAGATGAACTAATTAAAGATTCTTTATTACCAGAATTGCAATTTACAGCTGAACAGGTATTTCAAAAAGCGAAAATCCCCTTAAAGTAAGAATATTTTATGAGTAGATTTCGATCAAAATAAGTAATATTTCTCGATTGTCAGCATTTTTTCCCGATACTGCAAACAACCAGATGGATATTAAATCAGTAGATGCACCTTAATTAAAAGCAAGCCCCTCGGTCTTTGGCTGGGGGCTTTTATTTTGGTAATAAAAATGGTAGCCAACTAGGTGCTAACCACAAGGCATAACAAATAAATCCAAATAGTATGGTAATTAAAATAGTGATGCCATAACTCACGCAAATCAGTAACCCATCGGATTCAATAGTAGCTACTGCCAACAGTAAAATGCCAACGGTAGGAATGGGATTAGTAAACGGAACTGGTGACATGAGTAACAGTGTCAACCAAGAGATACAGAACCCATTAATTCGCCAAGTCAAGGGATGTTCAGCGATTTTAGTCAAACGAGGGCGAGTAATTTTCTCTAATATTTTGGTGACACGGCGGAGGTTTTGTAAAATTAACTGGGCAAAAGGGCGAGGGAATTTATAGCGGGCGATTCTTTTAGGTAGCCAAGGCGATCGCCTACCAAGTATCATCTGTATAGATAACAGTAAACACGCAGCACCAAAAGGCCCTGCTAAACCCGGCGGCATGGGGAATAAAAAGGGTAAAACTAATAAAGCTATGACTAAGCTAAAACCCCTTTCGGAAGTCTCCGCTAGAATATCACCGAGACTCAAATGCTGTTCGGCTAATTTTTGTAGTAGTAATTTAATCTCTTGAGAAAATCTCACATGAAGTTGGCGTGAGTTGATGTGAGTTGCCACAATACCCCGCTATAGATAGCTAAACGAGAATTAAGTTGAAATACAAATGCACCCGTCATCATTCCTTATAATTCCTCAGCATATCAGATTTTCTTTTAGCTATCTACCGCAGACATAGTTATTAGGCATTGGGATAAATATCGCCCTTTCCCTTGTCTCCCTAAACTGGCGGTACGAAAACAGCTACAGCTTTAGGAATAACACGGAACTTAGCAGGAGTGTATGTAGTAATTTCTCCATCAGTGTTAATCGGCCGGGGTTTGCGAGTATAAACTTCCATTTCTTGTCCATACAAGGCGCGGACATTTTGCCGATGAATATGTCTCCCATTTCGCATCGCAGGTAGCAACGGAATCATTTGCCACCAATGTTTAATTTCTAAACTATAAAGGTCTAATCTTTGGTCGTCAATTTTGGCATCGTGAACTATAGCCATACCACCACCGTAATAACGACCATTACCCACAGCAATTTGCACCGTTTTTACTCGAAAGCATCTATCTTGCACCCTAATTTCTGCGCTAAAGGGTCGAGATTCCCAAATTACCTGTAATGCTGTAGCTGCATACGCCAAAATTCCCCAGCGTCGTTTCAATTCTTTGGTCAGTTTTTGGGTAATTTTTACACTCAATCCTAAACTGGCAACATTAAAAAAGTGTTTACCATTGACCCATCCTAAATCAATCCGCCGTAATTCCCCAGAGGCAATTGTTTGACAAGCTTCTGGTAGAGAGTTAGAAATCCCTAAAGTTTTCGCTAAATCATTGGCAGTTCCTAAAGGTAATATTCCTAAAGGTAACTGAGTCTCTACTAAAGCATCTACTACGGCATTAAGAGTACCATCACCACCACCAACAATGACTAAATCTACATGATTTTTATATTTGTGTATAATATGAGCCAAATGTTTGGGATTTTCTGTAGATTCTTCAATTAATTCCAAGCCAAATGTTTGCAGGCAATTAATTGCTTCCAAGAGACTTTTTTGTCCCTGGCGGGCATGACGATTTACTAATAGCAATGCGCGGTAATAGCTCATAGAGAGTATTATTTAAACTAGTTATCAGTCATCAGGCTTATGTTTCAATACAGTTGAGATAAGCCAAAAACCCTTATGTAGAGACGCTGTTAAAAAGAATATATATAATTATCAACAGCCATCTACCGAATTTGACTAGTACAACACGGCGGAAATAAACAGACCATTCCAAATCAATGAAACGCTTACGCTGTATTCATTTTGAATTTTGAATTTTGAATTTTGAATTCCGCCTTGCGGTACTAGTATCATGTACTTTTTTTGTTATTTAAGTTACAAAAAACATTTTGGCAACAATAGTAGCGTAATCTAGCTTAACTCTATTATCTCCAATTAGGATCATCCTGGGGGATGGAAAATAAAAAATTGGGAATAGTAGAAATTTAATCTAGCATTTAACACTTAATTGAATTACAGATTATCCCAGGGTTACAAAGCTTTGTTTACTAGTTGCTATACCTGATTTGAATGATAAATAACATATACCAAATTGAAAAATCATTAAATATAAATTAGTATTTTATTTCCATATAAAAATCTATTGTTTATATAAGTTTTTATGTAGAAGTCAGTTGCAAGACAACTAGTACAGCACGGCGTAAATAAACAGACCATTATCAATCGTTCAAAGCCTTAAGATATAGAGCTTTTGACTTTTGATTTTTGACTTTTGACTTCCGCGTAGCGGTACTAGGGAGTGGGGTGTAGAAGAAGAAAAAATGTTGCTTTCACTCCTAGCGGGTAACACACCCCCTGTCAGCTATTTTCCAGAAACACAGGGAAAAGGTGGGCGGTTAGAGATAATTGATGGGTTGTCAGGATTTGTTAAACGGTTATGAGATTTAATTGCACATATTTAGTACTGATTAAACATAGTAATTTGATATCAGTTTTCCTGTGCATGAGTTGCATCGATAGGATCGCTAGCCTTAGTGTACTTACAAAGATAAGTACACTATTACATTCAAAAGATACCATATCATCCAAGAAAATATACAAATAATTACGCCTCTAATCCTCTGCATACATAAATGTTTCATCATGATTCATGATGCAGTTTTCTGCAATATTTATTACATAAATATCTACTAGAAAGTTATGAATGGTGCATTTTGATGAGCATAAAAGGCGAATGCAAAATTACTACACTTTTTGTACTCTGTATTGTGGAGTTTATCGATCCTTTGATGTCATTTCATGCTAAATAAAAATTGCTTCTAGTCAGTAATGATTGCAAATTTAGGCAACAATAACGTATTTTTTGCGTCATTAGCCGCATAGGATTCACCTCACGTTGTTATACATAGATTTATGCGTTTATGCAGTATCTTGTAGATCATCGCCTGTGGTGGAGTAAAACATCTTCATCAAGCTTTAATTTTCATTGCAGTTTGCGTAAATTCTCGCATAGCTACTGATTAGTAGAAATAACATCTAATTTTTTTTGGCTAAAGTATGTCTGGTAAATTTTTAACTCCATTTCAACGCAAGCTATTGTTAAAAAATCTGGAAGAAGATTTACCTGAGTTATATCGCCAGCGTATCCAAATTATGTTGCTGGCTGATGAAGGAAAATCACAAACAGAAATTTGTCGTACATTAGGATGCTGTGCAGCTACAGCAAGACATTGGATACATATTGCCCGTAGTGGTATGGCACACCAATGGGAAACTTCACGAATTGGTCGTCCTAAAGCGGTTAATGAAGAATACTTAGAACGTTTAAAAGAGCTAGTAAATGCTGATCCTCGTGATTATGGTTATGGTTTTCGACGCTGGACAGCGAACTGGTTAAACAAACATTTAACCCAAGAGTTTGGAGTAAAAGTCAGTGATTGTCATATCAAACGCTTACTCAAACAAATGGGATTATCAACCAAACCAAAAACCAGAAATTTACCAGATAATACAATACCAAACGCTCAAAGTTCACAAATTTTTATTACAGATATTTCCTCTGAAAATCTTCTAGATATCGGTGAAATATTACCAATTCACTTCATAAAATTCGAGACTAAGTAGAACGGCATAAATAATTAAAGGTTTCTAATAAGGACTGAAGTCCTTATTAGAAACTCAAGGCCAATCTTCTTACATTACTTACCATATTTTCCTGTTTTCAAATCGTTCTACTTAAATCCTAACTGTATGGTGCAAAATTCATCTATGACCAGCGTTTCCTTAGAACTGCTGAGAAATACCCTTGGTTATCCTGTTTCAGAAGTAGAATTACAAACCTATGAAGAGAAATTTCAATATTTAGAACCGACAATAGGGAAATTTTTTCCAGGAAGTGAGGTTAATAGTGGTCTTTATATAGTTTTATCTGGCAAAGTTAGGTTATTAGATGAGACGGGAGAATTAATTAGTACCTTAGAAATTGGAGGAGTATTTGGGCATTTTACCTTGTTTCCTGATGACAACTTTATTCCTTACACAGCTAGGGCCAGTAAAAATCTCCACCTGTGTTTGATTCCAGGTGAAATTGTTGCTCATTTGACGGGGAAATATCCCGAAATCAATCAATATTTAAAAACTCAAGCCCAAGCTGTAAATTCTTTATTGGTCAAGTCTAATGAAGAAGACCAACAGAAAATATTACCGACACCAGCACCATCTATAACTAAGAGCAAACTAGAGAAAAAGATTAACAAGGCTTACTTTCCAACTCCTACCCAAAGAGTTCGTCATCTATTACAACGAGTAACTCGACGCTTTCCTTTTTTTGCCCAACAGAGTTCTTCTGACTGTGGCGCAGCTTGTCTGGTGATGGTGGCGCGTTATTGGGGTAAGCAATTTAGTGTGAACCGCTTGCGAGATATTGCTAATGTTGACCGGAATGGGGCATCTCTGCGCGGGTTAACAGTAGCTGCGGAAAGTTTAGGCTTGAATACTAGGCCTGTGAAAGCTAGTTTTAATCAATTGGCAAAGCAAAAACTACCTGCTATTGTCCATTGGGAAGGGAAGCACTATATCGTTGTCTATGAAATTAACAGTAAACACGTAATTGTTGCCGATCCTGCTATTGGTCAGCGCACTCTGACACATCGACAATTCCAAGCAGACTGGACTGGTTATGCACTGTTATTAGAACCTACAGCTTTATTTAAAGATGCTCAAGAAATTACCACACCATTCTGGCAATTTTTTGAGTTAGTCAAGCCCCATTATGTGGTGATTTTGGAAGTTTTTATTGCTTCCATTTTTATTCAGATATTTGGACTGATTACCCCGCTATTTACCCAGTTAATTTTAGATAGCGTAGTAGTACAAGGTTCACAACTCACCTTAACGGCAGTAGGGTTGGGTTTGATGATTTTTAGTCTCTTTCGTGTAGCCATAATTGGCTTAAGGCAATATCTTCTAGACCACACTGCTAATAGGATAGATGTTGCCTTAGTGGTAGCATTTATTCGGCACGTTTTGCAGCTACGGTTGAATTTTTTTGAAACCCGTTATGTAGGAGATATTATTTCTCGTTTACAAGAAAACAGTAAAATCAAAAGATTTCTTTCTGGGGAGGCATTATCAATTGTCCTCGATTTAATTACTGTTGTAATTTATCTAGGATTAATGTTTTGGTACAGTTGGCGCATGGCTTTGCTATCTTTGATAATTGTGCCGCCATTTTTCTTATTAGCGTTGATAGCTACACCATTTTTACAAAGGATTTCTAGAGAAATATTTCAGGCGGTAGCGAAAGAAAGCAGTTATTTAATTGAAGCACTGACTGGTATAAGTACAGTCAAATCGACAGCAGTGGAGCAAACTGTCCGTTGGCATTGGGAAGAGTTGTTACAAAAGTCAGTGAAAACCAGTTTTTCTGGACAAATGATTGGCAATCGATTGCAAATTTTTAGTAATACGATTGAAGCTGTTGTATCTACTGCCTTATTGTGGTATGGAGCATATTTAGTCATTGAACAGCAATTAACCATTGGGCAATTAGTAGCATTTAATATGTTGCTGGGTAATATTATTCGCCCTTTTCAAAGATTAACTGTGCTGTGGAATGAGTTACAGGAAGTGATTATTGCTGCTGAACGCATTAATGATGTGTTAGATACAGAGTTAGAAGAGGATTTAAGAATAGAAATAAAGCAAAATTTACCGATAATTCAAGGGAATATTTGCTTTGAATATGTCACATTTCGTTATCATGCAGAAAGTGATATAAATATTTTAGAAAATCTGAGTTTCACAATTAAACCGGGACAGATGGCTGCTTTGGTAGGGCGTAGTGGTTCTGGAAAAACGACAATTTCTAAGTTAGTTTTAGGTTTATATCCACCTACAGAGGGCAGAATTTTAATTGATGGTCATGATATGAATAATATCTCTTTACATTCCCTACGTCAGCAGGTGGGAGTAGTTGATCAAGATACTTTTTTGTTTGGAAATACAATCAGAGAAAATATTAGTTTGGCACATCCTCAAGCAAGTTTAGCTGAGATTATAGAGGCCGCTAAGTTAGCTGGTGCAGATGAGTTTATTGAAAAGTTACCTATGGGTTATGAAACTCAAATTGGTGAAGGTGGTGGGTTGTTATCTGGTGGGCAAAGGCAAAGAATTGCGATCGCACGGGCTTTGTTAGGTAATCCTCGACTGTTGATTTTAGATGAAGCTACTTCCCATCTTGATACTGAGTCAGAGAGAATTATCCAACAGAATTTGAAAACTATTCTTCAAGGAAGAACTTCTTTAGTAATTGCCCATCGTCTGTCTACTATCAAAAATGCAGATTTGATTTTGGTTTTAGATAGAGGTATGTTGATTGAAAGTGGTAATCATGAGGAGTTGATGGCGAAGCGTGGACATTATTTCTACCTCAATCAGCAGCAGTTTGGAGGTAAGGAGTAAGAATCGGCAGGTAGGGAAGCAGGGGTAGAGAGTTTTTTAGGAGAGATTATGGCGAATTTATGGAATGGTAGAGTGACAGATGAAGTTGAGCAGGAAGAGGTAATATCTGCATCGATAGTGGAGGCTAATACAGATTGGTCTTTTGCTACTAAGGATTTATTGGATAGTGTACCGCAGGTTTGGACTAGGGGTTTACTGTATTTTTTGGTGGTGTTTGTGTCTGTGGTTTTACCTTGGGCGATGTTATCTCAGGTGGATGAAACAGGAACGGCTGCGGGTAGAGTTGAACCTCAAGGTAAAACAATTAGATTAGATAGTGCGGTTTCTGGAACTGTGAAGGAAATTCGAGTCAGAGAGGGTGAGGTAGTTAATCAAGGACAGACTTTACTGTTGTTAGATACAGATTTAATTCAAGCAGAATTACGACAAATACAAGATAAATTAGAGGGGCAATTAAACAGGCGATCACAGTTAAAATCTTCTCAGAATCAGTTGGTAGTTGCTTTCACTACTCAGCAGCAACAAAATCAATCTCAAGCATTAGAAAAGCAGTCCCAAATAGACCAAGCAAGTCAAAATTTAATTGCTTTAACTAATGCCTATGAGTTACAAAAATCCGAAAAAATGACTCAGGTAAATCAGGCTAAACAAAATTTTGGGCATAGTAAAACAGCAAGTAATTTAATGCAGAGTAGTTTGGCGATCGCACAACAAGAACAAGCCAGATATCGTAAACTTTATCAAGAAGGAGTCATCCCCGAAGTTAACTTTGTGGAAAAGCAAGAACTAGCGAAAGAAAAGCAAAAATTGTTTGCACAAAGTCAGTCAGATATTCAACAAGCCAAGCTACGTGTAGCAGAACAGCAGAGTAGTTATGAGCGAGTTGTCAAACAAGGAAAGGCGGATATTACCCAAGCACAATTACGCCTGAATGAACAACAACGCAGTTATCAAACCTTAACTCGTTCGGCTCAGTTAGCCTTGTTACGAATTGAGGAACAACAAAAAAATCTCCAAACAGAAATTACCACACTCAATGCAGAAATTGCCCAAACTCAAAGACAGATTGAAGGCTTAAATATTCAATTAGCACAACGGGAATTGAAAGCACCAGAGAGCGGAAGTATATTTCAATTACCTATTGCTAAAGCTGGTGCTGTAGTTGAACCGGGAACAATGATAGCAGAAATTGCGCCTGTTGGTTCAGCATTAATAATTCGGGCGCAAATGCCAACTACAGAAAGTGGTTCTTTGCGGAAAGGATTACCAGTCAAACTCAAATTTGATGCTTATCCTTTCCAAAAGTATGGTGTAGTAGTAGGAGAATTAATTAGTATTTCTCCTACTACTACAGAAGTGGATACTGCTAATGGAAAAGTTGCAGCTTATAACTTAGAAATTGCTCTCAAACAGCATTGTATTAAGAGTGATAATAAGTGCATTCCTCTTCGTCCAGGAGAGACAGCAAGGGCAGAAGTAATTGTGCGTCAAAGACGAATTATTGATTTTCTACTTGACCCATTCAGACAATTACAAGCAGGTGGTTTGAAATTTTAATTGATTCCTCACTAATATTTGTGTTGAATGTTGACTGACAATGAAACCCATAGAAGACCATCAATTTATCTATGGGTAAGATATCCAATCAAAGACTTTTTGTAAACTTTCATTGATAAAATGTGGAAAAATATTATGTCACAATCTATTAATATCACCAATAATGATCTTGTGCAGCAAATAAAAATATTAGGTCATATACCTGATATTATTCAGCAGATTATCACGCGAACAATTATTGAAAAGTCTGCGGCTGAATTAGGTATCAAAATTGAAACAGAAGAACTACAAAAAGCAGCAGATCAAATGCGATTGATGAATAATCTTCTCAATGCTGAAGAGACTTGGAAATGGCTAGAAAAAAATCATTTATCTTTAGATGATTTTGAACATATTGTCTATATAAATTTACTTTCTAGTAAGTTGTCCGCTCATTTATTTACAAATCAAGCTGAACCATACTTTTATGAGCGTCAACTAGATTATCAGGGTGCAGTTATGTATGAGGTGATGTTAGATGATGAAGATTTAGCTTGGGAACTTTTTTATGCAATTAAAGAAGATGAAACGAGCTTCTTTGATGTTGCCCACAAATATATTCAAGATGTAGAATTACGGCGTAAATGTGGGTATATAGGGTTAGTTCATCGTCAAGATTTAAGTGTGGAAGTTTCTACTGCTGTGTTTGCAGCTAAACCCCCACAGCTTTTAAAGCCTATTGTGACAGCTAAAGGTGTGCATTTAATTTTTGTAGAGGAGATTGTGCAAAGACAACTAGATGAAAAGTTACGTCAAGAAATTTCTGCACAGTTGTATTATGAATGGCTTAAAACCCAAAGTGAGCAAGTTGAACTTACTCTTCAGCTTGATTAGTGACTGCTAGTAGTGGCTTGTCTAGGCTAAAATAGTGCATTAGATTGGAAAAATTAACCGCAGATAAACGCCAATGAACGCGGATAAAACTAATTTCTATTGCAACATTTTAGTCTGGTCACGCCACTACATTTTGGATATTTTTTTGACCTTTAAGGTTTATTAGTGTAGATAATTAGTGTTAAAAGACGCGATAAATCGCGTCTCTACATGAGAATTTTGGGTTAATCCGAACCGTATTGAGCTATGTTAGGCAGATATATTACAAAATGACTAAACCATGATTTTTTCTGCGGCTTTCTTCAACTCAGAAGAGGCTTCTGGTATGTAAGAAGTTGTGGGTTGATTGGCTATAATTTCTTGCTGTTCTCGTAATTCTGATAAGCGGATATTGCTCCATTGGGTAAGAGCTAAATCCCCCAAACGCGGAGCTAAAAGATTAAGTCGCTCTACAGCAGAAATAGCTAATGAATCCATCTGTATAGCAGCGAGGTAACAATCACAAGCTATATCTATTTCACCTAGTTGCTCATGACATTGACCTGCCATAAACCAAGCTATCTCTGTTCCTGGTGGCCCTAGTCTGGCTGCGGAACGATACATCTGAGCAGCTGCTGCTATTTTACCCTGCTTGATGTAAATTTCTCCCAACTCTAGACGGTATCTAGGATCTAATTTATCCATCTGGGTGAGTTTTTGCGATCGCTCTTCGGCTAAATCTATATCACCAAGCCACAAGGCTTCTTTCGTTCTACTCTCAAAAACTATATTGAGATTTTCATCAGCTACTATTTTTTCATTGTCATTACTAGCAATTAAAATTAATCTATTTCCATAAGATTCACTCAGATCCATTTCCTGAATAACTTGTTGTTGATCATTCTTGATAAGCGGTACAAAAACCACGGCTCTGTAATAAATACTCAGTAGGCGAGTATAGGTAAACTCATCCAAAGACGATTTTAAATTCTTCAGTTCTTGGGTAGCTATTTCCCTCCAATATTCCGCCTGTGCTAAATTCCTAAATGTTTTTGCATACTGCACTACCAACTGAAGAGCCGCACCAAATTTTGTTTGAGTTCCAGATGGAGCATAATTAGCAATCAGTTCCAATTCACTTAAGTTTTGAACTGTGCCAGAATCAAGATTAATCATTAAACTGCACATGGATCGGGAAAAAGCCAAGGCTGCTAATATAGGATCTTGCGCTATTTCTGAAGCTGACATCTCCGGTACATATTCTAATACCGCCTCATCTAAACATAGACCTTTTAACAGACTGATAACTCTGAACTTCATCACGGTTGGTAGTTCTTGATAGTGTGTCAAATATTCACATAGCTTATGCCATCTTTCTGTGCGTAACTCAGTGCTTAGTTCTAAAGGATTTTTAACTTGATACTGTAATAAGCCAGTTTCTCTTAACAAACTGTCTCTAAAGGATGGAGGAAGATTAACCTGAACATTATGCTGAAATGGCCCTGTGCTAATAGGTTTTTCACTAACTAAATTACGATAATTAAACTCAATTCCATAGAGATGAAATGCACCAATATTAAAGTCACCTAAATCAATATATGGTCGATTTAACCAATTTACAGGTAACCTATTCAGCATCAACATAGTAAAATTTCCTCCACAATAAAAATTTAAAAAACCTAAAATATGTTACTTATGGCAAAAAACTACATCCTGGCTTAATTAGTGATTTTGATGAAATTTATCCACAACAGCTCTAAAAATTGCTATTGTGGATAAAATTAATGTTGTTTTAGAAAATGAGTTCCATTTTTATGGTTCTCAAAACTGTATCAAATATTCTTCGATACAAACTCTTAGAACACATGTTGAACACACCAACAAGCCTTACGAGTAGCAAGACCTCCACGTAAGCTTTTGAAAGCAACAATAGCTGCGGAATTACCTTGTGCAGCTTCTGCTTTCAGGTCAATTATTTCTGGATTATTTTCAATGTTTAGTTGGTTGATTTTAATTTCAGCCATTGGATTAATTCCTTGTTAGTAAAGTTATGTTGATGGAAAATTGAGCTTTATTTCTCTCTTCCCATGACTATAATTGCGGATTATTTTATTAAATTCAATATTTGTTCGTATGAAAAAGTAACATAAATATTGTATTTTATAGCTATGGAGAAAGGCTTGTAATGTAATTTATGGTTAGCTACAAAGCCTCTAATTAATTGATAATTAACTGGTAAAAATCAGAATTTATTAAGGCAATCTATGCCAGAAATAGAGCAAAATTACTATAATTAAGCTGTGTTAATGTTTCAGTTCAGGGTAAAGTAAGCATTGCCAACAACCTAAAAGTAACAATGCCTACCCTAAAACAGTTATTATTAATCTATATGTGTAAGATGTGTGTCATAGTGATGCTGAAAAGCCTTGACGATAACCAACACCTAGCCCAAAAGAATTTATAATGAATTATCGTGTTACATTGTTTTGATTTATAATTTCATTGTTACGCATCTGTGCATTATTTAATACATAAAATTTTAATATGGGCATGGGGCTAATCAATTCAAAATTCAAAATTCAAAATTCAAAATTAAACAATTTTGGGCATGGGGCATAGGGCATTGGTGTTTAATTACGAATTACGTAAAGCCTGCGGCATAGCTACGCTTAGAGCGTAGCGGGACGTTCGCGTAGCGTCTCGTAGAGAAGTCCATTACGAATTACGAATTATTTGTAATACCGCCTGGGTGTATAGACGCTAACACTACCATCAATGCGGTTGATGATTTTAGTTTGGCTAGAACCAACAATAATCACTGTCCGCATATCTGCAACATCTGGTGTTAACTGGTCAAGGGTAATTACTTTTACCGTCTGTCCTGGCCTGCCGAGATTTCGCGCTAAAATTACGGGAGTGTTGGGGGTTCTGTAACGGAGTAAAATATCTCTGGCATCAGCTAATTGCCAAGTCCGGTCTTTAGAAACAGGATTATAGAAGGCAATAGCAAAGTCAGCTTCAGCAGCAGCCGCAATCCGTTGTGTAATAATTGACCAAGGTTTTAAAATGTCCGATAAGGAAATCGTACAAAAATCATGTCCCAAGGGTGCGCCAACGGCGGCGGCGGCGGCTTGCATGGCGGAAATTCCGGGTGCGACGTGAATATCAATACTGTCCCATTCCGGTTTGTGGTGGTGGTCGAAAACTTCAAATACAGCCGTAGCCATTGCATAGATGCCAGGGTCGCCGGAAGAAACTACGACTACATAGCGTCCATTAGCTGCTAAATCTAAGGCCATTGTCGCCCGTGCAATTTCTTCGCGGTTGTCTGACTCATGGCGTTGTTTTCCTGCTGCGAGAGAACCGACTAAATCTAGATAAGTTTTGTAGCCTACTAAGTCAGTGGCAGATTTGAGAATTTCTTTGACTTCCGGTGACATCCATTGAGAACTACCGGGGCCTGTACCGATAATTGCTAACCTTCCCTGGGGTTGACCGATGGTGTTGGGGTCTATGGGTTGGGGAGAAATAGCGATCGCATACCGCCCATCGTAGGCGATCGCTATCTGCGATAATGAGTTAAGTAATTTACCATCTCTACCTGTCGCTGTTAAGGCTAATGCTTCTGCTGCTAAGTCTTCACGGAAGAACCGCGTCGGCACACCGTAGAAGTCGGCTATGGTGTGTATGTTTGCATAGGCGGCAATGGTGATGGGTGCAAATATGCCGGCGATGGCTGCGCTGGCGATGTCTGCGTTGGCTAGTAATGCTTGTACTAAGTCTAGAGTAACATCAGGGTGAGTAATGGCGATCGCAATATTTTTAGGATGATAAACCAAACAGTTAGCTGTAGGAATCACACAGCGTTCTGTGACTTGGATGGTTAAATTGCCTTTGGGGTCAATGGGTAACTGACTATTACTTAACCAAGGTGCAGTTCCTTCCAACTTTACCTGCTCCCCTGCTAATAAATCAGAGATAAATGTTTTAGCATCCTCTGGGTTAGCTAAATGATACTCAGGGGGAGGAGATAACAACGCAGTGCGGAAACGGATATCGCCTGTAGTGGTAATTGCTGCTTGGGTATCTAAGACCTCAGCAATGCGCCGCGCTAAATCATTGACTCCATTGAGTCCCCCCAAAAGCGGGACAACCGCGCTACCATCCTCAGCTACAGCTAACACTGGCGGTTCTTGGCGTTTGTCGGAAATCAGGGGTGCTAGGGTTCTGATAAGAATACCCGCCGCACAAATCCCAATTAGGGGTGTACCTTGGGCGAACAATTCCCGCAGTGTGTCGCCGAAATTAGTGAAGCTGATATCAACATCACAGGTACGTCCTGCTAACCCGTAGAGTGTTGCTCCTGGTAAGACGGTGATGATTTTGCGGGCTAGTGTAACACTATTTTGACTTAAGACTATAACAGCAGGTGCAACCTTGTTCATGAAAGTTATTGAGCTTTGGAATTTATATTTTAGTTAATAGTTTTAGCAGTCTAGTATTTCTTGAATAACACTTTTCAAATCTGCATCACCAGGACGTTTTGTAAACTGCTCATGACTATAAATCCAAACAAGCTTGATTGTAGAAGTAGTAGCATTAACCAAATACATCAATCTAATTTGTCCTGAAGCTCCTTTGGAAAATCTCAGTTCTAACTTATGAAATGTCCATTCTTCAGGTAGTCGAATCTTTCCAGGTAAAGGTTCTTGACGGCAGTTGTAGGGATAGGAGTCTTCTAGCAAATCTTCCAAAACCTGGGCGACTAATTCTACAAAACCAGTTCCATGAAACTTTGCAAGTTTTTTAAAAGAACGCTGAAAATTATCAGATTTCTCAATCGAGAAGGGAGTTGAGCCAGTCACGCACTTCTCCTTTAGCAATACGAGTTGAGGATTCTGAATTACAACTGTCTTCCAACACTTTAGACATTACAAATTCATAAGCAGGATTTTCACGCTCTATTAAATCAAGCTTTTTACAACCTAATGCCTTCATATCTTCCAACAAAATTGGCTCTGTTGAACCAGCATCATCAGGTAAACCCTTACGCGCTTTCTTCCAAGGAAATTCCAAATGAGTCATACCACTAAGTCGATAAGCATGATAACCACCAAAATATTCCCAAACTTCTGCTAAAAGCTTTTTCTGCTCATGAGGAATCTGGGATAAAAATTCTTGACTAGGTATGGGTAATTGTTGAGCCTCAAATTCACTGTAAAATCTGTAAGCTGGCGGACACACAGGCCCATATCGCCATGCTTGGATTTCTTCATCAAACAATGGCTGATTATACAAGGCTAAATGCAAGCTTTGTGAATAGTACAGAAGCTTTTGAACTTTCATATTTGTCATTTCTGCTTCTATACCATCTTCGTAGGCTCTCACAATAAAGTAGCGAGCTACATCTAGACAATTAATCATAGGTCAGACCCGCAAACTGAATCAAGCTCACTAACATAGCAAATAAATCTCATATTAGCGCGTATACATACTATATTAACAAATAATTGCTATTACATAGTACAAAAATACTAAATATTTTTCGCTGGTATTAAGTAGAACGGTGTAAATAATTAAAGGTTTGTAGTGTTCGAGCAGCGTCTCGCAGAGAGGACTAAAGTCCTTACTACGAACTAAATACAATTTTTTTACATTACATTACTTTACATAGTTTGGTTTTTTCAAGTCGTTCTACTTAGTTGATCAAACAGGCTGTAGAAATTAATTTTTACTGAAACTTCTATAACCTATTCTTACTAGGTATGACAATCATGGCAAAATAAGGTACTTCAGCCGGATCAACCTCATCTATGGGTACAATCCTTTGGTGTGCTGTTGTTGCCCGTTCAATATATAACGCCCGTGATGCTAGTCCTAATTTATGCAGGATATCTCGCACTTTGGTAAAGTGGCGACCGAGTTTCATAATGGCGGCTGCATCGGTTGTCAGTAATTTTGTGGTGAGTTCTTCGGCTGGGAGGGGTGCAGGTAAAACTGTGAGAACATCGTTGTAGTAGGTGAACGGTACACCCAAGGACACAGCACACGCCATTAATGAAGATACTCCGGGGACGACTTCCGTTTCGTAGTGTTCAGATAGGCGTGTAAATACATACATAAATGAACCGTAAAAAAACGGGTCGCCTTCACACACTACTACTACATCCCGTCCGGCTGCTAGATGTGCGGCGATGGGTGCAACTTCTTGGTCGTAAATTTCCTGGGCTTTTTCTGGTTCTAAGGCGCGGGGGAGGTGATAGGCTACTTCGATTTGTTCCCCTGTGAGATATTGGGAAACGATCGCTCGCGCTATACTCTCTTTATCTGTGGCTGACTGATAGGCAATCACGGGTGCAGCACGCAATAGCCGCAAGGCTTTCAGGGTCAATAGTTCTGGATCTCCTGGCCCTACACCAACTCCATATAGACGACCTTTATCTGTCATGATTATTCTTCCTCCGTTGCGAGGGCGTTAACTGCGGCGGCGGCGATCGCACTGCCACCGCGCCGACCATGTAAAGTTAAAAATGGTACATTGCGGCTATCTGCTGCCAATGCGGCTTTTGATTCGGCTGCACCCACAAATCCCACGGGAAAACCTAAAATCACTGCCGGTTTAGGACATCCTTGATCTAACATTTCTAGTAATCTAAATAATGCTGTGGGTGCGTTACCAATGGCGACTACTGCCCCTGCTAGGTAAGGTTGCCATAATTCCAAAGCCGCCGCCGACCTAGTATTACCCAATTTTTTCGCTAATTCTGGGACTTCTGGCTCGTTGAGGGTGCAGATTACTTGGTTATTGGCAGATAAACGTTTCCTCGTTACTCCGTCAGCTACCATACGACAATCACACAAAATCGGTGCGCCTGCTGCTAGTGCTTCCCTGGCTGACTGTACCGCCGTTGCTGAATATCCTAGGTCTGTGACGATATCCGTCATTCCACAGGCATGAATGAGACGCACTGCAACTTTAGCTACATCTGCGGGTAGTATATCTAGATTGGCTTCCGAACGAATGATGGCGAAGGAATTACGGTAGATTTCATTGGCATCACGGATGTATTCAGGCATGGAGTTGGGATGAGAGAATAACTGTTGTAGTTGGGTGTGTGGGTAGCGGTTGGCAAATTCCCCAAAAGATTCGGCGGGATTTAAGCGTTTGTTTTTATACACATTTAACATCTGCTCCATGAGAGCGGGTAAGTCGGTAAAGCTTACATCATCATAGAGTTCACGTCCAAATTTTTGGTTACTGTCTCCCACATAGACTTGATAGCGTTCCTCACTGACACCGAGTAAAGCAATATCACTTTTACCATGCTGGGCGCAGGATTTTTCACAGCCGCTTAGGTGGATATTTACGGGATGTTCTAAGGTGACGTGGGATTGGAGATAGTCTGCTAATGCTAGGGCGTGAGTTTTGGTATCTGTCGCCGCAGCTGCACACCCCTGATTTCCAGAACAAGCTACTAAGGCACTTTTAATGTTAGTTGGTGAGGCATCTAATTTTAAATCAGTAATTTCTCTTTGAACCTCAGTAAGTTTTTGTTGGGGAATGTCTGTTAGTAGTAAATTCTGCCAGGGGGTAAGTCGGAGTGTTCCATGACTGTATTTTTCGGATAAGTCGGCTAAACCGCGTAGTTGCTGCGTTTCTAGGCGACCTAGGGGTAAGACTATGCCGATGTAATATAACTCTGGTTGGTGTTGGGGATGGATGCCAATGTGGTGATATTGGGTATTTGACCTTTGTTCTGGGGTGAGGTCTTTTCTCTTCCAGTAAAATGGTAATCTCTGCTCGACTTCTTGGAGATAATTATCTAAGCCTAGGTGATTGATTACTTCTCTTAGTCTTGGTTTGCGTTGAGTATGGGGATTGATTTTTTCACGCAGAGGCGCAGAGGCGCAGAGAGGATGAGAGTGAGTTAGATAGATTTGAGTGAAGGCGGCTAGGACTTTTAGGGAGTGTTCGGGGGGTAAGATAATTCTGGTGTCGGTGGGGGGTTTTCCTTTTGCGCCTGCGCTGAGATAGAGGCGAAAGTAGGTTTTGTTGTCTATGGCGATCGCTGCTAATGTGATATCGTTGGGGCGATCGCAAACGGAAACTAAACCACCACCATCAAAACAAACGCTAAATTTTGCGGATAGTCCTGATAAGGTGGAATGTTGGGTAATGTAGTTGTCCCAGTTTTGAACAAAGGGACGGGTATCGATGAGTTCTTGAGGGTCAATACCAGCTGTGGGACTGGTCATAATATTGCGGATTTGGTCTACACCACTGTTGTTAGAACCTAATCCTAAGTCCTGGAGTTGTTGGAGGACTTCAGGTTCTATCCCTTCGCGAATTTCTCGGATTTGCAGGTTGGCGCGGTTGGTTACGTCTATGTAGCCACCACCGTATTTGTCGGCGATATCTGCGATCGCCTGACATTGTTTACTATTAATTATTCCACCTGGTATTCTAATGCGAGATAGTATTCCATCTTGGGCAGGTGTGGCATAAAATAAACCAGGACAAGGTGTAGAACCAGACAGCAAGACTCCAACTCCTTCCCCGTGCGACGCAGGGAGTAGACGACGATCTCTTGAAATAATTAGTAATCGAATTAGTTGGGGATTCAAACCCTTTAATTACGAATTACGAATTACGAATTACGAATTATCTTGAAGTTGGCATTCTGACTCAAAAACTTTTTTGTGTTTTTATTACAGCTGCGGCACAGTCCCGGAATCTCACCAGAGTTTCCCAACCTCAAGCCTTGCTAGTCTACCATGATATGGTGGGGGTTGAAACGCAAAGGTGCGCGGAGGTTAACGCGGAGGTGCGCTAAGAGGAGGTTATGACCGCAAAAAGGATGTAAACCCCTAAATTTATTTATGAGGGTCATTAATTTTGAATTTTGAATTTTGAATTCGGAGCGAAGCGACGTGAGGGGGAAATGGCTGGCTGTTGTGGGTATTGGTGAGGATGGGTTGGCGGGATTGGGTGCGATCGCTTGTTCTCTGGTGGCTGGTGCTGAGATAATTGTGGGAGGCGATCGCCATTTGGCTATGTTACCTACTGATGATGAACGGGAGAAAATATCTTGGTCTTCTCCTATTAGTAGTTCTATAGACGCAATTATCCAGCGTCGCGGTAGGTCGGTTTGTGTTTTGGCTAGTGGTGATCCTCTCTGTTATGGGGTGGGTGCTACTTTGATACGACATATTCCCATTTCGGAAATGACGATTATCCCTGCACCTTCAGCTTTTAGTCTCGCTTGTTCTAGGTTGGGATGGTCTTTAACTGAGGTGGAAACTTTGAGTTTATGCGGTCGTCCGCCGGCTTTGCTTCAGTATTATATATATCCTGGTGCGCGGTTGTTAATTTTGAGTGCAGGGAAAGATACGCCGGGGGTTGTGGCTGAAATTCTCAGACAGCGCGGTTTTGGTAGCAGTCAAATCACTGTTTTGGAACGGATGGGTGGTGTTCATGAAAGGATAATCACAGGGACAGCCGCAAAATTGGAGACAGGAGATATTGCAGATTTAAATGCGATCGCAGTACATTGTCTTGCTGATGCTGGAATTATACCTTTATCTAGGCTACCAGGATTACCAGATGACGCTTATCACCATGATGGACAGCTAACGAAACGGGAAGTTAGGGCTGTTACTCTTTCTACCCTCGCACCCACACCAGGACAATTACTTTGGGATGTAGGGGCGGGTTGTGGCTCGATATCGATAGAATGGATGCGAACTCATCCTAGATGTCAGGCGATCGCTATTGAACAAAATTCTACTAGACTGCAATATATTGCTGATAATGCCGCCGCTTTGGGTACTCCCAATTTAAAAATCGTTGCGGGGAAAGCACCATCAGCCCTGAAAGACTTACCCCAACCAGACGCTATCTTTATTGGTGGTGGAGTCACAGCCGATGGATTATTTGACATTTGTTGGCAAGCATTACGCCCCGACGGACTTTTAGTTGCTAATGTCGTCACTATAGAAGGTGAGCAAACCTTATATAAATGGTATGAAAAAGTAGGCGGCAGTTTCACCCGCATAGCCATTCAAAGGGCAGAACCTATAGGTAAATTTTTAGGCTGGAAAGCAATGGCGAATGTTACGCAGTTCGTAATTCGTAATTCGTAATTCGTAATTCGTAATTCGTAATTCGTAATTCGTAATTGGGGATGAGTTACTCTCTCCCCTGTCACCTGTCACCTGTCACCTATCACCTATCACCTGTCACCTGTCACCTCTCCCTCACACTTTCAACACTTGATCGAGCAAATTCCTCGCAGGTTGTGCTTTAGTCAGTGCTGTTTGATGGTCGCTATAAGCACGAACCAGACGAGATAGACTGTTTACACCTGTTTTGAGTTGATCCAGTTCTTCACCAGCAACTAGTTCACCGTCTAGCATCCGCCCAATCAAAGGTTTGATATCGCCCACGTCTTGCCGAACTTTTTGCAGCTTTTCTAAAGCACTCAGTAAGCCTTTAAGAGAGTTTAAGATTTCATCGATATCTTGAACATCCTGTACATCCTGCACACCTTCCACTGTTTCAGGCGTATCTTCTGTTGTCACAGTCTCTTCAATTTCTGAAACTACAGGCAATTCTTGTACAGATGTTTCCGTTTCATTTTTCACCCCGGTTGTTTTTGCCATCAACGCTTCCTCTAGCAATTTACCTTAGTCTACCAAGAAAGATAGGGGACAGGGGATTGGGGATGAGGGAGATAATCAGTTACTACCCTTATATGCTTAACCTCTCACATTGCTGATGCTGTCACGAGATTATCAGGAGTCACAGAAGTTAAACCTTGAACTGTTAACACAGAACAGGGCGCATGATGTAATACATAATTGCTAACGCTACCTAGGAAAAATTCACTTAATCCACTTAGTCCCCGACGACCTAAAACAATTAAATCAGCGTTCCAACTCCGGCTAATGTCACATATAATCCGGCTGGGTTCGCCGAGTTCTTGAGTAAAATCTGCTGTTATGCCTTTAGCGATCGCTTGATTATTTAACAGGGTCAAAAACTCAATTCCTTCTTGCTTTAAATTTTCCCATTGACCCACATAATATTCCACACCATGAGTTTGAGAAGTCCCATAGTGAGTTTGTGTTTCCATTGCGGAAGCGTTGAGATAATCATCATTAAAAGGTGAGATAACGTGTAACAATAACAATTCTGCATTACTTGCTGTTGCTAAGGTTAGGGCGTGTGCAAAAACCTGCTGCCCCATTTCATTGTTGTTCAACGCGACTAAAATTTTGTTAAACATAATTAAGAGTTACGAGTCCTGAGTTATGAGTCCTGAGTTATTATTTATTAGTATTCCATGATGAAAAACTAATAACTAATAATTCAAAGACGTTCAGTGTAAATTCAAATTAAAATTCTATGTTTTTAATTTTGACTTGCCTTCTGCGTCCGCAATTTCTAACATTGTCTTCAGGACAGAATCAGGATTGAGACTAATAGAATCAATGCCTTGTTCTACTAAAAAGCGAGCAAATTCTGGGTAGTCGCTAGGTGCTTGACCACAGATGCCAATTTTGCGTCCGTATTGTTTGACAGTGGCGATCGCTTTCGCTATCATTCGCTTGACGGCTTCGTCCCGTTCGTCAAATAAATGGGCGACTAATTCCGAATCTCTGTCTAATCCCAGTGTCAACTGTGTCAGGTCATTAGAACCAATGGAGAAACCATCAAAAACTTGACAAAATTCGTCTGCTAGCTGCACATTACTGGGTAACTCGCACATCACATAGACTTGCAATTCATTCTCTCCCCGCACCAAACCATGTTTTTCCATCTCAGCTAATACCCGTCGTCCTTCGTTGGGGGTGCGACAGAAGGGAATCATTAAAATCACGTTGGTTAAACCCATCTCATCCCGTACCCGTTTCATGGCTTGACACTCTAGGGCGAAACCTTCACGGTAACGAGGATCATAATAGCGAGAAGCACCACGCCAGCCAATCATCGGGTTTTCTTCTAAAGGTTCAAACTGTCTACCACCCAACAAGTTCGCGTACTCGTTACTCTTGAAGTCGGAGAGACGCACAATTACAGGTTTAGGATAAAAGGCGGCGGCGATGGTCGCAATACCTTGGGCGAGTTGGTCAACGAAGAATTGGGTTTTATCTGTGTATTGGGCGGTTAATTCAGCAATTTTATATTTTGCTAGTTCGTCTTCTAACTCATCAAAATGAATCAATGCTAAGGGGTGCGCTTTGATGTGGTTGTTAATAATAAATTCCATCCGCGCCAATCCCACACCATCGTTAGGAATATTAGTTAAACCAAACGCTTCTTCGGGATTGCCCAAATTCATCATAATTTGGGTGTGGGTGCGGGGCAATTTCTCTAAGGGGATTTCTTTCACTTCGTAAGGTAATAACCCAGGATAGACTTTACCTGTTTCGCCTTCAGCACAACTAACTGTAACTTCTTGCCCAGTTTTAATAATTGTAGTCGCATTACCACAACCAACGATCGCGGGAATACCCATTTCTCTAGCTATAATCGCAGCGTGACAAGTTCTACCACCGGAGTTAGTCACAATCGCGCTGGCGCGTTTCATAATAGGTTCCCAATCTGGGTCAGTGCGATTTGTTACCAACACTTCCCCGGCTTGAAACTGACCAATTTGATGGACATCGAGAATTACTCTGGCTTTACCCTGTCCAATCATTTCCCCAACACTACGACCAATGATAATGGGGACTGGGGGCTGGGTACTGGGGATTGGGGATTGGGGATTTCCTTCCCCAGTCGCTAACAAGCGATAATTACGCAGTACGTTTTTGGTTTTTTGGGACTGCACTGTTTCAGGACGGGCTTGGACAATAAATAATTCATTAGTCAAGCCATCTTTTGCCCATTCAATATCCATTGGTGTATAGACACCACGCACTTGAGAATAGTGTTCTTCAATAATGCAAGCCCAGTTTGCTAATTGTAAAATTTCGTCGTCATTGAGGGCGAAAACATTGCGTTCTGATGGTGCAACAGAAATATTTTTAGTTAATTTTGATCCGCCTAGGTCGTAGACCATTTTAATTTCTTTCGTACCGAGGCGTTTTTGAATAATGGAACGGAATCCCTGTTTTAGAGTGGGTTTAAATACTAAATATTCATCTGGATTAACTGCGCCTTGAACAACATTTTCACCTAAACCATAGGCGGCGGTAATCAAAGCTGCATCTTTAAAACCTGTCTCTGTGTCGATGGAGAACATCACCCCAGAGTTAGCCAAATCAGAACGTACCATTTTTTGTACGCCGACAGACAGGGCAATGTTGAAGTGGTCGAAGCCTTTAATTTGACGGTACGAAATGGCGCGGTCAGTAAAAATAGAAGCAAAACACTTGTGACAAGATTTTAGAACTCCTTGCAACCCGTGGACATTTAAATAAGTTTCTTGTTGTCCTGCAAAGCTAGCATCGGGTAAATCTTCAGCCGTCGCGCTAGAACGTACAGCCACATCAGTATCTGCACCATACTCTTGACATAGAGTAGCGTATGCTGTGGCGATCGCATCCTGTAAATCTTGCGGAAAAGGAGTTTGCAGCATCAACAATCTAGCTTGCTTCCCACACTGGCGGAGATTTTTCACATCCTCAACATCTAAATCTGCAAAAATCTCTCTGAGTCGTGTTTCTATCCCAGCCGCAGAAATGAAATATCTATAAGCATAAGCACTTGTTGCAAACCCAGTGGGAACTTTTACGCCTTTGCGTTTAAGTTGCTGAATCATTTCCCCCAAGGAAGCATTTTTACCCCCCACGAGGGGGATGTCTGCAATCCCCACTTCATGGAAAGATAATACTAAAGCTTGTTCTCTAGAGGATAAATTAGCTGGTTGTGGATTTAGCAGTGTGTTTACCATGTCTGATATTCCTAATAACAGCAACACAGGGGACAGGGGACAGGGGACAGAAAAGAGGATTTGACCGCACTCAGTGCTGAGTCCTGAGTAATATTTTTCTTACTCTTAGCGGATATTTTGCCGCCGCGCCTGCGCCTAAGTCCTACACATCCGGTTATAGGAAGATAATTTGAGGATCTTGTGAGGATATTATTGACACTCCCCACGACTAAAGCCGGGGGATTCCAGCGTCACTGACGTTCCTTGCTTTTACAGGTCTTACGACCAATAGAAGTAGAGGGAACATCTCGACTGGCGTTACTTCCCGGATGCCCTCCGGTAGCGTTCACACGACTTAAAATTACTTTGGCAGCATTCACATCGCGTTGTTCTGTATATCCGCAATGTGGACAAGAATGAGTCCGAGTACTAAGAGATTTCTGGACTCTCGCACCACAATTACTGCATTCCTGGCTTGTGAAGTGGGGAGGGACTGCAATAATTTCTCTCCCAAACTTCCCTCCAAAGTATTCGAGCCACTGGCGGAAGTTGTACCAAGAAGCATCTGTTATGCTTTTGGCTAGTTTATGGTTTTTCACCAAGCCGGAAACATTTAAATCTTCCAAGACGACCTTAGCGTTAGCTAGGCATAAGTTACGCGCTAGTACAAGAGCGTGTTCATTCCTTTGTCTTGTTACTCTTAAATGTTTACGAGCATAAATACCACGCGCTTTTCTTCTACCAGATGACCCTTTTTTCTTTTTGTAAATGTTACGTTGAACCCGTTTTATATCTTTCTCAGCCTTGCGGAGATACCGTGGGTTTTCTTCATGGTTGCCAGAAGAATCAGAGTAGAAATATTCCAACCCAACATCAATACCGATAGCACTTGTTGTTAATGGTGCATCTTGCAGGTTATCCACTTTGACGCAAAACTGCACATAGCACCCATCGGCTCTACGCACAATCCTAACTCGTTTAATTAGTTCAACAGGGTATTGATGAATATCCCATTTCCCCAATAGTTTGAGTTCGCCAATACCTTTTTTATCAGTGACAGAAGAAGGCAGGGGGAGCAGGGGAGGTTGAGGAGCAGGTCATTAGTCATTGGTAATTGACTCTCACCTGTCACCTGTCACCTATCACCTGTCACCTGTCACCTGTCCCCTATCACCTGTCCCCTATCCCCTATCACCTAATTAAACGCTTCAAATTTTATGTATAAAAGTTACGAAGTATTGCTGATTATTGTTTTCCTCACACAAACCTCATATTCCCTAACTATTCTCTAGATAGAAATACTTATTTTATAAACAACTCTTTTCCTTTGAACTACGTTTATTCCGATCAATAACTCTTTAATAAGAGGATTTAAGGTTATGACTAACTGTCCTTGTTGTTCTAGACTACTTTTAAGGCATATCCGTGATTCTGAAGTTCACTGGTTTTGCCCCCACTGTTGGCAAGATATGCCAGTATTTTATAGGGAAAACCCTAATTCTTTTGTTGACATCCTTGTCAGTAATTTCTCTTGCAGTGCTGATCCACAAGAATCTGCTAAAACGGATAAAAGAGTGGTGAGTGGTGAGTTCTGATAATCGCTCAATATAGCGTTTTCTAATCACATGAGATATATCATAGCCCCCTCCTTGCGGCGGAGAGAAGTCTGAGCGGCGGTTTCCGCCGAACAGAACTTCGGAGGAGGGGGTTGGGGGTGGGGTTCTTGTACCTCACTAAAGCAGAAACGCTATAAATACCCAATCCCCAATCCCCAATCCCCAATCCCCCAAATACTGAAACCCTCGAATCGATTCGAGGGTTTTAATTTTGAAAGGTAAATTTATCAAGGATGTTTTAATGGGGGTAACAGTTTAATAGTCGGCTCAGTCTTCTTCCCATTTTTCATGACTTAATAAGTCAATAATTCTATCCCTGAGCAAAAATTCATTTTTTTCCAACTCTAGCTCGAAGAATGGCCAATCACGGTCTGGAATATATTTACAGAGAGTATAAATTGGCTGTTGACGGTTAACAAGTCTTTTAGAGACTAGTTGACGGGCTTCATCCTTGATAACCTCAATATCATATTTGACAGCAGTATTCATAGCTTGTTCCTTCGCTATTGATCAAGGAATTGGGAGTTAAAACCATAAATGTCTACACTCCACTTTAAACTTACCAAAAAATAGTGTACATTGTGAGGACTCTAAAGATTAAAGCTTATTTGGCATAGTTTTTTTTCATCCTTTAGATAGACTCATTCTCGAAATATTTGTGGTAATCTTTGCGTGGTTTCCAGGGAATAGGAAATAGGTAATAGAAAAGAAGTTTTATAAAGTTTTGTGAGGTTCTCAAAAATTAAATTTTTGACTTTTGACTTCACGGCGGTACTAGGTATTAAGTGAAATTAATTCATGAATTTGTCGTAACAATTCTTGATGAGTAAAGGGCTTGGGTAAGAATTTTTTGACTCCAGCCTGAGAAAATTCTATTAAAGTTTTCATGGTTTCTAGTCCACTCATAGCAATTATTTTTATTTGAGGATTAATAATTTGTAAGGTACTAATAGCCATGTCCCCTGCCATTATAGGCATCATCATGTCTATCAACACTAATTGAATTTCATCTTGATATTGATTGTAGAGAGATAAAGCTTCAATGCCATTTTCAGCAGTCAATACTTTGTAATTATGGCTTTCTAGCACAGTTTTAGTAATTTGAATAATTGCTAATTCATCATCTACAACTAAAATCAATTCTCCATTCCCTGTTGGTAGTATTTGGTTGAATTTCAATAAAGAAATTGGGGAATCATTACTAGGTATATATATCTGAAATTCACTGCCAATTCCTAACTGACTAGACACGGTAACAAAACCGTTGTGATTGTTGACAATCCCAATAACGGTAGATAAACCTAATCCTGTACCTTTACCTATTGCTTTGGTAGTGAAAAATGGATCAAAAATTTTATCTAGATTATCTGGGTGTATACCAATACCTGTATCTGCTACCTTAATGACTACATAACAACCGACTTCTGCCCCTATGTGCTGTTTGGCGAAGTCTTCATCAATGAATAGATTATCAGCAGATATAGATAATTCACCGCTATCAGGTATGGCATCACGGGCATTAATTACCAAGTTCATCAATACTTGATGTAGTTGGGTACTATCTCCTAAAACACTAGCTAAATCTGTGGCTATATCTGTCTTAATTTCAATTGATTTGGGAAATGTACGTTTGATGATTTGCTCAATATCGGAAATTATAGTGGCAATTTGTAGGTTTATGCTGTTGTTTTCAGAGTTACGCCCAAACGTAGAAATTTGATGGACTAAATCAGCTCCGCGTTTGGCACTAGTCGCTAACAACTCTAGCATCTGTTGAGAATCTTCTTCCAGTTGAGGATGTTTTATAGGTAGTAGTTGGGCAACTGTTAAAATGGGGGTGAGAATATTGTTGAGATCGTGAGCAATCCCACTGGTGAGAGTTCCCAGGCTTTCTAGGCGTTGGATACGCAATAGTTGCGCTTCGAGTTGTTTTTTCTCGGTGATGTCGGTGTCAACACAAAGGATTGATTTGGGTAAGTCGGCTGCATCATACATCAGTGTCCAACGACTAGCAATAATGATTTTCTTGCCATTTTTGTCTACTTTATGTAATTCTCCTTGCCATGCACCAGTCTCAAGCACGGTTTTCTTTGCTTGTTGCAGTTGAGGGGAATTGTTTGTAAACAAAAGTGTATCGCCACTCTTGCCTAAAGCCTCGGTTGCAGTCCATCCATAAAGATTTTCTGCGCCTTTGTTCCAAAATAGGATTTGACTGTGCAAGTCTTTGACTAAAATTGCATCGGTGGTAATATCAAGTAATGCTGCTTGTTCTCGGAGTTTTTGGGCTGTGCGCTGGCGATCGCTAATATTTCTAAATAGCCAACGTAAACTAGTAACTTTGCCTGTGCGATTGCGTTCGGTAACAGCAGTTAGTTCAGCCGGAAAGTCTGTCTCACCTTCTTTATAGAATATCCGTAACTCAGCATTGCGGATATGACCTTGCTGTTGCAAATCCAAGATTAACTGCCGAAAATTTGCCCGTGCGTCTGGATGCACAAACACAGACATGGGTTTACCAATCAGATAAGACTGACGAACTTGTAATAACTGCGCTGCAATGTGGTTGGCTTCTTGGATAATGCCAGTAATATCAGTAACCAAGTAAGCATCGGGGGCAAAGTTAAATAAATCTTGGTAACGCTGGCGTTCAGCTTCTACCTGCTGACGAGTGGCGATTAATTCCTGATTTTGTAATTGTAGCTCTTCAGCTAAGACGTTTAATTCTTCTAAGGAAATAGAAATTTCAGCGATCGCTTCCGTTAGCATCACTACAGGCGCATCTTGCCACCTTGACATATCCTGTGGTTGACTAGCTCGCTGTAGTAGGATATCAAGTCTTTGATTGGCTGCATCAATTGCTTTTGTCCAGTTATCTGGGGTCATTTTTGTCTCCTAGCCTCAATGTCTTGACTAGAAACCATACTATGAACTGTTTCTATATCTGCCATCATCAACACTGCCCCTTTCATTTCTGTACTAGATAAAGGAGTAATAGCAACATAACACCTAATTTGTCTACCCCGACGATTGATCGCCTCTAAAATCATTTCTAGAAATACTTCTTTCCCAGAAAGAGAGTCGCGAATAGGCGATCGCAGTTGCTCGACGGGTAGACCAATATCTAGGCTAAATAAAGAATTACCCAAGACTTCATCGGTTCTAAGTCCCCACATATCTTCGACCATGTAATTCCAAACCAAAATATTGAAGCTGTTATCAATCACTACTATGCCTGTTTGTAGGCTTTTCAGGATACTCACCAAAACAATATTTGTACGGTTAAGTTCTTGAGTACGCTGACTTAGTTCATTGTTGATTGTATGTAATTCTTGGTTAGCCGAGTGGAGTTCGTCGTTAGTGGTCTTTAATTCTTCATTCGTAGATTGCAGTTCTTCGTTGATTGTTTCTAATTCTTCATTAGTAGACTGGAGTTCTTCGTTGGTAGTCTCTAATTCTTCATTGGTAGACTGGAGTTCTTCTTTGGTCGTCTCTAATTCTTGTCGGAAACGTTGTAGTTCTTCTTGGAGTTGAATAAAGTGAGTGACATCATGAAAAACAATGCTGACACCTAGGAAACTGCTGTCAGTATTTTGCAAAGGTGTAATTCTGACATCAAAGTATTGGGTTTCTGTATTGGAAAAATAGCGTTCAACATTACTAATGCTAACAGGACTGCGTTCCGCATAAGCCCGTTCAATCAGCGATCGCAACTCTAGGGGACGGTAAGATATTTCCAAATCCTGAAACGGGCGATTTAAATCTCTAGGTGAAAGAGCAAATAAATTTCTGGCCTGTTCATTGATCATGACTAATCTACCATCAAAATTCACGACTATTTGCGCTGTCGGTGAGGCATCATAAGCTAAATCTCGTAGACGCATTTGATAAGATAAACTATTTTCTGATGTTTCATCTCCCGAATTAGGAATAAATAAGAGGCGATCGCGTAAATTATGTTCTGATACCTTTGTAAATATGCGGTTTTTTAAATCTAACGGCGTAAATAAATTAGGATAGCTTAACAGCATCTCCGCCTTACCCAAAAACAAATAACCCGTGTTTTTAAGTGCAAAATGAAAGCGTGTTAAAATTCGTCCTTGCGTTGTAGAATTAAAATACATCAAAATATTACGACACACCAATAAATCTAACCGCGAAATTGGAGCATCTTGCAACAAATCATGACGACCAAAAATTATGCAACGACGCAAGTCTGATTGAAAAACATAACGGTTATTGATAACCTGAAAATATTTTTGCCGTAGGTCTTGGGGTATGGGATGAATATCTTTTGCTGAATAAGCGGCTTGACGCGCCTGCTTAAGAGCTTCTTCATCTACGTCTGTGGCATAGATTTTGACCCGTTGCCGAAATTGATCAGCCCCCAACATTTCAGCCATCAAAATGGCGATAGTATAAGCCTCTTCACCAGAAGCGCAACCAGCACTCCAAATGCGAATTTGATCAGTATGTTTTTTCCCTTTGATAATATGGGGTAATACTTGCTCAACTAAAGCTTCCCAGGCTGTAGCATCGCGGAAAAAGTTTGTAACATTGATTAAAATAGTATTAAAAAGATGATTAAATTCCTCTGGATCAACTTCTAGATAATTTAAATAATCTCCAAAGGTTTCTATATTCAATAATTGCATTCGCTTGCGTACACGCCGCATCAAATTTGAACGCTTGTAACCTGTAAAGTCAAATCCCCGATTTTTTCGTAAATAAACCAGTAATTGTTCAAATTCTGGGTCTTTTTCGATGGTAGTCATTAGGTCTCATGCCAGACTGTTAAAAATATCATCTAAGAGGGTGTTTGAAAAGTCCCCTTTTATGTCATGCTGACGAAGGAAGCATCCCAGTATAACGGTAAAAACGCGGATTCTTCCTTCCGCAAAGCTCCACTCAGAATGACAAAGGATACCTGACAAAACTTTTCAAATACCCTCTAATACTCTATACCTTCATATCTGACTCGAAAGTAATTTATTAAATTAAAACTTTTTGAATTGCTGAGAACGCATAGCTTCACGCCCTAGAAGAAACATTCCTGTCACACCCAAGCTCACAAACCAAATATATTGAAGCCAGTATAGGTGTATCTGCTCAACTGTGCTAATTTCTGGGTGCAATGTATTACAATAAAGCAGCAATACCAAAATCATCAATGCTCCAAACCCAACGAAGCTTAAACCGACAAGAATTCTTGCTGGTTGTAATTCAACGTCGCTAATTGTTTCCAAGTCAATTTCTGCGAGTTCCTGTAAGGTGTCATCAGCTAAAGTAGAGGCTTCTTGTAACCTTTTACTTAACTTGGGAGGCAAAATAGGTGTAAGTGTGGTGACTGTAGGGCGACGTATTAACGCTTCAGTATCACGCAACAATACCAATGGCTTATGTATTCTAGTAGTTTGGGCAGTGGCTTTGTTTTCAAAATCCATAGCACGCCTGAGAAATAACAGGATACAGGAATATCATTAGCCTAGCGAATCACTGGGAACGTTGCAATGGGTGTCAGGAAATAGCAGAATCCGGTTGTATACTCCAGGACTTACGCACAGAGGTTATTTGTGAAGAAGGGGTGTAAGGGTATGAGGGTGTAGGGGTGTAAGGGTTTTGAACACCTATACCCCTATACCCCTATACCCCTATACCCCTATACCCTCGCCCAAACCCTTGATTCTTCGTATCACTGCGTAAATCCCATACTCTTTCCGTCCTCTGCTGTCACCTGTTCCTTGTAGGAAAAATCCGTCTCAGATTTAGTACCGCATCTGCAAATCCAGGAATTGCAACCGACTGATGGGGTAAGGAAATTAGCTTGCTGAGATAGTTAAATTCACCTTGAGCATTTTGATAAGGCTGACTATAACACTCAAGTTGGCTAATATTTAAGTTAACGATCCAATAGTGAGAAATTCCAGCTTCTGCATAGAGTTCTAGCTTCTTGGTTTGGTCATAAATCAATGTGGAATCGGAAATTTCTATAACTAGTAGAATATCTTCGGCATAGGGATGATGAGCAAGATAATCTTCATCTGTACCCTCTGCAATGACGATATCTGGCTCAGGTTCACTTTGGTTAGAAAGGGTGATAGGATCTTGACTACGAATAACTGCTCTATCACCTAAAATTCTATCCAGTTGGCGGCACAGAATAGAACCGCAGACTGTATGAGGTGTTCCTTTAGCTACCATTTGCATCAATTCCCCCCGGATTAATTCTATACGATCGCCCTCCTTTAAAAATCCCAAGTTAATTAATTGATGATACTCATCAATTGTGAATCGCTTTGGTGTGACAATATTCATAGGATATTACTGCTGTCAGTTGTACTTGTACGCTAGCAAAGGTTAAACTGATGGCGATATCGCGTTACTCCCAGCGTAGCTAACCCAATTTCTCAAACTGTTGCCAACATAGGTACATAGCACGGGGTACATGAAAACATCCCTTCCACTTACCGCCTTTGAGATTTAACAACACTTCTCCACGACGATTCAGATAGCCAAACCATTCACCATATTCTGCATCAGCAAAATGTGACCAAGCATAATCGTGCATTTTTTGATACCATTCCCAACACTCTGTACGTCCTGTCAGGCGATAACCCATTGCTAAAGCCACCAAGGACTCTAAATGCACCCACCAAAGTTTTTGATCCCATTCCAGTTGTTGCGGGGGATGTCCTTCTGCATCCATGAAGTAATACAACCCGCCATATTCACTATCCCAAGCAAAATTCAAGATATTCAACACCACATCAACGGCTTGGTTGATAGTTTTGCTGTCGTTGTTGCGGTTAGCAATATCCATAATGAACCACATGGCTTCGATACCATGACCAGGATTAATTAACCTACCATCAAAACAATCAATGTGAGAACCATCAGGGGTAACGTTTTCATACATTAATCCCCGTTCTTGGTCGAGAAAATCCGTCATTACTTCCTTTACTGTGCTAGCTAAGACACTTTCTAAGGTTTCACTAGGAAGTAGCCAGGCCATTTCTAGGGTGAGATTGGCTAAAATCATCGGCACAGCTAAGGCTTTCATAGGGCGTGTGCCGGGGTAGGCTTTGGTATACTTGCCTTTGGGGTTGTCTTTACGGCGTAAAACATTGTTGTATGCTTGCATGGCTACGTCCTTCGCCCATTCTTCACCAGAGGCTAAGGCGTATTGGCTAAATGCCATTGCTGCAAAGCAGTCAGAAAATATATTGTAGGGCTGAATTAGGGGCTGTCCTTCACGGTTTAAGGCAAAATACCAATTACCTTCCGTATCTCTACCATGTTGAGCCAGAAATTTTGCACCGTTACTGGCAATTTTTAACCAGTTTTCGCGTTTTTCTAGTTGGTTGCAAAGCATCGAGAAAGTCCAGACTTGGCGATTTTGCAACCAGATAAATTTGTCGGTGTCATAAACTTGACCTTGACGATTTAAGCAGGTGAAGTAGCCACCCTGTTCATAGTCGAGGGAATGCTGTTCCCAAAATGGCAGAACATCATTGAGGAGAGCGTTTTTGTAAAGTGCTGCCAGTGTTGTCAAGTCGTATCCCATGTTGCCCCTGTTCAAAACCAACAGCGTTAATTATCGCTTTGCTGGGGATAGACTACAAGTAGTAGAGAATGCTAAGAAGATGGGATGCGATCGCAATTAAAATGAAGGGTAGTAATTGCAAAACTGATCAAAAGCTTGATGATTGGTAGATACAGCCCTGTTAAATCTAATCTTTGTTGAGCAAAACTCGGATAGATTCTTTGATTGCTTGATCTGGAAAGGTATTAATTCCCCACAGTTTATTAACCATACCCAATAAAGATGTTATCAGTATAAACCCTGTTATTGTCAGTAAAATTCTGTTTGCAGGTTTTGAAACAGGAGCTTGTACGCGTTTTAAGCGGCGGTTTTCTTTCCCCAGCAAATAAACCAGATAAAAGCGTCGTTTAAAAATTGGCACAGAAAGCCGGATATCTACAGAATGCTGTTGTTCAACGCGAGCATGAAATACTCTTTTTAGTTCTGCCAATTGGTTATTAGTAAAGGTAGCTGCTGTTTCAGGAGGAATACGGGCAAAAAATTTTTGTACAAAAGGATCAGTTTTAGAAATGTCTTTGTTTAAATCTTTGTTCATGATGTGTCTGCCGTGAATAAGAGTATATTTTAAAACATAGGATTATGTTCATCATCCCAACACTTACCACCCTCCCAAGTTCTGCCAGTGTGTTCACATTCAGATTTATCGAAAATCCAGGGAATAGATGTAGGCGATGGGGAAGAATTGGAATTTGAGATGGAACGAAAGGAGGATAACAGAGAAGAAAAGGTGGCAAAGCTACAAACCGATAGGATCATGGAAAACACTATCAGAAATATAATGTTGCTGGGAGTCCACAGAGGGAATAAAGCTTTTGCGTATTGCAATCGCTGTTTGGAACGTTTTTCTTCACCCCCCAGCAACACCATATAAAATCTTAGTCCGGGTATGGGGAGTGTAATTCGTAAGTCTAAAGGATGCCGACGAGTCCAAGTATTAGAGCCAAAAGCTTTTTTGATGGCTGTTACTTGCTCTGTAGTCAGGCTATCCTGGATCTCTGGTTGAATCTGAGTAAAAAGTTCCTCTAATACAGGATCAGGTTGCTGTAACTGTCTCATCAATCGTGTCTTGTTGGTATTAATTGATATGAGAATAACAGAATTTTACCCGTAAGACCTTGAGATATTTACGTAATTAATCAAAAAATATGTACATTAAACCATATTTTTTGATAATAAAAATTGCTGATTTTTTAGATGCAAATATTTTATTTTTGTTCTAAAAAAATATTTATTTTTTTTAACTACTTAAGCTGAAAAGCTAAACCACACTGGAATCACCTTGAGAATGAAGCAGAATTAGGATTAATTAATTGACGCAATTTTATTAATATCAATCTTGAATCAAATCTGGTTTTTATTATTTGTATACAGATGGTTATGTAAAATATTTATAATGTTAAAACTCTTTGTATTAAATTTCAATCAAGACAGCCAAGAATATCATAAAGAATGCTGAGTTGAAAGTGCTGTTAGCGGCGTGGGACTTGACCCAATACGGTTCGGTTAAGGCTAAAAAATCAAAATATGTAGGTTGGGTTGAGGCATGAAACCCAACATTTGTAAGCATTTGTTGGGTTTGCCTACGGCACGCTACGCGAACGTAAAACCTCAACCCAACCTACCAATACTCTTATCCTAACCGTAGTGGGAGTTGACTCAGCACTCCCTACTGAGTATTGGTAAATTTACTTACTAACTAAAACTTCCTCTCTGGCTATTACCTTAAGAGGCTTAAAATTTGTGACTAATTCGCGGTAGACAGCCAATGTTTCCTCGTTGACTCTTGCTACATGGAATCTTTCTAGGTTTTGTGGGGCGCAGCTTTTCCATGTGTAGAGTTGGGTGGGATCTTTGAGTAATTGGGCTAAAGCATCTGCCAATGTCTCAGTATCTTTAGGTGGTACTAAAAAACCTGCTGTTCCATTATCTAATGTTTCAGGAATGCCATCTACATTGCTGGCAATAATTGCACAACCGGCTTCTCGCGCTTCTGTCAGTACCAACCCAAAGGATTCGCAATGGGAAGCGAGAACAAAAATATCGGTTGCTAGCATATAGCGTTGGGGTTCTGGCTGGAAACCTTCAAAATGAATACGGTTACTCAGAGGCGTGTTTTGCACCATTTTCTCAAACATGGTGCGATCTGGGCCATCCCCTACTAAATATAAATGTGCTTGGGGAAATTCAACCGCAATTTTCATAAAGGCTGTAATTAACTCAGCAATGCCTTTACGAGAATACATCCCCGCGACGGTAGTAATTGCTGGTCTGTGCAAAGGTAGTGGTTGATAATCTTGAAGTTGGCGATGGCGGGGACTGCCTAGTGTACCATTAGAGACGATTCGTAGTTTTGTTTTGGATATACCACGGCGTACCATTGCATCGGCTACTGCATGACTCACTGCAATAACTCGATCTGCTAATCCCATTAGGACTGCACTACGCTGGAACTCATTGTGTACTGTGGAAACTAAACTATAATCATTGTTGTTTTTCAAAATGCCTGCCAGCACAACCCCTGTCATCATGTGGGCGTGAATAATATCTGGCTGAAAATTTTGCACAATTTCCTGCAAACGCCAAGCTGCTTTAATGATATTTAATGGTTGCCTAGACTGATCTAAATGAAAATGTCGCACACCATAACTGGCTAGTAATGTCTCATATTCTCCCCCAGCAGATGATACAGCAACCTCGTGACCATCTTGGGCTTGTAAACAGGCTAGGTCTACTGCCACATTAACAATACCGTTACCAATTTTTTGTACATGATTGGTAATATGTAATATTCTCATTTAACTTTTCTCCACATAATATTTACTTTGGGCTTTTAGATTAAAAAATCTTGAAACTTTAGTTAATTATTTCTTATGTAAAAACCAACGTTGTACTAAATCTTTAGCAGTGGTAAAAAGCAACCCTAATAATTGTATCTATCTAGATAGATTTCCTTAAATCTGAGTTTTAAAGAAAATCTCATAAGAACTTAAAAATTGCTTAACAAAGCCTTGAGGTAAGCTTGCCAATTGTGAAGAGTATGAAGCGATCGCCAGTTTTTTCTTCTCTTGTACAGAAGTAATTGAAACTCTATAAGCAGCCGCTAAATCTTGCAATTTCAAAATAATAAATAACGGCGATCGCCAGAATAACCAAATCGCGTACTGTAGAAGTTCTGGTTTAATATTCGCTTCATTAATACCAGCTTTCACTAGTGGAAAGGTAGCCTCATGATCTCTATGGCAATCTTTGCTGTGAGGAATGTAAACTTCTTCTGGTTGATATAATCTTAGCAGTTCAGCTATCTGTTTAATAGTTTGCTGCCTTTCTTCAGCAATTAAATTTTGTAAATGTCCGTCTGGTTTATCTAAAAAGTAAATATCTGATACTTCTACACCCAAAATTTGTAATGCTGTGACGGCTTCTTGTTTGCGAGTTAAGATAATTTGATTTTGTAAATCTGGATTTAAATTATCCCCACCTGCTCCGTTAGTTAAAAATACGACTACAACTTGTATTCCCTTTTCTCTTTTGTGGGCAATCATTCCCCCACAGCCAAAGGTTTCATCATCTTGATGGGGAGAAAATACCATTGCTGATTTCTGGCTCAAGGCTATTGCTTCACTTCCACTGAATACTAGCCATCGCCATAGTAAATCAGAGTGTAAATATTGCACTTTCTCTAGCCATTGATTGGGAATTGATTTTTGTAATTCTTGTAGATAGTTTTTAATCTTAACCATTATTGTGGATTGTGTCGATATAAATCTAAAAGCTGCGATCTCTATTTATCACTCATCTAGAGTTGTAATCTTCTGATTCAGTAGTAGCACATATACATAAATAACAAATTCTTATTGTCTAAGAAATGAATTTTACGGAAATTTTATCAAAAACACATATTTTTTAAACGTATGTACTAGCTTCTATAAATCGGGGTTCTATAATTTTCATCCATCTTTGCTACAGACAAGTTTATATAAAATCTTTATCTAGCCAGAGGGAAAATTTACTGATCACCTTGGTGAATAACAGAATATAAATACTAAACAGTACCAATTTACGATTTTATACAAAAAATAATTCATTCAGCTTGGTATAAAAGTCAACTTATACTACAAAATTTAACTCTGGAGATTAGCTGTGGAAGATAAAAAAGAAAATTATCATTCAATGTCTGCGTCTATTCTGACAGTCGGAACAGGCTGGTTTCCTCAAACGCCTGGAGGATTAGAAAGGTATGTTTATGACTTAATTCATACCTTAGTCGCTAATCAAGACCAAGTGGAATTATGTGGAGTTGGTTTACCTGAAACTGAATTGAATACATCAATCAAGTTGACTAACTTAGCATCACCAGAAAGTGCAATTTGGCAAAGATTTTGGTCGATTCGGGCTAATTTTCAGAAAACTAGAGTCAGTAAACCAGATGCAATTAACTTACATTTTGCTTTATATAGTTTTCCTATTTTAGACATTTTACCCAAGGGAGTACCTATTACATTTAACTTTCATGGGCCTTGGGCATTTGAAAGTCAACAGGAAATAGGGAATAATCCATTGAGAATTTTTCTCAAGCGTCGGCTAATAGAACAAACTACTTATAATCGCTGCGATCGCTTTGTGGTTTTAAGCAAAGCATTTGGTAATATTTTACACCAGCAATATCAAGTACCCTGGAGTAAAATTCATGTCATCCCTGGCGGCGTTAACCTTCATCGCTTCCAGCCTAACTTATCACCCCAAGCGGCGCGTCAGCAACTAGGCTGGCCAGAACATCGTCCCATTTTATTTACATCTCGGCGGTTAGTGCAGCGCATGGGACTAGATAAGCTATTAGCCGCCATAGCCATAATTAAACCCAGAATACCTGATGTGTTGCTAGCGATCGCAGGTCGTGGTCATCTGCAAGCTACCCTCGAACAACAAGCGAAAGAATTAGGTCTAGAAAATAACGTGAAATTCTTAGGTTTTCTCCCTGATGAGCAATTACCTTTAGCTTACCAAGCTGCTAAATTAACTGTGATGCCTAGCCAATCTTTTGAAGGATTTGGTTTAGCAATTATAGAATCTCTAGCTTGTGGTACTCCAGTTTTATGTACACCAATTGGAGGTATGCCAGAAATTTTACACCCATTCTCCCCCGAACTAATTACTAATTCCACCGAAACCTCAGCGATTGCCGAAAAGTTAGAACAAATATTACTAGAAAAACTTCCTATCCCGTCACGAAAAGATTGCCGTGAATATACTATTAATAACTTTGATTGGCAAAAAATTGGTCAACGCGTGCGACAAGTAATTTTAGCCTAAATATCATTTTCTCTGTGCCTCTGTGGTTAAATAAATTATTTTTCACCACAGAGACACAGAGACACGGAGGTAAGACTCATGTTTATTAAACAATACATCATATGAAAATATTATTTTTAGACCAAAGCGGTAAACCAGGCGGTGCAGAATTGTGTTTAATTGATATTGCTAAACCTTACTGCGATCGCGCTTTGGTTGGTTTATTCGCTGATGGTGATTTTAAAACTTTATTAGAACAAAATCAGATTCCGGTCGAAATTTTGACAAATCAGGCGATCGCAGTTCGCAAACAAAGCAATTTACTCCAAGCCTTCGCCAGTTTGGGGCAACTAGCACCGTTAATCGCCAAGGTGGTAGAAAAGGCTTATAAATATGATATAATCTACGCCAATACTCAAAAAGCCTTAGTTGTAGGGGCGATCGCTAGCTTTGTAACTCGTCGTCCGTTGGTGTATCATTTACACGATATTCTTTCTTTAGAACACTTTAGTAAAACTAACTTACGGGTTGCTATTAACTTAGCCAATCGGTTTGCATCATTAGTTATAGCTAATTCCCAAGCTAGTCAAAAGGCTTTTGTGCAGGCGGGAGGGAAGCCAGAACTTACCACAGTTGTATATAACGGTTTCGACCCCAAAACTTATCAAACTTGTGATGAAGATATCCAAAAACTGCGGCAACAATTAGGGTTAGAAAATAAATTCGTTGTCGGACACTTCAGCCGACTCTCACCTTGGAAGGGTCAGCATATCCTGATTGAAGCTATAGCTAAATGTCCACCTCAAGTCACAGCTATTTTAGTGGGTGATGCCTTATTTGGTGAGCAAGATTATGTTCAACAATTACACCAACAAATTGCCCAACTGGGGTTAGAAAATCGCGTGAAATTTTTAGGATTTCGGGCTGATATTCCCCAATTAATGGCGGCGTGTGATTTAGTTACCCATACTTCTACTGCACCCGAACCCTTTGGGAGAGTGATTGTTGAGGCGATGCTGTGCGGAACACCTGTAATTGCAGCTAAAGCCGGCGGTGCAATGGAATTAGTAGAACATGGGGTAAATGGTTTTCTGGTGACACCAGGAGAATCCCAAGAACTAGCAGAAGTAATTAATACTTGTGTGCAGGAGACGGAAATCACTGCAACCATCGCTAGTCAGGCGAGGAATATTGCTAGTCAGCGTTTTGATGTGGCTAATGTGAATCAGCAAATAGCCAAGTCTCTTAAGGTGATAGGGGACAGGTGACAGGTGACAGGGGATGCGATCGCTCATATTGAGATTGAGAGGTGCGTTAATTTGAAAATTCTATGATAATATTGGTATCACATAAAATCATTGAATATCTTTCATCCATGCTTGTTGACGAATAGATTCAGTAGTAATATCTCGATTTTCCCATAATCCTGCTAAAGAGAAAAAATTTTGCTCATCATCAGATTTAGTTGGCTTATGTTCCACCAGTTCTACCGAGTTGACAAAATCTAAAGATGTAAGAATCTTTGTCAACATCTCTGCTTTTTCTTTATCAGCTACTTGAACTATTAATTTTAATTGTTCCATAAATATGTAGTTAGAAAATATCATCTCAATTTTATAACTGTTTCTATTTTAAATGGTGATTTACATTTAGTTAATTAAGGCAACCTACACGCGATCGCCTACGGTAAGCTAACATTAACGCTGTTTCTGAATTGGTGTAGGGTGGGTGATCGCTTAACAATTCAAAATTCAAAATTCAAAATTCAAAATTAAAGACAGTTGGAGTTAGGGATTTAAACCCCAACTCAACTGATACTACGTGTAGACGTAGAGGTCTTAAACCCTTGAATTTACGGTAAATTTTAATATCAAGGTGCGTTACGGTGAATTGGTAATTTTGGTTTTTGTCAGAGATTATCGCCACCTAACGCACCCTACAAGATCAAGCGATCGCACTTAAAAAGGCTACCGTGTACACACAAGTCTAATAACCTAGCCCTATAGCGTTTTGATCCCCCCTAACCCCCCTTAAAAAAGGGGGGAATAGATTCAAAGTCCCCCTTTTTAAGGGGGATTTAGGGGGATCTGAAATGTTTTGCTACACCAATAGGGACTTTTCAAACATCCTCTTAAGGGGTTAGGGGACAGGTGATGAGATCGCTCATATTGAGATTTGATGATAAATCAGCACGTAGCCTATGGTGCGCTCTTTTCACCAATTCCATCGCAGAGAGTGCGATCGCTATCGCTCACATTGGGATTTGATTGTAAATAAACACGTAGCCTAGCGCAACTGTGGCTAATTAAATCCTCTAGGTTATTTAAGTAAGCCCAGAGTTTGACGCTGTTGTCATCACTTGCAGAAGCAATGGTCTTGCCATCGGGGCTAAATGCTACGCTATTGACCGCATCGCTATGCCCGTTGAGGGTAATGATTGGTTTACCAGTAGAGGCATCCCAGAGTTTGACGCTGTTGTCAAAACTTGCAGAAGCGACGGTCTTGCCATCGGGGCTAAATGCTACGCCCCTGACCCAAGAGCTATGCCCGTTGAGGGTAATGATTGGTTTACCAGTAGAGGCATCCCAGAGTTTGACGCTCTTGTCATGACTTGCAGAAGCGATGGTCTTGCCATCGGGGCTAAATGCTACGCCCCAGACCGCAGAGCTATGCCCGTTGAGGGTAATAATTGCTTTACCAGTAGAGGCATCCCAGAGTTTGACGCTGTTGTCATGACTTGCAGAAGCGATGGTCTTGCCATCGGGGCTAAATGCTACGCCCCAGACCGCAGAGCTATGCCCGTTGAGGGTAATGATGGCTTTACCAGTAGAGGCATCCCAGAGTTTGACGCTGTTGTCAAAACTTGCAGAAGCGACGGTCTTGCCATCGGGGCTAAATGCTACGCTATAGACCGCATCGCTATGCCCGTTAAGGGTAATGATGGCTTTACCAGTAGAGGCATCCCAGAGTTTGACGCTCTTGTCATTACTTGCAGAAGCGATGGTCTTGCCATCGGGGCTAAATGCTACGCTATAGACCTCAGAGCTATGCCCTTCCAAGCGGTTTCGTTCTTGGATATTGTAAATGGCTCGTTTGAGTGCCACTACAGCTTGTTGGTTAGCCGCTTGTTCTAAATTGGTCTCATTCCTAAGTGGTTTACCTGAAATTTGTCTACCTGACTGTAGAGCTGCAATAAAAGCCTCAAGTTGCCTATTAGACAGTAGGGAAGCTTCAGAACTTTGAGCCAAAGCAACGGCACTTTGTTGTGCTGCTTCCTTGGCTTTGTTTTGGGCGTTGTACCATTGATAACCTGCAAAGATAGCTACTCCAGCTAAACCAATACTAAACATGGTGACAACTTGATTTTGCCGTCGTGCTGTTAAGAGCTTTTCTTGTTGGCGTTCTTCATCTTCTCGCTTAAGGCGATCGCGAAATTTTTGGCTCTGGTCAATGTACTCCTCGGCTAATCCATTCAACATTTGCCAATTGCCAAAATCATCTAACAGATGTGTTTTGTTGAACAGTTCAATCTAACAAGTCAGGTTCTTGGTGAATAATCATGTCAAATAATGGCTGAAAACTAAACCAACCCATTTGTGATGAACCTACTTGACTGTGAGCCACACTAGCAAACTCTGGGTTGATTAATTTGGGTTTACCAGCAGCCTCAGCTAATAATTGAGCTTGACAAGAACGTTCCATTGCGACGAACCACCAAGCAGCCTCATCAACTGTTTGTCCAACTGTTAACAAACCATGATTTTGTAAAATCATGGCTTTATTCTGACCTAAAGTTTGAGCAATGCGTTGACCTTCTTGGGGGTCGAGAACTACGCCAGTATATTCCTCAAAAATACTATGGTCTTGGTAAAAAGAGCAAGCATCTTGAGTCAGGGGGTCAAGTAGACGACCCAGGCTAGACCAGCTTTTGCCGTAAAGCGAATGAGCATGAGCAGCCGCCACCACATCGGGACGAGCTGCATGGATTTGGGAATGGATAGCAAAAGCAGCTCGATTAACGGGGCGATCGCCAAAAATTACTTCCCCTTCATGATTAACTAAAATTAGGTCACTAACTTTAATTAAGCCAAAGTGCATCCCGAAAGGATTAACCCAAAAATGATTTAAGTTTTCTGGGTCACGAACAGTAATATGGCCTGCTACGCCTTCATCAAACCCAAACCGAGAAAATAGGCGAAAAGCAGCTGCTAAACGTTGTTGGCGATGTAATCTGGCTTCGGTAATAGAATTAAAAGTTGGCGGTTGAGGTGCGTTGGGTTTTTCTCTAGTTGTAAGTTGCATTTCCAAATTTTTTATGTAAACGTAAGTTGATACTGAAAACAAGATAACGTTAATCGATTTTTGTTACAGATTACCACTCAGAACTCAGCACTCAGCACTCCCCACTCCCCACTCAAAACTCAGAACTCAGCACTCAGCACTCACCTACAATTTAGAGCGTATCCGTTCCGGGCTACCAGTAGGAATAGAAGCAATTAGCTTTTGTGTATATGCTTCCTTGGGTTCGCGGTAGATACTTTCGGCTGTACCTTGCTCGACAATTTCACCACGATTCATGACTAAAATGCGATCGCTCATAAATTTTACAACGCTTAAATCATGGGAAATGAAAATATAAGTTAGTTGAAACTCTTCTTGCAATTCTTTGAGTAAATTCAATACCTGCGCCTGTACTGAAACATCCAACGCCGATACTGACTCATCACAGATAATAAATTTAGGATTTAATGCTAACGAACGAGCAATACAAATCCTTTGGCGTTGACCACCAGAAAACTGATGTGGATAGCGGTTGATTGCATCTGCACTTAAACCAACTCTTTCTAAAAGTTCTGCTACCCTTTGTAGGCGTTGTTTTTTGGTTTTACCTACAGAGTGAATTAACAAAGGTTCTGCAATTGCTTCCCCAACCTTCATTCGGGGGTCGAGTGCGCTAAAAGGATTTTGAAAGACAATTTGCATTTCCCGCCGCAGTTTTTGCAATGCTTCGCCTTTGAGATTGGTAATATCTTGTCCCTCAAAGATAATCTGTCCACCCATCGGCTCAATTAACCTTAACAGGGTTCTACCCAAGGTTGTCTTACCACAACCAGATTCTCCCACTAGTCCCACCGTTTCCCCTGGTTTGACATCAAAGGAAACGCCGTTAACAGCCATGTTGTAGCGTTTCTTAGTACCAAACACACCCCGCACAGGAAAACCAACTTGCAAATTCTGGATTTTTAATAGAGGTGGCTTTTCTTCCAACTGTGTCAATCTAGTATGGATTTCTTCCGGGGAAATTTCTGGTGGTGGTGAGGGTTGTTTTTCCTGAATCAACAATTGCCCCGTTGATGTTTCCTCCACAGTCATATAATCAGAGACTGTAAGTAGTTTGTGGGGATGGTGGGTGAGTGTGGGACGACAAGCAACCAAACCCTTAGTATAGGGATGGTTGGGATGCTTAAAAATTTGCTCCGATGCGCCGTATTCCACGACTTTACCTTTGTACATCACCGCCACTTTGTCAGCAATTTCGGAAATTAACCCCAAGTCATGGGTGATGAAAATCAAAGCCATGTCACGGACTTGCTGCAATTCTCTGAGGAGGTCAATGATTGTCGCTTGGACTGTGACATCTAAAGCTGTAGTTGGTTCATCTGCAATTAGTAGCAAAGGGTTGCAAGAAATAGCCATTGCAATCATCACCCGTTGTAGTTGACCCCCAGACAGTTCATGAGGGTAGCGTTCCAGCATTGATTTTTTATGCTGCTTAACTAACTGCGCCACCTTATATTCATCAAGGGGAGAGTTGGGGTTAGTTTGCGGCCAGGTGTCGATGTATTGCTGTGTCAGTTGTTCATCACTAGGCAAAAGTTTAACCTCTTGTAGACCTGCGATCGCAATTTGTTTGGCTTCCTCTGTAGTGACATTCTGGTGACGTTGAATCGCTTCCGTGAGCTGAAACCCAACATTATAAACTGGGTTCAGGGAACTCATCGGTTCTTGAAAAATCATGGCGATGTCACCGCCTCTATATAGCTGCATTTCCTTTGGCGATAACTCCACCAAATTTAAAGGATTAGCATTCTCTTGGTGATGAAACAAAATCTCCCCACCGCTAACCCTACCAGGATGCTGCAACAAACCCATCACCGCTAGGGATGTGACTGATTTACCACTACCAGATTCTCCTACAATTCCTAGAGTTTCACCTCGCCTTAGCTCAAAGGAAATACCATCAACGGCTTTGATAGTATCCCCATCACCGGCAAATTCTACTTGGAGATTACGAACTTCTAGGACAGTTTCTCTCATAAGACCTCGCGGTAAGTGGGAAACTCAGAGGCTTTAGCCCTGAGAGGGAGGCGACACGAGCGGTTAAAACCGCAGTGGTCATTAGAATGCTAGTTTTTGAATGGATATAATCCCAGGAACTAGCAAACCTGTTTAAGTCCCCGACGCTCGAAGACTCGCTAACACTACGTTATCGCCCAACTAATCCAAAATGTCTTGGCTTAACCCAACGACTGAACAAACAGTCTTGCAGATAATCCGAACTAGGGAAGCATTCGGAAGTGCGTATCAGGATTAGTCTCTTCGGGGCTAGTCAAACACGTAAAGTTTGTTCTTTACAAGCTCAGTGGCTTTAGCCCTGAGTTATTGACAGGAGTATCGGTATGAATATCGTGTAAAAATTATTTGGATTTTAACAGTAGTTTTGCATTTAATGTAGATAAACGTAAATATTTGTCTTAAGAATCAGGCGAAAAGGCGTTAGAGACTTCCAAATAAAACAATATCCAATATTTAGGGTTATTTAGGGTGCGTCAGTACGAATAATTTCTCGGTATATCAAGGTGTTCTCTGACTGACACACCCTACTAACTTGTTTTCCGTGTCACCAATCCCTAATCTCTAAAACGGAATATCATCTGGATCTGGTTCTTCCACCACTGGCTTATAACTACTAGGTTGGGTGACAGGTTCGTAGGTGTTCACCTGGGGAGTTACATTCACGGGACTTGCAACAGGAGTAGCTGCTGGACGTGGTGACTCGTAACTGGGAACATTACTTGGTGCTGGTGGTGGTGTTTCTGTAACAGATGGAATTCTTTCTGGTGCTGGCGATGATGTGAAATCACCACTTAAAGGTTGAATTTGTTGTACAGTCAACTCAGCACGTTTTTCTTTAAACCCCTCTTGACGCTCAACCGTCTGCATCCCTAGACGACCTGCTATAATCACGCGATCGCCTTGGTGATAGTTTTGCTGAATTTCTGTAGCTAAATTTCCCCACCCCACTACTTTTAAAGTCGCCGGTGCATCTTCTGGACGCTGGGAATTGGGAAACTGCACCAGCATTTCTGTGATGGCTAAGTTATCTGATGTATAGCGTAATTGCGGTTCTTGAATGATTTCCGCCATTAAAACACAGCTGTTCATGACATCCTCCTTAATAATTCGTAATTCGTAATACCGCTACGCGGAAGCAAGCTACGTAATTCGTAATTATGAATTTAATTTATGACTATTGATTGTCGGTTATTCCTTCCTAGCATAAAAGCCAAGCGATGGTATTGCACAGTAGTTGTCATAACTACTGTGCAATACCATCGCTTGACTATAACGAGCATTGATTTCTGCATGAGTAGTATAATTGTACCACTTTAAAGCGAAAATATACCTTGAATATAATTTTTACTCACTACTCAGCACTCTTTGAGATGAACCGGAAACACGCCTAAAGCAATTAATCTGGCTGGTAAATCCCGCAAAATCGGCAAGCCTAACCAAACCGGGGGGTGAAAGGTGCGATTAGATGTGAGAATGGGGGCGAATACTCGTTTTTGAATCACAGTTTGAAACGCTTGAATAATGCGTGTGGGTAATTCGCGCTGATGCTGCACTTTTGCCAAGTCTTTCAATTCTACATGGTGATTTTGCAGAGGTTTAGTTAGCACATTCGCAGCCACCACCGCATCCTGAATGGCGTAGTTAATTCCCACACCCCCAACTGGTGACATGACATGAGCTGCATCACCAATTAATAACAATCCTGGACGATACCAGCGTTGCACACGGCTAGACTCTACGGAAAGAAACGCTATCTGTGACCAATCTTGTAAATTATTAATGCGGTTTGCTAATTCTGGGACAACTTCCACAACAGATGTTTTTAAGGTTTCTAAACCCTCAGCACGTAACTTTTGATAGCCTCCCTTGGAAATAACATAGGCAATTTGCCATTCGTCACCACGGTCAAGCATCGCTACAATGTGACCAGAAGCAAAGCGTCCCATTCCTCCCTCACCGTCTCCTGATTGACGGGGTAGGCGAAACCAAAGTACATCCATTGGTGGTGAGGTTTCAATAGTGGCAAAATGCCCTAGCTGTCGTAATTTGGAATGACGACCATCTGCACCAACTGTTAGCATAGCCCGTACTTCGTGCCAACCACCGCCGCCCCGATAGCGTACACCTTGAATTACGTCATCCTCTACAATCAGTTCTTGGACATTAGCCCCCATAACTAATTGAAAATTCGGATATTGTTGTGCTTCCTGGGTGATGAATTCGAGGAATTTCACCTGGGGAAGCATTGTAATGTAAGGGTAGCGGGTTTTCAGGTGACTAAAATCAGCCAGTGTGATGGTATCTTCAGGGGTTTTAATCCTAATTTGGCGCATCTTAGCATGGGGCAATTGCAGCAAGCGATCGCTCAACCCCAATTCTTCCATAATCTCCATTACCGATGGGTGAATCGTATCACCGCGAAAATCCCGATCAAAATCTCTGTGTGCTTCCAACAGCATCACAGCCACACCTTGACGCGCCAGCAACAAAGCCAATACAGCCCCCGCAGGTCCACCGCCAACAATGCAACAATCTGTAGTTTGTAGGTCTACAATGTCATGGTTAGTCATGTGGCTTTACTCCGAATGCAAAATTAAAGAACTTCTGCTGACTGGGGATGCAGGCGGTTTTTTTTAATTCATAATTAGCTTACTGTTATCCTAGCTCTTGACTCTTGACTAAAAACCGTGGCACAAGTTTTTATAGAAAACGTTTATAAAAGTTTTCCTCCCCGTCGAGGGGAAGGTGTGGTATTACCAAGCGAATCTGGTAAGAAAAACGATATAGCACCAGAACAAGCAGGAACTATCAACGTATTGCGCCGGATTAATCTGACTATTCCCGATGGCGAATTTATGGTATTGGTGGGGCCTTCTGGTTGTGGGAAAAGTACCCTATTGCGCTTAATTGCTGGCTTAGAAGAAATGACAGGCGGTAATATTTGGGTAGGCGATCGCTTGGTGAATGACTTACCCCCCAAGGAACGGGATATTGCAATGGTGTTTCAAAATTACGCCTTGTATCCTCACATGACGGTGTATGACAACATCGCCTTTGGGTTACGTCGCCGGGAATTAGGAAATGGGGAAAATCACCACTCCCAACTTCCAAATTGGGCAGAAAATCTCTTGGTGGGGATGACAAAAAAGCTACCTAAAGGACTACGTTATATCTCTGGGAAAGAGCGAGAAGTAGATCAACAGGTGCGGGGTGTAGCTGAGTTATTGCAAATTGAAATGTTGCTAAATCGCTTACCAAAACAGCTATCAGGGGGACAAAGACAACGGGTAGCATTAGGAAGAGCGATCGCCCGCAATCCTCAAGTATTTTTAATGGATGAGCCGCTTTCTAACCTAGATGCGAAGTTAAGAGCAGAAACCCGCGCTCAAATCGTCAAATTACAGCGACAATTGGGGACAACAACCATTTATGTTACCCATGACCAAACTGAAGCGATGACAATGGGCGATCGCATCGCCATCATGAATCAAGGTCAAATTCAACAAGTCGCTTCTCCATTAGAACTTTACAACAATCCAAATAACCGCTTTGTCGCTGAATTTATTGGTACACCACCAATGAATTTTATTCCTGTAGAATTTCACGCGCCTCTGTTAATTACCCACTCTCAATTCCGTCTTACCCTCCCAGAAATTTGGGCTAATCCGTTGCAAAAATACGATGGTAAAACCTTAATTTTAGGTATCCGTCCAGAACACTTGAACTTAGCTGTACCTGCTACTAAAAACTTACAAGTGCAAGTAGAGGTAGTAGAAAACCTGGGTAACGATGCTTTTATTACTGCAACACTAGTTGAGGAGCAATCTAAATTTACTGATATTATCAATCCTCTGCAAGTGCGCGTTCCACCAGAACGATTAGTCCATGTAGGTGAGCAACTTTGGTTATCTCTAACGCCAGATAAAATTCACTTTTTTGACCCAGATACCAACTTAGCTATCTTTCATTAGCACTGACAGCGCGTTTAAAAAGGATGAACAAGTTTGTAGTAAGGACTTTAGTCCTTATACCTCTTGCATAAATATTTTTTTGTTTCGCGCATTCGCCCCTGGCGTTCCGCTTGCGGTAGGCGCATTCGCGGAGCGTCCCGCAGGGAAGACGCAAAGAAGGACGCTATAATTATGACTTTTGCAAGAGGTATTTTAGAAAAATCAGGACTAAAGTCCTTACTACGAACTGTCAAAACTAACTTGATATATAGGAATCATATTTGATTTTTGAAAAAAACTAAGAGATAATACGGAGATAGGTCACAAGTATAATGAGGAACAATGATGAACCAGCACTTGCAGCAGGCGATCGCTGAACTACAGGAATTTGTAGTTCAAAATCTAAATACCCGTGAAGCGAGAAAAGGGTTAGCTGTCAAGTTGGTTTATCAAGGTTACTTATATAAGGAAATCCAGAAAATTCTTGGCGTTTCACTTGGTTCAATAACAGGTTGGAAACAAGTATATGAGGAAAATGGAATTGATGGTCTAAGACTAAACTACAAAGGAAGAAAGAGCTATTTGAGTACCGAGCAGCGAGAGGAGGTATTGAGTTGGCTTCAGACAAAGGATTATTGGGAAATAGGAGAGTTGGAGTATAAACTAGCTATGAGCGAGAAAAACAAACTTATTATGGAGCGATTGACTATCTCGAAGGAGAATTAATACTTAAAAGCTATGATGCAGGAAATTCAAAAAATACGATTGATTATTTACGTTATTTACTAGAACAGTCTCCTGATCAGCGATTACTAATTTTTTGGGATGGAGCTAGTTACCATCGTTCTCAAGAAATTAAAAATTTCTTAGATGAAGTGAATCAAGGACTTTCGACTGACCAGTGGAAGATACATTGCGTTCGTTTTGCTCCCAATTGCCCAATACAAAATCCAATTGAGGATGTTTGGTTGCAAGCCAAAACCTGGGTTCGACGTTTCTGCGCTTTAATACCTTCATTCCCCCATTTGAAATGGATGTTTGAATGGTTTATCCGACACACCACCTTTGATTTTCCTACTCTTCAGATGTACGCAGCTTTTTCAAAAATCAAATATTAGTCCTATAGATGTATAGATATTAATTGTTTCTTCAATGCTTAGTATGTTAAATTTTTTTTATTCAACAGGACTTACGCAAGTTTCACAATCGATGGTTGGTGCGTGACGCTATAAGTTTCATTACTACGTTCAAATACTTTTGCCGCGTCACACACCCTACGTGAAAAATATGCCCGTTGCGTAAGTCCTATTCAAAATTTTAAATCCCCAGCTAGTAGGTGGCTGAGGAATGTGAATATATTAGAAATGTTATGGGGATATTTTTGCTGGTTTGATGTTTCTGGCTTTGTAGAATGTTTCCAAGCTATCGCGATCGCCTACAAAACGCCAGTGCCAAGGTTCATAACTCACCCCTTGTTGATTATCTTGTCCAAAGGACATCTCAAAGCCAAACCGGGCTGCGTTGGCTTGTAGCCATTGAAACGCTCTGGTATTTTCAAAGGTAGCTTGCAGATTTGTGGCTGGTGCTGCTCCGTCGCCAATATCCACAGCGTAACCAGTATGGTGTTCACTATGTCCTGGCGGCGCACTGAGTGCTGCTCTTTGTGCTGGGGTTTGATTGCGTTGTGCGCCAATGGTAAAAAATAATTGCTCCTGTTGTTGCACAGAACGAAAGCCAGAAATAGGTACTAAAATTACCCCTGCACTCCGCGCCGCTTGTACCATCGCCTGATATCTGGCGGCGGCGTTTTTTCTCATTCTGATCCGGCCATCGGCGGTGATTGGTACTAACTCTGACTCAGGTGCTTCTGGATATGCCAAATGTCCCAATACACTATCAATATCATTGGGAGAGTTTGTAGGAGTTGGTGTAGGAACAGAACTAACTGGTGAGGGTTGAGATTCGACGGTTTTCTTCGGTGTGGTGAGCGAAAACAAAAAGCCGCTAATAATAGCCAGCAGTACAAATATTGTTACTCCCCCAAACAACAAAACTATGGGTTGCAACTTTGTCTTACGCGCGACATCAGGAGTATCGCGTAAAGCTGCTGGAATATCGTCACTAGGTTCACCTAATGAGTCTTTTGGTTTTCCAGAATATCCAGCTTTATTCAAAGGTCAACTCCTGCTTTTGTTCACAATTCATAACAGATTTTAAACTAAATAGAAATAAACTGATTGGGTAGCATTTTACATCTATATTCCCAGATACAACATTGATAAATCTCCTAGAACTATACGTCAAACTCGTGGGATTAGTCCTCATAGGATTTATGCTGGGACGGAAACTACCTAGTACAGTTCCTACTCGTTTAGCTCAATTCCTGTTTTGGGTGGGAGTACCTATCAGTATTATTGCTTTTGTCCGACAAGCCGACTTATCAGGGCCGATTTGGATTGCTCCAGCGATCGCTTACCTTGCTATTCTACTAGGAGCATTTTTAGCATGGCTAGGCATCAAAGTACAAACTTACTTCAGCAAAACCATCCCCCAAAAGTCCGCTCAAGGTAGTTTGTTATTAGCCGCCATGATTGGTAACACAGGATATCTAGGTTTCCCCATCACCTTAGCAATGATCGGTAAAGAATACTTTGCTTGGGCTTTATTTTACGATTTACTGGGGTCTTTTCCTGGTGCGTATGGCTTGGGTGTAGCTCTAGGCGCACGTTTTGGCGACAATGGACAAAATCAAGGACAAATTACTCAAGTAGCTAAAGCTATTTTGGTTAACCCCGCCATCTGGAGTTTTGGCTTTGGCTTATTATTCCGTCAAATAGCAATTCCTGATGAGGTAGCATTTAGCTTAGATATATTAGCTTGGACTACAGTAGCTTTATCATTAGTATTAATTGGGATGCGGTTGGCAAAGCTTAACACTTGGGTCAACTTACCACAGGTAGGAATCAGCTTAGTCATTAAAATGCTCATCGTCCCCTTTCTTTTGGGGTGTACTTTGCCATTTTTAGGATTGACAGGGCCAGCCGCCAAGGTAATTATCCTACAAATGGCTATGCCTCCAGCCTTCGCTTCCCTAGTAATTGCCGAAACCTTTAATCTAGACCGCAATCTCGCAGTCACCACCATAGCAGTAGGAGCTATGCTTTTACTCATCACCCTGCCGATGTGGTTATGGTTATTCTAGCTGGAAATCTCCGTGCCTCTGTGTCTCTGTGGTTAACAAGCTCTTAATAACACCACAAAGAACACATAGAGATTAATGCTATCGTACCTATGCTGAGAACCTCCGGCTTTTAGCCGGGGGATGAAAGCTATTTGCCTGATTTATCAGGCATTTTAGTTTTAATTGCTTTTTTGATTTTCAATATATTTTCTCACAACTTCTGTACTTGCTGCACCAGTTGAAGCAACAAAGTAACTAGGACTCCAGAGGGAAGGAAGTTTTTTTAGGTGCGGGAACTCGCGTCTTAGATGATGAGATGCTCTGCCTTTAATCCATCTTGCCACATCAGCAGGGGATTCATGGGTCGGAACATTTAAAAAACAGTGAACATGGTCAGGCATTATTTCTAAAGCGATAAGTCTCCACTCATGCTCAACTACTAACTCTAATATGATTTCTTGCAAACGCTGTGCGACTTCTTTTATTAGCACCGCTTTTCTCCGTTTTGGAACAAATACAAAATGGTAGTTCAGAGATGAAACTGAGCCACTTGTGCGTCTGTATTCGTGGTCTGATGGTGATAGTTTAGCCACTAAATAAATGTTGTTGACTTATATTCTGACAACAATTATAGTAAAGCATACAGGAGGCTAAAACAAGTGTATAAAACCTGTTCAATTAGAGCTAAATTTAATGACGAAGAAACAGCCTTTTGGTTGAATCAGTGTGAGAATGCTAATAGCTTGATAAATTGTGCATTGTACGAAACCAAGAAAATTCATTACGCTAAGTTACAAGAAAATGGTAATGCTTTTACTACTTATTGGCATGGCGATGAATTACGTAGTGGGTGGAAAATTTATAGATGCAGTACAACTTATCCTGAATTAGATTTGATTCTTAAGCAGAACGTGCATTACAAAGCAATGGCGGCTCAATCTGCACAACAAACGTTAAAGTCGGTTGGCGAGTCAATTACAGCTTATAACGGACTGGTGAAAGCTTACTACAACGGCGAGGTTGATAAACCATCTCTGCCAAAATATCGCAAAAAGGGAGGTTTGGCTGCTGTCACATTTCCGCGTCAAGCTCTGAATTTTAGCGAGGGATATTTTAAGCCTTCAATCAGTAAAGAAAGTAAACCAGAATTACTGACTGAGGTTAGATTATATCTCCCAGAATTTATCGATTCTGACTGGGTTAAAGAAGTAACAGTACGTCCAAATTTCGGGCAATTATGGATTGATTGGGTGATTGACGATGGCAAAGAAGCAATAGCAAAAAATCCCCAATTAGATTACACACAAGCATGGAGTTTTGACCACGGTGGTTCTAATTGGCTAACAGGTGTCTCAACTCGTGGGAAAAGTTTGATTATTGATGGTCGTAAACTCAGATCGTTGAATCAAGGATATTCCCGTTTAGTTGCCAAATACAAGCAAGGGAAATCAGATTTTTACTGGGATTCTAACCTTGATAGAGTACAACGCAAACGGAATAACCAGATGCGAGATGCGATTAACAAAGCAGCCCGATTCATTATCAATCAGTGTCTTAATGACCGAGTGGGTAACATTGTCATTGGTTGGAATGCTGGACAGAAGCAAAATTCCAATATGGGGAAAAGAAATAACCAGAATTTTGTGGTTATTCCCACTAGTCGATTAATTGAGAGGTTAAAACAAATCTGTCCTGAGTACGGTATTACTTTGACAATTACTGAGGAGGCTTACACTTCTAAGGCATCTTTTCTTGATTGCGACTCCCTGCCCAAGCACGGCGAAAAGCCCCAAGGGTGGAAAGCTTCAGGGAAAAGGATAAAACGAGGATTATACAAAAGTCGTGATGGCTTCATTGTCAATGCAGATTGCAATGGAAGTGCCAACATCATGAGAAAAGTAGCCACACAGTTAGGGTTAGACCTAGCCGAGGTGGGTAGGGCATCTTTGACAGTGCCACAGCGAATTGATTTGTTCAAGAGATTAAATAAATCATATCGCAAACGTTGCGTAGTGGGTCTTTTAGACCCCGTAGCAACATCAGTTTAGAATCCTCCGGCTTCTAGCCGGGGGAGATGTCAACATTTGTCCCCTCATCCCACCTTAGTCGCGATTTCCGCCGCACTTATCTGTTCATAATGTTCAAAAGGTTGACGAATCCAAGGATTGTCATGTAAGTAATCAATGTAATAGTTAGGCGCAACGACAGAACAAGCTTTATACCAAATTACGGCGGTGCGAATATCTTCAATTGGGGAGTCGATATTTGCATCCAGCCAAGGAATAGTTTCCTTGAGCGTGATTCCAGAGTCTACTAAGTCATCCACAAGTAAAATCCGCGAACCTAATGTTTCAGTCGTCATGGTTAGATGACGAGAAAAGCTTAAATTACCTCTTTCTTGTTTGCCAGGTCCACTGTAAGATGATGTGGCTAAAATTGCTAAAGGCTTTTGGTATATACGGGAGAGAATATCACCAACTCTGAGTCCGCCTCTGGCTAGACAGACAATTTGATTAAATTCCCAACCGGAGCGATAAATTTGAGCAGCCAGTTGCTCAATTTTATAGTGATATTCTGACCAAGAAACGTAAAGGTCTGGCATAAAGTAAGTATTTTATGGGTGATACTAAAGGCGATGCCTAGAGTGAGCGAAGCGATCGCAAATTTCTTATTTTAGTATGAGCGCAAAACATTATGAACGATTCTGCGGCTGATGACTATCCCCAAAAGCATAAGCTCAGTCAAAAACTAGATTTAAAAACCAAGCTAGCTTATGGTGCGGGAGATTTAGGCCCCGCAATCACCGCTAATATATCTATATTTTTTCTGTTGATTTTCTTTACCAATGTCGCGGGGATTCCAGCAGGTTTAGCTGGTAGTGTCTTGTTGATTGGTAAAATATGGGATGCAGTCAACGATCCCTTTGTGGGAGTGCTAACAGATAAAACCCAATCACGGCGTTGGGGTCGTCGTTTACCTTGGATGTTTTATGGTGCAATTCCTTTCGGAATCTTTTTTTTCTTGCAGTGGATCGTACCGCAATTTAGTAGCAACCAAAGTAGTAACGTTTGGGCGTTGTTTTGGTATTACGTAGCGATTGGGGTAGTTTCCCAAGTATTTTATACTGTGGTGAATTTGCCTTACACCGCACTCACCCCAGAACTTACCCAAGATTATGACGAACGTACCAGTCTGAATAGTTTTCGCTTTGCCTTTTCTATTGGTGGTAGTATTCTGTCATTGTTGTTAGCGCAAGTAGTTTTTTCTCAGATAGTCAATGAGCAACAACAATATATAGTTTTAGCGGCAATTTGTACTGTAATTTCCATTATATCTTTATATTGGTGTGTTTTTGGCGTGCGCGATCGCGTCTTAGCTTTTGAAGCCCAACGCATTCAAGTTGAAGAATCTGCATCTATACCCTTTTTTGCACAACTCAAAATTGTTTTCACCAACATACCTTTTCTCTTCGTTATCGGTATCTATCTATTTTCTTGGCTAGGCGTACAAATCACCGCCAGTATTATTCCTTTCTTTGTCATTTACTGTATGTCCCTCAAAACCGCAGATGTACCGACAGTAATGATTGCAGTTCAAGGGACAGCCCTATTAATGTTATTTGTCTGGACGGCTGTGAGTAAAAGAGTTGGTAAAAAACTAGTTTATTTCCTAGGTATGAGTTTATGGATAATTGCCGCCGCCGGACTCTTTTTCTTACAACCTGGTCAAATAGTTCTGATGTATGTCATGGCTATCATGGCCGGTGTTGGCGTATCCACAGCTTACTTAGTTCCCTGGTCGATGATTCCCGATGTAATTGAATTAGATGAACTCCAAACCGGACAACGCCGGGAAGGGATTTTTTATGGCTTTATGGTGTTGTTGCAAAAATTTGGTTTAGCTTTCGGGCTATTTTTAGTAGGTAACGCCTTGCAAGCATCCGGTTTTCAAGAAACTGTAGCCGGTCAAAGTCCACCACCCATACAACCTGAATCAGCCTTACTAGCTATTCGCATCGCCGTTGGCCCCTTACCCACCATCTGTTTAATTTTGGGCTTAGTCTTAACCTATTTCTACCCCATCACCCGTGAGATGCACGCAGAGATTATGCTCAAACTCGAAGCACGCCGACAACAGCGAGATAACCTCTAGTTCCGAACTTCAGGTACAGTCTAGAAATTAGTCCACAATCTACTGAGCAAAGATATCTCCGTTGACAGTTGTATTTTCCTTTACATGGATTGATAAAACCTATAACAATATACTGTCTAGAATCATTATTCAGTATGGATGCACAAAGGAATGGTTGATTTTTTTTCAGCGCAACATAATTTCTGAAAAACTCTAATTTATTTAGATAACCTAGTAAATGTATTGCCCCAAATCACAGTTTATATTCTTAAGCTTGTGTCCGCTTTAGCTACTAGGAAGGTTAACAAGATGCAGATTTTTTCACTTTTGCAGCAACTTCACAAATATCCATTCAAGCAATTATTTGCTCAAACAGCAGCTTTAGGAATGAGCATTGGGGTTTTTCTCTCAAATACTCATGTTTATGCTGCGGAACAAGTTGTTTTAAAATATGGCAATTTTCAAACTCCCATCTCTGTTCAAGAATTAAATCAATTTGCAGCCACTGGTGAAACTACACCAGCCCTCTTAGCTTATTTCCAGGTATCTCAACAAGACCCAGATTTAGCTCGTAAAGCACTGCAAGATGGAATCAAAGCTAATCCTGCTCTTTTAAATAGTTTGCTTTCTAGTTGGACAGGCCCAATTTTGGTTTCTCAAATTGGGGAAGTAGTTCGTCCCCCCGCAAAACCACTAGACCAAAAAGCACTCCGAAGTGCTGTAACTGCATCTATTCAGCAAGATGGTGAAGTTACCCTACTTGGAGCTATTCGTAATTATCCAGAGGCTACCGTCGAACTGCAAGGAGAAAAGATTATCCCTGTTTATCAACGACTTAACGACTTAGCGAAAATCTTCGGATTTACAGGTTAAAAGTTAATCAGCGATCGCAAAAAGTTTAAGGGTATGGGGCGTAGTCTAAGACTATTTTACCCACACCCTATACCTTAACCTTTTGACTACCCGATTTAATGATGGTGATGGTGATGATGATTAATAGCTATCTGTGGATTTACTGCCACTGCTTGCTGATTTTGTAACTCAGCAATGTGACTATTTGCCCACTGTGCAACCATTGCCAAAAACTCTGGATGGTCGTTAACACAAGACATTTGTACACAATCCACATCGGGATACTTTTTCTCTAAAGCATGAATAATGTGGTGTACATCCAATAAAGTTTCGTGGTTTTCTGTGGCAAAACCAATAGGCATAAAGATTATTGCTTTTGCACCTAATTGAATCAAGTTATTGGCTGCTTGTGTTGCATTTGGTTGTGTCCATTCAATTAACGGTGTGTCGTGATTCAGCCAACCTACCGAAATTAGAGGATAGCGATTGATTAACTCATCCCGCACCAAATCATACAATGTTTGACTTTCGACAATACCAGAGGTGAATCCTTTGGCTTTATGAGGACACCCATGATTCATCAACACAATACCGATTTGAGAAGGTAAATAGGCGGCTGCTAAATCAGCGTTGATTTTCTCCTCAACCAGATGCGCCATCAAATGAATATATTCTGGCTCATTATAAAAAGACGGAATATAACGCAGTCCTTTTACCCAATGGTTTTCACCATCAGTCATCCCAGCTAGAGCCTTGTTCACTTGCTCCATCGCAATCCCACTAGTGAAGATAGAATCAACTACTAGTAGTGGGTAAATCAGGATTTTATCGAAGCCTTGGTCTTTAATTTCTGCTAGAACTTGTTGTGGTAAAAAAGGAGCGCAAAAATTAAAGGCTTTGAAAACTTGGATGCTATTACCCCATTGAGCTTGTAATATTTCTTCAAGACCAGCGCGTTGCTTTTCAAAGATGGCGTTGTGGGGGGAGATAAAATCGTGGTGTTGGTGTCCCCACTCGTGGCGGTCAAATAATGCCAATAATTTTGCTAAAGGTGGATAAATCCAGGTTGGTACAGGTGCAAATTTTGCTGTAAGTAGATTTAACGCCTGTTCGTTGTAGTTGGCGAAATCTTCGTAGCTTTCGACTTCACCATACCCCATGAGCAACACTGCTACTCGGTCGTGAGTTGATAAATGTTCCTGGGTGTTTTGTAATTTTTCCGGCGTGGCAACCACAATGAGTTCCTCAATATAAACCAGAATTCAGAGCTAAATCAGCAGCTATGACAAAGCTGGAGTTCACTCTAATTAGTAACCTATTATCCCATCCGGGGGGATAGGATAACCACAAAATTGACAAGAATACATCAAAAGACATACTAGTGTTATTACTTGATACCGAGTGTTAAAGAGGGTTAAGGAATGGAGACTGGGGAGAAGGTGAAAGGTTACAGGTGACAGGTGACAGGGTAGACAAGGAGATAAAGAAATTTAAATAATGACTAATGACTATAATTATTTGTCCTGGAATCCATGAAACAGAATTAACTGAAAGCTTTATTTCAGGATGGTTATATACAGGCGCAGATCACTCAATCAGTCAAAATAGAGATCAACAGGTGCTTTCTCATAAAGAGGGAAATAACAACTCTTTACTCTTAAACCCCTACATCCCAGCCCCCACTCCCGATTTATTAGTTGTGCCGGTGGAAGGGGTTTTAGCTTTATCAGGATTTCATATTTGGCAGGTTCTGCACGATCGCCTGCACAATAGGCTAAAATCGCCAGTTATATTCATCAGCTTTAGTGCTGGTGTAGTTGGAGCGATCGCGGCTGCTACACAATGGCAAATGATGGGAGGTCATGTCAAAGCCTTTATTGCTATCGACGGATGGGGAGTGCCACTATGGGGAGATTTTCCCATTCATCGTCTTAGCCATGATTATTTTACTCATTGGAGTTCATTATTACTCGGTAGTGGGCAAGATAACTTTTACGCAGAACCACCAGTTGATCATTTAACCATGTGGCGATCGCCCGAAACCGTACAAGGCTGGTGGGTAGATTCCTCCAAAGGTGAAATTACCACCCCAAAAACCCGTCTAACAGCAGCCGAATTTCTACATTTATTATTAAAACGGTATGAAGAGAAATAGTCCGGAAAACAGTATAAGCACACAGGAGTGAGAAATAAAGGATATTCCAGGTGATAGGGGACAGGTGACAGGTGACAGGTGATAGGTGACAGGTGATAGGTGACAGGTTACAGGTTACAGGTGACAGGTTACAGGTGATAGGGCAAACAAAGTAAGCGAAAGGATGTAAATAATCCCCAATCCCCATTACCCCTTATCCCCAAAGGGGGCCCCGAGTTCCCCAATCCCCAATCCCCAGTTTTTGAATTTTGAATTTTGAATTTTGAATTGATTTGTCCCCATCTACCCTAGTTAAAATACCAAAGTGACCCATGTTTCCAACTGAACCAGCTGCCGTCAATAATGGGTTTGGCGCACTGCTAAAAAATCGAAATTTTATGCTCCTATGGATGGGACAGTTGTTATCCCAGTTAGGAGATAAAGTCTTCTTTGTCTTAATGGTGGCGTTGCTGGAGAATTACCCACCACTTCCGGGTTTAGCAGCAAACTCCATGTACTCAATTTTGATGGTGGCATTTACTCTACCTGCAATTTTATTGGGTTCTGCTGGTGGTATTTTTGTTGACCGCTTCTCGAAAAAGCTCATTCTAGTTGGCTCAAATATATTACAGGCCATATTGGTACTGTTAATAGCATTTTCACCAAAAGAATTTCTGTTGTTTTTAGTCCTGACTTTTGCAATTTCTGCCTTAGCACAGTTTTTTGCCCCAGCAGAACAGGCGGCGATTCCTGTGTTGGTACGCAAAGAAAATTTTATGGCAGCCAATGCTCTGTACAGTAGCACCATGATGGGGGCTTTAATTGTTGGTTTCGCTATTGGAGAACCAATATTGAGTTTGGCGAAGTCTTGGTTGGGAGCAGTCTATGGTCAAGAAGCAGTGGTGGGTGGGTTATATATAGTGTCAGCAATTGCCTTTCAGTTAGTTGATTTTAAATCAGAACACAAATCTGTGAGCGATCGCAGATCAGGAATTGATCCTTGGGCTGATTTAAAGGAAGGCTTGCGCTATCTCAAAAAAAATCGTCTGGTATTGAATGCCATGCTGCAACTAACTACTTTATATTGTGTATTTGCAGCTTTAATGGTTTTGGCAATTAGATTAGCAGCAGATTTTGGGTTACAAGAAAAACAATTTGGCTTTTTCTTAGCAGCAGCCGGGGTAGGTATGGTGTTAGGTGCAGCTATTTTAGGTCACTGGGGAGATAAATTTCATCACAAACCCCTACCCCTAATCGGATTTTTGGTGATGGCTTTGGTTTTAGGCGTATTCACCTTTACTCACAGTCTCTTGCTAGCTTTAGGACTTTGTGCATTGTTAGGTATAGGTGCTTCCTTAATCGGTGTACCGATGCAAACCCTAATTCAACACCAAACACCACCCACAATGTATGGTACGGTGTTCGGCTTCCAAAATCATGCAGTGAACATTGCCCTAGCAGTACCTTTAGCTATTACTGGGCCATTAACTGATGCTCTAGGTTTGAGAACTGTATTAATAGGTATGAGTTTTGTAGTTGCAACCGTCGGCGTTTGGGCATGGAAAAACACCCGTCGAGTTTTGCAAGATGTAATTTAGTGATTAGTGATTAGTCATTAGGTTTTTTCCTTCCCTGTCACCTGTCCCCTGTCCCCTAATAAGTCAGGGAAAATTAACTAATATTACCCGCCGCAGCCCTAAAATAAAATCATGGGTTATCTTGTGTAGTCAAGTCCTAAGCATGATATTGATATATCAGCTACACTCTAAAGACAGAAATTTCAGTTATAACTTAGTTGAAGTTTTCCACTAAAATTGACATATTAAATACAGAAATTCCATATTAACTTAGCTATCCTCTGAGGTTTGATCGTGACTGTGAGCTTGCCTTCCCCGACTAGTCCCTCACAAACAGAGCAACACACCCAGTCTGCCAGCTCTACTTCATCAGTTGTAACCCCAAAACGGGCAACTGGTGGTTTTGCGCTACTGGATAGCCTCCTGCGCCACGGTGTTGAGTATATTTTCGGCTATCCCGGTGGAGCAATTCTGCCGATTTATGATGACCTGTACAAAGTAGAAGCAACTGGTAGTCTTAAGCACATTCTCGTCAGGCATGAACAAGGCGCGGCTCACGCTGCTGATGGTTATGCTCGCGCAACTGGCAAAGTTGGTGTGTGCTTCGGTACTTCCGGCCCTGGGGCGACTAACTTGGTGACAGGTATCGCTACGGCTTACATGGATTCGATTCCAATGGTAATTGTCACAGGACAAGTACCTCGGAAAATGATCGGTACAGATGCTTTCCAAGAAACAGATATTTACGGCATTACTATACCAATAGTCAAACACTCCTATGTAGTGCGTGACCCGGCTGATATGGCACGCACTGTAGCTGAGGCGTTTCACATTGCTAGTACAGGTCGTCCAGGGCCAGTTTTAATTGATGTGCCTAAAGATGTGGCCTTTGAAGAATTTGATTATGTGCCTGTAGAACCAGGTACAGTCAAGTTACCGGGTTATCGTCCGACGGTGAAGGGTAATCCCCGGCAAATCAACGCCGCAATTCAACTAATTCAAGAAAGCCGTCGTCCTTTACTTTACGTCGGTGGTGGTGCGATCGCATCTAACGCCCATGCAGAAATTCAAGAACTAGCAGAGTTATTTAATATCCCCGTCACAACTACCTTGATGGGTATCGGTGCTTTTGATGAACACCATCCCCTATCTTTGGGGATGTTGGGGATGCACGGCACTGCTTACGCTAACTTTGCAGTGACGGATTGTGATTTGCTCCTTTGTGTAGGTGCAAGGTTTGATGACCGTGTAACCGGCAAATTAGACGAATTCGCCTCCCGTGCTAAGGTCATTCACATCGACATCGACCCCGCAGAAGTCGGTAAAAATCGCGTCCCGGAAGTACCCATCGTTGGTGATGTGCGGAGAGTTTTAATTGACTTGTTGCGTCGCTGTAAACAAGCAGGCGCAAAAACCACACCCAACCAAAATATAGAATGGCTGAATTTAGTTAATCGTTGGCGAGAAGAATATCCTTTAGTCGTCCCCCAACATCCTGACAGCATCCCACCTCAAGAGGTAATTTCTGAAGTTGGTCGCCAAGCACCCCACGCTTTCTATACTACTGATGTTGGTCAGCACCAAATGTGGGCAGCACAATTCCTCAAGAATGGCCCTCGACGCTGGATTTCTAGCGCAGGTTTAGGAACAATGGGTTTTGGTCTACCTGCGGCGATTGGTGCGAAGGTAGCTTTTCCTGATGAGCAAGTCATCTGTATTAGTGGTGATGCCAGTTTCCAAATGTGTTTGCAAGAATTGGGAACTGCTGCACAATATGGCATTAATGTCAAGACCGTAATCATCAACAACGGTTGGCAAGGGATGGTACGCCAGTGGCAACAAGCCTTCCACGGCGAACGCTATTCATCCTCAAATATGGAAGTAGGGATGCCAAATATTGAACTGTTGGCACAAGCCTACGGCATTAAGGGGATAATTGTAACTGAGCGTGAGCAATTAAAAGATGCGATCGCTCAAATGTTAGCCTACGATGGCCCTGTAATTTTGGATGTTCACGTCACCAGAGACGAAAACTGCTATCCAATGGTAGCTCCTGGTAAGAGTAATGCTCAGATGGTTGGTCTACCCAAGCAACCACCAAAAGCAAATGTAGAACCAATCTATTGCAGCCACTGCGGGACGAAAAACTTACCAAACTATAACTTCTGTTCTGAGTGCGGGACTAAGTTGTAACTAGTTTTTGTTCTAGCCAAGTCTCTCAAATCCAACCATAGAACCCCAGTTCGTAGTAAGGACTTTAGTCCTTCTTTTAGGACTAAAGTCCTTACTACAAACCTTTAATTATTTCGCCGTTCTACTTACGAATTACGAATCCAAGATGGTATTTAAATTATAAATCGTCGTATCTGGTGGTAATTCAGGTGGCGGGATAGGTTCTAAACTCGCAGTGATACCATTTTTTATTTCTACCTCACAGACTGCTAAATGCAAATCAAAATTTAATTCCCGCATACTCTGCTGGGCTTGTTCAACATACCAGTCAGGGAAAGAACTAATTAATATAGTTGACTCAATTACTTCATAATCTGCATCAATTTCTTCAGACTCATCTCGCAGTAGAGGGGGTATGTCATTGGTCAGTTGATTTAAACGGGGTAATTGTTGCTGATTTGTCTTAACTCGGTAAAAAGGCATAAGCAATTCAAGATTAAAAATATTTTACGGGATGTTGCTAAAAAACTTAAAGTTAATACATCCTTTGAAGGATAGTTGATTCAGAATAAGTACCATCATGATTGTGTTACTGAGTTTTTCTCAATACCTTTAATTCTGTTAAAAAACTACGTAACATGGAAGTTTTGAGTTATGGATTTAAATCTAACTTTCATAGGCTGAAACCCTTGGTTTTTGAGGATTTAGGCTTTTTTTTATGTCTGATGATTCTAAATTTTAACGAAGGTATTGTTTATGGTAGTGCTAAGTTTATCGGTTGGCAATGTTATCAACCTGATACGAACTAATAGAAATAACTAGCAAGTACAAAATTTAACTCAGCACGGACTACTCTAACTAGTGCGTCAAGTTTAAATTGATGGATAAGCAAGTTTGTAGTAAGGACTTTAGTCCTTAGAAAAATCAGGACTTTAGTCCTTACTACGAACCACAAAAATTGTTACTTTTCTTAACAATTTTTGTGGTTTAATTTAATCAATTGTATTACTATATTGTTATATAGCAAAAAAGTATTACAGTGTAGAAAATGAAAAAACAAAATTGGATGGCAAATTTATTGGGATTAGGGCTATTTATCTATCTTCTGGTTGATATCGGCTATCATTCGTCAGCGTTAGCATTTCCCCTGTCATTGACTAAAAGTTTATCTACCCCAACTACAAAAGTAACAGCAGTGGTTAATTCAAATTCAGATGTAAAAACGGCATTGGATACTTATCTCAATTCCATCCCCAGAGGCTATTACACCGTGGGGAATGTAGAAGAATTGCAACGTTTGATCAACGAAGATCATATTCTTTTAATTGATGTGCGAGAGCCTTCTGAGTATGCAACTGGGCATATTGGTAATGCTATTAATATTCCTTTGCCAAAACTGACTCAGAACCTTGAACAAATTCCCCAAAATCAGCCTGTCGTTATCTACTGTACTTCTGGTTATCGTTCAGCAATGGCGGTGATGTCTTTACGCCTTTTGGGTTATGACAATGTACGAGGCTTTCCCCCCAGTATCAACGGTTGGAAGGCAGCAAATCAACCATTAGCGACTTCGGCTACATAAATTATCAAAAAATAAAAAACGGCACAGACATTTAACTCTGACTGAGCATAAAGTGAAGAAAATGTTCCCTTTCTCCACACGCCATCATTAAAGCCTACTATGCGTATTTGTTTGTCTGATGAGGCAATTACCAATTTAATTGCAGAAGATGTTCCCTATTTTGACTTGACAACCTTGGGATTGGGTATTGGCAAGGAACAGGGGAAAATAGAATTTTATACTCGCCACCCCATGACTGTCTGCGCTGCGGAAGAAGCGGTGAGGGTGATAGAAAAATGTGGAGCAAAAGCACATTTCTCTGTAGAAAGTGGTACTCATTTAGAGGCAGATCAATTAATTTTGGCAGCTACAGGTAGTGCAGAGTCTCTACACATCGCCTGGAGAATAGCTTTAAATTTGCTGGAGTATACTTCAGGAATAGCGACGCGCACCAATGAATTTGTGAAGGCGGCAAAAATTGTTAATCCGGCTATTTCTGTAGTGACTACGCGCAAGGTATTTCCAGGAACTAGAGCATTAATGATGAAGGCGATCGTTGCGGGTGGTGCGCTACCTCATCGCCTAGGACTCTCGGAAAGTATTCTGATTTTCAAGCAGCATTTAGTCTATATGGGGGGTCTGTCTGGATTGCTAGAACAGATAACACCCCTGAAGCAGCGATTTCAAGAACATAAAATCTGTATTGAAGTGGAAACGGTAGAAGATGCTTTGGTAGTGGCAGTAAGTGGAGTTGATATCATCCAAATTGATAAGATGTCACTGGGTACACTCAAGGAGCTAGCCCAGAATCTTAAACAACGGTATCCTCATGTTAAACTTGCAGCCGCCGGCGGTATTACACTGAATAATGTCCAGGAATATGCCGCCACTGGGGTAGATTTATTGGTTACTAGTTCTCTCTATTTTGGTAAGCCGGCGGATATTGCGGCGAAGATGTCATCATAATTCATAAGTATCTCCTCACAAGTTCTTCAATCTTTTCTCGTAAGTTTAGGAGAGAGAGATAAATCAAGGATGTCTACCGAGTGAGTACGATGAAAACAGATGATATGGATGTTTTAGAAGCGTTAATAGATAAGTTGACATTAGCTGCAATTCTAGAGATGTTAGAGCGAATATGCCACAAAAAAGCTGAAAATCTCAGAAGTCATTGGCAGGATGAGATTACGGCAAAGCTGTGGGAGAAAGCCGCTAGACATATAGAACAGCTAAATGTTGATGTTTAAACGCGGAGGGGCGCGGAGTATTTTTAAGTAAAATTTGGTACTTCTACCCAGGTTGAGGTGTTATGGGATTTATGGGATAAATCCATTAATAACTGTGAGTAAATGCCTTCTTTTAGGGATGGTATTGTTTGCTGCTGAGTGTCAATTCCTTGTATCCATTGATTCACTACGCGCAAAAATGCACAAATGCGTCCATCAGGGTAATGTTGGGGAAATAGTAATCTTTGGGGAATTTCGATTTCTTGGAGGGGTTCGCCTGGGTGAGAACCCCAGACTTTAAAGCCATGTATGTAATCTTTTTGGTTGTCGCTGCCTATGATTAGAGTACCGCGATCGCCATACACTTCTACCGAATGTGTCCGGGAAGCGTGAACTACGGCACTGATGGCGACTTGGCAAGGTGTACCGTTAGCTAATTCTAAGGACAACAGACAGGTGTCATCTGTTTCTACTGGCTTTAATTCACCGCTAGCCGGTTCAACTCGTGCGGGGATAGCAGTAGTCAAATGGGCGTTTAATCTCTTGACTGGGCCAAATAACCAGTAAATGTAATCGAAGGCGTGAGAACCTAAAGAACCCAATGCACCGCCGCCTTTTTCTTGAGATGAATACCAATTCCACGGGCGGGAAGTGTCAGCACGGGAAGAACCTAACCAATCAATTTTAATTAAGCGTTGGTTGCCTACATAGTCTGATGTCAATAATTCAGCGAAAAGTTGCCACGCGGGTACAAAGCGAAATTCAAAGTCTACGGTAGCAATTACATTTTGTTTTTTGGCTAATTGATACAGTTCTTTGGCTTCTGTAACATTTAAAGTTACGGGTTTTTCTAGTAGTAAATGTTTCCCTGCTTGTAATACTTGTTTTGCCATTTCATAATGTAGAAAGGGCGGTGTTGAGATGCTGACTGCTTGTACTGTTGGTAAGGCTAAAATTTCAGCAATTGTGTCGCAGGCATGGGGAATATTATTAGCTTCGGCAATGGCTTTGGCTTTATTAATATCGCGGTGATAAATCGCCACTATTTCTGTACGATGATGGGCTTGAAATGCGGGGATGTGGACTTTTTGACCGAATCCAGTGCCAACAATTGCTATGCCAATTTTATTTTGTAATTCTAAAGTCATTAATTATAAATTTTGGCTGGGTGTAATAAGAGTATTATTATCTCACGCAGAGGCGCAGAGGCGCAGAGAGAAAGAGGAGTTTTTTCTTTGGTGTTGCATAAATGTGGGATGGGTTTAGATTGTTAGTTAATGGTAAAGCTAGATTATATTTGCTTACCCTGGGGGTTCTGCTTTGCAGTATGTGCGAAATACGATTACTACTTTAAGAGTCTCATGGTGAAGGGGTAGCGGTAATGTTCGCCGTTATATGCTTTGGTGGCAGCGAAGGTTACTAGGAATAATTGTAATATAAAGAGGGCGACGATAAAGGACATCCAGATAAATAATAAGCTGTCTAAAACTGTATTTATTTGATTGATTTCACCATTGGTAGCTAAGGCAATACCACAGCTAGCTAGGACTACTGATAAAGAAATCATGACAATAATTACAATGTAAAAAGTTAAGGTGATTTGAAAATTTAAAGCTTCTTTTCCTTGAAAGTCAACCCAGGGATATTTGATTTTTCTCATTTGCCAAATGATTAGCGGGAGGGCAATATTTAGGGGTATAAATAAGGGAATACCCAATAAAATTAAGGCAAATAATAGTATCCATGCTAACAATGCTGAGAGATGACACAACATAGCCCAGACACGCATTTGTTGGTTGTATTTTTCTCTCATAGCTTGTAATCTCATGTGGACAGAGAAAGAATGTTTATCCACATTATCAATAAAAAAAGACTCCCAACAGCTTAGAATCTTAAAATTTCTTGGTCATAATTTTCTGGTAGGGGTTCTATTTGCCAAACTATGCCTTCGCCAGCATCTAGGGTAACTTCGACGTAAAGTTGTTCTACGGCGGTTGTGGCTATATCTTCATTGTTGGGAAATGGTTGTAAGTCTTCGGTGAGGAGTCTGAGTTTAAAGCCGCCAGGAATGACTGCGCCGACAGTAGCATTTCTTAACTCAAACCGCCAAGATGGTTCTTCTGGTTCGCCTTGGGGTGAAATTAATAGTTCGTAGGTTTGACCAGTGATCGCTAATCTACGCGATAATGTTACTCCTGGTTGTATTCCTTCTACACTCCTCGCGCCGGCTGCACTTAATTGTAAGTTCAATCTACCCCAACCCATCGCCTCAGCCGTTTGGGAAATACTCTCTTGCAACCATTGCACTACTGAACGCTGTTCTGGTAGCCCTAGGCGGCGTTCATATAGGCTTTTGCGCCAGCCTCCATGTTCCATTAGTCCCCCCCACAATTCAAAAGGGACTGCTAACCGGGGGGTGATAACTTCGGGGTTTCCTAAACGGGTAATTAAGTTTTGGGCTTGGGCTAGGGGTAGAGTGGGTAAAGTTGCAAGTTGGCTGCGTGTGGCTGTCTGGGAACAAAATTGTAATTCTACAGGTAATACACTGATGTCAGTGGTTATATCACTCGCATCTAAAGTATAAGTGCGATCGCCTGCGTCATATTTACCTTGATTTTTTAGTTGTGCATGACTACAGTAACCCCAAACCCTAACATAGCCAGCATCTGGTTCTACTTGCACCGCTAAATAATAATCCCCCACCCAACTTGGTAAATCTACCCATTCTTGGGGTACACGTAATTCACTTAAATCAATATTTTCACTGGGAACTAAAATAAATCTAGTTACGTCTAGAGTGACGGCAGTTCCATTTACCAGTTCCCAAATGCTGGCTAGAGAATTGGTATAAGGCCAAACCTTTGCTTGGCGTGTAAAATCTTCTTGCAACCACGGCAAGACTGCACTCAAGCAAATTTCGTTTAAATAGGCTTGATACCAGGAACTAGGATGTGAAAAGGACTGACTGGCTATATTTACTTGATTTTGGGGTTGATTAGGGATTTCTAAAATCAAGTCTGTTGAGTCAGCAAATGTAAATACAGTAGGGTTAGCAGTCATGACGGACACTCCGGGGGGATCAATTCAAAATTCAAAATTAAGAATTAAGAATATTTTGGATAATTAGCTATTTCTCGAACAGACGTAAAAATCTACAAATCTTAATAAATAATTTTTGACGGTTTTAGCATAGTTTAGGGGTGCGAGACATTGTAGTAGTTCTGTAACCAGTCTTCTATCAACGTACTCATACCCTTGAGTATGTCTGGTGTTAGAGAAATATGCAGTGTATCTTGACTCCAACTTGCTAGCGATCGCAATAAAGTTTCCTTAGTTTTGCTGAGTCGTCGGGAAACGGTGTATTGTTTGATGTCTAATTGTTGAGCGATCGCATCCTGATTCAATTTTTGACCGTAGTATAAAATTAAAATCTCTTGTAATTGAGCATCTAGTTGAGAAACTGCCTTAACTAATACTTGATTGATTTCTACTTGTTGTGAATTTCTGGCTTGTTCTTCCTCCTGGATAATAATTTCTTGAATTAAAGATGGCTGTTCTGTACCAGGAAGATTATCTAAAATCTCAAAGGAATCATCACTACCCTTAGTAACATTCAGAGAATCTAGGTTGGGATATAAATATTTGCGTGCAGCTTTAGCCGCATTCAATAACCATTTCTCGATAGTTTGGGGGTTGCTTGCTGGGGTATTTTGGGAGTTATAAGCTTTAGCGATCGCCTCCCAGGTTGCATCATCTGGGCGAGATAATTGGCGTGAGTTAGCCGCTTTTGTAGGCACATACAGGGTTTTAAAACAACTCCAAGCCTGGATGTAAGCCCGAATTTCTGTTGGGGACAAACCAGCATTTTGCAAAGATTCATCCAATCGCTTTTGGCTGATTTTGCGTAACAGCCCCCAATCGGTGCAGATATCAACTTCCTGGCGTTGGCGTAGGGTTTCCCGAATCGCACTACCAAAGATAATGCTAGCGTAGTTTTTCAGCGTGCTGGTTTGACTGGGATTAAATCCTTTGAGGACTCGATCAATTTGGGCGATCGCTACTTGAAAACAGTCTGACAGCTTGTATTGCGTACTAGTAAAACTAGCGGCTGTTTTTTGGGATGTCCAATAACAGGGTTCTTGCAGATAAGCCATCAGATGTTGCTTGGCTAAGGATTGAGTTTCGGGAACTTGCAAAAATTTATACCAATACAACGCCCAAAAGTGTTCCGAAATTTCCTTGGGGGTTTGGTGGAGACAACTTTGAATGCTGCGACGCAAGCGCGATTCCATCGCCCACCGACTGAAGCGATCGGCATCGAACTGCACAAAAGTTGAAAAAATTTCAATGATGCTTTGCCGAGGTTGCATAAAAAACTAGAAGCCGACCTATAGGACAACAGAAGGTGTTCAACAACACCTGCACACACTTTACTACAAGGAAAAAGTATCATGTTTCGTCTAGGATTTAAATCTTTAACACTTGGGGGCATGGTAGCCTTAACTACGGCAACTACAGCTTTAGCCCAAGTACCAATACTTCAAAACTTCCAGCTAGTTCAAAATCAAAATTTTAATTGTGGCCCGCATCTGCGTACTTACGTTGTCACATCTCTTAATGGTAATCAAGGTGATGGTATCCGTTGCGTCAAATTTAGCGAAGGTAAACCAGGTACACGAGTTCCCAGATTGGCGTGGTATGGTGAAGGAAATTGGAGCGGTTCAACCTATCGTCACGTAGGACAAGCCATCTACAGAGGCCGCAATTTGGTTGGTTTTGCTTCTGATATTCACGGTAATGGTGAATATTTTAACGGCGACTTCCCCGGAAATTTAAGTGTACAAGTCTTGGGTGGTGGTTCAAGAATTCGTGTTACCGGTGCATGGAATGAAGAATGGCAATTAGTCAGAAGCACTAATTACAACCCTTTACCCAGACCAAAAACCTGTGGCGGATATTTCGATGAATACCAGGTTTCTAGCCTCTCAGGTAGTAATGGTGATGGCTTGCGTTGTTTTCTGCGGGGTGGTCTGAAAAACACCACTTGGTTTGGTAACGGTAATTGGGGCGGTTCTACCTATTCTCATGTAGGAACACGTTCTGTTAATGGTTATGGTGCTGGTGATATTTGTGACAATAACTTCGGTACATTTTGTAACACCTTTGATTGGGGTTCATTAAACTTAACACCTGTTCCTGGTGGTTTTGATGTGACAGGTGCTTGGAGTGAAAACTGGCGATAATCAATTATTAACTCGTTAAAATTCCCAATTCAAATTTTCACTAATTAATCATTTTGAATGCCTGATATTTATCTACAAGAATTAATATCAGGATTCAGCTATTAAATATTAAATGGAGTGTGAATAAAATGATAAAACGTGCTTTGAGTCTTGCTGCTGCAAGTGTAGCTTTAACTGCTGCTTTGGCTAGTCCTACTTTAGCTGCACCTGGTGATTTTGTTGGCACTTGGGTAAATAAAGATGCTAATACTCGCGGTATTACTCGCTTGGTGATTACCTCTGCTGGTAGCAATCAATTAAATATTCGGGTCTTTGGTCAATGTCAACCTACAGATTGCGATTGGGGTACTACACCATTAGCTACCTATGGTGTTAATGTCCAAGATACTAATCATGGTTATGGTTCAGCTAATTACAATAAGGGCTTTGCTAATACCTTTTTAGGTTTAGGCTATGCTGGTAAACAAATCATGGTACAAAGCTACACGCAATTTTTAGATAATAGTGGTAGGCAAAACTACTATTCTCGTGAATACTTTCAAAAAATCCCAGTAGTTAACGTACCGATTAAACGTTTACCACTTAGCCCAAATAGATAATTCTGAAAAAGATCGAGAGCATCCCACTTTTTTGTATATCATTGCGAGAAAAGAGTAGCGATCGCAAAATCTCTAACTAAGAGTGAGTCCATGCGATCGTTACTCTTCAAGAAGGCTTCGCCAACGTCCCGTAGGGAAGGCAATAACAGTTATTCTCTTATTGAATCTGATTAATTTGCTGTTTTGAACAAGCCTTTTTTGTGTTGTGATAATAGACCAATACCTGCAATTAGACCCAATCCCAACACAGCAGAAGCTTCAGGTATAGACTGAGTAGAGTCATACTCATACGTAACTCGGATACTCGTTTTAGCCGATGTAGCCACAAAAGAGCTAATATTACCTGAACCTCCAACTACTGAATTGCCTAAAGCTGAGAATATGAAGTTTACATTACCAGCACCGATGAAGGACTGTAAAAACTGGCTATCAGTAGAAGCAAAAGTACCCGATTGCGAGGCCATTAGTCCAGGTATTGTCTGTCCAGAAGTCCCACCAAAATTAATTGTGCCATCATATGCACCAGTTTCGTAGCTAGAAACATTTTCCGGCTCTAGTGTTAATAGAGACTGGTTGTTGAGAGATAAACTTAATTTACCACCAAGTGAAACGTTTATTTGAGCAGGATTTGGACTTATGTTTTCAAAGCCAGCATCTCCTTTGATGTCACCAGTAAAGTCTATAGTTACACTTTGGAGAGTGCCGAGAGACGTGTTAAATTGTTCAATACCAATAGATTGATTAAGGATGTTTGTGGGTGCAAAGCTAGTGCTAGCTGTTTTTGTCAGGGAAGCAGCGTTTGCAGAACCAGCACTGACAATAATTCCTGCCAATGTTGTAGCAGTTCCTAGAATCTTAAAAAGTGTTGTTGTCATGGGTGATAATCTTCTTAAAAATTGATTGCCAGCAGGATTACTCACCTATTTCTAACTCTGAAACTTTATAAATAGGCTTGTGGAATATACTTAATTTTTTGTAAAGATTTTACAAAAGTTATTAAAAATAAGTGCTGGGTATTTACTCATTACTCATTACTCATTACTTATTTTGTTCTTGTGGGACAAGGTTCTGGCTACAATATTGCTATGTCTCAAACTTCTGCTTCTATCACTTCTACCCGTCCCACCTTCATCCTGATAGATGGACACTCCCTAGCCTATCGTTCTTACTTTGCGTTTGCCAAAGGACGAGATGGCGGACTGCGTACTAAAACGGGGATTCCTACTAGTGTATGTTTTGGCTTTCTCAAGTCACTCTTGGAAGTCATGGATACACAACAGCCGCAAGCAATGGCTGTGGCTTTTGATTTGGGTTTACCAACTTTTCGCCACGAAGCTGACGATACCTATAAAGCTGGCCGTGCAGAAACCCCAGAGGATTTTATCTTAGACTTGAAAAATCTGCACGAGTTACTGCAAGGTTTTAATCTGCCAATTTACACTGCGCCTGGTTATGAAGCAGATGATGTATTGGGAACATTGGCGCAGAAAGCCACAGCTGCTGGGTATAAGGTGAAAATTTTAACAGGCGATCGCGATTTATTTCAACTCATCGACCCAGCGAAGGAAATCACTGTCTTAAATTTTAGTCCTGATGCGCTCAAGCGTTCGACCAATACTATCACTGAATTCAGTACAGAACAAGTTAAAGAAAAACTTGGTATTTTACCTACACAAGTTGTTGATTTTAAAGCCTTGTGTGGGGATAAATCAGATAATATTCCCGGTGTCAAGGGTATTGGGGAAAAAACCGCCGTTCAGTTACTAAATTCCTACGAGTCCCTAGATCAGATTTACGCAGCATTAGATAAAATTAAAGAAGCAACCCAGAAAAAACTGGTAGAAGGCAAAGAAAATGCGGAAAAATCGCGCTATTTAGCCAAAATAGTTGTAGATGTTCCCCTTGAAGTGAATTTGGAAGACTCCAAATTCAAAGGTTTTGATCATAGCCTGCTGACTCCCATCTTAGAAAAGTTAGAATTTCACTTCTATTTAAATAAAATCAACGAACTTCAGCAAAAGTTTGGCGGACAAGTTGAGGAAATTACCACAGCATCACCTACCACAGATGCAGAAGATGAAGATTTGTGGTTTTTCAGTGCTGATGACACAGCAAATGTTTCTCAACCCACCGATTCACCCATTCAACCGCGCATCATTAATACTGAAGTTAAACTAATAGAATTAATTCAGATATTACAGACATTCACTAACCCAGAAAATCCTGTAGCTTGGGACACGGAAACCAGCGATTTAGAACCCAGAGATGCTGAATTAGTAGGTATTGGCTGCTGCTGGGGAACTGCACCTGATGAATTAGCCTATATTCCCATTTCTCACAAAACAGGGGAAAATTTAGATAAGGATTTAGCACTCAAAGCACTACGACCAATCTTAGAAAGTGCTGATTATCCCAAAACTTTCCAAAATGGTAAATTTGACCGCTTAGTTTTTCGCACTCAAGGCATTAACTTAGCAGGAATCGTATTTGACACTATGTTAGCTAGTTATGTTTTAAATCCAGACACTAGCCATAATCTGACTGATTTAGCTTTGCGTTATTTGGGATTAAAATTAACAAACTATGGTGAGTTAGTTCCCAAAGGTAAAACCATTGCGGATATAAATATTGTAGGTGTAGCTCATTATTGTTGTTTGCAAGTGTATGCAACATGGCAACTCGTGCCAAAAATGCGTGAGGAATTAGATAAAATTCCAGCTTTATCTCAGTTATTAACAGAGGTAGAACAGCCACTAGAACAAGTTTTAGCAACAGTAGAATATACTGGATTTCGCATTAATTCAGATTACTTAAAAGAACTTTCCCAGCAATTAGAAATAGATTTAGCAAGATTACATGAACAAGCAACTGAATTAGCTGGAGAAAAATTTAATTTAGGTTCTCCTAAACAATTGAGTCATATATTGTTTGAAAAATTGGGATTGAGTACCAAATATTCACGGAAAATTCAGACTGGTTACTCTACAGATGCAGCCACTTTAGAAAAACTGCAAGAAGTTGATGAAACTGGCTTCGTTAATGCCATTATTGAGTATCGTACTTTATCAAAATTAAAGTCTACTTATGTAGATGCTTTACCTGCATTAGTCAGACCAGATACCCACAGAGTACATACTAATTTTAATCAGACAGCAACATCAACCGGTAGACTATCTTCTTCTAATCCTAATTTACAAAACATACCCATTCGCACAGCTTTTAGTCGGCAAATTCGCAAAGCATTTTTACCCGAATCAGGTTGGTTAATGGTGGCTGCTGATTACTCTCAAATTGAGTTAAGAATTTTGGCACATTTGAGTCAAGAACCAGTTTTAGTAAAAGCATATCAGCAGAATGAAGATATTCACACTGTAACGGCAAAGTTAGTCTTTGAAAAAGAAGATATTACAGCCGATGAACGCAGAGTAGCTAAAACTATTAATTTTGGTGTAATTTATGGCATGGGTTCGCTGAAATTTTCCCGTTCCACTGGAATTGATAAAAACGTAGCTAATGAATTTATTAAACGGTTTAACGATCGCTACCCGCAAGTTTTCGCTTATCTAGAAGGAGTGAAAAAACAAGCGATATCTCAAGGTTATGTGGAAACTATCCTCGGTCGTCGCCGCTATTTTGAGTTTACCATCAACAGTTTACGCAAACTCAAAGGTAGCGACCCAGAAGATATTAACTTGAGTAAATTAAAAAATTTAGGTGCTTACGATGCAGGTTTACTGCGTTCCGCCGCCAATGCGCCAATTCAAGGTTCGAGTGCAGATATCATCAAAATTGCAATGGTGCAAATCCATGAAGTTTTACGAAACTATCAAGCACGGTTATTATTACAGGTTCATGATGAATTAGTCTTTGAAGTTCCGCCTGATGAGTGGGAAGAACTACAACCACAAATTAAATCAGTCATGGAAGGCGCAGTAAATTTGAGTGTCCCATTGCTAGTAGAAGTAAGAGCCGGTGAAAACTGGATGGAAACAAAGTAGTTTTGGACACTAGATCCCCGACTTCTCAAAGAAGTCGGGGATCTGACTTGCTCAAACACCCAGAAATTTGGCACAATAAACTCAAAAACCATGCCTCAGCCCGGTGACATCCTCCGCAACCACTATAAAATTATCAAAATCCTCGGTAGTGGTGGATTTGGCGATACTTACCTAGCTCAAGATATAGACTTACCCGGACAGCCAAAGTGTGTAGTCAAGCACCTTAAACCTAACTCTGACCCCGCAGTCTTACAAATTGTCAGAAGATTATTTGATAGTGAGGCGCAGGTTTTATATAAGTTAGGTAATGATAGCGACCAAATACCGCGACTGTTCGCCCACTTTGAAGAAAACGGCGAATTTTACTTAGTGCAAGAATTTGTAGATGGCGTAGACTTAAGCCATGAAATTATTCCCGGTGAAAAGTTAACAGAAATAGCAGTCACTAAACTTTTACAAGAAATCTTAGAAATATTAGCAGTAGTTCATAAAAAGAACATTATTCACCGTGACATCAAACCGCAAAACTTAATGCGTCGCCGTCAAGATGGTAAGATAGTCCTGATTGACTTTGGTGCAGTTAAAGAAGTAAACACCATGACGGTGAACACCCAAGGTCAAACAAGTTTTAGCGTTGCCATTGGTAGTCTTGGTTATATGCCCAGTGAACAAGCAGCCGGACAACCAAAGTTAAGCAGCGATGTCTATGCAGTGGGGATGTTAGGGATTCAAGCTTTAACTGGCTTACAACCTAATGAACTACCAAAAGACCCTACTGACGGTGAGGTAATTTGGCGGAATTTGGCAAATGTCACTGAGAAGTTGGCAGATGTGTTAAATAAGATGGTGAGTGATTACTTTCGGGATAGATATCTTTCAGCAGTGGAGGCGTTAGCAGCAATTACATCACTACAGCCACAGCAGCGACAAGTAACGCCAACTGTACCTATACCACAGCCACAACAGCGACAAGTACCGCCACCACCGCCATCAGCTACACCAACAAAAATCATCACACCAAGCTGGTCAAGGCGAAAGATAATAAAAACTGTGGGGTTTGCGGGTGCTGGGTTGGGTTTAGCAATTGTAGTACCGCGCCTATCACAGTCTAATTCAGTTCCTATTACACCGTTTCGCATTCCCTCCAGTAGCTTACAAACCTTTCAATTTGAAACGGTGACGGTAGATGCAAAAGGGAAAATCACCAACCGCCGTAATGAGGAAGCAAGATACTTTACAGAAGACTTGGGGAATGGTGTCAGCTTAGAAATGGTGCAGATACCAGGGGGAACATTTACAATGGGTTCACCGGAAACTGAGAAAGACCGAGAATCAGATGAAAGTCTCCAGAGACAGGTGACAGTTCCCGGCTTCTTCATGGGGAAATATGAAATTACCCAAGCACAGTATCAAGCCATCATGGGGACAAATCCTGCTAACTTCAAAGGAGAGAAAAGACCTGTAGAACAAGTAAGTTGGGATGATGCGGTAGAATTTTGTGAGAAATTGAGCCAGAAGACAGGAAAAACCTACAGGCTACCTAGCGAAGCGGAATGGGAATACGCTTGTCGAGCGGGGACAACTACACCTTTTTATTTTGGGGAAACCATCACCCCAGATTTAGTTAATTATGGCGGTAACAATCCCTACGGTTCAGCACCCAAAGGTGAATATCGTCAACAAACAACAAATGTAGGAATATTTCCGCCGAACTCTTTCGGATTATATGATATGTGTGGTAATATCTGGGAATGGTGTCAAGATGTACACAATAATAGCTACCAAGGCGCGCCGACAGATGGTAGCGCGTGGTTAATAGGTAGCGATAATAACATAAGGCTGCTGCGTGGCGGTAGTTGGTTCTCCGATGCCTGGGCTTGCCGTTCTGACGCTCGCCTTAGGTACGCGCGCGCGAATCGTAACATCAGTTTTGGTTTTCGCGTGGTGGCTGTGGCTGTGGCGTGAGGATTCCTTACCCTTTACACTCTTGCCCTTTAGCCCTCTGCACTTTTTATTCTTTTCCCTTCTTATTCCCCCGCCGTCAGGCGGAAAAAAATTTTTCTAAATGTAGTGTCTATATATCAAGACCATTATACACGAAGTTCAAAATTTAATCAAACTGCAACTCAACCTCTAGATCCCCGACTTCTTTGAGAAGTCGGGGATCTGACCTAAGTCAAGACAACTGACTTTTCACCCAATCACGAAATATTTTTACTAATTCCAGATAATCCATTGTTTCGGCTTGTTGCAAAAATCCAGCAATTTCTGGAATGGGTAACTTAACAAAGAATTGACTAGTTTGGCAGGTAATATAGGTGTCATTTTGTAATTGTTTAATCACCAGAGATTCCCCGTTATAAATCCAAACTTCTGCCACACCCAAATCTGCATAGACTCGTAGACGACTATCAGAACTGCTGGTGACATCAATTTCCACGACTAAATCGGGCGCGGGGTCTTGTGTTAAGTCCAGTCGTTTTTTTCCCCGAACTAGGGCAATATTACGAATGTAGAAACATTCATCTAGTTCTGCACCACCCAGTTCAGGACGTTTTAAAGTAGTTGAACCCAAGGGTTCTATACTTATATCCAGTTCTTCAGCGATTATCTCAACAAAACGCCCTGCAACTTTCTTAAATCTTTCATGTTCTGGGGATGGGGACATAATTTCTAGGTTGCCACGATTGTAAGTCAACCGGAGACGGCGATCGCTTAATTCTTCTAGTAATCTCTCATAAGTCTGCCAGCTAATCCCCGTCAGGTGAATTATTTCATCCGGTGGTGTCAGCAATGTTGCAGTCATAGGTTCAACCGAAAATCTTATGGCTTTATTTTAGAGGATAGAAACAGAGAAAGCGATCGTTAATTTATCCTAACGGCAGAATTTGCGATCGCTATCATTTTCTGGATAACTTCATTACAAAAAAAAGGGCGCAATATTTTGCACCCTGAGAGATGGTAGAAACTTAAAATTGGTAATTTAATCAAAAAATTGGCAAGGAACGATAGAGCAAACAGTAGGCAGAATTTGACGAATCACGAATTAATAATAGCTGCCTGATTTACGGTATTCGAGGGCGGTTAATCCTTCGTTTTCTAGGACTTCGCCGTTATCTACTACTGCATAAATTAACCATCTGTCACCGCATTTAATTTGATTTTGAACTGTGCATTCCAAATAGGACAATGCTTCGGTGAGAATGAGACAACCATTAACGGCGGTTTTGGTAGAAAGATTGATAAATGGGTTATCTCCTAAAGTGCTGTGGCGGGAAAAATAGCGGCGGACATTTCTACCTTCTTTGAGAATATTCAGCACAAATTTATCGCCTGGATGACACATTAAGTCTGCGTTCTGTTCATCAGCGATCGCAATCATAATTCCTGGAGGGTTGACATGACCGAGAACAATGTAATCGGTTTCCCGGCTTAAAGCAAGTGTCGTGGATTTAGGGGGATTTAAAAGTATTTGCTGGTCTAATGTCTTTCGCTGGGTTGAACGCAGTGAAACCCAACATGAATCTCGGAAACTCAACTAGTGAATCTCAATATTTAGTTAACCTATTGCATTTATAAGTTTAAAAAATACAAAGTATCGTTTTTCTTGATCCATGTATTGTTAGTTATCAGCAATAATTTCGCGCAGCTATTTTTGATCAAAAAAACAGAATTTATAATCACAACTATTAACTAAACTCTATGTATAAGGTTTTTATACTCAGTTCCCAAGTTTTAATTATCTAATTCACGCGATAGATGCTGTCAGATGTACTATTGAGAGAAGAATAAATTATGCTTTGCTCATAATGACCTTAGCTGAAACTCCCAATACCCAAAACTCTCTCAATCCTTTTCTCACCCTGAATTACGAACCAGCTTTGGCATCCTTGGGTGATGATTATTATGATGAAGTAGCCGCAGCAGAATTTCCCCAACATACTCTACGCTGGCGCAATGATGCACTATTGCCAAAATTGGGACTAAATCCCCAAAACGTTCAAGATGAAGACTTTATTATAGCTTTTAGCCTGTTTCAAGGACGCAAACCATTTTTAGCACTGCGCTATCACGGCTATCAATTTGGTGAATATAACCCCCAGTTAGGTGACGGACGGGGCTTTTTGTACGGTCAAGTCCGTGGTATTGATGGCGAACTCTATGATTTTGGCACTAAAGGTTCTGGGAGGACACCTTACTCCCGTGGTGGGGATGGGATGCTGACCCTCAAAGGTGGTGTCAGGGAAGTTTTAGCCGCAGAAGCCTTACATCAGTTGGGGGTTCGTACCTCTCGCTGTCTAACTATGATTGAAACTGGTTTATCTCTGTGGCGCGGTGATGAACCTTCACCTACCCGTTCATCTGTAATGGTGAGGATGAGCAGTTCACATATCCGATTTGGAACTTTTGAGCGTTTATACTATTTACAGCGTCCAGATTTAATTCAAAAGTTATTAGACCATGTAATTGAGCATTATTACTCTCACTTAGCTAATGAACGAGATAAATATGCTTTGTTCTATGCTGAACTAGTTAAACGTGTCGCAGAACTAGTTGCACAGTGGATGGCCGCAGGTTTTTGTCATGCAGTCCTCAATACTGACAATATGGCAATTACGGGGGAAAGCTTTGACTACGGCCCTTATGCGTTTATTCCAACTTATGACCCTTATTTCACTGCTGCCTATTTCGACTATTACAAACGCTATTGTTATAGTCATCAGCCGGGGATTTGCCAATTAAATCTGGAATTGCTCCAACAACCATTAAGGTCAGTTATCGATAAAGCTGATTTAGAGGCTGGATTAGCAAAATTTGGTGATTATTACGTTGCGGAATATCGCTCTTTAATGCTAAAAAAATTAGGTTTTGAACAGTTGCTTGCGCCTGAAGCTGATGAACTGTTAGGTCTTACCATTCAATTTTTACAAGATAGCCAAGTTGGGTATCATCAGTTTTTCTATGAAATGGCTCGTACTTTCTCCTCGAAGTGGAGAGATGAACCTGGATTGGTACTCAACCCTTCAGATGTTGTACCTACATCAGACAAATCAGCAATCTTTGATAATTGGTGTATACTCTACCATAAAATTCTCAATAATTTTAATCCAGATCAAATGGACAGTATTGCTCAAACTCTTACTTACTACAATCCCAAAACTGTATTATTAAGACCTGTAATTGAGTCGATTTGGGAAGAAATTGCTCAGGAAGATAATTGGCAACCTTTTTACCAGCTATTGCAGACAATAGCGTCTAGAGGCTAGTACCGCTACGCAGAAGTCAAAAATCAAAAGTCTTGTATATTGAGGCTTTAAACGATTGATAATAGTCTGTTTATTTACGCCGTGCTGTACTCGTGGTCTATTAAGTTAGTTTTGACGGTTCGTAGTAAGGACTTTAGTCCTTAGAAAAATCAGGACTAAAGTCCTTACTAAAAAAAAGCTTATCCCTCAATTCAAATTTGATGACCTACTAGTACCGCACGGCTAACAAAACAGTACAGCACGGCAGAATTAAAAATTAAAAATCAATATAACACTTGTGTTTTGTTAATTTGGGATAGGTGGTTGATTCATAACGTACTGTACTAGTATTGGATAACTTTTTATTGGCGTAAAAACATCAAGTTAATAACTGCATATATGCTGAATTAGAATGCTGTCATATGGATAATTATTTAAATTTAATTAGACAATTAATTCTAAATTAAGATAAAGTTTTATTTTGATTTATTCAAAATATCAAAAAAATATGATTGATAAAATTAAACAAATGTAAAAAAATAAGAAATAAATATAAAATCAATAGATTAAGTCAAAAAATTATGTATAAATTGTTTTACAATTGCAATCCTATGTAATTATCCCCTTGCTATTATGGCTAATTTTAATTACTTACAAAGAAAAAACTAGCTACAGACCCTTTCAAAGTGCTGGAGGATAAATCAGTGTACAGGCAGCACAAACATCAGAGATTTACATCGGTGAATTTTTTTAGCCCCCAAAAGTTGCTGCCGCTTCTGGTTGGTGTAGTGATATTCGTTGCGGTGATTATCTTTTGTCAGAGATTAATAGCCGCAGAACAAAATAATATTCAACAACTAATTCAACAACAGGCAGAGTCCACCAAAACTGAATTAGTGACCAAGTTAAATTATCCCATTCTAGCTTCCTGTCGGGTGCGGTGGACTCTGCCCAGCTTTGTATTACTGGCCGGAATATTAGCGACTGGGGGACTCACATTATTAACTTATTTGCTACGAGTTACCCAAATTAGTAACCGTAAGATAAAAGCTATCAATCAAGAACTAGCTCAGACAATTGCCGTACAAAACCAAACAGAAATAGCTTTGCGAGCTAGTGAAAATAGATTGCGGCAGTTACTCGAAACAGTGAAAGTCATCCCTTGGGAATTAGACTTAAAAACCTGGCGTTTTACCTATGTGGGGCCACAAGCCGAAATTCTATTAGAATATCCCGTTGCCCAATGGTATGAAGAGAATTTTTGGTTGAATCATTTGCATCCCCAAGATAGAGAACAGGTATGGGATTTTTGTCAAGCAGCCGTGGCTAGAGGCGAAAACCACGACATAGAATACCGGATGATTGCTGCCGATGGCAGAGTTGTATGGCTGCGAGACATTATAAGCGTAGTGCAAACAGATGGAAAACCCGTGCTGCTGCGGGGGTTTATGTTTGAGATTACCGACTTAAAACTAGTAGAAGAAACCTTGCGCTTGCGGGAGAGAGCATTGGCTGCTACTAGTAATGGTATTGTCATTGCCGATGCCATACTAGCCAACAATCCCATCATGTATGTTAACTCTGGCTTTGAGCAAATCACCGGTTACAGTGCCACAGATGTAATCGGGCAGAATTGCCGCTTCTTGCAAGGTACAGATACCCAACAACCAGCCCTCAAAGAACTACGATTAGCTCTGAAAGCTGGCAGAAGTTGTACAGTGATTTTGCGAAACTACCGCAAAGATGGCAGTTTATTTTGGAATGAATTAAGCATTTCTCCCATTTATGACGAAACAGGTCAATTAACCCACTTCCTAGGGATTCAAATAGATATTAGCGAACAGCAAGCGGCACTTCGTGAACGCCAACAAGCTGAAATGGCACTACGTCGGCAAGCACTCACCTTTGAAAATATCTACGATGGTGTCATCATCACAGATTTAAAAGGCACAATTCTAGACTGGAATCCTGCCGCAGAGAGAATATTTGGCTATACCAAAGCCGAAATTTGTGAACAATCTATCAGCATTTTACATAAACTTGAAGAAGATTTAGCCTTGAATACCGCCATCATTGAAGACATTGCTCAACATGGACGTTGGTCAGGGGAAATTAACTTTGTTCGCAAAGATAGTAGTCAGGGTATTTGTGAAACCACCATAGTACCTTTGCAAGATGAACAAGGACAAAATATAGCTACGATTAGCGTCAATCGTGACATCACCGAACGCAAACAATCAGAAGCTTTACTACATCGCAGCGAAGAACGCTTCCAAGCCTTCATGAATCATAGTCCCACCCATGCTTGGATTACAGACTCTGAGGGAAAAATTATCTACCTGAACGAAAATTATCGCTGCACCTTGAGATTACCTTTAAAAAAACTGATTGGCAAAAGCATCTTTGATATTTATGAAACCCAATTTGCTCAAAGATTTCTAGAGAATATTCAAACCGTTGCTCGGACTAATAAAGTCCTGGAAGTTGTCGAGTCTGTCCCCTGTGTTGACGGCACAGTGCGAGATTTTTTGGTGTATAAATTCCCGATTTCTAGCCAAGGAGAGGAGTCTTTAATAGGAGGGATTGCCGTTGACATTACTGAGCGTAAACGTGCAGAAGAAGCACTCCGTAAAAGTGAGGAGCGTTGGCAATTAGTTATTGAAGGCAATCAAGATGCCATTTGGGATTGGAATATTGTCACAAATGAAACATTTCGCTCGGCACGATGGGGAGAGTTAGTAGGAGCAGAAAACTATCAACCCATCAGTAGTAATCAAGATTTTACTAGCCGCATTCATCCCGAAGATTACGACCTGGTAATGGCTGTAACCCAAGATTATCTCAGTCACAAAATCCCCAAATATGTTTTAGAGTATCGTCTGCGTTGCCAAAATGACAGTTACAAGTGGGTGTTAGTTCATGCTACAGCCCAATGGGACGAGCAAGGTAATCCAGTGCGGATGGTTGGCTCAATCAAAGATATTACCGAACGGGTGCAAGCACAAGAAACACTGGAAAGACAATTAAATCGGACACTGCTCCTGGAAAAAATCACGCAGGAAATTCGTCAAAGTCTGGATATTAAAGAAATTTTTGCCACGGCTGCTACGCAAATTGGACAAGCTTTTGCAGTTGATCGCTGTTTAATCCATGCTTACGTCAGCAACCCATCTCCCCGCATTCCCCTAGTAGCAGAATATAACAATGTTCCTGATTTCTGCACTATGGATAAATTAGAAGTACCCATGTCAGGGAATCCGCATGGTTTAGAAATGATCACCCATGATCGCGCTCTTGCCTCACCCAATGTTTACGCAGATCCTTTACTAGAGTCTTCAGTCCTCATTTGTCGGAAAATGGGCTTGAAATCCATGCTAGCCATCCGCACCTCCTATCAAGGCGAACCCAATGGTGCGATCGGCTTACATCAGTGTAGCTATTTCCGTCAGTGGACTCCAGAAGAAATTGAATTACTAGAGGCAGTAGCCGCACAGTTGGGAATCGCCCTCGCCCAAGCGCAACTCCTAGAACAAGAAACCCGCCAACGGGAAGAACTTACCGTGAAAAACTTTGCCTTAGAGAGGGCAAAACGTGCCGCAGAAGACGCTAATCGGGCAAAAAGTGAATTTTTGGCAATGATGAGCCATGAAATTCGCACCCCCATGAATGCCATCATTGGCATGACAGAACTACTGCTAAATACTGATTTGACACTCCAACAGCGAGATTTTTTAGAAACCGTCTTAACCAGTAGTGAAGCTTTGCTTACCATCATTAATGACATTCTGGATTTCTCCAAAATTGAGTCAGGGAAATTAGAACTAGAAGCACAGCCTGTTGATATTAGAACTTGCGTAGAGCAAGTAATTGACTTGTTAGCCCCCAAAGCTGCCCAAAAAGATATTGAACTGGCTTATCTAATTCATCACCAAGTTCCGCCTGTGATTATCGGCGATTTAACTCGTCTGCGGCAAATTTTAACCAACCTGCTCAACAATGCTATAAAATTCACTGAAAAAGGTGAAGTGATTCTGTCTGTACATAGCACTCCCAAACCAAAAAACTGCTGCGAGCTGCTCTTTAGCATCCAAGATACAGGCATTGGTATTCCACCTGAGAAGATGAAACGGCTGTTTCAACCTTTTGTACAAGCAGATGCCTCCATGACTCGCAAATATGGCGGTACAGGATTAGGGTTAGTCATTAGTAAACGCTTAGGGAAAATGATGGGGGGGCATCTTTGGGTGGAAAGTCAAGGATCTGTGGGTGGTAGTCCCCCGGCTGGATGGCAAAGTAGAAAGCCAGTATCATCTACTATCTCAGCCCCCGGTTCGACATTTTACTTCGCCATGAAAGCCCCAATCGTTGCTGATCCCGATACCGATGAATTGATGACTTCCCCAATGCCATTGATCGGTAAAAGGTTGTTAATAGTTGATGACAATCCCACCAATCGCAAAATTTTGCGCCTACAAGCTGAACCTTGGCAAATGCAAACTTATGCTGTGTCATCTGGTGCAGAAGCCTTAGCTCTACTTGACCAGGAAATCAAGTTTGATATTGCAATTTTAGATATGCAGATGCCCGGAATGGATGGCTTGACCTTGGCGCGGGAAATCCGCAGGCGTTCTGCTTATCAATATTTACCCTTAGTAATTCTCACCTCTTGGAGTAAATCAGACAAGGATGCTGATTTTAGGGAGATGGGATTTGTTGCTTGTCTGCATAAACCAATTAAACAATCTCAACTCTACGATGTTCTGGCCTGTAATTTGGGAAATCAGCCAATTCGAGCGCGTGTTTCTCATTCTCATTCCACCCCCATCAAGCAAAATTTGGCAGAGCAATTACCACTGCGGGTGTTACTGGCTGAGGATATGGTAGTCAATCAGAAAGTCGCTCTACTCATGCTGAAAAAAATCGGCTATCGGGCTGATGTGGTTGCTAATGGGTTAGAAGTCTTAGAAGCATTACAACGTCAGACTTATGATGTCATTTTGATGGATGTAAATATGCCAGAAATGGATGGCTTAGAAACTAGTCTGAGAATTTGTCAAACGTGGAGTGCTGATTCTCGTCCCTATATTATCGCCATGACTGCCAATGCTATGCAAGGCGATCGCGAAGAATGTCTAGCAGCTGGCATGGATCACTATATCAGTAAGCCCATTCAGATTGATGATTTAGCTAAAGCACTAGGGAAATGTCAGCCCCTCAAACCCAAAAATCTTTTCCCCAAGCTAAATCCATCAGTAAATCATGAGTCAAAAATAAATGCTATCGATACTGAAATATTGCAAGAATTACGTAATATGTTGCATGGAGAAGCAGGTGCATTTGCTGAATTAATCAACTGTTACCTGACAGAAGCTCCTAAGTTGATCCAAAATATTAGTGTAGCAATCACAACTCAAGATGCCCAATCTATATGGAATACCTCTCACAAGCTAAAATCCAGCAGTGGCTCAGTGGGAGCAGTCTTATTAGCACAACTTTGCAAGCAACTAGAAGAGCAGGGACGCAGTAACAACTTGGCAAATAGTGTAGAAATCGGCACACAACTTTGTCAAGAGTATGAGCGAGTCAAAACTGCTTTGCAAAGAGAAATTAATCAGGAGAGATCATGAACACTAATGTCCCACAAGAGCCGTCTTTAATTCTCATTGTTGACGACGAGCCATTTATCAGAGCGCAGTTACGACTGTCTCTACAATATGAAGGCTATCGGACAGTAGAAGCTCAAGATGGTAGAGAGGCGTTAAGTGTTTTTCATCAACTGCAACCCGATATAGTGCTTCTGGATGCAATGATGCCGGATATGGACGGCTTTGAGTGTTGCACTCGCTTACAATTACTAGACCATAGCAAACATACACCAGTTTTAATGATTACTGGACTGGAAGATAAAGAATCTGTCGATCGCGCTTTTGAAGTTGGTGCTATCGATTATGTGACTAAACCAATTCACTGGCCAGTTTTGCGTCAACGAGTCAAACGTTTAATTCAACAATCCCATCTCCAACAAAGGCTAGAAGCTGCTAACCGAGAATTAAAACGGTTGGTAACAATTGATGAATTGACTCAAATCGCTAACCGCCGCAGGTTTGAAGAATATTGCTCCCAAGAGTGGCAGTGCATGGCACGGGAGCAACTATCTTTGTCTTTGATTCTCTGTGATGTTGATTTCTTCAAAGCATATAATGATACTTACGGTCATCGGGCAGGCGATCGCTGTCTACAATTGGTTGCTAAAGCTATTCAAGATAGTGTCAAACGTCCAGCTGATTTAGTCGCCCGTTATGGCGGAGAAGAATTTGCTGTGATTTTACCCAGAACAGATGTTGAGGGTGCAGTTCATATCGCTGAAGCCATTTGTCAATCCGTGCGGATGCTGGGTGTACCACATAGCCATTCACAAGCAAATATTTGTGTCACTATCAGTGCTGGTGTAGCGAGTATTACTCCTCAGCCCAACTCCGATTTTCAAGAAATTATTGACGAAGCCGATCGCGCCTTATATCAAGCTAAAATCGCCGGACGCGATCGCTGCCAAAAATACAGCAAACTCCTCTCCTCGACTACTTTTTTATGGAAGGAAGTCGGGAAATAATAGACCTCTTGCATAAATGCTAAATCTGTCATGTTGAGCGAAGCGAAACATCTCTTAGATTCTACATTTCATTCAGAATGACACATCTCATTTTCGGACTTTTGCAAGAGTCAACCGATGATCTTGATCAATCTCAATTACTAAATCAACCCATGAGGCAGATTGAGCTAAGGGCTTGATAAATAATTCTGGATGGAGCGATCGCCAAAAATAATTGACAAATCTTTCAATTTCTGCATCTGTCATCCCTGATTTACCAGCCGCAATCATTTGTCTTTCTGCTTGTTTGCGCCACTCTACAGAATATCGGTAATCCTGGGGATATAACACGATTAAGCTATCTAATCTTTCCCACAGTGGTAAATATTCACTCAGCCTAATATTCGTGTCACGGGCGAATGCTTTATCTGCATCGGTGATAATGGGTGTTGGTGCATCATCAAACACTAATGGATCTATCGGTCGCACACCAACAAACCAACCTTCAAATAATAGAATATCAACTTTTTCTACAATCTCTGGCTCAGTGCGATCGCCAGCACCACCATAGGCAGATTTATCAAAGCGGGGGATGCTAACAGGGGTTTGTGATTGCCGGATTTGCTCTAAAACATTTATACCTAAGTCTACATCGTGAGTTCCCGGCGGACCACGCCAAATTAAGCGGGGATCTGCTTGGGTTAACTCTAGACGCTCATGATAAGTTTTATACAAGTCATCTAACGATAAACTCACGCTACAATATCCCAACTCCTGGAGAATCAACCCCAAAACTTGGCACATCGTAGTTTTACCCGTTCCTTGACTCCCTAAGATACCTTGAACGAAAGGACGCTGTAACTTTTGATGTTGTGATGCTATTTTTACCGCCAGAGGTAGCCACAAGTCCCATAACATAGGTAACATCTTGTCTATTGGGGTATGCAGGCGATTTTGGCAGAATTGGCTAAAAGCTGGTAATAAGGATTGTAGAAGCTGCGATCGCTCTTGAACTACTTGCTCTACATTAGCCGATGTAATCCCAAAGGCTTTGGCACTTGATTTATCTTTTAAGGCTGCGGCTTGTGCGGCTTTTTGCCCACTTACCGTCCCCATTGCTTGTAACCAATCGTTAATCATGAACCTAGTTTAAAGGCTTCAATAAATAAGCTATAAGTAAAACCAACTTTCAAAAGGTTTAGCACTTCTACCCACAAGGCTCGCCTAGCAAAAAAACTCTGGCTATAGAATATTCTGCTTGCAACCTCTGTCATGACGACTAATATCGCCGCTATCCAAATATCTATTACACCACGTTGTCCTGCTATAGTGGAAATTGCCGTCCCCAAGAAAAAACCAAACAAAAAACTAATTAGCAGCAGTGATAGCCGCCGCCAAGGATTGGAAAAACATTGCCCTAAGCTCCTAGCAATGGTATCAAACAAGTTGTTAAGACGTGTATTTTGCATTGAATCAGGCTTTACTGTTGTCAATAGTCAATCAATTTTAGATTTTGGATTGGTGATTTTGGATTGGGAATTAATTTAAAATTCTTTCTTTCCCCTACACCCTTACACGCCTGTTTCCGTTTTTATACACTAATATTATCGGGCAATATCAGTTCATTATCTGAAGGACTGGCTGTAAAATATTAATAAATGTAAATAATATGCTGTGACTATATTTGCTGGTTTAAGCAAAGCTACCTTGTGACTCAAATTACTCAGATACTAAAAATTTCCGTTAGCGTTTAAGCAAGTAAATACATGATATCTGTATAATATTTTACGTTTTTACTTGATTGTGGCTGACATCAATTCCAGTATCATCGGGATTGTACACCTTTTGTTGTTCATTAGCTCAAGTAATACTTCTGATAGATAATTTTCAGTAAAATATGATATTTATGATACATTTATAAGCTAAATTATCGATAGTTTCTAGTAGGCAAGTAGAAAACTTTCCTTGAACGTAACTAGTAATAATAGGCTAGTATTTGGTCAAGCCTAAACAAAACATTATTTCTAAATCAATATCAATATGAAGTCTTCCGGGTATCGTAACGCTGCGGTTATCGCTGGCTTTTTGGGACTGTTGGGGTTACTGGTAGGATGCTTTGATATGAGTGTATCTTTTGAAACTACGAATCCAGATATATCCTCATCACTATCTACTGATGTAACACCAGAAAATCAAGATTTAGCATCACCTGTGGCATCCACAGATAGTAATTCTACGGTTATTTCAAATCCAGTAACCACTCACAGTAACAAATCAGAACAAAACACTAAAAAAACTATCTCCATATTGGCTTCTCGCCAATCATTGAGTAGCAATACTAAGTATTTAGGCAATTTACGCATGAGCAATCAAACTGATCAGCCTGTGCGATTGGCTTTATTGGCTCGACCGTCAGTTACAAAAGGTGCGGTTAAAGAAAAAACTGATATTCCCGCTCATTGGGATTTTGATCCCCAAGAAGGTAGCGAAAAAGGGTTAATTCTGTCTCTACCCCAAGGTAATCTCAAAATAGAAACAGGCGATATCTTGGTAGCCTTTGCTCAAGATGGTTCTCGTCGCTATTGGGGGCCATATGTTGTAGGAGAAAGCTCCCTACCTACATGGGATTCCCAAAAACAAGAATGGGTACTGCTATTAAGTAATACTAAGTAAGTGAGTGGTGAGTGGTGAGTGGTGAGTGGTGAGTAGGGAGTGGGGAGTGGGGAGTGGGGAGTGGGGAATGAAAGTCAAAATCACGAAGAACAAAACTTAGTCACTTAACGACTAAATAACTGTTGACATTGACTATTGAGTAACTAGTGATGAGGTTAAAATTGAGCTTTCCCCACGCTTTTGAGCAGTGGCTTAATAAGATAGTGAAACGTCCATCCCTTGCTGTGACGGTGTTAATTGTGTGGTTAGTTGTAATTGGTTGGGTAGCTTATGGATGGAATTTAGGCCGTGTTGGCTTGATTGACGAAACTGAGCCATTGTTTGCTGAAGCTTCCCGTCAAATGTTAATCACAGGGGATTGGATTACTCCTTATTTCAATGGTGAAACTCGGTTTGATAAACCTGCTTTAATTTACTGGTTGCAAGCGATCGCCTATGCTGTGATTGGGGTGAATGAATGGGCGGTACGTCTCCCCTCAGCACTGGCTGCAATGGGAGTTATGGCTTTGGTATTTTCAACTGTCTACTGGTCTTTGACGAAAAAAGATGAATTAAAGCCAGTTTCATCTCTTACACGCCCCTATTTAGCCGCAGCCGTTGCCGCAGCCGTCACAGCACTCAATCCAGAAATGATCATTTGGGGAAGGACTGGTGTCTCAGATATGCTCTTAACAGGGTGTATTGCCTCAGCTTTATTATGCTTTTTTCGAGGATACGCAGAAGAGGGGACAGGGGACAGGGGACAGGGGACAGAGAGAAGAGACAAGATACCCAATAACCAATCGCCGTTTCCCAACAAATGGTATTTAGCGTGTTATGCGTTAATTGCTGGGGCAATTTTGACGAAAGGGCCAGTGGGAATTGTTTTACCGGGGCTGATTATTGGGGCGTTTTTGCTGTATGTAGGACAATTGTGGGCAGTAGTGCGGGAAATGCGCCTGCTTTTGGGACTGGTAATTATCTTTTGTTTGTCTGTCCCTTGGTACTTGCTAGTAACTTGGCGCAATGGCTGGAATTACATTAACTCCTTTTTTGGCTATCACAATATAGAACGCTTCACAGACGTAGTTAATGGTCACTCAGCACCTTGGTATTTTTACTTTTTAATTGTGTTGTTATTGTTCGCGCCATACTCAGTTTACTTACCTTTGGCAATGATCAGACTGAAGTTTTGGCAGCGATCGCACTGGCGCACTCAAGAACGCTCTCAACAATTAGGTTTATTTGCGTTTATTTGGTTTATTACTATCTTTAGCTTTTTTACTGCTGCTGTCACCAAACTGCCTAGCTATGTATTGCCCTTGATGCCAGCCGCAGCAATTTTGGTGGCTCTATTGTGGAGTGATTTTTTCTCTCAACCACAGCCAAATACTAGCAAAACAGCGATTACTTACCCTATTTCTTTTTTACAGGTAAGTAGTTGGATCAACGTCGTATTTTTATCGGTATTGTCAGTAGCATTATTTCACCTATCGTATTTATTAGGTAAAGATCCAGCTGCTCCTAACTTCAACCAAATGCTTCAAAATTCTGGTTTACCAGAAATTGGTGGTTGGATTTGGCTATTATTTGCAGTCATCGTTGCAGTCTTAATATTACGTCGCCAATGGCAGGCAATTATTGGGGTAAATTTATTAGGATTTGCGGCATTTTTGATGATAATGATGATGCCGGCTTTGCTGTTGGTTGATCAAGAACGTCAACTACCTTTAAGAGATTTATCTGCGGCTGTTGTACAGTTCCAGAAACCACAAGAAGAAATAATCATGGTTGGCTTTAAAAAGCCGAGTGTAGTTTTTTATAGCCGCAAACCGATAAAATTTATCAAATTGAGAAAAGAAGGTATTGAGTATATTCAAAACGTAGCTAATCAAACAAATCATCCAGCCTCAATGCTACTCCTTACTGAAAAGAGAAACTTTTTTAAAATGGATTTACAGCCAGATAATTATCAGAATTTAGCTATTAAAGGTGCTTACCAATTAACTCGCATCAATTTTAAGAAAATGAAATCTCAGAAACTAGATATATCTTAGTTAATCGGAATTGGGCATGAATTATTATCTACCCAGTCCCCAGTCCCCAGTCCCCAGTCCCCACTAATATTTCCCTCGCTTCATTTTGATACTTAAAGTTTGATTAATTTGTTTCAATAGTTCTTCCATTGATATAGAACGAGGGACAATCTGGCTAGCGATCGCATTTAAAACAGTTTCTATTGATTCCGGCTCAGTTTTTGTTCTCTGTCCATGTTTAGTTTGAGTAACTTTAGTGCGGGAATTACCTGGAATGGTATGTACTCTTTGATCAATTACTAAAATTGGAGGCAAATTGAGCGGTAAATCCTGCAAAGTTTTCAGTGCTTTCAATACGTCTGGATGGATGGCTGAAACTTCCAAACAAATCAGTAGTAAATCTACGCTTTGGTGGCGCATTTGTTGTAAAACTTCTGCCCAACAGCGTGCTATGGTTGCCTTTAAGCCGGCTGTTTGTAAATACTGAATTAAAGCTTGAAACCATTCCGTTCCCCGTTCGGCAGAGTTTTGACTGAGGGGGGAATTTTTGGCTTTGCCATAACCCTTGACTGGTTTACGCCTAGTCTGTGGCAAGTCCTGTAACATCGTTACATCTACGACTAGGATGTTAGGGGGATAGCCGACACTAGAGGCAATTTGCAGCACTGACAATAATGGGTGTTTGTGATGGCCATCGCTATCGTCTGGATTCAATGGCGTTAAACAAGGAAACACCGATAAACCCGGTATTTGAGATGCGGTGAGGGTGGTAACGACATCACAAGTCACTAAAGGTAAGGTAGCCAAACGGGGATGTTTAGCCAATTGTTGTAAGTAAGTTTGTGCTAAGGAACTGTCTACATCCAGCAAAATTACATCAAACTGCCAAACTCTGGCTAAGAGTTCTGCTTGATCTAAGTCATCTACCTCAATTACCCGATGTTCTTGTAATGAAGGATGGGGATTGATTGATTCTGACTCAGGATTGACTAATCTGAGTATTCTTAGGGGATTGTTTGGCTCAATTTCTTGACTATTATTTAAACTAGGCTGCTGATCTGTTGGTGTCTCACATAATTTTTCTAACAATGGTGTCAAAGACTCCGCCTCGACTGGTAAGTTTAAGAAACCATCAGCTCGGTTAGCAAATGCCTGATCTTTTTCTGCCCCGGTCGCTGTTACAATCACAGGGATATGACGAGCGGCTGGATCAGATTTAAGTAATGTCAGCACATCCCAACCCGATAACAAGGGTAAGAGGGGATTTAAAAATATGGCTTGTGGTTGTAAGCGACGGGCTTTTTCTACAGCTTCTGTACCAGAACGGGCAATGACTACCCGATAACCATTAGTTTTAAGTTGATCGGTCAAATCTTGAATATATCGAGCTACCGCCTCAACTACCAGCACTAACCGTTGGGAGGAGATGAGTGGATGTTGGGTAGTATTGGTGATACGTTCGAGTTTCCCAAGACTTTCACTATCATTAACTTCTGCTGTTTCTATCTCTGATTCGGCAAAGCCTGTAGCGGGTGGACTGGGTGGTAAAAGTAGAGTAAATTGACTACCTTTTCCTTCCTGTGACAAGAAACTGACATCGCCACCGTGGAGACGAGCCAACGCCCTAGTTAAGACTAGTCCTAAACCTGTACCTTCAAACTGACGGGTGAGGGGATTTTCTAGTTGTTGGAACTTTTGGAAAATTAGATGTTGCTGATGTTCAGGAATACCAATACCTGTATCCCAAATGGTAAAGGCAATCCACCCTTCCCAACGACTAACTCGTAAGCCGATTTCGCCCGATATTTCCGTAAACTTAAAGGCGTTAGATAACAGATGTACCAACATCTGGCGCAAGCGTAATTCATCGGCGATGATCTGGTCTAGCTCTGGCTCAATCGACATAGTAAATTTTACTACTGATGAGCGAGGGGTAGATTTTGGAGTCGTTGATGGGGTTTTGCTGGTTTGGGTGTGAATAGCTTTGGCTTCTGAGAGGGCGCGATCGCAAATAGATTGTATATTTACAGGTACTAAGGTCAGATCCATCTGTCCTGTTTCCATGCGGGTTAAATCTAAAATGTCGTTAACCACACTCATCAGATGGCGGCCACTTTGATGAATTAACCCCGCATATCGGGCTTGACGTTCATTCAGTTCACCCAACTGCTGATCTACTAATAACCGCGATAAACCCAAAACAGCTGTCAATGGGGTTTTGAGTTCATGACTAATACAAGCTAAAAACTCATCTTTTAAGCGATTGAGTTGAATCAGATCGGCGTTTTTCGCTGCTAGTTCTTTACAAAGTTGCTGTTGTTCGGTGACATCAGTTGCGGAAACCAACCACAAGCTATCGTTGTGGAGTATTGCTTCTGACTGAAAAATGGGGAGTTTTAAATCTGGATTATCTAAAGGAATTTTTGTAAACTGCCAAACTCGCTCCTGACCGTTCTGCACTTCTACAATGCAGGTACAAATACCCATTTGGCTATCGAGAAAGCAGCGACCGCCACTAGTCTTGCTATCTTGTGGCGGTATTTGTGGGTTATATGTTCTTAAAGGTGGTAAGTCGGTGATTGGTAAAGTGTCATTATTATCTAGCTCATTGCCATAGCCACGAGCATAAACTTTCAGTATTTTTGGGTTGGCGTATTCTGGTTGTTTGATGCGAGTGGCGGCTAAAATCGCCTCTACTTGTTGTCTGATACCTTCTGGGTCTTTCAGAGATCCCAATTGTTGCCACCACGCTTGATTTCGGGCTAACACCTGACCTGTACTTGTTTGCAACATCAAAGGCCAAGGTAGTCGTTCCAATAGCTGTACTAGTGGTTTGTATCCTTGATTTTGACGTTGTTTGAGTCTAGACGATCGCCTAATTCTGCCATCACTAATCAAAGATGTGTCTTGATGCGGGACTAATGGACTAACCGTAGAGTATGGGGTTGCGGCTTGTGCTTTAGCTAGCAACGTTAACAGGCGCAAACTATTCAATAGCCCTAAAAATTTGCCCTCAGCATCAACTAAAACCCACTCTAAGTTATTTTGGCTCTGAGTTTGTTGAGAGTGCCACAATGAACTCAATTGCTCTAGACAATGAGTAGCTGGTAATATTTGTATTGGCTCAATTATGGCTTGACCCAAGCTAGAAAGTGGTTGTTGTAAATTTACAAGTTGTTCATCTCCTGTAGTTAGCAAAAACTGCTGTGTGAGCCGAGCCGAAGTTAGCACCCCAATGGGACAGTGCTGTTGATTAATTATAATTAAGCGATCGCACTGCTTTTGCTCAAACATCTCCAGCACCACTGCTAGAGAACTGGTTTCTGAGCAACTATAACCAGTTGCCAGAAATTCATAAAGCGGATACTGTAGCATTGACATAAGGCTTGGGGGGTCATTCTTCTTGTAAACGCCTCTGGCTTTACCATCAGCGCAGGTGGCAAATAGCGATTGCTGCGCCCGCCGTAGGCATCGCGCCTGAAGCAGTATTCTTTCAGAAGACTCATATCAGCGATCTTGTCCAGCTTTGACACTATTGAATCTGTGGAATTGCTTCCCTTGAACATGGATGTTTAATTTCAATAGTTCGCCAGATGCGGCCTGTTACAAGACCAGGTTCAACTCTCTTTGAAAAGTCAGACCAGTCTGCCACTGGTATCTCAACTTTTCATCAGAAAAATGGGTAGAAACCCCGTCCACTTCGGCAAGCTCAGTGCATCGCTTCTAGGACGGCTTTACAGTAAACCCCTTATGGGGGATGGTTTTTAAATGGCGATAAGCCCAAGAACCAGCAAACTTGTTTAAGTCCCTTCCCGCAACACATCTAAGATGTCTTGGTGAGGGGGTCGCAGTCTTGGCGGTTTCCGTCGATTGCGAACTCCCGAACCCGAAGGGCTTTCCCAACGCCTAACCAATTAGGCTTGTAGATAATCCAGACTAGGGAAGCATCTGGAAGTACGTTCTAAGATGTGTCTCAATGCGGTATTCACGAATTGCGTTGCCTAAATTGGTTTAGGCAATCCCCACACTTTTAGGGCGGGGTTAGTGAACAATAGCGACAGCTAAGACAATTATGACTCCAAAGATTCGCTTTAGAACCTTGAGGAATTATAATTATTGAAAATGCGACAATACTTTAAATTCGTTTAAGTATCTTATCAAGGAGTAAAATAGAAAACCCTTATTGAGACATATATACATATGCAAATCATCAATTAAGTAATGTGTTTTCAACAAAAAACGCAGCTACGACCTCAGCTATCCTAACAATCGTTCACTATTTTATATAGATAGTGATTGTACTGGAGATAGCGGTTGGTATATACATAACGGGTGTTTTCCACTCACTATTAACTTCACTAGTAATCTTAGCGATTGACTAACGTGAGATATATATAAGTATGTAAATGCTACTACCAATATTGATTTTTCCACCAGATGTTAAAAAAAATTTAGATCCGCGAGAGCAGTTAGACGCTATCAACCCAGAATTAAGCGGCTGGATATGTGCTTTTAGATGCTTTCTGTCTTCAATGGCCACTATAACATCTCAGATTTATTACCAACTGAAATCGTTCTACCCCAACATGAACGAAAATTTTACTAGTAAATATGCTTATGCCTTTGCCGACCAAAAGCCAAAAACACCACAGGTTTGTCAGCACATGACTCAAGAAGTTGATCGGCAAGTATTATTGCAGCAACTCAAATTAGATTATCAACAAATTCTCATAAATTACTTTACTACAGACAAAACACTAAAAGAAAGGATCGATAAATTTATCAATGCAGTATTTTGTGCTAATATTCCTGTGCCACAAATTATAGAAATTCATATGGAACTTATTGATGAATTTTCCACCCAGCTACAATTAGAAGGGAGAAGCGATGAAACATTACTAGACTATCGCTTAACACTCATAGACATCCTAGCTCACTTGTGTGAAGCCTATAGATGTGCAATTTTTAAATAGTCAGAATTCATCACTTCTGAATTCATAAAAATATCTAGTATTACCATGTTAATATTTCAATTTTTCCTTTTATGAATAAAGCCAGAAAAACTTATGTTCTCAAACTTTATGTGGCAGGGAACACGCCTAATTCTGTCAGGGCCCTCAAAACACTCAAAAATATTTTAGAACAGGAATTTCAAGGTATTTATGCTTTAAAAGTAATTGATGTCCTGAAAAATCCGCAATTAGCAGAAGAAGATAAGATATTAGCCACACCCACACTATCAAAAATTTTGCCTCCACCTGTCCGAAAAATTATCGGTGATCTTTCAGATCGTGAACGAGTGTTAATTGGATTAGATTTGCTGTATGAAGAATTGAGTGAAGAAGATTGGGAAGAACAAGAAGAACTTTAAATCATAAAAAAAACGATTAAAATCACAAAATTTAGTAATTAAACCCCTGGGGTTAGTACCCATCTATAAAAAAATGCGCGAGAAAGAACAACAAGAACCAAAGCCTACATCTGGTGGTGGCGTAGAAAAAATTCGGACAATGATTGAGGGGTTTGACGATATTAGTCATGGTGGCTTACCTGTAGGAAGAACGACCTTAGTGAGTGGCACATCAGGGACAGGCAAAACATTATGCTCCCTACAGTTTCTCTATAACGGGATCACTTACTTTGATGAACCAGGAGTATTTGTCACCTTTGAAGAATCTCCTAGTGATATTATTAAAAATGCTCATATTTTTGGCTGGAATTTGCAAAACTTAATTAATGAGGGTAAACTTTTTATTCTCGATGCTTCCCCAGATCCAGAAGGTCAAGATATTGTAGGTAACTTTGACCTTTCAGCCTTGATTGAGCGATTGCAGTACGCCATTCGTAAATTCAAAGCCAAGAGAGTATCAATTGATTCCATCACAGCAGTATTTCAACAGTATGAAGCCATCGGTGTAGTCCGTCGGGAAATTTTTCGTCTAGTTGCACGTCTCAAACAACTAAATGTCACGACAGTCATCACCACAGAACGCAGTGAAGAATACGGGCCTGTGGCTTCCTTTGGGGTGGAAGAATTTGTGTCGGATAACGTCGTCATTTTCCGTAACGTTTTAGAAGGAGAACGTCGTCGCCGCACTATTGAAATTCTCAAATTGCGCGGTACAACTCACATGAAAGGTGAGTATCCTTTCACCATTACCAATGAAGGGGTAAACATCTTCCCATTAGGTGCGATGCGCCTCACACAAAGGTCATCTAACGTCCGTGTTTCTTCTGGGGTGAAAACCCTAGATGGAATGTGTGGGGGTGGGTTTTTCAAAGATTCGATTATTTTAGCCACAGGCGCAACAGGTACTGGTAAAACACTATTGGTAAGCAAATTTATCCAGAATGGCTGCGTCAATGGTGAACGAGCCATATTATTTGCTTATGAAGAATCACGCGCTCAACTATCTCGCAACGCTTATTCTTGGGGAATTGATTTTGAGGAATTAGAACGTCAAGGATTACTCAAAATTATTTGTACCTATCCCGAATCTACTGGGCTAGAAGATCACCTGCAAATTATTAAATCAGAGATTGCTGAGTTTAAACCATCACGCATTGCCATTGACTCTCTTTCGGCTATGGCCAGAGGAGTCAGCAATAATGCCTTTAGACAATTTGTCATTGGTGTTACTGGGTATGCTAAACAAGAAGAAATCACTGGTTTCTTTACTAACACCACAGATCAATTTATGGGATCACATTCAATTACAGATTCCCATATTTCCACAATCACAGACACAATTTTAATGCTACAATATGTCGAAATTCGTGGTGAAATGTCACGAGCGATCAACGTATTTAAAATGCGGGGTTCATGGCATGACAAAGGTATTCGTGAATACAATATCACTGCCGACGGACCCGATATTAAAGATTCTTTCCGTAACTATGAAAGAATTGTGAGTGGTGCGCCTACCCGCGTTAGCATTGATGAAAAGGCGGAGCTTTCTCGCATAATGAAGCGTTTTGAAGATAAACAGGGTTCTGATTCTTAGATTTGGTATCGTACTATATTCCTTCTTTAATTTAGTATCGTGCTATATTCTGTTGTGAAGAAAAGTTTTCTGCCGCCAGATTGATTTTCGTGTGAGGGGATGCGGTGAAAGGACAACAATTACTTTATAGTTTCTTGCCTGGTGTGACAGCAGCTGTATTGACCACTCAGCCGGCTGTGGCTGAGGCCATGAAGGTAAGTAGTGTACAACTAGCGTCTTCTTCTAGTGTCTTGACTTCTAACGATAGTCAAAACTTGGTAGCAGACAGTATGAAGACACAGCTACCATCAAATACAGTTCCAGCTTCTCCAGAGATCATTGACAATTTTGATTTGTCGCTACTGAAGTCACAGTCTTTAAGTAGTCAGACTAGCCCAGTTATCTTGACAGAAAACACTGGTATTTCTATCGAACAAAAATCGCCAAAAGATGAAATTAAAATTGTCAGTGCATCACCTAATCGGGATCTGATCCACAGACTAAAGCAGAATCGTTTTAAAAAGACTCAAAAACAAACTAACTTAGTGAGTGCTGAACCAGAGTTAGTTAAGAAAGTAGTGCCTATTACTACTACTTATCTGCAAAACCCAGCACCGTCAACAAAGCTGAAAACGCAGTTACCTATAGCTTTACAAACATCTGTCAGGGGTGTAAGTGCAGCAAAATTGTTGGCAGCAAATAGTTGTTCTCTACAGACAGGGAATTCGGCAACGCTGATTTTAGCTACTAACTGTCCTCAATCCAATTGGGTTGGGCAACAGCTAGCTGAAAATAGTGATCCAGTCCCCCCAAGCACTACCACCCCAGAAACTGTTGATTTTGTTCAAGATACTACCCCTGAACCAACAACAACACCAGCAATAGAAACGCCTGCATCTGAGACTAATACTCAACAAGTCCCAGAAAACCTGACTCCTAATGCTAATCCTTTGCAATTTCCTACCAAAACCGAGGAAGTTACAGTCCGGGAAAATCAGCCAATTACCTTGGCGCAGGCTCTAGAAATAGCGCGGCGGAATAATCGGGATTTACAGGTGTCTTTGTTGGAACTGGAGCGATCGCAAGCAGTATTAAAAGAAGCTCAGGCTGCTTTGTATCCTAGTCTTTCTATCAGTAGTGATATCACCCGTAGCCAATCGGCTAGCGCACAACTCCAAGACGAAGCCAGACGAAAACAGGGTTTGATTTCTAACTCCGATGAACCAGGTACATCCTTCAACGGTCAAGCAGAATTGACCTATGACATCTACACCTCTGGTAGACGGGACGCTAGCATCAAAGAGGCAGAGGAACGGATTCGCTTGAGTGAGTTAGCTGTAGAGAGCCAATCTGAAGACATCCAGAGGAACGTTTCTAGGGAATATTACGACTTACAAGAAGCAGACGAACGGGTACGCATTGCTCAATCAGCAGTGGAAAATTCCCAAGCCAGTTTACGAGATGCCCAAGCATTAGAAAGAGCTGGTGTAGGAACTCGGTTTGATGTGCTGCGCTCAGAAGTAAACTTAGCCAATGCCAGACAAGAACTAACTAATGCTCTTTCTCGGCAGCAAATTTCCCGTCGCACCTTAGCGACTCGTTTGAGCTTACCCCAGGTAGTAAACATTAGTACCGCAGACCCCGTAAAAGCAGCCAGTGCTTGGAATAGATCCCTAGAGGAAAGCATCGTCTTAGCTTATAAAAATCGTCCTGAACTGCAACAGCAACTAGCACAACGTAACATTAGCGAACAACAAAGACGGCAGGCACTAGCTAATCTGGGGCCACAAGTCCAATTAGTCGCTAATTACAACCTGTTAGATCAGTTTGACGATGGGATCAGCGTTACCGACGGTTATTCTTTTGGAGTTAGAGCTAGTTTAAACTTGTTTGATGGCGGAGCAGCCAGAGCTAGAGCAGCCCAAGCCAGAAAAAATATTTCGATCGCGGAAACCCAATTTGCCGAACAGCGCAACCAAATCCGCTTTCAAGTAGAACAAGCATTTTTCACACAGCAAGCTAACCTAGAGAACGTCCAAACTGCTAATACTGCCTTACAGCAAGCACAAGAATCACTACGTTTAGCGCGATTGAGATTCCAAGCTGGTGTAGGTACTCAAACAGATGTCATTAACGCCGAAAACGAACTAACTAGAGCCGAAGGTAATCGCATCACCGCGATTTTGGATTACAACCGAGCCTTAGCTGATTTACGACGATCTGTCACCTCCAGAGCGTTGCCTGAGTTAGTTAATAATCAATAAGAGTGCTGAGTGCTGAGTGCTGAGTCTTGAGTGCTGAGTGCTGAGTCCTGAGTGCTGAGTCCTGAGTTGTCTAACTAACTACTCAGGACTCAGAACTTTGTCAAGCAATAATCCATAGTCATTAGCTTTTCTCCTCTACTTCCCTGTTTCCCTCCCTGTCACCTGTCACCTACCCATACAAATAAGTTCAAAACTCAAAGCAGATTACCATATGAGATTATGGACTATTGACTATTTATAAAAACTCATGACTACAGTCACATCCCAAGAAATTGCCATATTTCGTTCTCAATTGGTAGATGATCAAGGGGCGATGGAAGCCCTGGAATTGATTGAGGACTGTGAAGGAGATTTAGAAGATGCCGCAATGACTCTAGCGATTAAAGCTGGACAAGAACCAGAACAAGCCAATTCAGAGTGGCTGGGTGATTTGGCTAAAAGGTGGCGTGCTGTCATTTGCGAACAAGAATTTAGACAAGACTTACAAAACGGCTCAATTAAAGAAATGGTGGCACATCTCAAAACAATACCCACATTTCCCAAAACTTTAGCCACACCAGTTTTGATGTATGTCCTCAAGCAAGGTGTGGATAAATTTTGTGAACCAATGGATAAGTTGAGGTAGAGACTGGGGACAAATTAATTCAAATCCAGCCGGAGAAGCTGCGCGAACCCCAATGCCCAATAAACAATAAATCCTGATACGCTGGTAATTAAGGCACAACTTCCATAAGAAAAATACTATCGTATCAATGAATTACCTTGTTGCAGTACTACCAGACCGTATCCAAGCTGAGTCTGCTTACTTAGCTTTAGAAGAAGAAGGCATAAATAGCACAATTTTGGGTAGAGGGTATAAAACTGCCGACGAGTTTGGTTTAATTGACCCCAACGCTCAAGCTAAAAAACAAGCGCAACTCATGTCCTACTGGCTAGTACCATTTGGCTTTTTTGCTGGTTTTACCTTTAGTCTGAGTACGGGTTTAGACACCTTCGCCTGGGCTGGTGAAATTGGTAATCACGTCGTCGGCGGGCTGTTGGGTGCTGCTAGTGGTGCTATGGGTAGCGTATTTGTTGGCGGGGGAATTGGCTTAGTCGTGGGTAGTGGTGATGCTTTACCCTACCGTAATCGTTTAGATGCTGGTAAGTATCTGGTTGTAGTTCAGGGTTCTGAAGCTCTCTCTCGACAAGCCACGCGCATATTACGTCAGTTTGAACCTGAAAATATTCAAGGTTACGCTGACACCACTACTCTGTATTAAATGAATCATACTTTACATTTTAAGAATGTTACCACGAGAAGAATTATTAAAGGGTGTTGAAAATCGAGATAGTCTAGCTCGTGTAATTGACCAAGCAGAACAAGCAATTAAAACTTGGGAAGTGGTGATGACAGATTTTCTGTCACCTCCAGAATTGGCAGAAATGCAACGGGTGTTTAGTCGGTTAACAGACGTGCAACTATTGGCTTGGGGTGGATATCCGCAAGCTGAACGCCAAAGAGTTGCGATCGCCCGTTCTGAGTTACCTTTAGATCAATCTCAAGTTAGCTTGGTAGCAATAGAAATAGCTGGAAATTTCTTATTTGATTCAGCGACACACCGCGACTTTCTCGGTGCAATGCTAGGTACAGGTATTGTCAGAGAGAAAACTGGGGACATTATTGTTTTAGGTGAACGCGGCGCGCAAGCAATCGTTGTACCAGAGTTGGCAGAATTTTTGACAATGAGTCTACAGCAGGTGCGTTCTGTTCCTGTCAAAACCCAGGCGATTGATTTGAGTGAGTTAAAAATTCGCGAACCAAAGAAGAAAGAATTAACGACAGTAGAAGCTTCCTTAAGGTTAGATGCGATCGCCTCGGCTGGTTTTGGGATGTCTCGTAGTAAAATGGTAGACTTCATTGATTCTGGCGACGTGCGGGTAAATTGGAAAGAAGTTACTCAAGCCAGTTCTCATGTTAAATCTGGTGACTTAATCGCCATTCGCGGTAAAGGACGCTTAGAAGTTGGGGAAATTGCTGTCACAAAAAAAGAACGCTACCGCGTTCAATTAACAAGATATATGTAAATTTTCTCAGTCCCGATAACTAGTAGCCCCAGGCGCATTGGGATCGCGATAACGGGTTGGCTCGTCGTGCTGTTTTCTACCAGCTAACCCAGCTAAACCTAATAGACCAATTAAACCCAGCCAACCCCAATCAAAATCATTACGCTGAGTATAAGTAGTTGTTCTAGGAACATTATCTACTCTAGGATCAGTATTGACTTGAGCTTGTGCAGGTAGACTTAAAGGCAAAATGGCTGTACTTAAAGTCAGAAAGCCAGCCCCAATAACTGCGGTGAAGTCACGTTTCATGGTAGCATTTCCTTATTAGCTTCCAAAGTTACCCACCACTGTAACGATTCCCGAATTGAACAGAATCAATCTACGGCTATAGACTAGGTGTTTACTTAACTCACGCTGAAGATATATACTCCTGTTCCTACTTTAATAATTTTTCATTGCTCGTTGAATATCACGTTGATCTTGGCGGCGTTTGAGGTCTTCTCGCTTATCATGGAGCTTTTTACCTTTACCGAGGGCAATACTAATTTTGACCCAGCCCCGTTTCAGATACATCTTCAAGGGTACTAATGTCAAACCTTGCTGTTCTACTTTACCGATCAGTTTCCGAAGTTCCTGACGATGTAGTAGCAGCTTGCGAGTACGGCGTGGTTCGTGATTAAAATACTGACCACTAGCGTTGTAAGGAGAAATATGCACGTTAATTAGCCATGCTTCCCCATCACGAAGCAAAGCATAACCATCTTGGAGGTTCACTTTACCCGCACGGATTGATTTGACCTCAGTTCCCGTCAATTGAATCCCAGCTTCAAAGGTTTCTAGGATTTCATATAAATAGCGGGCTTGCCGATTATCACAGATAACTTTGTAACTTTCGCTCTTATCGCTCATTGAAAATTGTTCTTCCGTTGATTAATTTATCTTAGGGTGATTAATAGGTGGGCATTGTGCTAGTCTGTGAAGAATTGCAACATTTACTGCGGTTTTATATTGTTGGGGGTCTTAAATAAGTTTAAATTTGTTAATCTTTTTATGGATTTAAGATTTTCTTTATAAATCACCCCTAAGACAGTCATTAGCTAGTGATCCTGTCATATTATGAAACATAAGAACACTATTGTAACGCGTGTTCTTATATAGAGCTTATAGAAGGAAATTTCTGAGTAAAAATGCTAGGGGTGTACTTTCCATGCCCTTGACGATCCTTGTGGTGGATGACGATTTGGGCACTCGTCTATCTATTAGTGATTATCTTGAACTGTCAGGCTATACAGTAATTACGGCCAATGACGGACAGGAAGCTTTGGCAATGGTAGAAGAATACCAGCCAGATTTAATCGTTACTGATATTGTCATGCCACGTATGAATGGGTATGAATTAGTACGTCGGGTACGTCAAAAACCCAAATTTCGCTTATTACCCGTAATTTTATTAACAGCCCGTACCAAGACTCAAGAAAGAATTCTTGGTTATCAGTCTGGGTGTGACTTATACTTGCCCAAACCTTTTGAGCTAGAAGAGTTAGCAGCAGCCATTTGCAATCTGTTGGAGCGATCGCAAATTATTCAATCTGAGTACCGCTTTCCTCACAAAGACAGTTTAGCTAGTTCTGGCTCTACTAAAGTCATAGAGACTCATAATTCTATTTTGAGTCATTTTGAAGGATCGGGGCTACTCTCATCTTTGACTATCAGAGAACAGGAAGTCTTAGAACTTTTAACTCACGGTCTTTCTAATGCCGAAATGGGACTTCAGCTACACTTGAGTCCCAGAACTGTAGAAAAGTACGTCAGCAGCTTACTCAGGAAAACTGACACCAGTAACCGGGCTGAATTAGTGCGTTTTGCAATTAAGCATGGGCTTGTAGAGTAGAAGGGGACTGGGGGGCAGGGGTAGAAAAACTACTCCCCACCGGCTAAACGCCGCGCTACCGCTAACCGCACTCATTACTCATTACTCATTACTCATTACTCATTACTCATTACTCATTACTCATTACTCATTACTCATTACTCATTACTCATTACTCATTACTCATTACTCATTACTCATTACTCATTACTCATTACTCATTACTCATTACTCATTACTCATTACTCATTACTCATTACTCATTACTCATTACTCATTACTCATTACTCATTACTCATTACTCATTACTCATTACTCATTACTCATTACTCATTACTCATTACTCATTACTCATTACTCATTACTCATTACTCATTACTCATTACTCATTACTCATTACTCATTACTCATTACTCATTACTCATTACTCATTACTCATTACTCATTACTCATTACTCATTACTCATTACTCATTACTCATTACTCATTACTCATTACTCATTACTCATTACTCATTACTCATTACTCATTACTCATTACTCATTACTCATTACTCATTACTCATTACTCAGCACTCACAATATGTTGTAATAGGCCTTCACAAGCATCAAGGAGTAAATCAATTACCTGATTAAAGCCTTCTGTGCCACCATAGTAGGGGTCTGGAACTTCCTTCAGGGTGTGTTGAGAACAAAATTCACACATCAGTTTCACTTTATGGTGATATTGTCCAGTAGAATCAAGAGCAATAATGTTGTCATAGTTATCTCGATCCATAGCCAAAATCAGATCAAATTCCTGAAAGTCTGATTTTTGCAGTTGTCTAGCTTGACCTAGCAGCTTAATTCCTAATTTTGTTGAGGCTGCGGCACTCATGCGGCGATCGGGTGGACTGCCAATGTGATAGCTAGATGTACCGGCCGAATCACAAAGGATGCGATCGCTTAATTCGGCTCGATCAATCAAATAATTCATGATATTCTCTGCCGATGGTGAACGGCAGATGTTCCCCAAGCAGACAAACAATAGTTTATAATTCATAATTCGTAATGTGCTGCGCCCCGCTACGCTAACTCAAGTCGTAATTCTGTAATAGGAATGTATTTGCAGAATCTGAAGACTTATTCCTAAAGATGTATATAAGATTTTACTATATAAAATTATCTCAAAAGTCAGTAGTTCATAGTCCATAGTCCACAAAGATTTTGACGAATGAATCTTGTACAGGCGCGATTAATCGCGCCTGTACTAATGACTAATGACAAATCGCTAAAACCCAGGTAGTTCTAGCCCACTGGTCAGTTCTTCCATGCGTTCGCGCATGGTTGCTGTAGACTTTTCGTAGGCACTTTTCATGGCTACTGTCACCAAGTCAGAAAGCATTTCTGGCCCTTGTGCTAAAGCATCGGGAGAAATTTCTACCCGCTTGGGTTCTTGGTTACCACTGACAATTACCTTAACTAGTCCACCACCAGCCTCTCCCAGAATTTCCATTTGCTCCAATTCTTCTTGGAGTCGCTTTGCACCCTCTTGAACTTGTTGTGCTTTTTTGAACGCTTCGGCTAGTTCTTTCATTTTGCCTAAGCCAAAGCCAAATCCTTGTCCTTTCTCTGCCATAACTAAATTATCCGTGTGTGCTTTGAATAACAAATCAAATTCAATTATAGAGGCGGCCGGGAATTTGCCTCTTTTTTTACTAATATTTAATGGGCATAGGGAATTGGGCAGAAAAAGTCAAAATAATTTTTCTTGTCTCCCCAGTCCCCAATCCCCAGTCCCCAGTCCCCAGTCCCCAATCCCCAATCCCCAATCCCCAGTCCCTCAAGCAACAGCTTGAAATTCACCCATCATTTTGACTTCTGGTTCTAACCATATTGACCAGCTTTCTTGGACTGTGTGCTGGATATGGCGAATCAGGTTAAAAATATCGTTGGCTTTTGCTCCACCACGGTTAACAATAAAATTGGCATGGAGATGAGCTACTTGTGCGCCACCAATTTGATAGCCTTTTAAACCTGTGTGTTCGATTAACCACCCAGCCGTGTAAGGAGTAGGATTACGGAACACACTGCCACAACTGGGGAAGTTGTAGGGTTGGGTACTCAGCCGATGCTGTTTGTGTTGTTTGGTGATGGCTACAACCTGGGCGGGGTCAGCTCCTGGTTTGAGTTGTAAGGTGGCTTGAGTGATGATGCGATCGCTACCTTGTAGTAATGAAGTGCGGTAGGTGTAACCTAAGTCAGCAGGTGTGAGAGTTTCTATTGTGCCATCGGGGGAGAGGACTTCAACACTAACTAACATATCTGCGATGCAGCTGCTGTGCGCGCCGGCGTTCATCACTACTGCACCTCCCAGAGTTCCGGGGATACCGACAGCCCATTCTAAACCTTGCCAGCCTAGTTGTGCTGCTGCCCATGCCAAACTGGGAATTGATTCTCCTGCCGCGACGGTTAATTGACCTGTGACGGGATCAAAGTGGCTGTAGCGTAGATGGCGAGTACCAATCACTAGACCATCTAGACCGCGATCGCTCACTAACAGATTAGAGCCTGCGCCGAGGGTGGTTACTCTTAAATTATGTTCTTGTGCATACTTGATGCTGGCTTGCAATGCTTCGATGTTTCTTGGTGCAACATACCATTCCGCAGCCCCACCAACTCGATAGGAAGTATATGCAGATAACAAAGCTTGGGACTTGATTTCGCAATTAGTACCTGGTAAGTAAATGACTTTACCTTTACTTAAATCATTTTTGTCCTGTTTTTCTACTGTAGAAGCAGGAACTGTGCAGGCGTTTCCAGCTGCCTGGGAAATTTTCATCTTTAGATCAATAAATTGTGAAATTTTTACATTTATCTGCTGCATGAGTACAGCAATAGAGTCAATTGATCAAACTCTTGCTCAAGCGACACTTTTATGATGTGGCTGTAGCCAGCTCACAAAGTGTGGTAATAATTTCAGGAATCGCCTGATTTAAATTACCTGCACCTAAAAATAGTGCCAAGTCTCCACTCCGTAGAGTTTGCAGTAGAAACTCATTCACCGCAGGTAAAGTTGCTTGATAAACTACCTGGGGATGTTCTTTAGATACAGCTTCTGCTAACTGCTCTCCACTGATTTGCCCTAAATTGGGTTCGCCAGCACTGTAAATATCAGTTAGTACCACTAGATCGGCATGGGTGAAGGACTGAGCAAATTCTGCTAAAAAGGTTAATGTCCGACTATAGCGATGGGGCTGGAATATCGCCACTACTCTCTGTCCTGGTCTGGCTTGTAGCTTTGCCGCAGCTAGGGTTGCCCGAATTTCACTAGGATGATGAGCGTAGTCATCGATAAAAGTAATACCATCAACTTCGCCGCGAAACTCAAAGCGTCGTCTAGCACCTTCAAAGGTGGCGATACCTTTGGCGATCGCTCCAAATTCTAAGCCCAACATCCGCCCAACGGCTACACCAGCTAGAGCATTACTCAAGTTATGGTGTCCCAACAAGCGCAGATTCAGCACTCCCAAGGCTTTGCCTTTTTCCCAGACTAAAGCAGCAGTTCCGTGGGCATGATAGTCAATGTTAGTAACTGTGTAGTCAGCGTTTGTCTCTGGATCTAGACTGTAGGTGATTGTAGGTTTGAGGCGATCGCTGGAGGCGTTGCGTAGCAACTCGCGTACTGTGGCGCAATCAATGCTACCCACTAAGGTTTTACAACCCTGGGCAAACTTTTGGAAGGTTTCAACTACTTCCTCTAATGTGTCGTAATGGTCAGGATGATCTAATTCAATATTAGTAATAATGCCAATTTCTGGAGCGTGTTTTACCAACGAACCATCAGATTCATCTGCTTCCGCTACTAAATAGCGACTCTGTCCCAACCTAGCATTGCCTTCCCAAGCATTTACTTCACCACCCACGATGATGGTAGGATCTAAACCAGCTTCTAGTAACATATAACCAATCATGCTACTAGTGGTAGTTTTACCGTGAGTTCCGGCTACAGCAATACTGTGGTGTTCGGCAATCAAGGCTGCTAAGACATCTGAACGATGCCAAATTGGACAACCTAATTCCAGAGCTGCTTTATACTCTAAGTTGTTGGCATGAATTGCTGTTGAACAAATAACTTGCGGCAGATTTGAGTTGATAGCAGGAACTTGATCTGATGAATTTAATTCTAATTCCTTAACTCCTACCCCCGGACTAAAGAATTCGAGATTACTAGCCTCTTGTCTACTAAAAATATATGTCCCGATAGATTCCAATTTACGCGTAATATGATTCGGACGCAAATCAGAACCTGATACTGGCAATTGACGTTTTGCTAGCACGTATGCCAAAGCAGACATACCTATACCACCGATACCAATAAAATGAAATGGTCTACCGCCAAAATCTACAACATTATTCATTGATTGCTCCTCTTAAACACCACACCACACCATAAGTCACCAATAACACGCGTATCATAACAGGATTTTGATTTTTACTGTAAATACTCCTATATCTTTTTCATGGTGAATATTCTCTGGCATTTTTATTATGTTTTTGTTGCTTGAGAAAGATTTTACCTTGGTTAGAGGTTTTCGCTATTTCAAAACTGTTTTTAAGATTATTCAGGAAATTTTCGTTACATCGGGACAGAAATTCTTGTAATTTGACATACATATTTTCCGATTCCTTACTTACTACTAGATACATTAAGTACATTCTTAGCGAAACTACTTTTAATATTTCATCAAGCTCAGGCATGAATTGATGAAGATATTGATTCATAATGAAAATGGTTCTCAGTTGTACCTAAACCAGGCATAACCAGATGAGACAACTGGCAATTTTTGGTGGCACATTTGATCCCATTCATTGGGGACATTTACTGATAGCTGAGACAGCTTTAAATCAAGTATCGATAGAACAGGTAATTTGGACTCCGTCCTTTCATCCTCCTCACAAAAAAGCGGCTGAGTTTGAGCATCGCCTAGCAATGCTGCAATTAGCTACAAGAGAGAACTCGGCATTTACAGTTTCACTGACAGAGGTAAATCGCGGCGGGAATTCCTATGCTATTGATACATTGATCAATTTATCTGCTCTTTACCCCAATACTCACTGGTACTGGATTGCAGGTTTAGATACTTTCCAAACCTTACCTCGTTGGTATCGTAGACATGAACTAGCAACAATGTGTGATTGGTTAATCGCACCTAGATTGCTAAGTGGTGAGAATATAGCTCAAAGTGAATCAATCTGCAAGCAGGTGGAGAAACAACTGGAAAAGCAGTTAGTAACTATTCGCTGGCAAATCTTGCATACACCATTAGTGAGAGTTTCGTCAAGTCTAATTCGTAACTTGTGTCGAGAGCGGAAATTAATTAGTCATTTAGTGCCAGAAGAGGTCAGATACTACATTACTGCCCACAACCTCTACTCAGATGAATCTGAATAAAATATGTTTTTTTTTATCGATCCAACACTTTAAGGTTATAAATAATCCCCCCCTTTGCGATATGATTGGGGTCAAAGATATCAACTTATAGGCATATATACAGAGGGCAAGATACTGTGATTAGAGTCGCAATAAATGGTTTCGGGCGTATCGGACGTAATTTCGCACGTTGTTGGCTAGGACGGGAAAATAGCAATATTGACCTAGTAGCTGTTAATGACACATCAGATCCTAGAACTAATGCACACCTCCTGAAGTATGATTCCATGCTTGGGAAGTTAAAGGATGTTGACATTACCGCCGATGACAACTCTATCACCGTTAATGGCAAGACCATTAAATGCGTGTCTGATCGCAACCCAGAAAACTTGCCCTGGAAAGAATGGGGAATTGACTTAATTATCGAAGCCACTGGGGTATTTACCAGCAAAGAAGGTGCATTGAAGCACGTTAATGCTGGTGCAAAGAAGGTTCTCATTACTGCCCCCGGTAAAAACGAGGACGGTACATTTGTAATTGGTGTGAATCATCATGATTATGACCACAACATACATCATGTTATTAGTAACGCCAGCTGTACAACCAACTGCCTCGCTCCCATCGCCAAGGTGTTGAATGACAAATTCGGCATCATCAAAGGTACGATGACTACCACTCACAGCTACACAGGTGATCAGCGATTGCTAGACGCTTCTCACCGCGATCTACGCCGCGCAAGGGCAGCAGCCATCAACATTGTTCCCACCTCCACCGGTGCGGCAAAAGCAGTGGCACTAGTAATTCCAGACCTTAAAGGTAAGCTGAATGGTGTAGCATTACGCGTACCTACCCCGAACGTCTCAATGGTAGATTTCGTAGTTCAGGTTGAGAAGCGTACTATTACTGAAGAAGTCAACCAAGCCCTCAAAGATGCGGCTGAAGGTCCACTCAAGGGCATTTTAGACTACAGTGAACTACTCTTGGTATCTTCTGATTATCAAGGTAGCGATGCTTCTTCTATCGTTGATGCTAACTTGACTCTGGTTATGGGTAATGACATGGTTAAAGTCATGGCTTGGTATGACAACGAGTGGGGTTACAGCCAACGCGTTCTAGATTTGGCTGAACTAGTAGCTGCAAAGTGGGTCTAATAAATTCAAAATTCAAAATTCAAAATTCAAAATGACGCTCTTTACCAGACGCTGCGCTAACAAAATTCAACATTAAAAGGTTGATAAATTTGGATTTGTAATTGGATTTTGAACTGTTGACTATTGACTAAAATGTTGAAATCCTTGACTGAGGCTGAGAACTCGGTCAGGGATTTTTTCATCTTGATGCTTGAGTATGACTTGGGAATGAGATGTAATAGTGCCGATGATGGCTGCACTGTTATCTAACATCTGTATGAGAGTTTTTGCCAATGCTGGTGGTAGACACAGCACTAGTTCAAAGTCTTCACCACCGTACAAAGCATATTCTAGGGCTTGCTCTGGAGTTAACCAGTGAGAAAAAGCTGTTGGTAGAGGAATTTGCTCACTGTCTAATATTGCACCAACTCCACTGGCACGACAAATTTGTAAGATAGCATCTGCTAAACCATCGCTGCTATCCATACCAGCAAGGGGCAAAGGGGAATTTGATTCTAAAATTTGCCAGAGGAGGGGTAAGACATCTAATCGTGGCTGGGGACGCTGGTGGGCTGTGATTAGAGCGGTCTTTTCTGCTGGGGTGAGGTTATGACCTAATTCGGGGTTTAACAGTAATTGTAAGCCCGCGTGAGATGCACCATGAACACCTGTGACAACGATCGCATCCCCGACTTTGGCGGTAGAACGGCGGATAATGTTCTGGGGGTGAACTTGGCCAAAGGCGGTGATTGAAACTGTAGTGATAGGCGATCGCACCACATCCCCGCCGACAATTGGGGTATTGTATTGTTGCAGGCATTCTGTCATTCCCTGGTATAAGCTTTCCACCCAACTCACGCTTAAATCACCAGGAAGTCCCAGTCCAACAGTAATTCCCAAGGGAAAAGCACCCATTGCTGCCAAATCTGACAAATTAGCCGCCGCAGCACGCCAACCTGCATCTTCTGGGGAGGTGGTGACATGACTAAAATGCACACCGTCAACTAGCATATCTGTGGTGACAACTAAAGATTGCTCTGGTGCTGTCACCAATACCGCCGCATCATCGCCAATAATTTCTGGTGGACAGAAACGCTGTAATTTTTCTAGAAGGCCTTGTTCGCCAATATCTTTAACTTTCATCATTAGTTGGGGATTGGGGATTGGGGATTGGGGATTGGGGATTGGGGACTGGGGACTGGGGACTGGGAACTGGGATTGAATCTAAAATCTAAAATCCAAAATCTAAAATTCTTACCCTTATACTCTTACACCCCTATACTCTTACACCCCTATACCCCTATACCCCTATACCCTTACACCCCTATACCCTTACACCCCTACACCCTTACACCCCTATCTCTCTAAGTTAGGATAATGGTATCGTCTAGGGGTCGTTTGGGATGCTCACTTCACCAGTAACAAATCTCACATTTGAAGATTACTTAAATTATGATGATGGCAGTGGTTTTCACTATGAACTAGTGGATGGCAGGCTGGAATTAATGAACCCCCCTACAATTCAACATTTCTTGATTGTCGATTTTTTAGACACCGCATTCAAAGCAGATATTAAGCGATTGGATTTACCTTGGTTAACTTTTCGGGAAGCTGGGGTAAGGATAGGAAGAAATAAGTCTAGGTTAAGTGATTTGTGTGTGGTGACGCAGGAACAAGCAAGAGAATTAATCAATGTATCAGCAGTTTTTGAGACACCACCATTAATGATTGTAGAGGTAGTTAGCCCAGATTCCATCAAGCGTGACTATCGTTATAAACGGTCTGAATATGCGGCGGTGGAAGTGCCAGAATATTGGATTGTAGACCCGTTAGAAGAGAAAATTTCTGTACTGTTGCTGGAAGAAGGACTGTATGAAGAGACAGTATATACAGGTAATCAGAAAATTATATCGCGGACTTTTGGAGAAATGGCTGTTACAGTTGCAGAGATTTTTAATGCGAGTAATTTGTGAAGACAAAAATTAAAGTAAATTTTTGATCACTTCCAAAATTTATGGACAATTAGCACTTCTATATTTAGTTTGTAACTGGCTGAAAAAATATTTTTGGAGAAATATGAAAAGTTAGCCCGCATTTCTCACCAACAGTAGGGGCGGGTTCACAAATATGCTCGAATCATTCACGAATATTTCGCTCAAAGAACCCCTACCGACTCTGGACTGAGGTGGCCATAATTGGTGAGAAATCCGGGTTAGGATTTAGATTATTTGAAAATTAATCAAATACTGTTTTAGATTTTGGAGCATCTCCAAAATCTAAAATTGCTTACGCTGCTGTTGGCTCTATTAGATTTTCTTCACCCTGAACTATGGTAGCTGATTCAATTTTGTCACCAGCTTTGAGGATATCCAAAATTTCTCTGCCTTCAGTGAGGTAGCCAAAAACTGAGTAACGACCATCTAATAGGTTACGTCCGGCTGGTGTAAGTTCTGGTTCAAACAAGAAAAAGAAGACTTGGGAAGAACCGCCATTAACTTCGCCTTCGGGACGAGCCATAGCTAATGCACCAAAGGAAGAGAAAGGTAACACTGGCATATCAAGATAACGACCAGCATCTTCTAATGTAATGCCGTAGGTTGGTTTTTTGTCACCTTCTACCAGAATTTCTAAAGGAATAGCGCGATATTGTCCTGTTTTGGGGTCAATAAAACCCTGTTCTTTTCCTGCTGGATCTCCGGTTTGTAGAACGTAAGATTCTTCAGAACGGGTAAATTCTAAGCCGTTGTAAAAACCACGTTTGACTAAATCAACGAAGTTACCAGCCGTGACAGGTGCGCTATAGCCATCTACAACCACGGTTAAATCGCCTTTATTAGTTTTAAAGGCAATTGTGGCACGACCTTTAAGTTGTGGGAGGTTGCTGTACTCTTCTGGAACTTCAAATGGGTATTCCTTGACCATTGACTCTTCTAATAGAGAAACCAAATTCAGCAGTTTTGCTCTCTCTTCGAGCATTTGTTCTTTGTCTTTGGTTTGAGTCAGTTCTTTACTTTTTTCCACGCCAGACTTTAATTCAGTCAGCCAAGCTTCTGCTTGAGGTTGGCGTTCTTCCGGAACACTTGCTAGGATTTGTGAAGGTTTATCAAGAATGCGGGATGCTTTACTCAGGTCTTTAGAGACAGCACCCCATCGCCGATTTGCACGCAGTTGAGTAGAGATATCTTCTAGACTGGCTTGCAATTGACGTACTGGCTTATTATCTATCGGGAGTGCATACCGTAATAGAGCTTTGCCGTCAGTGATTGCGTTTCCAGATGGCAAAGCGGCGTTACTGGAAGGAGTCCAGCTAGCTGTATTTATGCCTAAAAATATTGTTACCAACAGTATTGCCATGAGGCTGTTCTTCAGCCAGGATTTTAATAAATTCAACATGGTATGGCTCAAATGCGTAACTCATGACTTATCTTCCCATAGATGAGTGCTGAGTGCTGTTAGCGGTAGCGCGGCGTTTAGCCGGTGTTGAGTGGTGGGTGCTGTTAACGGTAGCGGGGCGTTTAGCCGATGTTGAGTTCTGAGGGCAAAAAAGTAGAGGGGTAGAGAAGAATAAATACTTTATAAGCAATGACCAATGACGATTGACTATATAACTATTGACTAATTACCTAATTACTACCCTGGAAGGGTACAATAAATGCCGATTGTCTTCCACGATTTAAAAGCTTCATGATTTCCAGTAACGATTTTCGACCCGGCGTATCAATTGTATTAGATGGGTCTGTATGGCGAGTGATTGATTTCCTTCACGTTAAGCCAGGTAAGGGTTCTGCCTTTGTACGGACAACACTTAAAAGTGTCCAAACCGGCAAGGTTTTGGAAAAAACTTTTCGGGCGGGGGAAAGTGTGCCACAGGCCACTCTTGAAAAAATCACGATGCAGCATACCTATAAAGAGGGCGATGAGTTCGTCTTTATGGATATGGAAACTTACGAAGAAGGTAGATTGAGTGCTGCTCAAATTGGCGATCGCGTCAAGTATCTCAAGGAAGGTATGGAAGTGAACGTGATTCGTTGGGGTGAGCAAGTTCTAGAAGTAGAACTGCCTAACTCTGTAGTTTTAGAGGTGACGCAAACAGATCCAGGTGTGAAAGGTGACACTGCTACAGGTGGCACTAAACCGGCGACTGTGGAAACCGGGGCAACTGTGATGGTTCCTTTGTTTATTACCCAAGGAGAACGCATCAAAATTGATACCCGTGATGATAAATACATAGGCAGGGAATAAGTTTGCTTTCATTCTTGAGGCAATCCCGATTTCAATCCCTCCAGGGGGATTAAATCCCTGCCAAACTTAAAATTCTTATTTACGGACAGGTCGAGGTAAAAAAAACTGTGCCATTGGACTTTAATGAAATTCGCCAACTATTGGCAACTATTGCAGAAACTGATATTGCAGAAGTAACGCTTAAAAGTGATGAATTTGAATTAACAGTACGTAAAGCTGTTAATGTGAGTAATCACGTTGTGTCCATGCCATCGGTGCAAACGATCGCACAGCCATCAATACCAATTTCCGCAACGGAGATTGATAATCGTGTTGCTGACCATGCGGTAACTAATTCTGGCGCACACTCAGGGGGGAGTTCTCCGCCAATTATTGACCAGAAATTTGTAGAAGTGCCTTCCCCAATGGTGGGGACATTTTACCGCGCTCCTGCCCCTGGAGAAGCGGCGTTTGTAGAAGTAGGCGATCGCGTCCGTAAAGGTCAAACAGTCTGCATCATCGAAGCTATGAAGCTGATGAATGAAATCGAGGTTGAGGTTTCTGGGCAAGTCGTGGAAATTCTCATCCAAAATGGTGAACCGGTGGAATATAACCAACCTTTGATGAGAATTAACCCCGATTAGGTATTAATCTATATAACAAGTGAGTCATTATTCTTAATGAATTAATGAATCATTGTTAACATTTGGAGTTCTGCGGGTTAATCCTGATGAAACAAGCGTTGCCTGTACCGCCAGAAGTAGTGCAACAAGTAGCCGAATACTTCAGTCTCTTAAGCGAGCCGATGCGTCTGCGCCTGTTGCACTTATTGCGGGATGAAGAAAAATGTGTCCAAGAATTGGTAGAAGCAACACACACTTCACAGGCAAACGTGTCCAAACACCTGAAAGTAATGTGGCAAGCGGGGATTCTTAGCCGCCGCAGTGAAGGGACTTGCGCTTACTACAGGGTGGAAGACGAGATGATTTTTGAATTATGTAATCGGGTTTGCGATCGCCTGGCCACAAGGCTAGAGCAGCAAGCCCGTAATTTTAGGGTGCTTAGTAATAAGAATTAGGGACTGGGGACAAATCAAGTCAAAAGTCAAAAGTCAAAAGTCAAAATTAACAAAATGTAGGGGTTTAAATCCCCGGCTTCTATCAAGCCGCAAGTGTTGTGGCGGGGTCTAAATCCCCGTTACAACACGGAAAAAGCGTAAAGCCTGCGGCATAGCTGCGCTTAGAGCGGAGCGGGACGTTAGTCCATTGCGAATTGCGTTAGCGGAGCGGGACGTTAGTCCATTGCGAATTGCGAATTGCGAATTGCGAATTGTTTTACAGTGGATACTCTTTGTTAAAGCTTTTACGGGTCATGGGTTGTTCTATCTCTACACCTTCACCGCCTAAAACCTCTAATGGTTTGCCGTTGACCTCAATATACACTTTGGCGTTGGGGTTTAATGTTGTGGCGGTATAAACTACTTGACCTACACGACCTATCATAGAGGTACTGCCACCACCACTAGTAAAGTCTTGAGATAAATTGACATGGATTTCATCCTTATTTTCCACTTTTAGCCCTAATAACTTAGTTTCTGCGGGAATGGTGGTGGCATTTGTGCCTTCAGTGGGGCCTGCTAACAAACTTTGAAAAGCCTGCTCTAAAACTTGGTTGGGTTGAACCGCAGCTATTTTAATAGGCTGAGGAACTAATTCCATGCTTTTTTCAGTGGTTTTGAGCCAATAAACATTAGCTGTTTGCTCATTACCTGGCTGTGCATTGTATGGCTGCTGGATTTTTTGCGATGGCGTTGGTTGTGTAGGAGAATTGGTGTTACCTGTTAACCAAGCTACACCGCCACCAACTGCTATAACTGCGGCGGAGACTGCTGCAATAACACCTGAAGATATACGTTTTCCTTGTTGGTCGTTCATTTTTAAAACCTTCCTGACTGGGGGCTGAGTATAGTCTGTTTGTGGAGAGCAGCCTGGTTAGCGACGATAGTTAAAACTATAGAGTTTCCAAAAATCTAAATGATAGCTCTGTAAATTTAAATGTGGGGCTTTTTGATGTATCGTGGTGTACGTAGTTTATGGTAGCTACTTGACAACTCAATAAGTAATCTATATCCCCATTTACTCTAAAATTTAATTGGTGTAATTAACTCCATCTAGCTTTATTCTAAACTCGTTTTTATTTTTCATTTTATAATTTATTTTTCTAATCCGTCACCTGCCCAATTAGATAAATCGATAAATCTCATCTCTTAGCCAGATGTTGAACAGTAGACCTCTTGCAAAAGTCAAAAAATGAGATGTGTCATTCTGAATGAAATGTATAATCTTTGAGATGTTTCGCTTCGCTCAACATGACAGCTTCAGCATTTATGCAAGAGGTCTAGTTTGGTGAAGAACCCAGAGGAAGGATAATATTTACTACTCTGCGTCCTGGGGATTTAATTGTTAGTCTCTGTTGCTGCTTTGATCCACTGTTTCAGGGTAGCGACAACTTCCTCTATGGGAATTTCTTGGGCTTTACGCGTGGCTCTTTCTACAACTTCAACTTTGCCGTTGGTAATTGCTCGTCCGGTAACAATTCTATAAGGTATGCCAATTAAATCAGCATCTTTAAATTTTACTCCGGCTCTTTCATTGCGGTCATCTAATAATGTTTCTACTCCTGATTGATTCAGTTCCGTGTAAAGTTTTTCCGCAATTTCTACTTGTTGAGCGTCATTGATGTTAGGAATGGTGACGATCGCCTGATAAGGTGCGATCGCTACTGGCCAAATGATGCCATCTTTATCGTAGGATTGCTCTACGGCTGACTGGGCTAAACGGGATACACCGACACCGTAACAACCCATAACTAAAGGTTTTTCTTCACCCTGTTCATTAGTATAGGTTGCGCCCATTGCTTGGGAGTATTTTGTGCCTAATTGGAAGATGTGACCGACTTCAATTCCTCTAGCACTTTTTAAGATTTGTTGCGGGTCATGAAGGGCGCGATCGCCTGGTCTAGCTTTGCGGATATCGACTACACTTATTGGTAGTTGAAATTGCTCACCCCAATTTGCACCCACGACGTGATAGCCGCTTTCATTTGCACCAGTAATGAAGTTTTTTAACTCAACGGCGGTTTGATCAACTAACCGGACAAATTTAGGATGAATTTGTTTGTTTGCAGCAATATACTCATCAGCAATATCAGGCGCAATGTAGCCTAAAGGTAAAGATTTAGCTGCCCAAGTTTGCTGTGTTTCTGCACTGGGAACAGTTAAAGCAATAATCGCTTTTGCACCGTAATTAGGGGCTAATTTCGTTAATTCGTTCTGTAATTTGACTTCGTTGACTTCTTGATCACCGCGAATATTTACCAGTACCAAAACCGTTAAGCCGTTATCATAAGCTGTTTGGTAAAGAACGTTTTTTACTACTTGTGTAGAAGCAGCCTTGAGGAATTTACAAACTGTTTCAATTGTTTCTGTTCCCGGTGTTTCCCGTTTTTCATAGGTAGTAAACGGCGAAGGTTCAGCGTCAGCAGGTAAAGAAACGGCTTTTTCGACGTTAGCAGCGTATTTACCATCTTCGGTGTAGAGAACTTCATCTTCGCCGGCTTCCGCCAACACCATAAATTCTGTTGAACCAGAACCACCAATTGCACCAGAATCAGCTTCTACGGGACGGAAAGCCAAACCAGAACGCCGCAGCATATTGCTGTAGGCTTGGTACATATCTTGGTAAGTTTCTTTCAGGCTATCTTCATCGGCGTGGAAAGAATAGCCATCCTTCATGATAAATTCCCGACCGCGCATTAAACCGAAGCGGGGGCGAATTTCATCACGGAACTTAGTTTGTATTTGGTAGAGATGCTGGGGTAGCTGACGGTAAGAGCGAATCATATCACGAGCGATCGCAGTAATCACTTCCTCGTGCGTCGGCCCTAATCCTAATTGTTGTTCACGGCGGTCAATCAGGGAAAACATAATTCCCTCAGCCTTGGTGTAAGTATCCCAGCGTCCCGACTCCTTCCATAACTCAGACGGCTGGAGTTGGGGAAGTAAACATTCCTGTGCGCCTGTAGCGTTCATTTCTTCCCGCACAATCTGAGAAACCTTTTGCAGTACGCGCCACATCAAAGGCATATAAGCATAAACACCGCTACCGATGCGACGAATGTAACCAGCACGCAGTAACAACTTATGGCTAGGAATCTCCGCATCAGCCGGATCATCCCGCAGTGTGACGAATAACATTTGTGACAGTCGCATCGTTTATTTTTTAACTCCTGATGGCAAAATCGCTAATTTCTGTATCAACTCAAGCATGAAGTATAAGGGTGTGGGGGTATAGGGGTGTGGGGGTATAGGGGTGTAAGGGTATAAGGGTGTAAGGGTATAAGGGTAAGAATTTTAGATTCAATCCCAGTCCCCAGTCCCCAACTCAAGCACGAAATATGAAGTATAAGGGTGTGGGGGTATAGGGGTGTGGGGGTATAAGGGTGTAAGGGTATAGGGGTGTAAGGGTATAAGGGTAAGAATTTTAGATTCAATCCCAGTCCCCAGTCCCCAGTCCCCAATCCCCAGTCCCCAGTCCCCAGTCCCCAGTCCCCAGTCCCCAATCCCCAATCCCCAATATCATGATTTACCAAGCACAACCACCTTTAGAATTTATCCCCCAGCTTTTAATCCTTTGTTGCTGCGGTGTGTTCACCTGTTTCTACCAACATGGATACGCACTCAAACTTCTATTACCCAAATTGAAGCAGAGAATGTAGAGGTTTTAGCAAATCTCTATCACCAGTTTCAAGAGGGGAAAATCCGCTTTTTACTTGCATTTCGCCATCCCAAAACCGAAGATCCTTTTGCTTTGGTGTATTTGCTTTCGCAACTTGTGCCAAAGGTAGCACGACAACAGGGTATAGCATTAAAACATCCAATTCATGCTCATTTTATCTACGATCGCGGTATTCCTCTCTGGGCGGGTGACTATGTTGGCTGGCTTGCGTCAAAATTGGGTGGGACTTCGATTCAACGGGGTAAGGCTGATTGGACGGGGTTACGTTCGGCGCGGGATTTGTTCGCCAATGGACAGTTCCCGATGTCAGCAGCACCAGAAGGCGCGACTAATGGACTTTCAGAAATCATCAGTCCCTTAGAACCAGGAATTGCTCAAATGGGTTTTTGGTGTGCTGAAGACTTGCAAAAGGCTGGACGCACCGAGCAAGTTTTAATTGTACCAGTCGGGATTAAATATAGTTATGTCGATGCACCCTGGAGTGCGATCGCTCAAATTTTAGATGACTTAGCAGTTACTAGCGGTTTACCTGTAAATACAACTGCACACAGCCAGATTCCAGATTTAGATTCAATGTATCCGCGTTTATTGACTTTGGCTGAACACTTGCTGTCTTTGATGGAACAGTTTTACACGCGTTTTTATCATCTCAAGTTGTCCGCAGTCCCAGAGGAAGTTACAGACCGTAATCAAGCCTTAGCATTCAGATTACAAGCTTTATTAAACGCAGCCTTAGAAATAGCGGAGCAGTATTTTAATTTACAACCAAAGGGACAAGTGAGCGATCGCTGTCGGCGGGTAGAGCAGGCTGGCTGGAACTATATATTTAGAGAAGAGTATAAGGATATCAAGGGATTATCTGCTGTTGAGAGAGCGTTAGGCGATCGCGTGGCGGAAGAAGCTAATGCTAGAATGTGGCACATGAGATTAGTAGAAAGTTTTGTGGCTGTTTCTGGTAACTACATCCGCGAAAAACCCACAGTAGAAAGATTTGCCGAAACTGTTTTAATCTTGTGGAAAATGATTGCTCAAATTAAAGGCGATAAATCTTTTCAGCGTCCAACCTTGGGTAAGGAACGGGTAAAATTAACGATTGGTGAACCAATTTCTGTATCGGAACGTTACCCAGTTTATAAAGAGAGTCGCTTAGGTGCGAGACAAGCTGTAGCAGATTTAACGAATGATTTACAAAAAGCGATGGAAAGTTTACTTTAAAGTTCGTAGTAAGGACTTTAGTCCTGATAAATGAGTAATGAGTAATGAGTAAATCCCATTACTTATTACTTAAAGACAATTGGAGTCGGGGATTTAAACCCCAACTCAACTGCAAACCGATATATTAACTAACGCAAAGATTCAAAAATTACGGTGATTGTAACTAAACAAAAAAGCATGATTCCCAATGGTAAAAATAAATGTTGTAAAACATAAACTAGTATGGGAATGATGTTTAAACCCCCTAAAGCATGAGAAAGAGCATAGACAATAGAAAAGCCAAGAAACATTAACAAGAAGTATTTCAATGACCTAGAAGTAACACGAAATAGGATGGTATCTTGATTTGTGTTCATAATGCACTCCTGGAAATAGTTGGAGAAAAATACAGAAGCCTGAATTTAGGATTAATCTAATTACTGGATTCTGAATTCTGACTCCTGAATTGTGATTTCTGACTCTGGTTGCTGCTTTTGATAGTTTCGTCTTTCTAAAACAACTATCAATTGAAATGCGGCAAATAACATTAACAACAGCATCAACAAAGAACCAAAGCCAGAGTATTTATTGATTTCTCGCTCAACACCACATTTGAGACAAACGTATCTATTAGGGTTTTTGGTATCTTGAGCAAATGGGCAATAACTATGATTGCAATCGTGACGACAATCTTGATTCAACATTATTGAACCTCCTGTAGGGTGGAAACTTACACACTATTTGTAAACACTCTCTACAGAATCTAGTTAGTTAATCTTTATTGCCTATTTAGTAACCGCTACTTTTATTCAGTTTTGCTAGATAATATTGGTTATTCAGTTATGACTGCTCAGTATTCAATTAAAAGTAGTAGCGATTTATATATTTCCTCAACCACATTCACTTGGCAATTAACCTAACTTGCCTGTATTAATTACAAGAGTAATACAGTTTGATTTACTTTGCAGTCGGATTCAGTAAGTTAAGTATTTTCCACTTGGTAGGAAAAAGTAGTTTGTGGTATGTGGGTGAGGCGAGAAACAGTGAAAATATGAGTATAATGAACCAACAATGATACAGACGATGATCGATGGGTGCAGAAGAAGCCTTAGAGCTTTTGGACAGGTTGGTTTTTGATCACACAGGGAAGCATCTAGATATAGTTCAAAGAATCATCTTGCGTTCTGCGTGGGAGGATAAAAAACAGACATATCAAGATATGGCTGACCTTTGTGGGTACACAGAAGCACATTTAAAAGCAGTTGGTGCGGAACTGTGGCATATACTTTCAGATGTACTGGGGGAAAAAGTCTCGAAATCTACTTTTCGTGTAGCTGCGGAGAGATGCGGGAAATCGCCACAATCCTCAAGAACGACACCTATTTTAAATTCAGCCGTCAATAATGGCAAGCCACAAGAACCAGATTACAACTTTGTGGGACGCGATCGCGAAATCGCTGAACTTAATTCTCTAGTCAATTCTGGTGCAAAAATTATTCTGATTCAAGGTAAAGGTGGTGTCGGTAAAACTACCTTAGCACGTAGGTATCTTAAAACTCAGGGTTTTTATCTTTTAGAACTGTGGATGGCGAAAGAACCCCAAAACATCGGTTCTGTGGAAAGTGTAGTTGAGGAATGGTTGAGGGGACACTTTAACGAAGAACCCGGTAAGGAATTTGGGATTAATCTTGACCGACTGCGGCGCAAACTCCGGGATGAAACTAGAAAAACAGGTGTATTAATTGACAATCTGGAATCAGCCTTAGATAAAAACGGCTGTATTATACCTGAGCGTCGTCTCTATATAGAACTATTGAGAGTCTTAGCAGATCCCACAATCGAATCAGTCACACTTATTACTAGTCGGGAACGCCTCTACGAGTCTGGAGTTGATGTCAAATTTTATGCCCTCAAAGGGTTGGATGAGTCGGCTTGGCAACAATTTTTTGCAATTCGTCACATTAAAGGGAGTTTAACCGCACGCAGTGAAATGTGGCAAGCCTTTGGTGGTAATGCGAAGGCGATGCAAATTATCAGTGGCGTAATTATGACGGATTTTGAAGGGGATGCAGATGTTTATTGGCGCGAAAATCGGGATGATTTATTAATTGAAAGAGAGTTAGAACATTTAGTTTCTAGTCAATTTGACCGTTTACAACAAATGGATAGGGAGGCTTATAAACTTCTTTGTCGATTGGGGTGCTATCGTTATCAAGATGTAAATCATGTTGGTATCCAAGGACTCCAGGGTTTACTCTGGGATGTACCAGAACAACAATCAAAAAGAGTCATTAAATCTTTATTAGACCGTTTATTGATAGAATTTCGTAAAGGCAAATACTGGCTACATCCAGTGATTTGTACGGAAGCGATCGCCAGATTGCGGCAAAGCGGAGAATGGGAAATTACTAATCGCAAAGCGGCAGAGTTTTGGAATAATAGTGTTACGAAAGTTGAAGACCATCAAAATGCACTGATGGCACTAGAAGCTTATCATCACTATATGGAAATTGGTGATTTTGAGCAAGCAGCCAATGTGATTATTCAAGGTAGGCAAAATAGATGGGATAGTTTTCTATCTTTGGGTGTATTGTTTACTAGGGTCGGTTTGTTAGAAACATTGATTGCTGTGATCAATCCCCTAATTCAGAACTTAAATTCTGAGTGTCATCTGAGCATACTGCATAATATCTTAGGACGAGCTTATCACCAAATTGGTAACATTTCCGGGGCGATGGATTGTCACCATAAAGCCAGTGAGATAGCCACAAAATGTGATTTTTTTCAAGAGAAAGTATCAAGTATTTTTAATTTAGGTCTTTGTTATATAGATTTATGGGAGGTTGAACGAGCTAGTTATATTTTACACTCAGTAAAAAGCCTCGTAGCCAACAACAGAAATTATTACCAATATGTTGTGTATGCTCTATGTTGTTTAGCTTATTTAGAATCTTCTGGGACTCAAAATGACCATGTAAATTCTATGTTAGAAGAGATAATTGGGGGATTAAACAATGAAAAATTAACCTCTTGGGGTCGAGGAGTCAGCTTATTATTTATTAGCTTAACTTATAAAAACTTAGGACAAATAGAAACTGCCTTAGAACACTGTAATGAAGCAATTACCCATTGTCGATATAATGAGTTTTCTTTTTTAGAAGCGAGAGCTATATCTTGTTTAGCGTCTTTGTATCGAGAGCAAGGAGAGTTTGCAGTAGCGATAAATAAGCATCGAGAAGCTATTACTAGCATGACCAAGGTTTCTGATAAGTGTAACTTAGCTAAAGCATACTATCAGTTAGGTTTAACTTATCAAAGAATCGGTGAAATAAAAGAGAGCCAGGATAATTTTAACCGAGCGATCGCGCTTTTTCACGATATGCCAGCACCTAAACAAGTTGAGAAAGTTAGAATAGCAATGTCAAAGTAGTCAAGTCGCTATGCTCCAATTCAAAATTCAAAATTCAAAATTCAAAATTGAAGACTTATGACCAAGCCACCAGATAACCACATTAAAATTGATCCAGCAACTCTAGTTTTAATTGCGTCTGCTTTAATACTTTTACCCTTACTGTTTTCTGGATTTTTCTGGCAATAAAATCAGCCAAAAAATTTCCTAACAAAGCGCAGAGAGGCAATAATAACATCTATCCGGCGTTGGTTTTTAGATGCAGTTTGGACTTCATCTAATATTTTCTGCATTTCATTTAAATTTTCTTGATTTATGCCAATAATAGTTGAGCGCAGAATTGCAGACCTCACACTATCAAGAGCTTTTTTGCATTCCTTCTCAGCTTCCCTTAACTTCTTTGCTTGTTCCCAATTACTGTCCATGCGTGCATTTGTCACTTCAAATTGCAACTGCGGCAAAATATTTTCTAAATCTGATGTTGTCTGATGAAGTTGTTCTATATTTATTTCTGGGTCAGAAGTAATTTTTAACTGAGAAACTATAGCTTGTAATTTATCGACTATTTCATCATTAGTTAACATAAACGAATTCCTCAACACAACATAATCCTATTTAATTCAATACAGATTTCAATACACCTCATAAACCTGTCACCTGTCACCTGTCACCTGTCCCCTATCTATCTATCTATCTATCTATCTATATTTCTTGACATAATTTTGGTTGTGATAGCTGTGTTCTTCTATTTTTAATAGAAACTTCCCGAATAAAATCTCGCAAAGTTGGGTCTTCATTAATCGCACTTTCTAAAGTTTTCATCTTTGTCAAAACTGAACTATAATCTCTACCAGTTAGATTAGCTGTCACCCCTATAATTTGAGTAACTCTAGTAGCAATTACTTCAAAATTTAAATTTGCATAATCATCAATCAGCTTTGATAGTTTGCGTCCAGTATCCGCAGCTATTACAAGTTTAGATATAGACTCTTCTATGATTTGTTTTTCAGCAGCATTCACAGCTAACCACTCATCTATTTGTTCTGCAACTTGGCGTTTAATTTCTTGTGGATTTGTCTGTGCAGATAATTCTGGATTGTTGTATTGTTTACGGAGTTGATTTAACCTTAAGCTAATAAGTACCCGTTGTGGATCATTTGGTTTTGGTGGTCTAGATTGAATCTGCTTGGCTAAAAGTAACATTTTCACAGTTAAGCATCTCGCTGGCTGTGCAGTTCGTGCCACTATTTTAGAACTACCATAATCAATATTCTCAAGATTTTGAAATATCTCTAAAGCTGTGTCATATTCTGCTGTTAAATTTTCTAACTCTTGTTCAAATTCTGATGGGGGTTTATCTGTTTCATCGTCTTGGGTAATAATTTTATTGACTTCGCTGATGTCTCTAAAATCAATACTAAGGTCTGTCAGTAACTCTTCCGTAATTAAATCACGAGATACAGAAGTTTCTATTGGTACATTAGTCAGGGTGTAAATTTCCTTAACTGATGTCATCGCTTCCATGACTTGATAATGAAATTTCTCCGCAGTTAGTCGTAGCATCGTCCTTCTTTGAGGTGTGCAACTGCTGAGAGTCAAGCTTATGGTTATAGTTATCGTTAATGTACAAAGTTTGATTAAAGATTTTTTTTTAACATATTTTTCATTCACAAATAAATCAGCCGATTGTACCTATAAACATGAAGAAAAAACCAGCTTAATTTATTAATTAGATGTATTACCTATGCTTGTCAACTTTTTGACCGAATAACTTAGTAATTTGTAATTATTCTGGGGCTTCAAAAGCAGCACGTTTGTAGTAAGGACTTTATTCCTGATTTTGAAAAAGGACTAAAGTCCTTACTACGAACCGTCAATAGTTAAAAGCTATAGAGGATTTTTGACTTTTGACTTCTGCGTAGCGGTACTAGTACAGCACGGCGTAAATAAACATACCATTCAAAATCTCTGAAAACCTTATGCTGTATTCATTTTGAATTTTGAATTTTGAATTTTGAATTTTGAATTCCGCCTTGCGGTACTAGTTTCTTATTCCTACTGCTTAGGGAGGACTTGCTGCAATGCTTCTATGAGTCGGTCAACACTTTCTGGACGACTATTAAAACCCATTAGTCCCACACGCCAGACTTGACCGGCTAATTCACCTAAACCGCCGCCAACTTCAATATTATGTTCGTTGAGTAATTGCCGTGCAACTGCTTTACCATCCACGCCAGCCGGAATACGCACAGTGGTAAGGGTGGGTAAGCGATATTCTCGTTCTACGTGCAGACTTAATCCTATATCTTCTAAACGTTGCCACAAATATTCTACGTTCTTTTGGTGGCGTTGCCAGCAGTTTGCTAGTCCTTCTTCAGCAATTAAACGCAATGCTTCCCGCAGTCCATAATATAAGTTAACCGGGGCTGTGTGATGATATACGCGTTCACTCCCCCAATACTTACCCAGTAAATTCATATCCAAATACCAGTTTGCTACCTTGGTGGAGCGTTTTTGCAATTTTTCCATTGCGCGGGGACTCATGGTAAAAGGAGACGCACCTGGGGAACAACCTAAGCCTTTTTGACTGCAACTATAGGCTAAATCTACTCCCCAAGCATCTAAAAATATGGGGACACCGCCTAAACTTGTGACTGTATCTATTAATAGAAGTGTGCCAAATTCCTGACACAATTCACTTACTCCCTCTAATGGTTGACGTGCGCCGGTGGAAGTTTCAGCATGAACTAAAGCCAAAATTGCTGGACGATGAGTTTCTAAGGCGGTGCGGAGTTCTTCTAGTGAGAAAACTTGTCCCCAAGGTTTGGTAATACTGCGGACATCTGCGCCATATCTTCCCGCCATATCTACCAGACGATTACCAAAATAACCAGCGACACCAATTAACACTACATCACCGGGTTCTACCGCATTGGCAATAGTGGCTTCCATTGCAGCTGAACCTGTACCACTAACAGCAATGGTGAGGGGGTTTTCAGTTTGCCAAACGTAGCGTAGCAGAGATTGAATTTCATCCATCAAAGCTAAGAAAGCTGGGTCAAGATGCCCTACTGGAGAGGTACTCATCGCTTGCAGAACTGTGGGATGAGCGTTAGAAGGGCCTGGCCCTAGTAGCAGACGGGTGGGAATTTCTAGGGGTTGGAGTTGTAAGCGTTGATTGTCATTAATGGCAATTGTCTGGGTCATGATTTTCGCCTCAGTGGTACTTACCGGATCATAAAGCGATCGCACGACCGATTTTTGACTCTGCCTTGAGATTATCTTTTTCTATTACCAAAGGCATATTCTACTACAGTCAGTGTCTAAAACCTCTCATTGGCAAGAAGCAGCAACCAGAACAAAGTTTTACATTTTGCCCAGCAGTATGTATTCAAGTAATGAGCAAACAACGTTCTAGCTTAAAACCCCTACAGGGGGCTAATCGGTCAATTAGACGCAGACTCAATATTCAAGGCGAACTTGCCCTAGTTGCAGCACCAACTTTGATAGTGTTGATTGTGATGTTCTTGGTAGAAACTCTCAGCCAGCAGCGATTGTTATTTGCTTCTCTGGCTTCCAGTGCATTTCTGATTTATTTAGATCCTCTTCATGGTACAAATACTGTACGTACCCTGGTTCTTGCCCAAATGATGGCAGCAACTATCGGGTCTATCACCTATTTTGTCCTAGGTGGGGGCTATCTTTCTGGGGGACTGGCGATGGTAATTGCGATCGCATTAATGATTATATTAGATGCAATGCACCCCCCAGCCGTTTCTACTTCCCTGAGTTTTGCTTTAAAAGCTGGTAATGTCGATAATCTACTTTTATTTGCCCTAGCCGTTGGGATTACAGTAACTTTGGTAGGATTAGAGCGTTATTGTCTCTGGATAGTAGCACATTACAGCCACCACTAAAGAAGTCAAAAGATTATTATTTAACTTCCCAGTCCCCAATCCCCAATATCCAATTATGCTTGCAGGTAAACGTCCCAATAATTTAGGTGTACGCGAAGGTAAGTTAGCCGCTTGTCCTAGTTCGCCTAATTGTGTTTCCAGTCAAAGTTCAGATGCAGTTCACCAAATTGCACCCTTGAATTTTACTTCAACACCAGAAACTGCGATCGCTAATCTCAAAACAATCATTCAGTCCTTACCCAGAACCAAAATTATTACTGAAACCCAAGATTATTTATATGCAGAATTTCAAAGTGCCTTATTGGGATTTGTAGATGATGTAGAGTTTTATCTTGACCGCAATGCTAATGTAATTCATGTGCGATCAGCTTCCCGTTTAGGTCAAAGCGATTTAGGCGTTAATCGTCAACGCATTGAGACAATTAGAGCCAAGTTTAATTAAAAGGGAGATAACCCGCATTTCTCACAAACAGTAGGGGCGGGTTCACAGATATGCTCGAATCATTCACGAATATTTTGCTCAAAGAGTCCCTACGGACTCTGGACTGAGGTGGTAATAATTGGTGAGAAATCCGGGATAAGGGAGACAAGGGAGACAAACAAAAAACTTCTTTTTATCTTCCCCAGTCCCCAGTCTCCAGTCCCCAATCCCCAGTCCCTACTTTAAACTGACTGTACTACGGAGATGCCCATTATTAGCAAATCGCTCTTGCAGAATTTGCCGATAAACTTCTTCATAACCATCAGTCATGGCTTGGAGACTAAAACGGTTTTGGACATACTCCCGACAAGCATAACGGTCTAAATCTGCAACTTTAGCGATCGCACTAACGCACTCTTCGACATCATTGCACAGGAAACCCGTTTTACCGTGGGCAATTACTTCTGTAGTTGAGCCAAGTTTAATAGCGATAACTGGTGTACCTGAAGCCATTGATTCAACCATGACTAAACCAAATGGTTCTCGCCAGGTGATGGGGAATAACGTTGCTACTGCGCCTCCCATCAGGATATTTTTTTGTGTATGATTGGCTTCGCCTAAATACTCGATTTGCTGACCATCAATTAATGGTTTAACTTCTTTTTCAAAATATTCCACATCAACAACGTCTACTTTGCCGGCTATTTTTAATCGCCAACCAGCTTTTTTAGCAATTTCTATGGCTAAATGTGTGCCTTTTTCTGGAGATATCCGACCTAAAAATGTTAGATATGGCGGTTCATCTGGTTGGGGATAAAACTTATAACTACTAACATCAATGCCGTTGTAAACTGTTCCTACATAATTGAGTCCTAATCTGAGTTCCCGTTGGGCATCAGAAATACTCACAAAAGGCTGACTTTTTGCATACTGAAACATTTTTTCATTGTCAGGGGTAAAAATGCCATGTAGAGTATTAACAGTAGGCGTTTTTACCAGTTTGGTATAAGACAATGATGCACAGCCCATGTGTGAGTGAATAATGTCAAATTCGTCTGCACGTTCATATACTGAACCTAGTTGTAGCATTTCGTAAATGCCATATTCTTTGATACTAGAATCAAGCCTGAGCGCACGGGGATGAACTGATGCTAGCTTGGCTGAAGTGATAGAATCTCCTGAAGCAAATAGTGTTACTTCGTGTCCTCGTCGGACTAACTCATCAGTTAATAACCCCACTACTAACTCTATACCGCCATACGCTGGCGGGGGTACTCTCTCCCATAATGGGGCTATTTGAGCAATTCTCATCACAAACCTCCGACAAAATAAGATTTGAATAGGTGTGTTTGTTTATCGTTTCCAGCGTGCTTGCGATTAGTTTAGGTCGCACTAGAAACTATTTTTTAACACCAATTTTAAAAATTCAGTACCCCTAAATCTTATGCTTTAAATTCTTAATTACTCGTCTATCCTAGTAGGGAAATCACCCTATTCCTTATACAGGATATTTGTCTTATGATTAATGTTTTATGTACATTGCAAATAGGATTCGATAATTTACAAAAATAATCACATTTGTAGATAAGTGGCATTGTAATTTCTCTCCGGCATCATTACACCAGGTAAATCTAAATTATTGGAGTAAAAATTCAGGTATTTTTATTAGTAAAAACTTTAAAATTAACGAATTGGATAGTATATTGTATTCATGAGACTTTTATTGACGTGTTTTCGCTTCTTTACTCGTTCAAAGCCTTAAAATACAGGTCTTGTGACTTTTGAATTTTGACCCTGAGCGTAACCAAGGTATTGACTTTTGACTTCCACCTTGCGGTACACCGTCTTTACAGAAAATCTATTGACCAATTATTTCTTCACAGATTACTAGTGCAGGAAGCTATAATATTGACGTTTGCTGTCAAGTCGAATATATTTTATACTGCCATACTTAAGAATAATAAAAACGTGAATATATCTTCGTCTCAAAAAAAAACCGTTTGTCACATGGCAGGCGGTTTTCTCAGTAGTCATGTTTATATTTATGTACCTACCCATTCTGGTACTAGGGTTTTATAGCTTCAACCAATCACCCTACAGTGCCACTTGGCAAGGCTTCACTCTCGATTGGTACACCAAATTGTTAAGTGACGATCGCATTCTCTCAGCCTTAAAAAATAGTTTAATCGTCGCCATGTTTGCGGTGAGTGTCTCCGCAGTCATAGGAACTTTGATGGCGGTAGGCTTGGCGCGTTATCAGTTTTTTGGGAAAAAGCTATATCGTGGTATTGCTTACCTACCCTTAATTATTCCCGATATTGCGATCGCAGTTGCTACCCTCGTTTTTCTTGCAGCCTTCGCTATCCCCTTGAGTTTATGGACAATTGTGGCTGCTCATATAGTATTTTGTATAGCTTATATCGGATTAGTCGTTTCTTCCCGACTAACTAATTTAGATCCCCACCTGGAAGAAGCAGCATTAGATTTAGGTGCTACACCAGTACAAGCTTTTATTCAAGTATTACTACCGCAATTAATGCCAGGAATTGTAGCAGGTTGTTTACTAGCATTCGTCCTCAGCTTGGATGACTTTCTTATCTCTAGTTTTACCGCCGGTAGCGGTTACAACACCCTACCAATAGAAATTTTTAGTCGTATTAAAACAGGCGTTAAACCTGATATTAATGCCTTGAGTGTTTTATTAATTGTCGCTTCTGCAATGGTTGCTGTCATAGCTGAATCAATTCGCGCCTTGGGAGATAAGAGGGAATAGGGGACAGGGGACAGGTGACAGGTGACAGGTGACAGGGGACAGGGGACAGATTCTTAACCCGCGCAGGCGGGTTTTGTTTGTGTAGTTGCGACTTCCAGTCGCTCAGAACTATATTTATTCACAAGCAGAAAGCAAATGTGAGATATTTTTTGAAGTATATCCTTGCGATTCCAATAGAGAAATAACTTTATTCAGTTCAGTTTCTAGATGCTGCTGACTACGAAATTGAGCCAATAGTGCTTGTTGAATAGGTTTAACAATTCGTCTTATTTGTTCCTGATTCAGTTCCTCATCTTTTGGGTATTCTGTAATAAAATTATGGGTAATAAACAGTTCAGAACCATTAATAACACCAGTTGTAAATACTTGTTTGATCTGTTCACAAGTTTTGAAAATAAATCGCTTAGTGCTATATTTCAAAATTACTGGATCTAGTATATAAACCACTGGAATTTCTTCAATATTTTTATCTAACAAAGAATGCCTATTAATTAAATCATTTAAAGTTTGCAGTAAATGACTATCGGTTAACAATTGCCGACTATCTTGTAGCAATTGATTCCATAAGGCTGTATTGCGTCTGATAGCCACCCAATAAATCAAATTTATCTCTGCTTGTGAAAGTGCTTGAAATTGTCCATCTAAGAAATCAGTTGTGACTTCATCAACAAAAATTGATAGCGTCATAAAGTTTGATATATCACCACCAAATACACTAGTAATACTCCCAACAATTCTTCTGAGAATCCACGGGTTGTTATAACGCCGGCTAAGTTCTTCTATTTCACTATCTGTACCTGACAAACCTTCTGCTTTTAAAAATTCTTGTGCATCTTTATACGTTAACCCTCCCAATCTTTTGGAGTAAACAAATTGACCTTCTAATATTTCAATATTTTTAGGTCTTCTTCTACTCAGCAATAATAAACAGCTTTTGTGAAATTCTTTAGCAACTCTCTCTACAAATAAATTATAGTTTGTATAATCTTCACTATGATTGTCAATAATTTCTTCCCAACCATCCAGCACTATCAAACATCTTTGACGATGTAAATGCTGCATGATTTGCTCAATATTGCCTGTTTCTTGTTCACAATTGCCTGTTTCTTGTTTACATCTAGATAAACATTGCACAAGTTTTATCAATGTTTCTGAAAATGGAGGTGCTGATTGTAGAGGTAGCCAAATTACGAAATCATATCTGTTAGCAATTTCATTTCTTTCTACTAAATGGCGAACTAAGGCACTTTTACCAACTCCTCCCATGCCATAAACTGTAACTAATCGACAGTTTTGTGTGATGATATGTTGCTGAAGTTCAGCTAATTCTTGGATGCGTCCATAAAACCTAGCGAGAGGAGGTGCTTCGCTCAAATCCTTATTGGTATCTGCTTCATTTTCTTTGATCTCTTCCCAGTTCAAATTCAAAACTTGACAAAAGACCTGAAAATTAGTACAGTTGATCCTTTTTCCTTCCTTAAATCGTCTCCAAGTCGATAATGATACAGCGTATGATTCGACATTATCCCAGTCTGGATGCGGTTCTAAAATTTTACTGGCTTCCTTAAGAAATATTTCTTCCACATCCCAACCTGGTTCAATCCATCCTTTTTCCTTAATTCTGTCTTTTCTAGCTTGTTCAATTTTTTTAATCCTAGCTTCCTTGATAAGTTGTTTTCCACGTTTAGAAGGTTGATATGACATAAATTTCCTAGTATTTGCAGACAATTTACACGATGCAATTGCAGGTTAATCAGTCTTGTTCGGGATTATTTCGCTCTGGTGTTTCGTCCAATTCAAAGCCATATTGATTGGGGCTAATTTCCTTAACTTTGACTAAAACACCCACACCTGTAACTAACTTGCGATCGCCATCTTCAAAACTTACTTCTGCATTAGTAGAACCTGAAGCAGAGAAGTTAGGGCTTTCCAATGTTGTGTATATATTTAAACGATTTGGCTTACTATTAGCCTTCAATGCTTTAATAAATACCTGCGCTGCATCATAAGCACTCATACTTCTCCATGTAATGCTATTTATCCAACCAAGTTCTTCAGCTTTTGTTTGAAACTGACCCCGAACATTAGCATTTTTGATGTGAGAAAATACGGCAATCACCATATCATTAGGATATTGTTTAAGCTCTTCTAATTCAGGATTTTTATATAAAACATCCCCTGCTAAAATCAGGATTCTCTTATCTGCTGATTTAATAATCTCTTTTGCTATAGAGGAATCCCGTCTGCTGGTAAATAATATGATTGTATTTGCTTGCATGGTTGCTACTTTGTCTTGGCAAATATTTGATTCCTCTGCTAAATCACAATCCACAATATATTGTTCAGGTTCTACCTTTCTTGTCCATAAGTAATTATAAAATTCTCGTCTGAGAGAATTACTATATTTATCTTCTTTATCAGAGTTATAAACAAGAATTGCTTTCTTCTTTTCCGTATTATTCTGCAACTTCTTCAACATACGTTCAGCTAAATCACCAGCAGCAGTCTTATCATTAGAAGCTGTACGAAAAACGTATTTATTTAAATCTTCATTTCGATTAGTACGATGAGGCTTTCTAATCGCAGTGCTTGTGGGTGAAATCAACACAAGTTTTTCATCATTAAGTGTGTCTGCTCCATAAATATTTCCTGCTTCCCAAGTCTTGGTACTTGTATAATGACCAATAACTCCTAGTATTTTACTTTGCTTAAAATAACTATCACCAGGAATATTATTTTTAGAAATATATTTAGCTATTTTTTCGTTAGTAATGTGATCCGAATGACTATGAATATTATTTTCTTTGGCTATCAGAACTTGAAATAATAGTTTCTTCTCGTCGAGAGATTGGGCTACACCACGCAATATTTCTAATGCAGTCTCACGAGTATCACCGTCGCCTGGAGGAATCACGACTGCAATTGTGGGTAGACTGCGGTTAGTTTGAGCAACTTTGGCGTTATATGCGTAAATTACTGTCTCTGGATCAAATTCACACTGATTGTCGTGAAATGCCTCTTTAGCATCGTTGAAATGTTTTTGAGCCTCACCGAAATCCTTGGATTTTTTTAAGGCTTCTATACCTTGTTTTTTATAACCGTAAGCTATTGAGCAATTTTGACTGATCTTATCATTGGCAGGAATTAATTCGTCTTCTCCCCGGCTAAAATATTTAGCATCAGGTGGTGATGGTGGATTAATGAAGTAGTGTACAGCAGCTAAAATCGCCATTCCTAATAACAATGTCAAGATAAACTTTATGATCGAACGCCAAGGTTGAAGAAGTCGCACTACCCGATCAATAAACATCCTCAACCAAGAAACTAGAGGATGCCGATCTTGTTTAATACCAGGGGGCTTTACAGTTTTTTCAGTTTCATGTTTAGCAGATAAAATATCAAGAACCGCTTGAGCAGATTGAGGACGTTGTTCTTGTTCTTCTCTGAGCATTTCATCTAAGGCTGTTTCAAAACGCTTGTCACCTAATTTCACAAGTGATTTCCAACTTGAATTCTGAAGACGCTGATGAAGCTCATGAGTATCTGTAATTCCTGTTAATAAACAAATACAAGTTGCAGCTAAAGAATATAAATCTGATGCAGGGGATAATGTTTCATGACGTAATTGCTCAGGCGATGCAAACGCGTGAGTTCGGGGATACATTGTTGTATCATCTCGTAATCCTTCTGCTATCTGTTTAACTGCACCAAAATCTATTAGATATAACCTTCCATCTGTACTACAGTGTATGATATTGGCAGGCTTAATATCTCTATGTAGGTATGTATATTGATTATTACCTTCATAATTATGGATATACTTAAGTATATTTAAAATTTCGTTGAGAATGTTGATAACTTCATGCTCTGCAAATCTTTTCTTCTGCTTGAGTTCCTGATCTAAATCAGATCCTTCAATATAATCGTGTACTAAGTAAAAAAACTCCTGAATTAATTGTGATTCCTCTCCAACGTCTATCGTAAAATGATCTAAAAGTTTGGGAATTTGTGGATGTCTTAGGTTGTCCAAAATATTTGCTTCTCTGGCAAACATTCTTCTTATCTGATCGAGTCTTCCTTGTGGATTTTGTGGATGTAACTGTTTAATTACACGTATCTTATCTGGAAAGCTAATATCTTTAGCTTTAAAAGTTCTACCAAATCCGCCGCTTCCTAATAACTCTATAGCTACAAAACGCCCCTGTAAAATCAATGGCATTCCACAACTAGGACAACATATTTCTTTCCCAGAGCGTGCATTTATATCTTCATCTGAAATAGTATTTTCAGGTTGTGGACAACTTGGACGAGTGCAGTAAACTTCCATTGATTAACCTCTGAAATTTAGTTGAAATTACATCTTGATAAGAATATATTTTAGAGTTGTGTGAAAAGTCTGTTTCTTTGTCATGTTGTAGCTTGCTGCGACCTAGGAGTATGCAGTCCTGAGCAAAGCGAAGGACTCCAGTCAACATGACATTTTTATCCCTCCTGAAACTTTTCAAACAACCTCTTAGATATCTAGAAAGCCTCGATATCTTCAGATACCTGACTTCTTTGATTAATGGGGTATCTAATTGATAATTTTTATACAAGCGGTCATAATATTAAAACCAAAGATTATATAGGTAAAAGCTGATCGGTAGGCTAGTAAAAATTAGATTAATTTACGCTTGCTTTTTCAGAATTATTACTCACGTAAGTATTTTAGTATAATAATTCTTTTCCTAACATCTTGCAAGTAATGTTTTTTGTAAAAGATAATAAACTTTGAAGAGAAAAAAATGAGCATTTCACAACCCCAACTTTTTTAATCAAGTCAGGTTATTTACACAATCTTGTTTATCGAAAAGTTGGGTCTAATACCAATTCGCAATGGACTAACGTCCCGCTCCGCTAACGCAACGATGCTCCCGCCCCGCTCCGCTAACGCAATTCGCAATTAAAAAACTTAGATGCAGCAAAGCTTTCAGGGGTTACATCTGTATCAAGGTTTTTGTGAATTGGTATAAGGGACTTCCAGATAAAAAAATATCCAAACTGTAGGGTGCGTCAGTGCGATAGAAACTAACTATACTCAGAAACTATTCATCCTGACGCACCCTACCCAACCATCAATTGCGGATAATTTATTTTTTGTTGTTCTCTAAGTTAAAAGTAGTTCTAACTACTCCCACAAAAACATCGCCATTCTGCTCGTTATGGTTTGGTGATGTTAGCCAAATGAAACCAGGCGTAATACTGATATTGTCGTTGATTTGATACCGATAAAACCCTTCAATGTGAAGTCCTGTATCGGGATCACGACGAGGTAAACCAGATAACTGTGCAGAAGAACCAGTTAATTTAGGCTGCATCCCCACAATGATCCCGCCCAAATTATCCTTTTTACCCAAATCAGGAAAGGCTAGAGTCACAGCCCAGTTCCAAATATCAGCATTACCTTTGACATCGCCAGTTAAAGCCCGCGCATTGGTATAGCCTACCCATCCACCAACTTGCAGTCCATTATTAATTTTGACATTCGTTTCAATCCCATAGGAATTAGAGGAAACTTTTCTACCGCCCAAGTTGGAGGCTAAACTACCAGTATTATGTCCTAAACCGTTCTCGTTGTAAGCATTGACGTAAGTGAAGGCAATTTTGGTATCTGTGTTCTTTTTGGCGTTGGCGTTGGGATAAAATATAATCTGTCCCAACAGACCATATTTACCGTTAAAAAGGCCGCTACTAGGGTTGTTGGCATTACCGGCTAAATAAAACATCTCTGCTTTGAAATTCCCGTTTGGGTTAAAAGTTATACCTAAACCCGTATCTCCACCTTCGCGGTAGATTGCATTGTATCGACCGAAGCGAGAAATAGTAGCATCTGCATCGCTTTGGAGGAGAGGATTAATCACATCTGCATCATCAAGGTAAGTATTAGAACCAGTACCAACTAAAACTCTGATTGTCTCACCTAAAGGAAAATAATACTCCAGCTTACTGAGGAAAACATCATTAGTTGTATTACTACCCGATTGGAAGCTTAAACGAGTCTCATTTCCAGGTGCGATGGGATTAACCACATTACTCGCCTGAAGTCTTACACGCAGCCGATCTTTTCCAGTAAAGCTGGTATCAAAGTTAAGGCGCACCCGACTAGAAAACGTGAGATTACTTTCATCCCCATTTCCACTACGGCTAGCATCCCCAAAAGCATCTGTTGCAGCAAATATTATCTGACCATTAAGTTTTGTGGTGGTGGAAAACTTTTGTTGCTCTATCTGTTCGGTACGTGCTTCCAAAGCATCAACTCTACCCCTCAATGTAGTAAGTTCTGTAGAAAATTTCTCTTGTAGCTTTTGCAAAGTCGCCAAATCTTCTTGAGTAACCAAGTCTACAATATCAGCACTCAGGCGTTGACTAACTTTGTCTATGCAAGTATTTAAGGCGGCTGCAAACTCAAAGCGAGTCATGGCGCGATTTCCTTGGAAAGTCCCATCTGGGTATCCCGCCAGACAACCATAACGCTCGACTAGAGACTGTAACGCTTGAAATGCCCAATCAGTCGGTTGCACATCAGAAAGCTGATTCACCGAGGTAACAGGTGCAGCATCTAGTTGAGCATATTGATTAATTTTTGGAAGGGAATCAGTGCTTTTATCAGTGGTTGAAACTGGTGGAGAATCTTCAGCATTAACCTTTGCTAAGGGAGTTAATAGCAAAATGAATACAGCAACAATTAACTTCCGAGGAACTATAAAAAAATTAAACATTTTTTATCCTAGCAGTAGTAGTGGGTCAAGTTTAAATTGATGGATAAGCAAGTTCGTAGTAAGGACTTTAGTCCTTAACAAAATCAGAACTAGATTACAATTTATTAATTAGTAAAAATAATATCACAAACATAATTCATTTCGTCGATTAAATTTTAGCTTTAGCTATAGCGATTCTCGCTTTAGTGAGGTACAAGAAACCCACCGCCAACCTCCTAAGAGCAAGCAATGAGAGGGCTATGATATACCTCATTTAGGAAAGGCTATATATATTCAACCCTTAAATTCAAAACATTCAATATTGTCAAAATGAAATTTTCTTTAAAATAGCTGACTACATAAATAACTCAATTATCTAGTTATTTATGTAGTCATGGAAAACTTTCATTATATTTAACGAATCGCTTATTTATCTTCTAGGAAAATAATCACCTCCATCTCCATAAAAGTACAAAAAGTAAGTTGAGCAGAGATTATGCCTTCCGACATCATAAGTTCCGTTACTGTAAACAGCTTTAACATCATAAACGCATTGATTGCTGTTATCATGAAATTTTATTGTTGTCGATTCGCCACTCAATAGGGCTGAATTAAGAATATTTGACCCCCAAGTATCAGATTTTTGTGAAGAGACATAGAAACGAGTAATTCTTAATTCATTGTTGTTGTATACTACGAAATCACGGATATCATTTGCTAGAGTCCTCTGTCCAGCTATTGGTAACATTGGCAATGTCAAAGCAGTAGCTATAAAAGTATTACGAACTAACTTGGAAAGCATTTGGTACTTCTCCTTAGATTGAGAATGAATTTCAGGATGTAAATAAAATCAGGCTAATCAGCGTGAAACTAAACAAAGCCCCGGAAATGTTGGGTTTTGTTCCTCAATTCAACCTACATATAACTCACTGTGGCTTACTGGATTTGAGAAATATTGCGATCCAAATACCAGGGTTATTTATTAATAAACACCAGGATTTGAGTAACGGATTTGTTCAGGATAGACACGAAAAGAATCAAAGAAATCAATGGATTCTCTGGTGAACTTATTTGTTGTTATAGCTCCCATAAAATAAAGACGCTGATTAACTGCAAAGGCACGATATTTACCCAGCGTGCCATCGGCGTGTTGCATTGTTAGTTCTAAGCCAGGATATCCTTCAATTTGATAATTATTCGTTCTAATCACTAGGCCAGTACGACCAATAGTTTCCAGCATTGAACTATGCAAAACTTGCCGAGTTTGTGAAGGAGTTAACTGAGTAGCTGCTTCTGAATACTTGGACAAAATTGTGTATACGGTGTTGGTAATAGAACTTACAGATGTTAATTGATCGTTTGTATTGTTTGTAACTGTACCTGGCATCTTAATTGTGTAATCCCTGTCTGGCCCCCTATAGGTATCGTTTTGAGTAATTACATTTGGCTGTTTAGGTCTCTGGTTGCTAAGATTAATAGTTACCGTCTCGTTTACAGAGATGGGTGGCTTAACCAAGGCAGTTGCTGGGTTGTGGATGCCAACAGACATTGTTGTCAATGTTATCGCAATGGCTGTTAGTGTATTTTTAGGTGACATAACCTGATCCTCTTTTCCGTGTTAAGTTGATATTCTGCTGTGCGACTCCTTTTCTTAGTGCCTTACCATTCAGTCCAAATGAGTTGCACTCGCATTGCTTTTGATACAAAGTATAATGTTGAGAAAAAAGGAAAGATAGGATCAGCAAAATGTTCAGTTTTTCTGTTTTGGATCAGATAACAGTTCACTTAAGGATCAGTTTTCCCATAATGGCTAATGACTGCGTTGCTTATGCTTGCTTAAATGAATGCAGCCCTAAATATCACTTGAATTTATTTGTATCAAAATTACCAAATTTTACCAAAGTGGTTTTAAATTTAAAATAATGCCAGTAAATTATATTTTTATACTTAGTGAATAAACACCTATCTGTACCCGAATAGGTTTATAAACAATCACTATATTCAAATACTATTGACAAGTTAAACGGCTTAGTTATATTATTATTTTATTCATAAAAATATGGTTGCTAATATGTAGAGTAACCATTAGAAAGTAACAAATGAATCAAAATGTTTGATATGTATCTTTTCATAGCAGTATATATCAAGCAATCATAAAGTTTTATTTGTTTCAATATCAGTTTCCCATTCAATAATATTGGGGCTAACTTTGGAAAATATGCTCTCCTCACCTCATTATGCAAATTTGCCAAAATCCCAATTGCTCAAATCCATTCAATCCTGATAGCAATAAATTTTGCATGACTTGCGGACAAAGCAGCTTTGGCCAATTGCTGAGAAACCGCTATCGTGTATTGTGGCTATTAGGTGAAGGTGGTTTTAGTAAAACTTATGCAGCTGAAGACGTAGACAGATTAAATGCGCCTTGCGTCATCAAACAATTTTTCCCCCAAGTTCGGGGAACAGGACAACGTAGCAAAGCAGCCGAATTCTTTAAAGAAGAAGCCTTTCGGTTATATGAACTGGGTGAAAATCATAGTCAAATTCCCAGATTATTGGCTTACTTTGAACAAGGTTCAAGCTTATATTTGGTACAGGAATTTATTCAAGGGCAAACTCTCTTACAAGAGGTGCAGCAACAACCCTTTGATGAGGGGAAAATTCGACAAGTTTTATTTGATTTGTTACCAGTTTTAGATTTTATTCACTCTTGTAATGTAATCCACCGGGATATTAAGCCAGAAAATATTATTCGTAGTGATAGTGATGGCAAACTAGTATTAATAGATTTTGGTGGTGCTAAACAAGTTACACAAACTAGTATAGCTAGACAAGCAACAGTTATTTATACCCTTGGTTATGCCCCAACGGAACAGATGGCGGGGTTTGCTTGTCCTGCTAGTGATTTATATGCTTTGGGTGTAACTTGTGTGCGTCTTTTAACTCAATGTTTGCCCTACCAAAATCTTTACGGACATATTGATGATGGTCTTTATGATCCGATGAATGCTAAGTGGTTGTGGCAAGATTATTTAGAGAAAAAAGGTATTGTTGTTAGTGATAATTTAAGCAAAGTTTTAGATAAATTAATTCAACATTTACCTAATGATCGATATCAATCAGCGATAGAAGCTTTAAATGATTTAAAAGGTACAACTCTACCTGATATTGAAACGCAAATATTATTAGTTAATCAACCGACACTAGTACCATTACCACCAACCTTACAAAAAACTAAAATACCACTACCACCTTTAAAAACCTGTGAGTTTGATGTGGTGACAATAGATACAGGTGGAAGAGAAGTAAATCGCGATCGCAATATTGCCCAATTCTTTATAGAAGACATCAGCAAAGACATCACTTTGGAAATGGTAGAAGTTCCAGGGGGTGCATTCATGATGGGTTCACCCAACTTTGAAGGAGATGCTGACGAACGCCCACAACATGAAGTAGCGATCGCACCTTTCTTTATGGGCAAGTATCCGATTACACAAGCCCAATGGCGATCGGTCGCGGCTTTACCCAAAATCAAGCAACCCCTAAATCCTTATCCTTCTAAATTTAAAGGTCAAAATCGACCAGTGGAAAATGTATCTTGGCATGAAGCTGTAGAATTTTGTGCCAGACTCTCAGACAAAACTGGGCGTGAGTATCGTTTACCCAGCGAAGCAGAATGGGAATACGCCTGTCGCGCTGATACAACTACATCTTTTCACTTTGGCGAAACCATCACCTCTGAGTTAGTTAACTTTAGCAGTGGCGACAGTTACAGCACAGAAGCCAAAAACCGCCATCGGAAGGAAACAACTGATGTAGGTAGTTTTCGGGTAGCCAACGCCTTTGGATTGTATGATATGCACGGGTTAGTGTGGGAATGGTGTGCTGACCCTTGGCACAACAATTATAATGGCGCACCCACCAACGGTAGTGTGTGGGAGGAAGGCGGTGATATATATCGGCGAGTTTTGCGCGGTGGTTCTTGGAACTTTGGTGCAGAATTATGTCGCAGTGCTAGCCGCAGTTGGAATGAGTCAGACGGGGGATTAAGAATTTGTGGGTTTCGGGTGGTTATTAGTCAGTAAAATTCTTGTTATCAAGTTCGTAGTAAGGACTTTAGTCCTCTCTTCGTTCTCTTCTCCTAACGGGAGACGCTACGCGAACGAGAGGCTACGACACGCTACGCGTTGGCGTAGGGAAAAAATAAGGACTGAAGTCCTTACTACAAACCTTCCTTAGATAATGCTGTAACTAAGATTTGATTTTGCTCATCAGTGCCAACGGTGATGCGTAGTTTATCATCTAGTCCTGGCTGTGGGAAATAGCGGATGAGAATTTTTTGTGCTTTGAGTTTTTGGTAGAGATATTCGGCGTTATTTTGAGGTGGTTGGACTAATAAGAAGTTGGTTTGAGAATCCCACACGCGAAAGCCTAATTGCTTTAAGTCTTGCGTTAACTTGTGGCGTGAGGCTTTAATTTTGGCGATGCAGGCATTTTTATAAGCTTGGTCAGTGATAGCAGCAGTACCAACTGCACAGGCGATCGCATCAATGTTATAACTATCCTTGACTTTAAACAATCCTGGCAATAATTTGGGATTGGCAATGCCAAAGCCTAAGCGTAATCCCGCTAAGGAATAACCTTTAGATAGGGTTCTAATCACCATCACATTTTCGTATTCCTGCACCAAATCCAACGCATTCTCATCAGCGAAGTCTGCATATGCTTCATCAATTACCAATACCCCAGACAAACTACTCGCTAGTTTTCGTAAGTCATCTTTCGAGACAATATGACCAGAAGGACTATTTGGTGAGGCAATAAATGTTACAGCCCCATTTGCGGCAATTAATTCTGCAACGGGTAAACTGTAGTTTTCTGCATAAGGAATCTCCAGAATTTCCGCCGCCTGCATCTCAGTTAATGTGCGATATAACACATAGGTCGGCATGGGATAAACTACCTTGCGTCCAGGTTCAGCACAGGCGCGAATGACGATACTCAAAACTTCATCGCTACCATTACCGACAATTACCCAATCACTGGGAACTCCTAAAACTTGACTGACAGCTTGGCGAAATTGTCCGCCAAAGGGTTCTGGATATCGCCGTAACGATTCACCATCAATAGTTCGCAGTGCTTCTAATGCTGCTGGTGAGGGGGGATAGGGGTTTTCGTTACTGTTAAGTTTAATGATTTGTGTACCCCGTGGGGGCTGTTCCCCAGGAATGTAGCTAGCCATTGCGTTAACGTTGGCGCGGAAGTAGTTGGACATGGTGATATTCTTTCATTTTTAAACGCAGAGGGGCGCGGAGGTTCACGCGGAGGGGAGGGGAGGTTTTATTCGCATGATGGAAAGCCTCTATACCGCTAAAAACCTTTGAATTACGTCTTGACTTAGTTCTTCGGTTGAACCAGAGGCTACAATAGCACCTTTTTGCATGGCGTAGTAATAATCGGCTTGGCGGACAAAGTGTAAGTGTTGTTCTACTAGTAAGACAGAAATGCCTGTGGTTTCGATGATGCGACGGACGGCTGCTTCAATTTCGAGGATGATGGAGGGTTGAATCCCTTCAGTGGGTTCATCTAAGACGAGTAGTTGAGGCTGTCCCATTAAAGCACGCGCGATCGCTAGTTGTTGTTGTTGTCCACCACTTAAATCACCACCCATCCGCGACAACATGGTTTTTAACACCGGAAATAAGCTAAAAATCTCTTCGGGAATTTCGACTTTTTTAACCTGTTTCTGTCTAGCTTCTAATCCCAATAGGAGATTCTCTTTAACTGTTAAACGCGGAATAATTTCTCGTCCTTGGGGAACATAACCAATCCCCAGCTTTGCCCTTTGGTCTGGTGATTTGGAGTTGATTAAATTCCCGGCTAAGTTAATAGTACCACTGCGAGGTTTGAGTAATCCAATAATGGATTTGAGTAGGGTTGTTTTACCTACACCATTACGTCCAATTAGGCATACCATTTGCCCATTTGGTACAGTTAAATCTACGTTGCGGAGAATATGGCTTTCACCGTAGTAAACGTTAAGGTTAGATATGTTTAGCATTTGTTAATAGTCATTAGTGTATCTCTCCTATTCCCACTGTCACCTGTCACCTGTCACCTGTCACCTATCACTGCTGTCCTAGATAAACTTCAATCACACGGGGGTCATTTTGGACTTCTTCAAAATTACCTTCGCAGAGTACCGAACCTTCATGTAAAACTGTGACCTTTTTGGCGATTTGGCGGACAAATTCCATATCATGTTCAATGACTAAAATTGAATGACTCTGCGCTAATGTTAAAAGTAGTTCGCCAATATTATAGGTTTCTTCATCAGTTAAACCTGCGACTGGTTCATCAACAAGTAATAAATCTGGGGACTGTCCTACTAACATCCCAATTTCTAAACGTTGCTTTTCTCCATGAGATAATAACGCGGCGGGGATGTCTGCTTTAGGAGTTAAACCAATGGTTTCTAATAAACCTTTAATACTATTTTTTTCAGTAGAATGAGAACGCCCCAACAATGTAGAAAAAACACTTTTATTGCGGTTGCTGGTAATTTCTAAATTTTCCCGTGGGGTTAGGTTGAGATAAACTCTAGGTGTTTGGAATTTACGCCCAATCCCCCGCCGTGCAATTTGATGTTCAGGTAGAGAACGCAGGTTTTTTCCTTTAAATAAAACTCGTCCTATAGTTGGTTGGACTTTACCTGTAATTACATCCAGAAATGTGGTTTTACCCGCACCATTAGGGCCAATTACTACTCGCAATTCACCCACATCCATACTAAAATTTAGTTGGTTGATGGCTTTAAAACCGTCAAAACTCACCGTAACGTTTTCAGTTTCCAAGATTTTGCCGTTCATGTTGCACTTCTGGGTCTTCTTCTAAGCTGGGATATGTAGAAATTTGTTGAGGACGTTTGAAAAGGGCAATGTTTTGACTACGCAACCATCCGACTAGTCCGTCAGGAAGGACTGTCACGACTATTAAAAATAATGCGCCTTGGAAAAATAGCCAGATTTCGGCAAATTGTTCACTTAAAAAAGTACGGGCATAATTAACTAATAAAGTCCCCACTATTGCCCCGATTAATGTAGCACGTCCGCCCACAGCTACCCAAATCACCATTTCAATGGAAAAAGCAATATCCATTGCCCTGGGTGAGACAGAACCACTTTGTAGGGTGTAAAATGCTCCTGCTATGCCTGCGATCGCACCTGAAACTGCAAAGACTAAGGTTTTAAAATCTGTAGGGTCATAGCCAGAGAACCTTACGCGGCTTTCATCGTCTCGAATAGCTATTAGAAGTCGTCCAAAGCGTCCACTTGTCAACCAGCGACAAATCCCGTAGGTAGCGGCGAGAAAAAATACTGTAAGGATATAGAAAATAAATTTTGTTTGCGGAGTATTGACATTTGCACCAAACAGAGTTTTGAAGTCTATCAGTCCATTTGTCCCGTTGAAAAATTGTTGTTGACCGTTAAAAAAGTTAAAAAATACAATAATTGCAGCTTGGGTCAGAATTGAAAAATAAACTCCCTTAATCCGATTGCGAAATACTAAATATCCCAGCAACCCCGCCAGCAAGCCTGGAACTATCACCACAGCCGCTACTGTTATGGGAAAAGAATAAAAAGGTCGCCAAAACCAGGGAAGTTCAGTTACACCATACAACCCCATGAAATCAGGTAACTCACCCTCTGGGATTTGCAGCTTCAGGTACATTGCGATCGCATATCCACCCAGACCAAAGAATATACCATGTCCCAAACTGAGTAACCCAGTATAACCCCAAATCAAGTCAATCCCCAACGCCACGATCGCCAGTGACAAAAATCGCCCCAACAAATTCAAGCGAAACTCTGACAGCACCAATGGCATAATTAAAATTAGGATAAGTGCGATCGCTACCACCACCCCAACCTCAATTAATATTAACCGTCCTCCCTTCTTCATCCTCTGCGCCCTCCGCGTCTCTGCGTGAGATAAAAAAAATTAAACATCAACAGTCCGACCCTTTTGCGGAAACATCCCCCCAGGCTTCCACTGTAAAAATACAATAATCAGCACAAATACCATCACCTTCGCCATACTTGTAGTAGCAAAAAACGTCAAGAAATCTGCTAAAGGCTTCACAGGAGAGAACAACAAAGCCAAAGTCCCCGAACCAATTAAAAAGTTAGCAGTGCCAATTCCCAAAGCAGCTACAATAGTACCGGCTAAGTTACCCACCCCACCGACAACCACAACCATAAATGTGTCGATAATATAGTTTTGTCCAGTATTTGGCCCCACAGAACCGAGTAAACTAATCGCACACCCAGCCACCCCAGCTAAACCAGAACCCAAAGCAAAAGTAATCGCATCAACTTTTTGAGTGGGGATACCTAAACAAGCACTCATACTGCGGTTTTGAGTCACCGCCCTAATTCTTAATCCCCAGCTAGAACGCTGTAAGAATAGATAAATTCCTCCCACACAAATTACTGTCAAAGCAATAATAAATAACCTAGCAAATGGTAATTGCACACCACCTAAAGATATGCCAGTTTGTAACCAACTAGGCGCGGTTACGTCTACATTTTGTGCGCCGAACCAAGGTTGAGTGACTGCTAGCTGATAAGTTTGACTCAATAAGTTAGTTGTAGTGATTGTCACCCCTGAAGATAACAAGAAAATCACTACTACAACCCAGTTACGAATCCTCTCTAAATTTGTGCGGGAATTTAAAACCCATAAACCCCCAAAAAATAATAGAGAAAACAAAACCAAGCCAATTACTATTACCCAATTCACACTGCGAACAAACTGCTGAAAAATTAAACTAACTCCCCAAGTTGCTAGCAGAGTTTCTAGGGGTCGCCCATAGAGGTAACGAATCACACCTCTTTCCAGAATTAATCCAATAAATGCGGTGAAAATGAAAGCGATAATTAACGCTAAAAATATATAAATTTCAAACCAAAACCCGCCCAATTGTTTACAGACATTCTGCACAACAAAGGTTGTATAAGCCCCAAACATTATCAATTCACCATGCGCCATATTAATCACACCCATCAAGCCAAATATAATGGCTAATCCCAAGGCTGCAATTAATAATACAGAACCGATGCTAATACCATTAAATACAGCATCTAAAAAACCTGTTAACATTCTTTTTTACCAAAAGCTATCATACTAATTCGTAATTCATAATTAATTAAGAATTACGAATTACGTTAGCGTAGCGGGGCGCAGCCCATTACGAATTATCTTGAATTAGGCCTTTTTATATTTTTCGCCCTTCGCTGGGTCTGACCAATCACAAGCAAATCCCTTAGTTTCTTTCACAAATTGATTCCAAGGAACTGGTTCAACTGGTGCAGGTGTAGCATAGATAATATCAAACAAACCATCATCTCTAACTTCACCAATCCGCACAATTTTAGATATGTGGTGATTAGTATTGACTGTCACTTTACCTTCAGGTGCATCTATAGTTTGACCATAAGCCGCCGCCCGCACTTTAGCTAAATCAGGACTACCCGCTTTTTCTACTGATTGCTTCCACAAATAAACGGCAATATATGCAGCTTCCATTGGGTCATTTGTTACCCGTTCTGCACCATATTCTTTTTTAAAAGCTTCGACAAATTTCTTATTAGCAGGAGTGTCCACTGTTTGGAAATAATTCCAAGCAGCATAATGACCTTTGAGATACTCAACCCCAATTGCTTTAACTTCTTCTTCCGCAATACTGACAGACATAGAAGGATATTTGTCTGGTGTTAAGCCTGCACCCTTCAACTGTTTAAAGAAAGCTACATTACTATCACCATTCAAGGTGTTATAAATTACCCCGCCGTTAGGCAAAGCTTGCTTAATTTTGCTGATAATTGGTGTAACTTCTGTGTTACCTAATGGTAAATAATCTTCACCAACTGTTTTTCCACCTAAAGCTTCTAATTGAGATTTAATAATAGTATTAGCAGTACGAGGGAAAACGTAATCTGAGCCTACTAAAAAGAATTCTTTGCCTTTATTTTTTAACAACCAATCAACAGAAGGTTCAATTTGTTGATTTGGTGCTGCACCTGTGTAAAAAATGTTTTTAGAACATTCTTGACCTTCATACTGTACGGGATACCACAGCATATGGTCTTTGCTTTCAAAGACTGGCTTGACATTTTTACGGCTAGCTGAAGTCCAACAACCAAACACTACAGCTACTTTATCTTGATCAATTAGCTTAGTGGCTTTTTCCCTAAAAGTATCCCAGTTAGAAGCACCATCTTCAACAATGGCTTCAATTTGCTTACCTAAAACACCACCAGCCGCGTTAATTTCTTTGATGGCTAATTTCTCAGCATCGACAACGCTTTTTTCACTAATAGCCATTGTGCCACTGAGGGAGTGCAGAATCCCTATTTTGATGGTATTACCACTAGCCGCAGCGACAGGAGAAGTACCTCCAGTTGTAGCTGGAGTGTCCGTAGCGGTTGGGGTGTTATTGGCGCAAGCTTTCAGCAGAATGCTGCTACCAATAGTTGCAGAACTGTAAATTAAAAACCTACGTCGGTTAAATTGTCTACTCATTTGTTGATTAATTTCCCGATGATTGAATTAGCTACTACAAGCCAGCATCAAGCTTGACCTGTTTAATACGGAATAGTGATGGCAGCCAAGCACACAAGATTAACTTTTAAACTGTGATATTAGTTCGATTTTTAACCTGTGAAATGTTATATGGTATACAAAAACGGTATTTTGTACAACAGAAAATTAATGTTTTTAGATGAAGATTAACAGAAATTTATGTGATAAATGTTATACTTACAGCAAAAATTGGACAAATCAGCTTGTTGAGGAGTGGCGATCGCAATTACAATCTCTCTTAGCTAAGGCAGACAATTTTAATGCCACCCTAGAAACAATGAATCCCAAGGAAATATCCCTGCGACCTGCAAAGGAAACAGACGCATGGGTACTAAGTGCTATCCATATTGCTGCTATTAAAGCCCTGCCTACAACTTTTTATACTCGTAAAGAACTTTTAGCTTGGCGTAATTACCTCGATAAGCCAGATGGCTCTAATATCTTAAGGCATCTGAAATTAGAGACTATCAGAGTAGCCATTGAAGATGAGATGATCACAGGATTCGCCAGTTTTATTTTGAATGAATTAATTAGTTTATATGTCCATCCTCATTATCAAGGACAGGGAATTGGGCGGGCTTTAGTAGAACATTTTTGTGGCGAAGCATCTCAGCAGGGTTTTGATAGCGTCACCACAACTGCTAGCCTTTATGCTGAAGGTTTTTATTTGCGCTTGGGATTTATTGCTATTCAAAGAGTACCTCATCACTTAGGACGTGGGTTAGTAGTTCCTGTCACCGAGATGTGTAAGGAGTGGGAAGTGGGGAGTTGAGGTGTTACCCCGTGCTGAGTACAATTGAGGTTAATATTCTTCCGAGAAATTAAATTTTGATTTTCATTTAAAAAAGATTAATCCATCATCTCTGAGCCAATTTATCTCAATTAAAAACTATTTTTTCATGAAATTTAACAATGCCCGCAATTACTGAAAATCAAATAATGATTAAAACTGTCCGTTCTTCTACTCTGACCCGCACACGTTTGATAGAGGCTGCTTCACAAGTATTCGCTGGCTTGGGTGTTCAAGGCGCAACTACCCGTGAAATAGCTCGTGTAGCTGGTGTGAATGAAGTAACATTATTTCGTCACTTTGCGAGTAAAGAGCAACTGTTAAAAGCAGTAATTGAAAATGCTCTAGCACTGCAAACCGAAGCCCTTGCTAACCCGGAAGCATGGACACAGGATTTAAGCACTGATTTAAAAAATTATGCCCAGTTGTATAACACCATGCTAGAGGCGCAAGAAGATTTAATTCGTACCTTTATTGGGGAAGCCAAACGCCATCCAGAAGCAGCCAAGCAAGTGATAGAAGAAGCCGCCAAGCCTTTGGGTGAAAAACTGGTAGCTTACTTGCAATCATGTCAAAAACGTGGAACTGTCAGACCTGAGATTAATCTAGTCGCAGCCGTTGATATGTTTAGGGGAATGCTTTTAGCTGGAATGCTGTGTCGAGAAGTTAAACTCCAGCCCCATAGCTACAGCAGTGAAGAATATATTGAAACCTGTGTAGATGTTTTTGTGAAGGGGATACGGGTAGGGTGTTGACTTTGTTGGTTTTTAGTAAATATGTATAGCGGTTCTCGCTTTAGTTAGGTACAAGAACCCCACCCCCAACCCCCGCAAGCAAGGAGGGGGCTATGATATACCTACAGCACCTACAGCCAAGCCCCCACTGATTGTCTTTAATTTTGAATTTTGAATTGGAGCGAAGCGACTTGACACCTCAATTTAAATACACCAAAGCCCAGCAAGAGGATATTCAACAACTAAGACCTATCCTCGAACAATGTTTTATCATGTCGGCTGGTGACAGTGAAATTTATGCCAATCTTGTTGGTTTAGATAATTTTCGTGTTATCTATCGAGATCAAAAAGTTGCTGGTGGCTTGGTAATTTACTCGATGGGTCAATGGTGGAGTGGTCAGCGTGTACCTATGGCGGGAATTGCGGCTGTGGGTATTGCTCCAGAATACCGTGGCGATGGAGCTGCGATCGCTCTAATCCAAAATGCTCTCCAGGAAATCCACGCCCAGGATATACCAATTTCAGTCCTCTATCCAGCTACACAACGCCTATACCGCAAAGCAGGCTATGAACAAGCTGGGAGTTACTGCACTTGGGAAATTCCTACACAAAGTATTCAAATACGTGAACAATCTTTACCTGTGCAACCTGTAGACCCGAAAGATTATGATCTATTTCATAGCCTACATCAGCAACAGGGAAAACTCACTCACGGCTATTTAGACCGACATCCAGCACTCTGGCAAGGATTAATTCACACAGAAGCTCAAGAAACTCTATATACTTACTTAATTGGTGATAAAGACGAACCCCAAGGTTACATCATCTTCACTCAAGAACGTAGCAAAGATGGTTCTATTCTGCAAGTTAAAGATTGGGTGATTCTTTCCCCTGATGCAGCAGTCACTTTCTGGTCATTTCTGGCTAATCATCGTTCCCAAATTGACAAAGTGCGCTGGAAGAGTTCAATTACTGATTCTCTGACATTACTTTTACCAGAGCAAACAGCTAAAATTTGCCAGAGCGATCGCTGGATGCTAAGAATAGTTGATGTATGCAAAGCCTTAGCCACCCGTGGTTATCCGCCAGGAGTGGAAGCAGAATTACATTTAGATATACAAGATAACTTACTCAGTGCCAACCAAGGTAAATTTATTTTATCTGTTGCCAATGGTCGAGGTGAAGTCACCAAAGGCGGTAAAGGCGAGTTCAAGCTAGATATTCAAGGATTAGCACCCTTATATTCCAGCCTATTTACACCCTATCAGTTGCAGCTAGCCGGAAAACTAGATGCAACAGCCACAGCACTCACCACCGCTACGCAAATGTTTGCCGGTGTCTCTCCCTGGATGATGGATTTCTTTTAAGTACGAATTAAGTAGGCGCAATCCTTTCCTTTGCTACGCAACGCTAGCGCGAACGGAACGCTACGCGAACCCGTAGGGTATTACGAATTACGAATTACGAATTATTATGCACTATAGTTCTGGTCGCTGGCGTTTGGGGCTAGCGTTATCTTTATTGACTGTTTCTTTATGGGGTGTACTACCGATCGCACTCAAGGTTGTACTGCAAACTTTGGACGTTTACACCGTGATTTGGTTTCGCTTTTTGGTGTCCTTTGTTTTGCTGGCTACGTATTTGGGGATGCGCGGTCAATTACCGCAGTTAGGAAAATTGAGTGCTAATGGTTGGAAATTGTTAGCGATCGCTACCCTCATGTTAGCGGGTAATTACTTTTTCTTTATGCACGGTTTAGCGTTAACATCTGCCGCTAATACTGAAGTGATTATTCAATTAGCTACTGTATTGTTAGGTTTTGGTGGTTTAGTCATCTTTCAAGAACGCTACAATTTGCAGCAATGGATGGGTGTAAGTGTCTTAACTTTAGGGTATGTTTTATTTTTTCGCGCCCAATTCACTAATTTAATTACTTCCACTAGTACCTATATTTTCGGTAGTTCTTTGGTAGTGTTAGGTGCGGTAGTTTGGGCAATCTATGCTTTAGCCCAAAAGCAATTATTACAATCTCTATCTTCTGCCCAAATTATGTTAATGATTTATGGCGGATGTGTTGTATTATTTACTCCCTTGGCTAAGGTAGAAACCATTATTACACTCAGTAATTTTCATTTAGTAACCTTATTTTTTTGTGGTCTAAATACGCTCATTGCCTATGGTGCTTTTGCGGAATCCTTAGAACATTGGGAAGCATCAAGAGTAAGTGCTGTATTAGCTCTAGCACCGATTTTTACTTTAATTTCTGTAGAAGTTACTTCACTAATTGCACCTAATTTAATACCTCCAGAACGGCTGACAATTTTAGGTGTATTCGGTGCATTTTTAGTAGTAGCTGGTTCAATAGCGATCGCATTGAAGAAAAATAGGGGACAGGGGACAGGTGACAGGTGACAGGTGACAGGTGACAGGTGATAGGTGATAGGTGACAGGATAGAAATATCTGTTTTTTTTATTATCGTAAATTCAAGGGTTTAAGACCCCTACGTCTACACGTAGTATCAGTTGAGTTGGGGTTTAAATCCCTAACTCCAACTGTCTTTAATTTTGAATTTTGAATTTTGAATTTTGAATTGTTAATAGTGGGGGACTTCTGTTGGTGGGATGCTCTCAAGAAAACTTAACGTTTAAAGCTACATCAAAACTACTGAGGCAGTGATTTTTAACATTTGTTATGATTACTAACGTTAGTGTCAAGCATCAATTTAAGTCTCTCCAAGGGTGAATCTTTTTCTACCTGTGTATCTCCTGAGAAACTGCGTTTTCATCACCTAATCACCACAAAAAATCATTGAGATTCTGAATTATCAGAATAACTTTATACAACACAAGCCAATAAATCCAACTCAAATTTAAGGTTTTACGAACTACGAATTCTTCCAATCAACTGGGGTGTCAGCATTACTACCAACAATCAGCATTACACCACCAAAACAGTTGAGCAATGAATAGTCTATTTAGTAAATGGACTAGCAGCGTGAGCAAACATTCGCTCTTGCTAGTTCTATCAACACTACTCCCAACATCGGGAGTAAATCATCCTGTCATAGCAGCCGAAAGAGTCTATACTTCTTATTCAGGTTTAGAGTTATCTATTTCTGTCGCTACTTTAGAAGTATACGCCAAAACAGGTTTTGTTAATGAAGAATTAGCGATTTATCAGCAATATTTGCCCCAGAAACAGTTTCAAGAATTGCGGCAAATGTTATATACTCCCGTGAAAGTTAGTCCAGTAGTGTTGTCGCAATTTTTGTACACATCCCAGGGAGAATTTTTACTGCGGCGGTTGGGGGAGGTAATTCAAAGTAAAAGCATAGAAACAGAACCAGAATTAAATGCTTTACGTTCAGCGTTAGTATTAGCAGCTAGTGAACCGGAAGGGTTAACTTTATTAAATTTATTACGCAAATATCCTACTAACGGTATCTACATTAATTTAGCCCAAAGTTTAACCATAGCTAGCGAATTACAGAAAATCGTTAATAAAACTCACCAAGCGATCGCAGTAGTTACCAATAAATCTAATCTGGAAGCTTCTAGCATCCACAATACCAAAGGTTTATCTCAATTACCAGATTTAGCCAATCACGGCAAAATTGCAGCGCAAAAACATACACTCAGGTTTTTTGACTCTGCACGTCATCGCTTATTGTTAACAGATGTTTATCTCCCCCGCATTAAAAAGACTGCGCCTGTAATTGTCATTTCTCATGGTTTGGGTTCAGATAGCAGTAACTTTCAATATTTGGCTACACACCTAGCCTCTCACGGGTTTGCTGTAGTTGTTCCCAACCATCCCAGTAGCGATGCGAAACAAGCGCGGGGTGTGAGTCAACAAGCAAATGAAGTCATAACACCAGAGGAATTTCAAGACCGACCTTTAGATATAAAGTATGTTTTGAATCAACTGGAAATCAGTAACCAGTCTGATGGTCAGTTTAAAGGTAGGCTAAATTTGCAAGAAGTTGGTGTTTTTGGACAATCTTTGGGAGGCTACACAGCCTTAGTATTAGCTGGCGGTAAGATTAACTTTGAGCAGTTGCAACAAGACTGTAAACCAGAGAAACTCAACAAAACCTGGAATATGTCTTTATTGTTTCAGTGTCGCGCCTTGGGATTGAAAAATAAATCCCTGCTAGATAGCTTACAAGATAAACGAGTCAAAGCTGCGATCGCAGTTAACCCCATCACCAGTTCTATTTTCGGCAAGTCTGGGATTAATCAGATTAAAGTCCCTGTCATGCTGATTGGTAGTAGTGAAGATACTATTGCACCAGCTTTGTATGAGCAAATTTTACCCTTTTCTTGGTTAGCTAGTTCCCAAAAATATCTCGCCATGCTTGTTGGTGGAACTCATTTCACCACCATTGGGAATAGTCATCCCAGCAGTAAGCAAGTACCCTTATCTCCAGATTTAGTTGGGGATGCAGTACAAGCACACCGCTACATGAACATTTTGAGTTTACCTTTCTTCCAAACCTACGTAGCTAAGAATGCAGAATATGCACCCTATCTGAGTGCAGCTTATGCTAAAACCATTTCTAGCCATTCGCTGGGTTTGAGTATCGTTAAGTCTCTCACCTCTACAGAATTAGCACAAGGTTTAGGTACTGAACCTAATACTATTTCTCCACAATACTAATGTTCCATAATGTTCGTAGTAAGGGCTTCAGCCCTTATTTTTAAAATTGAAAAGGACTAAAGTCCTTACTACAAACAATTATGAATTACGAGCCAGGTTATCTAATATACTATTCATGATAATATTAATTTTTTCAAAATCCTCTGTTTGAGCGAGCATTTCTGTTGCTTGCTGGATATATTTACCTTCGACCAATTCATCACCGCAATTTGCAATGATTTGACTAACACTCTCTTTAGTTGACTCTAGGTGAAACTGTAAACCTAACACTCGCTGATTATAAATAAAAGCCTGATTTTGACACGCTTGGCTGTAGGCTAACCGAGTTGCACCCGGCGGTAAATCAAAGGTATCACCATGCCAATGAAACACTGTAAATTTCTGCGGTAATGCACCAAAAATAGTTGAGTTTTGCGCTTCATTTGTTAGTTCTATGGGAAACCAACCAATCTCTTTATTCTCTCCTGGATAAACTTTAGAGCCTAAAACATCTGCTATCAACTGCGAACCTAAACAAATCCCAATTACTGTTTTATTGGCTTGGATTGCTTGGGCAATAAATTGCTTTTCTTGTGTCAACCAAGGATATTGATTATCTTCATAAATATTCATTGGGCCACCCATCACCACTAGCCAATCAATATCCTCTACTGGCGGTAAGGATTCGTTTGCGTAAAATCTGGTGGCGGAAAGATAATGTTTGTGTTCTAATGCCCATTTTTCAATACTGGCAGGTGTTTCAAAGGGAACGTGCTGCAAGTAATGTATCTTCATCTCTAATTCCCCAATATTCTTTTGTAGTAAGGGCTTTAGCCCTTCTTTTATGATAGTTTGATCTGTTACATCAATATTTTGGTGTTGCTGAATAAGACTATTTTTGGTTCGCGCAAAGGCGCAAAGGCGCAAAGAAAGACGCAATAATCCCTAATAGGGAGTTAATGAAATTGCAATCATCCAGCAATAACGGTAATACCAATATTTATTCTCTGTTTCAATCCCTGATAGGGAGTTAATGAAATTGCAATTTAACTGCCATTCTTTCAGGTAATCTTTTTTGTGTTTCAATCCCTGATAGGGAGTTAATGAAATTGCAATAACCGCAAATACAGTTCAGTATCAAGAGATTCTAATTGTTTCAATCCCTGATAGGGAGTTAATGAAATTGCAATTTTACCGCATTGTGTCCGCGATCGGGCTACCCAGTTTCAATCCCTGATAGGGAGTTAATGAAATTGCAATACTTGAGGATGTTGAAGAGTTGATGAAGGTTCTACCTGTTTCAATCCCTGATAGGGAGTTAATGAAATTGCAATGTATTACCTCTATTAAACTACCGCAAGTATTTAGTTTCAATCCCTGATAGGGAGTTAATGAAATTGCAATAGCTTCGATAACTACCAAGACTTAGCACGCCACGTTGATGTTTCAATCCCTGATAGGGAGTTAATGAAATTGCAATAGCGTGGTTTTATGGTGGATGCCCAAGGCACTCGCCCGTTTCAATCCCTGATAGGGAGTTAATGAAATTGCAATGCTGACTTGTACGAAACCACCAAGCGGGAAAATCTCAGTTTCAATCCCTGATAGGGAGTTAATGAAATTGCAATCCCGCCGCCTAAATATGATTGTCTTGGGTGCGGCTGGGGGTTTCAATCCCTGATAGGGAGTTAATGAAATTGCAATGCAATGGTTCAATTGCATCGCTTAGGGATAGATCCGTTTCAATCCCTGATAGGGAGTTAATGAAATTGCAATGCGATTTTATCGTTACTTCGTCGTTACCTAATCAGGGGCTAGTGTTTCAATCCCTGATAGGGAGTTAATGAAATTGCAATGCAGCAATGATCAAGCTTAATAAGCAAATGGTCAGTTTCAATCCCTGATAGGGAGTTAATGAAATTGCAATTAGCCCATCAAACAATTGCATCTCCACCTGTCACGCAACCACGTTTCAATCCCTGATAGGGAGTTAATGAAATTGCAATACGCTTATATTGCTTCATCAAGAAAGTAGCAGCAGATGTTTCAATCCCTGATAGGGAGTTAATGAAATTGCAATGATGCTTCTGATACGATGTCGCGAATTAAGGTATCGTTTCAATCCCTGATAGGGAGTTAATGAAATTGCAATCTGGGGGTGGAATGTTTCGATTAGAAAATTCCCAGTTTCAATCCCTGATAGGGAGTTAATGAAATTGCAATTTTAAAAAATAATTGGTAGGCTTTCTCAATGCGTTGTTTCAATCCCTGATAGGGAGTTAATGAAATTGCAATATTGGACAACAAGTAGCGTCAGTTAAGAATTCTCGTTTCAATCCCTGATAGGGAGTTAATGAAATTGCAATTTCATGATTTGCGTGGCAGTATAGGGGAATCTATATTGTTTCAATCCCTGATAGGGAGTTAATGAAATTGCAATAAGATGCTTGTTCCCCCTGATAATTGAAGGAATTGTTTCAATCCCTGATAGGGAGTTAATGAAATTGCAATACCGGGCTTCAGCACCCATAGATGAATCCGTCGCGTTTCAATCCCTGATAGGGAGTTAATGAAATTGCAATTAATATTATTTATAATCCTGGTTGTACTTGTACTCCTGTTTCAATCCCTGATAGGGAGTTAATGAAATTGCAATTCCAGAGTTACCAGACTTACAGCATCGACTTAATGTTTCAATCCCTGATAGGGAGTTAATGAAATTGCAATCACTCTCCCCAACTCCCCACCTTACCTGTACTTTGTTTCAATCCCTGATAGGGAGTTAATGAAATTGCAATCGTAAATCCTGATATCTTGCTTCTTGATTCGCCTGGTTTCAATCCCTGATAGGGAGTTAATGAAATTGCAATAGCGAATTACATCTAGACCCTAAGCGTTTCCAATGTTTCAATCCCTGATAGGGAGTTAATGAAATTGCAATGATGCTGCTGTCCTGTCTGCTTCATCATCCCCAACGTTTCAATCCCTGATAGGGAGTTAATGAAATTGCAATTTCAATTCCAAATTGCCCCCCACTCTCACAATGCGTTTCAATCCCTGATAGGGAGTTAATGAAATTGCAATTAGCTTCAGTCGTCTAGCCGTTCAAATTGGGCTGTTTCAATCCCTGATAGGGAGTTAATGAAATTGCAATTACTTTAGGGTTGTAGCATCTCTACGAAGGCTTTTGTTTCAATCCCTGATAGGGAGTTAATGAAATTGCAATCTAGTTACGAATATGATTCTATTCAAGATGCCAGAGTTTCAATCCCTGATAGGGAGTTAATGAAATTGCAATCCATTTTTAAAATCAAAATAAATTTTCTCACCCTTGTTTCAATCCCTGATAGGGAGTTAATGAAATTGCAATAGCGGAAGCCTGAAAGCCAAGCTATATGAAGTTTTCAAGGTACTGAATCGCGGATAGTGGAATGATAACACAAGCGATCGCAAAACGGCAATACAAAAATGGCTAAAAGTCAGTCTATATAAGGTGCGCGGGTATTTTAACATGAGTTAATCGTTAAAAGTCTTATACAGAGAGAGTTGCAACCATTTTTGTAGAAACTGCCTTTTCAACACCTACCCATCCGCGCATTCGGCGAAGAAAATGGTGTCATCGCGGACTGGTTCGCCGCCGATACGTTCAACCTTACCAAAGCAGCAAGCACATAAGAAATAAAAACGGATGCTGTCGGTATCGCTTTTAATCAACTTATTGAGGCGCGATCGCAGTTTAGCATACTGTGTATCATTTAGCTGACATTCAAATATACTATACTGCACCCACTGCCCATAAGACTTGAGGATGTTGTGGATTTTAGTACGTCGCTTGTCTTCTGAAATATCGTAAGAAATAACAACATTCATGTCTACTGTCTACCTTTTAAGTGTCGAAGTGCAATCCCCAGTCCCCAATCCCTTACATTCACTTCAAAACCAAAGGAGGGTACTTTTCCGTTTCACCCATGAGATATTTAGACATTAATCGAGCTTGCAATTCAAAGGCTTCCTGATAAGTACATTTACGTCCCAATACTGGATGTTTAAATTCCGAAAGCTTCTTCTGTTGATATAACTTCAAAAATGTTTTTCGCGCTTCAGGAATCAGGGAAACCGCACCACTCAAAGGTTCTGTAACAAAATCCGTAGGTGTCAACAAACGTTTATTTAACGCAGATAACACCACCGCATCAACGACTATAGGACGAAATTCTTCCATTAAATCTAGTGCTAGAGATGGTCTCCCATAACGTTCACAATGCAAATAACCTAAATATGGGTCAAAACCAACAATATTAACTGCACCTTGGACATCATGACGCAGCAAAGCATAACCAAAGCTGAGTAAGGAGTTCACCGGGTCTTTAGGTGGCCGGCGGTTACGGTGAGTAAATTCAAATTCCATCACGCGAATAATCTCATTAAAGCAACCAAAATAAGCCGCACTACCTGCACCTTCCAAGCCTCGCAGGGAATCTATATTATGTGTTGCGTCAATTGGTGCGATCGCCTGCTCAATGCGAGTAATATTCTTGGATAAATCTAAATCTGTAGTTTCTCGCTGACGACGCAGTAATAAATGACGGTAATTTTTTAGTTTACCTCTGACAAAACCTTGTACCAAATGAATAGCCTGCGGTGATTCTCCAGCCGCTTGCCATTGCGCCTTGCGAACAAATATATTCTTAGTAACCTCTGGCTGTAAGTGTCCCAAATAACGACCTGTATCAGTCAGAAATGTTAATGTAATGTGACGTTGAAGTAATTCCGAAATTACAGCCGGTGAAACAGTCGCACGTCCTAAAACTACAACCCCATCAATTTTTAAAAGTGGGATATCTAAAATCGTCTTTTTATCAAACCTGACGTTAAGACGCTCATCAATTTTACCGATAAAAGCATCATCTTGAGTAATGTAAACTGTTCCCATAGTATGTTTCCTAATTCAGTTGCATTTAAGAAAGTCCATTCTCTTTCCTGTCCCCTGTCACCTGTCACCTAAGCTTCTTGATAACGCCTAACTTTATCAATTGCTTGAGGTAAACATGAAGCGTAAAGACTGCACCCATCACAACGTTTAGTTTTAATAGCAGTTGGCATCCTACCCGTAAATAACAACTGCTGCACAGATTCAATAACAGAAATCGCAGTTTGACGCAATTCTTGATTAATTTCTACTAACTGACGTTGGTGTGAATGAGCATAATAAATGTAGCCTGTGTTGATAGTTTTACCCGTCATTTCTTCTAAACACAAAGCCTGAGCGCAAACTTGCATTTCATCATTATCCCATTCACCTTTGCGTCCCCGCTTGTATTCGATGGGATAATATTCACCATTTTCGGCTTCAATTAAATCTGATTTACCTATTAGTTTATAATTGTCAGATTTCAACCAAATTGCTCGAACTTGCCAAGTATCCTCACGATTTATCTCTCCAACTGTATGGACTCGTTCATGTAAACTTGTGCCTTCAATTGTATATTGATTATCAATAAATTCTCCAGCACAAAACATCCGCCAGCAGCGATGAGGACAATAGGCGTATTGGTTCAAGGCTGCGATTGAAATGTAATCATGATCTTTCATGGATTTTTTATTTAGGATCGTGGTAGATATGATTTATGCACGCAGAGGCGCAGAGACGCAGAGAGAGTTAATTGATACTCTCATTAATGCCGAGTTAGTCCACAAGTAATGATGAAAATCTTCCCCTATCTCCTTCTGACCATTCCCATTCCCATTGTTGTTTTTCGCCCGATTCCTGCGTATAAGGCAAAGTCAGCTAAAGCGTTAATTTGTTTAATTGTATTAGGTTCAATCTCTCCTAAAATTCGATAGCCAATTTCACCAATGCACCCTATAAATTTGCTGTCGTAGTTGCGAACTATTTCGGTATTAATATTAAAACAACTGGGATAAATTGAGTCAAATGATATATTGCTGAGTTCAATTCCGCTATATTTTTGCCAACGGCTGAGAAGACTGTTAAAGATACATTCTCTAGTGGGTAAAAATGTATCGTATGTCCCTTGGCGGAAGGCTACGGGGGTGGCGAAGAGGAAGTTTAAGGCGCGATCGCTCTCGCTGGCTTGTTCATATAATTGAGCATAGCTGCAAGCGTTCGCCCAGGGTTGTATTGATTGGGGTGTACCTTGGATGCTGGTAATATACAAGTTGGCTGAACCTAAATGCCAAGGGTGTTCAGGGTTGAGATTTAGCCACAGTGGAGTTAGCTTACTAAATAGGGTGTCATCAAGCAGGGAAACGCGCCACCAGCAGGGAGTACCAGCCGGGATGGGTTTTTGATGACTTAATTGCAAACTGTAGTGATCTGGTTTTGTTCGTTGTTGTATTTGTAGGGGTGAGAGGGTAAAGGCTTTATCCGCCTTGGAGTTATGCAGATATTCTCCCAAGGCTGGATCAACAGAACTAACTAGGGTGAGGAATAAAGCATGGTAGTGTCTACCTGTGAGGAATTGGGGGTAGATGGGAGACTGGGGAAGTAGGTTGAGAATCAGGCTATGAGGCATATATTAATTCAAAATTCGGCGTTGCATAAATGCGGGATGAATTGAGACTTTTGTACAAAACAGGATATTGATTCTTTGTGTCTTTGCGCCTTTGCGTGAGACAAAAATCATCCCACTAATCAGCAACGCCCAAAATTCAAAATTCAAAAGCCTATTTACGTTTTTTTGTTGTAGACTGAGCAACCCGCGACTCTACTGTAAAGGGTGGGATTTCCTGGAGTTCTACATCACTTAAACTATACTGTTCGCAAACCAAACTCAGACGATATCCGGGGGTTTTGACAGGGTTGACAGCATGGGTTAAGTCACCTTGAAAGTATAGTAAAGTATTCATTTGAGGCTTAACTTGTCCAAGTTGGCGTTTGTGCGCTTTGAGTATCAATTCTCCCCCTTCCATGTTGAGAGGTACACGCACATATAGAACACTCACAAGGGTAGGCGGTTCTATGGTTTTGCAGTAGGAACGCAGAGAGCGATCTATATGCGGATCAACGCGAGAGCCTTCCTTGAGTAGTAAGGGGTTGAGGTAGAAAGCGTTACAGTTAGGCTGGAGAGCTAAATCTAGGTAAGGCTTGAAGTAAGGAAACTGTTGTTCTACTGTAGAGAGGTGCGATCGCACAAACACCACAGAAAATCCCTTAGTCCCCACAAAATCGCGGTTGAGGTTGTTGATTGCAAAGTAAGGACAAGCATGGATTTCTCCCCACAAGTGGCTGAGATAATCGCTGGGGAAGGCGTTGGGTTGTTGTTGATAGTGTTTCACAAGCGATCGCACAGTAATTATTAACTACGAAAATGATAAGCCATTCGAGCCGGAATTTTGATGTCTTTCATCTCAGTAAATTGGTAATATTGCCCTCGCATTTGCACATTCTGAATTAAACTAACTGGAGGCATATTCACCACATCGTAGCTAATCACTTGATTAGAAAACATCACATCTAAAGGATTTAAGGGATGTTTGCAGGTGAATAAACCTTCAGCATTTTGAGGTTTAGGTAATTGCTCAACTGTCAACTCAGCTTTACTCATCCACTTACCCAAGCGAAGCCATTTTGGTAATTTGAGTTCTTTTTGAGAAATTACAAAAAACTCAAATTGACTTTCTGGTGCTATTTCTTTGGCTCTCCCAAAACTAGGGATGTTTTTCTGCGTTTTCTCCATCTCCACATGATAGTTATTGTTAGCATACTTCCATGTGTTGAGAATTGCAGAATGACTAATAGCTAATGCAGGAGTAACATAAATACCCTGTTGATTAAGCGGCGTTAAATGCTCTTCATATTTTGGTACTTGTTCAGGACAGAAATAGCGATAGGAATGTTCTTCAGCCACGGTAGTACAATAGATTTGGCTATCAACTAAACCCAGTGCATAACAGAGAGCATAATTGTGAATGATTGGCTCTGTTTCATACAATCGCCCAATTTCACGCGTGGCATAATAAAGGCTGTCATGCAATTCTAATTGACAACGGTAAATCAATACCATCACTCTTTCCCCGCTTTCGCAGCAGTTTTCTTTTTACTAATGTGTTTATTAGCATAAGCTTTAGCTTCAGCATCAGCTTTTTGTAAAATACTTTTAATTCCTGTTTCGCTAGTAGTGAGGTTCTTCACTTCTTTTAATAGAGGTTCAAAAGCATCACCAATAAAATCAGTATGTACAATAAATTCTTCAGACATCAAAGTTTCAATGGCATTTTTAGCAGCAGTAATTACTTCATCTTCATCCAGAGGATCAGGAGAATTTAAAGAATTATTAGCTTTCATCTGGTCATATATTGCTTGAGTCCAGCGTAAATTACTAGTAATTTCTCCATCAGCAAATACAACCCCAATTAACTCATTTCTCACTCTACCTGTACGGGTTGTTTGCGCTCCATAATGACGTGTCCGCAAGATGTTATTAAACACGTAAAGGAAGCTAGCTTCTGTGGGGTCTTTTAGGGTGACGATACTAGGAAAGAAAACTTGGGGTCTGATGTGGTCTTGTTGATTAATTCGACTAGTAACTTCACCAGGTTTAGAACCATTTTCACCCTTAGAAGCCATTGTCCCATTTTCAAAGGGAGCATTCAAAGTAAAGGTTTCGTGAGATTCATCGAACGCAGTAATTGAAAATGCTGTGTCTACTACAACTTTTGATTTTTCTGAACCAGAATCACCAATCGCAAAACCGTAAATAATACAGTCAGGATTATCCATTGCAAAGTTGACGTTATATTCGCATTCTTCAGGTTTGACTAATTCATATTTGCGAAGTAATTCCCTCCCTACTAAACGTTCTGGGGTAGATTGTTTACGCTTGAACATTGACAAACGGCTAATTGTTGTCTTATCTTTAACCCCGGCTCTGACTCGTGCTTTATTTAATTCTCCGTCTGTCTGAAATAAAGGGTAAGATTCAGTGATGCGAATTGTGAGAAAGTGGGCATATTTACCCATTGGTTTGTAAGGAATTTCTGCTTGGAATAGTTGTGAATCAAGAGTTTTGAGCAATGCCATAATTAATCTCCAAATAATTTAGTAATTGTTGAGGTAAGATCACTTGTTAAGCATCATCAGATTCGGTAGGCTTATTGTCTTTACCTGCGTTTTCTTTGTCATCTTCTAGACGGTAAAGAAACTCACAAGTGTCTCGAATTAAATTGAGTTGACGACCTGCTAAACGTGCGCGATCGCCTGCAAATGCTTTCTCAAATACTTCGATGACAAAATACTTAGCAAAATCCAACACAGCTTGTCTTTCTTCTTCCCGTTTACTCATTACCCAGCGTCCTTCAGCAGTGGAAGCATGAACGCGATCCATGAGTTTGAAAACTTCTGCTGCTACTCCTACAACTAAGGTTTCTCCTTGAAATACACTCGACTCAGCTTTAAGGATAGTTTCCGCCGCAATATCAATAGGTTTTAACACAGCGTTAGATTTAGGATTATAACGCTTATTTGCCCGATAAAAGCGGCGATAAAGCTCTGTTAAATTCTTAGGATGATTCAGACTTGATTCTTCTTTCACAATCAACGTTTTCGTATTCATGTCATACTGCACATAAGGATCAAAACAAGGATAAAAATGATAGGCATAAAGCCTAATTTTCTCGATGCGTGCTGTTTCTACTCCTTGGTTACGCACCCAACGATTGAGGTAATAAAAGACGTACAAAGGACTGGTTTCAAAATCCTTTGCCAGTTCAGTAAATCTACCCCAGTTGGCATCATAACCAGATTTACCTTGTCTAGCATTCACATCAAGGTGAATTGCATAGGCGGCGGTAAGCACATTTAGAGGTGCGGGGTATTGGATGCCGTTTTCATCCCAACCTTCCAGGATGTAATCTAGACGAAAGCGATCGCGTCTGACTAATGCACGGAAAGCATGAGGCGCACTATCCAGAAAAACGCTTTCTTCAAATTCAGCACCATCATTAAAAGGCGGAATTGGTGACTCAGACACCACAGTTTTAACATCTAAAATCATTGGGAAAGCAAACGCTAACCAACTAGGCATTATCCAAGATTCGGTATCGCTGCTATCTCGTCCTGGCGGTAATGCCATGAAGTAAAATGTTAAAGGTTGGTCTTCGGGATAAGACAGTTTAAATGTACGGTCTTTATCACGTTCTAAGTTTTCATCAATTAAGAAAGCATCTACACTTTGATAATTTTCTCGTTCTAAGTTTGCTTGTAAATCTTTACTAATAAAGTGGTTACGGATGCTCGTATCAAAACGAGTTTGAGCAATACCGTTGTAGGCTTTCTGTAAAAACTTATTGGTTTCTGGTGTGAAATAATAAGTCGGGTAAAAATAGAGATAGCGATATTTCCCATCTTCAAATCGTTTACCCACGGCTTGAGTTTGATTCATTAAAATTTGCCTCAGCATCATCTCCACACCTGCAATACTAGAGATATTGCGTTTAGCGTTAGAACCTCCTAACATTTGCTTGTTTGTATAAACTTGAGGCGTAAATAAAACTGCCGATTCCATCTGTTCTGTTACTGTATAAGCAGAATGGGAGATTGAGCAAATTAATTGTTTTCCCCGTCCTGGTTTTTTGGCAGCATTATAATTATTCAACTCAGCTAAAAATGTATCGACTTGAGTTTTATCTGATGTTTCTCGATTCGTATTGGGTAACATCACAACGCGTGATACCCAAAGTCTTAAATCATCCCAACCATCGGGTAATTCGTACTGTGCAATGATGGGTGAAATTAAGCCTGTGAGATATTGAATCACTTGCTGACAAGTTTCACGAACACTCTCAATCCCAGGATGATTTTCTAAATATTTAGCTGCGAGATAGTACCATTCATAAGGTACGCCTCCAGTATTGCCTTTTAATTTATTTTCTTTGAGACTTTCGTTGATATGCTGAATTTCTCTAATTTGGGGTAAGTATCCTGTCAAGTTCCAAAATTCTGCAACTTTGTGCGTTAACTCTAAAGTTGGTACTTCTGACAGATTTTTATTTTTCTTGCGAATATCCGCAATCCGATTTACGGTTTCATCCCAAATTTTGCGACTAACTAAATCACCAAACTCTGCTATTTGGTCAATGCGGATATCATCATCAAATTTAAAGTCATAGTCAGCAGGTAAAACACCTTGTTTTTGAAATTTAATTAAATTATCACTGCGACTTTTAGCAACTGAAACTTTGTTTGGGTTTAAGATGCGTAAAGTTGCATCTAAAGCTACCTGCATCAAGCCAGGAGAATCAAAAAATAAGTTGTAATATTCGGCATATTTCATGCCTTTCCCATCTCTACCAAAACCCGTTTGTCTCAGGCGCAGTTGTCCTGCACAAAGTGATTTAATATTATCAACTACCCGGTTTGGTAAATCTTGCGGTGAAATAGGAGGTGCATGACGTTCAGCCAAATAAATTACACCCGTAGGCAGATATAGCAAAGGTTCATAGTAGGTATGCTCATCTGTATTCAGACTGGTATGAGCCTGAATTAAAGCATTGTTAACTACATTAGTTAAAACCCCTCTATTTTCAGCAATACTGTGATAGGTAAATTTTAATTGTCCATCACTGAGGCTGTGGAGAATTCCATTTAATCCCTGGTGTTCTGCATCTTGAGGATGCTTAATAACTGAGGAAAGTAAATCAGCTAAACAAGTTAAATCAGCAAGACATATCAGGATATAATCATCAATTATTGGCTGTAAACCATACTCAGAAACATTGAGATTTGTATCATTTCGACGCTGGGCATTGTAGGCAATAAATAACAAATCATCTCGATATTCTTGCCATGCTGTTGCTTCATCAGGACTAACAAATTTATCAAGACCCAATTCACAGACTATAATATCTATAATTTTGCGATGGGCATCTACAGATAACTTGCGAATGTCTTGCTCTTTATCTTGGCTGATTGCTTTATAATTATCTGGCATTTCAGGAAATAACCGATAATCAAACTTTTCAAAATCATGTAAAATAAACCCAGCAATTAATAAACGTCTTTCTTGTTCTCGAATTACCCTTTTTGCAGTGGTATCAAGTTTATTTAGACAACGTTCTATTAAATTAGCTGGTAGTAAACCATTGAGTAAATGAGTATTTAAAGATTGATCACCTGCATTTCTTCGATTAAGTTTTTTCGGCTCTTTTATTTTGTGACTTTTTCCTAAATTATTTTTGTGGAAATCATCTATCTCCCTTTCTCTCTTTTCATCGAAATAATCAAAAAATTTGCCACCTTTGGCTGTAACTCCAACTGCTACCCGTAAAAGATTGGGTAAAACGTAATCACTAAATTCCTGCATAATTAAATCATCATCGTTTTCTGATTTAATTGCATCTTGCAGTAATTTTAGGGTTAAGAGTTCTGCTGATTGTGTTTCAACTTTTAGATTAGATGTTTCTTGAAAGTCAGAATCATCTCCAGACATCCAATCATCATCTAATAGTTCGGAAGTTGAATCATTTTCTGTTTCTGCTTCTAAGAGTGATAGTTGTTGATATTCATCTGATTTCTTGGTTTTTTTAGCCATGTTCTTGATTCAAGGAAATTAAATAAGTGTTGATTTGTCTAAGGTAAAGTGGATATTGCTGTAAAGCAAAATTAACTTCTCTGAAAACTTGACTTGGATCTATCTCATCATATTCATAAACTAGATGTTTTATTAGTCTTTCTGATGGTGCTAACTGCTTTGCTAATTCTGGTGTGATTACTTTATATTTAGTAAGCTCTGTGAAAGATTCAAAGTTATTATTATGATTTCCAGGATTTAGTTTTGATAAGATATGGTGATTGACATCTACTGCGGCTTGATTTATTAGATGCAAGAGTCTTTCTGCAAGAAGTTGTTGATAATAATCATCCAAGAAATCATCAAGGCTAATAGAACTAAAATTTTCTAAAGTCTGGTAATATTTTCTGATTAATTTTATTTTGGCTAAAGTGAGTTTATCTATATTCATTTTTAAATTCCAAATATTTATTCAAATCCTTCTAGGAGTTTAGCAACTTGTTCTGGATCTGGAAGTTGATTTTTTAATTCTTGTGGTACTTTAGAAACTATTTGGTAAGTTGCAACACCAATTGGTTTATTAGATTCCTTTAGTGCATATTCAACAATAGTTCTCTGTTTGGATTTACAAAGAATAATGCCAATAGAAGGATTTTCTTCTGGTAGCTTTACCGTGTTGTCTAGAACAGCTAAATAAAACTGCATTTTGCCAACATATTCAGGTAAAAATTTACCAATTTTTAATTCTATTGCAACCAAACATTTTAAACGGCGATGATATAATAGGATATCTATAAAATATTCTTCATCATCAACTTCTAAACGATATTGGCTACCAATAAAGGCAAATATTCCACCCATTTCTTGTAAAAATGGTTGAACTTTTCCTAAAATTGACTCTTCTAGCTGTCGTTCGCTGTGTTCATCTGCTAGTTCCAAAAAATCAAAAGTATATTCATCTTTAACTGCTAGCTTTAATTGGTTACTTATCTCTGCTGAAATACTTTGATCAAAATTAGTTTGATTAAGCAGAGTTTTTTCATAAGTTTGATTTTCAATTTGGTGAATTAAAACGTTTTTTGTCCAACCAAACTTCCGAGTCATTCTAATGTAAAATTCTCGTTCTAAGTCATCTTTGCACTTTTCTAAAATGACCAAATTGTGAGTCCATCCAATTTCTGCAACCAATGGTTGCAGTTTTTCATTTTGGCGATATGTGACGTAAAAATTCCGCATATTCCAAATATTTCGAGCAGAAAAACCGCTAATACCAGGAAATTCTGCTTGTAAATCTTTTGCTAGCTGTTCTACTACTGATTTACCCCAACTAGCATCCTGTTGTTTGATAACAATCATCTGCCCAATATCCCAATACAGGTTAATCATTTCCCGATTAACTGCCTTTAATGCTTCGTACTGGGCTGAACGAATCCGTTGTTGTACTTCCATAAGTAGATTTCTGTAATCGTCAGAAATAGAATTACTCATAATGACAATATTTCAATCTCTATAGTAAAAATCGTTTTTTTCTTCTAGTTCCTGATTTCTCCCAATTAGATAGTCGAATTGAGCAAATTTTCTGCATAACAATTGGATTGATTCCTCCGTTTCCTCAATTCTATGGTCATGGTCTGAGAGTCGATTATCTTGAATGATATTGTGCTGCTGCTGCACTTTAATGCGATCAATCAGATCATTGATGGCATAACGGAGTTGGTCTAAGGGGTCAGAGTTTTGGCTTTGCATCTAAGTGTTTCCTGGTTTAAAGGATCACTTTAGAGCCTAGCATACTATTTTTTCTGAGACCATTGATTTTTATCGAAAAAGCACTCTATCACTACAATATCTGTGAATAATGATTCTGTAACCATAAGTAAATTCGACTGTGAATGCCTCTTTCGTGCTATCTTATAGTGGTGGGGTCTTTAAATAATCCCTTCTTAGGGATTGAAACACAGACTCATAATTCACTGATACTGAACCCACCCTGCTGACAAAGCAGCGAATCCCTATTAGGGATCTCAACACGGCGTTATCCATATCTCATCCCCTTTACTCTTAAACCAATGTGTCAAGGTGTCTAGCAATAGTGCAGACTGCCCAAAGGCAATACAGTATGGTGGTGTATTGTCTAGAACACTATATTGGTCACTAATTGGGTAAATCTGAAAGTGCATTGGCAATCGTCCTTGCTGACGTACTCTCTCTAAGGGAAAAGGCAGCAGATAACTAACTAATGCCTGTTTCTTCAATTGCTTGTTAATTTCACTAATCCAATAGTTTGCAGGTTGCCAAACCTGAATACCCAACAACACCTGGACATCCCAAGTATCAGCAAAGGGTTTCAAGTCTCCAGGATAAGTAAATTTCCAATCTAGTCTTTCTTCTCGATAACGAAGTAATTTCATAAATCCTAGACAGTTTTTAAATCTGCCTTTGGGAATAGTTGTATCTGCGCGTTCTGCTGTTACTTGTCGCAACCGTTCAAATTCTGTCCCCTTCATCGGTTCAATTTCCAAGTTGCTGAGAATTCCTGGTAAATCGTAGGTTTTGAACTTATCAGCCTCATTTTGCTCGGTATTATCGTAAATTCCACACAGTAAAGGACTCTTACCCCGAAAACTCACAGCCTCCTCTAAAATCGGATTTCCCTTATCTGTTCCTGAAAGTTTGTGCCATTTTTCTTCCCATTCTTTGCTACGGACAAAAGCTGCTTTAAGATTGGCTTGTCTTTTATCAGTGCTGAAAACTATCTCACAATCTTTCTTTAGTGCTTCCTGACTACCTGCTGCATATTGCTGTCTAATATTAGGATGTCCCAACTGTCGAACCAGTCGCATAGATTGAACAACACCCCATTTAAAGTAATAGCCTGTAAAATCATTAATTTTGCGGTATTTATCCCTAATTTGATCATGAAAAAATGGACGTTCATAAACTTCGCCTGACTTCAATGGTGGTGCTTCATCCTTCTCATCTTTTTCAAAAAGCCTTTTCACCAAAAATTCAGGGACAAGTGCATAAGCAGTAAAGTTAGTAAAATTAATCTGCTGTCCGTTACGTTCATAAGCATCATGTCTTCCTAGTCTCCCTAAACGCTGGATAAAATTACCTGCATCGGCTGATTCAAAAAACAAGAAATTGATTGTGAAATCAACACCCACATCAATAGTGCTAGTTCCCAAAACTAAATCAGCATTTAACGATTCTTCTTTACTTTTTTTTCCAGATAAACCAGTATTTTCTTCAACTGTGAAATTATACGGCTGGAGAAAAGGTGTAAAAAAATCCTTTAATCGTTTCACAGCAGCAATAGAACTAAGAATAATTGCACCTTTGCTACCTGGATACTTTTGTAAATGATCTAAAATCAATGCTGCATTATCTTTTAACCAAGTTTCAGAAGCTTTAGGCTTAGATTCTAAACAGATAAACTGCAATGATATTTTCCCTACAACTTTTCGCCAAGATTGGGTTTTTAGATGCTCAGATTTAGTAAGATTATCAGTAAATTGATATTTATCCTCTTCAAGTGGGTTGATTTCATGGCAGCGAAAACCTACTAATTTAAGTCTCTCAATTAATTGCGGATTTGGTGTAGCAGAAAGAAATAAAAACTTTTTACTTCTGTTGGTGTGACGAATCAATAGCATTGTGTTGATTACACTGGCGATTTGTGGTGCTTGGAATACGTGGAATTCATCAAAAAGAATGACATTGAAATGCTTATCTATTCTGTTCCAGAGTTTATCTGGATTATCTTTATAAAGTAAATATGCCCCATAGTGTAGATAGTGAAAAATATCAGGATTGGTCAGCAAAATTTCAGATTGCCCAGCGCGAGTTTCTAAAGCTACTCCTTTTTTTAAGTTTTCTTCTTCAGCATAAATTTCTAATTCTTGTCCACTTAAACGATTAACACGCGGTTTATGTTCAGGCTGAAATTTATCAATATATCCTCTAATTTGTTTTTCTTGATCTCTGGCGAGTTCGTTTGTGGGATATAGCCCTAAAACCGGAGAGTGTCTTTGCAAAATATCCAGGTATCCGGCGAGACTTTTACCGTCGCCTGTCATAGCAGTGTTGAATACTACGTCAATATTGGGATTGCGTAGTGCTTCTAAGGTAGCGACTTGATGCCAAGATAGTGACCAATCTTTAGGTATTTGCACCCCATCAGGTGTGGGGACTGTTTGGGAATAAACGGGTTTGAGAGTGATTTTGTAATTTTCGGACATAAACTTAAATAGTGTCCGTAACTGGTTGTTAAAAACTATATTGGCACGCAAAATAAAAGTTGGCAAGATAAATAAGTATAAAAGTGTCCGTATACTTTCATGAGTCGTAAAGGTCAGTCTATAACCCTGTCGGTAACAGAACGAGATAAAGCCGAACTAGAAGCGATCGCGCGTGAGTTCGGTATGATGTGGGGAGATGATCCCAATATCTCCAAACTCATCAAAGCGATCGCACAACGTCAGTTAATCATTGGTAAAAATAATGATTGGCAAGAATCGCGCATCCGCGCCTTACATCGGTGTATTGGTGCTTTAACCGATATTGGACAAGTTGAACAAGCACAAATTATTGCTGAATTATTACTAGAACGCGGCGAATTATCAACCCCACTGCGGAACGAAATTCAAGCCTTCCTAGGGAACACGCCCCCAGCTTGGCGGGTACAAATAGACCGCTATATTCTCCGTGAACAACCCTTTCAACTTTCCTATCAAGATGCAGCCGAACGAGTATTTAATTTTACAGTGCGTTATGCCAAAATTACCCCCCACGAAAAGCGAGAGTATCTTGATTGCTGGTGTGAGGAGACAGCAGGAAACTTGGATATCCCAGAACTTACCCATAATTGGTGTTTTCGTTTAGACCGCATACTAGATGCTGCCGTTACGCAAATTGACGGTGAATGGCGATCGCACTTAGACCAAATCGAAGTGGAAATGCACTTATTAAATAACTTAGCTTTTGCTTATCAAGCCAAACCCCAAGATATTTTCAATGAGTGGCTACCAGACAAACAACGAGTGCGGCGAGTTGTGAGGCGTGTACCTAATACATTTTGGTTTATTCGGGAAATCATGCAATATACCCCCGATTGTGTGATTGTATCGCCAGACAATGTGCGATCGCTGATCAAAGAAAAGCTTTTAAGTTGTTGTCAAAATTATGACTGACAACTTTTTTCCTAAAACCCTCATGCGTCTAATTCAAATAAGACATATCAGGCCCAGAGGGAATAATTCCACTGGGATTGAGGGGAAAAAGATTGCCGTAGTAATCTCGCTTTATACTGTCTAAATCACAAGTATCAGCAACACCTTTTAGCTGATATAAGTTACGTAAATAGACACTCAAATGCTCATAATCCTTGATTCTACGGCAGTTACACTTAAACAAACCATAATAGACAATATCAAACCGGAACAACGTAGTGAACAGCCGCACATCTGCTAAAGTGACATCATCTTTGCAGAGATATTTACTATGAGCCAATGCAGCCTCAATCTCATCTAGAGTTGTGAATAGCTGATCACAAGCTTTGTTGTAAGCCTCTTGTGTCTGAGCAAAACCACAACGATATACGCCATTGTTGACATAGGTGTAAATCTTCTCATTCCAAGAGTCAATCTGCTGTTTTAACTCCTCTGGGTAGAGATTCAGTGTGGGATTTAAAGCAAACTCATTAAATTCCGAGTTCAGCATCACAATAATATCTGCACTCTCATTATTCACAATAGTCTTTGTTTGTTTGTCCCATAATACCGGCACTGTAGAGCGTCCACTGTAACCAGGTTTCGCAAGAGCATATAACTCCGCTAGAGTAGAGCAATTTTCTTCGGGAGTGTCGAATACCCAGCCGCCCGTTTTCGCAGAAGGAGAAACCACCGATATTGATATCACAGTTTCTAATCCTTTCAACGCCCGAACTACTAAGGTGCGGTGCGCCCAAGGACAACCCATACCTACATAAAGGGTATAACGTCCGGTTGCTGGTGGATAGGGGCTATCTTCCCCGGTTTTGATAAAATTTCTAAATTCGCTACTAGGGCGAATATATTCTCCTGATTGATTCCGGGGAGCAAGTTTTGACATCATTATCTGCCAAAGGGTTGTCCACACAAATTTACCCATGCCAATGATAAGCTTTGGAGGTAAAGACTTGCCCTTTTTCTGAGTTTTGGTGATACTAGTCATGATAGATAGCTAACCCTGTGGAGTAAATCCAGATTTTTTCTTGCGCCTGATAGAATGCTAGCGGAAAAATGTATAGTGCTAACTTCGCCATCAGACTTAACTGCATCAGATCAGGTTCAAATAATTAGTTATGCTTCCAATAGTCATTCAACCCCACCCCGCCACAGCTACGCTTTGTCTCCCCTCCCCGTGAACCTACCGTGTACACACAAGTCGAATTACCCCCCTTAATCCCCCCTTGGAAAGGGGGGAAACCGGAAAATCTAGTTCCCTCCCATTTCCAAGGGGAGGGTTAGGGTGGGGTAAACAGAGGACTGATTGTGATTCGATAACTTGTGTATACACCGTAGCCCCGTGAACGGGGAGGGGTTGGGGGTGGGGTTCTTTGGATTTAATTTTGAATTTTGAATTTTGAATTTTGAATTGTTAAAGTCTATGTCTAAAGTTTTTGACTGTATTACAGCACAACTGCAAGACTTTATTGCAGCCCAACAAATATTTTTTGTTGCTTCTGCACCCTTGAGTCCTGATGGTCATGTAAATCTCTCACCTAAAGGATTAGATGGTTTTCGCCTGATTTCTCCCCATCAGGTAGCTTATCTAGATTTAACAGGTAGTGGTAACGAAACTTCAGCCCATATCGAAGAAAACGGGCGGATTACTTTAATGTTTTGCGCCTTTGCAGAACCTGCTTGTATATTACGTCTCTATGGACGGGGCAGAACAATTTTACCAAGTTCCCCTGATTGGCATTTATTATACTCATTGTTTCCCCCAATTCCTGGAACTCGTCAGATTATCGTTGTTGATGTGGAACGTGTGCAGACATCTTGTGGGTTTGGTGTACCACTTTATGAATATAAAGGTCAACGCCAAACTCTAGTCAATTGGGCGGATAAAAAAGGAGAAGAGGGAGTCAAAGAGTATCAACAACAGAAAAATATTGTCAGTATTGACGGGTTGGCTACTCCCCTGAGTAAATTACCCTACGTACACAAGAAAACATGAAAAAGTCTTTCCCTTACACCCCTATACCCTTACACCCCTACACCCCTTTTTCAAGTCAGACCGATTTTTGAGGAACATTTAGTCAGTATCCCACAAACTAATCTAGCCTTGCGTTTATATCAAAAGTTGGGTAGAAAAATCATGCTAGGGAGTGAAAAAATTAACTAAGTTGGTGGGATATCTTTAAAAGATGAAACTAAATTTAGTAAGAAGAAATGGGGATTTAGAAGAATAACTAATAACCAATCACCAGAGTTATTTCGTCATATTGTTGATACTTGTAAATTTGTTCAATCCAGAGACAGATATGAACCTCTAGACTTATACGTTCGTATGCCTGCCAATATTTATCCTCATAAATTATCCATGAAAATTTCCCAACTTCGCGCCGTAGTTGCAGTAGCGGAGCGCGGCAATTTCAGTGAAGCAGCTTTAGAATTACAACTTACTCAACCAGCAGTTAGTCATGCGATCGCTACTTTAGAAGAAGAACTAGGTGTACCTTTATTTGCTAGAGGTCGTTACGGTGCAGTTTTGACCTCGGCGGGAGAGCGAATTTTACATCATGCTCGTCAAGCAATGCAGCATCTAGAGATGATGCAGCAAGAAGCCAACCTGCACAAAGGTTTACATGGTGGTCATGTGCGGGTAGCATCTTTTCGGAGTCAGGATTAAGTGCAGCCATTCTGCCACGTTTAGTCTTTTAAGAAACTACCCCAGCAGTTCCTCTGGCCTTTTAAACTCGTTTGTAGGTGATAATTTTAAAAACACATGAGGGAGAAATTCCAGTGGTTTCACCATCAGAACCCCAGGAAAATTCGTCAATGCAAGCAATCTGGCGTGTGCTAGGGAGTTTGAGGAATTACGGATTGATTTCGCTGGGGGCTTTGATCAGTCTACTGCTCTTGACAGTTACAAATGCGGTGACTCCTCAACTATTTCGCTGGGCAATAGATCAGGGCATTGTCAAGCAAGATTTACAGATAGTTATATACAGTGCTGCGTGGATGGTAGCCGCAGCGATCGCTCGTGGTGTATTTAACTTTGGTCAAAGTTATTTAGCAGAATCAGCTTCTCAAGGCGTTGCCTATGACCTACGCAACAAGATTTTCAGCAAGATTCAAAATCTCAGTTTTAGCTATCATGACCAGTCACAGACTTCGCAACTATTAACCCGCGTCACCAATGATATTGAGCAAATCCGCACCTTTATTGGCACTAGTTTAATTCAAGTCATCGGTGGAGTCGTGACATTGGTGGCGATTGCGGTACTGTTGCTGGTGATGAATTGGGAACTGGCGTTAATTTCCTTGACGGTAGTACCCTTATCCGCATGGTTAATGGCGCGATTCGTCACCCGTAACGACCAAATATTCCGACAGGTACAAGAAAAACTGAGTGAGCTAAATGCTGTATTGCAAGAGAATCTCATTGGTATCAGGGTCGTAAAAGCTTTCGTGCGGGAATCGGCAGAAAAGTCGCGTTATACCAGCCTCAATGATGAATTAGTCACGGCTAACATGAAGACAATTCGTGCCATCCGTAGTACATTCCCGTTTATCTTCTTGCTGAGTAATTTGGTGACGCTGGCGGTGTTTGGCTACGGAGGAGCGCAAATCATTAGGGACAGCTTTTCCATTGGCGAACTAGTGGCGTTTAACTCCTATCTAGTATTGATTTTCCAACCAATTTTGCTGATAGGCTTTGCTGCACCTGCGATCGCCCAAGCAGCAGCTTCAGCTGCACGCATCTATGAGGTGGTAGATGCCACAATCGATATTCGCGATCGCCCCGATGCGATCGCCTTTGATACCTGTGGCGGCAGAATCACATTTGAAAATGTCTCCTTTCGCTATCCTGGCGCAACTACCGAAATCCTGAAGAATGTATCTTTTGAAACTAAGCCCAAAGAGCTAATTGCCGTGTTAGGGATGACAGGTTCTGGCAAAAGTACGATTATGAACCTGATTCCTCGCTTTTATGATGTCACCAGAGGCGCGATTCGCATTGATGGGCGGGATGTGCGAGATTTTACACTGAAAAGTTTGAGAACACACATCGGTATCGTATTTCAGGAAACTACATTATTTTCTGGTACTCTGCGTGAGAATATCGCTTACGCCAAACCCAAGGCACTACTAGAGGAGGTGATTGAGGTAGCCAAAACTGCCCAAATCCATGATTTCATTACCAGTCTACCCGATGGTTATGAGACGATTGTGGGTGAACGGGGCGTTGGGTTATCTGGTGGACAAAAACAACGGATTGCGATCGCTCGGACTTTACTCACAGATTATAGTATTCTGATTTTGGATGACAGTACCTCAGCCGTGGATGCGAAAACGGCTGCCGAAATTCAAGCCGCATTAGATGACATGATGCGCCAAAAAGCTTGTGTAACTTTTGTTGTGGCTCAACGGATTAGTACCGTCAAAAATGCTGATCGCATTTTTCTGATAGATCAAGGACGATTAGCAGCCCAAGGCACTCACGAGGAATTAATGCAAACCAGCCCACTCTACGGTGCGATTTTAGAATCTCAAGTTAAGAAACAAGGGGATAGGGGTGTGAGGGTGTAGGGGTGTAGGGGTGTAGGGGATAGGGGTGTAGGGGTATGGGGGTATGGGGGAAAAACTACTAATGACTAAGGGGTAAATTCTAGTGATTGCATCTGAGCAAGAGGAAACTCAAAAACTTTCCACCATCCGGCGTTTCTTAGGATACTTGCGCCCCTTTCGTAAAGAAATTCCCGTAGCACTGACATTAGTCTTAATCGGTGCTTCTACCCAAGCGATTGGGCCATTCTTGCTAGGTTGGTCAGTTGATAACCTCATAGCAAAAGGAAATTTGCAGGGGTTGCTGCGACTATTAGGACTACTAGGTTTAATCTATGGATTTGGTATCTGGGCAATCCGGGGTCAAATTATTCGCGTCGGCTGGATTATGCAACGATTGCTGGCGCAACTGAGACAAGATATTTTCCTCAAAATCCAGAGTCTACCACTCAGCTTTTTTGACCGCAGTGAAGCTGGCGATTTAATGAGTCGGTTGCTCAATGATGTGAATACTGTCAATCAAGCTTTTGGACAAACCGTTGCTCAAATGCTAGGCAATACTTTTAGTTTGGTTGGCATTGTGATTGCGATGCTCTCAATCAACCTAAAACTCGGCCTGTTAAGCAACTTAGTTGTACCACTGATGATTTTTACTACTAGCTTGTTTGCTCGATGGGCAAGGACTAAATTTCGCGTTACACGACAGACAATTGGAAAACTTTCTGCCAAGTTGGAAGAAGATATCGGCAGTGTGCGGGAAGCACAAGCATTCAATCGTGTACATCTTAACATTGCAGAATTTGATCTGCTTAATGCTGCTAATCGTGATGCCAACGTGGAAGCAGTAGCAATTACTTCGGCCTTTTTACCGTCGATTGACTTTCTGAACACTCTAGCTACAGCAGGTGTATTAGCATACGGTGGCTATCTCGCTGTCACAGGTGGGGCGACAGTGGGTGTGGTGACATCCTTTTTACTTTATGTGCAGCAATTTTTCCGCCCCATCCAAATCCTCAGTCAGTTTTATACCCAAGCTCAGTCTGCCTTTGCCGGACTAGAGCGAATTTTTCTGCTGTTAGATGAACCATCACAACTCCAAGACGCACCGGATGCTACCAAAATGCCTCCCATTCAAGGTGAGGTGATATTTGAGAATGTCAAGTTTGGCTATAACCCAGAACAACTAGTTCTTAAAGGAGTAAATTTACACGCTCATCCAGGACAGATGGTGGCATTGGTAGGGCATACTGGCTCAGGTAAAACGACAATCATTAACCTCATATTGCGTTTTTATGATGTGTCCGATGGTGCAGTAAAAATCGATGGTATTGATGTGCGTAGTGTCACCCAAGAGAGTCTACGCCGTCAGATTGGGATTGTTTTGCAAGATAATATTTTGTTTAGTGGGACTGTAGCGGAAAATATTGCCTTTGGTGCGCCTTATGCTACTCAAGCCGAGATTGAAGCGGCGGCACAAATGGCCAATGTGCATGAGTTTATTACCTCTCTACCCCAGGGTTACACAACTAAGTTGGGTGAACGGGGTGCGCCTCTCAGCCAAGGACAAAGACAACTGATCAGTATTGCGCGTGCCGTGTTAATCAATCCCCGCATCTTGATTTTGGATGAAGCAACCAGTAGTATAGATACCCGTACAGAAGCACTCGTACAAGATGCGATCGCCCGTTTATTGCAAGGTCGTACCAGCTTTGTCATTGCTCACCGCCTTAGCACCGTCACCCAAGCTGATCAGGTGTTAGTGATTCAGCAAGGGGAAATTGTGGAATGGGGTACTCATGCACAACTGATTCACCAGCAAGGTGTTTATGCCAATCTTTATGCTCTTCAACTGGGTGCGACAACAATAGAAGTATCTACAGGTTGACTGGATAATAGTTAGTTCAGCCAGTTGAGATTTAGCTAAGTATAGATATTGATTACTACCTGGGTACTGGTACTTGATTCATTACCGATGCAATTACCGCATCAATTTGTAATCCATCCAGCATTGCTTCAGGCTTGAGAATCAGACGATGACGCAACAGAGGCGATGCAACTGCTTTGATATCATCTGGGGTGACAAAATCTCGTCCAGCTAACCACGCCGTAGCTTGAGAAGTCTGTAACCAAGCACCAGTCGCGCGGGGTGACGCACCCAAAGCTAAATCAACTGACTGGCGTGATGCTCTTACCAATGCTAACAAGTAGTCAATAATTGCCTCAGATACCTTGACGCTTTTAACTGCTTGTCTTGCTTGTAAAATTTCCGCTACTGTTGTAACTGCTTGCAACCGATTAATTTCTAAGCGTCGCCCAGCAAAACCAGCCTGACGATTTAATAACATTTGCTTTTCGGCGGTTTGGTCAGGGTAATCTACCACTAGCTTGAATAAAAACCTATCTAGTTGCGCTTCTGGTAAAGGATAAGTCCCCTCAAATTCTAGGGGGTTTTGTGTAGCAATTACCCAAAATAAATCCGGCAATGGCAAGCTTTCACCATCCAGCGTGACTTGCATCTCTTCCATTGCTTCTAACAAAGCTGCTTGTGTCTTGGGGGGAGTACGATTAATTTCATCTGCTAATAAAACCTCGGTAAATACAGGCCCCTTTTTCAACGTGAAACTATGACTATTTAAATCAAAAATATTTGTCCCAGTAATATCTGACGGTAAGACATCCGGTGTTAATTGCACGCGGCTAAACTCTGCTTGAATAAGTTGCGCTAACACTTTTACAAGGAGAGTTTTACCCGTTCCTGGCACACCTTCTAAAATAATGTGTCCGCCTGATAATAGTGCTATGAGTAGCTGGTGTACTAGGCGGGATTGTCCGACGATAATTTGGTTAAGTTTTTCACCAAGGTTAATTAAGACTGGACGGGTTTCGCTCATAAATTTCAGTGCAGAAAGGGGGATATGAGGGTTCAATTATGACTGCTGTCAGGTCAGTATATAATCTAACTTTGCATAAATTATGACTTTTGACTTAATTTTTCCCCAATACCTCTTATTTATCCAGATGATCTGGATTTATTCCCAACGCTCTTAATTGTTCCGCCAACTCTTGAGCGCGTTGTTCTGCAAGTTTAGCCTGTTGTTGTGCTTGTTTAATCTGTTCTTCTGGTGTGAAATAACGCTTTCCTGCTTCATCGTACCAATACATCCATTCCCGCGTTACTCCACAATAATTTCCCCTTTCACAACCAATTCCTAAACCAATTTCTGGTAGCCAAACGGGGTTTCCCGGCTGTAACTCATACTTACCGTTAACTAATTTATGTACTTCTAAATGAGGTTTGCGGCGACGACGAGAAGAATAAATCACATAATAAAGTACACCTAAAGCTGCATAGTCATCTAATTTATCGCTGTATTCTTTGCGATAGTTTTGGGAGACGACTTCTAACACCAACATGGGTAAAACTTGTTCATCCCACAACACGTAACTGGGACGCAGTTCCTCATCATAAAATCGTTCTACTCCTAAGCTGAGAAACCCATCTGGGACAATGGGAGGTTTATCAGGGTGATAATAAATCCCCATATCTACCCCAAAGAACCAGTCCATGCGTTCAGACCACAGTAGCAGCAAAATTGCTTTTAGCAGTCCTGGGATGAGTTCTTGCAGTTCATTATCCACTGGTGTTTCATCAGAGTCAGGTAGTTCGTCGGCGGAAGGTAAGTACCTTGGTAGGTTGAAGTTTAACATGACTAGTTGCCCCAAATCTTTTCCACCAGTGTATTCACCCAAATTATAGCGATTTTTGGAGAAGCGATTCGCCTGCATAGGTGTGGAGTATTAACTCAATCGCTAACCCCATAAATCATGCGCGATCAACAAATTCGTGATATTTATGGAAAGCATGAGTTGTTGTCAATTATCAATTGGTAATTATCAAAAATGAATTAGGATCTCTATATGCTCACCCTCCTAACTTTTTCTCAGAATCATCTAGAATTGTTTGCTAGCAAAGATGTTGATACGGTGCTGAAAAAAATTGATGGTTCTCATAATATCTGGCTGCGCTGTATTCAATTTCGTGATCGGACTGGAACTGCAAAAATTATTAAACACTTCCAACTCGATCCATCTCGAATTGACATGATTTTCAACCGTTCCCTTACAGGAATTGATGAAGATATGGAAGATTGCTTATTTGATGGCTATGAAATCCTCACGCATCAAGTAAAAAATCAAGAATTTCAGGTGGCGCGTGGTAGTATTGTGTTAGGCAGAAATTTTATTATTACTTTTGAAATAACGGAAGTTAAAGTTTTAACTATACTAATCAACAATATTCAAAAGCGAACTATAGATGTTCAAAACTGGGGAGTTGATTATATTTTATATTTAATCTTAAAAGATATTTTAAACAATTATCATAGTGTATTTGAATATATTTCTCGACAACTTGATGATTTAGAAGACGAAGTATTAGCGATTTCTGCTGATGAAACAACTTACCATAAAATTGCTGCAATGAGGCAATCTACTCGCTCTGGTCGGCGGAATTTTCAAAATATCAAGTCGCTTCTAGCTCGCATGAATTATGAAGATTTCCAGTGGATTACTCAGCCAGTAAAAGCATTATTTAATCAAGAATTAGTTTATCAAGTTGATAATCTCTGGCAAGAATATCAAGCTTTGAGGGCTTGGATGTCAGAATTAATGGAAATTCAACGCGATAACATTGCTAGTCAAACCAGTGAGCGAATTGATCGTTTAACGATCCTTTCGACTATATTTTTACCACTTACTTTCATTACTGGTTTTTACGGGATGAACTTTAAATATATGCCAGAACTAGAGCAACCTTGGTCTTATCCTGCTGTGATTAGTGTGATGGTATTAATTGTAGTTGGTAGTATTGTATTTGCTAAACAACAACGTTGGTTGTAGTGTCAAATCGCTTCTCTACGAGACGCTACGCGAACGCTCCAATTCAAAATTCAAAATACCCTATCGGGAAGCAAGCTACAAAATTCAAAATTAAAGACAATTAGTGTCCGATTGAACATTACTCATTACTCATTACTCATTACTCATTACTCATTACTCATTACTCATTACTCATTACTCATTACTCATTACTCATTACTCATTACTCATTTAAAACTCCCTCAATGTTCGCCATTTTGCCAGCCAGTTAAATAAATCTCGCTGACTGACACGACGTTTGCGTGCTGGCAATTTTAAGACAGTATATAATTCTGCGGCATTTTTACCTGTTTTTTCCACCCAAAAGTCTAGCAAAGTTTGGTGTTCTAGCGGCACTGATCCTAACCCCAACGCTTTTTGGAGTTGTAATTGTTCTTCTTTACCGAGCATTTCGACAACAAAGTCGCTGGATTCAGCTTTTTGTAATACCCCTGCCAAAGCTTGGATGTATGCTTCACTATTATCTATAACTGGTGTCTCTAAAGCTTTTGGTTGACCAAAACGGCGATTTTGCGACCAAATCAGCACTAACAATAAAATAACAGCTTGTACAAGTAAAGCTAATAGAGGAGTTTGTGCCAAATAATTGATCAGGTTTCCTTGACCTTCTGTTTCTTTGACATCAGCATCTTTATAGCCGTGAATGTATTCATCTATAAATAATAGATTGCCGTTTTGGGTAATTAAACTGGCTAGATATTTAAAATTATTCAAGTCGTCTTGATAGGCGTTGGCGGCTAAATAGGGAGTGGTAGAAAAAATGACTTTACCTTGCTTGCGTGTATCTTGCCAAACCACAGCCCCAAAACGATCGCCTAACAAAATTTTGTCCTGTTTAGCTTTTTGATAACGTCTGCGTGTAGCAATCTTCACTTCACCCACTGCTGATGTTTGCAACGTCTGAAAATCAGATTGACTAACTCGCGATCGCACACCTAAAATTATTAAATCATTGCCTTTATCTAACCATTCTTGCTCATCAGGTAACAAATCTGGCTCTCTCAGATAACTCATGACCCTGAGAAGGGTAGCTGGTTTTTTCTCAGTTTCTAGCTTTTCTAGGGGTTTTTGCCAACGTTGAATGGTAGTTCCTTGCTGCTGCATATAAGCGTACCAAGCACCATAGCCATCGGCGGCGCGGCTATAGCTAGAACCTATGTAAATTTTCGTGGTGGGGGCAGAAATGAAGCTTAGTATAAATATTACGGCGATGGCGATCGCACCTAGCCAAGCATTACGTTTTGAAGATTTCATTGCTGTGTAATCTCCCGATAAGCTTGGCGACACTGCTCATAATTTTCTGGTGACATCTCCCCATTCCCAAAACATAATTGTTCGTGAGTCGCCATCAAAGTTTCGTATGGTTGAATGGAAGTCTGACTAGATGATCTGAGCAATTGCAGATATTCTGCATCAGTGCGACTGGGTTGGTGGAGGAGAATTTTTGTATCGTGCAGGTGTTGCAAAATGGCTAAATAAAGACAACGACACGCCTCACGGTAGTTACCTTGACGATACAATTTTTGCGATCGCTCTAACAAAGTTGTCATAGAGACATTTTCACTAGGCACTTTTGACCGAGAACGGACAGAATTACCATTATTACCCAGCCACGCATATATATAAGGGCTGAATTCTCGCCATAAACGCCAAATTACTATAGCCAAGAATAAAGCTATTACCAACCAAAACAAAAAGCTCAATAAATTAGTCACCCAAGGACTAAGTTTCCAGTCAGGAGACAATTCTGGTAGAACTCTTTCAAAGCGGTAAGACTGGTATTCTAACCATTCTCCTATTTGTTGTTGGAACTGAGATAACTGCCACTCCCAGCTAGTTTTTGCAAAAGCTTCTGTAGACATAAAAAACGGATGATATTGTTTTCCACCCCCTACCCTTTACCTATTGACCAAATTGGTAATTGGTAATTGGTAATTATGTGGGTTCAAGCCTCCACTGATTGCAATTGCGTAAAGCCTGCGGCATAGCTGCGCTTAGAGCGGAGCGGGACGTTAGTCCATTACGAATTGCGAATTACGAATTGCGAATTGCGAATTGCGAATTGCTTTGACTTATCTGGGTGGGTAATATTGTTGATTCACTACAGGCGGTTGATAACCACTAATGGGTGTTTGGGGTGCAGGTGCAGCGATAATGGGAGATTGATAACCAGTTGGGGGTATGGTACTGGTGGTATTGCTAGGTGTGGGAGGACTTTGGCTAAAGGCTTGGTAAGCAGTACGAGAAATTGAGCTAATGAGTTTTTCTGCACGGGGGTCGTTGTGGGGGCGTTGCACCATGACGGCTGCAATGTAACGCTTACCAGTAGGGGTATCAATTATACCAGCATCTGCTAGCATAGTGCCAATATCGCCTGTTTTGTGGTAAGCGCGTGCGCCTTGGTCTAACCCAGAAGGTAGGAGATGGTCTCGTTCTGTGCGCCGCATTATATCAAGTATTTGATCACGCGATCGCATACTAACTAATTTGCCCTGACTCACCATAGCCAGCAAATTCCCCAATTCTTTGGGGCTGGTGGTGTTTGTGCCTTGTAAATCTGGTAGTGGGTTGCGAATGGCTGTGCTGGTCAGTCCCCAACTCTGAAAACGCTGATTAACTGCTTCTATCCCTCCTAAGCGGGTAATCAGCATATTGGTGGCGGTGTTGTCGCTGATGGTGATCATTTTAGTTGCCACTTCTAAAGCAGCATACTGCGTTCCGGCTGGGTTGGATTGTAGATTTCCCGAACCACCAACCATCATCTCCTGCTGCATGGTCAGCATTTCGTCTAGGCGAATTTTACCAGCGTCTACATCTTGGAAAAAGGCAATTAAAACTGGCACTTTAATTGTGCTGGCCGCAGGTAAGCTGTTATCAGCATTAATATTTACGTATCCCCCGGTGTCTAAATCCACTAGGAACACCCCAGGGGTGAGATTGGGATTAGCTGCTGCCAACTCTTGGACGGCATTTTTTAAAGTCGGGATTTCTTGGGAGAGGTATAAGCCAGTAGATGAGTTAGTTGTGCCTGGTTTTGGTTGCACTTGTCCACTATTGTTAGATGTCGTTGGATTTGTCGGAGTGGTGTGGTTGGCGGGGTCTAAGACTGATAATACCGTACCGACAATAGCACCAATACCAACTCCTACAATCAATAGGCGGATGGCGTACAAAATCGCTCTAGCCATTGGCTTTAACCGCGTTTTTTTTGATACTCGTCTACCCATTTTTGGTGAGGGCTGTTTCTGCACTCGTACTGTTTTTACCTTGACATTTCTAGGCGGGGTTGGCATCTGCCTAGTTGCAGTAGGCATGGGTTTGACGGCAGTTGGCATCATTAGTCCTTGTTTGGACTTTCTCGTCCCAGGAGCAATGGGGGGAGGCAAAATATTATTATCCAAGCGTGTGACGACTGCCGCACCTGTCGCTGCACGCTGCTGATTAGGAATTTTAACTTTTTTCGGTTCGCCTTTTTGAACTTTATGCGATCGCTGGCGACGGGTTACAGGTTGTCGCTGCGAAAAATTTCTTAGTTTGTCACCTGACTCTGACACTGCTACTCCTTGTAACTTACTCTAATTGTTGTTTAAGTCAGGAGGCAGAGGAAACTTTACTCGCCTCTAGTCCCTAGACTCTAGACCCTTTTTCATATATCCTGGTCTACCCAGTTCCCTAAATACTACTTAGTAGCATTTTTGTGTTTAGTTTATGTCATATTAAATAATTTGGGAAATAATTGCTTATCTTAACGCCGTGTGCAACTTTCTCTCAAACCTAACCCCCAACTCCTGACCTACAAGGGAAGCAGGGCTGTTTCACTCGCTCAGATCAGGATTTTGTCAAGAGTATCGACCAAAAATTTTACAATAAGAGTTATGTAATCTCTTTAATGCAATATTGTAGTATCTCTTTTTGCGCTTCTGTTAAATCAATTTTCAGATAATTACAGAGATGAATAAGATTAGATATTCCATATTCAGATAAGCCCTGCCGAAAAGTTTGCACTTCCTCTATGATGCCCTGAATGTGTCTTTTGAGAGCTATTCTTGACGGAAAATGATTACAAAATTGGTCTGCGATGCCTATTAAATTTACTGAAGTGTGGTTTTCTATGACGCAATATTTTGTGTTTTCCGTAGACAGTAGATATTTATTAAACAATAGAAATTCTTTATTTATCAGTTCAATTAAAATCTGCCCTTTCAGCCGCTCTACTACATACTCCATCACAGTATGCTTTTGGATATAACCTTGAGCTTGTTTTTCAATTAATGAACACCAAATCAATCGCTCTATTGCATTCAAAAGTTGGAATTTAGGAACAGTCAGCCAAATACTTTTAGCTAAGGTATCAATATTTGTTACTTGCTGATTAATAGCTATACAGTACATAATATGCCATTCTAGGTCAGAAATATGATGTAACTGCTGCTTGATTAATTGACTGATATTACTGAGTAATAAGGTATTTTGCTCTAGGAATTTGTCTATGTTGCCATCAAATAGCCCGATGATGGCATTAGCCACCATATTTATTTGTAAAGGATTATGACTGTAGAGAAGACACAATTCCTGTTTTTGCTCATCTGAACCTAGCAGTTGCTTTGATTGTAGTAGGTGAAGAGCTGCTTCTTGAGAACCTTCCAACTTGAGGGAACGCATCTTTAAACCTGCTCCCTCTACTGTAAAAACTTCAGTTGGGTTTTCTCTAGATGTTAAAACCATACAGCTATTATGGTTTGCTTTGGCGATCGCTTGGATTAAATCACTATATACCTGATAATCTGAGCGATACTTTCCCCTCAAATTCCCATCTAAGGCTGTTTCTAGGTTGTCTAAAATTAATAGACATCGGGAAGTACGTAGATAATGAATCAGCAGATTAATGTCGGGTTTGGTTTCTTGCTGATTGGATAAAAATGATACTAATTCAGTTAAAAGGTCATTTCCTGGAGAAGTATGTTGTATTGACCTCCAAATGACATACTCAAATTGATCTTGAATTGATAATGCTAATTTAGTGGCTAAAGTCGTTTTCCCCACACCACCCATACCTGAGACTGTCACTAAGCGACAGCCATCTTCTAGAATCCATGAGGTTAGCTGTGTCAGTTCTTGTGCGCGTCCATGAAATGAGGAAACATCAATTGCTGCGCCCCAGGATGTGTTTTTTTTTTGCAAATAAATATATATTATTACTTAAAACTTTTGATTGAGGATTAGGTATAGAGATTTCTCTCCAATCCAGATTTAATCTATGAGATAATTCTTCAAAATTTGCATGACTAACTGGTTTCCCTGTGAGGAATTTGCTAACTGTGGCTAGAGCTAGTCCTGTATCATTAGCCAAGCTTGTTTGGTTGGGGTAGCCATTACGTACCAGTGCTACTTTGACTTGATCCATATAGTCATGGCGAACTTTCAACGACCTTGGCATTTGGGATGATGTTTCTTGGGGATATCTATTGAGTTTACAACAGCGTTTAAGCAAATATATATGGATTGAATATTATCTCAAAAAATAATTTCATTGATTTTTAGACTAACTAAATTACCTTTTTAAAAATAAAATTAAAAATCATTAAACTTAGTCGAAAGTCATAATAAGTCAGTAATTTTTATAGCCGAAGTTAGTAAGTAACCAAGTATTATAATTTTTGTCATAAGTAATTTTACTTAGCTGTACTTCTTTGTATTTTAGGGTTTGACCCTTAGCCCTTCCACAAGGACATGGAAAGGCTAAGGGTTCAGCCCATATTGGGGTTAAGTCTTCCCAACTAATAACGAATAAGACATTTACTCACCAAGCACTTTCACCAATTTCTAGGAGTTTTATTATGTTGAATACAACTTTTATGGCACGCAGACTTCATCAGGCTATGGTTGTTAGTTTCTTGAGTTTGAGCAGCTTCACCATTGCCTCCCCTGCGTTTGCCGCCAGTTTTGATTCCAGCATTATTAGCGGCAATGACAACACTAGCGGCAATGACAACATACCATCATCATTATTATCACCCGGCGGAGTTGGATTAGTTAAACCAATTGAACTTCCCCAAGGGCTGTCGTGGGAAAGTTATTTAAATGATAGTGAATATCAGTTTGTCTTATTAGGAACTTCTGCTTCAGTAACAAATGCCAATTCTCAATCAGTCCCCGAACCTTTAACTACTCTTGGTTCTATTTTGGCTGTTGGCTTTGGTCTAATGTTAAAGAGAAAAGATAGCAAAAAAGCTTAACCACATTAGTAGCAAAAAATGTGGATTGGGTGGACGAAAAGAAACCCAATCCCATCATCCATGTTGGATTTTGGGCGTTCTATTCCATAATGTAAACAAATGTAAATAAAGCAAAATCAGGCGATGCCTGCGGCGGGCGTAGCCATCGCATCATGCTAAGTCAAATCTCGGTGCGATCGCTTTCAGATGTTATGCTCTGATGGTTAGGGTAAAAACTCAAACAAAGCACGCGTAGCCCACCGCAGGTATCGCTTCCTAATTTGTCTCATTTGAAAGCACTTGTCGATCCCCCCTAACCCCCTTAAAAAGGGGGGAAAGCTTCTCAAAGTCCCCCTTTTTAAGGGGGATTTAGGGGGATCTAAAATGTTTTGTTACACCAATAGAGACTTTTCAAACAACCTCTTAGCCAGAATCTAAAACTTGTAGAGACGCAAAAGTTTGCGTCTCTCTGGTTTGAAAAGTTAGGGATTAGGGAGCAGTAAAGACTTCACCGTCTTGGGTATTAGTTATCTGATTATTCATAATGGTTACATTAACAATACCAGAGCTAAAATTGGTAACGCTAATACCATATCCCTGAATTTGATCAATTACATTGTTGGATAGTTCTACTGTTGAACTAGCAGCATCAAAAATTTCAAAGTTAATACCGTCAGTAAAGTTGAAGTCTCCAGCATCAGTATCCCTGATATTGCTAATTATGTTAGTAGCGATTTGGAAAGTAGCTGTACTAGTGCCATTGAGTTGGAAATTCATGCCATCGCCATTGGTGATAGTGTTGATAGTATTTCCAGAAGCAGTCACATTATCAGCCGCCGCATTATCAAATGCTTGAAGATTAATACCTGATGATGTGATACTAGCATCTACCCCTGTAATTTGGTTATTGTTGAGGCTAACACTGGTTAAGTTAGTATTTTCTCCTAACTGTACATCTATGGCAGTACCATTATTAGTGATGGTGTTGTCATTAATTTGTAATGTGCCAGTTGTGTCAGATAAACTTACGCGGATATCATTAAAGTTTTCTGTGAGTTGATTGCTATTAATAGTTAAATTTGTTGTGCCTGTAGTGTTAGCGATCGCAATCCCATTATTACTATTATTGCCATTAACAATATTCTGGCTGACGCTCACTGTACCTGTCACTTCTGATAAGCTAATGCTTTCTTGTTGAGCATCAGTGATAGTATTGCTATCAACATTGATAGTCCCTTGAGTATCCGCTATATCAATGCCGTTATCACCCGCACGGGTAATATTATTATTAGTAACATTAGCATTAGTTCCGTCATCTATTTCTATACCATCACCAGATACATCACTAATGATATTGCTAGAAATATTGTTATTCCCGCTAACATCGTCTATATCAATGCCGTCATCACCTGCATTGCTAATATTATTGTTGGTAACACTAGCATTAGTTACGTCATCTATTTCTATACCATCACCAGACACATCACTAATGGTATTGCTAGAAATATTGTTATTCCCGCTAGCATCATCTATATCAATGCCGTCATCACCTGTATTGCTAATATTATTGTTGGTAACATTAGAATTAGTTCCGTCATCTATTTCTATACCATCACCAGACACATCACTAATGGTATTGCTAGAAATATTGTTATTCCCGCTAGCATCATCTATATCAATGCCGTCATCACCTGCATTGCTAATATTATTGTTGGTAACATTAGCATTATTTACGTCGTCTAAGTCTATACCATCATTAGATACATTACTAATGGTATTGCTAGAAATATTGTTATCACCGCTAGCATCGTCTATGTAAATGCCATCATCACCTGCATTGCTAATATTATTGTTGGTAACATTAGCATTATTTACGTCGTCTAAGTCTATACCATCATTAGATACATTACTAATGGTATTGCTAGAAATATTGTTATCACCGCTAGCATCGTATATGTAAATGCCGTCATCACCTGCATTGCTAATATTATTGTTGGTAATATTAGCATTAGTTATGACATTTATGTCTATGCCATCATTAGATACATTACTAATGGTATTACTAGAAATATTGTTATTACCGCTAGCGTTGTCTATTTCTATACCATCACTATTTATATTATTAAGATTGTTGTTTGTCACTGTCGCATCAGTTACTTGACTTAAGCTGATGCCATCTCCAGTAACATTAGTGATGGTATTATTAGTAATAGTGGGGCGAATTATAGCATTATTTGTTGCTGCTAATTGAATACCGCGATCGCCACTATCACCATCACCAATATTTTGGATAGTGTTATTAGCAATAGTTATAGTTGTATCAGCATTATCCGCTACAGCAAAGTCAATACCATCATTATCAGTTCCATCCAAAGTATTCCCTGTGATCACAAACTGAGTGCGGCTATTATTAAACAAATTCACCGCAGGCGATATATTAGGATCTGGTAGGAATAAATCAACCTCAATACTACTATCACCAACATTAGTAATAATATTATTAGCAATGGTGAAATCACCTTCAGAATTGGCAACGGCATTAATAGAAATACCCTCATCAGGAATATTCGTGAGTGTGTTATTGCTAATTGTGAACGTACCTTTACCTAAATTACCTAAATTGATATCAATACCATCAGCACCACCACTAATTTGACCATTATGAATGATTTGGTTATTAGTAATTGTGGCTGTGATACTGGCATTACTAGCACAAGTTTTACTGACAAATAATTGATCTACATCTCGGCAGAGGTTAACCTCAATCCCATCAATTCTGTAATCTGCGGCATTGAAATTAGTCGCAATGCGATTATCAGTAATGCTTAAATTAGTATTATCTTGATAATTCCAAACAAAAATTCCACTTTCTAGGCTAGTATCAGTAGCGGGATTCCGTGTATCAGTGATAGTATTTCTGGCAATTTCTACAATCCCTGTGACATTTTCTAGGTAAATACCTTCACTCAAAGCATTAGTAATTTTATTATCTAAAATTCTGACATTACTAATGTTTGTTCCCTTAATACCTCGTGCATCATCACTACCTTGCACCTGAATATCAAACCCAGATAAAACTGTGTTGTTACCCAATGTCACCAAACCATTTTCCGCAGTCACAGAACCAGTAATGACAGGATAAATACCATTTCCAGACAAAGGTAATGTCACCAGTCCAAACTGTTGAGTGTTCACTGTTTGCGCCAATGCGCTAGATAAAACTTGAACACCATCGGGGATAGTAAAAGGAGCAATGGTAGTTGGGGTGTCAGCCAGAACGTAAATAATATTATTAGCTTTGGCTATGCCTACTGCATTAGTGACACTACCCAATGGAGATTCAAAAGTACCGTTACCAGTACCGTTATTGGCGACATAGATAATTGTCAGTGGTTGATTATTAGTCCCAGTAGCAACAACTGTATCATTTCTGCGTTCATTAGTTACTAAGATAGCAGATTGGCGATCGCTTGATTCTGCCATCCGCAACAAAGCACTATCTTTCTTAGGTTTAGTTCCTCTACCACCGCTACCAGGAAAGTTCGCACCAATTGTAAATACCAAGCGGGTATCAAATAAGTCATCGTGCTGTAGAGACAGACCAAAATTCAAAAAGTCAGTCGGACGTGCTTCTACTCTAGTTCTCCAACCAAAGGCTTCTTTCGATTCACCACCAGAGTAGTAATAAGCACCAACAAAACCCCGCAAATCACCTGCGCCTAATGGTACTAGACGCGTACCAAATTCTGCATCTACCCCAGACATCGCCACTTCAAATGAACGCTGTCTACCAAGTAGAAAGGAATTACCTTGGAAACCTGAACCCGTATTGATGACAGATACTTGGTTTTCAGAAGTCCCTAGCGGCAAATAAGCATTAAAGCGAAAATCCCAATTACCTAAAGTTTCAAAACCTAATCCTAACTGGTTAAAATTACTCTTACCAGTGTCACGGGTAGAGTAAGCAATATAACCCCCAACAACACGATTACCTTCTGGGCTAAAAATTCGATGTCCTAACAATATATTGGTAGCTACATTCGAGTCATTGTCTAATAAAACTTTCCCCTGCAAAAAAGTCAGACTATTTCCTGGGGTTTGGAAAACAGGTAAAAATCCCTCAAAACTGCTGAAAGATTCATATCCCGAACCTTCCGTGGTGTAGCGTACTCCCAAGCGGGGTGTAAAGGTTGGTGCTGTAGATGTTTGAGCCATAGCAGTTGAAGCAGAAGCCAACACCCCCAGCACAGCAAAGCAGCCCAAATATTGCAAATTATTCATTAGTTGGTACACCTGGTATATGAATCAATTCAAAATTCAAAATTCAAAATCAAATACAGCCATGCAAAATTAATTTAGACACGTTGCAATGCAACGTCTCCCAAAATCCCAAAACTTAGACAAACCTACTGGTAGAATTTTTACGGCGAATCCCAATGACACAAGGACGAGGAACACCCGTAGATTGACCATTTCCACCATCACTAACCGGAATATTACTAGGCCAGCTACTACCACGGGATACAGTCCGAGTTTGATTAAATGTAGTGCCATTCAAGTCCAGCATTTCAATGCTGCGGCTCAACATTGTACCGTCGTTAATCGGGCAATCTTCCCCTGGGTGCTGCACAGAAACAATGAGAGTATCACCCAAAAAAGTCGGGCCTGTGATTTCACAACGAACTGGCCCATAAGCAAAGGGTATAACCTTGCCAGCATCAGCCCCACTGGTAGGGATGTAAAATAGCCAGTTATTACCAAACACACCCGTAAAGTTGGAAACATTACCCAAAGTACTGTGATTAATGGTGGTTTGATTACCTGCTACACCAACATTAAAACCGTTGTGGGTGCTAGTGGACATATCCGTTACACCCCAAACGTTACCTTGATTGTCAAAAGCCAAGTTATCAACGTTAGCAAAACCAGCACCGCCAATTGAACCAGCTTCCCCACCTTGAGCGAATTTTTGCCATGTAAAGGTTGTACCTGTACCATCAGCACTAACTTCAATAATTTTGTATAATCCCCCTGATTGTTGGGTGGCGTTGACATTACCGCTTAATTTGGCAACTTGGAAAATACGGGAGTCGGGATAACCATCGCTACCGGGTGCGCCATCAGTATAGGCGATAAATACTTCTTTGGTAGTGGGATGAACTTCGATGTCTTCTGGACGGGCGGTGGGAGTTCCCCCAACTAGGTTAGCAGCTAAAAAGGCATCACAGAGAATCGCACCTTGAGAGGTGTAGAAGTTCTGTAATATCTTGTTTTGATAACTTGGAAGTGCGACGGCTTCGTTGGTAGTATCACAGTTGAATGCGCCACCGTCTACAGTTTGCCCTGCTATACCGTTACGTCTAGGTAAGGGTAAACGGCCATTTCTTTGGGCTGAACCCAAAGCGGCAAATTCCACAGAAGCCAATGTTGAGGGAGGAATAGGATTAGTGGGAATGGTTAATAGTAGAGGTATCCATTCCCCTGTGCCATCTGGGTTGTATCTGGCAACGTAGAGAGTACCACTTTCAAATAATTGACTATTGGTTTTACTCCTAATTGTACCAACAGTACCATTACTGACAAATTTCCAGGTATGTCCACCGCGTCTGTCATCACCCATATAGGCAACTAATTTTTTACCTGCTTCTACCCGCATAGCAATATTTTCATGGCGATAACGACCTAACCGAGTATGCTTTTTAGGGCGAAAATTAGGATCTGCGGGGTCAATTTCCACCATCCAGCCGTATTTTTCGCCAACTAAACCGAAGGTTGTGCCAGTAGTTCCGGCAGTGTAACCTACCTGTGTGCCATCTGGTTTAACGGCTTCTGTCACACCCACGAAAGATGAACCACCACCTTGGAAGTTTTCTTCCGCCGATAGGATAGTTCCCCAAGGTGTTGTACCACCAGAGCAGTTATAAGCAGTACCAATAATTTTGTTACCCAGTCCATCAGCACTGAGGTTAAATACTTGCGTAGCGGCTGGGCCAGTCCCTTCTAAATAGTTTTGATCGCCTTGTTGATAACTCCGGCCACCCCAAGCAGTGATACTCTGATATCCATCGTTTCTTTCACTGTTGATACCTAACCCAGACAGCCCATGAATACGGCGATTTTGGGCATCAGAAACAACTACAAAACGTCTGGCTGTGTTACGGCGAGAAATACGGATGATTGAACCGCCTAAGTTATATAAAAATTCCCCGTCTGATTCTAAATTTCTGGTAGTGGATAAGGAATATCCAGTTACTGGTGTAAATGTAGTGGGTAGTGCTTGTACATCATTTGGTGTTCCGGGTGCTAACCCAGAAATGGGAAAGCTCACATATTCGTGATTTACCCACAAATAGCCTTCATCGGAACTTCTACCGATGGGAATAAAGGCTGTATAGTCGCAGTTGTAGCCGACATATTCATCAGGGTTAGGAAATACTTTATCCCCCCAACCCACAATGACATAGCGATCGTATTCTGGTGGTACGATGACATCATCGATCACGCTGTAACTAGCTAACTTGACATCAGTGGATGGGTTTACGACTTGTCCCTGGGCAATTCCTGTAGGTAAAAAACTCTTAACCTGCTGGTAAACTGGTAGAGGATGAGGTAAACGCACTGGTGTAAAGGTGAGTGTGGTTTGCGCTGATGTCTGGCTAGAAAAACTATCTAAAATGGCATCCCCTAAGACAGCAACACCAGCACTACCGGCAAAAAAGATTAAAAGTTGTCTCCGACTAAGTGTAGACATGAAATTTTAATTTCCTTCCGTGATTTACAAATTGGCTTGAGCAACTGCTCACGTATTTACCGAAAAATTGGTACGAGAAAATAACTAGCATTTGCTTGCTAGTCTGACTATGTTGAAATCATTTGCAAAATTTTAAATCAACTCTGTTACTGCATAAATTTGTGATTCATCTGCATATCTAATAGCAATCTGGAATCATTTGTGAGAGATAAAATCGCTGAAAAGCTTATAAATAAGATATTTTAATCTCCGTATTTTCTCTCGCTTTAATTCGGATTGCTACAGCTAAAAATATGACCGCCTACATCTTAATTGGGTTTTCTCAAAGTGTCACTATAAGCTTGAGTTTGGACTAATTGGCATTTAGCAACCAATTAACGGTCGGTTCGCTGATTTAAACAGCTAGTAGGGGACTGGGGACTGGGGACAAGAGGGGAAGCAGGAGAAGCCGCAGGTATTTTGAACATATTGTGCGGCAGTCCCCAATCTCAGCGAAGCGGATTAGGGAAGGATAGCATGGTGATTTTAGAGGTTCGATGCCTCTAAAATCACCAATTAACTTTTTGGGGTGTCAAGATTGCTGGATATATTTTTTAAGCACTTCTATTGGTGCGCCACCGCAAGAAGAAACATAATACGAATTAGACCAGAAAGAAACCTTTCCCCAATAATACTTTTTAATTTCTTGAGGGAATTCTTTTTTTAGCATTCTTGCTGTCGCACTCTTTAGGCTACCAACAACAGCAGCAATAGAGTTTTTTGGGTGGAAGTCCAGCAAGATATGTATGTGGTCTGACTCCCCATTAAACTCAATTAATTGGCAGTCCATTTTATTCGATACCTGCTCAATCATTTGTTGTAATCGGTTGAGCATTTCTGCATTTAAAGCCTTGCGTCGGTAGTGCGTTACAAAAACAAAGTGCAGCCTAACACTAAAAACGCTATGAGAACCTTTCCTGACTTGCATATTGACAGGGTACACCCAAAAATATTAGCATACTCAAATATAACAGACAGGTCGATATGTTATGGCTACTAAGCGAATTACTTTTAGACTTTATCCATCAAAAGAGCAAGCTAACAAAATGCACTATTGGCGACGACTCCACAAGGATCTCTATAATGCTTGTGTTGAGCATCGCAGAACTTCTTACAAGAAACTTGGTAAGTCAGTAGATTATTTTGATCAACAGAACTGTTTACCTAACTTTAAAGAAGAATGGGTAGAGTACAAAGAACTTGGTAGCCATGCTTTGCAGGATACTGTTAAGCGTGTTGATTTTGCTTTCAAGCGGTTTTTTAAACTCAAGTCTGGTTATCCAAAATTTAAGTCAAGTCGCTACTACAAAGGGTGGACTTATCCCTGTAATTCAGGATGGAAAGCTTGCACCAACGGCAAAAACGGTTATCTAAAGATATCTAACTTAGGTAACGTAAAGATGCGTGGTCAAGCTAGGGATTGGGGTAAAACCAAAACCTGTACAATCATCTTTAAACAAGGGAAATGGTACGCCTCAATTACTGTTGATTGCATTCCAACTCGTCCACAAACTGACACAGGTGCAATTGGCTTAGATTTTGGTACTCATCATGTAATTGCTGACTCTAATGGCAATACAATTGAGAATCCCAGATTTGTTAAAACTACACAAATTAAAATCAATAAAATAGCTAAAATCAGTCGCAGAAAAAGACCACCATCAAAGGGTATTAAAGCTTCAAGAAGGTGGAGGAAAGCGAATAAGGCTATAGCTAAAATACAATCAAAAGTTGCTCGTCAAAGGCAGAATTGGCATCATAAAGTAGCTACACAAATAGTTAGCTGTAATAGCTTGGTAGCTACTGAGAAATTAAACCTCAAAGCGATGACCCGTAAGGCAAAGAAGGGCAGCAAGAGAAAACATCAAAAGACTGGGTTAAATCGGTCTTTGCTTGATGTTGGTATTGGCAATCTTAAAGACTTAATTAAGTATAAAGTCACTGAAGCAGGTGGTTTTTACATTGAGATTCCAACACAAAAAGTTAAGCCATCTCAAACCTGTCCTAATTGTGGTCATCAAAAGAAAAAGTCATTAGCAGACAGGGTTCACTATTGCGAAAAATGTGGATACCAATGTGATAGGGATGTCGCAGCAGCAATGGTGATACTTAATTATGCAAGGGGTATGGAACGTGCCTCTTTAGGTGCAGATGAGTCAACCTCTACTTGGTGCGGAAGCTTCAAGCAAGTTGCTCAAATGAAGCACCAGAAACGTGCATCTCAGGCGTAGCCGGATGCACGTAGTTCATTTTATGACAACTTATCAGTTTGGTTGTTAATTGCCCATTCTACCTGTCGGAGCAGACCGCGCAACATTGCTACTTCGTTTGTTTGCAGATGAGCGCGATTATATAGTTGACGGAATTTTTCCATGCGGCTGGTTGCGGTATGGGGATACAGATAACCAATGTTTAGGAGTAACGATTCTAATTGCTGATAGTATGTCTCGACTAATTCTAATGGAGCTAGTTCGGTAACTGTGACGGTTGGCGTTTCGTCCAACTGTAATTGTTGTGCTAGTTCGTAACAGCAGATACCCACCGCACTAGCTAAGTTCAAAGATGAATAATTCGGACTACTAGGGATGCGAACGAACCTGTGGGCATAATTTAATTCTTCATTGCTTAATCCCCTGTCTTCCCTCCCAAAAATCAAGGCGGCGGGTTGGTTAACAGGTTCTAATAACCAAGGTAAGGCTGTTCTAGGACTTTCTAAGGGGACTGAAAAATCGCGATCGCGTCCGGTGGTGGCGATCGCACTCACACATCCTTGCAAGGCTTCTGGTAGGGTATCCACCACTACCGCCGACTCTAAAATGTCTTTGGCATGAACCGCCATTCTCATCGCTTCTGTCGATAGGCGATCGCATTGGGGATTCACTAATACTAAATGCTCTAACCCGAAATTCTTCATCACACGGGCAATTGAGCCTACGTTTAAAGGGCCTGCTGGTTCTACCAAAATAATTCGTACCCCAGCAAATCCCATTATTCACACTCCTAGCTTCTCTCAAAGCCAGCAGTCGGATTTGAACCGACGACCTTCCGATTACAAGTCGGATGCACTACCACTGTGCTATGCTGGCAGGTTTGTTGCTTACTCTCAAGCACTCACCGATTTTAAATTATATCACAACATAATTATTTGTCTAGTATTTCATTTGTCTAGTATCTCGTTGCTTTTTGATATAGCAGGGGAAAGGAACAGAAGCATATAATTATTTTTTACATAATAGAAGCATGGCAGCATTGTTTGGACGAGATTTGTTAAGTCTGGCAGACTTGAATTCTACGGAACTTCAAGAACTGCTGCAATTGGCAACTCAGTTGAAATCACAACAGTTGCAGTTGCGGTGTAACAAAGTTTTGGGGTTGTTGTTTTCTAAAGCCTCAACTCGCACACGAGTTAGTTTTACTGTGGCAATGTATCAATTGGGTGGACAAGTCATTGATCTTAATCCTAATGTCACCCAAGTTAGTCGGGGAGAACCCATACAAGATACGGCGCGAGTATTAGATCGATATCTGGATATTCTGGCAATTCGCACCTTTGAACAACAGGAATTAGAAACTTTTGCTAACTATGCCAAAATTCCGGTAATTAATGCACTCACCGATTTAGAACATCCTTGTCAGATATTAGCTGATTTAATGACAGCACAAGAATGCTTTGGCACTCTTGCGGGGTTAACTTTAACCTATGTTGGTGATGGTAACAATGTTGCTAATTCTTTGATGCTAGGCTGTGCTTTAGCTGGAATGAATGTCAGAATTGCCACTCCTCAAGGCTATGAGCCAGATCCTACCATTGTGGAGAAAACACGCGCGATCGCAGGGGATAAAACTGAAGTTTTAATTACTAATGATCCAGAGTTAGCAACTAAAGGCGCAACCGTACTCTACACTGACGTTTGGGCAAGTATGGGGCAAGAAGCAGAAGCAGACGATCGCTTTCCGATTTTCCAACCTTATCAAATTTCTGAGCAGTTATTAAGCCTTGCCGCACCCAATGCCATTGTTTTACACTGCTTACCTGCCCATCGTGGTGAAGAAATTACCGAAGAAGTGCTTGAAGGTTCACAATCACGAGTTTGGGATCAGGCTGAAAATCGATTGCACGCACAAAAGGCTTTATTAGTCAGTCTCTTAGGTGCAGATTGAGTGGTGAGTGGTGAGTGCTGAGTGGTGAGTGCTGAGTTTTGAGTTTTGAGTGATGAGTGCTGAGTGGGGAGTTCTGTTAGCGGTAGCGGGGCGTTAGGCCGTGCTGAGTGCTTAGGTAAGAGTTATTATAGCGTTTCCTAATTAAATGAGATATATGATAGCCCCCTCCTCGCTAGCGGGGAGGGGGTTGGGGGTGGGGTTCTTCTACCTAACTCAACCAAGAAACGCTATAGTCATGAGTCATTAGTTTCAACCTCTCTCACCTGTATTTCTCAGAAGCAGTTTGAAAAGTCAAAAGGTAAAAGAAAGAAGTTTCTGTTCTTTTACCTTTAAATAACTAATCACACAAAATTAATTACCTGTCACCTGTCACCTGTCCCCTGTCCCCTATCACCTGTCCCCTCTCCCCTATTTCTTTTCTCAACTACTTATTTTTATTTTTATCTTGTGATTAATGATATTTTATAGTACTAATGTTCTAGGGACTTTTATATTTACCTCCCTCATATTTTATGGAAAGGCTAACAGCAGCGCAACAAGAACTTTATGAATGGCTGGCAGAATATATCCGAACTCACCAGCATTCTCCTTCGATTCGGCAAATGATGCAAGCGATGAATTTAAAATCGCCAGCACCAATTCAAAGTCGGCTAGAACATTTACGCAACAAAGGCTACATAGAATGGACTGAAGGCAAAGCTCGAACTATTAGGGTTTTACAATCTATCAAGCAAGGTGTGCCGGTTTTAGGAACAATTGCGGCTGGTGGTTTAATAGAACCTTTTACTGATGCTGTAGACCATATCGATTTTTCTAATTTTACCTTACCACCCCAAACCTATGCTTTAAGGGTAGCTGGGGATAGCATGATTGAAGATTTAATTAGTGATGGCGATTTAGTCTTTCTGCGTCCAGTTCCCGAACCTGAACATTTAAAAAATGGCACAATTGTTGCAGCCAGAGTTGATGGCTACGGTACTACATTAAAACGTTTTTATCGAAGTGGCGATCGCGTCACCCTCAAACCCGCCAACCCCAAATACAACCCCATCGAAGTCTCCGCTATGCAAGTACAGGTACAAGGTTCTCTTGTCGGCGTTTGGCGCGGTTACGTCTGAATAGAGTAGGGACTGGGACAAGAAAGCATTTCTACCTTGTCTCTTGCCAATACCTCATGCCAAATCTGCAAGATTTCTTGAATTTTGAATTTTGAATTTTGAATTTTGAATTGTTATGTACCTGACGCTAAATCCAGTGCAGCAACTACCCTCTTTCCGCCTGAAATTACCCTTTGTTAAGGAAGGTGGGGGGAGTTACCAAACTCAACCATTACCAGGATGCCCTAAAATGCCAGCATCTCTGCAATTGCGCCAGTATCAGCAACAAGCTATTACTAACTGGTTTGCCAATAACGGCAGAGGTACACTAAAAATGGCTACTGGTAGTGGTAAAACTATCACTGCACTGGCTGTAGCTTGTGAATTGTACAAACAAATTAACTTGCAGGTGTTATTGGTGGTGTGTCCCTATCGCCATCTTGTCACCCAATGGGCGCGAGAATGCGAAAAGTTTAATTTACAACCAATTTTAGCTTTTGAGAATGTCCGCAATTGGCAAAGTCAACTTTCTACCCAACTCTACAATCTGCGTTCTAGTTCTCAAAGCTTTGTCACGGTGATTACTACTAACTCCACATTAATTGGTGATGGTTTTCAATCACAACTCAAGTATTTTCCGGTCAAAACTTTAATTATTGGTGATGAAGCACACAATTTAGGCGCACCTAAATTAGAAGAAAGTTTACCTAGAAGTGTCGGTTTGAGACTGGGATTATCTGCTACACCAGAAAGATATTTTGATGATGATGGTACGCAATCTTTATTTGATTATTTTGGGACAGTTTTGCAGCCAGAGTTCACTTTAAGAGATGCCATCTCTCAAGGGGCTTTGGTTCATTATTTGTATTATCCCATACTTGTAGAATTAACTGAAGCTGAAAGTATTGCCTATTTAAAACTAACGAAAAAAATCGGTAGGTCTCTACTCTACCGCGAACGAGAAAATGGGCAATCATCCAACTTTGAAGATAATGAAGATTTAAAACCATTATTAATGCAAAGGGCGAGATTAATTGGTGCAGCCACCAATAAATTAAATGCCCTGCGGGATTTAATGGCAACTCGCCGGGAAACTAGCCATACATTGTTTTATTGTAGTGATGGTTCTCTAGAAACAGGACAGCGTTCATCTTTGCGACAACTCAAAGCTGTTGCTAAAATTTTAGGGGTAGAATTAGGTTATAAAGTCAGTACCTATACAGCCCACACACCTTTAACAGAAAGAGAAATTTTACGAAATCAATTTGAAAATGGTGAATTACAAGGTTTAGTTGCAATTCGCTGTTTAGATGAAGGAGTTGATATTCCCGCTATTCAAACGGCGGTGATTTTATCAAGTTCTGGTAATCCCCGCCAGTTCATTCAAAGACGAGGCAGAGTTTTACGCCCTCACCCCAATAAGCAACGAGCTACTATATTTGATATGATTGTTTTGCCACCAGATTTAGATCGGGAAACCATAGAAGTAGAACGCAATCTGTTAAGAAAAGAGTTACGTAGGTTTGTGGAGTTTGCTGATTTAGCTGATAATGCGGGTGAAGCTAGAATCAAGCTACTTGATTTACAAAAGCGGTATGACCTGTTAGAGTTTTGATAAAAAATTATTCATAGTGGCGATCGCTAAGAAGTTATTGTAAAAACTTATATCATGAATAAGAAAACCTCTATGACCAAGACTATATTACAAAATGTGACTTTAATAGCATAGTCAAAATAACATCACAATTTTATTTGCATAGAAATGGAAACTATCGCCTATGTGGTGAAATGCTCTTATTTTCCAGCTTCTGTTTTACTATTGAGACTTTTAAGATAACTCCTTTGCAAATTTAAGCCTTTATTTAACAGGCGGCTGAAGAATGAATTCACCGTATGCTATGGATTCGCCTACTCTAGACCTAGTAATTCAATATTCTCCTTGGACTGTAACACCATATACCCTGCTCAAAGATGTGATTGCTTTAATGAATCGGGTAATAAGTGTTGATGGTAGTTTATCTGATGCAATATTGCCCCAGCAAGACAGTTGTGTTTTGATTGTAGAGGGAACGAGGTTAGTAGGAATATTTACGCTACGAGATGTAGGATATTTTACTGCTTCAGGGAGAAATTTATCTGGGGTAAGAATTGCTGAGGTGATGACAAAGCCAGTGATTAGCCTGACACTTGCTGAAAGTCAAAATGCCCTGACTGCTTTATTATTCATGCGTCAGCATCAGATTCGTCACTTACCTGTAGTAGATGGAAAGGGAGAATTAATCGGGCTGATTACCGAAGATAGGATTCGTCAGGTGGTTGAGCCAGCACACTTGTTGAAATTTCTCACTGTGGCGGAAGTGATGGTAACTACAGTAGTTCATGCGCCACCAACTGCATCGGTGTGGGAATTAGCCCAACTCATGAGCGTTGGCGTTCCGCCCACCGTAGGCGATCGCCATATCAGTTGTGTAGTTATTGTAGCAAAACAGAGCCAGAGGGAAAAAAGCAACCCTCTATTGCCCGTGGGGATAGTGACTGAGCGAGATATTGTAAATTTTCAGTTGCAGGGGCTAGATATCGCCCAAACTCCGGCGGAAGCGGTGATGAGTCAGCCTGTATACAGCGTTAGTCCAACTGCGTCATTGTGGACTGTGCAGCAGTTGATGCAGGCGCAAGGGGTGCGGCGAGTCGTGGTAGTAGGGGAGCAAGGAGAACTCCAAGGACTCGTAACGCAAACAAATTTACTACAAATTTTTGACCCCTCACAAATACTAGGAGTCATGCAAGTCTTACAAGAACAAGTACAAGAACAGACGGCGCAATTGAAAGAAGCCAACCAAAAGTTACAGCAAGAGGTAATACAACGCCAACAGCTAGAAACGTCACTCCAGCAAGCCCAAGCCGAATTAGAGTTGCGAGTAGCAGAACGGACAGCTGAACTGGTACAGGCGAACACACGCTTACAAAGGGAAATTGCAGAGCGCAAACAACTACAAACAGCATTACAGTTAAACCAATTTTGCCTTGATCGGGCAATAGATGTAGTCGCCTATATTGATTCCAATGGTCGATATATCTATGTCAACGATACTATATGTCATGCCCTAAAGTATTCTCGTGCCGAATTATTGTCGATGTCAGTGTATGATGTTCATGTGGATATGTGTACACCTGCAATTTGGGCTGATTTTTGGCAAAGGCTGAAGCAGCAAGGCTCTATAGTTTTTGAGAGCCAGCTTCGCAGTAGGGATGGCGAGCTAATTACTTTAGAAATCAACGCCAATTACTTAAAATTACAAGGACAAGAATTGGCTTGGGGATTTGCGCGGGACATTGAAGAACAGAAAAAGACTCAGATAGTTCTCAGACAAAGCGAACAATGGCTACAACTCGCACTCTGGGCTGGAAATATTGGTATTTGGGACTGGAATCTCAAAACTAATCAGATAATCTGGTCTGAGAATCTGTTCTCTTTATTTGGTAAAACTCCCGATACATTTGATGTTAACTATGAAAATTTTTTAAATTTAATTGTCCATCCTGAAGACCGTGAACGGCTGCATCAGTCAGTTTTGCGAGCAATTGACCAGCAAGTACCCCATGATATAGAGTTCCGGTTTATTGCCCCTGATGGTACAGTTGGCTGGTCATTATGCAAAGGAACAGTATTCTACGATCAAACTGGTCAGCCATTCCAAATGATTGGGGTGAATATGGACATTACAGAGCGTAAATATGCTGAGGTTGCTTTGAGAGAAAGCGAGCAACGGCTGCAAATTGCACTCTCAGCTAGCAGCACAGGTATTTGGGACTGGAATCTCAAAACTAATGAGGTGATCTGGTCTGAGAGTATGTTCCCTTTATTTGATGTCAATCCCTATACACATGACGGTAAGTTGGAATCATTTTTTAATTTCGTCCATCCAGAAGACCGTGAATTCGTAGAGCAGTCATTGACACGGGCTATTGATGAGCAAGCTATCTGCGATATTGAGTTTCGGGTAGTTTGGGCTGATGGTACAGTACACTGGGCTAATGGCAAAGGCAAAGTATTCTACGATGAAACTGGTCAGCCAGTGCGTATGATTGGGGCGCATCATGATATTACCGATCGCAAATATGCTGAGATAGCTCTAAGAGAAAGTGAGCAAAGACTTCAGGGAATTATCGATAACTGTCCTGCTATCATCTATCTCAAGGATCTTCAAGGGCAGCATATTCTAGTTAACTCAGAATTTGAAAGAATTATGCACCTGACACGAGAGGAAGTTAAAAATAGCACTAACGCTGAAATCTTCTCTCCTAACCTTGCGGAAGCCTTGACCAGAAACGATCAAAAAGTCCTAAATTCTGTAACCTCTTGGGAGTTTGAGGAAGACATTCAGCTTGATGATGGGCTGCACACTTACCTCACCATCAAGTTCCCCCTTTGTGATAGTGTTGGTCAACCCTATGCCATTTGCGGTATTTCCACTGACATAACTGAGCGCAAACAGGCAGAACAAAAAATCCGAGAGCAAGCAGCTTTAATTGATATCGCTACCGATGCTATTTTTGTTCGAGATTTAGAAAAACGTATTCTATTTTGGAGTCGAGGTGCTGAAAACTTATACGGTTGGACAACAGAGGAAAGCTTGGGTAAGAAAGCTGATGAGTTATTTTGTAAAGGATTATCATCACAACTTGCAATAGGTATGCAAGAAACAATTGAGGAAGGTTCTTGGCGAGGGGAGTTGGAGCAAATCACCAAAACCGGGAAAAAAATTATCGTTGCGAGTCGGTGGACACTGGTACGCGATGAATTTGGAAACCCCCAATCCATCCTAGTAGTCAACACCGATATTACAGAGAAAAAACAACTAGAGCAACAATTTTATCGCGCTCAACGGCTGGAGAGTTTAGGAACGCTCGCAAGTGGTATTGCTCACGACCTCAACAATGTTTTTGCGCCCATCATGATGATTGCTCAATTACTGCCTTCCAGATGCAAAAATGTTGATGCGCGGACTCAAGAACTGTTCAAAACACTAGAAAATAGTTCTCAGCGTGGAGCTAACTTAGTCAAACAAATTCTCACCTTTGCCCGTGGTACAGAAGGGAAGCCGATTCTATTACAACCTGGACATCTGCTCAAAGAATTAGTTAAAGTTATCACACAGACATTTCCCAAAACTATAGAAATTCAGACTCATATTCCCAGCAACACACTGTGGATGGTTAAAGCCGATCCTACCCAACTAGAGCAGGTATTGATGAATTTGGCAGTCAATGCCCGTGATGCTATGCCCAATGGTGGGATATTGACTATCTCTGCGGAAAATCGGATAATTGACGAAACCTATGCACGGATGTACCTTGATGCTCATCCGGGAAACTACATCGTTATGACAGTCTCCGATACAGGAATAGGTATTCCTCCAAAGTTATTAGAGCATATTTTTGAGCCATTTTTTACAACTAAAGAAATAGATCAAGGTACAGGACTAGGGCTAGCAACAGTTTTAGGTATCGTTAAAAACCACGGTGGTTTTGTGCAAGTATCGAGTCAAGTAGGCAGAGGTACACAATTTCAAGTGTACTTGCCAATAGGAGAAGGAACATTAGCCGAGTCCAAAATAGAAGGAGAACTGCCCAGAGGTAACGGCGAGTTAATTTTGATAGTAGACGATGAATTAATAGTCCAAGAAACAACCAAGGAAACCTTAGAAAATTATAACTACAAAACCCTTGTAGCTAATGACGGTATTGAGGCGATCGCGCTTTATGCACAACATCAGCAAGAAATCAGCGTAGTCTTACTAGATATGCTCATGCCCAACATGGACGGATTAACCACCATCCGCACCATGAAAACCCTCAACCCCAAAGTGACGATAATTGCCACCAGTGGTTTACCTGCCAACCGCCAACAAGCCCTTTTCGTAGGTGCGACAGCCTTCTTATCTAAACCCTACACAGCAAGAGATTTATTAACTACTTTCTCTCATAAGTAGTTAATAAATCTCTCTTCTCTCTGCGCCTACCCTCCGGCGAATGCTCCTGGTGAGTGAATCATCCTAATATCTGTAAAACTCGCACTTCTTCCCCCGGTGAAATTAATGTTTGACCTACCGGCAGCACAGCCAAAGCATTAGTTTGAGCTAAATTAATTAAATTCCCAGAACTATGACTACCACCAGCTTGATGAAATTCATAAATTCCATCAATTAAACGCAACCGTCCCCAAATATAAGTTTCCCGCTTCCCGTCCGATCGCAATTCATCATGCGATCGCACTTTCACTAATTCTGCTTCCCAACCCTCAGCCAGTCCCCCCAGTTTCTGGATTGTTGGTTGCACAAATCGCCAGAAAGTTACCAACACCGCCGCCGGATTTCCCGGTAAACCGAAATATATAGGGGACTGGGAGAAAGTGGCGACTGTGAGAGGTTTTCCTGGGCGCATGGCTACAGAACGGATATGAATTATCGCACCCAATGAAGCCAGAATTTTATCAACGTAGTCATAATCCCCCACAGAAACACCACCAGAAGAAATCACTATATCGGCGTTAGCGATAGCTTGCTGAATAGTTGCTTCTAAAGCTGCTGGGTTATCCTTAACAATGCCTAATAATATCGGTTCTGCCCCCATTTGTCGCACTAAAGCAGCTAAAGCATACTGATTGGAATCAACAATTTGTCCTGGTTGTAAGGGTTGATTAACTGTCACCAATTCATCCCCGGTAGAAAAAATTGCTACACGAAGACGACGGTAAACCCTGACTTGCGGACACTGTGCTGCTGCTAACACGGCGATTTCCGCCGCATTTAACCTAATCCCGCCTGGTAATAATTGTGTTCCAGCTTGGTAATAAGCAGCTTTGCGTCTGACAAATTCCCCTGGTTGGGATGCAGTGAGAATCAAAACGCAGTTATCTTCCCGGCGCGTCTGCTCTTGCATGACTACAGTATCCGCACCCTTGGGAATCACTGCCCCGGTAAAAATTCGCGCAGCTTGTCCCGGTTGTAGGGTAAACTTTGGTTGATAGCCTGCGGGAATTTCTGCAATAATTTCTAACTTTACTGGTTGTTCGGCGTTAGCATTTTGTACATCTTCATAACGTACCGCGTAGCCATCCATCGCCGAATTATCCCAATGAGGAAAATCGAGGGGACTGGTGACAGGCGTTGCTAAAATGCGACCATTGGCGGCGAATAAATCTACAACCTCTGTATCTTGTTGGCTATCTAGCGGTTGAACTAAATTAAAAATAATATCTGCTGCATCCCTGACTGATAACATAGCGATCGCCTCAAATTATTAATTTTAGTCAACATTCCATCCTAAATGGACTAACACACCTAATTTTGTACATTAGATGTAAATAGGGCTTGCTGAACAGTTTTATTAATAATTTAGCGCGATCGCACTTTGGGATTTGGGCGTTCTTTATATACGTTAGCGGTAGCTTACCGTAGGTATCACACCCCTAAACCCCTGGGCGAAAGAGGGGGCGATATCTACGGTAATATTATTTTCGCTACAATTATTCATGGCTCATTGATGGCAAGTTTACTTAACAAAGTATAGACCATAAAAGAATAAGTCTTATTCTTTGCTTTTAACCATTCTAAGCTGTTGCAAATACAGTATATTGTCTCACCTCTGAACAATTACAAATTTCCTATTTTAATATCAGCTATCTGTAGTTAGTCCATTCATCACTGCTCAATTTTCTTAACTGAGGTAAATCTTGAGATGCTTTTTGAAAGACTTCAGTTTCTCCAAAAACATCTTCAAGACTTAATAGATGGGTTTTTACCCGTATCTTCAGTAGCTTACTTTGACAAGCCTGCTGTAAACGAGAACGAAATCCATCTGTGTAGCCAACACCAGCCAACATTATGCCAATATCAGCTTCATGAATCACAATATTGCCGATAAATTCTGCTGCATAAGGAGCATCAAGTATATTCTGAGATAACTTAGATTGAAAATAAATTATATTGTTATTGATATTTGCATAACCATCTATTCCGCCATCACTACCTAATTTTCCCGGTGTTAAACCGAGATAATGAGCAAAACGTCTACCTAATTCTTGTTTTACGGCTTCATGGGAATAAATAATTCCACTTACTAAAGCATTAATTTCTAAATATTTCATTATTTATTTAATGATTGCTATTGAATGATCAGCTTTTCATAAAGCAAATTTATTCCAGCAGAAACACATTCTGATATTTTTTCTTTCATTTCTAATTCTTCTAACTTATGATTCACTACTGTTGTTAAGTTCAAATATTTTGTATGAGCATGAATATACATTTCATTATGATTGTTTTGATTTTTGATTTGCTCAGGTTTGTTTTTATTTCCTTGTTCAAGCAATAACATATCTTTTATTTGATGATTTTTTTTATAAAAATAAACATAGCTAATTGCTGAATCTAGAACTTCAGTCACAGATAATGCTAATGCTTCAGTAATATCTTGAATTTTTTTCAGTTGTTCATCAGTAAAGATAATAGCAATTTTCTTTACTGATTCAAGTTCCACTGCTTGTAAGTTACCTTCAGTCATAGCTTGTTTAATCATAAAGTCATCAGATGGATTTGTAGAAACACTTGCAGACATATACTGTTCCTTCATATTTTTACTAAATTATAAAAGTATTTTTGTAAATTTCTATAATTTTCATATTCCCAAATGTATTTTTTATCTTCATAAATTGCAAGTTGCATTTCTTCCTGCAAATCAGGCATTTCCTCGGCTACTTTACAATTTTGAGGTTTATTTTCAATATTTATTTTATCTACTACCTGAGTAACTAAATTTCTTGGAACACCTAATGGAACTATGATTACTTGTGGAAAAAAACCTGGTTTAGAAAGTTTAGAAATTACGGATAGTGTTCTCGGCAAATTATTTAGTGATTTTGTTCTTTGAGATTTGTTGACCGGAACTAATATAAGATCAGGATTGTTACCAACAATCACTTGAACAGTATTTTGTAAAGGACTATCAATATCTAAAACGACATTATCATATCCTTTTAAAGTTAAACTCTTAATAGGTTTACGTTCTTTATTGGATATAATTGTTCTGTATCCTTCAATATGTACATCTTGAGATTTAATAGGTTCTCTTCCCGTATAAAATTTCCAAAAATCCGCTTGGTCATCACAGTCTACCAAAAGTGTTGTTTCTGATAGTGCCAAAAAAATTCCAGCAGTATGAACAGCTAAAGTTGTTTTGCCTACTCCTCCATCATTGTGAGTGCAAAGAATTATCACTTTTTACTTTCCTGATTAAAAATACGTTGTTTATGTAATACATTACATTATATTAATTCATAAAATACCATGATGATCATGCAGGTGGGCATTATACCCACCATGATCTAGACTATACCAACAAAGCCTGCTCCTCTTGAGAAATCACCCTTCCCTCATCCTCAAAACCGGCAATTTGATCAAAGTTCAAATACCGATATAAATTCTCAGCAAAAGGATGAATCTTACTCGCCACAATATCAAGATATTCCTGCACTGTGGGAATGCGTCCAAACAAAGCACAAACTGCTGCTAATTCGGCAGAACCTAAATACACTCTTGCACCTTTACCCATGCGATTATTGAAGTTGCGGGTAGAGGTAGAAAATACAGTTGTGCCATCAGCAACTCTTGCCTGATTTCCCATACATAAACTGCATCCAGGCATTTCTGTTCTTGCACCAGCCGCACCAAAAACGCTATATACGCCTTCTTCTTTTAACTGGTGTTCATCCATGCGGGTGGGTGGTGCTACCCACAGGCGAGTTTTGACTTCCCCTGCACCTTCTAAAACTTTCGCTGTTGCCCGATAATGACCGATATTTGTCATACAAGAACCAACAAATACTTCTTGTACTGGATCATTAGCAACTTCCGATAATAATTTAACATTATCGGGGTCATTTGGTGCAGCTACAATTGGTTCTTTGATTTCGTTCAAATCAATTTCAATGATTGCGGCATATTCTGCATCTGCGTCGGCTTCTAGTAATACAGGATTTGCTAACCATTCTTCCATTTTAGCGACGCGGCGCATGATAGTACGCGCGTCTTGATAACCTCTGGCTACCATATTTTTGAATAGGGCAATATTAGAACGCAGATATTCCGAAACTGTTTCTACACTTAGTTTAATGGTGCAGCCTGCACATGAACGTTCGGCGGAAGCATCTGTAAGTTCAAAGGCTTGTTCTACTTTCAAATCTGGTAAGCCTTCCATTTCCAAGATTTTGCCGGAGAAGATGTTTTTCTTGTTCTCTTTCTCGACAGTTAGCAAACCTTGTTGCATGGCGACGTAAGGAATGGCGTTGACAATATCTCTTAAGGTGATACCGGGTTGCAATTCCCCTTTGAATCTGACTAATACTGATTCTGGCATATCTAAAGGCATGACACCCAATGCACCAGCAAAGGCGACTAACCCAGAACCGGCGGGGAAGGATATTCCCAAGGGGAAGCGGGTGTGAGAGTCTCCACCTGTGCCTACGGTGTCGGGTAACAGCATCCGGTTGAGCCATGAGTGGATGATACCATCACCGGGACGCAAGGCGACACCACCACGGGAAGAGAAGAAATCGGGTAAGTCGTGGTGGGTTTTGATGTCTACGGGTTTGGGATAGGCGGCGGTGTGACAGAAACTCTGCATTACTAAGTCTGCACTGAAACCTAGACAAGCGAGTTCTTTCAGTTCGTCGCGGGTCATGGGGCCGGTAGTATCCTGAGAACCAACGGTAGTCATGATGGGTTCGCAGGATGTACCGGGACGCACACCGGGTAAACCGCAAGCTTTACCGACCATTTTTTGGGCGAGGGTGTAGCCTTTCCCTGTGTCGCCTGGTTGGTAGGGACGGATGAAGACGGTGCTGGGTTCTAAACCTAATGCTTGGCGGGTTTTGTCGGTGAGGGTACGTCCAATAAGTAGGGGGATGCGTCCACCGGCGCGGACTTCATCGAGGATGGTGTCTGGTTTGAGGCTGAAGGTAGAAATGACTTCGCCGTCTTCGTTGGTAATTTCGCCTTTGTAGGGATAGATGGTAATTACCATGCCGGTTTCGAGTTTGGTGACATCGCACTGAATAGGCAAAGCACCGGCATCTTCAGCAGTGTTGAAAAAGATTGGCGCGATCGCACTACCTAAAATATAACCCCCAGCGCGTTTGTTGGGAACATAGGGTATATCTTGCCCCATATGCCATAAAACAGAGTTAATCGCTGATTTCCGAGATGAACCAGTACCCACTACATCCCCGACATAAGCTACAGGATGTCCTTTTTTCTTCAACTCAATAATGGTTTCTAAGCTTCCCGGTTGCCGTGACTCTAACATAGCCAAGGCGTGGAGGGGAATATCTGGGCGGGTGGTGGCGTGGGTGGCTGGAGATAAATCATCGGTGTTGGTTTCCCCAGGAACTTTAAACACGGTGACGTTAATATATTCTGGTAGCTGGGGACGAACTGTAAACCACTCTGCTTCTGCCCAGGAATTAACTACCTGCTTGGCGTAGGGGTTGATTTTCGCTAATTCCAACACATCATGGAAAGCATCATACACTAGTAATGTTTTGCTGAGGGCGGTAGCGGCATAAGCAGCGATGGGTTCTTTACCTTCTCCTCCCATCACCAAAGGTGTGTCCGCTTCTGAGGTTTTAGTGGAGAATTGCAACAACTCAATTAAAGACTGCACATTATAACCGCCTACCATTGTTCCCAGTAATTCTACTGCTTCAATTGAGGAAATTAAAGGGCTACTGATTTCGCCTTTAGCAATACCTGTCAAGAATCCAGCTTTCACATAAGCAGCTGCATCTACACCAGGGGGTATGCAATCGCGCAATAAATGTAATAATGTATCTTCTTCACCCTGGGGCGGATTTTTCAGTAATTCACACAATTCTGTGGTTTGCTGTGCATCTAACGGTAAGGGCGGAATACCGAGGGCTGCCCTTTCAGCAACGTGTTGACGATATTTTTCTAACATTTTTGTGTTCTCTCTTTGTATGTTCTTACCTTAATTATGAAGTATTTTTAGACAAAACTTAGCTATCAAAGCTTACTCGATTTTTTGTCTAAAAGCCTTACTGGTAATCGCTTATGAAGATTTTATTTTATACTTAAAGTATAGTTTTGGTGCAAAATTTACACTGAAGATATTGCAATTGGTTACACAGCTAGGGGCAAAATATATCCTGCCCCCACAATAATATGTATTACACTCAATTGGAAACTATTATACTAGGCAGTTATAGCAGTTTCATTTGATGTTTTTTTAGAATTAGATTTTAAGCGTGTCAACCTGCTTTTACGAATACGTTCACTATCTCGAACTCCGCCTGCAAGTTCATATTCATTACTGTTTTTACCATACTTAAAACCAACTCCCATCAGCATTTTATCTGAAATCTGATTTAAGGTTTTTTCCATTTCATCTAGCCTGATTTTAGAGGAATCAACTATTGCTATCTCAGCATTATAATCATCGAGCATTTTTTGAACCTGCTGGATTAATTGCGTCAAGTTTTGTAAGTTGCAAGTATCATCAAACTTGAGATTTGGATCAATTGCTTTCAGTCCGGCGACTCTAAACTCTGCTTTTTCTAGAATCCGGGAACTACGCTTTTTTCTAGCCATAATTTTACACGTTGCAAAACTTTATAAAGCTATTTTGTCTCAATTAATCTAGATTCTAGTTCAGCAAAATTCACATTTTATTTTGCCAATTTTTTGATTTATGTCCGTGATTTCCCGGAATTGCCTCAATACATCGCCTTTTTAGTGCAGAGTTAAGAGCGATCGTTTTAATTTTAAGGCTTAATGTTGTAAACTCAAGGCTTAATGTTATAACCTCAAAGCTTAATATTATAACCTCAAAGCTTAATGTTATAACCTCAAGGCTTAATATTATAACCTCAAGGCTTAATGTTGTAACTTCAAGCGTCAACATTTTAATATTGACCGAAGAGGCAGGGGAGCAGGGGGCAGGGGGCAGGGGGAAAGATTCTGTAATTACCCTGCCACAAGGGTTTCAAGCCCCTAAATTTATTTATGCCCAAAAATAAAAATATTTATTTCGAGATGCACAGCACGAGAAATAATGCGTCCTTATTTCAAGCCCCTAAATTTATTTATGGGGTTCTCCCCCCTGCTCCCTGCTCCCTGCCCCTTGTCCTCTTCCTTGACGATTAACGATGTATCAAATTAGTTGAGTTTCCTCTAAATCCCCCTTTTTAATCACGATTATCTATTTGGGCGCGTTGCAAGCTACCAGAAAAGTCAACATAAACACTTTTCCATTCAGTGAAAACATCTAAGGCAGTTGTTCCTGCTTCCCGATGTCCGTTACCTGTTTGCTTGACACCGCCAAAGGGTAAGTGTACTTCTGCGCCAATAGTAGGGCCGTTGATGTAAGTAATTCCAGCTTCTATATCGCGCATGGCAGCAAAGGCGCGGTTGATGTCACGGGTATAAACTGAGGAAGACAGACCATATTTGGTATCATTCAGAATAGCGATCGCTTCCTCGAACGTACTCACCTCAATTAATGCCACCACAGGGCCAAATATCTCTTCACGAGCCACCCGCATCTCTGGTGTAACCTTATCTAAAACTGTAGGTTGAAAAAAGTAACCCTGTTTTAACTCCCCTTCCGTGGCAATTTCCCCACCAATTAATATTTCTGCCCCTTCCTCACGGGCAACTTTCATATACTCATTGACCCGTTGCAGTTGTCTATGGTTAATTATCGGCCCGATATCTGTATCAGGGTCATTACCAGCACCCAAGCGTAACTTACCAGCACGTTCACATAGCATCCTCGTAAACTTTTCTTTAATATCACGATGCAAAATCAAACGACTGGTAGCTGTACACCGTTGACCAGTTGTGCCAAATGCGCCCCATACTGCACCTTCTAGGGCCAGTTCTAAATCTGCATCTTCCATCACCACTTGGGCATTTTTACCACCCATTTCTAAACAGACCCGTTTGTGAGTCCGTCCGCAAGTCGCGCCCACATACGCACCAGTTTCTGACGAACCAGTAAACGAAACTAAATCAATCTCTGGATGTTCAACTAAAGCTTTCCCAACTTCTTCACCTACCCCATGTACCAAGTTAATCACTCCTGGCGGTAAACCTGCGGCGGCGAAAATTTCAATTAATTTAGTAGCACAGGCGGGGGTATCTTCAGCAGGTTTGAGAATTACCGTATTACCACACACCAAAGCCGGCATTGCTTTCCAGCAAGGAATCGCCATTGGGAAATTCCAGGGAGTAATTAAAGCACAAACTCCAATCGGCATCCTCACCGTCATAGCAAACTTGTTGGGCATTTCCGAAGGTGTCGTTTGTCCAAACAGTCGCCGTCCTTCCCCAGCCGTGTAAAAAGCACAGTCAATCCCTTCCTGCACATCACCCCTAGCCTCAGTTAATGGTTTACCCATTTCCCGACTAATTAACTGTGCCAATTCTTCCTTATGCTCACCCAATAATACCCCGACGCGAAAGATATATTCTGCCCTAGCTGGGGCTGGAACTTGTCGCCAACATCGGTAAGCTTGCCTAGCGGCGGCTACTGCAAGGTCTACATCCTCAGATTGAGAACGGGGGAAAGTAGCCACAACTTCAGTTTTCTTAGCAGGGTTGTGACTAGCCAGGATATTTTCGCCTGTAGCATCCAACCACTGACCATTAATATAATTTTGGCTCTTTAGCGGAGTTATCATGTACGTATACCAATATTCTCAAATAAGACAAAATAAAATCTAATTTTCTTAATTACGAATTACGTAGCTTGCTTCTCGCTTTGCGAGTATTACGAATTACGAATTACAGGTTATCGTTTACTAGAGAAAATTGCAGGCAGACAGTCAAGACAGATACAAAAATTAAGGCACTAATGCCAACACTCCCACAGGAGAACCAGAACCACGCCGTAACCTCATCACACCAATAGCTAAGGTAGTCCCTGTAGGCGGTAGTTGCTCTAAATTAGTGAGATTTTCTAACACAATACCTTGCTGTGCCAAGACTAGACGGTTAGTAGTAAAACTATGATCCTGTCCAGAGTCTACACCATGCGTATCAATGCCTACCCCAGCAATTTGCCGCTTGTTCACTAGGAACTCAGTAGCATCCCGGCTAAAACCGGGAAAGTGCATAATTCCTTGCAAGTCCTGATTGAGAAAAGCAGTCTTATCAAACCATTTAGCTTGCCAACCTGTATGCAGTAGTACCATATTAGCAACGGGAATCTCACCGTGTTCTCCCTCCCAAGCGAGAACATCGGCAACAGTCAGAACATAATCAGGATTTATAGCTGCCACTGCACAGATATCTATCACAACGGCAGGTAAAATTAAAGACTGAGCAGAGTATTGGTCAATACCCACACCAGCTTGATAAAAACTGTTAGGAGCATTGATATGAGTGCCACTATGCTCACCCAAGGAGAAACACCGCAGATAATAGCCATCATCTTGGAGTTCGGCGACAGGAGTAAATTCTACAGGGGGGTCGCCTGGCCATTGGGGAATATTGGTGTCAATCACATGGCTTAAGTGAATAACGCGTGAGAAAGTAATCGTATTCAAACTTGCCCCCTACACCTAACTGAGTGAAAATTTGGTAGCGTCCACCCATTGTCTGACTCAGCATTAAATTTACCATTTCTCCTAAAATAAATTACTTACTGACTCATTAATCTTGATTTTTACACTAATCTAATTTGTGATGCTTAACCAATTCTGAATAAAAGGACTCTGCTTGCTTTCTCAAATGTAAAATACATTTTTGGAGGTGAGGGAGTATCGCAAATGTTTGATTAAAAGTATTTATGTTTTTAGTGGCTACGCACTAGCAACATATGCAAAAAACACTCTTCCTCATTCCTCTGCTTTCCTGTCACCTATCACCTGTATTTCTAAGTAAATAATATAACAATTATCTTATGACTATTAGCCTGTGTATGATTGTGAAAAACGAAGCAACAGCATTGCCTAAATGCTTGAGCAGCGTTAAAAATATTGTAGATGAAATGGTAGTGGTGGATACAGGTTCTATTGATCGCACCCCGGAAATTGCTCAAGAATTTGGTGCGAAGGTGCATTATTTTGCTTGGTGTAATGACTTTAGTGCAGCTCGTAATGCGGCTTTAAAGTATGTCACTGGTGATTGGGTTTTAGTTTTGGATGCGGATGAGACTTTGACACCAGCAATTGTGCCACAGATGAAGGATGCGATCGCACAAGATGAATATTTGCTAATTAATCTTGTACGTCATGAAGTCGATGCAGAACAATCTCCCTATTCTCTGGTGTCTCGTCTGTTTCGCAACCATCCAGATATCTGTTTTGACCGTCCCTATCATGCCTTAATTGATGATAGTGTCTCAACTATCCTGCAAAAAGACCCGAATTGGGAAATCGGTTATTTACCAGGGGTGGCGATTCTGCACTCAGGTTATCAAAAAAGCGCGATCGCTCAAAATGACAAACACGCTAAAGCCCAAGCTACGATGGAAGGCTTTTTGGCAACTCACCCCCATGACCCCTATGTTTGCAGCAAATTGGGGGCTTTATATGTGGAAACTGGCAAAATTAACCAAGGGATAGAGTTATTAAAACGGGGTCTCAACTCGGCGCAAAGAATTCGTCAGGATATCAAGTATGAGGAAAATTACGAAATTTTGTATGAACTCTATTACCATTTAGGTATTGCTTCTAATCGCTTAAACAATCCTCAACAAGCGATTTCTCATTACCAAGCGGCGATTAAGTTACCTATTTATCCCATACTGAAGTTAGGCGCATACAATAATCTCGGTAACTTACTCAAGGAAGCCGGGGATATCAATGGTGCAAAAAAGGCTTACGAAACAGCATTAACGATTGACCCCAACTTTGCTATTGGGTACTACAATCTGGGGATGATATTCAAAGCTTTGGGGATGTTTACTGATGCGATCGCAGCTTACCAAAAGGCAATTCGTTTCAAACCCCAATATGCAGAAGCGTATCAAAATTTAGGGGTAGTGCAGTTAAAAGTGGGCAATGTGCAAGCTAGTGTCACCGCTTTTAAAAATGCCATTCTCCTACATGAGCAAAATAACCCCCCAGAAGCAAATAAACTCCGTCAAGGGTTGCGAGAAATGGGGTTGATTTAATTGGGGATTGGGGATTGGGGATTGGGGAGACAACAAAAGGCTTTCAACTGCTATATGACTCAGCAATCAGGGGAAACTCTTTCAAATAAAGCCCGATACACGGGTTCACCTCTGTTTTGTGTTGAAAGTTCTCTTTCCGTTGGCACTGATAGGGGGTTTTCTGCTAGCCATTCACCTGTACCGATGCGTTGAAAATGCGGATTTTCTGCAAAGCGATCACGCATTTCTACTGCGATAAATTCCATATCTGATTGCAGGAATACGACTCCCCCAACTGGCAAATAATTAGCTAAGTCTGCTACCAATTCTGGTTGTACTACACGGCGTTTAGCGTGACGAGTTTTAAACCAAGGATCGGGAAATTGAATAGTAACTCGCTGTAAAATACCTGGAGGTAGAGAAGATAACAACACCTTTAATGAGTTGTTCGCATTACAAAACAAATAATGCAGATTTGTTAAACCTAGTTCAGAACACAACTTATTAGCTTCTATGACTAAGGGTTCACGAATTTCTAAACCAAGAAAATTCAAATGTGGTTCTATCTGCGCCATTTGTAACACAAATCTTCCTCTAGCACAGCCAATATCTAAATGTAGCGGCTGGTGTAAATTAGCATAAATTTTTTCCCACTCTACGGGATTTACTGCTTGTTGATACTTCTTCGCTAGGGGATTAACGTGTTGACGGACGCGGATAAATGGCAAAATTTATACTCCTGATAATTTAGTCATTAGTAATTAGTCAATTGGGTATTGAACATTCATTCGTTTTTTCCTCCCCTGCTTCCCCATTCCTCAAGTGTACAAATGTTAAGTATAAGCAATCCTACGCAGCTTGACAAAGGATGAGGTTATACTTTTTAAAAAAGTGTGCCTTTAACTACCGTTTTTAATAATAGTTTGAAATCAATGGTGCTAAATTTTCGCTTTGCCGTAGTTAGCGACTTACACATCGCTCTTCCTCACACCATCTGGGATCATCCTAGTCGGTTTCATCTAGTGGAAGTGAGTATTTCTGCTTTTGAAAGTGCGATAGAACATTTAAAAGAACTTGATTTAGATTTTATTCTACTGCCAGGAGATTTAACACAACACGGTGAACCAGAAAATCATATTTGGTTGCAAGAAAGGTTATCTAAATTACCTTTTCCTGCCTATGTTGTACCTGGTAATCACGACGTTCCTGTGTTGATGGCTAATCAGCAATCAATTGCCTGTGCTGATTTTCCCACTTATTATCGCAAGTTTGGCTATAGAAATACCAATCAACTTTATTACACACAGCAATTGTTACCGGGGGTGCGGTTAATTGGTTTAAATTCTAACTGTTTTAATGAACAGGGTGAGCAAGTAGGACGTTTAGATCCTCAACAACTGAGATGGTTAGAAGAGGTACTAGCCGCCGCAGTAGATGAACTGGTGTTAGTTATGGTGCATCACAACGTAGTTGAGCATTTACCCCATCAATCGCGCCATCCTATGGCAAATCGTTATATGTTGGCAAATGCCCCGGAATTATTGCACCTACTGCGACGCTATGGAGTCAGACTAGTATTTACGGGTCATTTACACGTTCAAGATGTTGCTTGTGATGAGGGTGTATATGATATTACGACTGGTTCTTTAGTTAGTTATCCTCATCCTTATCGAGTTTTAGAGTTTCATCAAGACCAACTAGGAAAACAATGGCTACAAATTCTGTCTCATCGTGTAGAGTCAGTACCTGATTTCCCTAACTTGCAGCATTTATCAAAGCAATGGATGGGCGATCGCTCTTTTCCTTTCTTAGTTAAATTACTTAGCCTACCACCATTAAATTTACCCATAAACCAGGCACAAGAACTAGCTCCCAGTTTGCGTGATTTTTGGGCAACTATTGCCGATGGCGATGCTTTGTTAGATTATCCCCATTTTCCCCAAAAAGTGCGCCATTACATTCAGACCTACAGCGCGATCGCTCACACTGGTACGCCCAGTTTTATTGATAATAACAGTACCTTATTGTTAGAAAAAAGTGCTGGATTTTGAGTTTTGAGTAGAGACGCGATTCATCGCGTCTCTATAATTCGTAATTCGTAATTCGTAATTCGTAACGCCCCGCTACCGCTAACAGCACCAGATCAACGCTGCGCTACCGCTAACAGCACTCACAACTCACTTTGTCGGCAAATCCCAAAGACTGAGGTGTAACCATGTAGAAAAGTTCTACCACCAATAGGGCCAATCTCTCCACCACAGAAAAAGCCACCGATGGGGATATCTGGAACATAACGCCGAAATAATTCAGAATCAAAATTTGGTTTGCCGTACAATCCTTCACCACGGCCTACACAGGCAAACATTAAAGCACCAACAGCAGCATGATCTAATCTTGATTGTTGTTGATATCGCTCTAAGAGGAATTCTAAATCTTCGGCAGAGGCGTGAGCATCCCGCAGGTGGAATTGTAGGCGTTGACCAGGACGGACAAGATCACCAATTGCGATCGCACCTCCAGATGGATCTACCCCTAAAATAGTGCGAATTAAAAAATCACCCGGCTGTAAAGACAGTTTAAATTCATCCATCGCCACACCAACAAACAGCGAATGCTGCGCCAAGGCGCGTTCATGTTCACTCAGGCTAGAAATTAAATCTCGCAGTACCATCAAAGGTACTTGCTCATCTATTTCCAAAATAATATTACGTTCAGCTTTAGTGACTTGCAGTGGCTTACCGATCGGTTTACATCCTTGTGCCACAATCGTTTCTAAAACAATGTTGCCACTTAACGCTAAACCCACTGTCCCTTCACGGTATAAGCTTTGGTTAATTTCACCAGAGGTATCATTAGCAAACAACGCCAGACGACCAGCAAAACCCCCAGCACTCGCTTGTCCACCCAGAATCACTGAACCAGGATAAGCAAAATCTAATCCCTGTAATAAATCGTTAACCCCCGAAGAAAACGCACTAGACAGCAAAATAAACTGGGGTGTTGGTGATGACGGTACACCAATCAAGTTTACCCAAGCATCTGGAGAACTATCTAAATCAGGTAAATCTTCAGCCATCACATGAAAGACTTGCAAATTTACCCCTGGTAGGTGAGCTAAAGTTAAGCTCAAAGCCGCTTCTGCTTCTAATTCTTGGGTTTGTCCACCAAGGGTAGTACCTATTACACCGCCCCCGCTACAACCAATTAGGACAGGTACAGACAATTTTTCTGCCAACAAAGGTAAAACCCTAGAATATTCACTAGCAAAAGCAGACGAAATGAACACTAACCCTAAATCCGCAGGTGCTGTTAACGATGAGACAGTCTGTTCTACCACATCTGCTATAGCTGCTTCTAGGGAAGGACGAGTTGATAGGGCGTTTGCCCATTGCATTTGATCTGCCATGTGTTTTGGGCTGTTGTTTCTTTTGTGGCCAGTGGTTGTTAGTTTTTTATCCTAGATTGAGAATAGAGGTTGGCGAGTGGGGACAAATCAATTCAAAATTCAAAATTCAAAATTAAATAACTGGGGACTGGGGACTGGGGACTGGGGAAGAGAAGTTTTTATCTTGACTGCGGGGCTAATCCACCCAGTTTTTTGGGTGTAATATGTCTGCTTACATTCACTTAAATAATAGTGTATTGTTGGATTTTTGTAGTTCCGATCTATAAAATCTTAAAAGATAAATGGGAATCTGGTATATATTTCACAGATTGTTGTAATTGTTATCGATACATCATAGCTACAAAATTAGCTGCATCAGTTAATTGGGTACAATGGTGATCGATAGAACACAAAAATAGCAATTTTTGGAACTTTTCTATACTGGTACTAACATCACGCAACGAGACGAAAACAATGACTGATACTCAAGCCAAAGATATTCAAGATCAAATTCAAGAAGAAGTAGAACAAGCTCGTGCTGTTTGTGATATTTCAGGTGGTAGCTCGGCCGAGTGTGCTGCCGCTTGGGATGCAGTGGAAGAATTACAAGCTGAAGCTTCCCACCAACGTCAAGACAAAAAGAAAAATTCTCTAGAACAGTACTGCGATGACAACCCAGATGCAGCTGAGTGCAGACTTTATGACGAATAAGCATTAAGTCTGGCATTTTTGACCTGAGAGACAAGCAACCAGAAGTTGTAGACACGACTTTTTGCGAAAATGAGCGATAGGGTTCGCGTAGCTTGCCGTTAGCGGTGACATTGCGGAGCAAAAATAAAGCAAATTTTTGCAGTCGGGGGAGTGTCAATCTCATACTCTGTGAGTTGCTTGTTTTTTCTATATCAGGTTTTTTGAACATGAGGAGTGAAGACTAACAGATAGCAAGAAGCAGGGAAGTAGGGAAATTTTAGATTTTAAATTTTGGATTTTAGTAGGACTTACACAACTGGCATATTTTTTATGTAGGGTGTGTGACGCTGCGAAAGTATTGGAACGTAGTCATCAGACTTATAGCGTCACGCACCAACCATCGATTGTGACACTTGCCTAAGTCCTGTTTAGATTAAATCTCAATTCAAAATCCCCAATCCAAAATCCACTCATTGAATTGCCCAATACCCAATGCCCCATTGCCGATTATGAATATAGTTAATGATTATTAAGCGTTTGACGTGAACTATGCAAAATGACGTTTGGTTTCGCCAGTTAGTCTGGATTGACTACCGACTGGCAGTATTATTTCTAGTGATGATTCCCTTAATTGTCTTGATTTGGGCTTATGTCCAAAAAGTTGAAGGGATACAAAGACTGTTAATGATTTACTGGCGAGTGTCCAGTCTCCTTGTCATTACAGTTTATTTGATGATTGCCCAGTACCAAGTTAGCTTTATTTCTGGGTTAGTAGGGTTGATTCTCATTCCGGTTTCGCTGTGGTTTTGGGTGGATCTCAATGATGAAATTGAATATTTGCCAAGTACCCTTTTAAAGCTAACTTTTACCTCTTGGCGATGGGCTGTAACCCTATATTGCTTGTTAGGCGCAATAGCGTTTGTACCTTTTTTGGGTTGTGCTTTTTCTAGCAATGCCATCAAAACGCCTGAGTGTCTGGTCTGGTTTGAAGCTCCATTGTTATTTAAAGAGTATTTTCATCACAATAGTAAACACGCAATGCTAGGGTTTCTGGGCATAGTTGGTTTAATAATTTACGTGGTTTACTTAAGTTACTTTGTTCTGGTGAAGTTGGGCAAGCAGGGACGCTCGGCTACACAACAGTAAGGAGTGATGAGTGCTGAGTAATGAGTGCTGAGTGCTGAGTAATGAGTAATGAGTGCTGAGTGGTGTTAGCGGTAGCGCGGCGTTTAGCCGGTGCTGAGTGCTGGGTCAGGAGTAATAACAGTAAAACAGTAAAATTAATTGTGCGCTGTTTAAAGCCCTGTCACCGCTAACAGCACAAAAGGTTTGTACCCTTCTAGGGAAGAATGCTACTCGTAGCATTTTGTAGAGAAGCTCCAACATCCGGTACGGAAAAAGAAATTCCTTCCAGAAATTCCTATTTTTCAAAATGAGTTCCATTGGCAAGCGATTAGAACAATACACTCTCAAACGTCCTCAAGAAGTCTTACTGGTGACAGTGGAAATCTCTGATGAGCAAGATAAGGTAGCAATTTTCAAAGGGTTTTCCAGTTCTTTGATGCTCCCCACTGCATTTGATCCCGAAATCCCAGTGATACCAGATGGGTCAAAAATTATTAGCATTGACCGCATAGCTAGCCCTTATAATCCTGAAGCTCCCCGTTATATCGAAAGACAAATTTCTTGGGAAGCGATGCAGGCTATTCTGGCGGAAGTGGGGGTGTAGGGGTAGGTGATAGGTGATAGGTGACAGGTGACAGGTGACAGGTGATAGGTGACAGGTGACAGGTGACAGGTGATAGGTGATAGGTGACAGGTGACAGGTGACAGGAAAGCAGGGGAGCAGGGGAGCAGGGGAGCAGGGGAAGCAGGGGAAGCAGGGGAAGCAGGGGAAGCAGGGGGAGAAAAATACAATGCCCACTCTGACTAATGACCGTTTTTGAATTTTGAATTTTGAATTTTGAATTGGAGCGAAGCGACTTGACTCGTAGTGGATACACTTTACCTGTTTTTGCTTGTGCTGGGGCTGTGGCGGCTTTACATTGGTTACGCCACCGTCAAACTTTACTAGTGGCAGCAGTAGATTTAATTACACCTGCACAAATAGCCGAGATCCCTATAGAACAGGTAGCAGGATTATCTGAGAATATGGCTTTGGCTATTACTCGCTCTGATCCCGGTGATAATCTGGATTTAACTAAAAATACTCCGGTTTGGACGATGGTTTCTTGGGGAGGGGTTGGGGATGAGCAAGTGACTATTCAAGGTGGGGAGGGTATTGGTAAGCAAATCAATGCTGACAATAACCCAGCGATTTATGGTTATGCTCAGAGGCTTTTGCAAGATAATTTGTCTCGACTACTAGCAGCATCGGAAAAAATCACGGTGACGATTATCTTACCAGAGGGGCGATCGCTTGCTAAGAGAACTTCTAATGCTGCCTTTGGTGTTGTGGAGGGACTCTCTTTATTGGGAACATCCGGTATTTCTCAACCCTTAAGTACACCTGAGCAGTTAAATACTTTTCGTACTGAATTACAACAAAAAGCTAGTCAGTTTACAAGTCTGGTCTTTTGCATTGGCGAGAATGGCTTAGATTTAGCCCCAAAAATCGGTATTAACCCTGAGAAACTGGTAAAAACTGCTAATTGGTTGGGGCCAATGTTAGTGGAAGCAGAACTTTTGGGTGTTAAAGAAATCTTATTGTTCGGCTATCACGGGAAGTTGATGAAGCTGGCTGGTGGGATTTTTCACACTCACCATCACTTAGCTGATGGGCGACGGGAAGTTTTAACTACTCACTGCGCTTTGGCTGGGTTAGACAAACAAGATATAGAAATAGTATTTCACAGTCCGACGGCTGAAGCCGCACTTAAACACCTAAGAGCGTTAGATAGTGCTACAGGTAGTGATTGGGTAAATCAAGTTTACAGTGCGATCGCCGAAACTATCGATTCCCGTTGCCTAGAATATCTCCACAGCCATAGTAATAGGGAGGTTTTAACTACAGTTTGTGGATCAATTCTCTTTGATCGCGATCGCAAAATTATTGTAAAGAGCAAAACTGCTTGTAACTTAATTGGAAATTTATGTTAATTTATTATGAATAATCATAAATAATCCAAATAAATAACTTTTTCAGTAGCAACCCTAGGGTAACTTATACCTTTTAATACCTTGCCACATCGGCCTAGCAAACGCTTCTTACAGGCGTTTTTAATTGTCTAATCTAGTATTTGCTGACTAACCAGGCAGCAAAACCGTACATCTGAAACACAGAGCAATCATCTACATCTAACCTGCACTTCCCTGATTATGAATACAGTGGTGACTCTACCAACCGAACAAGCCCCTCAAGCACTAGAAGAGTTTGGGCGGCTTGAGCGTCAAATCATCGTCATTTTGGACTTTGGCTCTCAGTATTCGGAACTAATAGCCCGACGCATCCGCGAAACTCAAGTATACTCTGAAGTTTTGTCTTATCGCACCCCAGCTGAACAGTTAAGAAAACTAAGTCCCAAAGGTATTATTCTCTCTGGCGGCCCCAACTCTGTTTATAGTGATGGCGCACCCCATTGTGACCCAGAAATCTGGAATTTGGGAGTTCCCATCTTGGGTGTCTGCTACGGTATGCAGTTGATGGTCAATCAACTCGGTGGGGAAGTAGCCCAAGCCGACCGGGGTGAATACGGCAAAGCATCATTATATATTGATGACCCTACAGATTTATTAACTAACGTCGAAGATGGCACTACAATGTGGATGAGTCACGGCGACTCAGTTACAAAAATGCCCCCAGGGTTTGAAGTCTTAGCTCATACAGAAAATACTCCCTGTGCTGCTGTCGCTGACCACGAGAAAAAACTTTATGGTGTACAGTTCCATCCTGAAGTTGTACATTCCATCGGTGGTTTAGCGTTAATTCGCAATTTTGTTTATCACATCTGCGAGTGTGAACCCACTTGGACAACAGCCGCTTTTGTAGAAGAAGCGATTCGGGAAATTCGGGCGAAAGTTGGCGATAAGCGGGTGCTGCTGGCTTTATCTGGGGGAGTTGATTCTTCGACGTTAGCTTTCTTGCTATACAAAGCTATTGGTGAACAACTCACCTGTGTATTTATCGATCAAGGCTTTATGCGGAAGTATGAGCCGGAAAGGTTGGTGAAGTTATTCCAAGAACAGTTTCATATTCCTGTAGAATATGTTGAAGCTCGCGATCGCTTCCTCGAAAAGATGGACGGGGTGACAGACCCAGAAGAAAAACGCCGTCGCATTGGACATGAATTTATTCAGGTATTTGAAGAAGCATCGAAACATTTTGGCCCCTTCGATTATCTGGCTCAAGGGACTCTTTACCCGGATGTGATCGAATCTGCTGATACCAACGTTGATCCCAAAACTGGGGAACGGGTAGCAGTGAAAATCAAGAGCCATCATAATGTCGGTGGTTTACCCAAAGATTTAAGGTTCAAGTTAGTAGAACCTCTGCGGAAACTATTTAAAGATGAAGTCCGCAAATTAGGACGTTCGATTGGTTTACCGGAAGAAATTGTCCAACGTCAACCCTTCCCTGGCCCTGGTTTAGCGATTCGCATCTTGGGTGAAGTCACAGCCGAAAGGTTGAATATTTTACGTGATGCTGATTTGATTGTACGGCAAGAAATCAACCAACGTGGCTTGTATCATGAATACTGGCAAGCGTTTGCTGTTTTGTTGCCAATCCGTAGTGTAGGTGTAATGGGTGATCAACGCACCTATGCTTACCCCATTGTCTTACGGATTGTCAAGAGTGAAGATGGCATGACGGCAGATTGGGCGCGTGTACCTTACGATGTGCTGGAAGCGATTTCTAACCGCATTGTTAATGAGGTAAAAGGCGTGAATCGCGTGGTGTTTGATATTACCTCTAAGCCACCTGGAACTATTGAGTGGGAATGATTTAATTCGTAACGATGCTCCCGCCCCGCTCCGCTAACGTAATTCGTAATTCGTAATTCGTAAAAAAGTAGAGATGTTGAAATGCCACATCTCTACTTTTTTTGCTATGAATTAATAGTGTTCAGTTAAGAGTTAAGGTTTATAGAACTTCTCGTTTGTATGCAATACACTCTAACCTCTCTCCAAACCTCTCTCCTTGTAGGAGAGAGGCTTTGAGGCTTACTCCCCTTCCCTTGTAGGGAAGGGGTTGGGGGTTAGGTCTGTATTAAACTCAACTGCAAACCGCTTTATTTGTGTAGAATATTGGTATGATCAGATGCGATTTATCGCGTCTCTATTGAGGATATTTAGCTTGATTTTGTCCAAAAATTCAACCGGATTCTTATATTTAAATAGGTATTTCAATTTCAAATTTCGCACCTTGTCCTGGGGAAGAAATACAATTTAACTTGCCACCGTGCTGCTCAACTATAATTTGATAGCTGATAGAAAGTCCTAAACCAGTACCTGAACCAACCGGTTTCGTAGTGAAAAAAGGATCGAAGATTTGGGATAATATTGCTCCATTTACCCCAATTCCATTATCCATAATTAAAATTTTAACTGCATCTCCTGAAGCTACTACCTCTGTTTTAATTTCAATAATTGGCTGGGCAATTTTATTAGAATCAGACCTCAAGGCATCAATTGCATTATTCAAAATATTCATCAACACCTGATTGATTTGGCTGGCATAGCAATTGACGTTGGGAAGTGGCTGATATTCTTTAATCACCTGAATTTGAGGTGACATCTGATTTGCTTGTAATCGATGTTGCAGAATTAGCAAGGTACTTTCTATTCCTTCGTGCAGGTTTATTGATTTCTTGCTTGATTCATCAAGGCGAGAAAAATTACGTAAACTCAGGACAATATCACGAATGCGATTGCTTCCCGCTTCCATAGAATTGAGCATTTTGGAAACATCTTTTTGTAAAAATTCTAGGTCAGCTGCTTGAATTTTTTCTTTCAGTAAGCTAGACGGATCGGGACATTCTGATTGATATGCCGCAATCAGTTCTAAAAGGATATTGATAGATTCTTTAGTGTGGGCAATATTGCTATAAATGAAACCAATGGGATTATTGATTTCATGAGCAATACCTGCAACAAGATGCCCTAAACTAGACATTCTCTCTGCTTGAATCAGTTGTGCTTGGGTTGTTTGCAACTGTTTGAGGGTTTGTTCCAAGTAAATATTTTGTTGTTTAAGTGCTGTGTCTGCCAACTGACGTTCAATTTCTGCTGCTGACCGAGCTGCAAAGATTTTTAAGATAGACTCTTGTTCTTCGTAACTGCGTTCTAATGGTTTAGTATGCAACCCAGCAATATGACCTAGAGGCTTACCGTTAGGATCTAAAATGGGAATGCCTAGATAACTTTCAACATTCAACATAACCAAGTCTAGGTCTTCGGGAAACTTTTGTTGAATACAGTTAGGGTAAATCTGGATGCCTTCTTCATAAACGACACCACAAGGAGTTCCAACTAAATCGTATTCAAAATTGGGGCCAAAGTCTTCTCCTGTCCAAAAAGCTAAAACTCTAGCTCGTGGCGACTCTTGATCAATAAACTCTGCAATTAAAGCATACTGAATTTGGAGTACCTCAGCTAAGTAATGAGCGCAAGCTTGAAAGAAAGCTTCACCCACTTGAGATGCAATCCCTTCTACAATCAGTTTTAAGTTAATATTTTCTTGGTGAAACGTTTGATTTGGTAACTTAATTGTAGTTTCTGTTGAATGGGGAGTTCGCATAACATTAGGTTGCATCTTGAGGATGTTGGAAAAAAGTAAATTGCTCTCAAGATTTAGTTTTCCCACTTCAAAGGGATAACTCCTAATACCAAAGAAAAATCACCCAAGGTTCATAGAAAATTCATGTAACGGTAGATGAATGGTGAAGGTAGTACCTTGTCCTGCGCCTGGACTGGTAACGTCAATTGTCCCGCCGTGTAATTCTATTAGATGATGCGCGATCGCTAAACCTAGTCCTAAGCCTCCTTGTGTATAATGAATATCTGCCTGATGATAACGTTCAAAAACGTGGGGTAAAAACTCTGGGCTAATGCCTATACCTGTGTCTGTCACCGTAATTTGGGCTTGAGAATTTTTTTCTGATAGCTGTACTAATACTTTTCCCCCTGGATTCGTGAACTTAATGGCGTTGGAGAGGAGATTACCTAAAACCTGTAGTAAACGATTGATATCGCCAGTAATCGTGGGAACTGATTGATCTATTCTAGACTCTAGAATGATATTTTTCGCTTTGGCTGAGGGGTAAGCTGTTTCTATGGCTACACCGATAATTGCGGATAGATTAACTTGGTTGAGTTCTAATTTTAATTTGCTTCGCAAGATACGCGATATATCTAGCAAGTCTTCTAGGAGTTTTGATTGAAATCTAGCATTGTATTCAATAGTTTCTACAGCACGGTTAAAATGAGTTTGATCAAATTGCCGAGTCCGTAAAAGTTGCGCCCAGCCGAGAATAGCGTTGAGTGGCGATCGCAAATCATGGGATACCATAGCCACAAACTCATCTTTCGCTTTGTTGGCTACTTCCGCTTCAGTCCGAGCCGCTTTTTCTAGTTGTAAAAGTCGGTCACGTTCCGCCTCTAATTGTTTGTAATCATCAATATCTGTACTTGAGCCAAACCACTTGACAATCTGTCCTTGCTCATTTTTGATGGGTACGGCTCTTGCTAAATGCCAGCGATAGCTACCATCATATTTTCGATATCTAATTTCTTGTTCATAAGGTTCTCCTGTTTTCACAATTTTCATCCATTCTGTGATCACGCCTGAGACATCATCTGGATGTATAACTTCTTGCCAACCAAATCCCAGTGATTGCTCAACAGTTCTACCAGTCAATTCGTACCAGCGTTGATTAAGATGTTCACATTCTCCCTGAATATTACTAATCCAAACCAAGTGAGGTACAACATTTGATAAATAGCGATAGCGTTGTTCACTGTCACGTAATTCTTGTTCTGTTTGCTTCCTGTCTGTGATATCAAAGGCTGTCCCAACTATTTGATGTGGTGAACCGTCAGCATTCCTAGCAAATATAGAATTGTGACTACAAAACCATCGCCATTTACCGTTAGCACATAGCATTCTGTACTCATGTTCTAGAACTTCACCATCTCTCGCCGTATCAAACCGTTGGAAGACGTTGGGAAGTTCAGCAAAATCATCAGGGTGCATGAATTGCACTAAAAATTCTTTTCCCAAAGCTTGAAATTTTTCGGGAGTATGGCCAAGTAAGTTTGTTACCTGTCCGTTGAGATAGATATTTTCTCCTTCGACCAAATCGTAAACATACAAAATTCCCGGTGTGGTTTCGGCGATACGTTCGATGAGTTTTTGCGATTCTCGTAACCGTTCCTCACTCCGCCGCAACTCGGTACTTAACTGAGCTTTTTTGATGGCTGAGTAGACAGTTAAACGCAAACGTTCACCTGTGGTTTCTCCTTTAACGAGATAGTCATGAACACCACTTTTCATCGCTTCGACTGCGATCGCCTCGTTACCGTAGCCTGTTAACATCACTACAGCCGGTATCTTGTCCTGGTTTAGTGTTTTCAGTTCTGCTAAAAATTCCAGTCCATCCAAATCGGGTAATAAAAAGTCTAATAAAATCCCGTCAGGTTGTAATTTTTGACATAATGCCAATGCGTCTTCACCTGATTCTTGTTCTAAAATTTGATAGCATTGCTCTTGATCTTGCTGGAGATAACGACGGTACACCTGACGGTCTTCAGGAGAATCATCAATAATTAAAATAGTTAGCGGTTGTGCCATGACTATTTGTTAACAGTATCGGGAAGAATCACAATATCCAACCAGTACGTTAAAAAGCTGTGAATTGTTGTTACTAGTCAATTGATATCAATTGGTTTAAGAATATAGCTAGCAACGCAGTATTGATAACATATTTCAATATCCTTGGGGTTAGAAGAAGTAGTAAATACAACTATAGGAATAGATTTGAGGTTTGGATCTTGTTTAATTTGGGCTATAATCTCTCGCCCATCAGTACCTGGTAAATTGAGATCCAGCAAAATAATTGATGGTCGTGGTGCAGTTTCAGGATCACTGTAAACTCCGTTATGGTAGAGAAAATCTAGGCCTTCATCACCATCTGCACAGCGAAACACAGGGTTTAATATGACTTCTTTTTGAATGAATCGCTGCAAAGCTTCAAAATCTTCATCGCTGTCTTCAATTACTAGTAAAGGTTGGGTGATGTTGCCAATCATGGGTATAAATTAAAATTCATATTGTCTCCCCTCTCCGTGAACGGGGAGGGGTTGGGGGTGGGGTTTAATGACTGTAGGAAGCATAATTAAGTTAAAAGTCAAGGGAACGGAGGTCTACGGGAAGATAGAGGATGTCAATCTGTTTCTTGTAATGTGAAATAGAAAGTGCTGCCTTCACCATAGGTTGAGTCTAGCCAAATTGTACCGCCATGCCGTTCCACAATTTTTTTAGCGATGGTGAGTCCTGCGCCTGTACCACCTCCGTATTTGCTGGGGCCGTGTAGTCGTTTGAAAATGCGAAAAATCGAGTCAAAATGTTTTTCGCGAATGCCTATGCCGTTGTCTTGGATATAGAATGTGATTGGTCGTGGTGAATGATCCAAGTAGCCAATTTCAATCCATTTGTTGGGCTTGTCGTTGTATTTGATGGCGTTGGCGATGAGGTTGCTAAAGACTTCACCTAATTGGACGCGATCGCAATACACTGTTGGTAGTGGTCTGGGTATGCGGATTTCTACGCCTGATTCCTCAATGCGAAGGCTTAACATATCTAAAATCCGATGTACTTCATCATTCAAGTTAGTAGGCTGCATCACAAGATCCACTCTTCCCAATCGAGAAAAATGTAAGAGTGAATCAATTAAATCCTCCATTCGTTGGGTCAGACGAATCAGAGTCATTAACTTTGCTTTACCTTCGTCGTTGATAATTTCACCGTAGTCTTCTATTAAGAAGTTAGAGTAATTGTGAATCCCCCGCAGTGGTTCTTTTAAATCGTGAGATGCAATATAAGCAAAAGCATCTAATTCTTTATTGCTCCGTTCTAGTTCTATATTTAATTGAGCTAATTCATCAGCCTTTCGCAGTACCACACTGATAATTGCACTTCGCAATTCTACGGCTGCATTGACTTCATAAGATTTCCAAGGTAGAGATTTGAGAAGAACTGTTTCTTTCCATAATTCAAAAGACTTTCGTGGTGATAAGCGCATACCTCCGTTAGCTACTACCTCAACAGGTTTATGAGGATTACCCCCCCAATTTACAGTCTGCACTACCTCTGGACGAAACCACAAAATATAGTTTTTCTGACTTTTAGAAATAGAAAGTGTCATTAAACCACTAGCGACATTCCGCAGTTTTTCGGCTTCTGGATAAACTGTTGTTAGGGAATCAGTGTAGAAAATCTCTTCATGCAGATTTTGACTAATCCAATCTATTAAATTATGAATATCTTGAGTTGTTGGCGTATTACCAATAAGATAATATTGACCATTAAAACAGACAGCAGCACCTGCTGCATTTACTAAGTTTAGCAGATTCGGCTGATGCTTAATTAACGCATCAATAAAATTATTGTCTATCGACATATATTCTATTAATTTGCTATGCACAGATTTGACTTTAATTTTGGATTCCGTGTCTTCACTCTCTTCCTGTGCGCTCATTTCCAGAGAAGTCATTTGACCTAATAATTCGCAAGCACTACGAATTTCATAGGGTATATATTTTGGTGACTGATGATGACAGGAAATTAATCCCCACAGTTGTTTATTTTTGATAATAGAAATAGACATAGAAGCCGTTACCCCCATGTTCTGCATATATTCTATATGTAAAGGCGAAACACTACGCAATACTGAACCGCTTAAATCAAGAGGCTGATTATTCAGAGGATTATTTGTGGGTATAATTATTGCTGGTTGATAGTTAACATTTGGTATGAGTCTGAGCCAGTTTTCAGTGTAGAGCTTTCTAGCTTGTTGGGGAATATCGGAAGCTGGGTAATATAAACCTAAATATGATGTGAGATATTCTTGTTTTTCTTCCGCAATGACTGTACCATTCCAATTTTTATCGAAGCGATAGACCATTACTCTATCAAAGCCAGTAATTTTTTTGACTTCTTTTGCTAAAATTTGACTAACTTCAGAGACATTTGTCGCCGCTTGTAATTTTAGCATTGCTATTTTTACTAAGTGATAAAACTTAAAAAAAGCATTATTTTTTTCTGAAAAATTTGGTTCTATTTCTAAGATAATAAAACCATGAGAACGATGAACAATCCCATCAAAATTTATATTTTTACCATTTAATTTAATCCAAAATTCTATGGGATTAACAATTGGTAAATCTTCATTTTCTAGACAATCCTTTAATAGTTTTATTTGTTCTGTTCCTAATAAAATAGCTAAATTTTGATTAATTAAGTCTTCTGGATGTATACCAAAAAAATCAAATGTATTATTACTAACTTGTAAAATAGTTAATTCTGCTGGTTGTAAAGCTAAAATAACTCCATGAGGCTGAATAGAACCAGGAATATGAATTGGTTCTTTGTTACAGTTACTGAGGTCAACTTGAAATGTCGTACCAGTATTGTCAGTGTTCACCTTTCAGTCCTTATAATGATGACGCAATATGAGACTGACTCTAATATACTGTTGATTTAGTTACTGGATTAATTTGATAAAAGTAGAGTATGCTTCTATCATTAACAACAGTCTACAACCACGGCATAAAGATTAGTACAGATGTGATTAATTTCATCTGCGCTCATGACTAATGGCTAGCTACATGAGTAAGTTAAAAATTACTGTATTTACAACTAAATCTCTATTTATGCTAAATTCTAAAAAATTAAATTTTGTAAAATAGTCATCACTTCCTATTTTTCTCCTGTATCAAAGCTAATTTGCTCCGATTCATATGTCGGTGGCTCGACGTGAATTAAAATCCTGACTGGGGTAAAGCGTGTTTCTAGTTGACGTTCTACTTCTTCTGTGATGCGATGAGCCGTTTCCACATCTGGCGCATCTACGATTAAGTGCATTTCAATGAAAATTTGACGACCTAAAACGCCGCGTGAGGCGATATCATGACAATTAATTACCCCAGGAACAGCAGTAGCAATGGCGTGGATTGCTTCAGGTGCGATCGCCATTTGATCCACTAACCAAGGTAAACTATCTTTTAAAACTGACCAACCACTCCAAAAAACCATCAACGCTACAGGGAAAGCTAAGACTATATCTAGCCATTGATGACCAAACCAAACCCCAATTAAACCACCAATGACGGAGATTGTCACCCAGACATCACTCATGGTGTGGGTAGCATCAGCGATTAAAATTTGGCTACCGACTCGCTTACCCACATTGCGCTCATAAAACGCCACAAAAATATTTACACCCAAAACAAGTAGCAGTATCCACAATTCAGGCGCAGAAATTCTCACCGGTTCGCTACCTTTAAGTATGCGCTCAATTGCACTTTGGAGAATTTCAAAGCAAGCAATTCCTAGAAACGCGGCGATTCCTAATGCTCCCACAGCTTCAAATTTGTGGTGTCCATAGGGATGCTCACGATCGGGGTAGGGAGAAGAAAATTTACTAGCAATTAGTCCTAAAATGTTGTTGGCACTATCTGTCACGCTATGCAAAGCATCAGCCAATAAGCTGAGAGAACCTGTCAAATACCCTACAAATGCTTTTAATCCCATCACAAACAAGTTGAGAAATAGGGTAATAATTAAAACTTTTCTTACTTCTGCGCGGTTATCGTAAGTCATAGATATTTTTTGATATTAAACTCTGTGACTTATCAGTGTACTTCTAATGTCATTTTTTAAACATCTATAAAATGTATCAAACTCTTACACAGTAAGGATTATATATTGCTATAGTCGGCAAATTTTAACTATATTTATTGAGATTAATTTCAACTAAAATAGGCTACAAACTAGATAAAGATTCACTTATCCTTTAGAGCTAGAAGCATATCTTTAGCATTAGTCATGGTTGAATTGTTCCAACTTTTTTTGTAACTGATACAAATTCTCTATGAAGTTGCACCAAATAAATGATGTAGAGACGTTGCTCTACAAGGTTTCTGGAAAACGCATATTTAATTTCTGGAGATGTCTACGCTTCTAGCTACTGAATTAATTTTCTAAAATTTTCACTATCTGCAATCTCATCAAAATCTATATCATTTGCAGCATCTTCTTGATATCTAGAATTGAGATTAATTGCTTGTTGCAGATTTTCTACAGCTAAATTAACCTGTCTTTGCAGTGCATAACAGGCTGCCTTATTATAATAAGCACTGGCATAATCTGGTTTAATGGTTAATGCTTTGTCAAAAGAAATTATGGCTTCCTCATCCTGTCCTAATCTGACGAGAGTGTAACCGCGTTTATCCCAAATTTTTGGCAAATCTGGTTGAAATTTTAATGCCTGATCAAAAGAAGTAATTGCTGCTTCATATTGTTCTAATTCTATCAAAGCTAAACCGCGATTCATCCAGGCTACGGCATCTTCTGGTTTAATTTGCGTGGCTTGATCAAAAGATGTAAAAGCGTCTTGATGTCGCTGTAGATAACCATATGCAACACCACGATCGCACCATGCTTGGTGATAAGCTGGTTGGATTTTGATTGCTCGATTATAAGCTGCGATCGCTTGTTTATAACGTTTCAGTCTAGCGAAGGTAATCCCACACTTAAACCATAGTATAGCATCATCAGGCTGAATTTTCACCGCTTGCTCGTAAACTGCGATCGCTTCTGCATATCGCTTTTGTGAAAATGAATCATCTCCCTGCTGTATATAATCATCAGCAGTTAATTTTGTCTGCTCATTTTCTATTACTGGCTGAGGTGCTGGGGTTGGTTCTTCGATTGTAATTACTGCGGGTTGAACTTCAGCAAATTCTTTTAAAATTATATCCTTGCGCTGTTGAGCATCTAATTGCAATTCAGATAGTTGTGAGACAAACTCTGTTTCTAATTTTTCCAGCTTTTCTAAAATCAAGAGTTTTTGTTGTTGAGCATTTAATTGTAATTCTGAAAATTGTGAAACAAACTCCGAACCTGATTTTTCTAAATTTTCCATAATTTGCTCTTTGCGTTTTTGAGCATCTACTTGTAACTCAGCTAGCTTAGATGCGAACTCTGATTGTAATTTTTTTAATTCCTGTTGAATATGTAACTGTGATTCAGATATTTGAGCTTTGAATAAATTTTCTAATTCTTGCAGATTCTGTAATACATTATCTTTTTGTATATGGACTTCTGACTGAGAGTTAGATAATTGCTGTGCAAACTCTGCTTGTAATTTTGTCAAATTCTCCAACAGAGTATTTTTGTGTTCTTGAGTATCAGCTTCCAATCCTGAAACCTGAGATTGGAATTGACTTTCTATCGCTTGGAGATTTTCTAATTTGATATCTTTTTGCTGCTGGACATCTTCCTGTAATCTAGATAGCTGCACACTAAATTCTGATTTTAAGTTAGTTAAACTTGCCATCATATTATCTTGATGCTGCTGAGTATCAGTATATAAATTACCAAGCTGATGATTAAATTCCAGTTTTGATTTTTCTAAATCTTCTCCAACTAAATTTTTGTGAATTACAGCATCTTTTTGTAATTCTCCAAGTTTAGTAACCATCTCTGATTCTGTCTTGGCTATATTTTCTAAGGTTATATCTCTTCTCTGTTGTATCTCTAACTCTAATTGAGATATTTGGCTAGCAAACTCAGCGACTAAATGCTCAATTTTTTGTTGGAAATTTGTGACTTCTGTCGAGATTTTAGTTAAATTATCTGCCTTAGCTTGCAATATCTCTGATGTGACAAAAGATAAATTATCGTGTTCAATTTTGATTTTTTGCTGTAGATTTTCCGCTTCCCTTTCTAAAGCGCGAGTAATCCCTTTAGCTTCTTGGATGAGATTTTCTGCATCTTGTTTAACTAGAGTTAGTTGTCCTTCGAGGTTTTCCACTCCTTGCAACTGTGACATGGCTCTATTGACAATTTCACGAATAGCCACCCGCCGTAGTAGCCAAAATAGAGCAATAATCGCTACGGGAAATAAACTTAAGATAACTAACCAAATATTCAGCAAGACAGTTGTACGACTAAAAGCGCGCTCAAAATCTGTTTGTATTTGTTCTAAAACCCGCTTTTCTGTTGGTATTTGAGCTAATGCTTCCCCTGGGGCGGTAAGCTGTTGGGGGGAGGTGGATGGTGTAGTTTGTCCATTGCTAATCTCAGCAGACAGCAGCAAGGGGGAAAAGACAATGGTGCTTTTCAAAAGTAAGGATAAAACAAATTGGTTCTTGCTCTTCATCACAACCATCCTGATGTGTTGGTCAGTTTTTGCGGCGTGCTTATTTTCTAATCTATAACAGAATTTTGTTGTCTAAGGTGGATGGGGATATGCTCAGGATACCGCAAGCTGTCACCTGTCACCTATTCTTGCCATGAACATTCCTAGAATGGTAACGTCTACAAGTCCGCACAGAGTAAAAAGGGTTCTCACATCATGAAGCGCAGACACCAAGTAGCCTCACTGATTAGTCTTACTTTCATCTCTGGCTACCTAGTACCACATTCTGCTATCATCGCTGCACCACCGAGAAGCCCAGACAAAACGGTCAACTGTGAGATTTTAGTTGTAGGTGGCGGACTTTCTGGTGTAGCTACAGCTTATGAAGGTTTGTTAGCCGGAAAAAGGGTTTGCTTAACAGAAATTACCGACTGGTTGGGAGGACAAATTTCTTCTCAAGGGACATCTGCATTAGATGAAAGACCCACTCAACGCAGTCGCCAGTTTTATTCTCGTGGCTATCTAGAACTACGCAACCGCATTCAAAAAAAATATGGTCAACTCAACCCTGGAGATTGTTGGGTAAGTGATTCCTGTTTTATCCCGCGTGATGCTCATACCATTCTGGCGCAAATGCTCAAAGATGCAGAAAAAAAGGGTAAAGGTAAGTTGGAATGGTTTCCCAATACGGTAATTAAAGAACTGGGAGTCTCCAAGAATAATACTAGTACAGGTGGGCAGTTAATTAATAGCGCGATCGCTATCCAACATCAACCAGCGAAAGGCGCACCCCCTCTAAACACCTTTCCCCTATCGCAAACTATTGACGATGCTTATCGCTACAACAACTCGTCTCGTTTCACTAAAAGTATTATTCGCCTAGTTCCCAAGCAAACCAAAGGTAATATTCCCTGGTATGTTGTAGACGCTAGCGAAACTGGAGAAATTATTGCTTTAGCTGATGTTCCCTACCGTCTAGGTATTGATGGGCGTTCCTTCCTAGAACCTTCATCTTCCAGCACCAGCAATGACCCCTACTGTACACAAGGCTTTACTTATACCTTTGCAATGGAGGCGACAAAAGAACCCCAGCCGCAGAAAATGCCGCCTTTTTATCTACAATACTCTCCCTACTTCAGTTATGAGTTAGAGCGTTTAGCCAACTTTGATTTAGTTTTTACCTATCGCCGCATTTGGAGTCCGAACAAGGGACAACCCACCACATTTAGAGGCGTGAATTTTACCGCGCCCACTCCAGGGGATATATCCATGCAAAACTGGACATGGGGTAATGACTACCGCCCTGGGACTGCGAAAGATAACTTAGTTTACACTCGCCAGCAGTTGCAAGCCACAGGACAATTAAAACCAGGCGGTTGGATGGGTGGACTCAGAACCGAAACTTTCCGCAAAGCTGAAGAACACGCCCTGTCTTACTATTACTGGCTAGTAGCTGGAACAACCGACTCTCAATTAGGGAAAGGTGTGAAACAGCAACAAACCAATAACCGCTTTTTATCAGGGTTAAATTCCCCGATGGGGACAGCACATGGCTTATCCAAATATCCTTATATGCGGGAAGGGCGGCGTATCATCGGCCGTCCTAGTTGGGGACAACCAGGAGGTTTTACTATTTGGGAAATTGATATTTCCCGCCGCAATTACAACGATGAATATTACCGTAAAACCCTGCCAGCAAATATGTATCGCCAGCTAACAGCAGCCTTGGCAGGTTTAGAGGCGACATCGGTAATTTCTGGTCAAATTTCCCCAGATAAAGCCATGCGCCGCACCCGTTCCACAATTTTTCCCGATGCAGTGGGTATTGGTCACTACGCCATTGACTTCCATCCTTGCATGACGAAAAGCCCACCAGAAGCACCCGGTAATACAGAACGTCCAGGGGAAAGACGGGGCGGGGGACAGGCTTATCCCTTCCAAATTGCACTGAGGGCAATGATTCCCCAAAAAGTTGACAATTTAATCGTCGGCGGTAAAAGTATTGCTACCAGTCACATAGCGGCGGCTGCTTATCGGGTTCACTCCTTTGAATGGTCTGCTGGTGCGGCGGCGGGAACTGTCGCCTCTTTCGCCCTCAAAAATAACATTGCACCTTACCAACTTGTAGACGATTTACCCAAGCCAGAACCGCAACTGCAAGCCCTCAAACGTCTATTAAAAAAGAATAGCAACCCCACCGCTTTCCCTGATACTTCGATTTTCAATCAAGACTGGGAAGATTGGCGGTAGTGATTTCATGGCCTATGTGAACAAAAATATCCCCGACTTTTCCAAAAAGTCGGGGATATAAACCTAATCGATTTTTACAGTATCAAGAACATTCTGGTAAATTTCTCTTGGCGTAATTGCAATCAAAATGAATCAGAGCGTCTCTACTAGAGGAGAATTGTCTAGTTATCCTGTATGGATTACTATTTGAACTTGCTTCTCTTAACCAAATTTTCAAATAATAATTGTTATTATCGCTTTGCCATAATTCATAACGATAATTACCTCCCATTCCTTCGCTACTTAAATACTCAGCCAGTGCTGTATTTGATGTAGACACAAGGCTAAACGCTGTTAAAACAGAAAAGGCAGCTAATTTGAATAGTTGGCTTAATTTCATAGATGCACAAAAAATAAATGGGTAACAAACTTTCTTTTTCTAGCTTCTTACACCGATGTATATTTATCAATCAGTAATAATCTCGAATATTGTGTGAAGATATTTTAATGATTATAGCCAGCGAACATTTTGATAATTTCCTGACCAAAAATGAGCAATATAATTTGTACAGGAAAAACTATGAGCAAATATAGAATCTTAAACCCAGACCAGAGCTATACTTTCAGCCAATATTTTCAACTACCAAACCCAACATTAGAGATTTTGGCTGAATTTGAATACAGCTATGAGCGGACAAATTTAGATTTACCGAGGTATGCTGATGAAATAAAATATTTAGAATTTTTGCAAGGATACTTACAACGTAATATCAGACTTTTTAATCCTGTTACTGAAATATCAATCAGAGAATTTTTAATTGCTCCTATTCTGGCTGAAGTGTGCGACCAAACAAACGCTGAGTTATATAGTGAATATCCTATTAATGTAGGTGAAAAACTTAAAGGCACATTAGATTATTACTTAACCTGAGTTCGGGTTAAAGATAAGGAGGTAAAAGCCACTCCAGTTGAAGGCTAGGTTTCTTAGGTTGATGACAATAAGCGATTAATCCGCAAAGAACGTTAACGCAAAAATTAACAGGGCTGACGCCGGGGTACCGGCTACCGCTTCGCTATCGATGTCTGGAATGCTCAATTTGAGAAATATTTTTGAGTTGGTCATTAATCGTCTCAATAATTGAGCGTTTACGGGACAAAAGCTTGTCATGAAGACGCATTAGCTTATTCTTCATATTGCGACGGGGTTTGGCAAAAAATTCAATTCCGAAGTCTTGTAAAAGTTGAGAAGCAAGTTTTTGTGAAACATAACCTCTATCGGCAAATATTTTGCCAAACAGACCACTCAGTAAATCGGGTACTGGTTGACGGTCATCGACATTACCAGGAGTCAGAGATACATTTAAGAGTTGACCAAACTCATTGACGACCAGATGCAGCTTAAAACCAAAAAACCAATCCACAGAAGTCTTGCCACGAGCGGCTAAACCTTCAAACACCTTATGCCTAGAAATCCGACGATTATGACATACCTTCAAGCAAGTTGAATCGATAAAACCGATACCTGTACATTGTCCAAAACAATGCTTCAGATAGACACACAAAGGTATCAAGGTTGATGGCATCCATTCAATAAATCGTTGATAAGAAGGAAGACCTGGAAATGCAGAACTCCACTGTTGTTTCACTTGATTTAAATAAAAATGCTTGAAATTCCGGTAGTGATTTTGATGAAAAGCGATGATAATTGTCATGATTTCACTTAAACATAAGCTTTTAGCACGAAAACGTTTTATTCCTCCATGATTTAACAATTTTTTGTGCCATTGCGCTTCAAACGCTTTACAGAAATCATCTACATGACAGAACAAAGCATCTAAACTAAACATAGGACAGGCTGCTGGATTTGTTGTTATTTTCAGCTTACTACCTGTCCTTTTCCTTATCCCGAACTCAGGTTACTTACGTAAATTTAACTCTTTATTGGTACTTGAGGCCAAGCAATCAGATATCAGAAGGGGGTTTACGCAATTAGCAGTCGAATTAATAGCCCTAGAAAAGTCTGTTGACAATGAGACAGCTATCTTATATGGAGCAGTGACTAATGGAGATGACTGGAAATTTGGTACTCTCAACCGGGAAAATCAACTGATTTCAGAAGATATTAAACTGTATCGTGTTCCTGAAGGCTTAGAAGAATTAGTCCGAGTGCTTGTAGGTATCCTTTCCTCTCATAGTTAAAGACAATACAAAAGTTAGGTTTCCTCAATCCCCAGTTCCCAGTCCCCAGTCCCCAAACATAGATTAAACTAGTTAGTTGTAATGTAGTTTTGTAGAATTCCCTTGGTTAACTGCTCTTATGGTCACAAAACGTTCAGCAGTGGTCTTCGCTATGGGTACAGCACCAACTGTCACTCCAGAAAAGACTAGTCAAACCGTCCGTAAGACTTATCCGAATTATAAGGTGATAGTTTTAAATGATGACTTCAATACTTTTCAACACGTAGCTGAGTGTTTGATCAAGTATATTCCAGGTATGACTAGTGATTTGGCTTGGGATTTGACCAATCAGATACATCACGAAGGGCAAGCCATTGTCTGGGTAGGCCCTCAAGAACCAGCAGAATTGTATCATCAACAGCTGCGTCGGGCTGGGTTAACAATGGCCCCATTAGAGGCAGCTTAATAAATATCATGGGCAAATCCAGCGCAGACACTCCAAAAGCCAATACTCACAAAGATGGTAGATTAGTCTGGAATCATTCCACTCATCTGCCTGGTTTAATCCCAATTTTAGAGCGTCTCTGTCAACAGCATGGGATTCAAACCATTACACCAGGGGTAATTGGCAGAGTCAGAGGCCACGCACCCAAGATGCAATTGCGTGTGTCTGTTCCCATTCTTGGTGGTTATAAAGTCATTGCTAGACAGGGTAAGACCGTCCAGGAGGTGTTTATCCTGACGGCTCATGCTCAGGATAAACTTGAAGAAATGATTGCGATCGCCATGAAACAATGAAAAAATAAATATTGGCTATTGCCTATTCTTCAACTCGGTGTACTGCAAATTTATGTAGCGGTAAACTCAAAATACACGAAAAAGTTAAAAAATATGACAATGCTGTCGTTATTTTTAACGTCATGAGTACAGGCTCATAATCGTGGAAAACCATCTTTTCTAGCCCAAACGCCACACAATAAACGAGCCAATAAGTAAAGCTCATTCTGAACAAAATTATCTCTGTTTCTTGCTGATCATCATTTTTTGTATCTTGGCAATTCCACAGTAGTCCTAAGCCAAGAATACAAGCCATAAAGGATACAGCAACTACAAATTCGTGACACAATAAATTGCTTGCGTGCATTTGTATTTATTCCCATCTTTTGCCATTGAAATTCAGTCTAAAGGAATATTCCTGACAATCATCAAAAACAGTTACAAAGTGCAATATAACAATGCAATTTCTGTTAACAAATGCAACGATAAATATACTAATTTTACTAAATTAAGAATTAGGCATTGGGAATTGGGCAATTCAATGAGTGGATTTTAGATTAAATCCCAATCTAAAATCCAAAATTTAAACTTCCCAGTCCCCAGTCCGTCAAACTGGCCTCACTGGAATTTCCATCACAAATTCTGTTCCTTTACTTAGTCCAGAATTGCACCAAATTTTACCTTTGTGCTGTTCGACAATAATTTGATAGCTAATCGATAAACCTAAACCTGTACCCATCCCAACTTCTTTGGTTGTAAAAAAGGGATCAAATACTTGAGACTTAATACTCTCTGGTATACCTAGTCCATTATCAGCAATGCGAATACTAATCCAGTCGGGAACTAAGAATTCTGTAGTGATGGTAATGATATTCTGATGGTATGTCTCATATTTGTTGCATTCTTCTATAGCATCAATCGCGTTACTAAGAATATTCATGAACACCTGATTGATTTGTCCAGCATAGCAATAGACCAAAGGTAAATCGCCATATTTTTTAATAATTTCAATCCCTGGAGAATCTGCACTGGCTTTTAAACGATGTGCCAAAATAACTAGGGTGCTGTCAAGACCCTCATGAATATCAACTTTTTTCAGTTCGGCTTCATCCAAACGAGAAAAGTTACGTAGAGACAAAACAATTTGTCTAATACGTTCAGCACCCATTTCTACTGAAGATAAAGCTTTAGGTAAATCTTCAAGTAAAAAGTCTAGTTCAATCTCCTGAGCTTGCTTAATAATATTTGCAGGAGGATCAGAAATACATTTTTGATAAACACCTAAAAGATTCAGCAAGTCTTCAGTATATTTTTGGATATAGCTGAGATTTGCATAGATAAAATTCACCGGGTTATTAATTTCATGGGCAATACCAGCAACCAGTCGCCCCAAACTGGACATTTTTTCAGTTTGTACAAGTTGTACTTGAGTCTTTTTTAACTGTTCATTAGCTGCAACTAATTTTGCAGTGCGCTCCTCAACCAACTCCCGTAATTGTTCTCGATGTCGCTGGAGTTCTTCTTCTGCTATTTGTTTAGCAGTAATATCGCGTACAACTAAAACTGCACTAGCATTAGCCCCTTTCATCTGCACATAAGCCCAAGAAATTTCTAAAATTAATGTTTTTTCTAATTTTTGAAATTCGTAAACATCAGTAGCATTTAATTGATGTTGTAAGGCGCGAGAAAGTGGGTGTAAATTTTTGGGAACAGCTTGACCTTGTTGAGTTAGTGGTAGCAAGTCGAGAAGGTTAGCACCAAGAACCTGAAAACGATTTTTACCAACTAAATGATCAAAGGTTGCATTTGACCAATTGATTTTGCCATTTTCATCAGTCCATGTGATGGCATCAATAATAGTACCAAGTGCCACCTCCATTCTTCCTAGGGTTGCTCGTAACTTATCAACTAAAGGGGCTGAATCCGATTTCACACTTAATACTCCTATGCCATTCAGCTATGCAATACACTTGATAGCTGCGATAGTTTTTTACAAGTTAATCACTCGCAGCTTGTCATTGCGACCATAATGTAGAGAAGGAAAGCAATCACAAACATTCAATTTCTCTTCTCCACTCCCTACTATAATGGGCGGAGTATAGCCCCAAAAATCCACTCTCCTTCCTGCTTTTCTGCTGTAATGAAATGTTCGGCATCAATTTCGCTACCATCACTCCTGACAGCTTTGAGTTGTAGCGGATGATTGAGAACAGTAGGTTGTTCAGTCATGGCAAAGCGAGAAAAGCCTAGATGATGAGAATCATGGAAACTGCTAGGAATGACAGCTTCCAATGTTTGACCAATGATTTCTGCTTCTTTCCAGCCAAACACAAATTGAAAAGCATCGTTCACATAGATAATCAAGCCTTGCTGGTCAGTCATCAGGACTGGTAAATCGGCTTCAGCCTTCATTTCTTGCAGTGTTTTCATTAGGCCTCTTGTATTAGGGAGATTCCTCAGTTTCTATACTTCCCACTATGAGAGGCTGATTATCTATTCAGTACCAAGTTTAGTAGTAATTTTCTTTGTGTTGGTGACGAACACAAAACCTGTGGTAAAGAATCAAGTTGTATTCGTTACTAACGCATATATAGGACTTACGCACTTTACAAAGGAATCATCTTGTATACTAACTTAAATAGGTCGTTTCAGCCTTTTACAAACCATGCTTTGTTAGTTGCGATCGCAAAAAGGTTAGTAAGTCGGTGTTAATATTTCCAACTATGTTAAGAACTTTTAATGTAGGGTGCGTTGTCTCATAGCGCAACGCACCGTCAACAATACAAGGTGCGTTAGCCTACGGCATAACACACCCTACCGACCATTTACATTTCTTCATATACATTGGATTTTTCTCCCTAAATTGGGAATTAGACATTGGGAATTGGGTATTGGGCAATTCAATGAGTGGAGTTTGGATTGGGATTCAATCTAAAATCCAAAATCTCAACTTCCCAGTCCCCAGTCCCCAATCTATGAGATGCTGCACGAACAGCTTTAGCTCAAGATTTCAGACTCCCACAATGTCATTTGCAGACAGGGTGGGTGCGCCCTGTAGAGTGGCGACTTTCACTTCACCCAAGTCAAAGCCAGGATAAGGCCCCACGTAAAACAAATCGCCATTTGTACTGTTGTAGGTAAATCGCGTTTGCTCAGTAATACTACCACTGCCCAACACCAAAAAACTCTCCGCAGGTAATTGCCCCCAGCCTACGCCAACGAATCCAATCAATGAGATTATTGAGTCCTCACTACTTCGATACAAGTCAAAGAAAGCATCAGTATTAACAGCTAGTGTATCTACCCCTGGGGTAAAATCAGTGATAATACTGGGGGTAATTTTGAAGAAATCTATCCCACTTCTACCACCAATACTATAGGAACTGGCATTTAAAATAAATTTATCAGCACCCTCACCCCCTGTGAGGGTATCCCCCGAAACCGCATGGAGAATATCGTCACCGCCTCGACCATCTAGCACATCACCGCCTGCAAAGCCGTTTAGCACATTAGCATTCTCATCACCCAGCAGGGTATCTCTGCCTATAGACCCGATAACAGTGTTAAAGTTTTGAATATTGAGGGTGGTTGTATCGTAGGTGATTTGTTGTGCAGCCAGATCCACTCTGATAGATGGAGCTGCGGTTCTTGGAGCAAAACCAAAACGCTCATACCCAGGAAAATTGAAATTAAAGTTAATGGTATTGGTCTGACCCGCAGCACCAATAATAGTTTCCACCGATTCTAAAGTGTCTTTAGGACCAGAACCTACTTCTCCTAAGAATGGACTCCTAAAATTACCATCTTTGTTGTACACCCGCAGGGCTGGGTTTGCCTCCAAGACAAGTTCAGAGAAATCACTGGGGGTATAATCGTATTCAAAGCGTAGGGTAATACCTTGACTAAAAGAGCTATAGTCAGCAGTATCGTTGCCATTGCCCCCTACCAAGTAGTCAGATCCCTCACTACCCCAGAAGATATCATTGCCATTGCCACCCAACAGGGTATCATTACCTTTACCGCCAAACAATCGGTCATTACCATCACCGCCATCTAGAATATCGTCACCGTCGCCGCCAAACAGCCAGTCATTACCGCCAAAACCAAACAGGGTGTCATTACCGCCCAGACCAAAAATGTAGTCTGAACGGTTGCTACCAATGAGGGTATCATCTTCATCTGTGCCAACTTTGACAGGTAGTAGGGAAGCAATAACTGCCAACACAACTTGCACGCTTGCAGGAAGTTCTGCTAACCATGTTAATCGTAGATTGAGTGTCATAGTGTTTTTTGTAGGTGAAAAATTTAGGGGTCTCTTATCTTGCACCAGTTATTTAATGCCAATTTGTGTAGGGTAGGCAATACTTTTAGTGGTATGAAACCCCGATGTTTACGTCGTTGGTATTGACCACTTTCAGGTGATTGAGAATAGTGCAAGACATCAATTAGTAGGTTTTTAGATATATTTTTGCTGTACAAATAACTGATTAAAAAGATAATATATTCAAGTTTTTTTAATGTAAGTGTTCTAAATCACATCCTGTCATGTTTAACGTCATCGTAATTTGCGTAAAACTACTATCAGTAATTGGCATAGATGTTTGAAAGTCCTCTTATTGGTAGTAAAAAATTCTATATCCTGCTAAATCCCCCATTAAACAGTGGGACTTAGCAGGATAAGAGTGTAAATGAAAGGTTGGGTGCGCGCTGTAGAGTGGGTAGTTTACTAGCCCACCAAAATTAAAAGAACTCCGTAAAACAAATCGCCGTTTGTACGGTTGTAGGTAAAAACTGTTGGCGAGTTAATGCTACTACTGCCAAACCCCACAAACCCCAACAAGGCAAAAGGAGGAGACTATGACATACCTCATGTGATTAGGAAACGCTATAGATGCACGAAAGCTTAAGATATTAGATGACCAGAATGTCATTTGCAGAAAGGGTGGGTGCGCCCTGTAGAACAGCTACTTTCACTTGCTCACCCAAACTAGGATAAGCACCCAGGTAAAACAAATCGCCAGTTGTACCGTCGTAGGTAAACAGGGTTTGCTCGCTAATGCTACCACTGCCCAACACCAAAAAACGCTCCGCAGCTAATTGTCCCGTGGCTACTGTGTAGCTGTCGTAGCCAGCAAATCCAAAGTATTGGAGGCTTGATTCCAATCCGTTTGCAATCGCCCTAGGGAAAGCAGAGTTAAGAGCTAGTGTATCTACTCCAGGGGTAAAATCAGTGATAATGCTGGGGTTAAGTCTGAAGAAATTCACCCCACTATTACTACCTATAGCATACGAACTGGCATTTAAAGTAAATTGATCAGCACCGTCACCCCCTGTGAGGATATCATTCTCAAACGTATAGAGAATATCGTCACCGCTTCGACCATCTAGCACATTATTGCCTGTAAAGCCGTCCAACACATTGGCATTGTTGTCACCCAACAGGGTATCGTTATTTATAGACCCAATAACATTGCTAAAGTTTTGAATATTAAGAGTGGTTGTATCGTAGTTGAGTTGTTGTGTAGCCAGATCCACTCTGATAGCTGGGGCTGAGGTACTTGGAGCAAAGCCACCAAGATCAAACCCAGGGGAATTGAAAGTAAAGTTAATGGTATTGGTCTGACCCGCAGCACCAATAATAGTTTCCACCGATTCTAAAGTGTCTTTAGGTCCAAAACCTGCCGTTCCTAGGGGTAACGCACCAATAGCAATACCATCATCTTTGAACACCCGCAGGGCTGGGGTTGCATCAAAAACAAATGCGGATAAATCAATCGGGATATATTCGTACTCAAAGCGCAGAGTAACACCTTTACCAAAAGAGCTATAGTCAGCAGTATCGTTGCCATTGCCCCCTACCAAGTAGTCAGATCCCTCACTACCCCAGAAGATATCATTGCCATTGCCACCCAACAGGGTATCATTACCTTTACCGCCAAACAATCGGTCATTACCGTCACCGCCATCTAGAATATCGTCACCGTCGCCGCCAAACAGCCAGTCATTACCGCCGAAACCAAACAGAGTATCATTCCCACTCAAACCAAAAATGTAGTCTGAACGGTTGCTACCAATGAGGGTATTATCTTTATTTGTGCCAACTTTGACAGGTCGTAGGGAAGCAATAACTGTCAAAACAACTTGCACGGTTGCAGGAAGTTCTGCTAGCCATGTTAATCGTAGATTGAGTGTCATAGTGTTTTTTGTAGGTGAAAAATTTAGGGATCTTTTGTCTTGCACCAGTTATTTAATGCCAATTTGTGTAGGGTGGGCGATGGTTTTAGTGGCATGAAACCCCGATTTTTAAGTCGTTGGTATTGCCCACCTTCAGGTGATTGAGAATAGTGCAAGATATCAGTTAGTAGGTTTTTAGATATATTTTTGCTGTACAAGTAACTGATTAAAAAGATAATATACTCAATTTTTTTTTAATGTAAGTGTTCTAAATCACATACTTTTATGAGTAATATCATTGTAATTTGCTTGTGAGAATCCCCCAAACTTATCCCTGTTTTATCACTTTCGGAAAGGAATAATCGAAGCTAAACTCTGAAAGTTTTATTTAATAAAGCTTTGAGCCTTTATTTTCTAACAGAAACTAAAATTTATAGCCAAAAGTTGAAAAGTAAAGCTCCGAAACGCTTTCAGAGATTGGCTTCTCCCAGATTGACAAAACAGGGTTATTTGGGGGATTCTCACAAGAAGGGTAGTACATGGATAGAGGCGCAAAGCCTTGCGCCTTTACACCCCTACAAGGATATGTACTCCACTCAATTGAAACTTGCTATATGTCTTGCAACGGTAAGTTTGTTTATACCTTACCAGTGAAAACCCTCTCAGCCGGGCCTGTCATGTAAATCCGTTGGTCTAGTTCTGACCATTCAATTTGCAGAGAACCACCAGGTAATTCTACAATAGCGACGCGATCGCACTTCTCGGTCAAGACACCAGCCACTAAGGAAGCACAAGCCCCAGTCCCACAAGCCAAGGTAATTCCTGCGCCCCTTTCCCAGACACGCATTTTTAAGTAATCACGACTGACAACTTCGATAAATTCAGTATTCGTGCGTTGGGGAAATGCGGGGTGATGTTCAAATTTAGGGCCGATACTTTCCAAGGGAATCGTAGCCACATCTTCCACAAAGGTAATACAGTGAGGATTACCCATACTCACACAGGTGACATCCCAAGTTTGCCCCTCTACTTCTAGAGGTTGGTTAATGACTTTAGCATCAGCCGCACCCAAGGTAGTAGGTATTTCACTAGCCAGCAATCGCGGTACACCCATGTCTACCCTGACTTCACCATCGGGCATGAGTTGGGGTGAAATCACACCAGCTAAGGTTTGAATGCGATAGGTATCTTGATTGCGGGATATGCCTTCTAAGTCTGCCAGAAACCCTGCCAAACAGCGAATCCCATTACCACACATTTCTGGTTCTGAGCCATCGGAGTTAAAAATCCGCATAGTGTAATCAGTGCCGTTTTTCCCAGGTAAGGCAAAAATCACACCATCAGCACCGATACCAAAATGGCGATCGCATAATTTAACAGCTTGCTCAGGAGTCAGCACAGGCGAGCTTGACGAGCGATTATCAATCAAAATAAAGTCGTTGCCTAAACCGTGATACTTAGTAAATTCGATTGCCATTTTCCTGATGATGAATTATCAATGATTAGGTATTGGGGATTGGGTACTGGGTATTGGGAAAACTCTTCCCCAGTCCCTAGTCCCTAATCCCCAGTCCCTCAATTATTCCATCATTACCAAAAATGACTATCACTGATTTTGACACTTCACTGCCTAGCATTCGCCAAGTCCAAACCCTGATTAAACAAACCGGAAAAGTAGAATTTAAGCTGGTTACAGGGGATTTACTCACGGGTAGAATCTTATGGCAAGACCCCAACTGTATTTGTATTATGGATGAGAATAGTCAGCAAATCACTATTTGGAAATTAGCGATCGCTTACTTGAAGACAGGTGACAGGTGACAGGTGACAGGTGACAGGTGATAGGTAACAGGTGACAGGTGACAGGTGACAGGTGACAGAGAAAGTTATTCAAAACCCCTCCCCTACACCCCTACACCCCCACACCCCTACACCCCTACACCCCCCTACACCCCTACACCCCTAACATAAATAAATAGTTGTTGCATTTGATTTAAAGCATTCAAGCTACCGCACAGCAGCACTTGGTCGCTAGTTCGCAAATCCATGCTGCTATCAGGACAACGGATAAACTTACCATCCCGGCGTATGGCTTGGATTTGCACCCCAGATTCGGAATGTAAAGTTAAGTCTGCGATCGTTTTACCCAAAATTGGGGCATGATCATCAACTTGAATCCATTGACAGGCGGTGTTTTCTCCTGGAACAGCTATTTTACCTTGGGCTAATTCGGCTAAAGCTGCTAGTTCTTCTGATGCTCCCACAACTAACAGGCGATCGCCTGTCTCTAATTTAGTTTGTTGATTGGGATAATCCATTTCTTCGCCGTTGGCGCGACGAATTGCCATTAAACTCACGCCTGTTAAGTAGCGCATATCCGCTTCTTCTAAACTCATACCAATTAAGGGTGAGTCTGAGGGGAGAGGATACCAACGCCGATTTAAATCTTGAGTTATTTGTTTTAAATGGCGGGAAACTTCATCAGCAGTGCGTTCTGGGCGAAAATCTAAGTAGTGATCGCTGCGAATTTGCTGCATTTCTTGCTGTAATACACCAGGGGTCAAGCCTAAGCCAGTTAATAGATAAGTTGCCATTTCGATACTAGCTTCAAATTCTGGTTGGACTACTTCCCTCGCCCCCAATTGATACAGCAACTCAATATTTTTATCTTGGGTAGCCCGAACAACTAAATCTAATTCGGGACACAATTCTAAAGCGCGTTTGAGACAAAGACGGATACTCATGGGGTCAGGAAGTGCGATCGCCATTCCTTTGGCATGATTTACCCCAGCCGTCTCTAAAACGTGTAAACTCACACTATTACCGTAGACGTAAGGTATTTTCGCCTCCCGTAACTGCTGAATTCTGCTTTCAGATTGGTCAATCACTACTATAGGTAGGTTATGTTGCTGTAATAGCTTGACTAAATTTCTCCCTACTCGCCCATAGCCACACACTACTATATGGTCTTTAAAAGGTAGTTCTTCTGAGACATCTTTGGCTTGACTTTCATCTAAATAAGGTTTTAGCCAAGGCATTGATTCCATGAAGTTAAATAAGAATGGGACTAACCGCAGCACAAAGGGAGTGAGCATCAGTGTAACGGCGGTAGTTCCTAAAATGAGTGAATATATCGGCCGAGACACCAACCCCAAGGCTTGTCCTTCACTAGCTAACACAAAGGAAAATTCTCCAATTTGCGCCAGTCCTAACCCCACAATTAAGGCTGTTTTCAATGGGTAGCGGAACAGTTTAACTAAGGGGGTGATAATCAAGAACTTCCCGACAAACACTAAAGCCACTAACCCTAAAATTAATTCTAAGTTGTTCCACAAAAACACCGGATCGATTAACATTCCAATGGCGGCGAAGAACAAACTAGCAAAAATATCTCGCAGTGGTTCTACATAGGTTAGGGTTTGGTCGGCGTACTCCACTTCAGAAATCATTAACCCAGCGACAAACGCCCCCATCTCAATGGAGAGTCCTAAATATTCTGTCAGCAGAGCAATTCCCAAACACAACGCCACTACCCCTAATAGAAATAGTTCTCGGCTTTCAGTACGGGCTAACAGTCTCAATAAAGGCGGGATGAGCCAAATTCCCGCCACCACCGCCCCAGCCGCAAATAAACCAATTCGCACCAAGGCTGTGATCACAGCGATACCAAGGACTTCCCCCGGTTCATTCAGCGCAGGTAACACCGCCAACATCAAACCCAGGGCTAAATCCTGAACTACCAAAATCCCCAGCATTACCTGACCGTGGGGTGTTTCGGTTTCGTTGCGCTCCATTAAGCATTTAAGCACAACGGCTGTAGAAGATAGAGAGAGGATTGAACCTAAGAACACACCCTTGGCGGGTAAAGTTCCCCATGCTCCCGTTACCCCACACACCAACACCGTAACCAAAATTGTCAAGGCGATTTGTAGCCCACCACCACCAAGGGCGATCGCTTTCACTTTTTTGAGTTCCGCAAAGGAAAACTCCACGCCCAAGGCAAATAATAAGAAGGCGACCCCAAACTGCGCCAGGGTTTCCACTTGCACAACTTCTTTAATCAGCCCCAATCCAGCCGGCCCCACAACCATCCCGCCGATGAGATACCCCAGTAGCACAGGTTGTTTTAGCATAGATGCTAATAATCCGCCACAGGCCGCAACGGCCAAAACAGATACTAAATCAACAATTAATCTAAAATCTTCTTGCACCAGTTTCTCTAAGAACTATTAAGACCTATTAACTTTAGAATACAAATTTTTATCTATCTGAGGGAAGGGGAAATCAGTTATCAGTTATCAGGCGGATGGTAGGGAATCAGAGATCCAGGGTTGACACTATCCCAGGGGACAACGATCGCCATCAGTCCAGCAGTTGTGACAAAAGAAGGCGATCGCTAATATCTATGCTATTGATAACCCCGCTTTCTCTAATAAACCGGGGTTGTAAGCAGAATATTCTCAATTATAGAAAATATGCCGAAAAACCTTGAGGAACAGCAACGTAGTTGCGTATTCCGTACTTTAGTCAAGGGATGTTCGCCCTTGGCGTCTCCCCTTGGGAGAAGGCTAATTGAGTCCTTTAGGACTCAGCCATGTTAAAATGTTCTAATCAGTACAAGATTTAAAAACCTACCCCCGGACTGGGGGAAAGTCTACGCCCGAAAAACCTTGAGGAGATATCAGCACGCCCTAAAGGGCGAACGTGTTGAGCCTGGGAACCTGAGAAATCAGGATATTAAGAGCGTAATCTCTTAAGAATCTCCGCACCTTTAGGTCGGAGAGTGTCAATTGATGTAACGGCTTTTCCTTCTGGAGAGCAAACTGCCGGGGTTAATTCATCGGCATTGGTCGCTGACCATTTTATGAAAACACGACCACGCAATTTTTATTTCATCAGGCGCATTTTACGTATTCGACACACCATTTGCTATTTTGATCATCAAGGACAAGAGTATAATTCTTGTCCTTTATTTTTTGGTGAAAGTTTTTGCTCCCCACTCTTGATTAGCGCAAATTAGCCGGAATTTGTGCTGGAATCACCCAATAGTAAATAGTTTTGCCATCTACTTGCAGTGTCTTTTCAGGCTTCCAGTCACCCATATCAAAAGCGTGGGATACCACCCTAGTACCGGGTTTGAGTTCTTTAAATAGCTTAGGACGTAGTTTAAGATTGATTTCAGGTAAGAGGTACAGGGTTACTACGGTAGCCTCACTCAAATCAGTGTTAAATAGGTCTTGCTGAATAAACTTTACCCGATCAGTAACTCCAGCTTGCTGGGCATTGGTATTAGCTTCTTGGATACGTTCTGGATTAATATCTATGCCAATACCTCTTGTGCCGTACTTTTGAGCAGCTGTATTCACAATTCTACCGTCACCACTCCCCAAGTCATAAAGCATATCATCTTTATTTACTTGTGCTACTTTTAACATTGCGTCTACTACAGGTTGTGGTGTTGGCACATAAGGAACATCCGCAGGGCGTTCTTGGGGTTGTGTGGGAGCTAATGTTTCAGTCTGACCTGTTAATGTAGGTGCAGAAGACTGTGCTTCTGATTCTAAGTTCTGTGGTTGTGTGCATCCAACAAGACCCAAATTGGCAATACTAACCCCTGTAACTAGGATAAGTAGCATTTTTTGTAACTTCATCAATAACCTCCATTTAAACTGTTGACTGTTCACTGTTGACTGTTCACTGATTGGTGGTAGCGATTCCAAATCAAAAACGGAATACCTGCTGCTACTACCAAAACACCAGCAACTGCGCCTATATTTGTGTAAACCAAGCTGGAGTAAAGCAAGTAACCACAGACAAGACAAAAAAGTATCGGTGTGACCGGATAAAATGGCACACGGAATGGGCGCGTGATGTGTGGTTCTTGGTTTCGCAACACAATCAGAGATATGCCAGAAAGCAAGAAAAAGAACCAAAATACAGGCGCGGTGTAATCCACCATCGTTTCAAACCCTTTACGGGTGAATGTGCCTAATACAACCAGCCCCAAAGCGATCGCCGCCTGTACCAGCAGCGCAGAACCGGGAGTGCTGGAGAGTTGTTGCCAATTTCCCATAAAACCAAACAGTGAAAAATCTTTACCGAGAGCGTAATTAGTCCGCGCTCCCGTGAAAATTGTGGCGTTGATTGCTCCCAAGGTGGAAATTGCAATTAAAAAGCTAATAAACCAAGCTCCTGGTTCGCCGAAAATAGAGCGCATTAAATCTGCGGCTACGGCTTCTGATTGCGCCATGTTGGCTAATCCTAATGCGCGTAGGTAAGCCCAATTGATTAATAAGTAAATGGCGGTAATAATGCCAATACTCCATAATAGCGATCGCAACATATTGCGCTGTCTATTTTGGATTTCTGCGGAAATGTATGCCGCTTCGTTCCAACCGCCATAAGACAACAGCACAAACACCATTGCTAGCCCCCAATTACCTGATGAGGTAGATTCTACTGTCACAACAGAATCATTTGTGGCACTCAGTCCAAACATCACTACTAGTAACAAACCTAAAACTTTAGCTACAGATAGTAAGTTTTGCGTCCATTTACCCTGTCTTAAACCAAAAATATTTAAGGCTGTTAAAAGAGTAATTACTCCTGCCGCATAGATAGAAGAAGAGAATGAACCAATTCGCCACAATTGGGAGGCATAATCACCAAAAACAAAGGCTAATAGAGTAATAGAACCAGTTTGAATCACTGTTAGCCGCGCCCAGGCAAATAAAAAGGCGATCGCCCGTCCAAATGCACGCTTGAGATAAAAATAGACCCCGCCAACATCAGGATAGGTTGTTGCCAACTCTGCATAGCACAATGCACCAATCATAGAGACCAAGCCACCAGCTAGCCACAACATCAGTACAGCAAGATCATTCCCGGCTTGATTCGCCACCAATGCCGGAGTTTGAAAAATGCCTGCACCAATCACAATCCCTACAATTAAAGCCACTGCATCTGGTAATCTTAACAACAGCCTAGGTGTTACCATATTTGTAGTCTCTCCCTGCTCCAGTGCAATGTTTTCCGTAGGTCTACTCACATTAGCTCCTTACTAATTTGCAGTCCAAGAGTGTAAATGAAAAGTACTGAGTTGATGAAATAACCTGGTGATTTTTGAGTGAATCACTGGGTATTACTACAAATTTTTCGAGTGTGGTTAATCGGAAGTAAATGGGACTGAGGAGTAATCTATTAGGTGTGGGTAAGAGTAATTTATCAGTCCCATATATTCAATTTTGAGCGAAAAATGTGACTAAAAAGTGAGCAAAACAAAATAAAAACTTCTGTCACTGATCAGATTGATCACAACCTAGAGAATGATTGACAGAATTCCAGACTTAGAATAACTAACTTTTAGTTTATCAACTCTGAACAAGTACCGGGACAGGGGACAGGATATAGGGGAAAGATGTATTTCTTTGATTCATCGGGGGTGGTGCGCCTGCTCCTAATTATGAGGTTTCCCTTAGAATCTAATACTAGGTAGAAGTAAAATATCTACAAGTTCGCCTATTACTAAACCAGTCGTAGCTAAAACAGTTAAAATCCAAAAAGAATCTACCTTATTGAAACCTGCAAACCGCATTTCTAAATCAGCTAAAAGTGTGCTAGCTACAGGGATGAGAAAAAGGCTAAATAATAAAGACCAAGTGGCGACTAAGGCAATTGAGATACTTAAGACTAAAATTACTACTAAGGTTCGAGAACCCAAGGAAACTAAACGTTCTAACCAAGAGATACTTTTACGGACTACCGCTATGGCGATCGTAGCTACAAACCCTCCCACTAACCAAATAATGTGATGCGCCGCTAGATACCATCCTAGAAAAGCGTAAGCTACCCACAGCAAGATTAGAGGGAGTAAGGTAATTCTGTGATTAGATTCTAAATTTATCTTTTCCATAAATTTAACTTTATGTAATTATTAAGATTTACGCTACCTATTCTTTTGCAGAAAAGATAACTACTTTTACACTTAGATTTAGCAAATTTTCCCAAAAAATCCTCGACTGCCAAGGAAAAGTTAATTATATTTATATTAATTTTTTCTAATTACTTAGTAACTCTATGTATTTAGGGATAATTTCAAGAAATTCGGGAGTGGGGAGTAGGGGAAAACATACTCCCCTTCCCTGTAACCTGTAACCTGTAACCTGTAACCTGTAACCTGTCACCTGTAACCTGTCACCTATTTTCCTAACGAATAGCGGCTCGTTTGTCGATTTCCGCCCAATTCACGACATTCCACCAATTGTTCAAATACTCTGGGCGACGGTTGCGATATCTCAGATAATAGGCGTGTTCCCAAACATCATTCCCCATAATTGGATATAACCCTTCCATAATGGGACTATCCTGATTAGCCGTAGTCATAATCTGGAGTTGGCCTTGGGGGTTACGCACTAACCAAACCCAACCACTACCAAAACGACTAGCACCAGCTGCGTTAAATTGAGTTTTAAAAGCATCAAAACTGCCAAAAGTTTGATTAATTTCTTCGGCTAGTTTCCCTGTTGGTTGTCCACCACCGTCAGGACTCATGATTTGCCAGAAAATAGTGTGATTCAAGTGTCCCCCACCGTTATTTCGGACTTTTGTACGAATATCTTCAGGTACACTGTCCAAATCTCTCAGCAAAGCTTCAACACTTCTTTTTTGTAAATCCGGGTACTTCTTCAGCGCATCATTGAGATTATTGACATAGCTAGCATGATGGGCATCATGATGCAGTTTCATTGTTTCTCCATCAATGGCTTGACTCAAAGCTGTGTAATCATAGGGTAACGGCGGTAACTTGGCGGGTGAAGCACTTAACTCTCGATCAGGGTAAGCTACAGGTAAAGAAGACTTAGCAGTAGTTTCTGTGGTATTGACAGACTGTGACTCAGCTATTGGCATTGTTCCACAAGCCGCAAGCAAAATTGCTGACAACAACAAAGCAACTGTCTTTTGCAAAAACTGAAACATAAACTATCACCTCAAAATTCATATTGCAAATGAAGTAAGACCAATTAATCAATCCCAGCATTTTATGTGGATGGAATTAATAAGTGCCATAGCTATATAGGCTTTCTTGTTTTAGTGAAGTACATCTTTTTCAGATCAAGGGCTGGAAGTGAAAGTGTATCTTATGTAATTAGGAACTACTATAGAGCAAGTAAAGCACTATCCCAAAACTATCTTCAGCAAAAATCTTACAATAAAAATGCTGTTAACACAAAGGTAATGTCTTTTAATCTAAGAGAACCCACTCTATTTTCACTTTTCACGATAAGCATAAATTTGCAATGTCACAAATTTAATTATCAATGAAATTTTATTCTAATTTTAGTTCTAAAAAATGAAATTTAGATTGCTAATTACAGGAAAGATTTAGTTTTTATATTCCAGCAAATTCTAACATGAAATTATATTTATAAATTTTAAGTCTTTAATATATTCCTTTGGATATACAGCCAAAACTTACAAGCAAAACTATTGGCAGAGACAGGAGTATTTTTCTTTTGTTAAACATATAATTGAGTCAGGAATAAGGCTTTAGCTGAAATAAGTTTCTGAAAGAACTATGTTACTTTCTGCATAGATTCAGTCCTAAATCAGCTAGGGTAATCTGCTTTGATTGTTGTTCGCGCGCGGTGTAATCATACTGACTTGCGTAGGCTGGGAGTAGGTAGGGGTGGATTTAAGCAGTAAATTTGTGGGTAAGGGATTTCTAAATAAAATTTTTTTAAATGTCTTCTAGCTTAAGTATGAAGTATATCTGTCATGTGATTACAGATGACTTTGTAAAAATATCAACTTGCTCAATATCTCAATATATATAGCGAAGGATATGTAATATGTTTGTTAATAATGTATTTCAAAATAAAATAGCCCTAAATCAGAAGAGTGATCAGGGAACTCGTAGTGAAATTAACACTAAGCCATCACCAAATAATAGTTTAAACATTCCCGATATAGCTATATCTTTAACCCCTATTGGCTTAGTTTTTAGCTGGGTTATCTTCTTTATAATTTTGAGAAAAATTCGGACTATTTTAGAAGATAAAATGGTCACAACAGTTAAAGGATCACATCAATTGCCTTGCAAGAAATGCAAATTTTATGCTAACAACCATTATCTAAAATGTGCTGTAAATCCTGGAGTTGTCATGACGGAAGAGGCAAAAGATTGTTGTGAATACTCACCTGAAAAAGATAGTAGATTTTCAGCTAAAAATATTTTCCAATAATAGCTTATTGACCAAGATTTCCACTAAAAATTTGTAACGTAAATATTACATATTTTCTTTCTGAAACAACTTTTTAAATTTCCCATACTACTTCGTGTTTCGCGGTAGAGTTGCGTAGCAAAGTAAGCTACACGAAATGTCTCGAAGAGAAGGGGTTGACATTGCAGCAAAAATCAAAATTATAGATTCAATTTATCAATGATATTGACTAAGTATTTGTAGTAGTAATAGTTTATTAATCTTTTCATAATTGTCAAAATGACAGACATAATAAATTACTATAAATATTTAACAGTCATCACCCATAAAAATGAACCCAGTTTTGATTAATGACACTACATTACGTGATGGTGAGCAAGCGGCTAGTATTGCTTTTAACATAGAAGAAAAAATAGCGATCGCCACATTTCTTGATGTTATTGGCGTTGATGAAATTGAAGTAGGGATTCCGGCTATGGGTCAGGCGGAACAGAACGCCATAGCAGCCATTTGTGAATTAGGTTTACAAGCCAAGCTATTGGGTTGGAATCGAGCTGTAATTTCCGATATTCAAGCTTGCATAGCTTGTGGGTTACAACGAGTACATATATCGATTCCCGTGTCTGCAATCCAAATTAATGCCAAATTTCAAGGACAATGGCAATTAGTGCTGCAAAAACTCAAAGATAGTGTAAATTTTGCCCTTGATCAAGGACTTTTTGTCTCTGTAGGGGGAGAAGACTCTTCCAGAGCCGAAGAAAACTTTCTGTTAGACCTAGTGCTATCTGCTCAAGAATTAGGCGCATCACGGTTTCGTTATTGTGACACAGTAGGCATTCTCGAACCTTTTACAACTTACACCAAAATCAAACAACTAGTAACATCTTTGGCTATACCAGTAGAAATGCACACTCACAATGATTTTGGTTTAGCCACAGCCAACGCCCTAGCCGGTATCAAAGCAGGTGCTATATCAATAAATACTACAGTTAATGGTTTAGGCGAAAGGGCTGGGAATGCAGCTTTAGAAGAAGTTGTGATGGCTCTAAAACACTTGTATCACTATGATTTAAATATTGACACACGACGATTAATAGAAATGTCTCAACTGGTAACATCCGCATCTGGTTATGATTTACCACCTTGGAAAGCCGTAGTAGGAGCAAATAACTTCGCCCATGAATCAGGTATTCATGCTCATGGGGTACTACAAAACCCCAACACTTATGAACCATTTGCACCAGAAGAACTAGGTACTTCCCGACGTTTAGTAATTGGTAAGCATTCCGGTAAACATCTGCTATCTAGCGTATTGCAGCAACACGACATTATCCTCAACCCTGAAGAAACCCAATCTGTGTTAGACGCAGTACGAGAAGAATCAGTCCAAAAAAAACGTAGCCTGACTACACAAGAACTCTTATATTTAGTTGAAACACAAATAAAAGTGTAGCCAATATCTCTCTGTGTCTCTGTGTCTCCGTGGTGAAATCAAGAGCTTTTCAAACACCCTCTAAAGAGAATTTCATCGAACTAACATTTTTAGCCCGTAAAACTTGTTAAATTCACAAAATTTATGACTAACGAAACAAATCTACCTACCCTGACAGCTTTAGAATATATTCCCTACATTGATGACAACGGTCAATTACCTGAAGATTTACAGGGAAAGATTGGAGTATATGCCATCTTTAATCAAGAAAGAGAACTGCAATTTGTTGGTTACTCTCGTGATGTTTACTTAAGCCTCAGACAGCATTTAATTCGTCAACCCCAACAATGTTATTGGGTGAAAGTGGAAACAATTGAGCGTCCTAGTCGGACAATTTTAGAAAATATTGAGCAGGCTTGGATAGCTGAAAATGGCAGTCTTCCCGTGGGTAATGGAGAAAAAAAAGCCACATGGACACAGCCTATTGATGTTAAAACAATAATGACACCGGAAGAAGAGGCTAATTATCAAAAACCCACTAATGATGAACTCACTCAAATGAAAATCATTAAAAATGCCGCCAGAAGATTAGAAACAGAAATTCTAGCGGCTTTAGAATTACGTGGTTTAAAAACACAAATTCGGTTCAATCCTAAGTTAAAAGAAACAGGGTTACTAGATTTAAAATAATTCGTAATGGACTGCGTCCCGCTACGCTAACGTAATTCGTAATTCGTAATTCGTAATTCGTAATTCGTAATTAAAAAATGCTAATTTTAAAACTTAGTGTGGGAATTTTACCATCTTAATTACAAGTTACGAATTATTTTGAAATAAAGTAAAATATGACAATACAAATGTTAAACGATCGCTATCAAGTGATTCGCACATTGGGGGCTGGTGGCTTTGGTGAAACCTATCTCGCAGAAGATAGTTATATGCCGTCTAAGCGGCGGTGTGTGGTGAAACAACTCAGGCCAATTCATAACAATTCCCAGATTTATCAGTTAGTTCAAGAACGATTTCAAAGAGAAGCGGCAATTTTAGAAGAACTGGGCGGAAAAAATGACCAAATTCCGTCATTGTATGCTTATTTCTCTGCGGATGGGCAATTTTATTTAGTACAAGAGTGGGTGGAAGGGGATACACTCACCGCCAAAGTTCAACAGCAAGGGTTATTAAGTGAGAATATAGTCCGGGAAATATTGCTGAATGTCTTACCTATTCTGGATTACGTCCACTCTCAGCAAATCGTCCACCGTGATATTAAGCCAGATAATATCATGGTGCGTCATCGAGATGGGAAACCTGTACTGATTGACTTTGGTGCAGTGCGGGAATCAATGGGGACAGTGGTAAATTCCCAAGGTCATCCTACCAGTTCGATTGTCATTGGTACACCTGGGTATATGCCCAGTGAACAAGCCGCAGGTAGACCAGTGTATTCTAGTGATTTATATAGTTTAGGGCTGACCGCGATTTATTTGTTGACGGGGATGCAGCCACAACAATTAGAGACAGACTCACAAACTGGTGAAATTATTTGGAGTAATTACGCACAGAATATTAGTCCTGTTATCGCCAGTGTAATTGATCGGGCGATCGCCTACCATCCCCGCGATCGCTTCCCCACAGCAAAAGCCATGCTAGAGGCTTTGCAAAGTGTAGCTAACACCATACCACCAACTCAAGCATTCACAAGACATTCAGCAGACATCCCCGTTACCAAACCATTAGCCACCACACCAACGCCTAACACAATTCCCGCTACTACTCAGCCGCCAACTTCAGGTAATAATCAGAATGCGCTTGTCATTGGCGGTTTGATTGCAGGTGGGTTAATAGGTAGTTCTGTGATTATTGGTCAAGTATTAACAAAATCGCCGCAACCCCTAGCCAACCAAAATATTACGTCTTCAGTCACACCCCAAGTTATTGCAACTCCTACTCCTGTTACAACATCTGTAGCAGCGTCACCCATCCCAGAAAATCCTCAACCTCAAATACCTCCAGATGTCGAAAGACCACCATTAGAACAGCCAGATGTACCAACTACTAACAATTATTTTTGGCTTTCCGAAAGAGCTGTTACCGATGCAGATTTAGCTGGTAAAACTGGCTTTGAGCTAGATATTATGCGAAATACAATTTTCGCCGTTCACGGTCGCCGTTTTAACAATCCTGGAATTCAGAATTACTTTAACAACCAACCTTGGTATCGTCCTTTATACTCACCAAAAGAATTTCCGGGAAACCTACTCTCAAGATTAGAGCAGACCAATACAGCTTATATTGCTAGATATCAAGACCGTAATAATTTAAGATATTTTAAGAAATAAGCCCTAGGGCATATGTAGTTAAAAGTAATCACGTCAACCTGATTATCTCTGATGGGTTTTGCTCATCAGCTTTTTTAGCTGGCAATTTTTAAAACAAAAAATTATTAACTCTGTGTCTAGCAACTTATGGAAACGCTACTAGAGAATCGCTATCGAGTAGTCCAAACTTTGGGTAGTGGTGGATTTGGGGAAACATTCTTGGCGGAAGATACCCAAATGCCATCTAGCCGTCGCTGCGTGGTGAAACAGCTTAAACCGATACACAATAATCCGCAAATTTACCAACTAGTACAAGAGCGTTTTCAACGAGAAGCAGCCATTTTAGAAGATTTAGGCAGCTATAATGACCAAATACCTGCCCTATATGCTTATTTTCAATCGGATGGGCAATTTTATGTGATTCAAGAGTGGGTGCAAGGGGATACACTCACAGCTAAATTTCGCCAACAAGGTGTATTTAGTGAAAGCGCAGTTAAAGACATTCTCGTGAATCTATTACCCGTCTTAGAGTACGTCCATTCTAAGCGGATCATTCACCGCGATATTAAACCAGATAACATTATTCTGCGCCATCGGGATAGCAAACCTGTACTGATTGACTTTGGTGCAGTGCGGGAATCTATGGGAACAGTATTCAATTCGCAAGGGTTACCTACCAGTTCGATTGTAATTGGGACACCAGGCTATATGCCGAGTGAACAAGCCGCAGGTAGACCGATGTATTCCAGTGATATATATAGTTTGGGAATGACAGCAATTTATTTGCTAACTGGGAAACAGCCGCATGAATTAGAGACAGACCCCAGGAATGGGGAAATTATCTGGCGGACACACGCCTTGAGTGTCAGTCCTACATTAGCAGATGTAATTGATCGCGCGATCGCCTACCACCCCAGAGAACGCTTCACCACCGCTAGAGAAATGTTACAAGCCTTGCAATTCGGTGCAGCTACCTTTCCCCCGACAGTAGGAACACCCCAAAGCATACCTGAACAGACAATTTCTGTTAGTCCAGCCGCTTCTCCTCAACCTACAAATCAAAGTGATGGTAAACAAAGAATTTTGGTGGGGAGTTTAATTACTGGTGGTTTAATTGCTGCGGTGGCGATTATTAGTTTCGCCAACAACAATAACCAACAACTGCAAACAGTAGATGAGTCTACGCCTGTACCTACTGAACAATCAACAATTGTTAATGAACCCCCATCAACCCCCATCTCTAGCCTTCCTACCGCAACCCCTACATCTGAACCGCAGACACCAACACAAACTAACCGTCCTTATTTGGGTATTCAGATGGTGACACTGACACCAGAAGATAAAGAAAAATTCAGGAATCAATTTGGAGATCGCATTAATATTACAGCAGATACTGGAGTTTTATTAGTTAATATCGTTCCGGGATATCCAGCATCTATTGGTGGATTACAATCTGGTGATGTGATTCGCAGTATTAATAATCAACCTGTCACCACAATTGAAGAAGTAGGAAAAATAGTGGAACAGAGTAGAATTGGTAGTCCTTTGCCAATCGAAGTAGAACGTAATCAGCAACTTGTCCAAGTTATCGTTACTCCTGCAACAAGACCATCACCAGAAGCAACTATCCAAAATTATTATGGACATATCAATCGCAGTGAATATGAAGCTGCGTGGAATTATCTATCTAAAGACCATCAAAACAACAAAGAATTGCATCCCAATGGCTTCAATTCATTCAAAGAATGGTGGGGAAAAGTTAGATATGTAGAGATTCAACAGTTGACAAGTCAAGAAATAAGTAACGAAACAGCAACCGTAGACTCTCAAGTTTCTTATTCAATGAAATCAGGCGGAACAATATCTCAATCTCTACGTTTCTTTTTAAAGCAAGAAACATCATCTCCACTATGGTTGATTTATAAAACAGAGAAACTTTAATTAGCGATCGCATCAACAGTAAAATTAGAAATACAAAGTACGCAGTTACATCAATTCGCATGAATTATTGGGATAGTCAACTAGACTAAATGAGTTAAAGTATACCATAAACACCCTCGTCCTGACTGACACCGACTTATGGAAACGCTGCTAGACAATCGCTATCGAGTAGTTCAAACTTTGGGTAGTGGTGGATTTGGGGAAACATTCTTGGCAGAAGATACCCAAATGCCATCTAGCCGTCGCTGCGTAGTGAAACAGCTTAAACCTATTCACCATAATCCCCAAATTTACCAACTAGTACAAGAGCGTTTTCAACGGGAAGCGGCAATTTTAGAAGACTTGGGGAGTTATACAGACCAAATTCCCACTTTATATGCTTATTTTCAATCCGATGGGCAATTTTATGTGATTCAAGAGTGGGTGCAAGGGGATACACTCACAGCCAAATTTCGTCAACAAGGCATATTTAGTGAAAGCGCAGTTAAAGACATTCTCGTGAATCTATTACCCGTCTTAGAGTACGTCCATTCTAAGCGGATCATTCACCGCGATATTAAACCAGATAACATTATTCTGCGTCATCGGGATGGCAAACCTGTACTGATTGACTTTGGTGCAGTGCGGGAATCTATGGGTACAGTGGTAAATTCCCAAGGTGATCCTACCAGTTCGATTGTGATTGGGACACCAGGCTATATGCCGAGTGAACAAGCCGCAGGTAGACCGATGTATTCCAGTGATATATATAGTTTGGGAATGACAGCAATTTATTTGCTGACGGGGAAACAGCCACAGGAATTAGAGACAGACCCCAGGAGTGGGGAAATTATCTGGCGCACATACGCCTTGAGTGTCAGTCCTACATTAGCAGGTGTCATTGATCGCGCGATCGCCTACCACCCCAGAGAACGCTTCGCCACCGCTAGGGAAATGTTAGAAGCCTTGCAATTAGGTGCAGTCACCTTCCCCCCAACCGTCCCTTATCAGCAACCACAAACTCCCCCCACAGTTCCTTATCAGCAACCACAAACTCCCCCAACCGTTCCTTATCAGCAACCACAAATAGCTACAGTTCCACCTGCTGCAACATTATCCAACACCGTCGCCGTCAGTCCAGCACCTTCCCCATCTCCTCAACCTGTCAATCAAACTAATAGTAATCGGGGAGTTGTACTTGGTAGTTTAATTGCTGGGGGTTTAGTTGGTGCATCTGTCTTAATTGGGTTCGCCTTGACTAGACCAAATCAACCAGTAGCACAGTCAACAACATCTTCTAATGAATCTATTATTAACAATAACAGCACTCCCACTGTAGAACCGACGGACACCTCTACAATTCCTGAAACAACTACAAATCAAGAAACAACTCAAAATACTGCACCACGGGTAAATCCTCCTGTCACCAGAAATTTACCCCCTGTAACAAACCCTGTTGATTCGCCAATTGCTAATGAATCCGAACCAGAAGAGAATACATCATCTGAAACTCCAGAATTATTAAGACCCCCACCAGAACAAGCAATTGAGAATTATTATGCAACTATCAATCAGGGTGAGTATGAAAATGCGTGGAATATGCTATCTCCCAGCTTTCAAAATAGCAAGCTGCACCCCAAAGGCTATCTTTCTTACGTGGAGTGGTGGGGAGGACAGGTAGAAAGCGTTAATGTTGATAACGTCAATTTAGTAGAAGCGAATACAGAAACAGCTACAGTTACTACGCGGTTGACATACTTGATGAAAACCGGTAGACAATCTTCTAATTCTGTGCGCTTTTCTCTGTTATGGGATGAGGACAATAGTAGATGGGTTGTCAATGGTGCTAAGTAGTAACTTAATAATGTATCGTCCTATGATTTGGGATAAGTAAAACTTAACTGTTGACTCTTTTCGGGGCTGAAGTACAAAGCCTGAAACCCTGATTATTTCGTTGACAGCCCCGGCAGTCTTATCCAGCAAGGGTTTCAGCCTGCGTTTTTCCACATTTATTCTCTGTTTAGAACTTTCATTTTGACCAAATTTGACAAGCCCCGAAAATATGCTGTAGGATTACCTCTAGGTAAGGTGTTCAGAGCCTAGCCCTTTAAACTTCTTCGGAAGTTGAATTAATGGAAACCATTCCATATCACATCCCTCTGATCTAAATTCAGAGCTTTAAACTTCTTCGGAAGTTGAATTAATGGAAACTAGAGAGTCCACTCGCGAAAGTTGATCGCTCCTGTGGTCTTTAAACTTCTTCGGAAGTTGAATTAATGGAAACATGGAAACCCCGCGAAACTTTCGTGGGTTTCGAGAGCTTTAAACTTCTTCGGAAGTTGAATTAATGGAAACCTGATGCGATCCTCCAAAAAATCAACAATAATTAAAACTTTAAACTTCTTCGGAAGTTGAATTAATGGAAACAAAACAACTCCCATTCTCCTTCTTGAGGATTGAGAAAACTTTAAACTTCTTCGGAAGTTGAATTAATGGAAACGATCAAAATCATTGCCACTACATAAAGCAAAAAAATCTTTAAACTTCTTCGGAAGTTGAATTAATGGAAACGAGTCCCCGCTCCAATTCCCCAATATAAATATACATCTTCTTTAAACTTCTTCGGAAGTTGAATTAATGGAAACTTTTATTTCTACGAATTGAGTCCATTCGTAGATGGCTTTAAACTTCTTCGGAAGTTGAATTAATGGAAACATCTAAAACATTATTGAAAACTTGCTCGGAAATAGTACTTTAAACTTCTTCGGAAGTTGAATTAATGGAAACGCCGTTGAACTGCGAGACAACCTGGAGCAGTTCCTGCTTTAAACTTCTTCGGAAGTTGAATTAAGCGAATATTGATGCGATCGCCTTTTTATATTTCATGATGAGCAGTATGGAGAAAAAAGGCGATCGCTCTTCTATATTTAGTTGTGAGACTTTATCATGAGTAGTGGTGTGGAGAAAAAAGGCGATCGCTTTTTTCCTCCTCATCATCTCTTGTTGGAAAAATCAGACTAATTTAACTACCAGCATTTTGCTCAAGCCAAGTGACTAAATCAGCGACTTGCGTAAAATCTAAAAACTCTTCTCCTAGTGCTTCTAATTGTAATAGAAAATATCCCCTAATTCTTGAAGAAATCGGGGATGTAAAGCTATAAATTTAGACAAATCAAATTGCTTGTTGGTTTAACCAAGTCCCTAAATCAGATAGGGATGAAAATCTTAGAATAGCTCTACCTAATGCTTCTAACTGTTCCTTATTTAAAACTTGCACTTGTTCAACAATTGACGCATCAATTTCACCAAAACGTTCATCAAGTAACAACAGACAAAATTTCAGTGCTTCTTGCTGTTCACCACGCTGTTCACCACGCTGTTCACCACGTCGTTCACCTTTGTCCAAAATATACTGATAAATCACCGACTCTTGCATAGTCTCCTCCCGGAACAATTTTAGAATCAACTCTTGGTCAAACTTTAACCCCGCCAAAATCTCTGTATAAGCAGTTGTATTCTGTCTAGTCTCAATATCTGGAATTCTAGCAAGACTTTGAGCAACTTGCGATAATAAGGCGGGTGCAGAATCGGTTTTGGCTAATGGTGCTAACGGTAACAACCCTAAATTATTCAGAAATATAGCTGCATCTTGTTCCCACATTCTCATCACTTGATAGCGATGAATTGTCGTTTCGCTGACATATTCTGTGGTAAAAGCAATTTCATCAGTTGTTGGTTGTAAGAAAATTACTACTTGGGTGACAGGAAGTTGATATTTCCGTGTCAAGCGGACGTAGTAATCTAGCATCCGCAATCCTAGTGGGGTTTTAGATTTGATTGTGGTTTGAAATTCTAGATGTAAAATCCGATTTTCTGTTTGCAAGAATGTCACCGCATCAGCGCGAATTGGTTCGATGCTCAATTCGGTTTTTAAGATTTTAATTTGCTGTGGTTCTTGATTTAATAACCACCTAATAAAATCACGGGGATATTTTTCTGCGAGGTTTTTACAGAGATTATCATATTCTGCCATTTAGAAATTGATCATATTTAATCATAATAATAATTAATTATAAAGGAAGTGGTTTATTTGTTACAAAAAAATGGCGATGGTCTCCGACCGACCGGAGGTCATCGCTTTTTTCATCCTCATCATCTCTTGTTGGAAAAATCAGAATCATTTAACTACCAGGATTTTGCTCAAGCCAAGTGACTAAATCAGCGACTTTTGTAAAATCTAAAAACTCTTCTCCCAATGCTTCTAATTGTGCTGTTGATAAGATTTGAATGCGCTCAATTATGGCTGAATCAATTTCGCCAAATCGCCGATTTAACATACGCGTTAAGAAACGCAAAGCTTCTTGCTGTTCACCACGCTGTTCACCTTTGTCCAAAATATACTGATAAATCACCGACTCTTGCATAGTCTCCTCCCGGAACAATTTTAGAATCAACTCTTGCTCAAACTTTAACCCCGCCAAAATTTCTGTATAAGCAGTCGTATTCTGTCTAGTCTCAATATCTGGAATTCTAGCAAGACTTTGAGCAACTTGCGATAATAAGGCTGGTGCAGAATCGGTTTTGGTTAATGGTGCTAATGGTAATAAACCCAAATTATTCAGAAACATCGCTGAATCTTGCTCCCACATTCTCATCACTTGATAGCGATGAATTGTCGTTTCGCTGACATATTCTGTGGTAAAAGCGATTTCATCAGTTGTTGGTTGTAAGAAAATTACTACTTGGGTGACAGGAAGTTGATATTTCCGTGTCAAGCGGACGTAGTAATCTAGCATCCGCAATCCTAGTGGGGTTTTAGATTTGATTGTGGTTTGAAATTCTAGATGTAAAATCCGATTTTCTGTTTGCAAGAATGTCACCGCATCAGCGCGAATTGGTTCGATGCTCAATTCGGTTTTTAAGATTTTAATTTGCTGTGGTTCTTGATTTAATAACCACCTAATAAAATCACGGGGATATTTTTCTGCGAGATTTTTACAGAGATTATCATATTCTGCCATTTAGAAATTGATCATATTTAATCATGATAATAATTAATTATAAAGGAAACCCAACACCGATATCAATGTTGGGTTTCGCATTGCTCAACTCAACCTACATCTAATACACTATTTTAGCCTTGCCACGCTACTAGATTTGGGAAGTCACTAATTTTTGGATTCTGGTTCAAAAAATGTCTTTGCGCTTTTGTAAGTAAAATGTCACTGTCAAATAAATGATAGTATGTAAGCACAAAACACCCCAATTTAAACTTAAGTTAGACCATGTAGCTTCATAAATAGATGTTGGTTCAAATGGTTGAGGTGCTGGAATATTATTAGGAACTAGGGCATTGAGATTAACTAAAGTACCATAAGCTCCCACAGACCAACGACTGAGCATTAACCAGGAAACTATACTAGCAGCATCTTCCATTTTAAATAAAACACCGGAAAATATAATTTGCGGTAGCAACAGCAGAGGTAAAGCACTATTAGCTTGACTAATATTTTTTACAAAGGTTGAAACTAGTAAGCCTAGACTAATACTAGTTAAAAGTGTCAAAAATGTAGTAATTACTAATCCTAATTGCCAAGAGATTAAGTCAGGCTGCGGTGATTTAAAACAAATTAAAATTATTGTTGCGATCAATAAAGTTTGCAGAAGTGCTAAACCTGAAAGAATCGCTACTTTAGAACTGAGATAAGCCAATAAACCTAAATTAACTAATCTTTCACGCAGGTAAATTGCTGATTCTTTCACTATTTCTTGTAATGAACTAGAAAGTCCTACCCATAATGCTGCACAAGTAAAGATAAATAACACCCGCAACGCTAAAGGTGCAAGGGTGGGATCTGGTTGTTCTCCTAAGACTAAGGGTTCTTGACCTCTGATGGCGAGGGTCATTAAACTGATCCCGATGGGTGCAGTTAACAGTGCTAAACCAAGGTTAACGCGATCGCGCTTTTGAATCTGCAAGTAACGTTGCGCTAGAATCTGGAACTGTCCCCAGAAGGAAGTCCCAGAACCCTGAGAATTAACTAGATGTGGCTGTAGGGTTTGATTTCCGGGACTGAGGTGATTTTCAATATAAAACCGATAATCATCGGATTGGTGAAATCTCATCGCCTGATCAACGACATTTTCGGGGTTTTCTAGCTGATTGTAGATATCAGCAAAATCATCTCTGACACCAAAAAACTGTAAGCATTCATCAGGAGGGCCAAAATAACATAACCGTCCTCCTTGACCAAGAAACACCACGCGATCGCATAGTTTAATATTAGCTGTCGCATGAGTCACTAAAACCACCGTCCGCCCTTGATCAGCTAATTTCCGCAATAATTGCATCATCTTCTTATCCAACCCCGGATCAAGTCCTGAAGTCGGTTCATCTAAGAAAAACAACTTGGGATCAGCTAATAATTCCACCCCAATACTTACCCGTTTCCGTTGTCCCCCACTCAGTTGGGACACCTTCGCCTGGCGACGGTGGGACATTTCCACATCTTGTAAAGTCTTTTCCACCACATTCGCCACATCAATATCTGGTGGTAATCGCAACTTGGCGGCGTAAGTCAGCACTTCCCCCACCGTCAATTCTTGGTGAATAATGTCATCCTGTGGAACGTAACCTATATGAGTGCGGTAAAGGTGGAAATTATTTCGCAGATTTTCACCATTGAGGTAAACTATGCCTTGAGTTGTTTGCTCAATTCCCAAGAGGGTACGCATCAAAGTTGACTTCCCCGCACCACTACCACCTACCAAAGCTACAAACTGTCCTGGTTCAATGGCTACAGATATATCATCCAAGCGTCGCTTGTCTTTATCTTGAATCACCAAATCACAAGCATCTAAACGAATTTGATTACCTTGATCGATGAATTGTAATTCATCCCCACGCAATACCAGACTAAATGGCCCAATACGAATGATTGCACCTGGGGTAAGGATGATACTGCTGTTAACTCGTTGTCCATTGACAAACACCCCATTGGTACTGTGATCACGCAGAATGTAGCGTCCTTGAGTATCAGTATCAATGGTGGCGTGACGACGGGAAACTGTAGGCGCGTCTAAAGGTAAACTAGAATCACTATCGCGTCCCAGTAAAACAGACCTCTGTTTCAGAGAGATTCCTTGTGAACTCGGCGCAGGATTCACTACAGGATTAGCTGGATTATAGTATTTCAGCACAACCATATTTTGGGGATTTTGACCAATACTGATTTCTGTATCGTGTGTTAGATAATGCCCAGAATCGGAAGTGATGCGGATGCGATTAATATACAGTCCATTCGTACTAGGCTTTTGACCATCCCCATCATAAATTCGGTAGTCTTTGCCATCTTTATATAACAAAGCTTGACATCGCCCTACAACTTGCCAATCTTCTGGGACAACTAGATCAGCCATTGATTGTTCTCGCCCAATTATATGCTGTTGCTTGTTGAGTTCAAAGTGTAATATGTTTCCTTGTTTTTCCAAGCTTAAATATGGGTTCGTAATGTCACCATTTTTATTTGTATTCATAGAATAAACGTTTTGTATAATTTTCTTGATTTTCAGTTAAATTTATGTTTTTACACCAAATTTTAACAAAGTATTTTTCTAATTTATAAAAGTATATATTCGGAGGCGTATGTAGTTAATTATGCTAAAATATTTTTTAATTATTAAAATATAATAATTATGCAAACACCTACATTATTAAATCATCGCTACCGAGTGATTCGGGTATTGGGGTCTGGTGGATTTGGCGAAACATTTCTAGCAGAAGATACCCAAATGCCATCAGGTCGGAGATGCGTTATTAAAAAGCTCAAGCCTGTAGAAAATAACCCGCAGATTTATCAGTTAGTGCAAGAACGGTTTCAAAGAGAAGCCGCCATATTAGAAGAATTAGGTGATGGGTGCAATCAGATTCCTAAACTATATGCCTACTTTGTAGAAGACGATGACTTTTTTTTAGTCCAAGAATATATTGAGGGCGACACTCTACAGGAAAAGTTGCACCTACAAGGACAGTTGAGTGAAAGTTCAGTCAGAGAAATTCTCAGCAACATTCTGCCGATTTTGGATTACGTCCACAGTAAACGCATCGTCCATAGAGACATTAAGCCAGAAAACATTTTAATTCGCCACGGTGATGGTAAACCCGTGTTGATTGACTTTGGTGCAGTCAAAGAAACAATGGGAACAATAATGACTGTTTCTGGTGAATCTAGCCGGTCGATTGTGATTGGTACGCCTGGATTTATGCCTAGTGAACAATCAGCAGGTCGTCCAGTATTTGCTAGTGATTTGTATAGTATGGGGTTAACAGCAATTTATTTGCTAACTGGTAAGATTCCCCAACAATTAGAAACCGATCCGGGGACGGGTGATTTAATCTGGCGACACCATGCTTTAAGTGTTAGTCCCAGTTTTGCCACATTGTTAGATAAAGCGATCGCCTCTCACGCACGCGATCGCTACTCCACCGCTAAAGAAATGCTTCAAGCCTTACAACATGGTGCAACACCAATCGCCCCAACCATCCCAGTTTCACCTCCCACATTAGTTTCTGCACCCCCAGCATATGTCCAACCGCAGCAAACAGTAGTCTCCGCACCACCCGCAGACGCTCCATATCAGCAGCCGGTTTATTCTCAACCACCACCACCAGTTAGCAAAGGAATGGGTGATTGGCAAAAAGCAGTCATCATCGGCGGCGTAATTGGGGCGTGTGTAATTGGCGGTTTATGGATTACCAGACCATCTCAAACCCAAAACAATGTAAATCATACAGAAGCCACGACTTCTCCGACAACAGAGATATCTCCAACCACTACACCTACACCTATAGTTATATATACAAGTGTGCCTAGAGTAGAACGCACTCAACCCAGTAAACCACCTCCACTTCCACCGCGAACTGTATATCCGACTTCGACTTCATCAATTACACAATCAGAAGCTACCAGCTTAATTAATGATTGGCTACAAGCTAAACGTGTGATGTTTGCGCCTCCTTATGATCGTCAACCAGCAAATCAATTGACTACAGGTGAAGAATACGAAAGAGTTGCAGGAATAGATGGTTCTATAAATTCTCTAAAGAATGATGGTTTTTACTATAAATATGGAGTACAACAAATCGACAGTGTAGATAATTTCACTGTAAATGGTAGTTATGCAATAATTAAAGTAAAAATTACTGAAGATCGTACACTGTTTGACAGCAATGGTAACATTATACCTAAAGAAACTGATTTTAAAACTAGGACAATACGCTACAAACTAAAATTTGTAGATGACCGATGGAAGATAGATTCAAAAACTAATTTAAGTGATTAAATTATTAATTATGAAACCAAAAAAGAAAAGGTTTTATCTTTTAAGGTTATTAGGAATTGCTACAATAGCTTTATTTACGGTTGTAATTTTTGGTGTGTTATTGCTGAAATTTTCACTTACAAATCCCTCAGGTCAAGCTACTACATATTCAACACCATCTAATATAGTTACTCCTAAAGTAAATTCAATGAAATCTGCACTACCAAGTGTAGAGATCAGCACTAATTCCACATCAATAACTGTAGACAACTTACCTCCAGTTAACCAACAACCAATAACTACTCAAATTGCCTACGGACATTTCCCCTATTCACAAGCTGATCCCAAACAATTAATCATTGTAGGTAGCTATGCTAGTGGAATAGACCAAAGATTTGAGTTTCTTAATCCAGAGGCTTGTCAAGCATTTATGAAGATGATTTATGCAGCCAGAGATGCAGGTGTTTGGATAATTCCGGTTTCAGGTTTTCGCAGCATAGAAAAACAACAAAAATTATTCCAAAATCAAATTCAGCGTTACGGTTCTGCACAAGCAGCAGCTAAAATTAGTGCGCCTCCTGGATATAGCGAACATCATACAGGCTTTGCTGTAGATTTAACGGATGGTAAATTTCCCAAACAGGATATTACTTTGGCGTTTAAAAAAACAGATGCTTATCGCTGGCTGACTCGTAACGCTAAAAAATTTGGCTTTGAAATGTCTTTCCCTGCCAACAATCTTCAAGGAGTAAACTTTGAACCTTGGCACTGGCGATATGTAGGTTCATCAAATGCAGCAGCAATATTTACTAATGCTAGAAATTAATTAAAATATACCTCATCCAAATTTGTAGAGAATAAAAGTTTGATACCAATCATCTATAAATTTGCATTGGTTTTTTCTAGCTCAACTCAACCTACGAGCAAGTCTTTGTAGTACAAGCCTACTTTTATAACAACGAATTCAATAGATTGCTAATACTACTTCATGCGTCTTCATGCGTCGAGATTCAATATTTTACAAATTATTTCAACAATCGCCTACACTGTTGTTTCAATTAATAGCAACACCCCCAAGTAATGCAGATGCTTACCGATTTGATTCCGTAGCTGTAAAAGAACCTAGATTTGAAATTGATGGTGTCTTTCTACCACCAGAAAATTAAGGTGCAGGAGTGGTATATTTTTGTGTTCGCGTAGCGTGCCGGAGGCATATTATGCAACTATCAATCAGGGTGAGTATGAAACTGCGTGGAATATGCTATCTCCCAGCTTTCAAAATAGCAAGCTGCACCCCAAAGGCTATCTTTCTTACGTGGAGTGGTGGGGAGGACAGGTAGAAAGCGTTAATGTTGATAATGTCAATTTAGTAGAAGCGAATACAGAAACAGCTACAGTTACTACGCGGTTGACATACTTGATGAAAACCGGTAGACAATCTTCTAATTCTGTGCGCTTTTCTCTGTTATGGGATGAGGAGAATAGTGCATGGGTTGTCAATGCTGCTAAGTAGTAACGTGAAGTACCATCCCGTCGCTACATTGAGTTACAAGTACGGGAGTATATTGCTTGTTTGATAGGTGAAGTTGAGGTATACCGCCCAATGATTTGGAAATTATGATCTTTTAGTGATTGGCTGATATTGGTTTTTGGGGCAAAACTAAAATCGCTGAAACCCTGATTGTTTCGTGGAATGCCCCAAATCACATTCCTGGTATGGGTTTGAGGTTGGTCAATATGTTAGTTATTAAGAATCTATATCATTTATTGCCCTCCATTTCTGCTTTAAACTTCTTCGGAAGTTGAATTAATGGAAACAACTACGCTCAACGCATAGTAATAGACATCTCCGAAAACAGTCAAAGCCTTTGTTTGGCTAGGCTGTAGCCACTAAATGCAATCATCTTAAATTAGCTATTCTGTACGATGAAATAAGACTTTGAGATATTTGCTGTTGATAATTAGGCAAAAATATCTAGTTATATGCGATAATTTTAACCTGATGATATAGCTGATATTTCTAATGGTAATATTAGCCCTCGAATCCGTAACCTTACTAGCCCACAAATCGTCAAAATTACTTGCTTATATTTGCGGGTATTTAACCTAAATCTCTCTTGGACAACTCGAAAGATTTTGACTGACCGTATTCGATGTTCAACAAAGATTCGTTTAGATGAAAATATTTTGTTCTGTTCTTTCTGTTCAGTTGTTAGTTCTTGATTTCTTGGTTTCTTAATTGGAGTTGTAATTAAATCTTCTCCAAGATATGCCTTATCTCCTTTAAATCTTTGTTTGGCATCAAACTCTGAACGATATTCTCGGAACAAAGTTATATCGCTTTTTGGACCAGGTTCACCTGCCACAACATCAACGATATCACTAGCATCAGGTAAAATAATCATTTGAGTTTTAAATGTATGATTACTCTTCTTACCTGAAAAATATTTCTTTTGTTCATCATTGTCTCTAGGTCTTTCTCTGACTTGTTCATAGCTATCTACTATTAATTCATATTCTGTGAGCATTTCTTTTACTACTTCATAGTCAGAAGCGTTTTTTTTTACTTGTTCAAGCAAACTTGATGGCAGTAATTCTCGCAAGTTAGGCAACCAATAGTTAAACGTATCGTTGGCTGTAGACTCACTTACTTCAAACTGAATACCTAGAAGTTGAAAGGTTGTCAGATGTCGGAGATACACTAAAGTTAAAATGATTTGTTCAGAAATAGATAATTTTGGTTTCCGACCTCCTCCACCAGCAATAATTCTCACTTTCTTAGATTCCAGTAAAGCTTTTTTTTCATGATATAATCTTTCCCCATTTATGATTAATTGTTGTAACTGTTCATATTCCAGACCTATTAACCTTTGGGTTTGTTTAGGATTCTCTTCAATGTAATTCAGTATATTGCTCATGCTTCTGTGTCAAAATAACGCTTTAATGTTCTTTTATCACAGAATAATACTATTTTGGAGATGTCTAATAGGTGATATTCCAACTTTAAACTTCTTCGGAAGTTGAATTAAGCAAATATTGATGCGATCGCCTTTTTATATTTCATGATGAGCGGTATGGATAAAAAGGGCGATCGCTCTACATTCTTTTTCTCTCAGTCCAAAAGCTAACTTCCAGGCTGTTCATTAGGGGTGTAAGAGTTTAAGGGTGTAGGGGTTGAAGGTGTTGGACGGGGATTGAAAACCCTCCCAACACGGTTGCCCCAAGGAGCAAGGGCTTTTAACCCAAGGATTAGGTTGGCTGCTCTTTCTTCCCCCTACACCCCTACACCCCTACACCCCTACACCCCTACAACCCTACACCCCTACACCCCTACACCCCTACACCCGCCCTAACGGGGCTTGGTAATATATCTCATCTTTTTAGAACTATCTGAAAAGAATTTAGGTATCTTGTAATAGTTCTAGCTAAGTTTTGCTGCTGCTTTCTCGTAGTTATTGCCATTACTTGATATAAACGTCCTTCAGCAATGTAGATTCTGGTTCTGGTGATTTTGCCGCCGACGTTAATGTAGGCAAATTCTTTTCCTGGATGACCATTGGAACTGCGGATATTGCGCTGACTAATTAAGTTACTTTTAGTTGTTTTTAACGCCATCTCCTGGACGTTATTCAAGATTTCTTGAGGGTTGGTCATTTGCCCGTAACTATGGGGAAATTCATTATAAACCACTAGATAGGCTACTTCCTGCTTGGGTGGTTGGGCAGAAAATATTTCTAGGTCAATTTCCCCCATGTAGGTTTTTTGAGTTTGGGATTCCCTTTTAGGCATCCCCGGCATTAATACAGTAAAACGTCCGTCTGGGGCTGTGAATAACTTCCATTGTGGCTGTACTGGTTGGGTAACAGGTGGTTTTTTTGGCGACACGGAAGTTTTAGCGGGTACAGACGGACGTTTGGGTTGACTTGCGTCTACAATCAACGAGCCGCCACAAATTAAGGTAGCGGCGATCAATGGGAACAAAACTCTATGTGTCATAGTTTTAGCATTCTCAGATGCTGATATCACTGATGATGCTAGCTGTTATAACCTAGCCGCACATAAAGCTGCACCGATCAATCCCACTTGTTGATTGAGAATAATATGCACCGGTATTTCTGCTAGTAAGGGGCGCATTCTGCCTTTTTGGGTGAAGTTCAACAAGAAGTTACTAGTTTGAATTAAATTCAAGATTTTAGGTGCAATCCCACCAGCGATATATAAGCCTCCGTAGGGTAAGAGTTTGAGGGCGAGATTACCGGCTTCTGCGCCGTAAGCATCGATAAACATTTGTAAGGTTTGTTCCGAGAGGCGATCGCTTCCTGAGACTCCAGCTTGACCAATGGCTGCACCAGGATCAACGCTTTTTTCTGGCTGTCCGGCTTCTTGTTCCCAAGTGCGGACAATTTGGGCGATTTCTGGGGATTCGCTGGCGTGTTTGCGATCGCGCAGAAATTGGTAAATAGCCACAATCCCTTGACCAGAAACTACCCGTTCTACAGACACGCGTTGAATATCATGTTTATCGAGCAGATATTTCAATAACTGAAACTCTAACTCATTGCGGGGGGCAAAGTCGGCGTGTCCTCCTTCAGAGGGAAAGACTTGATAGTTATTGCCCTGTTTGATTAAAAATCCTTGTCCCAAGCCAGTACCAGCCCCAATAATGGCAATCGGTGCTTCGGATTGGTGTTTACCAACTTGCAAAGTCAGCAAGTCTTGTTTACTCAAGCCGAAAATGCCATAACCGACAGCCGCAAAGTCATTAATCAAGGAAATCAGGGGAATACCCAATTCTTGCGCTAGGCGGTCTGTATCCAGAAACCAAGCTAAATTCGTGAGTTTGGCAGTATTGTTGACCACCGGGCCAGCGATCGCAAAACAAGCTTTTTTCGGTGTACCTGCGTTGGCTTTAAGTAAAAATTGCTGTACCATCGGTACTAAATCAGGAAAATCCCCGCTCTGGTAACTTTCCTCATAAATAGTCTGCAACCCAGATGAGTCTGATATTTCTACCAAACGCAAAATAGTTTTTGTACCGCCAATATCTCCTGCTAGTAACAGTGTCATAAAAATTATCAGTAAGTGAGTTGTGTTAGCGGTAGCGCGGCGTTTAGCCGGTGCTGAGTAATGAGTAATGAGTGATGAGTAATGAGTAATGAGTGAGAAGACAATAAGTAATAGTCATTCTCCCTTCCAGTCCCCAGTCCCCAGTCCCCAGTCCCCAGTCCCCAATCCCCAATCCCCAATCCCCAATTTCAAGCAAAACGAATAACTTCCTCTACCTGAGTTAAATGGGTGGTATCTCCCTTTAGTTCTAGCAACCATTCTGGTTCTCTACGGACTACTTTGACTACAGAACACAAGGAAGCTTTGACTTCGGTTTTGGCAATATCCCCCACTAAACCCATCGCACTCCCCAGTACAGAAGCCCCATGTGCTACTAGCAAAATATCATGGGGGAAGTATTCCGATGCCAAGCACCTAGCAGTTTGTGCTGAACGTGCGCGTACCTGTTCGTGAGTTTCGGGATATTTGGCAGCAATTTGGGGCGTGTAGCTGGTATCAATTCTGGGAAATAATGCTGATAGGGCTGGAGTTGAGAGTTTTTCGGGTTCTTCTGTCATCCAAGCAGGGTTTAGCCATTCGCTTAGTCCTGTTTCTAGTTTAATTGGCAAATCTAAAACTTCTGCTACAGCGTTGGCTGTTTGTACTGTCCGCAGGAAGGGAGAAGCAAAAATATGGGTGATTTTTTCTTGTTTTAACCGCCTAGCTAGCTGCTTGGCTTGAACAAAACCATCTTCAGACAGGGGTGGATCGTAGCGTCGTTCTGCGGTGAGAAACCAATCGGGGTTTACGAAGTCGAGGCGGTTGGCGTGTCTTGCGATCCAAACTATTTGACTCATGGCTTATATTCAGGCGAATTCCATTCGCATCCACACAAAGATAGACATCCGAAAAGACGGGTGCAAACCCAATATAGGACAAATTTTGTAACCTTTTGTAATAGTTAAATTTATTTGTCGGTATAAAAATAAAGCCGGGAAGTAGAATTCTGACCCCCAGTGATTACCATACTGGCAAAATTTGTTACAAATAATTAGCCCAAATAAGCTTTTTTCACTCGCTCATCACTAATTAACTCTGAAGCTGCACCAGTTAAAGTGATAGAACCAGCTTCTAAAACATAACCTCTATCAGCAATTTGTAGAGCTAAATTGGCGTTTTGTTCGACTAATAAAATAGTCACACCAGTAGCCCGCAAATTTTCAATAATTGAGAATATTTCTTTGACGATCGCAGGTGCTAAACCCAAACTCGGCTCATCTAAAAGCAATAGTTGTGGTCTACTCATTAAAGCACGAGCGATCGCTAACATTTGTTGTTCACCACCACTAAGAGTTCCGGCTAGTTGAGTACGTCGTTGCGCTAACCGAGGAAATAACTCAAATTGATTTTGAATATCAGCTTTAATTTCAGCTTGATTTGAGCGAATATAAGCACCCAAAAGTAAATTATCTAACACCGTTTGCTTTGCCAAAACTCGCCGACCTTCTGGACAATGAGCAATCCCCAACTTTACAAGTTCATGAGGTTGGCGACGGGTAATATTCCGTCCACTATAAATAATTTGCCCATTGAGAGGATTAACTATTTTAGATATCGCGCGTAGTGTTGTAGTTTTCCCCGCACCATTAGCACCAATTAAAGTAACTACCTCGCCCTTTTGAATAGTTAAATTAATCTTTTTTAGGGCTTGAATACCACCATAATTAACATCAAGGTCTTGCACCTCTAAAATTACAAAATCTTGACTATCTTCATATTGGTGTTTATCGGCGTTCATCGGCGGTTGCAGAAATGTAGAATGAGGTCATAAAACCTAACATACATCAATATAAGGTTTTTGCAATATGTTGGCACTTGCTCACATATTAATTTTTAATTTTTGCTACTTTACTTTTTTGATATTGGTTTTGAGACGAATACTTTCATCATGAAGCCCAAAATAGCACTAAGACAACTAGCCAAAAAGTGACCAATAATTCAGATTTTCATGGACTACGAACACACAATCATTAGTAGGGGTTGCTATGGCATTCTCTCATGATTCCAGCTTTCTCTCACTTGAATGGCTGGTATCTCATGTTGTGACCTTTGTTTAAAATTTGATGGTTGTAGATGAACATAGGAATAATCGAGTCTTACAGCAACGGGTTTTTAGAAGTTATACCAGAAGGTGAAAGCAGCGACTATTGGCAGATTGTAGCTATACATATCAATGGCGAAGCTTACTGTCCTACTCCTCAACTTTATCGCTCAGAAAAACTGGCATTAGTAAAAGCCGCACAAATTTATGATTGGATAGCTGAACACGAACCAGAAATTAGTGATGGGGCTTGCTATTGCTCTCAATTGAAACTTATCCTATGGCAGCAATCGAAAGTATCTTAGGGCTGCTTTCCTATTATTACAGGCAAGGGGACTTGTCTACTACTCTTTCTCAGATATAAGGCGATCGCTCGCTACGCCTAATCTATTGCTCATTCATTACCTAAATAAGCTTCAATCACAGCCGGATTATTTCTGACTACAGAGGGTTCACCCAAGGCTATTAATTGTCCAAAATCTAATACTGCTATTCTGTTGCATAGTCCCATGACTAAGGGGACGTGATGCTCAATAAGAATAATAGTTAAATTGAAGCGATCGCGCAAATCCCGAATAAAATCGCTCAGTTGTACTTTTTCACTGGGATTCATCCCCGCCGCAGGTTCATCAAGTAGTAATATTTGCGGTTCTAAAGCTAAAGCACGAGCAATTTCTAAGCGACGTTGATCACCATAGGCAAAATTTCGGGATTTTTCTGTGGCGCGATCGCTTAATCCCACCATATCTAATAATTCTAAAGCTTTCTGTCTACTTTTTGCTTCTTCTCTTGGTGCTGGCGGTAAGCCTAAAACCCCTGTAAATATACTACTATTCGTATGTAAATGTCTGGCAATAATCACATTCTCTAGAGCGGATAATTCCCCGAATAAGCGAATATTTTGGAAGGTACGAGCAATACCTAAACTAGCAATTTCATAAGAACGCCGTTGAGAAATTTCTTGCCCTTGATAAATTAGTTCTCCACTAGAAAGGGGAATTAACGCTGTAATTAAATTAAATAAGGTCGTTTTACCAGCACCATTAGGGCCTATTAATCCAAAAATTTCATATTTATTAACTGTAAAAGATACATTATTTACCGCCACTAACCCACCAAAGCGGCGAGTTATTGACTTGGCTTCTAAAATAGATTTGCTTTTATCTATCGGGATAGTTTGGGACATTTTCGAGTGCTGTTAGCGGTAGCGGGGCGTTTAGCGCGTGATAGCTTCTACTTCTAACATATCCATATTTTGCGCCCCTATCTCCTCTCTCAACCAATGAATTTAATTTTGCGCGATTACCTAGATAACTTGGTTACAATTTCCGTAACGAAACTGCCGAAAGCTGTAGAAAGAAGTTAGGTTAGTGTTTGAACAACAGCCGTACCGCAGCCGCTATGGTAAAAGAATTAGCAATTCGCACCTGTGGATTAACTAAGCAATTTGAACGGCACGTAGCCGTGAATGATGTGGACTTAGAAATCCAAATGGGTGAAGTATATGGACTCATAGGCCCAAATGGCGCAGGTAAGACAACTCTCATCCGAATGTTGGCAGCAGCCGAAGAACCAACTACTGGTGAGATTTATATTAACGGCGATCGCCTGCGTCGTGACAAGAGTAACCCCACCCTCAAACGTCGCCTTGGCTACCTCCCTGATGATTATCCTCTATATGAAGATTTAACCGTCTGGGATTACTTAGATTATTTTGCCCGTTTGTATCGGCTGCGAGAACCACGCCGCACTCAACGCTTACATGAAGTTTTAGAACTCATCCAACTGGGTAATAAACGCCACAGTCTAATTTCTACCCTGTCGCGAGGGATGAAGCAGCGTTTGAGTTTAGCACGCACTATTATCCATGAGCCAATTTTACTGCTATTAGATGAGCCTGTTTCTGGACTTGACCCCATTGCCAGGATGCAGTTTCGGGAAATTATCAAGGCTTTGCAAGAAGCAGGGATGACAATCTTAATTTCTTCCCACGTCCTCAGCGACTTAGCAGAACTGTGTAGTTCTGTAGGCATTATGGAATTAGGTTTTTTAGTAGAAAGTGCTTCACTCCAACATCTTTATCAAAGGCTGTCTCGTCAACAAATAATTTTATCAACTTTGGGTGATTTAGAGGCACTTTTAAGCGAAGTTAAACATCATCCTTGTGTAGAAGAGTGGGAAAAACTACCAGGAAAAAATAGCTTAAGAGTGAATTTTTCAGGTACACAGGAAGATTGCGCTGAATTATTGCGATCGCTAGTTAAATCTGGGTTTCCCATAACTGATTTTCACTGCATACAAGAAGACCTAGAAAGTATTTTCTTGAAACTGGGACACAAACAAGCATCTTAATTATTTAATGGGGAAATGTTGACAATGATGCAGAATTTTATCGATAAAATAGGTGACTGGAATCCTCAATTATTGAGAGAAATTAAAGGTCGCCTCAAAGTTTTTAATTTAGTCATTGCTGTTGGCTTATCACTTATTGGACAACTGGGAGTTGTGCTATATCAATTTGGTTCTTATCCTGGCGAAAAATATGCCATGTCTGAAACATATTGCAATTTAAGTGCAGGTTATAAACAGCGTATCAATTCACTCTATCCACAAATTGATATAGTTCAGCAAAAAATTAATACCTATACTGGTAATACTAACTTTGATCCAGAAAAACTTCAGGTATTAAAAACACAACTAGCTAACTTAAAAACTGAGCAGACTAATATTAATAAGCTTCTCTATGATAAATTCTGCCCCAGCGACCAAATAAATATGTCATTGTGGTGGCGAGACCACTGGGAATATACATTCTTAACTCTCAGTGTAATGTTTGTCTTTATCTTGTTAGTTGCAGGCACATATTTACTCATCAATAATTTAGCCCAAGAAGAGCGTCGCGGCACTCTCAATTTTTTGCGTTTAACTCCTCAATCAGAGGTGAGTATTTTAACAGGCAAAATGTTAGGAGTGCCAATTGTTATTTATCTCATAGTTATAGCTGCCTTACCCTTACATTTGTTAGCAGGATTATCTGCAAAAATTGCCTTTAGTCACATTCTGAATTTTGATATCATACTCTTAGCTAGCTGCATTTTCTTCTACAGTTATGCACTGCTATTTGGTTTAATTAGTCGTTCATTTAATGGTTTTGAACCTTGGTTAGCTAGTGGTGCAGTGTTACTATATTTGTTCATTACTCTGAATTTATCATCACACAGCACCAACTTTCACAATACAGCAACGTGGTTACAGCTATTAAGCCCGTTTGATATGATGAGTTATCTATTTGGTAACTTATTCAGTCGCGATGATCAATCCTCTCTTGAGAAATTACAGTTTTTCTATTTACCACTAGGTAAAAGTCTTGTGGGTTTAGTAGGCTTACATTTATTTAACTATGGTGTTGGCATTTACTGGGCTTGGCAAGCACTAAAGCGTCGTTTTCGCAATCCGAACATAGCCATTTTCAATAAATCTCAGAGTTATTTATTTGTAGGTTGTTGTCAATTAGTTCTTTGGGGATTTACTCTACAATATACAAATAACTACTGTTCTCCTTACGTGAAGGATTGCTACTATGATTTGAATCACCAAATAGTTGAAAGCTTTGTTATTCTGGCGTTTTTTAACTTGGTTTTACTGTTCGGGATGATAGGAATTTTATCACCCCATCGCCAAGAAATTCAAGATTGGTCAAGATATAGTTATCACCAAGTTTCTAATCGCAAAGCTTTTTTGCATAGTTCATGGTTAAAAGATGTAATTTGGGGTGAAAAAAGTCCAGCTTTGGTAGCAATGACTATTAACCTCTTAATAATTCTCACCCCCCTAGTAGCTTGGATTATTCTTGCACCCCTGTTAAATTTCAAAAATAACAGTGCTATTGATTGGGTAAATGAGATTGGCAGACTGAAAGCTATTTTAGCTGTAGCTTTATTTATTAGTATGATGATGATCTACACTACCTTAGCTCAAATCATGCTATTAATGAAAACTCCCAAGCGCGGTATTTGGGCAATTGGGACTATAGGTATAGTCATGTTTTTACCACCCACTATCTTAGGATTTTTAGGCATTTCTCCCGCTAAAAATTCTCTTATTTGGTTATTTTCTAGTTTTCCTTGGATAGGAATTCAAGATTCTGCAACAATCACAGTTTTTATGTCACTCCTAGCTGAATTAGCCGTCTTAGCTTTGTTGAATTTTAAACTCAACAAGCAGATAAAATTAGCAGGAGAATCAGCTAGTCAAGCATTACTCACCGGACGTTAACTATATCGTTTGTAGTGAGGACTTCAGTCCTCTCCTGATTATTAAGAGAGTACATCAGAGAAGTGCTAACCGAATAAAATCAGGACTAAAGTCCTCTCTAAGAACTGAAAATAATATCCCAGTTACGTAAGCCCTGTAAACCAATTACCAAACAAGTTTTAACTATGCACACTAATTGGCTAAATCAAATCGGAGACTGGAATCCCCAATTATTAAGGGAAATTAAAGGGCGTTTATATAAACGTAATGTGCTACTAGCAATTACTACCTCATTACTGAGTCAGTTGGGAGTATTTATTTATTTTCAAACTCTCTTACCGAATAAGGATCATATCTTGTATCCTAGACCGAATAGATACTGTACAGATAAGTATGTAGATATTGCAAATCAATGTTTTTTAGATAATTCTGGTAATATAAATATAAACTGGCAGCTATGGTTTCAAGACATATTTACCAGCTTGAGTATTATCGGATTTTTTGCAATTCTCGTGGCGGGTAGTTATCTACTTATCAATGATTTATCTGCTGAAGAACGACGCGATACGCTGAATTTTATTCGCTTGAGTCCCCAATCACCACAAAGCATTCTCTTCGGTAAAATGTTGGGAGTCCCTATACTTGTTTATCTGGGGATATGTACAGCAATCCCTGTGCATTTATGGTTAGGTTTGAATGCTGAAATTTCTTTGAGTTTCATTTTCAGCTTCTATCTAATCGTCATAACTACTAGCCTATTTTACTTCAGTGGCGCACTGTTATTTAGCTTAGTTGGTTCTTGGCTAGGTGGCTTTCAAGCTTGGTTAGGAAGTAGTGCAGTTTTGGGGTTTCTACTCTTAACTCAGCAAGGATTCAGAGATGCAAGATTATTTGATTACCCATTTGCAGTTTTAACACTGATTAACCCATACTATTTTATTCGTTACCAAGATTTAGCTAATTTCCAGTGGTTTGCTCTACCATTAGGCAATAGTTGGGTAATTATTATGGGCTTTGCTGTATTGATTCACTTGCTGGGAAGTTATTTTTTCTGGCAATCATTACAACGTTGCTTCCGCGATCGCAATACTACCATGCTGAGTAAACAGCAGAGTTATTTACTCACTACTGCTTTTACCATGATCACCATCGGCTGTGCAAATTGGCCAAAATTAGTCTTTGGTAAGTATGACTATTCTTCTGCATTCACAGAAAATATAGCTTCCCTGCTATTTCTGAATTTGTTTTTGTTCTTATATTTAATCGCCGCACTGACTCCCCACCGTCACAACTTACAAGATTGGGCGCGTTATCGTCACATGGCTTCCCAGCAGGGAGGGAAGGGTCAGTTAATGCAAGATTTAATTTGGGGTAAAAAAAGTCCGGGTGTAGTTGCGATCGCCATTAATGCCATAATCGCTATTAGCGGCTTAAGTTTGTTCACTCTGATCTCTTTAAGCAGTGCCACTGACAAATTCTATACCCTAATCGCGCTAATTTTTGCTGGTACTTTAGCAGCCATCTATGCAGCCTTAACCCAGCTACTTCTATTGATGAAAAATGGACAGAGGCTATTTTGGACTAACGGTGTTCTGGGTGCTGTGATAATTTTACCCGTAGTTACTTTAGCCATATTATTTTCTCGTATCCAAAACCAAACTTTCTTGTGGCTATTTTCCGTAGCTGCACCTATTATTGCTTTGTCCCCATCACGCGACTTATCAGCAATGACAGCTTTCTTGGCAATTATGGGACACACAGGTATTTTAGGTTTGTTGTTGTTCCAAATGACACGCCAATTAAAGAAGGTGGGAGAGTCGGAAACAAAAATATTATTGACAGGTAGCCAAGATTAGCGCGGCTCAAACTCTAATGAAATCAGCACTTACAACACTCAGCATTGAGAATCAAGTCAAAATTAAACAACTCCTAGGGACTGTCTTGGAGGGTGTTTGAAAAGTCTAAATTAATACTAGCCCCGGCGATTAGAAATCGCGGCTATACAGACGAAACCCACCTCCGTGGGTTTGAAAGTCCTAGTTTTTGGTTAGTCCGCGCAGGCGGACTTTGTTTGTTTAGTAGCGGATTATATTCGCCCAAAACTTTTCTTTTCAAACATCCTCTTATTTCCCGTAAGTTTCTGGTACAGCAATTGGTGACAAACCAGCGATCGCTCTTAAATTTTGGCAACGAATTAAATCAGTAAAATTTAAGCCAGAATTACCTTCAATTTTGTTGATTGTCTCAATAGCAGCTAATAAATGCTGTGCAGCTTGGGTTTCTGAGTAACCCCGTCTTTGGGCTACTTTAATCGCTGTTAAATCAGCATTTATGACTGATTCTGGGGATTTATTATTACGCCAAATGCGTGTGAGAGCGATCGCGCTTAATCCCCCAGCTACAGCTATACCTACAAAATCCGATTGGGTAGATTCTACCAATGCACCTATCAACCCAGCCAAAGCTACACCTTGATAAATATCTGGTTTAAACCATCTCACCTCCCTCAACCAAGCAACTTTCTGCAACAGTAGTAAATCCCGTTGCGGTTTCGACAGGCGACCCCATAAGTCAAAATTAATATATATCGGTCGCTCCTGATTCCAAGGTAAAGGAAAGGCCGCATCTATCACCTGAGACTGCTCTGGTTTACTGACAATTTTAGTTGTCATGCGCCCAGAAGCAGGCATCACATCTAACAAACGGCGAATTTCAATGTTTGACTCCATGTATTCTATTATGATGAGTGTGGTGTCAGAAAAAACACCGACTAGCTTTCTTAATTACGAATTACGAATTACGAATTACCAATTATCCTAATGGACGCTTTTGCTCCCATCCCACCTGAATGGACAAACAAGGCAATTCACGCTTATCAATTTTGCTGCCCTAGTTGCCGTGCTAGTAGCTTAGAGGCTGTGCAAGTTTGGATGAATCGGCGATCGCCTGTATTCACAGAAAATCATCGTCGCAAATGGCAGGAGTTTTACAACTGCCGATGTGGTTGTGTATGGTGGGCTTGGAGTAGCGATCGGCCTCCATCAGATTTGTTGAAGCAGCAAGATTCTAATCTCGAATAAAAAAAGCCCGCTTGCTGGCGGGCTTTTACCTGTAATAGATATTTAATTACCTATCTACTAACCATCACAGATTTAGAACCTGAAGGTAGTACGGAGAGTACCAACGTAGATGGTGTCGTTGTTGTCATTATGCTCAGGGTTAAAGATAACCAACAATCCAGGTGTTACCTGAATGTTATCGGTAAGGCGGATTTTGTAGAGTCCTTCTAAGTGATAAGAAGTGTTGGTGTCTCTGGTAACTCCAGTACCACCAGTTAGTTTAGGTGGTTGACCAAAAATAAAACCAAGGGTGTTACCTTCTCTACCAAAATCTTTCACAGCCAAGTTAGCAGCCCAGTGCCAAATGTCAGCATCTTGATTACCAACTTCGGATTTTGCATCAATGTAACCTACCCAACCACCAACTGCTAATTTAGAACTGGGTTGGAAACTAGCTTGGATACCGTAGTTGTTGGATGAACTGGCAACATTACCAAAGGGTCTACGAGCAGAGCTTGCTGCTATACTGCTTCCTGTACTAGCCGTAAGGTTTACACCATCAACATTATTCTGATAAGCACGAGCATAGGTAAAACCTACATTGAATGCTTTGCTTGGTTTGAAAGCTATTTGACCGAAGATAGCGTTAGCACCATCGAAGACACCATTACGATCAGCTGGTTGATTAGCGTTAGGTGCTAAATAAGCTGCGCTCAATGTCAAAGGGCCACGAGGATTGAATTCAACTGTCAAACCAGCACCACCAGAACCCAGGCGATAAATCGGGCTGAAACGTCCAAAGCGAGAAAGCGCACCACTACCACTGCTGCTGAAGTCAGGGTTGAAGACGTTGATGTTGTCATACAACTCAGCACCGACAGCATCAATCTTGACTCGTGCTGGACCAAGGTTGAAAGCGTAGTTTACTTTATCAATTTCAACGTTGTTGCCATTGTCTTCTTCAAAGCCTAAACGGGTCATTCTAGTACCAGTTACACCAGTATTTTCAACGATGTTACCGGAATTCAAACGAGTTTGCAGCCTGTCTTTACCAGTGAAGCTGGTGTTCAGTGTTAACCGCACCCGGTTAGAGAATGTGGTGTTGGATTGCAGGTCTCCACCACCGGCTCTTTGATCACCAAATACTTGAGACAAGCCAAAAATTGCTTCCCCAGAAAGTTTGGTGGTAGTAGAGAACTGATTAGCTTCCAATTCAGAAGTACGAGCTTCCAACGCATCGACACGACCACGCAGGGTTGCCAATTCAGCAGAAAATTCTTCTTGCAAACGCTGTAAGGTAGCTAGGTCTTCCTTAGTTACCAAATCAGCTGTAGCTGTAGCAATCAGTTCGTTAACTCTGTCCAAACAAGCATTCAAACCAGCAGCAAATTCATACCGAGTCAACGCTCTGTTACCACGGTATGTGCCGTTGGGATAACCTGCGATACAACCGTAACGCTCAACCAAAGATTGCAATGCTTGGAAAGCCCAGTCTGTAGGCTGTACGTCAGAAAACTGTGATACAGATGTTACTTGACCGATTTCTTGAGATGCTTGGGTCAATTGGGCAACACTTGTCACCTTTTCATTTGCTTCCCCAGCCAAAGCACTGTTAGCAGCCAAAAAGGTAGCTGCAAAAACTGCTGGACTTGCTTTTAAAGCGTTCCAGAATAATTTTGTCATGATTGTACTTCCTCTCACACCAACGATTTCATGCCAAGTCATGGTAGAATTTCTAGCTCAATAATTTTAGTTGAGATAATTTACACATGAGTTTCAGTGATTATTATACATATCTTCTTGTAATTAGCACAAGAGGATTGCTGATTTTTTTACTATGTTTACAGTTATTTATTCGGTAGACATAGAATAATCCGACGTTGATAACGTAACAGCCTTTCTGCTGTTTCAAATTCTTGAAGTAGGCGGGTTATTGTTACTCTGGTTGTGCTTAACACCTCTGCAATTTCCTGATGGGTAATATATAATTCAATCAAACACCCCTTTTCTACATTGCGTCCAAATTTTTTACTTAACCACACTAAAAATTCCCATAAACGTAGTGAGATAGGTTTGTAGCTCAGTATATTTAAAAGCTCCTCAGAAGTTTGAATGTGAGCAACTAAAGCATCTATATATTGATGCCAAAGGTGTGCCGGGATAGTGCTTACTTCCACACTGGTTAAACATTCAATTTGATAAGGGTTAACTTTGGATAAAGGGTAGCCGATTAAATCACCAGCCCCCCAATATCCTAGAGTAATAAATGTTCCATCTTCACCCCAGGTTAGTGTACGAACTGCCCCACGCTCAATCATCCAAAGTACGTCATGGCAAGGCTCAATGACTTCTCGACGAGTAAATAGCCTTTGTGGTAACTGTTCATTAAAGGTAGATTTATTAGATAAAATAGAAGCATTAGGCGTAAAGATAATCGATGACATTGTGGGGGATGTTCCTAGAATAAAACTACTAAGTTTTTGATTTATTTAAAATCAAAAAAGCATATTTTTTGTATTATAAAGTAATATAATGTAATTTACGTGAAAAAATATTTTTACATTCCCCAATTATTTTTTCTTGTATTTACTTCAATAGATGATTTTTAGATTTTGCAATCAATATATATCTAGTTACTATTTTATATTTTTATGAGAGATATATCAGCTAATATTTTTATATTTATACATATAAATAACTAATCCTCTGTATCGTTTATTAATTATTTTTGTTATTAGACATAATGTTTATACTTATTGGCTGAACTACTCCTATACAAGTTTATTAGAAAGCAAAAATTTAAATACCCAGTGATAAAACTTTTCAAGATTTTCTTAATTACTCTTAAAAGTATAAAATCTTACACTTTGTACATACATAGTGTTAAATTTTACTTATGTATCATATAAGATATTGTTTATGGATATATTTATTTTTAGAGTAGACATTACTCCACAGAAATATATTTTTATTTCCATGCCAAATCTAATTCCACAAGTTTAAGAAAAGGTAATGATATGGTAAAATCTTACTCACTTTTAGAGGAAAGTTGAAAAGTATTGGGTTACACAAACTAAGTCCGAATGGTGCGCGGGACTAATGAAAAATCAAGATATTACAGGATTTTGTCAAGAGTATCAACCAGAAATTTTAGTGAGTTGGTAATGGAAAAATTACTGCTTGAAACAGTGATTTTAAGTGCGATCGCCTTCCGTCCACCGTAGGCGCGCCTGATTTTTGACCCAACTAGAGTTTTTAACAACCTGATTTTTTTGACTGATACGCTTGTAAATTACAGTCTTTTAGGGAATGAAACAGCCCTGCCTTCACTCATAATGTTAAAAGTATGTAAAGTTACTGGATAAAACAATAGACACTTCAGTAAATACACAGTATGATGTCACTATAAGGTTATTTATGTGTTCCCTACCTTCTAGCTAGATGCCCACAGGCAACATCTCGCAATTGAAGTATAAGAGTATCGTTCTGTGTCAGATAAGCCTGGGGTATCCCAAACATAAATTATCCATCCTGTGGGATGAGTATTCTCCGCGCCTGTAATATGGTGTCTGTGGAAACACCCATCTCAAAAGAAAGTTTGGAATAATTTTTCATTTGGAAGTAGCTTAAAGCTTGATCGGTAGCTACTTTTTCAGATATCGCTACTCATATAAGGATACTAGCGACAACCCTAAAACTGACTATTTTTCTTTAGACCATACAAGAACAGAGAATGCAGAGATCAGGGAAAGTTTTCAGCTATCGCCCTGATCAAAAATTGATCTGTCGTCAAGATTGTCGAAATTAGTATTGCCAATCAAATATTTTCATCCCTGGTAAAGTCCTTTTTCAAAGGATGCTAGGGGTTAATTTGATACGACTTGAGGGTGCGAAAAACATCTTCTTTGAGAGTGGTAAAAAGTATGCTGAAAGTCTCAACTTTTAGCGAGTTGCTTGTGTCTTACAACAACAGTAACTGCGATCGGAAAACTTCAATATTACTGAAACAATTGATTCACGTAGGTAAGAATTATGGCAAATATCAACGGCACTAACGGTTATGACTACCTCATTGGCACAACTGGGAATGACACTATTAAAGGCTTTGCTGGGAATGATTACCTAAATGGTGACGGAGGTAACGATATCCTAGATGGTGGTGCTGGGGATGATACTCTGTTTGCTGCTGGGTCTGCGGGGAATAGTACTCTCATAGGCGGAAGTGGCAATGATGTTTTAGATGTCTCTTCATCTTTGGGGAACAATACTTTAGAAGGTGGCTCTGGGATCGATTCCCTTAATGCTTCTTATTCCTCTGGGAATAACACCCTCCGTGGGGATGCAGGTAATGACTCCCTTACGATTAATTACTCTACTGGCAACAATACAGTTTCAGGTGGAAGTGGTACTGATTACTTCTACGCTTATGGAGTCCAGGGTGCAAACACCCTCAATGGCGGCGATGGTAATGACTACTTCTATATCAGTGCCTCGTATACTGCACCTTCTTCCTTGGTCACTCAAACCGTAGATGGGGAGACAGGTAACGATTACTTATATGTTGATTACAGCAATGCTAGTGTTGGAATCACCTCAACTTTTAATGCCACCAATAAACAAAGCTCGATTACAGCAGGTACGAATCGAGTTAGCTACAAGAATATCGAACAATTAAGCATCACAGGTACAGCCTACGATGACTATATTGTGGGGACTAATGGCAACGATACCCTCTCTGGCGGTAGTGGTGGCAATGATACGATTCTTGGCGGTGCTGGTGACGAGTCTTTGAATGTTGACTATTCAACAGGCAATAACCTTCTGGATGGGGGAGCAGGTAACGATTCTTTCTCTGCTTATGGAGTACAGGGTGCAAACACCCTCAATGGCGGTGATGGCAATGACTACTTCTATATCAGTGCCTCGTATACTGCACCCTCTTCCTTGGTCACTCAAACCGTAGATGGAGGAACTGGCTACGATTACTTGTCTGTTGATTATAACTATGCTAGCAGTGGAATCACTTCAACTTTTAATGCCACCAATAAACAAGGCGTTATTACTGCGGGTACGAATCAGGTTAGCTACCAGAATATCGAACAATTAAAGATCATAGGTACAGCCTACGATGACTATATTGTGGGGACTAATGGCAACGATGACCTCTCTGGCAGTAGTGGTGGCAATGATACAATTCTTGGCGGTGCTGGTGACGATTCTTTGAATGTTGACTATTCAACAGGCAATAACCTGCTGGATGGAGGCGATGGCAACGATTATCTCTCCGCTTCTGGCTACTACTATTACGGTTATCCCACCGGCTCAGGTGCATCTGGCAATAATACCCTCTATGGTGGTGCTGGTAACGATAACTTGAATGCTAACTATTCAACAGGCAATAACCTGCTGGATGGAGGCGATGGTAATGATTATCTCTCCGCTTCTGGCTACGTCTACTCAAACTACTACTACTACTACGGAGAAGGTTATAGCATTGTCGGTGGTTCAGGCAATAACACCCTCTATGGTGGTGCTGGTGACGATAACTTGAACGTTGACTATTCAACAGGCAATAACCTACTGGATGGAGGCGATGGTAATGATTATCTCTCCGCTTCTGGCTACGTCTACTCAAACTACAACTACTACTACGGAGGAGGTTATAGCGTTGTCGGTGCATCAGGCGACAACACCCTCTATGGTGGTGCTGGTGACGATAACTTGAATGCTAACTATTCAACAGGCAATAACCTGCTAGATGGAGGCGATGGCAACGACTATATTTCTGTCTCTGGCTACAGCTACTACGACTACTACGGAGGATATACAGCAATTGGTTCTTCTGGGAACAACACCCTCAACGGTGGTGCGGGTAATGATTCCTTAATTGTTGACTATTCAACAGGCAATAACCTGCTGGATGGAGGCGATGGCAATGATTACCTTTCCGCCATTGGTGCAACAGGGGATAACACCCTCTATGGTGGTGCTGGTGATGACACCCTCTATGGTGGTTCTGCCCGCGATATCTTGATAGGTGGCAGTGGTAATGATGTCATCTATGGATATGGCGGTGATGATATCTTTGTCTTCAATAGTTTCACTGAAGGCGTTGATAGTCTTAATGACTTCGATGCTGCTAATGAACTGATTCAGGTATCGGCAGATGGTTTTGGTGGTGGGTTGTTCGCCGGTTCACTCTTAGCTAGCCAGTTTACACTGGGAGCATCGGCAACGACAAGTGATCAGCGATTTATCTATGACTTGAGTACAGGTGCGCTGTATTTTGACCAAGATGGCAGTGCTGGTGGATTTAGTCAGGTACAATTCGCACAAATAAATAGTGGCGCGTCACTCACTGAAAACAATTTTGTGGTTGTTTAATAATTTATATAAAAAATAGAGGATTAGCAAAGTGGAAACTTGCCAATCCTCTATTAGTGATGGTTTTGCATAATTTAGGAGCGTTGACCGGTGACGATGTACGCCACCCTTTCACCAATATTAGTTGCATGATCTGCCATTCTTTCCAGACACCGAATCGCCAAGGCTAGTAAAATAATTGGCTCAACAACACCTTGCACATCCCGTTGTTGAGCTAAAGTCTGATAGAGGCGATTGTAGGCATTATCTACAGTATCATCTAAATATTTCATACTCCGCCCACCGACTGCATCTAAATCAGCTAAAGCAACTAAACTAGTTGCTAACATTGCTTGGGCATGATGAGACATCACAGCAATCTCTGGTAAAGATGTATGGAGCGGATAAGGAAAGATTTTTACGGCGATATCAGCTAAATCCTTAGCATAGTCACCAATACGCTCTAAATCTCGTACTAATTGCATAAAAGCACTCAAACAGCGTAAATCTTGAGCCGTAGGTGCTTGTAATGTCATGATAGACGTACAATCTGATTCTATCTGTCGATAAAAACGATCAATTTTTTTATCTAATCGAGGAATTTCCTCTGCTGCTTGCAAGTCACGGGAAAATAACGCTTGGTGGCTGAGGCGACATGATTGTTCCACCAAAGCTCCCATGCGTAATACATCCCGTTCTAATCGCCTAATGGCGCGTGCTAACTGGGGACTTGCAGGGTTCGGACTATAAACAACGGCTTTCACACTTGTAGTCTCAAACGTGAAGATATTCTTAACTATAGTCTTCGCTTTCGGAGTTTGCCATCACCGCAGGGAAGTGAAGTTGCATCCATGCACCACCGGTTTGGGTATGGTTCATGGCTTTGATAGAAGCACCATGAGCTAAGACAATTTGCCGGACGATCGCTAAACCCAAACCATTACCTACAATAGTTTCTACAGGACTATTTGCTGGTAAGGAAGAATGAGTCCGGGATTTATCTCCGCGATAAAATCGCTCAAAAATATGGGGTAAATCTTCTTCTGCAAAACCTACTCCAGAATCAATCAGATTGATTTCTAAAATTGGATCAGTAATATCGCCCCCCTGATGATCCTTTGACTGCAATATTTTGGCTTGAATCTGAATGTTAGCAGCAGGTGGACTATATTTAATACTATTATCCAGCAAATTGAGAAAAACTTGATAAATGCGGGCTGGATCAGCTTTAATCCAGATATTTTCGGGGCCAGAATAGGAAATAGATAACTTGTGACGTTGTGCCAATGGTTCTAGGGTTTCCCAAACTGATAGAATGAGCGATCGCAATTCCACTACTTCAGTTTGTAATTGAAACGCCAGACTAGTTTCCATTTGGGTGAGTTCTAGCCAACTTTGTACCAAGTTAATCAATCGGTCTACTTCCTGCATTAAACGGTCAACCCAGCGATTTAAAGGCGGGTCTAAGCGGTTTTGCAGGGTTTCTACCACCAGGCGAATTGAGGTTAAGGGGGTTCTTAACTCATGCGCTAAGTCGGAAAATGAGCGTTCCCGCACTTGGTTCATGTCCTGGATGGGTTGGCGGTTCTCTAAAAACACTCCGACTTGGCCATTTGGTAAAGGTAAACTAGCAGCTCGCAACGCCAAAGATTTGATTGTGGGCATTTCTGCGGGATTATCACAAGAAGGATGAAACATCCAATCTTTAGTTTTAGCTATTTGTTCATCACGAGTTTGCTCAATCAAGCGGTCAAGTTCATAGGAACGGACTAATTCTAGCAACAGACGCACCTGTCCAGGTTGCCATCTTTGCAGATACAAAATTTTCTGTGCTTGCTGATTACACCACAGGAGTTGATTTTCTTCATCAACTTGCAAATATCCCACTGGCGCAAAGTCCAAGAGGTCTTGGTAAGTTTGTAGTGACTGCTGCAAATCTTGTCCTTGCTGCTTGAGCGTGACAAGTTCTTGCCTTAACCGGGGTAGCCAAGGCATTGTCACTTTAGGAGTGCGGGAGTTTAAAGGTTGGAGTACGCGCTCCAGGTAGCGGTTCAGTTGAACCTGTTGCCAAATCCAAAACCCAATACCTACCGCTAAACCTAGAAAAAATCCCAATAAGAGCATTTGAGGAAAGAGTTGTTAGTTGCTGGTGATTACTAAAAACTAACAACTATCTGACTAGCTTATCCGAATCGATAGCCAAATCCTCTTACAGTCACAATATATTCTGGATGGCTGGGGTCCTGCTCTAGTTTTTCGCGCAACCACCGGATGTGAACGTCTACGGTTTTGCTATCCCCGACAAAATCAGGCCCCCACACTTGGTCTAGCAACTGTTCCCGTGACCATACCCGGCGAGCGTAACTCATGAATAATTCTAATAAACGGAATTCCTTAGGAGAAAGGTTTACTTCTTGTCCACGTACCAATACCCGACATTCTTGGGGGTTTAAGGTGACATCCTTATATTTGAGGACTGGTAGCTGTGGTAGGTTGCTGAGGCGTTGGCGGCGGAGTAAAGCGCGACAACGGGCTACTAACTCCCGCATACTAAAGGGCTTAGTTAAATAGTCATCTGCCCCTACTTCTAACCCTAACACGCGATCGGTTTCGCTACCCTTGGCACTGAGCATTAAAATTGGTACAGGGTTGCCTTGATGACGTAGTAAACGACAAATATCTAAGCCATTGATTTGAGGCAACATGATGTCAAGAACTACCAAATCAAACGGAAAATCTCCTACATTGGGTTCAAAACCTTTCATATATTCCACAGCAGAACGCCCATCAGGGGCAGTTACTACGCCATAACCTTCCTCTTCTAATGCTACAACTAGCATTTCTTGGATTAGCTCTTCATCTTCTACCACCAGAACACGGCTCGTTTGTCCAATGTCTGCTCTAGCAGAATATTTGATTGATTCACTGGTGTACATTGATATCACAAAAGTCTAACCCTGTGCTTGTATCAATATGATGCTTATGTTAATTATCTGTCTTCAGTGCATTCATGCTTGCACCATCGTGAATTACTTTGCAAAAAAGTAATGTTTGTAACAGTAATACATATATCATAAATTACTCTGGTTGCAAGCAGGCGATCGCATTTACATTAACTTATAGCAAAAGTCACGGGAGTAGCCTTCTACCCTAAGAGGTTCGGCGTTTGCATTGCTTCCTACAGGGAAGTTCAGTCGAACGGAGAGTAGAGGAAAAATTTTAACCCAATCCCCAGTCCCAAACACTTGACAATAGCAAACTCATCTGAGTATATTTAGTAGTACATAAATACTATAAAAAGACCTAGTACAACACGGCGGAAATAAACAGACCATTCCAAATCAATGAAACGCTTACGCTGTATTCATTTTGAATTTTGAATTTTGAATTCCGCCTTGCGGTACTAGTTATGCTCATAGCCCCCTCCTTCCTTACTCTTAGGGTGTTGGGGGTGGGGTTCTTGTACCTCACTAAAGCGAGAACCGCCATATTGCTTGATTTCAGTAATTGCACTGCATCAACAATCTTTATTTCCAGGCTACTCTGAAATGTCTGCATAGAGTAGTTATTTGGTATGACTTACCCATTAAACTATTACACATCAAGGAGTTGAAATATGACAACAGTTGCAATCAAAGATAACAAACAGCAACTACTTCAAGCATTTCAACAAATTCTGCATGAAAGGAAGAGACTAGAATCAAAAATAGCCACTAAACAAGAAGAAGCGGATAAAGCTAAAAATCTGGAAACTTTAGCAGTTGCTTCTACATATACAGTTGATAGTATTGTCAAGGGTTTAGCCGATTTACAGTTAGAATTTGGTAGTATTGTTAATAGTCTTGCTGAAAAATTAGCTCAAGAGAATTCAAAATTAGATGAACTTAATCGAGCTATAGAGATTGAGATTCAAATTCTACAAGACCTGCAAAAAATTAGAATTGTTGCCGATGCTCTAGATATTTTACAACAAGAACATCAAGAAAAGCTAAAAAATCTAGAGCAAGATACTGCTACTAAACAAGAATCACTAGAAAAAGAAATTTTAATTAAGCATAAAGATTGGCAAAAAGAGCAGTTAGACTTTGAAGAAGCACTGCAAAAATATAATGATTTTTTGATCAAAGAACGCCAGCAAGAGCAAGATGAATATCAGTATAAACTAGAAACTACACGTAAACTTAATACTGATGCCTATGAATCTAGAAAACGTACATTGGAAAGAGATATTCAAGAAAAAACTCAACAGAAAGATAAAGATTGGAATGAAAGAGAAAAAATATTGAATGAACATCAGACTTTATTTACTGAATATCAACAAAAAGTAGCATCATTTCCTAATGAACTCGAAGAAGCAGTTAAAAAAGCCAGGGAGGAAGCTATTAAAGATACTAGTCAAAAAGCTAAGATCGAGGCTGATTTATTTGAAAAAGAATGGGAATCTAGTAAGCAAAGCTACGAATTGAAAATCAAATCTTTAGAAGAAGCAATTCAGAAACAAACTGAACAAATAGAAAGCATATCTACACAATTGCAATCAACATTAAAACAAGCCCAAGACTTGGCAATGAGAGCTTTTGATAGTTCTACTTCTAAATAATTAGCAATTCATTTGTAATTAAGTATTTGTGATTAATAAAAGGTGCTTATGACAACCAAAAAACTAACAGATAAAAATACCAAGGCTGAGATTCTCCAAGCTTATGAAGATTTAACCAAAGAAACATCAGCACTAAAATTACAAATAAATCAAGGATTAAAAGAAAAAGAATCAGTAAATAAAGAGCAACCTAAAGCAGAGCCAAAGCAACTGATAAATCAGCCTGTTACCATCCAACAAAAAATGAATTATACAATTGAAAATTTAGCAAAAATTCAATTAGGATTCGGTAGCGCGGCTAATGAATTATCAGAAAAATTGACTACACAAGCCTCTAAGCTAGAAGAAATTATAAAATCTGTAGAAAATGAAACTGAGCAATTAAAACAGTTACATAATTTAGAAGTTACGGATAATACTTTAGATACGCTGATTTCATCATACGAAGATAATTCTAAAGCTTATCAAGATGAGTTTAACCAGCGTTACGATTTACTCTCACAAGAAACATTAGCACAGAAAACCGCTTGGCAAAAAGAACAAGAAGAACACCAAATAACAATCAAAGAGAGAAATGATGACTTAAATAAAACTCGCCAAAGAGAAACAGCAGAATATAAATATGATTTAGAACTCCAGCGACGATTAAATCTAGATGAATATGAACAAAGACAGAAAGCTTTATATCAACAGTTAGAAGAATTAAAAGAGGAAGTAGAAAAACAGTGGGCGGAACGAGAAAAGACAATTTTTGAGCGGGAGCAGCAATTTGAAGAGTATAAAACCAAAGTAGAAACTTTCCCGAAAGAAAAAGAAGCAGCCATAAAAAAAGCCACCGAAGAAGGTAAAGGAATAGCTCACTATCAAGCTAAAGTAAAATCTGATTTATACGCCAAAGAAGTAGAAGGGCAAAAGCGTTTTTATGAACAGAGATTACAATCTCTAGAACAAACAATTACTAATCAGGAAAACAGACTACAAAACCTCTCTAAACAACTGGAATCAGCCCTCAAACAAGTGCAAGATTTGGCAGTAAAAGCCATTGAAGGGACTGCAAATGTTAACTCATACCAGGCTATGAAAGAAATAGCATTAGAACAGGCAAAAAGCCAGGTTAAAAATAAATAATGAGGTGACACAGAAGCAGTGAACAGTGTTGATGAATGATAACTGTTCACTGTTCTATAGTAGATTTAACCAACTATATCTGCTTTTTCTAGAGGTTCTGGGGAAGCCGCAGAGTTTTTAAATGCCAAACGCAACAAAGGCGGTGCTAAAAAGGTAGTCAGGATAACCATGATGATAATTGCTGCTTGCAGGGGTTTATCTAAAGTACCACTAGCTGCACCAATACCAGCAAATACTAGACCAACTTCACCACGGGGAACCATACCTACACCAACCGCTAATCGGTTGATTCCAGGCTGACCAAAAATTGCCCACCCGGTGACAACTTTACCAATAATTGCCACGAAAATTAAAAACGCAGCAATAATTAATCCTTCTCTATTCTCAGGCAGTACAGGATTCAGTACACCTAAGTCTACTTTAGCTCCAACTGTCACAAAGAAAATAGGTACGAAAACATCAGCAATGGGTTTAACCTGCTCATCTAACTCCTTGCGTTTGTCGGTTTCATCTAAAACTAAGCCAGCCGCAAACGCACCTAAGATAGCTTCTAGATGGATAGCATTACCCAAGAAAGCCATAAAGAATGCAAAGATAAATGCTGGAATAACTAAATTTCCACGTGTTTGAAATTTATCTGCAACAGCTACAAAGCTTTGATTGAAAAATTTGCCCAGTAAAATCGAGCCAATGAGAAAAACAGTGGCACTAACAATTAAATAAATGACGTTGAAAATATCTACTTCGCCTGTTTTAGCCAGACTAGCAACCACTGCTAACACGATGATACCCAAGATATCGTCAATGACAGCTGCACCAACAATAATTTGACCTTCTCTAGATTTGAGATAGCCAATTTCTGAGAGAACTTTAGAGGTAATACCAATACTTGTTGCTGTCAGAGCTGCACCAGCAAAAATGGCTGGAATAACTGGGGCATGAAATAATAAAATCAGTCCTGCTGTTCCCGCAGCAAAGGGAACTGCTACCCCAACACAAGCCACAATGGCAGCTTGATAACCGACTTTTTGCAATTCTTTTAAATCTGACTCCAAACCAATTTCAAATAACAGAATAATCACACCCAATTCAGCCAGAATAGAAATCGCTTCACTCTGACTATTGAAGATGGCTGTGACTGCATCAGGGGTGAGTTTGTTAATGAATTGCAGCACAGTCATAATCATGGAGTCATCAGCTACTGCACCGCTTTCGGGAAACACAACCAAATGCAAGGCCGAAGCACCAACCAATACACCACCAACCAATTCGCCTAAAACTGGAGGTAAGTCTATCATCCTAGACAACTCACCGCCAATTTTACTAGCCAGATAAATGACTACCAAGGTGAGTAATACACCAGTCAGAACAATGGGAGCATTTTCGGCGTTGTTTTCTGTTGTCAACAGCAAAGGTGGCAATGTAGAGATTAATGCTGTCAAAGAATTCATCGAATTAATGATTGGGTCTGAAAAAATCATCTGGTTTATCTGTAAATCCTGGGGTCAATTACTAATTGATGTAGGTTGCAAATAATTGGACAGTTTCTTCCCTATCCAAAATTAGTTGTATCTTTTGCTAGAGTTTAGCCTGATTTCGTAAGGCGGGGAATAGGGATTGGGGATTGGGAATATATATACCCTGTCACCTGTCACCTGTCACCTGTCACCTGTCACCTAGTAGATAGTGGTAGCAGCATCACTACCACTTTTAACCAAAGCAACAGCTTGTTTGAGAGCTTCTACACGGTCTACAAACATATAATGTGGTGGTACAAATCTAGCAACACCAAAGTTTTCTAAGCGGCGTTTAACTTTACCTGTTGCACCGACTATGAGAACGTGACGTTCTTGCTCACAAGCGTCTTTAATGGCGTTTTCAATTGCTAAAGAAGCAGTCACTCCTAACATGGGTACATCGCTGAGATCCACAATTAGCACATCTGAGTCTGCCATTGCTGAATGTTCACGAGCGATCGCTTTAGAAACTCCAAAAATCATCGGACCACTCAAGTAAAATAGCAGAATGCGTCCATCGGCTTGATCTAGCAACTGCTTTTCTTCATCATTCAAAACGATAGTGTCATCAGCATCACTAATTGTCTTCACATCTTGAGATTGTAATTGTGAAAGACGCTCAATAGTTAAGATGTTTGCAATGAAAACTCCTACCCCTACAGCCACAATCAAGTCTACAAATACGGTGAGGAACAAAACACCGTACATAATGATTGAGCCTTTCCAAGAAACTTTGTGAGCGCGTTTCAGGAAACTCCAATCGAGAATATCAATCCCTACTTTCAGTGCAATACCAGCCAACACTGACATTGGGATATTTTCGGTGAGATTTGCTGCCCACAAAACTACAACCAACAAAACTAAGGCGCGGGTTAAACCAGATACAGCCGTTCTAGCACCAGTTTGGATATTAACTACTGTTCCCATTGTCGCACCAGCACCTGGTAGTCCACCAAACAAACCAGATACTATGTTACCAATGCCTTGACCAATCAATTCTTTGTCAGATTTATGTTCAGTGCGAGTCAAACTATCTGCAATCACTGCCGTTAGTAGGGTGTCAATACAACCCAACATCCCCAACATCGCACCATCGACGAGCATAATTGTGATTTGCGATGCAGAGAAAGTAGGCATTTGCAAGCTTGGCAATCCCATTGGAATTTCGCCAATGTTCCTAATTCGTCTAATGTCAATATTGCCGAAAAAGACGAGGGAAACTACAGTACCAATAATTAACGCTACTAACTGGGGTGGAACAACACGCTTTATTTTAGATGGCATTAAGAAAATAATTGCCAACGTCAGCACACCCAAAGCTATTTCGGCGGGTTTGACGTTTGTCAATAAACTGGGCAGATTCTGTAATATTCCCAGCACCCCACCTTTAATCTTGTCTTTATAACCAACAAAAGGCGCAATTTGCAAAATAATCAGAATCACCCCAATCCCTGACATGAAGCCAGAAATTACACTGTAGGGCATGAGGGTAATGTATTTACCCAGCTTAAATATGCCAAGTAAAATTTGAAACAAACCCGCTAGCATGACTACAGTAAAAGCCATCGCTAAACCGGTTTTGTCATCAGCACCAGAGGCCGCAGTCATTGAAGTAACAACGGCAGTCATAACTACAGTCATTGGCCCTGTAGGTTCAGAGATGAGGGTTGGCGTACCACCAAATAATGCGGCAAAAAAACCGACACAAACAGCACCATAAAGACCCGATGCCGGACCCGCGCCAGAGGCAGCTGCAAAAGCCAAAGCTAGGGGTAGAGATACAATTGCGGCAGTGACACCACCGAATATATCCCCTCGCAGGTTTCTAAAATTAATAGTATTGGTCAAGGACATTGTAGTTTCCTAAAACAAGCAAAGTTTTGATGGGTGACAAAAATTGGGGCAGTCTTTAGTAAATTTTTTATTTCATAGGCATGAAAAATTAAGACAAGAAAACAAAATTTTCTTGCCTAGCCAAACACAGGTACAAAAAAAGCTATATACACTACTTACATCAAGAGTAAGTTTCCGTTATAGCTAAATTAATTTCTGATGAGAATAGCTTACAGCTTTTCAAGTCGATGTTGTCAATTCTATCTGATAATTATTAAAACAATATTAAATCACCATCATCAATAAAAACTTATACATCTGAATAAATCTTATGTTTGAAGAATAATAAAAAAATCTGTATCTAGCGTTAATTTTTCTTTATGTCTTTGATTTACAATGCTTGGGGAAAGTTTTCGGCAATTTGGCAACCTCATGTTTCCTAGAGCAGTTTTAATAGACATATCAACAGGGATAGCGGATATAGTGAGACATCGATACAAGGCAGGGATCAATCCTAGTCTCCGTATTCCTAGCCCATCGCCAGTTGTTGACCAAGGGTTGCAGAATGACTCTACATCGTTGAAACGGTAAAGTTACACCCCTTGTTCATCGCTTCACACAACTGGCTATAAATGAAAACAACAGAATATATCTACAAATTAATTTTTCTTTGTGTCTTTGTGCCTCTGTGGTGAAGAAGCACAAAGAATAAGATATTCTTCTTTACTAAACTGAGGTTACTAATAACCCATTATGTTTGAGTAAAGAACTTGTACTGGGTTGACGACCCCGGAAAGTTTGAAAAACCTCCATTGGATGTTTGCTACCACCAAGAGCTAAAACAGTATCTCTGTAACGTCTACCAGTAGCTTTAATGGCTGCTTCATCTTCTAGTCCCGCTTCTTCAAAAGCAGCGAAAGCGTCAGCACTTAGCACTTCAGCCCACTTGTAACTGTAATATCCTGCGGCATAACCACCTTCAAAAATATGTCCAAAAGCACACAAGAAGGCATCTTCTGGCAACGGAGGTAATACAGTTGTCATCTTGGCAACACGATGACGCACATCGGCGGCGGTTTCATTACTACCTGGAAGATAACGAGAGTGTAATTCTAAATCAACAAGGCTAAAGTGGACTTGCCGCAAAATGACGCTACCACTCATGTAATTACGTGCCGCCAGGAGTTTTTGATAATAATGCTCTGGTAGCAGTTCACCAGTTTCATAATGTTGAGCCATGCTAAACAAAGTAGTACGCTCATAGCACCAGTTTTCCATGAACTGGCTAGGTAGTTCTACAGCATCCCATTCAACATTATTAATCCCTGCTGCACCACTATAGTCAACCTTGGTCAGCATATGATGCAAACCATGACCAAACTCATGGAACAAGGTTTCTACTTCATAGAAAGTCATCAAACTAGGTTTACCATCTACTGGCGGAGTTTGGTTACATATCAAATAAGCCACAGGTAGGCGAATAGTAGTCACACCATTGTTAGTGATTTTGCTGCGATTAATGCAAACATCCATCCAAGCACCACCACGCTTTTCGGCGGGACGGCTGTAAGGGTCTAAGTAGAAGTAGGCAATGGGAGTACCTGTTTCATCAGCTATTTGGAAATAACGAACATCTTCATGCCAAACTGGGGCTTGACCATCAGCTGGAGTGACGGTGATACCAAAAATTCTGTTAACTAGTCCAAATAAACCTTCTAAAACTTGGGGTAGAGGGAAGTAAGGTCGTAGTTCTTCGGCGGTGAAGGCAAATTTTTCTTCCCGTTGACGTTCAGCCCAAAAACTTATATCCCAGTGTCGTAAATCTTCGGCTTCTGCTGCTCCTTTACTAGCGGCAAAAGCTTTGAGTGCGTCTAAATCCTGAGTAGCAGAATCGTAACTGGCACTGCGTAATTCTTCTAGGAGTGTCTCGACTGCCTCAACATTGGCGGCCATTTTACTGGTTAAGCTTAATTCAGCAAAATTTTGGAATCCCAGTAAATTAGCTAGTTCCTGGCGCAACTCCAAAATCCGTTCTATAAGGGGTTGATTATCTAATTCCCCTAATGAAGCGCGGGTGATATAGGCTTTGTAGAGCTTTTCGCGCAAATCACGACGGGTGCTGTGCTGCATGAAGGGGTTGTAGCTGGGGAAGTCTAAAGTAATGCGCCAAGGGCCATTTTCTGGCGTGGCGTTTTCTTCTCCGGCTGCTCGTGCAGCTTGTGCGGCTAAACTCAGCCAACTTTCAGGTAAACCGTCAACTTCTTCTTTAGTTGTGAGAGTTAAGCTAAAGGCTTTGGTAGCATCTAGAACATGGTTAGAGAATTTAGTAGAAAGTTCTGCTAACTCCATTTGAATAGCGTTGAAACGTTCCCGTGCTTCACCTTGTAAGCCGACACCCGAAAGTTCAGCATCACGAATAGCGGCTTCGACGATTCTTTGTTGAGCTGATGCTAAATTTTTCCAACTATCACTAGCGCGGATTTCTTTAAAAGCATTATAGATGGGTTGGCTTTGTCCCAGCTTGTTCATAAACTGTACTACCTGGGGTTGCACAGTTTCGTGAGCCTCGCGTAATTCTGGGCTATTTTTGACACCCATTAAATGACTTACAATACCCCAACTCCAGTAGAGGCGTTCTGTGAGTTTCTCTAGGGGTTCTACTAAACCACTCCAATTAGGTTGGATATTAGCTTCTAAGGCACTCAGTTGTGCTTCAAGTTCTGCCAACAATTGTTCAAAGGCTGGTATAACTTGTTCTGGTGTAATTTCTCCAAAGGGAGGTAATCCAGAACCTTGGAGTAAATAATTTTGGGGAATAGTGATATTTGCACTCATGGTTTTATGTGAGCAGCAGTTGATGGGTAAATAACGATTGTAATTTCTTTTATTTCTAATATAGCGATCAGCTACGGCGGGGCGCAGCCCATCGCCAAAAGCGAGGCTTAATACCCAAATGACAGAGATTGTATTGCCAATAACATAGAGTTTTGGCACTTTTCCAGGGATAATCTTTACCAAGATACCTTTGTATTGGGTGCTTCGAGATGAAATTAATATTTTCTGTTTTACTGACACCTGTAGCTGTGTTGTTAGCTTCTGGACAAGCATTAGCAGCACTGCAAACTAAAACTGTTGAGTATAAACATGGCAATACAGTTTTAGAAGGCTATCTAGCCTATGACGATGCTATCAAAGGTAAGCGTCCTGGTGTTTTAGTAGTGCATGAATGGAATGGATTACAATCCTATGCTAAAAAGCGTACTGAACAATTAGCGAAACTGGGTTATGTGGCTTTTGCTGCCGATATTTATGGTAAAGGCATTAGACCGAAAAATGCCCAAGAATCAGGAACACAAGCGACAATTTACCGTAAAGATAGACAATTATTACGGGAAAGAGCCAATGCTGGGTTAAAAGTTTTACAAGCAAATCCCCTTACCGATATTAAACGCATTGCCGCCATTGGTTACTGCTTTGGCGGTGGTACTGTTTTAGAATTGGCTCGTAGCGGCGCAAATATTGCCGGAGTAGTCAGTTTTCACGGCAACCTCGACACCCCCAACCCTGAAGATGCGAAAAATATCACAGCCAAAGTCTTAGTCTTACATGGTGCTGATGACCCCTTTGTACCAGAGGAACAAATCAAAGGCTTTGAAACCGAAATGCGCCAAGCTAATGTAGACTGGCAATTCATCTCCTATGGTCGTACAGTACATAGTTTCACCAATCCAGAAGCTAAAGGTGAGATTAAAGGCTCAGAATATAACCCTATTGCTGACCAGCGTTCTTGGGAAGCTATGCGGCAGTTTTTTGCAGAAATATTTCGGAAGTAGGGAATAGGGAATAGGGAATGGGAAATAGTACGGAGGTTACATGAATACTGGCTAAGTATTTAATTATTATCGAAATACCCAGTCCCTAGTCCCCAAACGCCAACCTATGCGTGCAATGATTTTAGAGGCACAACGTCAACCCTTACGATTAGTTGACTTGCCCATACCAAGTTATAATCCTGAGCAAGTGCTGATTTGGGTTCATGCTTGCGCTGTTTGTCGTACAGATTTACATATAGTTGATGGCGAACTGACCACCCAAAATTACCTCTGAATACTTGGACATCAAATTGTTGGTACTGTAGAGGCAATGGGCGCAACAGTTGATAACTTTAAGGTTGGGCAAAAGGTCGGTGTGCCTTGGTTGGGATATACTTGCAATTCCTGCCTCTATTGTCTTTCTATGTATTAGTTGTGGAGTAAAATGTAACCCACACCACTCCCTCAATCCTATTCCTCAATTAACTAAATAACTCGCTTCACTTCAAATCCCCGCAAGCCTTCTGGGTGTTCGTACTCAACAGTAACGTCTTGAACTACCGCCGCAGGTGGGCCAACATGACACCAGCGTACCATCTCCTCTACAATATCCCGCGCCCCTTCAAACACAGCTTCTACCTGACCATCAGGTAGATTCCGCACCCAACCAGTTAATCCCAACTGGCTAGCCGTGTCTACAGTAGCATAGCGATAGCCTACCCCTTGCACTCTACCAGAAATCAAGACATGGGCGCGAGTCAGCTTTGATTGTGGTGTAGGATTTGGCATTGACTAATTTATACTTTACAATCACCAGTCTACATTGTTTGTGAATCCAGAACTAATATTTTAAATTAAAACTGCTAATTTAAAATTTTGAATTCTGCATTGCTTATGTCTGAACTACCACAACTCAATACAGATACTATCTGGGGTATTCTCAATGATCAAATTGATGATGCTACGGTTATGCAATTGGTATGGTACTATCTGGGTTATCGCTACGACTCTACAACTGGAAAGTGGGATAACAGTGCTGTTGCACCAGAATGGCGAGATGAGTACCCAGAACCACCAAATTTTCTAGCTAGCCGTCCAGCTACTATGAAGTTAACTCGTTCTATCCCTAAGGAATACAAACAAATCACTAAAGAAAAGCTGGGTTTTAAAGGTTACAAACTCGGTGAATTTACTCCTAGAGAAACCCGTAGGGCAACATCTGCTAATTGGTTATTAAGTTACTTGCAACAAAGTATTGATCAACAGGCATAATTTTTTGATAGCAAATATTCAGTATCAAAATATATGGTATTAACTGAATATTTGCTATTGCTCTCTCATCAGAAAGATTTAAATACCAAATTCATGGCTAAAAAGTATTTTTTACATCTAATCAATGAAATTATTGTGGATAAATATCAATGTTTAAGTCAGCGTAATTGGGCGAATTAGTTTCATTATTACCACTAATCATAATCTTAATGTTTATATATCCAATGAAAGTAGACAAGTACGGATAATATGATTAAAAATACTTTGCCTATTTTGGAATCAATAAATAATCTATTAATGTATTAAAAATTATCTCTTCCGATAGAGGAACTCAGCAGTTAATTATCTCTTATGGCTGATTTGCAAATGAATTAATAATTAGAAAATATCATTACTAACATTTCAATAATTCTTACATAATTCCATGAAAAAGCCAATTGAATTTAAATTATTTGCACCTCATAATAAAGGTGCTGCATTAATTGGTGATTTTTCCGATTGGCAAGAAATTCCAATGGCAAAAGGTGATGATGGTTATTTTCGGACTACTGTTGACTTAAAAGACGGAACTTATCAATATAAATTTCGGGTGCAGACAAAATCATGGTTTTTTGAAGCAGACCAGTGGGTTGATGTCACTGACCCCTACGCCACTGATATTGATGAATCAAGTGGTAAAGATAATGGTGTAGTCCGTATCAAAGATGGTGAAATTATTGTTGACACTTATGTATGGCAATATGATGATCAACCCCTACCAGCAGACGAAGAGTTAGTAATTTATGAATTACACGTAAGTGACTTTTCTGGCGGTGAAGATGACCGTTATGCACGGGGTAAATATAAACACGTCATTGAAAAATTAGATTATTTGAGTGAATTAGGTATCAATGCTATTGAGTTAATGCCTGTTAAAGAATATCCAGGTGATTATAGTTGGGGTTACAATCCTCGCTATTTTTTTGCTACAGAATCTAGCTATGGTTCTACAGCAGATTTAAAACATTTAGTCGATGAGTGTCATCATCGCGGAATTCGCGTCTTGATGGATGGGATTTTTAACCACTCAGAAGCCTCTGCACCATTGACACAAATTGACCATGATTATTGGTATCACCATGAACCGCGTGACCCGGACAATAATTGGGGACCTGAGTTTAATTATGAACTCTATGATGAAAATTTAGATACTTACCCAGCTAGAAAATTCATAGGTGATACAATCCGTTTTTGGATTGAAGAATACCATATAGATGGGATTCGTTACGATGCAGCTAGACAAATAGCTAACTATGATTTTATGCACTGGATTGTTCAGGAAACTAAAAAGGCTGCCGGTGCAAAGCCATTTTATAATGTTGCAGAACACATCCCAGAAACTACGAGTATCACTAATGTAGATGGACCAATGGATGGTTGCTGGCATGATAGTTTTTACCACACAATCAAAGCCCATATCTGCGGTGAGACATTTGATTTAGAAAACCTGAAAGATGTGATTGACTGCAAACGTCAAGGCTTTATGGGTGCAACCAATGTGGTTAATTACTTGACTAACCATGATCACCACCATCTCATGGTAGAGTTAGGCGATCGCAATATTTTTGATGAAGAAGCCTTTAAAAGGGCTACACTCGGCGCAGCAATTTTATTAACATCCGTTGGTGTACCTTTAATTTGGATGGGTGAAGAATTTGGTGAATATAAACCCAAACAGCCAGAAGCATCAAAACTAGATTGGCAACTTCTCAGTAATGACCTTAACCGTGGTTTATTTGAATACTACCAAGGCTTAATTAATTTACGTAAAAATAATCACGCCCTCTACACAGAAAACATTGATTTCATTCATGAAAACCCCGAAGCTAAGGTACTAGCTTACAGCCGTTGGAATGATAAAGGTTCTCGTGTAGTAGTGGTAGCCAATTTCTCTGAAACTTTCCTCGCAGGTTATCACGTTCCTAATTTTCCCTGTGGCGGTACTTGGCATGAGTGGACTGGAGATTATGATGTGGAGGCTGGGGATGATGGGATTATGACTGATATCGGGTCTTACGAAGCCAAAGTGTTTGTTTGGCAGTAAAAAAATACACTTACATCTACGGGTTAAGCACCCATTTAGAACCCCGGTTTCTGCGAGAAGCCGGGGTTCTGCAATGGTAAACTCATATTGTGTTATGTCTGATTTTTATGACGTAACCAGAAAAAGTAAATAAATCTGTATCGTGGGTTTCATTTAGAATATGTATACTAGTTGTACTCAAAATGAAATCTTAGTCATCAAGAGAACTCCTCCATGCACAATAAATTATCTAACACAAATATTGAAAATTACCACGTTCTATTAACGCCTAATGAAGTAAAATCTAAAGTACCTTTAACACCATATGCTGAACAAACTGTTTGGAAATTCAGAAAAGAAATAGAACAAATTTTAGATTTTCAGGATAGACGTAAATTTATAGTAGTTGGCCCTTGTTCAATTCATGATACAGACGCAGCAATTGAGTATGCCAAACGCCTGAAAGATTTAGCAGTGCGGGTCCAAGACAACTTATTGTTGATCATGCGAGTTTATTTTGAAAAACCGAGAACAACAGTAGGTTGGAAAGGATTAATTAATGATCCTAACATGGATGATTCTTTCCTGGTCGAACAGGGATTATTAATTGCCAGAAATTTGTTAGTAAAACTAGCAGAATTAGGACTACCCAGTGCTACAGAAGCCTTAGACCCAATCATCCCTCAATATATTGGTGAATTAATTACTTGGTCAGCGATTGGCGCACGTACAACTGAGTCTCAAACTCACCGCGAAATGGCTAGCGGATTATCAATGCCGGTGGGTTTTAAAAATGGTACGGATGGTAATATTCAAGTTGCCTTAAATGCTTTACATTCTGCCAGAACTCCCCATAATTTTTTGGGTATTAATCCCGAAGGACAGGTGAGTGTATTTGAAACTAAAGGTAATGCCTACGGTCATGTAATTTTGCGGGGTGGTAGTCAACCTAACTTTGATGCAGAGAGTGTACAACAGGTAGAAGTACAATTAAAGAAAGCTAATTTACCTCCGCGCATTGTTATTGATTGTAGTCACGGTAATACCAACAAAAACTACAAATTACAACCGACTGTCTTAGAAAATGTTATCCAACAAATCGTAGATGGTAACACATCAATTGTAGGCATGATGTTGGAATCACATTTATCTGAAGGTAGTCAACCAATTAACTGCAAAAAACCAGAACTCAAATATGGTATTTCTGTAACCGACCCTTGTATTGGTTGGGAGGAAACAGAACAGATTATTTTAGCTGCTCATGAGAAATTGAAGTAAAACTTATTGGGCATTGGGCATTAGGAATAGTAGTCTTATCCCCTGCCCCTTTGCCCTCTACTTCTTGCCTAATTCTGTGTTGAAAAAATTACAAAACAGTGCCGATTTCTTTCAAATAAACCTGGGAAAATGATTCATGTTCTCCCAAAGAGTAGTCTTCAATTAACCCTTTGCGACGAATAGAAATGTCGTTGTCTTTCTTAATTACCACAGTCGAACCATCCAATATATCCCGCATCAACATCATTTCTGTTTCGCTGGGGTTATCCAAAACTACCATATTGCTGCCATAGTAGAACATACCTTCTGCTTCTAGAATATCTTCTGGATATTCAGCAATCAGCAAGTCTAGTTTGGGATGACGTAATAAAGTTTGGACATTGTTATTGTATTCTTTGTGCAATACCTTTGGCGATCGCTGGATAAACACACCTCCTCGACACACAGACCCGATTGTCCAGTCGGGATGTTGTGACAAAATGTGATCAATTGTCGCTTGCAGTTCCTCTACAGAAATTTTATTGAAGGTAATAATTGGTATTCTGGCATCTAACCCCGACTGAAAAAAAGTTGCCAAAATATGGGCAGGTACATCCACACTATCACCCATTGCCGGGTTAAAGTGCATAAAAATTCCCGGTGCAGCGTTGATTTCCAATATGGCAAAGTTACCAGATTTCCACGACTCTGACAGGTTCTCACCCATCACATCAATACCTAGACAAGTCAGGCGGAAGTATTGGGCTATATCTTGCGCCAAGATAATATTATCATCATGGATGATGTCGGTAGCATTAATACTTACACCCCCGGCTGAGAGATTAGCAACTTTTCGCAGATAAATAGTTTCTCCCTGATTCAGAACGCTTTTTAATGAGAAACCCTGTTCATCTAAATAGAATTCCATCTCATCATCAATGAGAATTTTACTCATCGGTGAAGTGGGTGTGTCTAAGCGTGCCTTTTTGCGGTTCTCTTGACGAATTAATTCCCCAATTGTAGAGTAGCCATCACCCACTACTGATGCTGGACGGCGTTCAGTAGCCGCAACAAATTTACCATTAACACACAACAGACGAAAATCTTTGCCAGAGATACTTTTTTCAACAATAATCCGCGTTGGTTGGTCTTCTGGAATTGCCTCTACAGCACGATCATAAGCTAATTCTAGTTCATCTATATCTTTGACATCTGGAGTCACACCAATACCTTTATGACCAACAACAGGCTTAACTGCTACTGGGTAGCCAATTTCTTTAGCCACCTGTCTGGCTTCTTTAAAAGAAAACACAATATCACCTTGAGGGACGGGGAAGCCTAAAGTTTGCAAAAACCCTTTGCAGTCATCTTTGCGGGTAGTGAATTCTGAGTCTAAATGACTGTCACAGTTAAAAGTTGTGGCTACACCTCTGATATGTTTTTTTCCCCAACCATACTGCATTAACCCTTCTTCCCAGAGATAGAATGAGGGAATACCTTTTTCGTGGGCTGTTCGCAATAAGGCGTAAACTGTCGGACCGCCATAAACAGATTGCCGAAATCTATCTTGGAGATTGAAAATGTGTTCATCCAAGAAAAATTCCACACCTTGGGTAATGGCTTCAAACCAATCCCAAACCAGGTAAGCAACACCTTTAGTAGTGCGTTCGTGCAGTGATTGCACAGCTATCTTAAACCCTTGATGATCGGGTTTCACACTCCAGCGATTGAGGTATAAATCCATGTCTAGCTTACCCACCTCTGCGGCTGTAGCGGCAAACAGATGGGCATAGGATTCATAGGTTTGGTTGCCTAATTGGGGATAGCGATCGCTTACACTGGCAATATAATCATCCATCGGTAGTGGCTCTTTACCTACCACCAGAGCAAAATTGAATACTAGCGTCCCTACATCTAAATAAGGGTTAGTCCCGACATAATGCCGAAAATTAAAAATATCAAATACATCCGTTTTTCTGGCATTAATACGGACTAAATCTGTGTTTTTTTCCTGAACCATTTTGGCTAACCACCTTTATATCGCATCGTTAATTACAGCTAATTAGTCTTACTAATTTTAAATTAATTTTCTTTATTGCTTAGGTTACAATCACTTTATATTGGATCTGAACAGTTTATATCTAACCTCATATTTAAGCATTTGCAACTATCACAAGACATAATTAAAATTTGTGAATTTATAGAAAAGTAAAATATGTCTCAATATACTCATCCATTTTTAATAAAAAATATAACCCTTGAAAGATGTAAAATTTCAGCAAATTTTATATAAATAAAAGAATGCGTCAGGAGGCAAGAAAAAAGTATGAATAGTACACAAGCTACCCTGAGAGATGAAGTCAGACAACTGGCAGACGAAGCCTTTTACCTCAAACTGATTTCTGGGTATGGGGATGGAGAGGATGCAAACGAATACCAAATCGTTTACCAAGGTAAACCCAGGCATCTTCCACTAGAACAAGCTCGTTTTTTCTTGATGAACCTCATCTATAGAAGCCAGATTTATTAACTATTCGTCGTTGAAAAACCAAGTTTAAATCTTTCATACTTTTCAACAATCTTTAGTAAAATAATTTAGTCTTTTGACAGATGATTCAGTCACAATCATCTGTCAAAAATATTTTTTCTGTGGTAAATGAAAATTAGATATATTTTGAGAAATATTTTCCTCATAAAATCATCTCTTAAATTGGTGAACTAACGCCTATGCTTTTAGATAGATTTTGGGTAAGTTAGTGAAAAATAAATGTATTTTTTTTATCTCTCAACAGAATGATTTTATATTGATAAATGTCATGCTTTATTGAAATTACACATGAATTAACTAATATTCAGGAATATCAATATGATGGCAAGTGAAAGCAAACGTCAGTTGGTAATTATTGGCGGTGCTGAAGACAAAGACGGAGATTCTCAGATATTGCGGGAGTTTGTGCGGCGTGCTGGGGGTATAAAGGCACATATTGTGATTATTACAGCAGCAACAGAATTACCAAGAGATGTGGGAGAAAATTACATCAGGGTATTTGAGCGGTTGGGAGCAGAAAATGTGCGGATAATCGATACAGAAACCCGTCAAGACGCAACTTCATCTACTGCCTTGGAAGCGATCGCTTCAGCAACTGGTATATTTTTTACTGGTGGAGACCAATCCCGTATTATTAGCATCCTCAAAGATACAGAAATTGATGCCGCCATTCATAAACGCTACTCTGAAGGCGCAGTTGTCGCAGGTACAAGTGCAGGCGCGGCTGTCATGCCAGATAAAATGATTGTAGAAGGTGACGCACAAACCCATGCTCGATTAGAAACAGTAGAAATGGGAGTAGGTTTAGCTTTTCTACCTGGGGTAGTCATTGACCAGCATTTTTCAGAACGCGGACGCTTAGGAAGGTTGATGACAGCTTTGATGCAAGAACCCGCAACATTAGGATTTGGGATAGATGAAAATACGGCTATGGTTGTAACTGATCACCAAATTGAAATCGTTGGTGAAGGAGCAGTCACCATAGTAGATGACTCAGAAATGACCTATAGCAATGTAGATGTGATTTTAAAAGATGAGCCATTAGCAATCTGTGGAGCAAAACTACATATATTGCCCCACGGCTACAAATTTGATTTGCAAACCCGCAAGCCCATCTTAGATCAACCGTCTCAAGTTCCTGTACCAGTTTCAACCAATCAATAACTTTCAGATATTCCAGTCCCCAGTCCCCAGTCCCCTGTCACCTGTCACCTGTCCCAATTCCAACTACACACAACTTGATGGCTGTGATATGATTGGAGACTGCTGCATACATTTAGACTAAATATAACTTGAACCAATCATGGCTTTGACGCAACAGCGCAAACAAGAATTAATTTCTAGCTACCAAGTTCATGAGACAGACACCGGCTCTGCTGATGTCCAGATTGCTATGCTGACCGCACGTATTAACCGCCTCAGCGAACATCTCCAAGCCAATAAAAAAGACCATTCTTCTCGACGAGGACTATTAAAACTCATTGGTCAACGCAAGCGGCTTCTAGCATATATCCAACAAGATAGCCGGGAAAAATATCAAGCTTTGATTGCTCGCTTAGGTATTCGTGGATAGGGACTAGCATTTATGCCTGCTGAAGAATCTGAACGGACTCGGTTGCCTTTTGAACCCCAAAAAAAACGCCAAAAACCTGCAAAAGCTAAGAGTACCCCACCGATAAAATCCCCAAAACCGGAACAACTGGAAAAACAGCAGCAGACCTTTACTAAAGAAGAGATGGCTATTCCCCAGGTAGTGAGTCAACGCATGATCCGGCGAGTAGCGGCATTTTGCGGTATTCCCACAGCCTTGGGTATTTCTGCTTTAGTGGTCAGTTACCTGCTAGCTACCTACTCCGATATCAAACTAGCCCCCATCGCTGTATTACTAGTGAATATGGGACTTTTTGGTTTAGGTGTGTTAGGTATCACCTATGGTGTTCTTTCTGCCTCATGGGACGAAGATAGAGTTGGCAGTCTACTAGGTTTTGGTGAATTTAGCACCAATTGGGGAAGAATGGTAGACGGTTGGCGGGAAACTAGGCAGAACAAAGCATGAAAAAAGGCACTCAGGTATTTACTAACTGCGATTTTGGGTAATTTTTTAGAATCAATGTTGAAGTTTACATATAATAACTTCAACATTTCTACGTAAAAATTTATAATTAATATTTAAACCCAATATCCAGTTGTAAAGCACTGAGTGTCTTGTTTTACGATAAAATACTTATTATTAATTATTAATTTTCCATAAATTACATCTATGCCAGTTAAAGTTGGGGATACTGCCCCAAATTTCACTCTACCTGCTCAAAATGGCTCAACTGTTAGTCTGAGCGATTTTCGAGGCAATAAATCTGTGGTGTTGTACTTTTACCCCAAGGATGACACACCCGGATGTACAGCAGAATCTTGCGCTTTTCGTGACCAGTATGAAGTTTTTCAAAATGCTGGTGCTGAGGTCATTGGTGTTAGTGGTGATTCTAGGGAATCTCACCAGCGATTTGCCACTAAGTACAATCTACCTTTTACACTCTTGAGTGATCAAGGTGATCAAGTACGCAAACTATACGGTGCAACAGCTGCTTTTGGTTTGTTCCCTGGACGCGTTACCTACGTCATCTCGCAAGAGGGAATTGTGCAGTATGTATTTGATTCCATGTTGAATTTCAAAGGACACGTTGAGGAAGCATTGAAAACTCTACAAAATCTAGCAGCCAGCTAGATAACTATAACAACTGCCCTAATATTGTCCTGATCTATCTAGGATCTGAACCATGACGATTGTTTGATTGCTGAAGAATCACAGGGCAGTGAGGATGTCAATATTTCTTGATCATGAAACTAAAACTTCAATCAAGTGTTGTGTTACATTGGCATTACTTGCATTTGTCAAGTATTAAACCATTGAAAGAGAGTAAAACGTTATCGTAATCCAAAAGCAACTAATTAATTCACAAATCAAGTCAACTCAAGTCTTCTTGATTGACCATGAAAATAACAACCGTGGTCTCATAGATACACGGGAAGCTCTACAGCTAGCAGAAAGCCTAGAACTTGACCTAGTTGTAGTGTCGGAAGGTAAAGACGCTCCAGTCGCCAAGATTGTCAACTATGGTAAGCTTCAGTACCAAAAGAAAAAGCGTCAGGGACACAGTGCTAAACCGACAGTAAAGGAAGTCCGGCTTCGCCCGAATGTAGGTGTGGCGGATTACAACTTACGTATCGAACAAGCTATTGGGTGGTTGAATAAGGGTGATTCAGTCAAGTTTGTGATTCGTTTACGAGGTCGAGAACATCAATATCGTGAACAGGCTGGAGAACTGTTAGAGCGCATTGTTAATGCTCTGGGTCAAGTTGGGAAAGTTCAATCGCTTGATAAACGTTCACTGGTTGCTCAAGTGATTCCTGCCTAAACAATTTTTCGGGAGTATTTTAGCTAACTAGCCAGAAAAACGGTATACATACCCTGGTTATTGCCCACAATATCCCTGATCCCTGGAGTTTAGAGTAGTCTAAACTCCAACATTAATTTTTTACTGAATACATAAAGTTTGCTTCTATGTCATTCTAAAGATGAGACTTAATTCGGTGACAGTGTTTGTTTTTAGTATTCACAGACTTCTCTCCGAAATTTAAATCTCTACACGCTGATAATTTTGGAGAAATTTGATGTCAATTTACGTAGGTAATCTCTCTTATCAAGTTACGGAAGAAGATATTAAGGGTGTTTTTGCCGAATATGGTACTGTAAAGCGGGTTCAAGTACCTACTGACCGGGAAACAGGCCGTCCGCGAGGCTTTGCTTTCGTAGAGATGGAAACAGATGCCGAAGAAACAGCCGCCATTGATGGTCTTGATGGGGCTGAATGGATGGGTCGTGACCTGAAAGTTAACAAAGCCAAGCCCAGAGAAGATAGAGGTTCATCTGGCGGCAATCGAGGTGGATATGGTGGAGGTGGTGGACGTAATCGCTACTAAGCTTTGAAAGCTGAATTTTGAAGAGCGCACTTTCAGAGCAGATGTTAAAAGTTTAAAAAAATATAAACTTTTAGCGTCTGCTCAGTCGATTGATAAAGTCAATTTAGGAGTAGAGATCATGACGCAAATAGTAGTGGGCGAAAATGAACACCTTGAGTCAGCCTTACGCCGATTTAAGCGAGAAGTTTCCAAGGCGGGAATTTTTCAAGATATGAGAAAGCATCGTCACTTTGAAACACCTATTGAAAAATGCAAGCGCAAAAAACTTGCCTTGCAAAAGCAGGGTAAGAGACGTTTCCGTACTTGAGAAATAATATAGAGAATAATCAATGCCCTCATAATTTTTATGAGGGTTTTCTTTATGGAATCTAGCAGCAGTAAGCAAAAATTAAGCAATGGTAGTTCTTACTTACTCAAAATCTTGATTTACAAGGGATTCAGCCGCCAATGAAATGTATTCTTCTTACTCGGTATTGGCTTGCTCAAGAGAAAAGTAGAGGCCAGTTTTTTACCGGGGTTATTACGGCACAAGAATCTCTCAACTGCTTGGACTTTTCGATCCATCAGTCACCTCTGCTAGTTTCTTCTCCCAGAATAATGCCTTGCCCATCTGGGGATTTAGCTCATAGCCACTGAATCCGCACGCCTTGTATGCTGACTGGGCAACATAGTTTCCTTCTAGCACCTATAGCGTGAGTTTGCAGCAGCCCAAATCAAAAGCGATCTCCTCCGCTTTCTGTAGCAGCAGTTTAGACAAGCCTTTACCACGGTGGGGTAAAGCAACGATGACATCGTGAATATTAAGTAATGGTTTACACGCGAACGTAGAGAATCCTTCTAGGCAGACAACAAGCCCTGCGGGTTCGCCATCAACAAGTGCGAGAATGACATGAGCGGCTTTTCGCTTTGCAAGTTCTGCTGAAAGATTTGCTTTAACGTAGTCAGACAGACCTTTACCACCACCCATCGGGTCAAGTGCATACTCATCCATTAATTGAACAATAGCGTCCGCATGAGCAGGCAGACTAAGGTCTGCTTCAATAATTTCAATCATCTATTAAAAACTCATTGCGATTATCAATTTACATAGTATATTTTAATACTAAAATCTCAAAGACAAAAATTTACCCTCATCCTCGACTTGGCCATGGGGTGAAACCTTTATCAAAAGAGAATAAGTAACCTCGCTTTGCGTAAAGAGTTATAGTTCACAATTATTAAGTCCGAAAAAGTTTATGAACATTGAGCAAGACAATGGAAATATGATGAAAGAGGCGATGGAATCCCCGCTCAAAACCCTAAAAACCAATAAAAAGAGCGCGAAAAATATCAAAAAACTAAAGTTCAAAAAACATACGACTGAAGGTGAAGGAAGTTCTAAAATATCCAATCGGCTCTACGAAAAAGAAATAGCCAAGTTGCAATTAGAACTGGTGAAAATGCAATATTGGGTAAAGTTTACAGGTGCGAGGATTGTCATTATTTTTGAAGGAAGGGATGCCGCAGGTAAGGGGGGTACGATTAAACGGATTGCAGAACCGTTGAATCCCCGTGGCTGTCGTATCGTCGCTTTAGGTACGCCCAGCGATCGCGAAAAAACCCAATGGTACTTCCAACGTTATGTAGCTCATCTACCAGCTGCGGGTGAAATTGTTTTGTTTGACCGCAGTTGGTATAACCGTGCTGGCGTAGAATCTGTGATGGGATTCTGTACAGAAGAACAGTACAAGAATTTCATGCAAGATTGTCCAGAATTTGAACGAATGTTGGTGCGTGAGGGCATCATTCTGCTGAAGTATTGGTTTTCTGTCAGTGATGATGAGCAAGAACGACGCTTTCAATCAAGAACCACTGATCCCGCACGGCGGTGGAAACTCAGTCCAATGGATCTCGAATCGCGCGATCGCTGGATGGAATACTCTAAAGCCAAGGATGTCATGTTTGCCCACACCAATATCCCTGAAGCACCCTGGTTTACCGTGGAAGCAGACGACAAAAAACGCGCTCGCTTGAATTGTGTTTACCACATCCTCAGCAAGATTCCCTACGTGGATATGACTCCAGAACCCCTAGAACTGTCTCCCCGGAAGTCTGGCGATAACTATGTCAGACCCCCCCGAAATGAACAGTTCTTTGTACCAAAGATTTATTAGGTGGTCGTTTTTTTAGTTTTGCGTCATCGACCCCTTCCCTTATGCTAATTCCTCTCTTGCTCACCTTTTGGGTGTTGTGGGAGAGGAATCGGTGTATTAGATGACGTGCCTTTATATAAGTAAAGCTGACAATATCTATAAATTCTACTGATATTAATAAGTTACTTAACTTTTGTAAAGTAGTGTAAAGTAATATTACAGACAAAAACACACTTGTCTGATTCATACATAAACAAACGCAATCATAAAAACATGACCGCAACCTTACAACAGCGTCAAAGCGCGAACGTATGGGATCGCTTCTGCGAGTGGATTACCAGCACCAATAACCGTCTATACATCGGTTGGTTCGGAGTCCTGATGATCCCCACCCTGCTAGCAGCAACCACCTGCTTTATCATCGCCTTCATCGCCGCACCTCCAGTAGACATCGATGGTATCCGCGAACCAGTAGCAGGTTCATTACTCTACGGAAACAACATCATCTCCGGTGCAGTTGTTCCATCCTCTAACGCCATTGGCTTACACTTCTACCCCATTTGGGAAGCAGCTTCCTTAGATGAGTGGTTGTACAACGGTGGTCCTTACCAATTGGTAATCTTCCACTTCTTGACCGGCGTATTCTGTTACTTAGGTCGGGAATGGGAATTGTCCTACCGCTTAGGAATGCGTCCTTGGATTTGCCTAGCATTCTCTGCACCAGTAGCAGCAGCAACCGCAGTCTTCTTGGTCTACCCCATCGGACAAGGTTCATTCTCTGATGGTATGCCCTTGGGTATCTCCGGCACATTCAACTTCATGATTGTGTTCCAAGCAGAACACAACATCCTGATGCACCCCTTCCATATGTTAGGTGTAGCGGGTGTATTCGGTGGCTCATTGTTCTCCGCAATGCACGGTTCTCTAGTAACATCTTCCTTAGTTCGTGAGACAACCGAAAACGAATCACAGAACTACGGTTACAAATTCGGACAAGAAGAAGAAACCTACAACATTGTGGCAGCACACGGTTACTTCGGTCGCTTAATCTTCCAATACGCATCATTCAACAACAGCCGTTCCTTGCACTTCTTCCTCGCTGCTTGGCCTGTCATCGGTATCTGGTTTACCGCTTTGGGTGTCAGCACAATGGCGTTCAACTTGAACGGTTTCAACTTCAACCAATCCATCATTGATTCTCAAGGTCGTGTCATCGCTACTTGGGCTGATGTAATCAACCGCGCTAACCTGGGTATGGAAGTAATGCACGAGCGTAACGCTCACAACTTCCCCTTAGATTTGGCTGCTGGTGAAGTTGCTCCTGTTGCTATCAGCGCACCTGCTATCAACGGTTAATTTTCACACACAAATCAATAATCTAGCTGTAAATTAAAGGCACTCCCTGAAAAAGGGGGTGCTTTTGATTTTGATATTCATGTTTAAAAAAATAAACTAAGTATATTTCCTCACGAGTTCCTCACAATTTAATTTGAGAATAATTTGCAGTAAAACTCAAAAATAAATTCCTATGGAATGTCATAACTGTAAATCTCAAGGTCAATCGTGTGGAAAGCGATCGCATAAATTGCCATTTTTTCGTAAAAGTCAGCAATATTTAGCCAAGCAAGTTTCCCCAAGTCCCCCAATTGCCTTGGTAGGAATGCCCAATGTTGGTAAGAGTGTGCTGTTCAATGCACTGACTGGAATTTATGTTACGGTTTCTAATTACCCCGGTACGACTGTAGAGGTGAGTCGTGGGCTAGCGCAGATAGGGGAACAAAGCATAACGGTGATTGATACACCAGGGATGTATTCGTTGATGCCCATCAGCGAAGAAGAAAAAGTTGCCAGAGATTTATTGCTAACAGAACCTGTAGCATCTGTGATTCATGTGGTGGATGCGAAGAACTTGGGACGGATGTTGTCTCTCACCTTTCAACTCATCGAAGCTGGACTACCTGTTTTACTCGCCGTCAACATGATGGATGAAGCGCGTCGTTGGGGACTGGATATACAACAGGATGCACTCGAACGTGAGTTAGGAATTCCAGTAGTCTGCATGGCGGCGGCTTTGAATCAAGGTATAGATGAATTGCGATACAGGATTGCACCATTCCTGTCGATTCAGGCTGCCATGATACCTGCGTAAGTATTTTCAGATGAGGAAGGAAAGGTATGATCAGCGAAGTTATTTATCCCGAACCAATTGAAAGCGCGATCGCACAACTAGAATCGTGGTGGCAAAATTTAGGCGTTGGCGCAGCCTCTTCAAAGGAGAATCGCTATTTATTTGGCAATTATTCGCTTTCACAGCGTAGCGTAGCTTTATTACTGTTACAAAAAGACCCAGCTTTATGGCAAACCTTGCAACAGGATCAAGAACAGTGTCGTCATCTGGAAGTATTGATTACCGTCACGCAAAATCAACTCCAACAACCCATCGGATTAGCGATCGCCAATTCTCGTCAAAGTCAGGCTCAAGCTATAGAACGAGCAGTTTTACATCAAACCAAACAGGCGCGATCGTCATTGTCTGAGACACTCCACAAACTCACCGTCAACCCCATTACCGGGTTTCCCATTCTTGTAATTATCCTTTACTACGGAGTCTATAAATTTGTCGGTGAATTTGGGGCAGGGGAACTAGTTGATCGCATCGAAACCTTTTTTGAATCACAAATCAACCCAATAGTCAATCAAATCACTGCTCAAGTCATTCCCTGGCGACCAATTCAAGACTTGATTGCTCATGACTATGGCATTATTACCTTGGGGATTCGCTACGCTACAGCCATTGTCTTACCCGTGGTTGCTACCTACTTTTTGATGTTCTCATTACTAGAAGATAGCGGCTATCTCCCACGTTTGTCTTTAATGTTAGATCGGTTATTTAAATCCGTGGGGTTATCTGGTCGCGCAGTCATTCCAATGGTTTTGGGCTTAGGTTGCGACACGATGGCAACGATTGTCACCCGCACTCTGGAAACCAACCGGGAACGATTAATTGCGACGTTTTTACTCTCCCTTGCTATTCCCTGTGCAGCGCAGTGGGGTGTAATTGTAGGATTACTGGCACAAAAACCCGCCGCCTTACTGTTTTGGGTAGGCTTTATCACTGCCATCTTTTTGGTAGTTGGCTATCTCACCGCCAGATTATTACCCGGTAAATCTGGCAGGTTTTACATGGAAGTTCCACCTTTGCGGCTGCCCAAATTGCGGAACGTCTTCATCAAAACCTGGGTGCGGATGAAGTGGTATTTTGTGGAAGTCTTGCCGTTGTTTATTTGGGCATCAGTCTTGATTTGGGCAGGACGGTTAACCGGATTATTTGATGTGATTATTCGGGGAATTGAACCTCTGACCTTGGCGTTGGGAATGCCGAAACAAGCAGCACCGATATTTCTCTACGGTTTCTTTAGAAGAGATTATGGTGCAGCCGGACTGTTTGATTTACAGCAGCAAGGTAGCCTGACAGGTAATCAGTTGGTGGTGGCGGCGATTGTCTTAACTTTGTTTCTACCCTGTATTGCCCAATTACAAATGCTGATTAAAGAACGAGGAAGCAAAACTACATTAGCGATCGTACTATTTATTTTCCCCTTCGCCTTCCTCATGGGATATGTTGTCAACACCGGCTTAACCTTATTTGGGGTGAATTTTTAAGATGAACGCCTTATCAACAGTCAAGATAGGTCAACCACAAACGGTAGTGAGTTTACGAACTCAAGATGATGCAGTGTTACAAAAGCTGATGGCATTCGGCATTTTACCCGGTAGCCATTTGGTGCTAGAGCAACGTTTTCCATCCTATGTCATCACAGTTGGCAGAACCCGCACTGCGTTAGATCAAGAAACAGCACAGATTATTTTTGTAGAATCGCGATAATTCGTCAGGTTAATCAGAGTTTAAGCGATCTCAGCAGGCACAGCATAAATGGTTATAGACATTAACTTTTCCCCCTTCCCTACTAGGGAAGGGGGTTAGGTTTCGCGTTAGCTTTTCCACATAACCTGAAAAGTCAGGTTAATACTAGGAGCAAAATCCTCGAAATTAGCATTATCCTGAGTTTCACGGTCAAGCTCAACCCCAACTAAAAGTGTGTGTTGGATAGAACCTGTACTAAATTTGCCAATGAGGTTTGTTTGCAGACTATAGCTTTTGCTATTGGCTCTGTTATCAGTCCATACTCTGTTCAGTTCACCAGTTGTTTCATTCAAGCCTCTAGGATCTTTTTGTCAAAATTTCTCTACAATTAAGTTTTTGCTCTTATCATCAGAAACAATTTTCTGTGTAACTTCGACTCAATATTAATGTAGAAGCCGTGCAGCATTCTGCACAATGAACTTATTAGAAACTGTAGAGACGCGATGTATTGCGTCTCTACTTTGACTACTATTGAATATCAGTCCATTTTTTGCAACTGCGCTACTCTAGGGTCAATAATCTTTTGTCCCAAACTTGCGAATTTAACTGCTACAGATACCTTATTTCCTTCGCCAAAAATGTGAGTTATTTCACCAAGACCAAAACTTTTGTGTAAAACTCGCTCACCTACTTGCCAATTTTGATTAACTGTTTGCTTGCCATTACTTGTAGAATTTTTGGTATGAGTTTGCCGCTTTTGACCGGGATTTGCTAATAATTCTGGGGGTAATTCGTCGAGAAATTGCGATCGCATGGCGGGTTCTCGTGAGCCATATAAGCGGCGTTCACGGGCAAAGGATAAGTGTAAGCGTTCTTGGGCGCGGGTAATTCCCACGTAACACAGACGGCGTTCTTCTTCTAAGGCGGCTGGATCGTTCATGGAACGGTAATTGGGGAATAGTCCCTGTTCTAATCCCACCAAGAAGACTACGGGAAACTCCAAGCCTTTAGAAGCGTGTAAGGTCATCAAAGAAACGGCTGTTTGACCCTCTTTTAAGTTATCTAAATCAGAACTGAGGGCGGTACTTTGTAAGAAGGCTGTTAAAGAAACATCTTCATTTTCTTCTTGAAATTGCAGTACAGCGTTGTAAAGTTCTTGGACATTTTGGATTCTGTCTTCAGCTTCGTCTGTTCCTTGATTTTGTAAGTCTTGCACGTAACCAGAATCTTCTAAAATTCCCGTTACCATCTCCGAAACGGGAACTGTGGCTATTTCTCCTTGCCAACGGTTAATCATCTTAGCAAAGTTATTGACAGCTTTGGCAGAACGTCCAGCTAAAGTATTGACTGAAGTCTCATCACTCAATATTTCCCACAATGTTGTGTTTAATTGCTGGGAAGCATTGATTAAATTATCCATAGTGGCTTTACCAATACCACGCCGGGGTGTATTAATAACTCTTAATAAACTCACGGTATCGGCTGGGTTGGCGATCGCTCTTAAATAAGCTAAGACATCTTTAATTTCTTTACGGTCATAAAATTTCATCCCGCCGACGACTGTGTAAGGAATTTGATTCCTGACTAACTGTTCTTCAAAGGGGCGAGATTGGGCGTTGGTACGATAAAGAATGGCAAAACTACCCCAATCTAATTCAGGATGTTGATGTTCTAAGCTGCGAATTTGTCTAATGACAAAATCGGCTTCAGCTAGTTCATCATCTGCTTTATGACAATAAATTTGCTCACCCGCTCCCCTTGTCGGTTTGAGGACTTTATCAATGCGTTGGGTGTTATTTTCAATGAGTTCATTGGCAGCTTGGAGAATGTTTTCACAAGAGCGATAGTTTTCTTCTAACTTCACCATTGTACGCGTATCTTCATCAGCTAAAGCATCACCAAAGTCATTCTGAAACTCTAAGAGAATGGTGAAATCTGCCATTCTAAAGCTGTAAATAGATTGGTCGGCATCACCTACGACAAAAACTGAGCGATTCTGCCAATTCCATTCCGTCTTTTTCTCTTCCCCATTAGTCGCTAACAGGCGAATCAGGTCATATTGGGTGCGGTTGGTATCTTGATATTCATCTACAAGCACATGGCAAAATTTGCGATGCCAATACCCCAAAACTTGCTCATTTTGCTGAAATAATCTGGTAGGAATCAGAATTAAATCATCAAAGTCTAGAGCATTATTTTCTGTGAGTTTATCTTGATAACGATTGTAGACATCAGCTATTACCCGTCCGCGATAATTCGGCTGTTCTTTCTCTAATTCTTGCGGTGAAAAGCCTTGGTTTTTAGCGTTACTAATGGCGTAACGTACAGAACGGGGGTCAAATTTTTTATCGTCTAAATTTAATTGTTTGGTGACAATTTCTTTAATTAAACTCATTACATCAGATTCATCAAAGATAGAGAAATTTTTATCCCATTTTCTACCTTTTTCATCTTGGTATTTTTCAATATCAAAGCGGAGAAGCCGCGAAAATAGACTGTGGAAAGTGCCACACCACAACTCTTTGATAGTAGTTTTATAAACGCGCGATCGCAGTTTTGTTTGTTCGTATTCTGGCAATAAATCCAACTTTTTTCCATGTTCTGCCATTGCTAACTGTTCAGCAAATAGCCTCTGAATCCGTTCTTTCATCTCCCGTGCGGCTTTGTTGGTGAAAGTCACCGCCAAAATATTTTCCGGCGCGACACGGTGTTTGAGAATCAAGTTAGCAATTCGGTAAGTTAAGGCGCGTGTTTTACCAGAACCCGCACCAGCTACAACGAGCAAAGGGCCGCAGTAATGTTCCACGGCTTGGCGTTGGCTGGGGTTAAGATGGCTGAGAAAGTCGATGCTTGTAGTCATGGTGTGAGGAGTGCTGATAACTTAAGTCAATGGTCAATCCCTGCGGGGAATTCAAAATTCAAAATTCAAAATTCAAAATTCAAAATTGTTCGCGCCAGCATCATTAGTCATTAGTTACTATACCTTGTCTACCTGATTTCCCAGTCCCCAATCCCCAATTACTCCTGCACAGTCAATGGTAGATGAACAATGAAAGTAGAACCAACTCCCATCTGACTTTGCACCAAAATTTCACCGCCCATCAGCTGACAAAAGTGGCGACTGATAGCTAAACCCAGTCCTGTACCGCCATACTTTTTCGTGGTAGAGGTGTCACCTTGGATAAAGGGTTGAAATAATTGTTGCTGTTGTGTGGGAGACATCCCAATACCTGTATCACTAACATTGAAAGTAATCATTCCCAGGGGAGCTTCTGGTGAGCAGTCCTCTCTGTCATTCTTAACTGTTAGCGTTATCTTGCCGTTAGTGGTAAACTTAGCAGCGTTACTTAATAAGTTTAATAATACCTGCCGCATCCTGGTTTGATCAGCGTACATTGAGCCTAAGTGTTCATCACAATACACAGCTAACACATTGCCATTTTTTTCTATAGCTGGTTTGACTGTAAGGACAACGTTATTAATTAGCGTAGCAATCTCAAAATTCTCTGGGTAGATAGACATTTTCTCGGCTTCAATTTTTGATAAGTCGAGGATGTCGTTAATCAGTTCCAGTAGGTGTCTACCAGCAGAGTTGATAGTTTCTAAGTCAGTGATGAAGTCTCCTGATAAATTTAGATCAGTTGCATCATCTTGTAGCAGTTGGCTTAAGCCAATCACTGCATTTAAGGGTGTACGTAACTCGTGACTGACATTAGCCAAAAATCTACTTTTGGCTTTGCTAGCGGCTTCGGCTTGTTCTTTGGCTTTTTCTAGTTCTTTTGTGCGTTCTGATACCCGTTCAATCAGATGATTTAAAGATTTTGCTAATAAACCAATTTCGTCTTCGGTGGTGACTGGTGCGCGTAAATCAAAATTGTGTTTCCGTGCTACTTGTTCAGCAACTTGAGTGACAATGATCACTGGTTCTGCGATCGCTCGACTGGTTCGCCATGCTATGATGCCAGCGATCGCTACTGACACCAGCATACTCAGCATGACAATTAATCTCTCTACTCCCTTAGCTTGTTCTACATCTGTTTGTCTTTTCTGTTCTTGCTCTTCCGCAGTACGGAGGATATTAGTTAATTTTTCTGATAGCTGGTCTAGTTGTACGGCTGTTTGACCACGCATAATTTCCAACAGCTTGTCTCTCGTCACAGCAACCTGCTGTTGATTACTTTCCTTTAAAACTGTATCTATTTTGTCAACATAGGATTTTAAGTAAAAGGCGTAATCTTGTAATAGAGTCTGTAAATTAGCACTTGTCGCCGCTAATTTGTCAGGGTTTCTATCAATAAATTTGTCGATTTTCTGCTCTAAATTCTTAGCTTTCTCTACATTCTGCAAAAATTCGTTCTTTTTCGCTGGTAATTGCTGTTTGTCTTCTAAAAACGCGGTCATTTTAGAGCTATGCAGTTGTGCGCCGATAACTGCATCTTTATAATCACTCAGTAGTTGTCGTTGCTCCTGAGCTTGATTAAATTGCCTGATTTCTCTCCCACGGTAGTAGTTGGCGATGACTAACCCAGTGAGTGAGCCGAAAAAGCCAATGCCAATCGCCACAAAATAACCATAACCAATTTTCTGATGTATGCGCCAGGAACTGGCTTTGAGTTTCCCTCGTGAGGGAAATTCTATAGTCGGGAGTTCATCGTTGGATGTCTCTTCTACTGGCACTTTTTCGCTTTCTAAACTGCTTTCCACAGGGATTGGCTGTTGAGTTTGCATCCCTCAAATCTCCTTATCCCTACCGCAAAAATCACCAAATCAGCTTTACTTATACAACCACCGCCAATATTGATCAATACTTCAGATTATTTTCTCTTATAACAAGGGCAATGAATCATCTTCTAGATAATTCGCATTACTTCATAATATTGAAGTGGTTTTTATCCTCATTTTTACACGCACATTTGCTTGTGATAGCTATATGGTGCTGTATAAATCGGTAGTTAGCAAATCTAAATTTTTCTAGAAGTACCTTTGCTTCTCCTCTATTTTTGTAGATAAGATTTTAGATGAAAGTATGACAATACCCTACTCTAGCGCATTTTCAATATCTCCTGGCTGATGTTTGACTAGTTCTCTCAACCACTTTTGTTAAACCCAATCAACATCTTCCAGCAATATGTCTCAGATGTTTAAAAGTCCAAAAGGGCTAATTCACTTTACTAGAACTTTCAACCAATTCAGCACAGGAATACTGACAAAAACACAAATAGGGAACTTTATCTAGTTCTACTCTAGAATCAAGACCAGCATGAATTTCTTTAGATATATAACAGTGGTATGGTTAGTATACAGCAAATATTATCATCATATTGACTCAATTTTTCATAAATTAGAGGTTTTCTACTTCTATAAGAAAACCCTCTACCTAGAAAGTTCCTCAGCAAAGGGTTTATAACTAAATTATTTTTTTAGTAGTATGTGAACTACTTTAAAGCTTGAGCGATCGCATCTGACATAGCATGACTAGCTGCTTGCTTCAAAAATTCTGCCTTATCGGTACGTTCCCAAGGCAAGTCTAAGTCATTCCGCCCAAAGTGACCGTAAGCCGCGATGTCCTGATAAAAACGTCCGCCTCGTTCACTTGGTAAGTTACGTAAGTTGAAGGTATGAATAATCCCAGCCGGACGTAGTTCAAAGTTCTGTTTGACTAGTTCCAACAAGGTGTCATCATCGATTGTGCCTGTACCAAAGGTATCCAGAAAAATGCTCACGGGTCGTGCTACACCAATGGCATAACTCAACTGCACTTCACATTTTTCTGCCAACCCAGCCGCGACGATATTTTTCGCCACATAGCGAGCTGCATAGGCTGCTGAACGGTCTACCTTGGTGGGATCTTTACCTGAGAAAGCACCACCACCATGTCGTGAATAACCACCGTAGGTATCCACAATGATTTTTCGTCCCGTCAAACCAGAGTCACCTTGAGGTCCACCAACGACAAATTTACCGGTGGGGTTGACCAAAAAACGTGTTTCTTGGTCAGGTTTAATTTCTAGGTCACCAAACACAGGTTCAACTACAGCAGTCCACAGGTCTTGTTTAATTTTGGCTTGGACTGCTGCCTCATCAGTTATATTACCGATGGTGGCTGTGTGCTGGGTGGAAATCAGAATGGTATCAATACCGACAGGGCGACCGTCTTCATAAGTGACGGTAACTTGGGTTTTACCATCAGGACGGAGATAAGGCAAATCCCCGGTTTTACGCACTGCGGCTAGTCGGCGAGCGATGCGGTGAGCTAGACTCACAGGTAAGGGCATTAGTTCTGGGGTTTCGTTACAAGCAAAACCAAACATCAGTCCTTGATCACCAGCACCAATAGTGTCAAATAGTTCTTCACTATCCTGACGGGTTTCTTGGGCAGTGTTAACACCCTGGGCAATATCAGGAGATTGTTCATCTAAGGCGACAATCACGCTGGTACTGTTAGCAGAAAAGCCGTTATCAGCATCAATGTAGCCGATTTCCGCTATTTTCTTCCGGGCGATGTTGACATAATTGACGTTGGCTTTGGTGGTGATTTCACCAGTGATTAGCACCAAGCCAGTATTTACCACTACCTCAGCCGCAACCCGACTAGCAGGGTCTTGTGTGAGTAAGGTGTCTAAAATCGTATCAGAAATCTGATCGCAGATTTTATCAGGATGACCTTCGGTAACTGACTCGGAGGTAAACAAGTAGCGTCGAGACAATAGAGTATTCCTCCTGTAAAAGTATTTTCACTGACTAAACATTCAGATATTTAGTGCAGCTACTAATTACTGAAATCATAACAATATTCACACATTCAGTAGTTAGTTTCCGTAAAAGTACAAAATAAGCTACTTAACAATCTGGACTTGCTGGCGATCGCTCATTATAGATTTTTGTGCCTTAGATGACATTTTTTCTGAAAATATTACAGTAAATTATTCCTATATATGGTATTTTGCACAAATCTATAAAAAAAAGGGAGTACGCGGAATGTACTCCCTAAAGTTTTGACACAAACACTGCTGTTTTAAACTTGAACTGCTAGCTTGGCTTCTTTTGCTGTTAAACGCTCGTAAGCAGAACGCATTTTCAAACCTGTTAACACTTGGAATAAGCCAGTACCGTTGTTAGAACCTGGATACTCACGGTGTTGTAATAACAAGTGAGTCATTTCACCTGCGTATTTGGTGGATGTGTTACTTAGGTGGTTTTCGATGTAAATAACTTCTTCTAGGTTGTCAAATTGTCCGTCTACTTCTAGAACCGAGACATAACGACCGTAGTAAACATCAGAACCGTAGTACATTTGCATACCTGGGTAAGAACAGGTTAGCTTCCGTCCGCAAGGAGTCCACTGGATGGTTGAGCCTTCATCAAAGAGGTAACATGGCTCAAAGCCTTCCTTCCCTTCCCGTTGTAGCATCCGCACCCGCAGCACTTTGCGCTCGGTGTCGTTTTTAATTAGGTTGGTGGGTAATACTTGCAGAACCACATCCGCAAATTCTCTTTGTGGTTCGATATATTTTTGGAAGTCGGGTTTGCGGGAGTTGATAGCGGCTAAGACATCTTCATAGCGGTGGCCTCTTTCTGCCATATCACGCTGGATTTTCCAGGCGATTTTCACTTCGTCGCTGATGTCGAAGTAAACGCTAAAATCAAGCAGCGATCGCACCCGTTCATCATACAGAGGATGTAGACCCTCAACCACTACAATATGATTTGGCTTGACGATTTCGGGCGGATCGATCAGGCCGGTTTCGTGGTTGTAAATCGGCTTATTAATCTCTTGACCTTCTTTGAGAGCCTTGATTTGCTCATACATTAAGTCAAAGTTGTTAGCCCTGGGGTCAAGTGCCGTGATGCCAGTTTCTTTACGTTGTTTGCGATCCAAACAATGATAGTCATCTAAACAGATAACTGTCATAAACTCTTCACCAAACAAATCTATCAAACGACGCAAAAACGTAGATTTTCCGCATCCGGAGTCTCCGGCTACTCCGATTAGTACCACGCGTTCCGGCTTACTTGTCATAAATCTCCTCTAAATACTAATGTGTCAATCAATAATTTTTTCTCACAGCAGATGTGAAGCCAGGAGTTTACCCGTTTGGTTTGTCCTGCGTTCTTGCTACTCAGCGACATATAAGATTTATCAAACGGGTGGTCAACCAAATTAGTGGCTGTGGCTCGTCTGAATATCTTGCTTTGAAAATTAGCTAAGTATTTAATCCTAGTGGTATAGTTGATTTTAACAGAATGATGTAACCCATACAATATTTACTGTCAAGAGAATCTAGTGCAGTCAGTCAAAAGGTAAAAGACAAAAGGCAAAAGAAAGAACCTTGATTATATAAGCTTTGCGTCTATGCCAGATGGTGACTTTGTTGAGGCGGTGTTGTACTGGTAATTCCCGATAAATATTTCCCAGAGTCTGCTTCTACTACTCACAGCACGAAAAAAAAGATTAAATTGACTCATTGTTAACATTATCCAATAGACTTATCCTTTAACTTAGAAGGTGAACAGGTGTGTTTATTCCTAAGCCTCCACGTCCTTGGTGAGTGTATGAATGCCGGGCATTATTTGATAGTGCCACTTTCTCATAACGTTAGTTTTAGGAACACGAAATCCGATAAACTAAAGCTAGTTTGTGATGGGAAAAGTTTTTTTTTTGATAAACGGTTAAGTAAATATCGGAGTGGTAGAAAGAATGTACAACCAAGGTGCTTTTGAAGGTGCTGCCAACGCAGAATCAGGTAGCCGTGTCTTCGTTTACGAAGTGGTGGGTCTGCGACAGAACGAAGAAACTGATAAAACTAACTACCCAATTCGTAAAAGTGGCAGTGTGTTCATCAGAGTACCTTACAACCGCATGAGTCAAGAAATGCAGCGTATCACTCGCCTAGGAGGGAAGATTGTTAGCATTCATCCTGGAAATGGTCTACAACAACTTAATGGTAAAGTGGCCGATCAGGTGAATATTAGCACTGAGGGAAATGGTCAAGCCACACCTGTAACAGCAAAGAGTGAAGTGAAAGGCTTCGCTCAAAAACCAGCTGAAGAACAGCAGAAGAATAAGGATAACAAAGGCAAAACCATGACTCAAGCGAAAGCCAAAAAAGCCCACGCTGATGTTCCTGTTAACACCTACCGCCCCAATGCGCCATTTATTGGTAAGTGTATCTCTAATGAAACATTAGTTAAAGAAGGCGGGATTGGGATTGTTCAGCACCTAAAATTTGACCTTTCCAGTGGTAATTTGAAATACATTGAAGGTCAGAGTATTGGGATTATCCCCCCTGGTGTGGACAAAAACGGCAAGCCAGAAAAGCTCAGACTGTACTCCATTGCATCCACTCGTCATGGTGATGATGTAGATGATAAGACAGTCTCCCTATGCGTCCGTCAGCTGGAGTACAAGCACCCAGAAAGCGGCGAAACGATTTATGGTGTTTGCTCTACATACCTAACTCAGTTGCAGCCTGGAGATGATGTAAAAATCACAGGGCCAGTGGGTAAGGAAATGTTGTTACCCGATGATCCAGAAGCCAATGTAATCATGATGGCGACTGGTACAGGTATTGCCCCCATGCGTGCTTACCTGTGGCGGCAGTTTAAGGATGCAGAAAGAGCGGCTAACCCAGAATATCAATTTAAAGGATTCTCTTGGTTGATCTTTGGTGTTCCCACAACTCCAAATCTTCTATATAAAGAAGAATTGGAAGAAATGCAGCAGAAGTATCCTGATAACTTCCGCTTAACTTGTGCTATCAGCCGGGAACAACAAAATCCCCAAGGCGGTAGAATGTACATCCAAGACCGCGTAGCAGAAAATGCTGATGAACTGTGGCAGTTGATCAAAAACGAAAAAACCCACACTTACATCTGCGGTTTGCGCGGTATGGAAGATGGTATTGATGCTGCTTTAACTGCTGCTGCTGCTAAGGAAGGCGTAACCTGGAGTGACTATCAAAAAGACCTCAAGAGAGCAGGCCGCTGGCACGTTGAAACATACTAAGTAGCGAGTGCTGAGTAATGAGTCCTGAGTAATGAGTTTGTAGAGTTTGTAGGGTGGGTAAATAATCCACCCTACAATTTTTTTGTATAAATAAATAGCTGAGTGTTGAGTGGTAAGTTCTGAGCCAACTCAGCACCGGCTAAACGCCGCGCTACCGCTAACAGCACTCCCTACTCAGCACTCCCTACTCAGCACTAGATATAGTTGAAACAAGAGTGGTAAGTTCTGAGTCAACTCAGCACTCATCACTCAACACTCAGCACTTAAATATAGAGTTTGGGGTTAATTTTGTGGGTGTAAAGCTGGGAATTTTAGGATTAGGTACGGTAGGAACGGGGACTGTGCAGTTGCTACAAGATGCGGCTGGTCGTCACCCGTTGTTACAAGAGATTGAAATTTATCGAGTGGGAGTGCGATCGCTAGATAAACTTCGTGATGTTAATTTACCTGCGGGAATTATCACAACAGATTTAGAAGCAATTGTCAACGACCCGGACATCGATATTGTAGTCGAGGTGATGGGGGGATTAGAGCCGGCGCGATCGCTAATTCTCCAAGCCCTCAAGAACGGTAAGCACGTCGTCACTGCCAATAAAGCCGCTATTTCTCGCTTTGGGGCAGAAATTTTCACAATTGCTAATCAAGCTGGCTTATACGTCATGCTAGAGGCGGCTGTGGGTGGTGGTATTCCCATAATTCAACCCTTGAAGCAGGCTTTAAGTGTCAACCGGCTGCATACCGTGACTGGCATCGTTAACGGCACAACTAATTACATCCTTACCCGGATGCAAACCGAAGGCATTGACTTTGCTGATGTTTTGGCTGATGCCCAACGCTTGGGTTATGCGGAAGCTGACCCTACGGCTGATGTCGATGGCTTAGATGCAGGGGATAAAATCGCAATTTTGGCATCATTGGCTTTTGATGGCCGGATTCATTTAAAAGATGTGTATTGTGAAGGGATTCGGCAAGTTAGTAAAACCGATATTGCCTATGCCGAAAAATTGGGCTTTGTCATTAAATTACTAGCGATCGCTACAAATCACGTTAATGATAACGCCCAACTATCTGTCAGGGTACATCCAACGTTAGTACCCAAGGCACATCCGTTAGCAAGTATTAACGGTGTTTATAACGCCATTCTTGTAGAAGGAGAACCCATCGGTCAAGTAATGTTCTTTGGACCTGGCGCGGGTGCAGGTGCTACTGCTAGTGCCGTCACATCAGATATTTTAAATTTAGTGGCAGCACTAAAAAGCAATACCGCCGCACCAAATGCCCTCTTAACCTGTAGACATGAAGATTACTGCCAAATTGCCCCGATAGCAGACCTCGTAACTCGATTTTACGCCCGATTCCTCACCAAAGACCAATCCGGTGTCATTGGTAAACTCGGTACTTGCTTTGGTGATCATGGTGTGAGTTTAGAGTCAATTGTCCAAACAGGCTTTCAGGGAGGACTAGCGGAAATTGTAGTTGTTACCCACGATGTGAGGGAAGGTGATTTTCGCCAAGCCTTAGCCGAAATTCAGAGTTTGGCAGCAGTTGATAGCATTCCCAGCATCTTACGGGTGTTGTAGTCTATCAAGTTAGTTTTGACGGTTCGTAGTAAGGACTTTAGTCCTGATTTTTCTAAGGACTAAAGTCCTTACTACAAACTTGGTTATCCCATCTCTCAAAACCATAAAGAACGAAAATGGTCAAGCGTTTTGCTTGACCATTTTATTAAATAAGTTCTACCCTGTAGTAGCTGTCAGTATCTGATGTATTATTTATTCAGATATTAGCTTTCTGAACCATCGTGACCAACTACTTGGGACTTCAGAGTTGTAATTTCACTGTTTAACTCTTGTCTGGTTGAAGCTTTTAGTAAGTAGCGGTAAACAAACCAAGCAGAGTAACCAATACCGATTAACTCAAAAGTTGGTGCTACCAAAGGAATATCATTCAAAGCATCTAATACTGCCAACAGTACCCTAACTGCAACCAATGATCCTAGAATTAAGCCTACGCTTACCAAGGGCTGCTTATATTGATTAAAAAAGTTACCTACATAATCAGGTAGTGTTCCTAGAAATTCAGAAATTTGTTCTCCGTATTTTACCCATTGCTCTTGAGACTGTACAGGAGGTTGGAGTTTAGTAATAGTTCCTGTTTGGTTGTTGATATCTGGCACTGTTGTCTCTTTGGATTGGGTTTGAGCGAATTCCGGTTCTTGCATGTTCACTTCCATAAATTTGACAGTTGAGTTTCTCTAATCTGGATAATTACAACCAAAAGGCTGTTGATTAGGCGATGCACTTTTGCATTCAATAGAATTTGGTGACAGGGTTTAGCGTCTTATAACCATAATTGCCCTGTAACATCTACAGCATCAACTACAAGGTAGACAGTCACTAGACAGATAGAAGTCAGAAGGCTACAGGATGTCTAAAATCATAAGACCTCACGGTATGCTGGAAACTCAGTCCCTTTAGGGCTGGGTTACTGACTATCCTAGGCTGTGTTAGTTGCTCATCATCTTACTTAAAATAAAGTACAGATCATGCAAAAATCACTCTACCTCTCATTTATATAAGCACAAACGCTGATTTCATCTTGAATATTAAAGCTATCTTAAACCGTGTTCGTCAATCAACGTATTGATTCTTGATACCAATACTTTATAAATGCACCCAATTAGGATTGATATGTCGGCAAGTTCGTAGTTAGGGTTTAAATCCTGATGCTTTTAAGCACTAAGGTGCTTACTACAAACTAGGAATACTTTGGCGCAGCCTCTGTCCACCGTAGCTGATAGTATCCAACTGACAGTCGGTCATCGCGTATTGAAGTGAAGAAATGTTAAGTTTCGGCAGATCAGAGATTTTGGTCTCAGTTTAAATACTTTTGAGAGCTTTACTAAGTAGCCAAATTGTTAGCTAAATCTGCTTAAAGATATCTAAAAAAAGTAGCGTTAAGTGCTGCAAAATCATAGTATGTCCGAAAACCAAGGACGCACAAACCAATCAGCTTTTTAGTTGAAAAACAAAAAGTAAAGTCGGCTTGACCTGAACTTAACGCCTGTGGACAAGAAGTAGCCTTCTACCTTGGAAGAAGCAGGAAGAAATCACTAAACCTAGTTTTACTAAGTTTAGGTAAGTATTTCAGAGCAGGTATGTGAGAGATCATATTGGCTAACACCCAATTCTCTCACCCCATCTTTTATTTCTTAAAGTTTAGCTGAACTTAGTTCACCCTAATCCCAATCGGGAATTACTGTACCGTCTTCGCCACCCACACCGATCGCAGTGTGATAGATTTCTGCATCAGTAATGGTGAGGTTTTCCATTGATGCGCCATACACATTGGAATCGATAACATGAGCGCGAGTCATGTTGACATTGTTGAGATTGGCTTTTTTGAAGTTGACGTTGGTGATGAAGGCTGAACTTAAGTTCGCCCCTTTCAAGTTAGCGTCAGTGAAATCAGCACCTTCGAGATTTGCACCCGAAAGGTTCGCACCCGAAAGGTTTGCTCCTCTTAAATCAGCACCAATTAAATGTGCGTCATTAAGGTTCATGCCTGATAGATTACACCCAACACATTCCCCAGTTGACAATAGCCTTTGTAAGTCTTGTGGATTCCCAGCTTTGACTGAGTTTACAAAAAATAGGGGAGTAGCTAAGACTACTGCTGCTAATAGCTTGAGTTTCATAATTTTCCCCCTTTCTCCTTATATTCGTGTCCGTTCTTTTCCTCACGGTTCTATTATCTCACTAATTTCCCAAATAATGTTGATTTAAATCACAATTTAATTTTCTAGATAACAGGTATATTCGTGAGGCTGAAAAGATTACTATCTATGCTTTATAGGCATCTTTGAGCAACGAATTAAGCATAAATACTTGACTTAATTTAATATTAAATATCTTTAAGCAAATGTATCATTAGATATATTTTTTAGGTGAAAATTTTTCCGGGATTTACCAAATAAAAAATATGATCAATTTTTACAAAAATTCAGTATCTTAAACTACAAGGTAGTCTCGAATATACTGATTAACTAATTCTGGTTGCTCTTGTTGAACCCAATGTCCGCAACCGGGAATATACTTAATTTTGAGATTTTTAACATAGGCGGCAGTGTCATAGGTAAGTTCTTTACCTAGTGCAGTATCATCTTCGCCCCAAATCATCAGTGTAGGGACTTCTAAAATACCCCAATTCTTCTGGAATAGGAAGCTGGAGAAAACATTACGGTAATAGTTCAACATGGCTGTGAGTGCGCCACTTTTGGCAGCCGATTTTTTATAAGCATCAATATCATCTGGAGTGAAGGCAGTTTTATTAAATGCTGTGCCTGAAATTGTTTTGGCGATCGCTTGATAATTATCAGATTGAAGCAGAAATTCTGGTAGCCAGGGGAGTTGAAATAAGAAGATATACCAACTACGTAACAATTGTTGAGGAGTGTAAAGACCTTGAGCAAATTTAGCAGGATGCGGTAAGTTAAGAATAATTAAACGATCAACCATTTCAGGATGAGCATAGGCAAAATTCCAGGCGATCAGCTACGCTGGGCGGTTACGCCATCGCACCACCCCAATCATGTCCAACTAAAATAACCTGAGTTCGGGATAAGGAAAAGGTATCCCCTCAATATTCCGGGGTAAGGAGTTCTTCAGTCATCAATGAAAAACCAAAAGGATTGAGAGCAGATTTTTCCTGAATAATAGTTGCTAAAGAAGGAATATTCCCAACCTGAGAAATCCGGTCACGGATATACTCAAAAAAGCTAATTCCCAACTTACGAGTAGTAGCAACAAGAGACATAAAAGTATCCCAAGCCTGAGTACCTTCTAGAGTTTGAGTGGCATAACTAATATTACGCCGTTGCACCATTGTCCTAGCAGCTAACTCCGCCGGATTATTATGCAAAGGTAATTCAGGATGCTCTAAGACTAAAAGCAACTCCGAAATTTTCAGCAGCGTTAATTGTTTTCGCTCATCCAACTGTTGATAACCGGTTTGAGTATCGAAAAGTTTCCAAAACTCAGACCGGAGTTTTTCTGCCATCTGTTGACTGGGTGCATCTTTGTAAGCCAGCAAGTCTCGGTAGTAATCCCAGAAATCATCCAGGAATTTATCAAGAGCTTTTTGGTGACAAGCAACATAAGGGGTCAACTTTTTGTAATGTCGTCCTTCATGCACCCAACACAAAGCGATATTATCAGTCAGTAATTTGAACTGAGGAGCATCATCACAAACGAGAGTTTGCACCACTGGCCAATCAGTTTGTTGATGATAAAAAGCAATCGCTGCTGCTTCTATAATCCGAGTCCGGTGTTGAGAACCTAGTTTGGGTAGATATGTATCAAGTAGAGTATTAAACTCTGCTTCACTCAACACAGTTTCTTGAGGTAATAGTTTAAGAGCATTTTTCCATTTAGTCGGGATTTGGAAAGTCTCCACTAAATTGTCTGTAAGTTGATTGAGAATCAACTCCAGTTCTGTGGCATTTTGCAATACTTTTACTACACTCAATCTGTCTTTTTTGGCAGTGGTCAGGTAGATTGTATAGAAAGGGTTGCAGACTACATTAGTGGTATAGTTCACCCCACCCACCCGCGCACCAGTTTGGTCGAAGTTTTGCCAAGGACTGCTCTCTAGTCCCGACGCATATACTTCATCTTTCTCGCTTTCAAAATCAGTGTGGTTTTTAATCAGTAGGTTCGATAAATATCCGGCTGATATGGATATCCCAATATCTTCTAAAAACTCTAATAATTTGCCTTGGGTCATGTTGCCCCCATAGTATAGGCTCATCACCAAAGCTTTTATTCCCGGACCGAATTCTCCTTCGTAACCGCAAGGCAGTTCTGCTAAATAGGTTTTTCCCACTGAAGGTGAGTAGTATTTCTCTTTACGGAATAATACGTTGTCCGTTCCCAAGGTGATGTCTTGGATGATTACTTCTTGATAGCCTTTAAACTCTGCGTCTGCTGGCAGTTTGTCCTGGGGATATTCCAATATTTGTTCTCTATTTATTTTAACTGTCGCTTTCTTACTGCCTTTGTTGTGCTTTTTTAGAGTCTGTCGTTCTTTTTCTGATGAGTGATTGTTGGCAAATCCTTTCTTGCTGCTTTTGATGTCTGGTTGACCTTTTTCTCCTTTCAGGCGGTTGTTTTCATCTTTTAACTGTTGATTTTCATCTCGTAATTCTTTGACTTCTGCTTGCAATTGCTCTATTAGGTTCAGTAATATTTCTACTGTCCGACGCATTGATTCATCTGCAATTCCTTTTGGCTCGATGGTTTGCAGTATCTCTTCTCCCAATTTTTTACTCGAATCTAGCTTTTGCGTCATGTGTCATATTTTATGATATTGCTTGTCCCTCGCTGACTTTATTTTTTCTACTACCCCTACTTATTGAGCCGATACAGGAAAAGGACAGGTAGTAAGCTGAAAATAACAACAAATCCAGCAGCCTGTCCTATGTTTAGTTTAGATGCTTTGTTCTGTCATGTAGATGATTTCTGTAAAGCGTTTGAAGCGCAATGGCACAAAAAATTGTTAAATCATGGAGGAATAAAACGTTTTCGTGCTAAAAGCTTATGTTTAAGTGAAATCATGACAATTATCATCGCTTTTCATCAAAATCACTACCGGAATTTCAAGCATTTTTATTTAAATCAAGTGAAACAACAGTGGAGTTCTGCATTTCCAGGTCTTCCTTCTTATCAACGATTTATTGAATGGATGCCATCAACCTTGATACCTTTGTGTGTCTATCTGAAGCATTGTTTTGGACAATGTACAGGTATCGGTTTTATCGATTCAACTTGCTTGAAGGTATGTCATAATCGTCGGATTTCTAGGCATAAGGTGTTTGAAGGTTTAGCCGCTCGTGGCAAGACTTCTGTGGATTGGTTTTTTGGTTTTAAGCTGCATCTGGTCGTCAATGAGTTTGGTCAACTCTTAAATGTATCTCTGACTCCTGGTAATGTCGATGACCGTCAACCAGTACCCGATTTACTGAGTGGTCTGTTTGGCAAAATATTTGCCGATAGAGGTTATGTTTCACAAAAACTTGCTTCTCAACTTTTACAAGACTTCGGAATTGAATTTTTTGCCAAACCCCGTCGCAATATGAAGAATAAGCTAATGCGTCTTCATGACAAGCTTTTGTCCCGTAAACGCTCAATTATTGAGACGATTAATGACCAACTCAAAAATATTTCTCAAATTGAGCATTCCAGACATCGATAGCGAAGCGGTAGCCGGTACCCCGGCGTCAGCCCTGTTAATTTTTGCGTTAACGTTCTTTGCGGATTAATCGCTTATTGTCATCAACCTAAGAAACCTAGCCTTCAACTGGAGTGGCTTTTACCTCCTTATCTTTAACCCGAACTCAGGTTAAAATACAACTATCGTGTCCTAATCCCCGAATTACGCCCTCAACATCCTTAATAAATTCATCCATCACATAGGCTGATTGATCTTGTGGCTTATCACTATCGTTATAGCCACGCAAATCAAGGGCAACCACCTGAAAATGTTGAGCAAATTCTGGGATTTGATGCCGCCAAGAATACCAAAACTCAGGAAACCCATGTAACATCAGCATTAAGCGACCTGTTCCTTGGGTCACATAGTGCAGTTTCACGCCGTTAGTATTGATATATTCATGCTGCCAAGAATTTTGAACTACAGGCATAGGTTGTATTTTTGCTGGAATGCTAATTAATTATCGAACAGAGTCATATTTAAAACATCTATTGGAGGTAAGGGACTTCCAGATAAAAAAAAATATCCAAACTGTAGGGTGCGTCAGTGCGATAGAACCTAACTATACTCAGAAATTATTCATACTGACGCACCCTACCCAACCATCAATTGCGGATAATTTATTTTTTGGTGTTCCCTAATATCAAGGTTGTAAAACTTCCTACTTTAGCACTGGGATAGGATATGATTTTGCTGTTGTTGGTTTTTGAGCAAAAAATAAATGACAAGCTTTGTGGAATCTCGCCTACCAATAGAACAAGTAATCAAAACTCTGCAACAGGATTTACCCACACTGTTTGAGCAAGATATATCTTATGGCATATATACAAAAAATATCTACTTTCAAGACCCAGTAAATAAATTCAAATATAAATTTAATTACCGAATTATATTTTGGACTCTAAGATTTCATGCTCGGCTATTCTTTACAGAAATCTACTTTGATGTGCATGAAGTATATCAGTCAGCCGCAGACACAATTATCGCCAAGTGGACAGTTCGGGGCGTGTTGCGTGTTCCCTGGAAAGCGAGGCTTTTTTTCAATGGTTATTCAACCTATAAACTCAACTCAGATAATTTAATTTACGAACATATTGATACTTGGGATCGCCAACCTAGTGAAATTCTCCAACAGTTTTGGCAAAAAGGATAAAGGAGGTAGGTGACAGGTTACAGAGGGAAGGAAAGCAGGGGGATAAAAATACAATGCCCAATGCCCTATTCCAAAGGTAAAACATCGTGAAAATGTTTGTAATCGATGTAACGATGTCCGTCATTTGTGTGATGAAAAATATCAACAAATCTACTGTTCCAGATAATATCTTCAGCAGCATAAGTATGACGGGCGTGAACTACTTGTGAGACGGTTTCATCAATGCCACTCAGAGAAATAATAATAGTAGTATTGGTTTGTGAGAGGGATTCTGCTGTCATACCATAAAGAGGACTAAATTCATCAATTGGGTGCATTGCTACCCAACTTAGTGCAAAACTAGGTGTTTGGTTTCTGACTAGTTTCAAATCATGAAAACGACGAATAAACTCGCCTTCTGCTGTTACTTCGTCGCGCATTAAATACACCCGCATATGTGCTTCTAATATAAAATTACGACGCTGGTTAGCAGTGCGAAACATGAAAGTTGGCATATCTTCATGGGGTGTAATCACTGCTACACGGCTAAATATCACACGGGCGGTAGGTCGGGAAAAGCGAGTAAATGCTAGTCCTGTCATGACGGCAATTCCTACCAATCCAATCATTGCTTCTATAGTGACAATAATATTGGCATAAGTTGTTTTGGGGTACATTGCACCGTAGCCAATGGATGCCAGAGTTTGCACGCTGAAGAAGAATACATCCAAAAAAGAGCCAGGTTGAGCGTTAGCAATGCAGTCTCCACCTACTAAGTAGGCTAGGGCAAATAAAGCATTAATTAATACATAAAAAATACAAATCAGGATGAGGAAACCACCCCAAGGAATTGTGAGCAATAGATGGTAAGGATCGCGCCAATAAGAATACCATGTACCCATACCAAGTATTTCAAATTGTCCTTTGTGGATTTTAATGTGAATTCGCGGCAGCAGACGTTGTTTTTTTGGTTTAGCAGGCTTTTTTATCGGAAATTTCATCGATAATATTCACAAAAAATATAGCTGGGGATTTAACTAGAACTTAAAAGCTGATATGTTCAGTTCTGGTAGACTTGAACCGGAATAAATAGATAGTATCGATTGCTCATGAATAGAATTTTTTGGATTATTGCTTTAGTTGCATTTATTAACTCCCTGAGTTTTACAATTTTAATTCCTATTATCTATCTTTATGGCAGGCAATTTGGACTCAGCGACTTCCAAACTAGTTTACTATTTTCGACTTATGCGATCGCACAATTTTTTGCGACTCCCATTATTGGCAAACTCTCAGACCGCTTTGGGCGTAAGCCTTTATTGATTATTAGTTTAGCTGGAACTGTTATTGCCAATTTATTCGCAGGCACAGCTACAACCGCAACAACTCTGTTTTTAGCACGTTTTTTGGATGGCATTACTGGGGGTAACAATGCCGTTGCTCAGGCGATGATTTCTGATGTGACTGAACCTGAACGTCGCGCTCAAGGTTTTGGTATATATGGGGCTGCAATGGGTTTAGGTTTTGTCTTGGGGCCAGCCACCAGTTTAGCCGCACAGCAGATATCTCTAGGCACAGCGTTTTTAGTTTCTGGTAGTGTGGCGATGATAGCTCTGATAATTACCACTTTTTTATTGCCAGAGACTATCAAAAGTAAAGAGAATCAAGCACACAACATCTTTGATTTGGGTTTAGATAATTTAATTAAAGGTTTGGCTATTCCTAAAGTTGGTATTTTGTTGATAATTAACTTTTTTATTGGTACAACTTTCACTCTATTTACTTTTGCTTTTCAACCTTACTTCCTAAATGTATTAAAACAAGATAACCAGTCTTTAACATTAATGTTTCTCTTGTTTGGGGTTTTAGGGGTGATAATGCAAACTTGGGGTGTGAAAATTCTTAGTAAATATTTTAATGAAGCCAAAATATTACTTTTGAGTTTATGCGTGAGAAGTTTTTCCTTTCTTTTAATGCCTGTTTTTCCTATAGTCAGTTATTTCGTATTTGTCAGTATAGTCTTTTCCTTGTTTAATTCTTTAGTACAACCCATGATTAACACTTTGATTTCACTAAATGCTAAACCAGAAGAACAAGGGACAGCATTAGGATTAAATTCATCTTATTTAAGTGTTTCTAATGGAGTTGGCCCTGTAATTGCTGGTATGTTAGTTAGTCAAGCTAATCCCCAAACCTATAGTTACCCTTTATATTTAGCTGGATTGCTCACATTTTTAGTCTTGCTATTTGCCATAGCTAATCGTAAAAGATATATTCCTATACAATAAGATGTTGCATTACAAGGTCTCTACACATCCATAACGTTAATTTCACGGTATTAGCACAGAACCCCGCTTTCTTGAAGAAGGAAGGCAGGGTTCTCAGTTTGTAGAATTGTCAAATCATTTTTCAGACTTTGGTAATTGACCTTTAGAACAACGGTCAAACCACTCTTGGTATTTTTTCTGATTTTCTTCATTGTCTACAGAAATAGATACTAATACCTGCTGACAACCGTGGTTGCGTTCTAGAGCGATCGCATTTAATAATAAACTAGCAATCTTAGGAGAAATAAAGCAGCCACTAACGCTTAAACCACTAAGTTGACTATTCAAGCCTGATCTGTCGCTCTGTGTTAACTCAACCCCATTTATTTCCCCGCACCTTAAATCAATTTCTGCTAATTGCCTATGGTCTGGGGTAATTTGTTCTACAATTAGTTTCTCCCGTCGCACAGGAACTTGAACCATCGTTGTTTCGATGACTTTCCGAATAATTACTTCGCCAATTTTATGCTTATTGTTATCAACTACTAACTGTTCTTCAAGTAAGCGAATAATTTTTTCTTCATCATTTGTATGATCTGATATTATCTGATTATCTGGAGTTTCTGAAGTTAAATATTCATTCATATAACTATATTTGTAAATTCATCATTTTAAAAATTAGTTACAAGGGCAGGTAAAGTTTTATAGAGCTTTAAATAGCTATACCTACCTGCACTTGTACTAAATTGACCTACGCTAATTAAGAATTAACGCTCCTCAATGGGAAGACCAGAAGTATTCACGTCTAACTCTTCACGGCGAATAGTCCCTTCAGCTTGAACTGTGTCTTGCTCTACAACTTTTTTGACTCTGATTTCTTCGCGCACAACAGCTTCTTTGCGAATATCAGGGGTTTCTTCATGAAGTTCTACACGAGTAACTTCACCTTCACGGAAGTTTGCTTCACCGGGGGAAACAGCTCTACCTGCATTTTCTGGTGTGATACGTTCAACCACCACTCGTTCTCTTTCTACGGGAACTGCAACCCGCGCAGTTTCTGTCTCGACGTGTTTACCAACGGTGACATCTCCGGTTTTTTGGCGGCGTTTACTCGCAATTAACCGCTCTTCATATAATTTCATGGTTTCATGATGCGGTTCATTAAGTCCATACAAACTAGGTTCTTGTTCGTATTTATAAGTATCGCGGGTATAAGCAGGTGTTGTCTCTAATGGAGCTTCTACAGGTGTTCTTGTTTCTAAAGGTGTTGATGTATCTAAAGGTTGGTTGCTGTAACTGGGATTGCGATATACTCCACGCACTCGCTCTTCATAATCTTGGTCTAGACTTAAACGTTCATTAAATTCTGGTAAGTTTTCTGCTTGTTCTCTGGTCATACCAACTGCATAAACGCGGTCTGTACCGTGGTCAATACGAGTACGACCAACTGGTAATAAAACCTTCTTACCGAAGATCCAGAAACCTAAGTCAACGATTAAATAGCGGAAATGACCATCGTCATCTACTAAAACATCATTAACAGTACCAATCTTTTCATTATTTGTTTCTGTGTAGACACCAAGACCCTTAATATCTTCACCTTGCAATGTATCGCGGTAGTTGGGATCAAAATCTTCTAATTTGTAAAGTACCATCTGCTTGAACCTCAATGTTTTATAACTTCTCTCATAATTACCAACTTAAAGATTAATGTGAGAGATGGCATCTTTCGTTTGAATGAATTTTTGGTATCCAAGAATATCAAAGGTTATATTTATTTAGTTTGTAGTAATGGCTTTAATTTTCAGGTATTTAGCCCTTACTACAAACTTTGGGATGTTTTTTTATTTGCAAATCCCTGATCCTGAATTACTTACCTCATTCTTGAGTCAACGTTGTATTACCTGCTGTATCGATATCTAATTCTTCTCGCCTAATGGTATCTTGTGCTTCTACAGTTTCTTGTTCGATGACTTTTTTTACTCTCACTTCTTCATGCACAAAAGCTTGTTTACGAATTTCAGGTGTTTCTTCATAAACTTCTATCCGTGCTACTTCTCCGGCTTGGAATTTAACTTCTTTTGGATCTACGATAGTATCTGCGGCTGTTTGTGGAACGCGTTCAATCACAACCCGTTCTCTTTGAACAGGTACTGTAACTCTTGTAGTTTCGGTTTCAATATGTTTACCAAGTGTTACTTCTCCTGTTTTCACTCGTTGTTTATTGGCAATTAAGCGTTCTTCATACAATCTAAAGGTTTGATGATATTGATCATTTAAATTGTATAAAGAAGGTTCTTGTTGGTAGCTATATTTTTCGCGGTCGTAGCTTATATCACCAGTTGGCGGACGAAAGACATTACGAACTTTTTCTTCGTAATCTTCATCTACTGCCAAGTGTTCGTGGTATTCCGGTAAATGTTCTACTTGTTGTTTACTCAATCCGTCTACATAGACACGTCTGGCAGGATAATTGATGCGAGAGAGTCCAATTGGTAGTAATATTTTTTTGTTGACTGAATCTAGATTGGTAGAAACAACTAGATAACGAAAACGTCCATCATGGTCAACTAAAGCATCGGCGATTGAGCCAACTAACACTCCACCTTCAGTATATAGTTCTAAAGATTTCACATCAGCACCAGCAAAGGTTTCTCGGTAGTTGGGGTCAAATTCTTCTAGTTTATAGAGAGGCATATTCTATTCCTGATTTTTTAAAACAATATCTGATGCCATGCTATTTCATTGGTGAAAATGGCGAGATTTCAGCACACCGCTTTCTTTCAAAAACTGGGTTTCTCGGCTCTCACAAAATAATTGAGTATGGCTATATTCATCAGCATAAAAATGTTTGGTCTTGATTCCCTCTGGCTAACGACTGAATTAGTTATGCGGAGTAGGGAGTAAGTTGGAAAATAAAGGACTAAAGTCCTTACTACAAACTGGAGGGAGTGGCGATCGCAGCAGCAGTTCCTACGGGTTGTCTAATTTGGGCTTTTACTGCCTCTACAATGGCATCAGCGTCAATTTTGGCAGCATGAAGTAATTCGTCGGGAGTACCGGAACTGGGCATATCGCGCACCGCTAACTTGATTACTTGCAGTTGTGGCCCGTCATAACTAGAAAGATCACCACTACCCGCAAAGGCATCTAGCACGGCTGCACCTAATCCCCCTTCACTCCAATGGTCTTCGACCACTACTAAGTTACCCTCTGTATCATGGGCAGCTTGATGCAGGGTTTGCACATCAATAGGTTTAATAGAGTAAGCATCGATAACCCGGACTGTAATCCCTTCATTTTTCAGGTGGTCATAGGCTTTGAGTGCTTCATGTAAAGTAATCCCTGCACCAATTACTGTGGCTTGGTCTTGGTCGGAACTACGAATAACTTTACTTCCACCAATGGGAAACTGTTCATCTGCACCATAGATAACTGGGGTGCTTTCTCGTGTAGTGCGGAGGTAGACTATACCATTGCGATCGCTCATTTGCTCTACTAACTTCGCTGTCTGATTGGCATCGCAGGGATATAAGACTGTGCTACCCCAAACAGCCCGAAACGCTGCTAAATCTTCCAATCCCATCTGAGAAGCACCATCTTGACCAATGGAGACACCTGCATGAGAACCCACTAATCTAATGTTGGCGCGGGAGACAGCCGCCATCCTCACAAAGTCATAAGCACGAGTTAAAAAAGCCGCAAAAGTAGAAGCAAAGGGTTTGTAATTTCGGATTTGCAAACCGACAGCCGCCGCCACCATTTGCTGTTCGGCAATGTACATCTCAAAGTATCGTTCTGGGTAAGCTTCGGCGAAATCTTCAGCGTAAGTAGAATTGCTCACCTCTGCGTCCAGGGCGACTACTTGCGGTTGTGCAGCACCTAAAGCTTTCAGCGCATCACCATAGGCGCGGCGAGTTGCTACCTTTGCACCTTTGTTGTAATTAGGAAGTTGCAAAGGTTGGGGTGTGGCGATGGTTGCAGGCTGTGCTTGAGTTTCTGGTTTATTGACCGTGATTGTAATTTGGTGTTCACCACCTAATTGGGCGATCGCTTGTTTTTCTGCGTCGGGTTTTAAGGCTTTACCGTGCCAACCCCCCAAATCTTCCAGAGAACTTACGCCTTTACCCTTCTTGGTGCGGGCAATAATTACCGTGGGGCGATCGTTAATACTCACAGCCGCACTAAAAGCCTGATCAATCTCCGCCAAATCGTGACCATCAATCTCAATTGCTTGCCAACCAAAAGCCCTAGCCCGATTAGCATAGGCTTGAGTGTTCCAGCCTAATTCTGTTTGACCCCGTTGACCAAGGCGATTAACATCAATTATCGCAATGAGATTATCTAGGGTATAGTGAGCCGCATGATCAAAAGCTTCCCAAACCGAACCTTCGGAGGTTTCACTATCACCTAATAATATCCAGACATTATAAGGTAGCTGATCTAAATACTTCCCAGCTAAAGCTAACCCCACACCAACGGGTAATCCCTGTCCTAAAGAGCCAGTGGCGACATCAACCCAAGGTAAAACAGGGGTGGGATGGCCTTCTAGACGACTTCCCCTTTGTCGCAATGAAAGCAATTCTGCATCAGTAATTACCCCAGCCGCTTTATACATAGAGTAAAGCAAAGGCGCAGCGTGTCCTTTAGAGAGAATGAAGCGATCGTTATTGGGGTTGTGGGGATTATCAAAATCGTAATGGAGATAATTAGATAAAAAAACTGCCATCAAATCCGCAGGCGACATTGAAGATGTAGGATGACCTGAACCAGCAATAGTTGTGGCGCGAATACTATCAATTCGCAATTGTTGCGCTAGTTCATGCCATTGGTGTAGCTGCTCCTGTGTGGTCATGGTTATTTACCTGGGTAAAAAGGAAGAAGATGATTTTTTTAAAATGGGCTTAAAATTGCTGATAATTAAGTGAAAATATCAGCGAATATTGCATCTATTAGCTAGGAAGTAAACTGCCGATATATGACTGAATGAGGTAGAAGAACCCCACCCCCAACCCCCTCCCCGCAAGCGAGGAGGGGACTATGATGTACTTCATATGATTAAGAACTGTTAGCTATAATGCACCTGAATACTACAGCACGGTGTAAATAGAGAAAGCATACTCCTGCGGGGAAGGAAACTACTAAATAAGTGAAAAGCCTAAATGGTTAGATTAATATTCTTGAGTTAAATCTAAATAGTGGAAATAATAATTACTTCTTTCTAATGGAATAATAAATGTTTATTTCTCTAGGAAGACAAAAAAGCTCATAAATATAATTACTTTAGAGGAATATTTTTTTGAAAGTATTTTCTCTATTCACATCTGGGCGTAAATAACTCAACTATTAAAGAGCCAATACTTTAGCCTTATATGTCCAATGGGTGAAATGAATTTACAAATACAAGAATTACCAAACCCAAAGCGATCGGCTACGCTGGGCGGAACGCCATCGCCTAGAACTATTCAAGAAAATTCTACGCCTGGAAATAACCCTCAAGATTCATTAATTGCTACAGGGTGGCAGCGTGAACAATATATTGGTATTGCTATTTTATTTATCAGTTTGATTGCTGCGATCGGCTTTTTTAGTCGTCGCTTTGAATATGCACTTTTGTTTGCGTTAGCTCTCAGTATCGCTTTAATGGTTTTGCTTCTTAATGTTTAAATTTAAAAGCAGGAGGAGGAAAGGGTGTAGAGGAGACAAAGTAGAACCCACTCACCACTCACCACTCACCACTCACCACTCACCACTCAATTCACCGTTGGATTAGCACGCTGCTGCTGATAAAGTCCGACCACTTTCTGCACATAGGTAGCAGTAAAGCCACTGTTACAACCTGTGTAGTTACCAGTCATCCACCAACAAGAAGTGCTACGCACAGCAGCAATTTCATTATTGTTAGTAGCGCGAAACTGCTGATATAACTCGCGGCGGACAATGCAAGAAATAACTTCGCGTGCGATCGCCTGGTTATTTTCAAACTCTGTCGGTGTAACCTCTTTTTTGAGACAATTCCTTGACCAGCCTTTAAGGGTTTCGGGCTTTACTTGCCAATTACTGTACAGTCCATCATTTACTTTGCCTGTTTGCGGTGCAGCTAGGCGCAATGCTTCTACCATCGCTGCAACTTGAGCATTAGATACCCGTTGTTGTGCTTGAGCTAACAATGGCGACATTGTAAAGCTAAAAACCAATCCAGAAATGAGTAGTAATTTCCTGGTGTTTTTTCTCATGGGTGGATTAATTTTTAATACAGATAAACATTAAAAGTTAGCATACTATTTTTTGCATCCCCACAAAATCCCATACTGGGATGAGGATGGTTTAAATTCAAAATTTCAAAGTAGCGATCGCTCTAGTGGTGATCAAAGGTGCTTGCTAGAAAGGCAAAAATCGATTTCATACAGCAATTTCGACAACTTGATCTGTCATAGCTGTTTGCGCTCAACTGTGGTGCAGGCACTCGCGCTAAATTATGATCAAAGTTGAGGGGCTAAGAGCGATCATTATGTCCAGTTTTCTATGTTTAAACCTGCTATTTGCCCAAAATCACCAATATTTCGAGTTAATAGAATAGCCTGATTCACCAGAACTATAGCAGCAATTTTTAAATCCATTGTGCCAAGTCTGGGATAAGCTTTCTTCAGTCTTTGAAATTCTTGGGCTGCGGGTTGATCAAATTCTAGGATGGGAATCATACAATAATTAGTTAGTTGCTTTTTTAACTCCTTGTAGGCTAAAACTTGTGTTTCAACATTTTGAGCTTTTGCAACATAACTCAACCAACCTCGCATTTGCTCCTCGTAGCTGATAATTGTGACTGCAACTTGATTAGGATTCATGTTTGCTAGTCGCATAAGTAGAGGTTGCGCCTGTAACCCTCCGCGATCTAAAACACTGAGATGATCGGTATCGAGAATATACATTTAAACATCTCGTGATTCTATCAAATTTGAGCGCAGAGATTCACGATACTCATGTCCTAGCTGCATCGCTTCATCATATGCTGGATTATCAGTAAATTTTCCAGCAATTTTCTGCCACCAAGGGGTTTTAGCGGAAGAAACCACCTCTAGCTTGCTTTTGAGGCTTGCAACTTCCGCCTCTAAAATTGCTACCCGTTCTTCTATTTCTTTTGACATGACTTCATTTTTTCTATATTCTCAGTTTATATAGTAGCGATCGCACTAGTTATGGTCAAATTTGTGGGATTCTGTTCAAGACTTAGGCACAGATCGCCACAGGCATCGCTCACAGGAATGATACAAGATTTTCCTTGTTTGCCGGTTGGTAAAATTACTTCATCCTCAACACACCACTACTGTCATTTTAAACAACGAACGGTGATGAGGCGATAGCACTCTTTTTTATATAGGCTTGACTATCTGTAATATCAGGTCTTGAATTGATCACACCTTCACTTTTCCAATAAGCAACAAGTTCCGCTCCTGTCTTTGGTGGATTTACTAGAACTTGCCCGGACAGTAAGAACACGAAGAATGTATTCATAAAGAGTCAAGTTAAGCTGAGAGGCTTCATTAAAAAGCTCTTTTTCTAGCTCTGGTGGTAAATCAAGATTAATATTCATTTTGGCTTTCTACTCTAATAACCAATCAAATAAATTTCCTACCGTAAGCTGTAAATCACTGGCAAAAAATGGCACAGGAAGTAAATGTTCTGCCTGATCAAATAATTCTGGTGGCTGGTTTGAGAAATAAACAAATACTACTTTTTCACTTGGGTCAATCAACCAAGAAATTTTAGTACCATGCTTCAAAGAATGCAATATTTTAGCAATGATTTTAGTTTGACTTTGCTCAGGTGAGAGGATTTGAATTATCCAATCGGGTGCTAGTGCAAAAATATTGGCGATACCTCCGTTTTCATTGCGAGGAATTCTATCCCACAGAAACACTGCTACATCTGGGACGATCGCACGCCCTGCAAAAATGCAGCGTAACTCTGGAAACGCACGCGCAATTTTTTGCGGCTTAGTGACTCCATTGATGGTAATAATTAATTCACCTTGAATCGTACTGTGTTCACCCTGTGGCATGGATTTCTGAATAATCTGACCATCAATGTACTCACTTGCAGGTTTAGTTTCTGGTAGCTTCAGAAACTCCTCTAATGTCAAAGTTTTCGTTGGTGTCTGTACCATTGGCGACTACCTTTCCTATTCTCCACTGATTTCAACTAACTTTTCACCTGTTCGCAAAAGCTCTAATGCTTTTGGCAAAGTAGCAATTAAAATCTCTTGTAACCGAGAATTTGATGTATTTCCGCAAGTTAACCAGATAATTTGCGGAGGTGTTCCCAGACGCTCAACCAAGTCAACAAAGTCGCTATCCTTAGTTATAAAGATAACTCCTTGAGTTTTTGCTACCTCAAAAATCTCAAGGTCTTCAGCGTCTCTCAGGCCAACATCGCGTAAAGCTAAAGCTGTTATACCAAAAGTGTTGCTGATCCAAGTCGCAATGGTAGGCGATAAATGTGCATCTATCCAGATTGTCATGCTACTAACACTGGATGATTGAGCTTCCGCGAAGCATATAGTAGTGCTGCTTTGAGATCATCTGCTTCTAGATCAGGCATTTCTTCTAATATTTGTTCTGCATTAAGTCCAGCAGCAAATAAGTCTAATACATCTGACACCCTAATTCTCATCCCTCGAATACATGGGCGACCGCCGCATTGTTTGGGATTAACTGTAATTCTGCTCAGTAAGTTGGACATATAGTTTTACTTGATGATTAATCCTAATCTACTATTTAAAAAACAGATGCCTCTGCGTAGACGCTAGTTGCTTGCTGTAAGCATCGCTCCCTGCATTCTCCCTAAAGCATCAATCAAACTTTGCAATTGTTGGTCTGCTTTCAACACTGCTAAACCGCGTACAGTTACCTTACCAGGAGAATAAACAAAGCGGGTTTTCAAATGATCTGGTAAGTTTGCTGCAAGTAAATTCCAAGCAGGTTCTTCCATTGGGGTTTCTAAAACGACGTGCTGCTTGTTCTCTGGTTTAATGCGGCTAAATCCTAATTTTTTCGCTATTTGTTTGAGTTCCATTACCCGTAATAGTTGATTGGCGGGGACTGGTAAACTACCATAGCGATCGCTCCACTCAGCTGCAATCAGCGTTAACTCTTCTTTGGATTTCACAGCCGCTACCGCACGATATGCACTCATCTTTTGATCAATATCAGGAATATAATCAGCAGGGATAAAGGCGGTGAGGTTGAGGTCAATTTGGGTATCGTCAACTTTGGGTATTTCTTGACCGCGAATTTCCCTGATTGATTCTTCCAACATTTCCATGTACAAATCAAAGCCGATCGCTTCCATTTGACCGGATTGTTCTGCACCTAGCAAGTTACCCACACCCCTGATTTCCATGTCGCGCATTGCTAGCTGATAGCCAGAACCGAGTTGTGTAAATTCCTGAATCGCCCGTAAACGTTGCCGTGCGGCATCAGATAACTCTCGCTGTTTGGGATAAAATAACCAAGCGTGGGCTTGAATCCCTGCACGTCCTACCCGTCCGCGTAATTGGTATAGTTGCGATAAACCAAATCTGTGAGCGTCTTCAATTAAGATGGTGTTAACGCGGGGAATATCTAAACCTGATTCAATAATTGTGGTACAAACTAGGATATCTGCGTCACCATTGCTAAAGGTGAGCATGGTTGATTCTAACTCGCTTTCGTCCATTTGACCGTGAGCGATCGCAAATCTTCCCCCTGGGATCATCTCCCGCAAATTTGCGGTTGTCTCTTCAATTCCTTCAACTCTTGGAACTACATAAAATACCTGTCCGCCTCTATCTAGTTCTTGACGAATTGCACTACGTATGCTGTCTGGATTTCTGGGGGAGAGGTGGGTTTGAATTGGTCGTCTGGTGGGGGGTGGGGTGGTAATCAAACTCATTTCTCGAATCCCCGATAAGGACATATACAAGGTGCGGGGAATTGGGGTGGCGGAGAGAGTCAGGACATCAATTTGGGTTTTCAGGCTTTTAATTTTCTCTTTCTGGTTCACCCCAAATCTTTGTTCTTCGTCTATTACCAACAGTCCTAAGTCTTGGAAACTTACACCTTTACCTAAAAGTTGGTGTGTCCCGACGACTATATCTAACTCACCTGTGGCTAGACGTTTTTGAATATCCCGCCGCTCTTCTGCGCTGCGGAAGCGGTTGAGTAAGCCGACATTCACGGGGTAAGGGGCGAAGCGTTCTTTGAGGGTGTGGTAGTGTTGCTGGGTGAGAATGGTAGTTGGTGCGAGTAAGGCGACTTGTTTACCGGAGGTGACGGCTTTGAAAATGGCGCGGATGGCGACTTCTGTTTTCCCGAAACCGACATCACCACAAATTAAACGATCCATTGGGCGATCGCTTTCCATATCTCTTTTCACATCCTGCACAGCTTTTAGCTGGTCGGTTGTGGCTTGGTAGGGGAAGGAATCTTCCATTTCCTCTTGCCAAGGCATATCTTGGGGATAAGAAAAACCCTGTTGTTGCGATCGCGCGGCGTACAATTTCAGTAAGTCTACCGCTAATTTCTTGATGGCTTTGCGGACGCGGTTCTTGGTATTTTCCCAAGCTTTACCTGTCATTTTATGCAGTTCTGGGGCTTTATCTCCGGTGCTGCGGAAGCGGGATAATGAGCCTACTTGGTCAGCTGAAACTCTCAGAGTTCCGTCAGCATACTGCACCACTATATAATCGCGGGTTTCGTCGTTAATTGTCAGGCTTTCTAACTTAACGAATTTGCCAATCCCATGACTTCTGTGAACGACATAATCCCCTGGACGCAATTTGTTGGGGTCAACTTGCTTAGATGCAGCCCTGCGCCGTTTGCGGATGTAGCTAGGTGTAGCTAAGGAATGCTGTCCAAAAAATTCCCGGTCGGTGATTACTACTAAGCGGTAAGTCGGTAAAATAAAACCTTCCAATTCCGCCAGTCCCGAATATTTCAAAGCTATGGGGACATGATTGATTTGCAGTTTGTCAATGGCTTGGTAGTCGCGGGGGTTAGGAATAAACTGTGCTGGACAATCGTGTTCTTGTAAGAGGGAGACAGAACGGGAAGGTTGAGCAGAAATTAACCAAATCGAGAAATTGCGATCGCGTTCTTGGCGTAGCGTGTCCGCCAGTTTTGCGAATTGGTGCGGCGTAACTGGTACAGCCCGACTAGCTAAATTAATTCCGCTATTTTCTTCTGCTAATTCTGATAAATATAAAGTTTTAAATCTGGTGACATCAGCGAGACAGTCATCAAAAGACCGATGGATTTTGGGTAATTGTAGTTTGCCCAGTTCATATTCTCCCGTTCCCAGTGACCATTGTTCCTCGGCATTTTCCACCCAGCGATCGCTATGAGCATGACATTGTTCTGGCTCATCAATGGCAATTAGGGTATCCTCTGGTAAGTAATCCAGAATCGAAGCTGGTCTTTCAAAAGCTAAACCCAAAAAACGACGGCTACCTTCGATGAGTGGTGAGTGTTGAGTGCTGTTCGCTGAAAGCGTTCCCGAAGGGTATGCTGAGTCAGAATTCAACTCAGCACTCAGCACTCGGAACAGGCTAAACGCCTCGCTACCGCTAACAGCACTATCCTTGAGTGCTTCTAAAATGATGGGAGTAAAGCTAGTCGGGGTGAGGGTAATCTGTGCAATTTTGTCAAGAGCAGAACGTTGAGTTGTGGTGTCAAATTCCCGGATTTGCTCAATTTCATCACCAAACCATTCCAACCTGACTGGCAATTCCGAAGATACAGGAAAGACATCCACAATATCACCGCGCCGACTCCACTGTCCTTCTGTCTCTACTAGGGGTACTCGTTCATACCCCAAACGAGTAATTTTTTCGCTGAAAATATCCAGGTCAAATTCCATCCCCCGCTTGAGGATAAGACATAAAGGAGTAAAAGCTGCTGGCGGTGGTAAATGGGGTTGCAACCCCCCTACAGTAGCTACTACTGCTATTTTATTAGTTTCTTGACTGTTGACTATCGACTCTTGACCCTTGACCAAATCTGCCAAAACCTGCATCTGTCCCCAGGTCATTTCCGTTTCAGGATCAAATGGTTCGTAGGGAGAAGCTTCTGAAGTGGGGTAAAAATGTACAGTCTGCCATCCCATCGCTTCTAACTGTGCGTAAGCGCGTCCGGCTTCTTCCAAGGTGGCACAAACTACCAATAAATTCCTGTGAGAATTTTGTGCTAATGCTGAAGCGACTAAGCCTTTAGGTAGACGAGAAATGCCATTTAAGCGCAAATCTTGTTGACGATTTAACTTAGAAAGTAACTCAGTGCTGAGTGGCGATCGCGCCAAGGCACGCACAATAGAAGAAAATGCCATAAGTTCAACTAACGGAGGAAGTCTTTGTAGATTGAGAAAGTATAGTGACGGTTATGTTCACTATTTTAAGTGCTGAGTGGTGAGTGGTGAGTAATGAGTAATGAATATAGGACTTACGCAGTGATACGAATAATCAAGGGTTTGGGCGAGGGTATAGGGGTATAGGGGTGTGGGGGTGTAGGTGTTCAAAACCCTTACACCCCTACACCCTCATAACCTTACACCCCTTCTTCACAAATAACCTCTGTGCGTAAGTCCTGGAGTAATGAGTAATGAGTGGTGTTAGCGGTAGCGCGGTGTTTAGTCGTTGAGTCAGTTCTCAATGCTCAATACCCAATGCCACTTCTCTGGGAAACTTTAATACTACATACTAATGATGAAGCTAGTTTCGCTTTTGAATAGCGGCAATTTATAATATGTCCTTGGAAATTTTAATCATTTTCGTACTAATTATTGCTAATGGTGTGTTCTCGATGTCTGAGATGGCGATCGTCTCAGCGCGGAAGGTGAGACTACAACAGCTTGCCAATCAAGGTGATGCTAAGGCCAGGGTCGCACTAAAGTTAGCAGAATCTCCAAATAATTTTTTGTCTACTGTTCAAGTCGGTATTACCCTCATTGGTATCCTAACTGGTGCTTTTGGGGGAGCAACAATTGCCAACAGCCTAGCCTTATATGTGAAACGCATCCCTTTTTTAGCAATTTATAGTGAACAAATATCCTTTGGGATCGTAGTTTTGATTATTACGTATTTATCTTTGATCATCGGTGAACTAGTACCGAAGCGTCTGGCGTTAAACAACCCAGAACGCATTGCGGCGATTGTTGCTATTCCCATGCGTGCTTTAGCAGCATTGGCTTCTCCGGTGGTACATTTGTTGAGTGCTTCTACAGATATGGTGCTGCGAGTTTTGGGGATTGCACCTTCTGTAGAACCGCTAGTGACTGAGGAAGAAATTAAAATCCTGATTGAACAAGGTACAGAGGCGGGAACTTTTGAAGAAGCAGAACAGGATATGGTAGAGCGAGTTTTTCGTCTAGGCGATCGCTCTGTCGTTTCCTTTATGACACCCCGTCCTGATATTGTCTGGTTAGATTTAGAAGACTCACAAGAAGAGAATCGGCAAAAGTTAAGTGAAAATACTTATTCTCGTTATCCAGTTTGTCAGGGAGGAATGGACAATGTATTGGGTATTGTCCCAGTTACAGACTTACTCTCTAGGAGTTTTCGCGGAGAAAATCTAGACTTAACGGTAGGATTACGCCAACCTGTATTTATTCCAGAAAGCACCCGTGGTTTAAAAGTTCTGGAGTTATTCAAACAGACTGCAACTCACATGGCTTTAATTGTGGATGAATACGGCGTGATTCAAGGGTTATTAACTCTCAATGACATCATGAGCGAAATCGTTGGAGATGTTCCAGCTAGTCCTGAAGAGAATGAACCCCAAGCGGTGCAAAGAGAAGATGGTTCTTGGCTACTGGATGGGATGATAGCTGTAGAAGAATTCTTTGAACTTTTTGGGATGAAGGAATTAGAATTTGAGGAACGAGGTAGCTATCAAACCCTGGGAGGTTTTGTTATTACCCATTTAGGCCGCATCCCCGCCGCCGCCGATCATTTTGAATGGGAGGGGATGCGGATTGAAGTGATGGACATGGACGGTAATCGTGTGGATAAAGTATTGGTAGTACCAAAGATAAATCAAGGGGAAGGAGTTAGAGGTTAGAAGCAAGTTCGCATCCGGGTAAACTACGATAAATATCGACAAGAAGCGCAGTTTACAATAAACTTCATCAGATTAGAAATAGTGAATCAAGAAATACAGATTTTTTGATGGGAGACTAATATGGTTAATTTGAATGCTGCAAAAGTTACTAAAGGTCACTTTCAATAAGGTTCATATAAGAACATTTTTGCTTTCTTCAAGTTAAATTAGCCATTGTATTAAATGGAAAATAATCATAAATATCCCCAAAGAACTGTGCTTATAACAGGATCAGCGCATGGAATTGGCTACCAATTAGCATATATTTTTTCCCGTCATAATTACAATCTGGTTTTAGTGGATAAAGATGAAGAAAAACTTGCAGTAATTGCTGAGGAATTTATCCAAAAATTTGGCATTTCTGTTAAAACTTTAGCTAAAGATTTATCTATATCAACATCTCCAGAAGAAATATTCACCGAATTAAAACAAGCAGCGATCAAGATTGATGTATTAGTTAATAATGCTGGATTTGGTACTTATGGAGTATTTAGCGAAACTGACCTCACTACAGAACTAAAAATGTTACAGGTAAACATAGTGAGTCTCACCCATTTAACTAAGTTATTCCTCAAAAATATGATCTGCCAAGGCTATGGAAAAATATTAAATGTTGCGTCAGTTGCAGCTTTTCAACCAGGTCCACTAATGGCAGTATATTTTGCGACTAAAGCTTATGTTTTATCATTTTCCGAAGCGATCGCTAATGAATTAGAGGGTACAGGCGTAACAGTAACTACTCTTTGTCCAGGACCAACAGCATCAGAATTTCAAAAAGCAGCCGCAATGGAAGAAGCCAAAATTTCTCATGTTAATAGAATGATGAATAGTGAGACTGTCGCTAAAATTGGCTACGATGGTTTAATGGCAAATAAAACTATTGTGATTCCTGGTTTTAGAAATAAGATATTAGCTAAATCCGTCAGATTTGCACCCAGAAAAATAGTTAGTAAAGTCGTGAGAAATATGCACGAACTAAGGAAATAATCAGGAAGTTTTGAAGACCAGGGTAAATCTACCCCTAGTTAGAAATTTCCAACATATATTTATATTATTTAGAAATTTTCATTTTTGACTTGATATGTTCCCAAATTTCTAACTCTTCGATAGCCGTTTCACTTCTTCACCCGCTAACATTTGATGGGCTTTCGCCAAAAATTGGGGAATTTTATCGGCGTGGGGGCTGTGGATGAGACATGGGTACAAGTCTAGTTCATCTAATTTATCGGCTTTGTTACCAGGAAACCAGTGACTACCGTTACCCAACAGGTTATAACGCATTTTGGCATAGTCTACTAAATCGTAGGCGTTGGCTAGATTCCACAACCATAAAATAACGCGAATATTTACCTCTCCTGGGGTTTCTTGCCATTTTGGTAAGTTAGTTTGCCACGTTTTTACCCAATCTTCTCCTAGAGTAGCGATCGCTTCTTCTTCTAATCTGGCTAAAATTGGCGGTAAAATTTCTGATGCTCGGTCTAATAATTCTAACGTTTTCAGGTGTTCATCAAAGTCTTGGGGTTTAGCTGCACCAATACTTAATGTATGCACCTGTGAGTGGCTCAGACAAAACAAATTATTAAACACCATCGGACTCAAAGGCGCACACAAATCTACTAGTTTTTGTGGTGGATTATACAACAATCCTCCTTTATTAGAAGGGCTAATAATAAATACACCCATATCATGATCTGTTGCAGCTGCGATCGCCTGCCAATTCCATTGATTAATGTAATACCAATGCAAATTTACATAATCAAATTCATTAGTATTAATTACATCAATAATTGCATCTGTCGCACCATGAGTAGAAAAGCCTACAAACCGCACTTTACCCTCTGCTTGTAGCTGTCGCGCCACATCTAAACAGCCCCCAGGACGGATACTATAATCCAATATTTCACTGTTATTAATACCATGTAGTCCCAGTAAATCTACATAGTCTAACTGAAGATAGCCCAGTGATTTTTCAAAAGTCTGACGAAATTGCTTTGCATCTGCCGTAGGAGAGACTTTTGTCTGTACAATCAACTGTTCCCGGCGCAACTTGGGTAATACTTTCCCTAATTGCATTTCCGAAGTACCATATCCACGAGCAGTTTCAATATGATTAATTCCCAACTCAACTGCATGGCGAATAGTGGCTTCTAAATTTGCCTGATTATCCGCCGGTACATCTGAAGGCTCAACATCTTGCCATTTATATTGGTATCTCATCCCGCCGCATGAAAACACCGGCATTTGTAGTTCTGTCCGTCCAAATCGTCTATACAGCATCAGTTAATTTTGGAAATATTACCAATTTTAAATCTACAAAAAAAATTAGGGATGCGCCAAAACGCACCCCCAAATTCAAAACAAGTTGCATTCAAAGATAGTAAATTAACGTGAGTTCAATAAATTTCAAAAACCCCTCTCCAAACCTCTCCCCTGCAAGGAGAGAGGCTTAAAAAGCTTAATTTTTGATTGATCTTTAAAAATATTTAAGCCCCTCTCCGCGTCGGAGAGGGGTTGGGGAGAGGTCATTGAACTGACGTTAAATTAGGGGAGCAGAAGAGAAAAACTATTAGCTTTTTAACTCAGCACTCAGCACGCCCGCTACCGCTAAAAGCACTCCCTAAGAAGCATTTTGTAACTCAGCTGTGCGTACAGATAATTGTTGTACCTGATTACCGCGTTGTATTTTCACCTGTAAAACTTGACCCAGGCGACTATTTTCGACAACATTCTGCAACTGTTCTGCTTTAGTAATAGCTTGTCCATCAACTTGCATAATCACATCTCCTCGACGGATACCAGCTTTAGCAGCAGGGGAATTAGGGATAACTCGCATCACCAAAACACCATTAACTTCTGGGATAGTAAAAGCAGAGTTAGGATCAGTGTTATTTTGTTTAGCTAATTCGGGTGTTAAAGTTACCATCTGCACACCTAAATAGGGGTGAGCAACTTTACCATCCCGTTGCAGTTGATCTGCGATCGCTTTAGCTTTATCAATAGGAATGGCAAAGCCAATACCCATAGCATCAGCACGAATCGCTGTATTAATCCCAATGACTTCGCCTCGGTCATTCAGCAAAGGGCCGCCAGAGTTACCGGGGTTAATAGCCGCGTCAGTTTGGATGAAGTCTAACCGCTTGTCAGAGATACCGACTTGTGCGCTAGAACGCTTGAGAGTGCTGACAATACCCAAGGTGACGGTATTATCAAAACCTAATGGATTACCAACTGCGATCGCCCAGTCTCCTACCTGTACATTAGTAGAAGAACCCAAAGGCGCAACCGGTAAATTGTTACCAGCATTGATTTTCACCACAGCTAAATCTGTGACTTCATCAATACCTTGAACTTTACCGTCAAAGGTGCGACCATCTTTAAGTCTGACAGTCACGCGATCGGCTTTATCCACCACATGGGCATTAGTTAAAATTAAGCCACTCTTATCAATAATGAAGCCAGAACCTAGACCCCGCAATTGTTCAGACGGTAATTGTCCTTGAAAATTATCACCAAAAAACCTGCGAAAAACAGGATCATCAAAAAATGGATCAACACGACGGGTAATTGTGCGTTCTGTATCCAGCCTAACCACGGCTGATCCCACACGATTCACGGCTGCTGTGACAAAGCTACTGTTACCGACAGCAGTGACAGCTGGTGGTTGTCTTTGAGCAATTAATTCTGGTACATCAACAGTTGTGCTAGAACTGGGTGCAGGTTCAGCTTGGGAAGGTAAAACCCGCAAAGAACTGAATGTTAGCGCAACTCCTAGAATGATGGCTAATACATGAGTACCGAGTTGGCGTATAGACCGGGGTAATTTAGTAAATCGCATATTCACAACCTAATCTAGTAGCCTAGTTGTTACTTGATGGTGAAAAATCTATCTTGAATGTCGCAATTCATCATCCCGTTACGACTGTAACGGGATGATGAATTGCGACCAGTATAAAACCGACCCCAGGGAGACCTTTTAGGAATCAAGCATGATAAAATAATCATGGCAATGCGCCCAGATGCGCCCAGTGAGCCAAGATTGGTGTTTCTCGCCAGATAACTCGCATCACCAAAAGGAAATACCGGAATACCGGGGGGTCGAATGTTGTGAATGAGATAACTATACATGAGAATAAGTATTTTTTAGTTTGCCGTCGGGCAGTCGGTGAACTTTAAACAGATGCTTGTGGAGGGGAATCTGGACGGGGTTTTGAGTCAGAGATGGTTCAAAACTAGACAAACCCATTGAAGCAAGAATCTCCCACTACAATACAAAGCATTTAGTGGTGAGAGTGTCAACTAAAATTATTTTGGCAGATGGAAACATAATCCTTGAATCTTGACGTTAGCTCTCAGCTGCAAGTTTCGCTGTGTCAGTCTATCGTTTTAACTAAGCCATAACACGAGCCACCTGTAATTTAAGTTAATAGAATCTTGAACCTAATAGCTATTATGGCTATTTACCCTTAGCAGGTTCGGGTTTTACCCATTTAATGGGGACTGGGAACTGGGGAACGGCGAAATATATCAAAAATACTTCTCCCTTGTCTCCCTTTTCTCCCTTGTTCCCACTCTTAAGATAGGATCTTAAATATCACCAGTGCTTTAATAAACCATGAACGGCTCAAACCGATTAACTAAAGAATCTTCGCCTGTATCTCAGTCTACAGAACACATACACAGTCACGATTTAGAAGATGAACACATAGCTCATGCTGATGCACAAGGAGATTCAGTTCATCCTCACATCCATAGCGAAGAATCTTTACGGCGAATTGTGAATCGGTTATCTCGGATTGAAGGACATATTCGCGGCATCAAGACAATGGTGCAACAGAATAGCCCTTGCCCTGATGTTTTATTACAAATCGCAGCTGTTAGAGGTGCATTAGATAAGGTAGCAAGAATCGTACTAGATGAACATCTAACTGAGTGTATCGCTAGAGCTGCAAAAGAAGGCGATATAGACTTAGAAATCAAACAACTTAAAGCTGCTTTAGATAGATTTTTACCTTAAAAATTTATACATTAGTTTGTAGTAAGGACTTTAGTCCTTAGAATTATGAATTACTAACTTATGATTTTAGAAAATTATCATATTAACTATTCTTTAATTACTAATGCAAATAAACATTTAATTCTTTTTTTACATGGTTTCATGGGTGATATTCATGAGTTTGATACAGCCATAAACCTATTAAAAGATAATTTTTCCTATTTAAAAGTTGACCTCCCTGGACACGGAAATACTCAAGTATTAGGTGGGGATGAATATTATACAATGCCGAAGATAGCAGAAGCTATTATTAGCTTACTAGATAAATTAAATATTACCAAATGCTTCTTAGTTGGTTATTCAATGGGTGGTAGATTGGCTTTATATTTAACTTTAAATTTTCCTGAGCGTTTTTATAAAGTTATATTAGAATCAGCTTCCCCAGGATTAGCAACAAAACCGGAACAAATAGAGAGAGTTAAACGTGATGCTCAAATAGCTAGAAAGTTAGCTAGAAGTACATCTAAAATTGATTTTGCAGCTTTTTTGTTTAATTGGTACAGTCAACCAATTTTTGGTTCTATTAAAAATCATCCAGAATTTAAGATAATGTTAGAAAGCCGACTGCAAAATCATCCTCAAGAATTAACTAAATCGTTGCAATTTATGGGGACTGGTAGCCAACCATCATTATGGGATAAATTACCAAATAATCAAATTTCTTTACTTTTAATGGTGGGTGAAAATGATTCTAAATTTATAGATATCAATAAAGAAATGGCTCAAGTTTGCCGAGCATCCCAGTTAAAAATCATCAATAATTCTGCACATAATATTCACTTTGAAAATACTTCAGAGTTTATAGATAATCTCAAAGTTTATTTTCAGTCAACTACCTTACCTGCAAAGAGATGAGATGTTTCGCTTTGCTCAACATGACAGCTTAAGCATTTATGCAAGAGGTCTACTCATCACTCATCACTCAAAACTCAGCACTCATCACTCACAACTCATTCCATTCTCGGACGAGGACGGCGCGATTTTGGTTTTCTCGGTTGTCGCTTTTCGCGTAAGCGATCGCTTACTTCATCAAAAAACTCCCTTCTGATGTAAGGATAATCACCTACCCAGATGTTACGACTGGGAACATAAACATCACTATAGTCTTCAATGCTGCTCAAATCAGGACGATTTGACATGACAATCATTTCGGCTATCTGTCCACGAGTAATTTCTTTATGAAAAGGACGTAGTGGTGCTTCTAACTCGACGCTAAATCCCGTGTCATCGCCAACTTCGATGTTAATGCGTTTTTCCCGGTTTTCGACAATGACTAATTCGCCTTTACTGTTAACGGTTTCTTGTTTACCAATGAGCTTTTCTGTAATCCACCAATCGAGAATCCGACCCCGAAAAAAGCCGCTATATTTGTAACGGCGGTATTTTATATTACGGATACTAGCCTGAAATGCTGGATACCACATCCAGAACAACGCACCCATTACTCCCAGGAAAAATATAAAGAAAAAATCGAGCTTAAACACTCCTCGGACAAGCAAAATTACAACTAGAACAACGACAGAAATTAATAGTCGCTGTAAAAAATTGGCAAACTTCCCCCAATAATACTTGTACTGTGGGCCAGTGGCAATTAGGGGGATCAGTTGTTCAAATTTCTGGCGAGTCAAGGGGACAAGCATAATAGTGCTGAGTAATGAGTGCTGAGTAATGAGTAATGAGTTAGGAGTTGGGAGTTGGGAGTTGGGAGTTGGGAGTTGGGAGTTGGGAGTTGGGAGTTGGGAGTTAGGGTTAGAGGATTTTTTCTAATCCATATACTAATGACTTTAACTGTAAAACTTTGCGAATTGCTAGTAAGACTCCTGGCATATAGCAAGCGCGATCGCTTGTATCATGGCGTAAAGTATAAATTTGTCCGGGTGCGCCAAAAATTACTTCTTGATGGGCTATCAGTCCAGGCAACCGCACACTATGTATTCTAATCCCTTCACTGGCTAAACTACCTCTAGCCCCTGGAATTTTTTCCGTTTCTTCCACAAGCGCAGGGTTAAATGTTTTACCTAGTTCTGCGAGTAATTGAGCAGTTTGAATGGCTGTACCACTCGGCGCATCGGCTTTTTGGTTGTGATGCAGTTCGATAATTTCTACATGGTCAAAATATCGGGAAGCGGTGACGGCGGCTTGTTGTAGCAGTACCATCCCAATGGAAAAGTTGGGAATCACTAAACAACCTGTACTAGCTTTCTCGGCAAAATCCGCCAAACTTTGCAGTTGTTCTGGACTTAACCCCGTAGTCCCAACCACAGGACGAATCCCATAGGCGATCGCACTCCGCACATTATCGTAAACTGAATCAGGATGGGTAAAGTCTACTATCACTCCAGGAGGCCCCTGTCTTTCCCCAGCCACATAACCCAACATTGGTTCTAATTGGTTAGTGATAGGTATTTCTAAAGGTTCTGCTAAACCTGCTAATTCTCCCGCATCTTTACCTTGATGTTCAGCACTGTGGTCAATTGCACCCATAAGGTTTAAGTCTGGCGATTCTGCTACCGCTTTCACCACCTCACGACCCATTTTGCCAGCAGCACCATTCACAATCACCGGGATAGGAACTTGATTCGTCATAATTACAACTATACTTTTTAAGTCAACCAGGAACTTATTGTAGAGATTTTAGTGTGCCTGTTGCTAGTATTTTAATGAACTACCTACGGACTTCGCTTTGCTACGTCCGCTTGCGTTACTTCCCTCTCAGCACTTTTCGTGACTGATTTTCCCGCATACTAGAGGTTTTATGAGCCGAATCAATCCATATACGCTGCAAATGCAGATTACGCGGATGTTTGATCAAGGACAATCATTCTTTGCCACAACTAAAGTACAAGACTGGTTGAAAGAAAAAAATCAAAATCCATTGGATTATGACATTATTTTTCATCAAAAGCCTGCTCCTCCTGGCTCAAAGGAAGTGATAGCAATAGAAATCGAATTGCGGCGTAAAGATGGACAACCTGTAGACCCTTGGTTACAAGAACAAGCTAACCAACACGCTTAATGTTGTCGATGTTAATCTTTATTCTCAGTAGACATCTCCATAAATTAAATATGCGTTTTCCAGAAACCTTGTAGAGACGTTCGATGGAACGTCTCTACATTCTTTTTTGGAGATGTCTAGTCATTGCGAGTAAGCGATCGCAATGACTGAGAATAAAGACCAAAATAGTAGTAATTTTACTTAGTCTTGACGGCAACTTATTTACATTTATATTTTGATTGCATAGATAACAATCAGGCTTGTCAGGCTGGGATATGACTATTTATTAAAATAATATTTACTAACTGCATCATTCTTTAGAACTACTTTTTCAACTAACTGTAAATCCTTTCATTAGAGAGAGGTTGAAGTTAAGCAAAGTGATTAATGTTGGTGATAAAAGGGTTAGCCAAGCGTAATTTACTGATGTTTAAATTTCTCAACCAAGTTAGTGATTATGTCCAAACCTCATTTCAATCTGGTCGATATATAGGACAAGGACTATCGGTAACATTTGACCACATGAATCGTCGTCCGATTACTGTACAGTATCCTTATGAGAAACTGATTCCTTCTGAACGTTTCCGGGGAAGAATTCACTTTGAATTTGATAAATGTATATCTTGTGAAGTATGCGTGCGGGTATGTCCGATTAACTTACCTGTAGTAGATTGGGAATTTGATCAAGCCACCAAAAAGAAAAAGCTCAAGCACTACAGCATTGATTTTGGAGTCTGTATTTTCTGCGGTAACTGTGTGGAATACTGTCCAACTAACTGTATATCATTTACTGAAGAATACGACCTTTGTACATACGATCGCCATGAATTGAACATGGACAATGTGGCGATGGGAAGATTGCCTTACAAGGTTACTAATGACCCAATGGTGACACCACTAAGAGAATTAGTGTATTTACCAAAAGGAGTATTAAATCCTCACGGTGTTGCTGATGATGCTCATCGACCGGGGTTATTACCATCTGAGATTTTAGAGCAAGATTGAGAAAATTCTCATCATTAAGAAAATGAAATTATTACAGAGAAATTTTGCTAAAAAGCTGACCAATCTGATCACAATAGTAGGATTGAGTGCAGCGATCACAGTTGTTAGTTATTCCCACTTACCAGTCACTGCTAAAATAATCACCCAAAATCCGCCTGAGACTACTAAAGAGCAAACCCAAATAAGTCAACTTGATAGAGTATATATCACAGAAGCTGCTCAAGCAGGTATGGCAGAAATCGCAATGGCAAACTTGGCATTACAAAAGTCTCAGGATGATAAAGTTAAACAATATGCCCAGCAGATGATCAAAGACTATACACCTTTAAATCAAGAATTAATGCAGTTGGCTACCCAAAAAGCAATTACTCCACCAACGGAGATGGGTATTAAATATCAAGCATTAATCACGCAACTATCAAAATTATCTGATGCAAATTTTGATCAGGCATACGTTACCGAAGCTGGTATTAATAGGAACATGGAAGGTTTGATCCTCAATAGTCGTCTGTTACAACTGGGTCAAGATACTGAGTTGAAAGCCTTTGCTGCCAAAACTATACCTCTGATAGAATCACATTTGCAATTGGTTGATAAACTTTTCGCAGCACCGACTCAGCAATGAAGCAATTCAAAATTCAAAATTCAAAATTCAAAATAAAAGAGAGCGCAGGGGATGTAGAGAAGCAGACTGAGAAATACAAGTAAAAGACTTATCCACTTCCCGAAGAACCCCACCCCGCCACAGCTACGCTTTGTCTCCCCTCCCCGTGAACGGGGAGGGGTTGGGGGTGGGGTTCATTCGTGTGATTCCAACTTAAATTCATCAAATTTGACCACTTCCGAATCAGGCTTGCGGGTATCAAAACGATAGCTGCTAATTGTACCTGTTGCCGTTTCAAAAATACTAAAAACTGTAATATCATTGCTGGCAACATAAGGCATAGGCTGACTATCTTCACCCACCAAAGGATTAATTGTAGGTAACACAGGTTCTAAGCCATTGGGGTCGCCTATTACGGTATAATCTTCCTGATAACCAAATGGCACTTCTCGCTTTTTATCACCCCAAGCTGCACCATAAGAATTACCAACATTAGATGTTTCTAAAAAGTGCATTCCCCTAGAATCAACAAAGCGATTCCATAAATGGGAATGTCCATAAAAAACTAGTTGTACTTGAGCAGCTTCTAGTAAAGGGATGATATCACGAATTATATAATCTGATTGCTTGGGATACTCATAACGCACAGCGTTAATTTTGCCTTCAGTATCCCGTTCGATAATTTGTACAGGTTCAGTGTAGGGGGGTACGATGTTATCACCCAAAGTATGGGGCGGGTGATGGAACATGACAATTTTGTATTTGGCTTGTTGAAAGTCTGGGCTATTGAGTTCTTTCTCTAGCCAATTATATTGCTGACTACCTTTATTAATTGGTTCATAAATTAACTGCCCATAACCCCAATTTTCAGGCTGATTTAAATCTTTTTCTGCTTCCTTATATCTGCCTTTATAGGAAGCATCTAAGTTCGGAGTTCGCCACATATTAGTAATGTACAACACTACCAAGCGGACATCCCCAAAAGTAACAGCATAATATTTTTTACCACCCTCTTGACTTTGGGGTAAAGTTAAAATCTCTTCATAAGTAAATGTATTAAATGAGTTATCTATTAAAGATTTACCACTATATAACCTTTGGGCAACATCACGGGGAATCGTATCATTAAATTCACCATCTAAGCTGCCAGTTCTGGCTAATCTGCCCATGACTTCATGATTGCCAATGCAAGTATACATGGGTGCGTGTTGAATGATTTGCCCACCGGTGTAGGTTGTCTTCACGCCGTTATGTTCCATTTCATAACTCGCGCGACCTTGCAACCCAGGAAAAAACCCATTCCCCCGATTATCATCAAACCATTCTGAGGCACGGTCAGGGACATTCACTAAATCACCAGCCAACCACACTGCATCTACTTGTCCCACAGTTTCCACAACCTTTTGCAGATTTGCTGGGGTCATGGGTTTGAGTTGGTGGTCTGAGGTGAGGAGAATTTTTAGCGGTGTGTTTGGTTGGGGGGTGGGTGCAAGGGTAAAAACATCGCTGCTGATACTTTGACTGTCTTCTCTGATACTGGTGACACGATAGTTAACCCGTACCCCAGGAGTTAACCCTGTCACCTTAGCTTCATGTCGCCAGATGTCGCGCTTGACTGGTTGTTGATAAACTTGTCCGTTTTGGGTTTGGTTGGCGACTCGTGAGTTTTGGTCTTCCCTTGTGCGGCTAAGTTTCGTGGTACTGGCTGGGGTCGTTTGCTGTAAATTCTCCCCATAGGTAACTTGATGTTGATTACCAGCAAACTCAGTAAACCAGACTACTCTGACTGAATTTTCTGTTGGTAGTTGCAAAAATGGGTCGGTCAGCAGTTGCGGTGGTGGAGTCATAGTTGTTTGTCCAAATGAACGCACACTAATCAGGGTAAGGCATAGAAAAAACAAAATTACAGGGTTTAGCAGTTTCATTTTTAGCCTCGCTGCTGCGGGGACAGGGGACAGGTGACAGGGGACAGGGGACAGGGGACAGGGAAGAAGAGTGTTTCTTTTATTTTTGGCTAGTGCGTAACTGCGTTGGTTGGAGGGTTATTTTTTGATACAAACTTCCTCATAACGCTGACCAGCAATCTCCCAAGTGAATTCTGTTTCTACCAGTTGTCTGCCGTTGTGAGATAATTCTGCCCGTAGTTGTGGATGGTCGAACAGTTGTCTAATGGCATCAACGTATTCTGCGGTTCGATTGGCTCTTAGTGCTGCCAAAGGTATATTATCACCATCTACAGCCAGTCCTTCTAAACCGCGATCGCTGGCTACGACCGGCACACCTGCGGCCATGGCTTCTAAGGTTTTATTTTTAATCCCAAAACCCGTCCGCATGGGTACAACGCAGACAGTTGATTTGTGGAGGTAATCTACCATTGAAGGTACACGTCCAGTCACGGTAATTCCTGGTTGAGTTTGCAGTGCTAAAACTTCCTGTGTAGGTCGAGAACCAACAATATCAAAAGTAGTATCAGGATAATATTTTTGTATTTCTGGCAATACTTGATTAGCAAAGAAGCAGACAGCATCCATATTTGCCAGATTATCCATTGCACCGATAAATACTAATTTATGTCCATGTGGGTCAGTAGTGCGGTAGGGGAAGGTTACGAAGTCTACACCATTAGGAATGACTGCAATGTGGCTTTTTGAGTTAAATTCCTGCAATTGGATTTTATCTTCTTCTGTCGTGACTACAAGCGTGGAAAACTTAGAGCAATATTTTTGTTCATAGCGGCGTAACAGAGGCAAATTAATTTTATCTCGCAGTACATTTTCCGAAACACCGCTTGTTAGCTGATTGAGACAAGACCCGTAAACAGAACTATGAACATTAACTATAGTTTTAAGATGTTTTTGGAAATGCGATCGCACATAAATTTCATTGACACTGTGTTCGCAGGTCATCACATCATATTTTCCCTCCTCTACAGCCCTATCAATCCACCCCTGCATCTCGCTGGAGTAGCGGGTAAGGACACTTGGTGGTGTCCCCTGTAGCCAAAATTGACTCAATCGCTGTATTTTCTTGACTATTCCCCCATTTGTACCACTATCTGGCGGGCGATCAAAAACAACTAAGTGATCTACGCAATCCTCTAAGCCGGCGATTTCTGCGTCTGTCACATCGCGATCGCGTTGAGTTACCAAGGTAATAGTATGATTTTGACTGAGATATTTCAGTAAATTAAACGTCCTCACCTGTGTTCCCCCCCGTGTAGGTGGGTAGGGAAAGGTGGCAGATAGCATTAAGATATTCATACAAGTAAATCAAATGATGATATCTATACCATGACCTGATTGCAAGCCAGATGTCACCATAAAACTTGTTAATAGATTCTTGTTAAGTTTTCTTAAATTCAAGCAACTTCAAAGCCTCCCAGCAAAGGCGCACCACCCGCCATGAAATAAACACCACTTTCCTATCCAGTCCCCAGTCCCCAGTCCCCAGTCCCCAGTCCCCAGTCCCCAGTCCCCTGTCACCTATCACCTGTCACCTATCACCTGTCTTCCTTCTACCTTTCTGTCAAATCTCTTCACTTGACCGTATATTCACAGGCAACTAGTTGCTCTGACTGTGAAGTATACGCAAAGATGTTAACATTGTAAGTAATTTTGTCAGTCAAGTAGGATTTAGCAAGATGAAAGCCGTCGGTATTTACACCCTTGCCAATGATGCTGTATTTGACCAATTAGTTGCCTTGCTAAATAGCATTGAGGTCAATGTTAGTCCAGACATTCCTGTATGTGTTATTCCTTATAATGACAAAATAGATAAGGTGAAGCGGGAAATTCAATCTAGAAAAAATGTCACCCTCTTTGAAAATAGGGAATCCATTCAACGCTGGGATAAGTTTGCTGATGAAGTTTGGGCTGTACATCCAGAAGCAAAACAAGGAAATTTATCTCGCAATGGTTGGTATCTCAGCCCCTTATTAAGAAAGCTGTGTGCTTTTGATGGTGAATTTGAAAAATTTGTGTTTTATGATGCTGATAGTTTAGCCATGAAACCACTAGATAATCTATTAGATAAACTAAATAATTACGATTTTATATTTGATGATTGGGAGCATAAAAAATCTAGAGAAAATGCAGCGTTAGATATCACAGTCATAGAAAATAGTGGCTTATATAAAGAGGAAAATATCCGCCCTAAGTTACATTGTTCTAGCTTTTTTGGCTCTAAAAAAGGGATTTTTGCTCCGTCAGAACTTGCGGCTTTCAAGAAATTGTTAATTGAGGAGAACGAAATAGAATGGGTACGCAAGTGGTGGGATGATGCCTTTTTGTTCAACTACATGACATTACGGTGCGATCGCCCATTATTTAACTGCACACTTAGCCCCAATGGTCAAGAAAGAACAGGTAATTGTGCTAACGCTGATCCTTTTGTGAACATTAATAATGTTCTTTATAACCAAGAAGGATTAAAACCCATTTATCGTCTGCACTACATGAGTTACTCCTCTAGGGACTTTGCCAGATTATGCCAAGGTGAAGATGTTAATATCCGTTATCGCAACGAGTTTCTGCACTATCGCTTTCTCAAAGAACCAGAGAAAAGACCAAAACAGCTAAAATCACCTAACATATTCACAAAAAGTAATCGAGTTTTACAGAAAGTAGCAAATAAAATCCAAGCTGGTATATCTTAATATCTTTGGGTGAAATGTAGATGCAATTGCTGCCATAAAATGGCAGCTTCATTGATATTTGTGTAATAGATATTTTGGGAAGGATAAATATTAGATGCTAGTTTTTATAATTCCACTCAAAAGTAAGCATATTTGCCAATCTTGGGAAAGAGTATGTCAACTATTTGAAAGAACTCTCAGGTCAACTTGTAATCAGACAACAGATGAATTTAGAGTAATTGTTGTGTGTAACGAGAAACCAAATATTGAATTTACTCATAAAAATATCATATATGTTGAGCGTGATTTTGCATTACCTAGCTTAGATTGGCGTAGCAAAAATATAGATAGAACACGCAAACTGATCACTGGCTTAATTTATGCTAGGAATCTCAACCCATCACATATTATGTGTGTTGATGCTGATGACTGCATTAGTAAACATCTAGCGGATTTTGTCAATCGTTATCCTCAAGCTAATGGATGGTTAATCAAGAAAGGTTATTCTTATACAGAAGGGGATAACATCATCCGTCTAATGAGGAAAGGCTTCGAGCAATACTGCGGGACAAGTAATATAGTTAGATATGATTTGTATGATGTACCAGAAATTATAGATGAAATCACTGAAGCTAAATATGTAGAATATATATTTAACTATTATAGACATCGTGAAATAATTCAGACTTTAGCAAAAAAAGGCACACCACTTGAACCTTTACCTTTTATGGGTGCTGTCTATACCAAAAATGGACAGAACAATTACTTGGGGATTGAAGATAACAAGAAAAAAATCAATCTAAAATCAAGATTTTTCAGAATCAAAGCTTTATTTGACTACAGATGGATCACAAAATTAATCCGTGACGAGTTCCAATTGTACGATGTATTTAATGAATAAATTTGTAATTTTTAAGATTTGAGGTTAAGTCTTGTGGTGACAATTAGTGTCTGTGTTCCTACTTTTAATCGAGAAAATTTACTTCCTTATGCAATTAATAGTGTCTTAGCTCAAACTTACACAGATTTTGAACTAATTATCTGTGATGACGGTTCTAGTGATGGTACACCAGAATTGATGTCAAAGTACACAGATAACCGGATTAAGTACATTCGTCATCCACAAAATATTGGTAAAAGTAATAATATGCGCTCTGGTTTTAATGCCGCCAGTGGTACATATTTCATTAAATTTGATGATGATGATAGGCTAACACCAGATTTTTTAACACGTACTGCGGCGATACTTGATCAAGACTCTAGTATTGATTTTGTAGGCACAGATCATTGGATTATTGATATTAATAATAACCGGGATGAAGCCAAAACTCAAGAAAATTCTCGTCGCTGGGGTAGAGCTAAATTAGCAGCCGGTATAGTAGATAATTTATTAGAAGTCGTTTTTATCCAACAAAGCTTTCAAGTGGGAGCAACTTTATTTCGTCGTTCCACCTTGCAAGAGTTAGGATTTATGCTGCCTAATATCCAAAACTGCGAAGATAATGATTTATTTGTGCGGTTAGCTTTGGCTGGAAAAAAGGGTTATTATTTACCAGAATTATTGATGGAATATCGCTATCATGCAGAACAGCAAGGTATTGATAGAGCGATTCCTTATTTGTTTGACAAAATTAAGTATTTAGAAAGTTATAAATTTACTTTAGAGAAGTTGGAGAAAATTCGCCAGCATCGTCTAAATGAAGCCAAGTTATTGTTAGGTTTGCGTTTAATTGAAAAAGGCGAAATTCCCAAAGGTAGAGAGTTAGTTTTAGCAGGTAAGTCTTTTTCCACTACTAAAGCTTGGACTGGTTTGGGTTTATCGCTATTACCAGGTGCTTTGCGAGGTCAAGCATTTAGTTTACTGCGACAGATGCGCGGGTAAGTTGAAATTAAATCTAGTGTAGGTTGGGAAGCCACCGCCTTGGACGGGTCTCCCGGCTTGGGGCGAGTGGCGTTTGACGTAAGGAAACCCAACAACAACATCCATATTGACTGGAGTTTAGACTAAGCCATGCAAAATGACCCAGCAGGGCTGAGTGAATCAGAGACTTAGCAAAAGTATGAATAATCTTAGGTATTAAACAGCAACAGATGGTTCTTTACGTGGTCGTGTTACTGTTTTTTTAACAATAGGGCATCGGTTTTTACGGTGACGCTTTTTTCCTGCTTCCCAACCAGGAGACTTTCCACGAGGTTTTGGTGCAGATGTAGGAGTACCAATGGCCGCAAAAACTCCACCCATAGCTTGAGCAACTCTTCCAGGGGTTAATTTATCTAGAGACTTCTGCCAAGGGAGAGGATTATCAGTGACGATATCACGAGCTAACCACAATTCCCAAGTCATGAGAGGCATGAGGTCACTCCACCGTTCACTTTGCTTAGGAGTACCAAAGTTTGGTACAGTCCAATGTAGACGCTGCTTCAAAAAGCGATACCAATGGTCAATGGTAAAGCGACGCAAGTAAAGACACCAAACTTCCTCTAGTGGTGGCATTTCTTCTCCTACCCAAGCCAACCATAAAGGTTTGGACACTCTTATGTTACCTTGCGCGTCCAGACGTTCAACCCGCAGGAGTAGCATTGGTCGTGTAGCAGCCTGACGGAAGTGTAAATCTTTCCACAAGCTAACACTCACACGGCCTAATTTTGGGTCATTTACTTCCAAAACAGACGTTGCCTCACTCCATGTTGTTGGTTCATTGAGTTTAAATTTATCACCATGCTTTTTGGGTCGTCCCATCCCAGAATAAGCTCCAGGTTCACCCCATAAACACAAATTTGAACGTAATCGAACTAAAATATCTGCGGGAATATTAGCACTTTTTAAGATAAAAGGCGCACAGCCGTATTCACTATCCCAAAGGGAAATCGGTCTGACTCTTAAATATTTACATACCTGTTTTAATTGCCAAATTGCTTTGCTAATTGGACTTTCGGCACTTGTAATTCTTTCATGCCTTAAGGGTAATGCCCAACTACCCTCTTTTTCTGGTATCCAGGCAATTGTGCTATACCCCTGTCCTACGGTTATTGGTTTATTTCCCGCTATGGATGTGCCACTATGTTCATAGGTTCTTTCTTTGAGTTTAACTGCATCTGGACGTGACCAGTTAGTGTGGTCGCCTGCCAATAGAGGTCGTTTCTCCGTTGGTATCTGTTTGATATATAGCTGCATCAATTTCTGTCGCTGTGGTCTGCTATCTTGTAGTGCCTCATAGACACTTGGCCACTTGCGTCTAAATACTGGTGATAAAGACAACTCTGCTAGGCAATAAATATTTTTGGTCAGCAATATCGCGTCTGTCAATTCAAAGGTAGCATCTTTTGCTCTACCTAGATATTCGTAGGCTGCTTGACGGAATTGTTCTAATCTGGCACGTTTCATATTGGCGAATGAGAGTTAGTCGTATATCTCTCAGGTTCTGCCAAAAGGGGGTCTGTATTCAATCAGACTTCCTTTTTTTTCTTTAACATCACCTATTTAGTCTAAACTCCAGTAATCAAGTCACCGCGCAAGTTGTAGAAGCAAGGCGTTTAACTGGTGCAAAGTTATGTAAGCTTCTGCGATTTGGGCGCGGCAACAACTGCCGATAAAATTGTCAAAAGTATATTTAAATCAGTTATCAGTTAGGACAATTCCACGAAGTTAACTGATAACTGATCTGACTTTTCACGGGATGTGGAAAGTCAGAAGGCTAGCTAAGGATTTAAGACCAAATTTTTGTGTAATTAATTTTGTTGGACTACTTATCATTTTAAAAAGCTGCAATCATGATACAGTGATTTTGTGAAAATCAAGCATAGGATAAAATTAACAACATACTTTTTCGCTTTTTGTCAAGATAAATCCAAAAAATCTACCATAAATTATGAAAGAAACTAAATCACAAGTAGCTACTAGTTCACAGACTGTAGTTCATAGCAGTTCGAGAAAGGAAATGTTATTGCGACATTTGAAGAGTTCTTATATCCAACCCTTAGAAGATTTCTATTTAGGTGTTCTTCAGAATATTCCAGCTAATATTTATGGGGATTTACTGATTGGTATAGGATACAACTTTGAGCATTATGACTTGATGTTTTCAAAGATGGCATTTAATCTCCAAAATACGTTTGGTGATACTGCATATTCCATTCGATATAAGACAATGCAGTATTTGTTACAGCCCTTTTGTTCGGAGTATGGAATTGAAGCCAACAGACCTCTTTACCAAACTCATAGAGAGTTGTACGCAAATTTCTATAGGGAGCTTGTGGGACAGGATATACCAGAGATGTATCCAGAAGAGTCTTCAAACCCTTGGCTACAATGCTCCATACGATGGGCAAAGATTATGTATGATGCCTTGGATGCTGAGGGTTACTCGCCCAATGAGAAGGCAATCTACAACGTTGCATATCACTGGGCTGTAGAGTATTTGTCAATTACAGAGTTTGACCTTATGCGTCAAGGCTGGCAAAAGTTAAATATTTCTGCACGATATCTTGATGCACATTGTGCTGTAGAAGATGAACACGGTGACTACGCGGAAAAAGCCGTGTTTGAAATAAGCGAGCCGGATAATCCCATTGTGGTTCGTGCAATCCAAGATCATGAAGAACATCTTGGAGGTTATTACAAGTCACTCACTCTACTCTAAGAGGCTAGCAGTTAAATAAAAACCAGCGTCAAACGATGCTGTAGGATCTCCTCCCGTTGGTCAGAGAAGTTGCTGTAGACGGGAGAAGATCGACCTTTTATGCGTAGACCTACAACGTTCATTAAAAGAGGTGAATGATGAATTTAGTTGACTGTAGCAAAGTAATAGTCAAAGAGTGTAAATATGGAGTTGGAGCCTTTGCCGCTGTCGATATCAGAAAGGATGAGTTAGTCGAGAAGGGGCTAATCCGGCGGATAGAAGTAGATCCCAATGATAATCAGTATGTGTTCTCATGGAATGAAGACAATACGATATGGGCAGTAGCCTCAGGATGTCTGACGTTTTATAACCACAGCGAAAATCCCAATACGAAAGTAATAAAAAACTTTGAGGAAGATACAATTGAAGTAATTGCGATCAGAGATATAAAAAAAGGAGAAGAGCTAACCCATCTTTATAAAGGGCGATGGCGTAAATGCTTTAAAGATTTGGAAGGATAACTAATGATAATTTATATGATGTGGTTTGGTTACAGGATGCGATTCTCCATAGTGCTAATCCTGTCAAGGTTGCAAGCATAGATCGAATTTTGGTGGACTCTGATTTACCTGATAGTGTGCCAATAGTACGTCTGGTATCTGAGGGTAAAACAGAGCAAATGACAGAGTATGTGACTCTAAAGGTATTCTCTGCCATGAAACTTTTTCAGCCTTACCAAATGGAGCTTACTTACTTAATTAATGTCGGTCGATCCTTTTTGGTCTCATCCGCGCATTATCCTAACTCCCCATATTGCTCTGCCCCTGGTCAGCCAGAGGAGCTAGCTGCTCACATTATAAGGGATATGTTGAAAACCCTGTGACTTTAGTCCAGGGATGAAAACCCTAACAGTAGGTTTTAACCTACCAGGGTATGGTAAAATTGTGCTAGTTTCAACGTGAGTAGGAATAACCACAGCGCATTGAACAATTCTAGTAGGGGTGAAACTCCCGCACAGTAAGTCAGCTTGTAAGCTTTTTCGGTTAGGGTAAGAAGTGAAAACTTTACTTTTGAGAAATTTGATTTAAAACAAATCGAATTTCTTTCTTGTTACACTGCTTCTTAATAGCGGCGTAAATTCTGCGGTTGCCATATGCTACAGCAGAACAATGAATTAAACCTTTTAAAACATCCTGTACATGATCAGTATGTGGTGGAAAGTCAGCAAATGTAATTAAATACCAAATATCGTTAATTTTGCGGTATTGGTGATAATTATCAATGATGATAATATCCTGTTCTTGGGGTTTACGCTTTTGCTTACGAGGCACTTTGTCAATTGCACAAAGAATCCCAGTTTCAGGATGAATGTAAAAGCGATCGCGGTAAATTATATCTAACCAAACCTGACGACCTTGGTATGCTTTTCTGCAAACTTTACCATCGATTATTTCTACATATCGTTCCACAAAATCCCACAAATGACCAATCACGTGTTGTCCTGCCATTGTGTTGTGATCTAATCGTTGACACAGTTCCCTGTAAACGTCATTCCAAGGTTGTCCAACTTTAGAACGCAAAAACCGCCGCACAGGGCCAAGGTGATCTGAAAGATATTTGGATTTATTTCTAGGTTTAATCAGGTAAGGATTAAATAATCCGTCCTGAGTTGCTTCTTCAGTAATTCTCTGTAATTCTTTTTTGAAGCCTTTTAACTTTTTGAGGCTAATTTTCATCCCACCACGGGGACGTTCAATCACAATTTCGCTCAAACGATGTTCGCTCATAACTTATTTCGTTTAAAAATAGATGTACAAATTGCGTTTTTAAGCTGCATAAGTTTGTGGACATCATTCACCTCTTTTTGAATTACGAATTACAAATTAGTCCAGGAGTCCAGTAAGGTTTGTTAGCTGTAAGCCGTAACGCACCAAAGCCTTTAGAAAAGGTGCGTTAAGCTGTTGCTACATATACTTACTGGAGTTTAGACTAAATAGGTGATGTTAAAGAAAAAAAAGGAAGTCTGATTGAATACAGACCCCCTTTTGGCAGAACCTGAGCAGGGTGGATTAATTGTCGGGAGAGAAAATATAACATAGAAGGACGATTCCTTAAGAAAAACACTGCTCTCTCTACCAGAGGAAAGTTAGCAATGAATTTAATCGAAGCAATCCAAGGTGTTCCTGATTATCGACATGCCAGAGGTATTAGACATAAACTTTGGATAATACTAACTATAGTTTTGTTAGGTAGTTGTACAGGATATTGGGGGTATAAACCTTTAGCTGAGTTCACAAAAAATCATCGATTATCTCTAATCAAATTATTAGATTTATCTCCAGATATTAAATTTCCGTCAGCATCAACATTCAGAAATATTATGATGTCAATTGATTTTCAGGTATTAGCTGAACTATTTAACATCTGGGCAGAAAAGAGTTTGCCAATTAATTTCAAAGAATTATTTGCCATCGATGGAAAATGTATTAAAAGTACTGTAACCGGGGGAAATCAATCCTATCAAAACTTTGTGAGTATAGTTTCAGTTTATAGTCATCAGCAAGGATGGGTCATCAGACATCAAGCTATGGAAAATAACAAAAACAGTGAGATTAGTGTGGTAGAAGACCTAATTAAAAGGCTTTCTGGGCATCATATCGTGATTACAGCCGATGCACTACATTGCCAAAAAAAACTGTTGAGTTGATTATCGAGGGAGAAAATGACTACATTATTACTATTAAAAAAAACCAGCCAAATCTGCTGAAAGTAGCTACTGAGCTAGCTGAATCCTCAATCGCTATCGATACTAATTACCATGATGAAAATTTACATGGACGAAAGACTACTCGTCAAGTCAAAGTCTATCCAATTCCATGTGATTCACTACCTGATTGGGTTGGTGCTAAAAGTTTAATAGAGGTTAACAGATATGGAACTCGACCTCAAGGAAAGAAAAGTCGTCGCCAGATTGTTGACTATCATGAACAACACTTTTATTTAAGTAGCTTAAATTATTCAGCCTCAGAATTTGCGGAGATTATTCGTGGTCATTGGTCAATTGAAAATCAACTTCATTGGGTCAAGGATGTAACTTTAAATGAAGATAACTGTATTCATACTGGCGGTTTTTCACCAGCTAATTGGGCGATGGTCAGACAGTTTTTAGTTTCCCTCGCTCGTCAGTTAAATTGTCGCACTCTTCCCGAAGCGTTAAGGCTGATGGCTAACCAACTTCAAATGATTTTTGATGCGCTATTTGACCATTCCGACTCCTTTTGCCCAACACCTATGAGTCCAATGGTCGAGTGAGAAAACTTTTTCTCTCTCGACAATTAATCCACCCTGCCTTTTGGCAGAACCTGAGAGATATACGACTAACTCTCATTCGCCAATATGAAACGTGCCAGATTAGAACAATTCCGTCAAGCAGCCTACGAATATCTAGGTAGAGCAAAAGATGCTACCTTTGAATTGACAGACGCGATATTGCTGACCAAAAATATTTATTGCCTAGCAGAGTTGTCTTTATCACCAGTATTTAGACGCAAGTGGCCAAGTGTCTATGAGGCACTACAAGATAGCAGACCACAGCGACAGAAATTGATGCAGCTATATATCAAACAAATCCCCGCAGAGGGACGACCATTGTTAGCAGGAGATCACACAAACTGGTCACGCCCAGATGCCGTCAGGTTGCAAGAGCGAACTTATGAGCATAGTGGCACATCCATAGCAGGAAATAAACCAATAACCGTAGGACAGGGGTATAGCACAATTGCCTGGATACCTGAAAATGAGGGAAGTTGGGCATTACCATTAAGACATGAACGGATCACAAGTGCCGAAAGTCCTATTGGGAAAGCAATTTGGCAACTCAAACAGGTGTGTAAATATTTGCCTACCAGACCGATTTCAGTTTGGGATAGTGAATATGGTTGTGCGCCTTTTATCTTAAAAACTGCGAATATTCCAGCAGATATTCTCGTTCGGTTGCGTTCAAATCTGTGTTTATGGGGTGAACCAAAAGTTTATTCGGGAAAGGGGCGACCTAAAAAGCATGGTGATAAATTTAAACTGAATGAGCCCACAACATGGAATGAAGCAACATCTGTATTAGAAATAAATGACCCAAAATTAGGACGTGTGCGTGTGAGCTTGTGGAAAGATTTACACTTCCGTCAGGCTGCTACACGTCCAATGTTAATCATCAGAGTTGAACGTCTGGACGCGCAAGGTAACATGAGAGTGTCCAAACCTTTGTGGTTGGCTTGGGTAGGAGAAGAAATGCCACCCTTAGAAGAAGTTTGGTGTCTTTACTTGCGTCGCTTTACCATTGACCACTGGTATCGCTTTTTGAAGCAGCGTCTACATTGGACTGTACCAAACTTTGGTACTCCTAAGCAAAGTGAACGGTGGAGTGACCTCATGCCTCTGATGACTTGGGAATTGTGGTTAGCCCGCGATATCGTTACTGACAATCCTTTACCTTGGCAGAAGTCTCTAGATAAATTGACCCCTGGAAGAGTTGCTCAAGCTATAGGTGGAGTTTTTGCGGCCATTGGTACTCCCACCTCTGCACCCAAACCTCGCGGAAAGTCTCCCGGTTGGCAACAAGGAAAGAAGCGTCACCGTAAAAACCGATGTCCCATTGTTAAAAAAACAGTAGCACGACCACCTAAAGAACCATCTGTTGCTGTTTAATACCCAAGATTCTTCATACTTTTGCTAAGTCTCTGATTAACTCAGCCCTGCTGGGTCATTTTCCATTGCTTAGTCTAAACTCCAGTATTGAGCTTCCGAGACTCATGTTGGGTTAATCTACGATAAGGCTGCACCTACCCAAAGCCTCAACTCAACCTACAATTTTTTGGCAAATTTTTGATTAAACCTATCTACTTTGTGGAAGAGTTGGAGTAGGTTGGTAAGTTGAGTTTGAGCGCAGTTGAGCGACGACAAATATTGTACCAAGAGATAAAGCAATAGATATAGCTGCGATCGCTAAACGATTAGCTTTCCAAAAGCTTAATTGTCCTTGTTGATAAGCATTATTCGCTATATTTACCTCATGTTTAGCCTCTTCTAGAATTGATTGCAGAGCATATATCTGCTCATCTTCTAGTTCTGTAAATTTATCTTGTCTGAAAGCTCCTTCTAGAATTTTTATTTTTTCCTCAGTAGATACTTGGGAAAGTTGCTGTTTAACCACTTCATAAGGATTAGCTTGCCTGACAGGTTGTGATTTTGGTGGTTGAGAAACAGGTGGTTTAATATGAAAATCTTGTTGAATTTCTTTTTTAGTAAATCTATATGATGTATCTTGATATATGGGGGTTGATGGTTTACTCTGAGCAGTTGGTGGTCGATTTGAAATACGCTGGTTAATAACGGCTTGATCTGATTTCAAGGACCATCTAAACTCACTATCCTGAAGAACTAAATGTTTCAAAGAAGAGTACAAGTAATGGTTGACCTCTCGTCTTTCAATTCCAAGCATTTGAGCAATATTTACGGCTCTTAACGGAGTACCACGTTTCAATATTTCAATGATTTTAGATTCTAGCTCATCCATATTAGCCCCATATTGATCATTGCAACCCAGATCGAAATAAAGCTTAAGTAAACAAAACGCGTGACCAAGTATCAACAATATCCACCATTTTATCACCACTGATACCTTTCATACGTTTTTTACCACTTGCAACTGTTACTCGTTCTACTACATCTTTTAAAGATTCAAACTTTTTCTTTTTACGTTCTTTCTCAATACTTTCAACAACCTGAACAGCTTTTTTATCAGTAATTCCAGCCGTTCGTAATCTAAAAATTAGTTCTATTAAACTTAAATTATTAAATGCTTCTAATGGTGCAATATGTTTCGGCATCTGATTCTCAAATAACTTGATAGTTTCATATAACTTCTGCCTTTCCTGTCTTTCCTGTACCAATTCAGACTTTAAATTATCAAGTTGTTTTTCTAATAAACGAAATTTATTATTTTCTGTATTCAATGTAATTGAATCTATTGGTTCAATTACACTTTCTGATTGTTCATTAGTAGATTTTGTTTTTTTTAGAACATTAGCTTGCTTTAATGCTTCTTGTTCTTTTTCAGATGTAATAATTAAGGCATTAACCATTTCTCCTGCAATAGGGTTTTTTTCACAAGCTCGAACAGCCGCATAGTATTCAAAATGCCCATCAATAACCTCATATTTTTCAAAACCAATTTTTTTTTAGTAATAATGGTTTTATAAGTCCTCCAGCGTTTAGTATGACTTCAGCAAGTACATCTAAATCTGTTTCAGTAAATTGTGAACGCGGAAAACTAGAGGTAACACTGTCAATATCTACCATCAAGAACTTAGTCATTGTTTTGGCTCTATTTTTTTCAAAACTTCCATAGCTAAAAATTCAAACTCAGCAGCTGATTGATTGGCTGAAGAGTCACGCTCTGCAAAATCTAGAACCGATTTAGGATCAGGAATTTCCATATTACCTAAAGGGATAGTTTTGTTAATACAAGTTGATAAAGCTGTTCTTTCAGATATGGTACTATCCATAAGTGGCAGTTCATAACGCTCAGTAATTATATTCTTATGTTTAGTAAAGTTATATTTCAGGTATTGAGCGTTAGTAGAAATTTTTGAAGGAAGCACACCCATAATCTTAAGAGGTGCTTGACCTTCACCTTCTTTATTTTCAGCAATCTTTTCCTGGATAAAGTGTTTAACACTTATCAAGCCTTGATTTGAAAATGGCTTTAAATCTGAAGGAATAATTAAGTAATCAGCAGCAGTTAGGGCAGCTTCAGCATAAACATCTAAAGATGGTGGAGTATCAATAATTACAATATCATAATCATTTTTAACTTTTTCTAATTTTCTAGCTAGCCTAAATCGACTAGCAGCAAAACCAACTAGATTGGACTGATTCTCAATTAAGCTTATATGTGATGGAATTACGTCAATCTCTGGATTATTAAAAAAGTGGGACTTACGAACTAGCTCAGGGATAAAGTTACTTTTTCCATACTCTAGTAAATGATAAATATTGCGATCTTTTAAATCATCTTCTTCCTCAAACTGGAATTTTATTAATCCTGTAGCAAAAGTTGTGTTGGCTTGAGCATCTATATCAATTAAAAGAACTTTTTTACCTTTTTTGCTTAGTGCTGCTGCTAAGTTAATAGCGACTGTAGTTTTACCTACTCCACCCTTATGATGATAAATTGCTATTGTTTTCATAGAAGATTTTTCCTGGATTTTATGAGAAATTATTTGAATTTGTATTGGCTGATTTGACTTTAAATTAATATTTGAATTATCTTGGCTATCTTTCTGTTTTAAGCTTTCTCTACCAATTAAATTTTTAATTTCTTCTAACTTCGTCTCAACTTCTTTACCAGAACACTGAAGAACTAACTTAACATCATTTTCAAGTTTTTCATAAATCCTGATTTCCTTGCCATTGGTTAATAAACCATATCCTACATTCAAACTCCTTAGATAGTGCCTGAGTCTGGTAACATGATTCTTTAAGTTTTGTTTGGGATGCTTTGCCTCCATGACCACACTTAATGGTGAATTAGCATCTAACACAAAGGGAAGGACTTGTGCCGCAAATGCTAGAAAATCTAAACGGATGCTACCAACAGCAACTTCCTGATGCCAGGTGTCTGGAGTATAACCTAGCTGTGGTAGTAAATACTGCACGATGAGCTTGCTTTCTACTTCGCTTTCATTACGGCACAACTCAGGATTAAAAAACAAATTTTTTTACCCCAATGAATATGTATTGGTATTCATTATGACACACAGCAAATTAGTTAATCCATAACAATTACTGCATAATAAGTATAGAAATAAAATTATGTTTAGTAATTTTGCTGAAAATAAAGATAAATGTATTTATTTATCCCAGCCTACTATATCGTCATACCCCGCAAAATCTCAAAATTGCCCTAGTAGATCCCAAACGCGTCACCTTTCCAGAGTTTGAACGCATGGCTTGGTTATATTCGCCAGTCCTTAAAGATAGCGATCGCGCTACCGAACTCATGGAAAAATTAGTATTAGAAATGGAATCCCGTTACCAGCAGTTTGAAAAAGCTAGCTGTGCTGATTTAAGCACCTACAATCAGCGTTCTCATCAACCTTTACCTCGCATCGTTTGCATCTTTGATGAATATGCCGACTTTATGGCAGAAAAAGAAATTCGCAAAGCCCTAGAACTCAGTATAAAACGTTTAGGAGCAATGGCAAGAGCGGCGGGAATTCATCTCATAATTGCTACCCAACGTCCAGAAGCCGGTATTGTCACCCCAATTATCCGTTCAAATTTACCCGGAAGAGTTGCGTTAAGAACTGCTAGCGAAGCCGACTCAAAAATTGTCTTGGGAGGTACAGAAACATCCGCCTCTTATCTATTAGGTAAAGGTGACTTACTCTACCAAATTGGCCCCCAATTGCATCGTTTACAAAGCCTATTTGCTAAACAAATTCAGATCCCATCAGAAAAAACTCAGTAGGCGCATTTTCACCGATATCATTATTAATAATTGATGATATTGTTAAACACCCTACTTACAAATACTGATTTTGTATCTCCTACACCCCATCTACGCCAATAAATTCAGCCATCCAAGCAGATTACTAAAAAATTTCTCTAAAACTTATCTAAGTTCATCCTGTAGGGCTAATAAAAAACTGAACAATAAATATATATACACCTCCTACACTACACCCAGGATGTACAACAATGAGTACAAAACTACTTTCGATGCTAGCTGTTAATCAACTTACATTAGTTGTTTATCTTGACCAATATGGATATTATCACTATGAGATAATTCACGGTAAAGGCGTACTGCAAAATACTGAGATATTTTATAATCAGCATTCAGCCGAATTAACAGGAATGTTGTGTATTAATTCAATATTAAACTATTACATATAGAGTTGATATTGATTCACTCCTAAGTAGAATTGAATCATCAATCATAAAGATACAGTTATCAGAAAAATAAGTTTTAGGTGTAACAACTACAGCAATCTATTTAATTCGTAAAAATTGTGGTACTTCAGAACCCCGGTTTCTTTGAGAAGCCGGGGTTCTCGGCTCTCACGAATTACTATATACTTTATCGAGGCAATATTGCTGACACAACTCTTTTAATTTTCCTGTAGAGATTAAATTTACCGGAAATTTCCATTAACTGGGAACGCGTCATCAGAGGAATTAACAAATGGGATATGTAATTGCTACTGCAAATATGAAAGGTGGTGTAGGGAAAACTACACTCACGGTGAATTTAGCTACTTGTTTAGCAAAAAATTATGGTAAAAAGGTGCTGGTGCTGGATTTAGATACCCAAATCAGTGCCACACTCAGCCTGATGTCGCCTTTAGATTTTGCCAAGCGTCGCAAACAAAGACTCACATTTAGATATCTCATCGATGAAGTTATCAATCCAGATCCCAACGCTAAGTTAACTATCAAGGATATCATTCAAACTCAAGTCTGTAATCTACCAGAACTACATTTATTACCAGGAGATATAGACTTATATGATGAGTTTGTCGTATCAGAAATGCTGCATAGACAAACGGTAGCTTTAGGTGAACAAGATTTTGAAACGGTTTGGAATCGGTTTGAGAGAGTCTTGATTAATAACATCTTAAAACCAGTACGTGATGAGTATGATTTTATTCTTTTAGATTGCGCCCCTGGCTACAATTTATTGACGCGTAGTGCTTTAGCGGCGAGTGATTTTTATCTCCTCCCAGCTAAACCAGAACCTTTATCTGTAGTCGGTATTCAACTATTAGAAAGACGCATTGGACAGTTAAAAGATAGTCATGAACATGAGACGAAAATAAATATTAAAATGCTGGGAATTGTCTTTAGTATGTGTAACACTAATTTACTAACGGGTAGATATTACAAACAGGTAATGCACAGAGTTGTAGAAGATTTTGGTGTAGAACAAATTTGTAAAGCACAAATTCCCGTAGATATTAATGTGGCTAAAGCTGTTGATAGTTTTATGCCGGCTGTTTTAAATGCACCTCAATCAGCCGGTTCTAAAGCATTTTTGCAGTTAACTCAAGAGTTGTTGCAGAAGTTGTGATCATTCGGTCGGCGTAAATGTCTGTAGTTGGGATTAATCCCCTCCTTGTTCACGCTACGGTGTACACTAGACCTCTTACAGTTGCACCAAATAAATGATGTAGAGACGTTGCATACAACGTCTCTACACCTATCTTCATTAAGAAACGGTATCAGCACTCATAACAATTTCTGATTGGGTTGTAAATTAATTGCAAAACGACTGTAGACAATTTGAGTTAGAGATTTAGAATCACACCAAAAAACATCCTGAATAACTGTGTAATCACTCTCCGTCTCTGCTAACTCAAAATGAACTAAAGAAATATTATTCAATCCCACAACTTCTTTGCCATCCTGAAACCATCGATATTGCCAAAACATGAAAGGTTGTAACCATCGCAAGTAAGAATTTTGGGCTTTTTTGTGAGCATTTATTAAAAAAGACATTTCTCTTTGAGAGTGGAAATTTTGAGTGCTTTGTCGCGGTATCCACTCCAATACACAATACCAATCAGGATTATTCTTTCTTTCATATCGGGCTGATTTTTTTGTAGAAACCTGCACTATATTAGGCGGTTGATTCCAGCCTAACCACCGTCTGATTTTTTCTGGTAATAGCCACTCTTTTAAACGTGTATGAATTAATCTAGTTATTGTTTCTTCATTTTTTAAAGCACTAGAAGTTAACTGTAATAATACAGATTGTTTCTGTGCATTGTGCGTTTTTGCATAAGATAAGCGAGCAGTGCAACTGTAGTGAATATCTCCAGACAAAATCACAAGTTTTTGACGTTGCTCACATAAAATATTTAACAGTTTTGCTAAGGCGGGAAAATTAATATTCCAAGCATCTCCCACATCTGTAGAAAAAACTTGTTCGCGTTGTAATTGCCAATGATGAATCCAATCAATTACTTGCAAACCAAATACATTGGTAGGAGCAATAACAAATGTGGTGAGATGATGATTGTCTGCTGTTTGTTGTAGAGGTTGCAGTAGTTGTTGATTCATTGCCCATGGACATAATAACATGGGTGGGGCAATGGGTTTTTGGTCGGCTGGATAGCCCCGCCAAGTGCGTGTATCTAGTATGATGATTTCATGGCAAGGGCTTGTGATGGTGTAGTGCCAAGTCAATACTTGGGGATCTCGTTCTAAAATAAACACCCCATCTTCTAAAACCAAATTAGGTAAGTCAGTGCGAGGATCGGTAGTTGGTATGCCAACATATCGCGCGATCGCCTTCTCAGCATCTTGATCTTTTCCTTGGGAATTTGACCACCCATTAGCCGCAACTAGCAACTTTTCACCGGAACTATTAGCTACAAATTGTCCAGGTGTATTACCCCAAGCTTGAAACACTGCGTAGGCTAATAAAGCATTCTGCACAACTCGCCGTCCTAGGGGATTTCCCAGCACCCGTAAACACCAAGCTTGATTTAAGTTCCAGTCATCACTAACATCATGGTCATCAAAAATGGTGTATGTGGGAATATTAGCCAAAGCGCGGCGCACTTGTGGCAGTGTTTGAATATATTGGCGTAAATATTTGACTGATTTGTTCCAATACTTGATAGCATGACGCTTGTTGGTGACTCTGTGTGCATCAGGAAACGCATCCGGCCAGCACACTGGCGACCAAGAAAGTATATAAGCAGCGTAATATTCCCCCAAGCTAAAAAGGTGACTAGATACTTTCTCTGGTTTATTGTGTAATCCAGCCGTAAAGCCAGCATCTTCTGTAGCCACTTGAGCGCGATCGCCGGGAGGTAGTTCCTTGGGTGTACGATAAATTTGACCGATGGGTAGTTGTTCTTCCCAACCTAGTAAAGCATCCCCTAACCGACTAGCACACCATAAAAACGGGGCGGCTACATCATCACCGTAAATTTGATCACCTGTTAAGAATAGCTGATGGGGGCGGTGTCGGGTTTCCTTGGCAGTTGCAATTAAGCCATCTAAAATTGGTAAAGCATCAAATCCATGACCGTGAGGTTTGCGACAGGAAGCATGGACAATGTGCAAATCTTCTAGGCGATTGGGTGGGAGAATAAAAGTCGGTTTTTGATGTGCAAAGTAACTAATGCTCACGTCAGGAAAGCGGTTAGAAGATAAGGCTTGCTCTAGGGTGAGTAAGGTTTGGTCGGCTAGGGTAAACTGGAGGTCATAGGCATAGATGCGATCATTCGTTAAACTCTCCCCATTTGCAGATTCAGCTGTAATCGCCACAACGTGTAAATGTTTGCCTAAAGCAACTGTAGAACGTTGCCCCACTAATAAACAATTTTCTAACCTTTCACCATTATTTGTTGTGTTATAAACTTTGATTTCTACCTGGCAAGACTGCTTTAATGCCACCAATACTGTCACCGATTCCGGTTCAGTATGTTTTAGTATTGGACCAACCAAAATCATTGGCAGGTAGTCAAAAAAGCTTCCAGTTTGGTTATTCATTACCCCAAGTGCAAATTAATATTCGGTAACAAGTTAATTGAACAAGAGAGGTCAAAAAGAGGAAAAGGGGCAGGGGGCAGGGGGCAAGGGGGAAGACCGGGACAGAGCTTGGACTCCGCCCCGTATAAGCGTCCTAGAAGGACGGGGCTTGTACCCATGTTCCGCTCCGCTCCACGCATGGGGAAAGGGCTTGCTCCCCCTGCTCCCTGCTCCCTTCCCCCCTGCCTCTTCCGGTCATCGTTCCACAATGTTGGATAACCCCTTTTGTTTATTTGCCCAACCCTGTGTAACGAAATAATAAGTCACACATAACATAATTATGGTGAAATCAAATTATTCCCATTGACTGATTAAGTGAGCAACTTGCAGTTACGCCACTGGTTGCACAAATTATTAATATAACAATTAAGTTAATGTATCCTAGCTTTAATAAAATAGCATACCATTGTATGGTTTTATCGCTCAATTCTTCTAGTATGAGCGTGGCTATTGCCCTAATTGGTGATGATTTAGGTTAAAGCTGGTAAACATCGGATAATTATCTATTGATTAAATAGAAAGCACTAGCTCATTACCCTTTTTTAGACATTCACCAAGAGGCTGATTTTGGCAAATGATCAAATATGTGGTTTTACTTTTTAGCTCTTCATTAATTATTGGAGTTTAGGTTGTCATCTCTTGTGATTGTTAAAATTTTGGTAATCTAATACAAGAGACAAAGTTATGGTTACGAGCAAATTTGATCATACAATAGCTGCCATCGAGTTAAATGCAGCTAGAAAATTAAACTGGGATTATAACCAATTTAAAGATTCTTTCAGTTTTACAGTAAATAATGAAGCGATTGAGATAGCACCTAAAAAAAATATACTTACAGAATCTGAGGTGCAAACTTTAAAGGAAGCTTTGTTAGATTATGGTTTTCAGTACAAAAAAACCATCAATGATTTTATCTTTGTTTTTGAGCAAGATACTCACTCAACATAAGTTAATACCAGTCTGCGATCGCCAACCCCGAAACTATTTTAGAACTCCAAAGATTAGGGATGGAGAAATTAGCCCATCCCATCATAAAGTTGATTAACTCCGCGCAATTCCTTCTTCACGCGCCGCCTGTTGTACAGCCGCCGCTACAGCAGTCACAACACGCCCATCAAATACGGAAGGAATAATATGTTCCCGATTTAACTCTGAAGGACTAACTAAAGCCGCGATCGCATGAGCTGCTTGTAAATACATTGTGGTAGTAATTGTCTGCGCCCGACAATCCAAAGCACCCCGGAACACTCCAGGGAAGGCTAAAACGTTGTTAATTTGATTGGGGTAGTCACTACGACCGGTAGCGATGACAGCCACATCTTTACTAACTAATTCCGGCTGAATTTCTGGGATGGGGTTAGCCATAGCAAAGATAATGGCATCTTTACCCATAGATTTCACCATTTCCGGTGTTAATACTCCCGGTGCGCTGACACCTATAAATACATCTGCACCTTGGACTGCGCCTGCTAGCGTACCTTGGGCTTTAACAGCAAATTCTTGTTTTTCTTCGTTTAAGTCAGTGCGACTGCTGGAGATAATCCCCTTAGAATCGCACATCCAGATTTTTTCTGCTCCCGCTTTCTTGAGTAGCTTGGCGATCGCTACTCCAGCCGCACCAGCACCATTAATTACAATGCGGATGTCTGCAATAGATTTTTGTACCAATTTCAAAGCGTTAAATAATGCTGCTAAGGTGACAATTGCTGTACCATGTTGGTCATCATGAAACACAGGTATGTCTAATTCCTGCCTTAATCGCTGTTCAATTTCAAAGCAACGGGGAGCAGCAATATCTTCTAAATTAACACCCCCAAACACAGGAGCAATATGTTTTACCGCCTGGATAATCTCTTCTGTATTTTGAGTATTCAAGCAAATCGGAAACGCATCCAGCCCGGCAAATTCTTTGAATAGCATCGCCTTACCTTCCATCACTGGTAAAGCTGCATGGGGGCCAAGATTACCCAAACCCAGAACCGCACTACCATCAGTGACAATAGCGACGGTATTTTGTTTGATAGTTAAATTATAAACCTCTGCCGGGTCTTGAGCGATCGCAGTACACACCCTTCCTACCCCTGGAGTGTAAGCCATAGCCAAATCAGAGACGCTCTTGAGGGGGATACGGCTAGTAATGCTAATTTTGCCGCCCCGATGTAAATTAAAAGTGCGATCGTAAACACTTAACAGCTTAATATCAGGAATAGCTTTAACTGCTTGCACAATAATTTCCGCGTGTTCAGTGCTAGCAGCATCAACATTCAGGTCACGAATAGAAACATCGCGAGTTTGTTCAATTAAATCGATTGTACCGATATTACCGCCACTTTCGGCAATAGCCTGAGCGATCGCTGCCAACATTCCCACCCGATTAGGAATTTGTAACCGCAGCGTCACACTAAAACTAGAATTAGGAGTTAGGTTTGTCATTGTGATTGGAGATTTTAAGTTTTAGATTGTATATTGAATTGCTCAGTAAATTCTATTTCTAGGATAAATCTCACATCTTAATGACGGTTATTGACCGGAGTTGCAAGCTCATCTTCACAACTACCATGCGGAAAAACGTGACGGCTAATAGACTCAGTACGTTTAAAATTCTATTGTGTAGCGATCGCTTTTTTTGCGGTACATATCTTTTGAGCTAGATCACAATAATTCAATGAATTCATCTACGCTCAAGCTTATCTGCCGAATAATTGCACGTAAAGTACCCCTGTCAAGTTCTTTGTGATCTGGTACAGAGACTGTTATTCTCGGCTCTTCACAAACCAAAATTATATGACTTCCTTTTTGCCGATTGATTACAAAGCCGATTTTTTCCAGTGCTTTGACACACTCTGCACCTGAGATCACTGGTAATTTACTCATACCAATACAACCTCAACCGTATCTTCTGGAACGGCCTCGCCTCGCTCTTGTAGCACTTCAATATAGAGAACGATCGCTTCTCCTATATTACTTAGAGCCTCCTCACGAGTTTTCCCCTGACTAATACAACCAGGTAAACTTGGTACTTCGACAACAAAATAACCATCTTCCCCAAAATATAACAATACTTTGCGTTTAGGTTTTTCTTGCTTTTTTGTTGCGGTCATATTTCAAATAGCTGCTTGATTATCTCACTATAAATTATAAGGTGTAGGTTGAAAACCCCGGAGAGAGAGCAACGTAGTTGCAATTTTCGTGCTTTAGACCGGGGATGAAAACCACTCTGGCAGGGTTTACCCTGCCGTGATGCGATATGGTAAAATTGAGAACGTGGAGGGGTAATCAACCACATTAAAAACCCTACACTGCTTAACAGCAATCTGTACCTTGACAACTGAAGATATGGGTTCTATTCCATAGTTCTAGTTTCTTGCCCAGGAATAGGTAAAATCTTCATGGGAACTAGACGACACAGAATTTTACGGGGATATAGCAATATGCCCCTAACAAACAAATTCTTGGAGCAATCCAACTACGGTAGGGCATACCGAAAGTCAACGCTTGAGGAGAGAACCACCTCTGGGTTAGATACCGCAAGGGGTCTAATCTAAGTGGACTCGTAGAACCAAGAATCTCCGTGTCTTTAGACCGGAGAGTGTCAAACGATTTGGAATTGATTCCAGTTACAAACAAAAAGCACCCTTATAATTTAAGAGTGCTTTTTGTAGCTAAAACTGCCAAATTAACCATGAATAACAGGAGCGTGCAAAGCCACAGGTACAGCCTCACCGCTAGCCAAATCTAGCGGGAAATTGTGAGCATTCCGCTCGTGCATCACCTCTATACCCAAGTTGGCACGGTTCAGCACATCAGCCCATGTATTAATCACACGACCATGAGAATCAAGTATCGAGTGATTAAAGTTAAACCCATTCAGGTTAAACGCCATCGTACTGATACCCAAAGCCGTAAACCAAATTCCCACTACAGGCCAAGCAGCCAAGAAAAAGTGCAAAGAACGGGAATTATTAAAACTGGCATATTGCCAAATTAACCGCCCAAAATAACCATGAGCAGCCACAATGCTATAGGTTTCTTGTTCTTGACCAAACTTGTAGCCATAGTTGACCGACTCAACTTCTGTCGTCTCCCTCACCAACGAAGAAGACACCAAAGAACCGTGCATAGCAGAGAACAATGCCCCACCGAACACCCCCGCCACACCTAACATATGGAATGGGTGCATGAGAATGTTATGCTCGGCTTGAAAGACAAACATGAAGTTAAAAGTGCCGCTAATTCCCAAAGGCATCCCATCAGAAAAGCTACCTTGACCAATGGGATAAATTAAGAAAACAGAGGTCGCAGCCGCTACAGGTGCAGAGTAAGCCACACAAATCCAAGGACGCATCCCCAGACGATAGCTCAACTCCCATTGCCGACCAAGCCAGCAAAAAATACCAATGAGAAAATGCAAAATAATCAGTTGATAAGGGCCGCCGTTGTAGAGCCATTCATCCATTGACGCAGCTTCCCAAAGTGGGTAGAAATGCAATCCAATGGCGTTGGATGTGGGTACAACAGCACCAGTAATGATGTTATTGCCGTACAACAAAGAACCAGTAACAGGTTCTCGAATCCCGTCAATGTCAACGGGTGGTGCAGCAATAAAGGCAATGATAAAACAGGTGGTAGCTGTTAACAGTGTGGGAATCATCAAAACCCCGAACCAGCCGATATAAAGCCGATTTTCGGTGCTAGTAATCCATTGACAGAAACGATCCCAAAAGCTACCTCTTTCGCTTTTTCCTAAAATTGAGGTCATGGCTATGGTATTGATAAAGTGCGAACAACAAGCTTTCTCAATTCCTAAAAATTGAGAACTGAAGTAGAACAGGGTCAGTAATTAAAGGTTTGTAGTGAGAACTTTAGTTCTCTCCGCAAGACGCTCCGCGTTCGCGCAGCGTCCCGCAGGGAACAAAAAAGGACTAAAGTCCTTACTACGAACTCAATCCTAGTCTTTGTGCATTACTTAACATGGTTTGTTTTTTTCAAGTCGTTCTACTTAAGCTGTTTTCAAAGACTTTCGTCCAATACCTTCTCCCCTATCACCGGGATTTTTTTCTCTCGCCTCACACTACAAATACTCAAAATATCGTTAACTCATTTCCCCTGGGAGATGGTAATAATTACGGGGCTATTTTCCCGGCTCTATAATTTCGGTTGTACATTAATTTTTTATGTTTTCCCATAAATTTAAATTACTTTTTTTAAATAAATTGCAATAAAAACATGGGACTAGTACCGCAGGGCGGAAGTCAAAAGTCCGAAAATGAGATGTGTCATTCTGAATGAAATGTCTAATCTTTGAGATGTTTCGCTTCGCTCAACATGACAGATTCAGCATTTATGCAAGAGGTCTAATATCCTAATTTGCTGGTGTAGGTTCTTCCACAGGACGAATAATGGCTGGTGCTGGTGTTACGTCTGGTTGGAAAATTCCCTGCAATGCTTGTTCTAAGGTTTGCGCCATGACAATCCGGTTTTCGTAGGCGACGATTACCCGTACCAAGGTCGGTAAACTATTTTGGGTGGCTTCTAGGTAAATTGGCTCAACATACAGCAGAGATTGTTCAATGGGAACGATCAATAAATTCCCTTGAATTGCCCTAGAACCTTGACGATTCCATAGAGAAATTTGTTGTGAAATTACTGGGTCTTGATTAATTCGGGCTTCGATTTGTTCTGGCCCGTAAACTAAACGTTCTTTAGGAAAGTTATACAACAACAACTTACCGTAATTATTCCCGTCCGATCGCGCTCCTAACCAAGCAATGAGATTATTTCTCTGTTTGGGAGTGTAGGGTAAAAGCAGGATAAATTCTTCAAAGGGGACTGTCGGTAAGCTGGTAATCAAATAATAAGGCTCTACTTGTCGTTGTTCACTGCCATAGATTTCGTTGGGGATTCGCCACAGGTCTTCCCGGTTGTAAAATACTTGAGTATCCGTCATGTGGTAGGTCATCAACCGCTCAGATTGAATTGAGAAGAAGTCTACTGGATAGCGGATATGACTGCGAAGGCTGACTGGCATTTCCGTCAGAGGTTTAAACACATTAGGAAATATTGCTGACCAAGTAGCAATGATAGGATCTGTAGGATCGGCAATATAAAATTTGACAGTGCCGTTGTAAGAATCAACTACAACTTTAATGGAATTACGAATGTAATTGATACCGTTGTTATTAGGGTCTGAGTAGGGATAGCGATCGCTAGTAGTATAAGCATCCACTATCCAAAATAGATGGTTATTTGGCCCTGGTAATTCTGCCAAAGCGTCAGCCGCAACTAAATAAGGGTCACTGTCAAATTTTAGAAATGGTGCGATCGCTTGAATTCTTTGCTTGATGTTCCGCCGGAATAATACCTTAGTATCAGGTAAAAAGTCCCGTGTAAATAACATCTGCCAATCTCTTAAATACAGGGAAAATAACAGGCGTTTCCAGGCTGCACCAATACTGACACCACCTAAACCCTGATAGTTATTGTAAATATTATCACTACCACTGGGATAATCTAACTCTCTAACTCTTGTCCCCGTCATTACATAGGTATTAGTAATTTCACCGTAATAAATGCGGGGTTGCCCAATGGGTATACTGTCCCGGATGGCTTCACTAGAAGTAGTGAGTGCGCCGTCTTCATTGCCAGCAATATCTTTAACAAAATATTCTGGCAACCCACCAGGAGCGACTGTATTAACTGGACTGATAGTAAAGCCGTAGCCGTGAGTATAAATTAAATGTTGGTTCACCCATGTCTGAGCCTGCTGTGGTACAGCACTGTAGTCTAATTCCCGTGCGGAAATTAGCACCTGTCGCCGTTCTGTAGGTGTAGTTAGATTTAACTCAGGTAATGGTGGCTGGGGAGCAACTGGCGGTTGTGCTTCAGCTTCTAGCTTGAGGGTGTAGCGGTCAATGTCTGCATCGTTAAAGCGATAGTAGGGGCGAATCTGTTGCAGTTGTCGGTTAGTTTCTAAGAGTGGACGCTGATCCCACAGGCGAATATTGCGAATTGTCAAGTCATTGTCTTCAATGTCAGTTTCCGTTAAAGTTGCTTGGGGGTTGAAAGTTCTGACATCCATTGTTTCTAAATTAAATGCTTGCCTAGTTAGGGCAATTGTGCGCTGAATATATGTTTGCTCCCGTTGTAGTTCGTTGGGTTGAACAATCAAATACTGCACCACCGTTGGTATAAGATGACCTGCTACTACCACAGAAAATAAATATAGACCTAATCCATAAAAGACAAATTGACGATACCGAGATGCAGGTCGCCAAAAGATAGTTCGCCAAAGTAAGTAAGTTGCGATCGCCAACGCCAACCCACACAAACCGTTGTAAACTGGCAACTGGACATGAACATCGGTGTAGCTAGCCCCATAACTCACCCCACGGGGAGAATAAACTAGTTCATAGCGACTCAGCCAATAACTGAAAGCTACCAACAGCATCAATAAACTACCCATCCCATATAAATGACGCTGTTGCTGAGATGAAAAACCGGGGAATATACCTTGGCTGAGGCTGTCACCTGATAAAAGATAGGTAAGAGTAACAGCCACAAAACCATACAAAAACATCCCCATCAGCCAGATTTCTAGCAGTTCCCAAAAGGGGAGAGAAAAGACATAAAAGCTGATATCCAGACCAAATAAAGGTTCAGTGCTATTAAAAGATGTAGGGTGGAAATATTGCAGCACCTTAGCCCAGTTATGGTACATAATGATGCCCAATAAGACACTGAGAATTACAGCGATCGCCGGCAATAAAAACTGAGAATAAATTAAAATAGCGATCGCAGCACCAATCGCCAAACCTAAATATAAAACTTGGCTAAAACTCTGTACGCCTAACTGCCAAAGTGTTTCGAGTCTAAAGGGAACAATGAGTTGAGTTTTGTTAGTAGCAGACAAGTACCCAATAGCGATTTGACTATAATGAGCCAGCATGAACCCCACCAACAAGCTCAATATTATAGCTACAGGTAGTAGCCAGCGTAATTTGAATGGTTTTAAAGTTGGCTCATCATATTTACGAGGTTGACGACGTTGAGGATACTGAGGACTCACCAGTTTTTTTAATTCGCTACTCAGACTCACCGCCTCTAGCTGAACTTCCTCAATTTTCACAGACTGGGGATGCTTCAGCCGTTGCGCCAAAGTCAGATTCCCCAAGAGGTAAGCAGCAGTTATCCCAGTGATGAACACCCATAAACCACCACGAGTCACCAGCCTAACTAAAAATACTCCCAGATAACCGACTTCCTGAAACCAAAAAATTTCTGCTCCCAATCGCGCACTGATAATCACGAACAGGCACAGACCCAGGAATATTATTAATATTCTAAAAAACCAGTTCTTAAACATAATTTTGGTAATTTTCTTTAAACCCAACTGAGTATGAGAAAATGGGAATGGGAATTAATTGACTGTGGATTTTTAACTCGAAACGAAAAAGTTCATCCAAGACAGTCTCAACATTTGCTTTTTGGTATCAATCCTGTGAAACTACTTTTACTGTTGTTGGTGAATGGTATCTACATTGTAGTTAATGCCGACTCTCAACAAACCCGGAACAGGTAATTGATCAATTGCGTCTCTGCGAGCAGTAGCATTGAGTAAATCGACACAATATAAATACAAATACGCAATGCTTAGTGTTTAAATTCCGGGTTATTTTTGAATTTTGAATTTTGAACAGGTGGCATCTACAAAGTAACGCAATCGGAAATTTCTTACTGAGGTTGGTATGAATAGGCAGATTTATATTGGCATGATGGCATTACCTATTTATTTGTATAATGCCGATGTCAATCTTATCATTCATAGTGAAACACCTAGTTTCACAAATCAGTTGTTTATTACAACTGTTGTGGTTGATCACAATGCAAATAATCAATCACATATGAGTTCATGGCTAATAGCAGACGGACGAGATCAAACGGAAGATTGCTTGCGAAGACGTGATTGCAAAATATAAATATAGCGTTTTTCTGTGGAGTGAAGTACAAGAACCCCGCCCCCAACCCCCTCCTCGCTAGCGAGGAAGGGGCTATCATATATCTCTTTTGATTAGGTAACGCTATAGCGTTTCTCGCTTTAGTGATTATATTTAATATTTTAATTGTGTTTTTTGATATATACAAAACACAATTAAAAGGTGTTGTCAGGTACATTTTGATTGGTGAAATATTCTTAATATTTATAACAAGATATTGGATCAGATTCGACATTTTTGCGAGTCTGTAAGTTTAATCATATTTGTACTTATGTAAATTCAGGTTTGATATTTTTTGTATACAAAAATACAACAAGAGAGGCAAAATATCCTTAATGCTGCTAGATTATTGAGTAATTTGGGTAATATTTCCTAAATTAAAGCATAAATTGCCAAAAAGTTACATATCTAATGATTAGGTTTTATATTAACGACTAAAGGCTAGAGAACTCAGTAGAGATAGTATTAATTACGTCTCTATAAAAGTCCTCTTAGCGTAGGTGGCGTGAGCAGCGTGCTGAGTAATTAGCACTAATTGCTAATTACTAATTACTAAATACTTATCTGTCCCCAGACCCCAGTCCCCTGTCCCCTGTAACCTGTCTCTTGTAACCTGTCCCCTGTAACCTGTCCCCTGTAACATCTATACCTATGCCCCTAGACTTAGAAAAATTTTATCAGGCTTGCAATCCCAGTAGACCACTGATGATCGGCAATAAAAACGATCGCAGGTACTATATTGATTTTGCATCAGTGCGGGGTGGAAAAATCATTGAGGCTTTGCAGCGCACGATTAGCCGCATCTCACCCAATGCACCTACCTGTCAACTATTTACAGGACATTTGGGTTGTGGGAAATCTACAGAGTTATTGCGTCTCAAGGCTGAGTTAGAAGAACAGCAATTTCATGTCGTTTATTTTGAGTCTACCCACGTCTTAGAAATGGCGGATGTGGATGTGACTGATATTTTACTAGCGATCGCAGGTCAGGTGAGCGAAAGTCTCGAAGCAATGAAAATTCGCATCAAACCCAACTATTTCACTAAGTTATTTAGTGAGGTGGTAGATTTTTTGCAAACCCCTATCGACTTGGGAGTAGAAGCGGAGTTATCTGTAGGGATTGCCAAAATTACCGCCAAAACCAAAGAAAGCCCCCAACTGCGCCGCCGCTTGCGTGACTACCTCGAACCGCGCACCCAAAATATTTTGCAATCTATTAATCAAGAACTATTAGAACGGGCTGACAAAGAACTCAAAGCCAAAGGGAAAAAAGGCTTAGTGGTAATTGTCGATAACTTAGACAGGGTAGCAATTCGCCCTTTACCATCGGGGCGATCGCTGCCAGAATATTTATTTATTGAACGGGGTGAACAGTTACGTAAACTGAATTGTCATGTAGTTTACACCATTCCCCTGGCTTTAACTTTTTCTAACGATAGCGCGGAACTGCAACACCGTTTAGGCGGTGGGGTAGCACCGAAGGTTTTACCGATGATTCCGGTGCGGCTGCGTTCTGGGGAGATTTTTAACCAAGGGCTAAACTTGATCCGCCAAATGGTCTTAGCTAGAGCCTTTCCTGACATTGAGCCGAGCGATCGCTTAAGCTTAATTACAGAAGTGTTTGATAACTTAGAAACACTAGATCGATTGTGCCTGATCAGTGGTGGTCATGTGCGCGACTTGTTAGGATTGCTGTTTGACTGTCTGCGAGAACAAGACCCACCCTTTGAAAGGGAATGTGTTGAGTTGGTGATTCAAAGACAACGGGATTACCGCGTTAACCCTATTGATAGCCACGAGTGGGAGTTAATCTTTCAAGTGGTGCAGCAACAACGGGTTAGAGGTGATATAGAATACCATACCTTATTGCGTAGTTTATTTGTATTTGAATACCGCGACCACCAAGGGGCTTGGTTTGCTGTCAACCCAGTTTTAGCCGAGACACAAAAATTTAAGTCATGGTTGAAAGACAATTACCAGCAGATATAAAAGCAGCTAATGACCGAGCTTTACAGAGTTTATGGCGAGCAATCACCCTTTCTTGCGGTCATTTTTCCGTGGTTGTAGTCTGCTGCAATTATCGAGTGTTACAAGAGCGCGTTTTGGAATCACTAGATAAATTAGCGGCTGGGGTAGCCCGCATCCAAAAAGTTGTTTTACCCCACAACACCAGAAGTCTTTACACAGCCCTACATTTTCAGCTTGTGGCTGACAGTCAACCGCCATCAGCATTGATGGTTTTAGGTTTAGATACTGTAGATGAAATTGACGATTTACTCAGGTCAATTAATCATATCCGCGATGAATTACCCAAACGCCATGACTTTCCTATGGTTTTTTGGGTGAATGAGCAGGTTTTACAGAAAGTAGTGCGTTTAGCTCCTGATTTTGCGAGTTGGGCGGCGACCCCAATTCGGTTTGAAATGACTACCCCAGAGTTGCAGCAATTTTTGCAACAAGAAACAGGCTGTTTATTCGCCAAGGTATTAACCAACGAGCAAAGACAACGCCGACCAGCACAAGTTACAGAAAATTATTCCACCCTAGAACAAGTTTGGGAACATAGCGATGAACTCCACTGGGCTATCAATGAACTACATGAGCGCGGGATTACTCTAGAGCCAGAATTACACGCCAGTTTAAGGTTTGTTTTTGGTCTGGATGATTATGTCAGCGATCGCATTTACTACGCCTTAAATCATTTTCGCCAAAGCTTGTTGGTTTGGCAACAACTTGTAGCTAGTGAAGATACAGGGAATAAAGCTGATGAGGGTGTATTTTCTTCCCCCTCTCCCCCACCTCCCCCATCTCCCCCCTTACTGAGACAGGGAGTGTTGCTATTTTATATTGGGTTGTGTCATTGTCGTTTAGCCGAACAGAACCAGTTAGATAACCGTCCCCATTGGGAAGCAGCCAAATCTTGCTTACAAAAAAGCTTGCGGATTTTAGAAGTGGCGCAAAGACCAGATATCGCGGCGGAATTTATCGGTCAACTGACGGAAGTATTGGAACATCTGCAAGAGTGGGAAGAATTACAAACAGTAGCCGAAAATGCTCTAGAGTTACATCAAAATTATGGGAGTCAAATTCAGCTAGCTTGTGACTATGGTTTTTTAGCACAAGTCGCCGTTCAATCATCACGCTGGTTACAGGCGAGTATTTTAGCCCATGTTTCCCTACTCAAGTTAGACGAAGCACAACAAAATGATACTCAATCCCATGATTGTCTGTTTCCTCTGCTATTAACGCAGATTTATTACCTAGTCTTAGCCAAAGCCCAGCAAAAATTGGGTGAAAAAGTAGTGGCGCAAGCGTATTTAGATAAAGCCGCCCAAGCATTACCCCTAGCGTTAGAAAATAGCACCCATCAATATGATGCCCATCGTTATATTAGAATGCTGCGGCAATTGCGATCGCTCTATTTTGAAGCCGGTCGTTATGTAGAAGCCTATTGCATCCGCCAAAAACGCCGTTCTGTAGAACAACAATACGGCTTTCGGGCTTTCATTGGTGCAGGTCGTTTGCAACCCCAAAGACAAGCTACGAACCCCGCTTTAATGTCTCCTTCAGGAAGTAGCAGCGTCGCTTTAGAAATTGCAGCTTCCGGTCGGGAACGGGATATTAATAACTTAATTGGCAGAATTAGCCGGGCTGACCAGAAATTGATCGTCATTCATGGCCCCTCTGGGGTGGGTAAGAGTTCCACTGTCACAGCCGGGTTAGTTCCAGCCTTACAAAATCGCGCCATTGGTGATCAAATTGCTGTGCCTGTAGTCCTGCAAGTTTACACCGATTGGGTACGAGAATTGGGTAAATCTTTGAATGTGGCAATTTCTCACCTCCAAGGAGATGCAGCCATTGCACCTGTGACGGAAAAGCCTATAACTATTGGCTATATCTTAGAAAAATTATATCAAAATGCTGATAATCATCTCATCACAGTTTTAATTTTTGATCAATTTGAAGAATTTTTCTTTGGCTGCACCGACCGCCAACAAAAACAACAATTTGATCAATTTATCAGCGACTGTTTAAATGTATCTTTTGTCAAGGTCATTCTTTCCTTAAGAGAAGATTATTTACATCAATTATTAGAATTTAAACATCTTTCTCATCTAGAAGCAATTAATAATAATATTCTGGATAAACATATCCGCTATCAATTAAATAATTTTTCTCCAGAATACGCCAAAGCGATTATTGAAAAATTAACCGCTCGTTCCCACTCTAATTTAGAACCTGAATTAATTGATGCTTTAGTTGAAGACTTATCTACAGAAATGGGAGAAATTCGCCCCATTGAATTGCAACTAGTTGGCGCACAATTGCAAGATGAGGGAATCACAACTCTAGCCCAATATCAGCCATATCGCCCCAATAAACTGATAGAAAGATATATTAAAGCCCTGATTAAAGATTGTGGGGAAGAAAATGAACGGGCAGCTTTATTAGTTTTATATTTATTAACAGATGAAAGTAACAACAGACCATTTAAAACTCGTGCCGAATTAGGAGCAGAACTAGCAGAATTAGAAGATGTTGGCAAATTAGAGTTAGTTTTAAATATTTTAGTTAGTTCTGGTTTAGTAGTGTTATTCCCCGATATTCCAGAACGTTATCAACTAATACATGATTACTTAGTAGATTTAATTCGTTACTTGCAACAACAAGAATCAAGCTTTCAAGCACAACTCAACCAACTGCGTTACAAAGTCGAACAAAGCCAAACAGAAATTGAACGACTTAAACGCGAACTCCGACAAAAAAAGCAGCAAGCCAAACTTACAGATTTTCAACCCCAGCAAGGATTAGATTTAGTCACAGAATTACGAGATTTACGTAAGCGTGAAGAACTTAGCCTACTAGAAATAGAACAACTCCGCGCCGAACTTAAAGAAAAAGAATTAACCGCCCAACTTGCAGAAAGTCAAAAACAGCAAAGACTCAGTGAAGCAAAATTAAATCGTTCACTGACAATTGCTTTGGGGGCTTCTGTATTTGCCATATTAGGGTTAAGTATTTCGATTATCACGGCCGTAGATAGTGAAATCAAAACCCTCAGTGTTTCCAGCGAGGCGTTATTTGCATCCCAGAAGGGTATTGATGCTTTAAAAGAAGGGATAAAAGCGGGGCGAAAACTACAACGGGCTGTTTGGGTAGACCCTTACACCAGAGAAAAGGTACAAACAGCACTCTATCAAGCAGTTGTGGGAGTGAAGGAATATAACCGTTTAGAAGGACATACTTCTGGTGTTAACAGTGCTACATTTAGTCCTGATGGGTCTTTAATTGCCTCAGCTAGTGCTGACAACACCGTCAAACTTTGGCGTGCTGATGGTAGTCTAGTTCCGACGACATTGCAGCATACTCAAGTAGTTAATCATGTTAGCTTCAGTCCTGATAGTCAAATAGTCGCCTCTGCTAGTCAAGACAATACAATTCAACTGTGGAATACTCAAGGTCAACTGCTGAAAACCCTCCCAGGACATACAGCAGGGGTCAATAGTATCAATTTTAGCCCGGATGGACAGGCGATCGCCTCCGCTAGTACCGACAAGACAATCAAACTCTGGAGTCGGGAAGGTGAATTACTCCAAACTCTTACAGGACACCGGGATGTAGTCCAGGGTGTAGCATGGTCGCCTGATAGTCAAACCCTAGTTTCAGTCAGTGCTGACAAAACTATCAAGCTGTGGAAACGTGACGGACAAATCCTCAAAAGCTGGAATGGTCACGAGGATGTAATTTTAAGTGTCGCTTGGTCGCCCAATGGTCAAATTATTGCTAGTGCGGGTTTAGACCAGAACATCAAACTTTGGAATCTCCAAGGGCGACTCCTGAAAAACATCACAGGTCATACTGGGGGAGTCACCAGTATCAGTTTTAACCCTGATGGTCAGACCATTGCGTCCGCAAGTACCGACGAAACTATAAAACTTTGGACTTTAGATGGTTTGTTATTGGGGACGTTGAGAGGACATAACAATTGGGTAAATAGTGTGAGTTTCAGTCCTGACGGTCACACCTTAGTTTCTACCAGTCGGGATAAAACAGTCAAACTTTGGCGGTGGGACGATATATTGCAGCGTAACCCCGAAACTGATAATGATAATTTTGGGGTAACTAGCATTAGCTTTAGGCCTAAAAGCCAGACCGTAGCAGCTGCTAGTCGAGATCATACTGTAAAAATCTTTACTCATGACGGCAAACTCTTACAAACTCTTAAAGACCACAAAGACATAGTTTGGGGTGTAGCTTGGTCTGGAGATGGTCAAGTTATAGCTTCAGTAAGTAGAGATAAAATGGTAAAATTATGGAGTCGAGACGGTAAATTACTCCATACACTTATAGGTCATACTGATACAGTCTGGGGTGTAGCCTGGTCGCCAGATTATCAAGTCATAGCTTCAGCGAGTAAAGATAAAACAGTGAAGTTATGGAGTCGAGACGGTAAATTACTCCATACACTTATAGGTCACAAGGATGCAGTAAACTGGGTTAGCTTTAGCCCCGATGGTAAATTACTCGCCTCCGTCAGTGATGATTTAACTGTGAAACTGTGGAGTCGGGATGGTCAACTCCTACACACCCTCAAAGACCACAACCGCCAAGTTAACGGCGTAACGTGGTCGCCTGATAGTAAAATTGTGGCTTCCGCAAGTATTGATAGCACCGTCAAACTATGGCGACGGGATGGTCAATTGTTAAAAACTCTCACTGGAGATGGCAATAATTTTACCAGCCTTAGTTTTAGCCCCGATGGTCAGATTTTAGCCGCTAGTAGTGAAGATCAAATTAAGCTGTGGAATAGGGAAGGGACTTTACTTATTTCCTTAAAAGGCGATAAAGAAAAAATAACCAGCGTCAGTTTTAGTCCCGATGGTGAAATTTTGGCTGGAGGTAGCAGTAACGGTAGGGTAATGTTCCGCAACTTAGCTGATTTAAAATTAGCCCACCTCCTGGAGAGAGGTTGTGATTTCCTCCAAGATTATTTACAGACTAACTCTAAATTAACTGCAAGCGATCGCGCCTTATGTCCTCTTAAATGAGTAATGAGTAAATCAAGACAAACGTTGAGAATACTACTCCCAGCCTTCCAAAGTAACTTCATTACCTTTGTATCCAATTGATTTGAGAGCTTCATTGAATCGCTCTAAACCAATTTTTTTAATGTCATCTACCATTTCCGAAAGCATCATGTAACCGAGTTTAGAACCTTCCTCATCTAACTTTTGAGCCTCCATGTAAGAACGTGCTAACTTTCTAGCTTCAGTCATTTTTTCAGCATCTTTAGCTGATACACCATTCTTCGCTACACCTTGAGCAATAAGGTATTCAGATGTTTTTTGACTATGCCATAAATAATACGGCTTACCTTCTTTAGGCGTAATTTTCTCAAAGAAAACGCCATCTTTTGCTAATTGACTAGGTTCACCATCTTTTTCCCGTAATCCATGCTGTTTAAGCAGATTACCGAATTTTATGGCTGATACTCCAAATTCTTGACCTAGTTCAGTTAATGTTTTCCAAGTTTTTCGGAAGTTATTTTTCTTTCCCACGGTCTAATCTTTCTGGGTAATAGTGCCGAGTTCAATACTCATCATTATTCTTGCAACTGCGCTAACCCCTACACCATCAACTATTTTCTTGCGTAAATTCCTGGAGCATAAGCTTCAATTACTCTACCTGTCTTAGTGCAAGATATCATCAAGTAGTCACAACTATGGCATTGTGTTCTAGTTAATTGGCTATCAGAAATATAGTGACGTTCAGCCCCACTACCACAGTTTGGACAGTAAATTTTTTGTACTATCTGCATTGTTGACCCCGGTTGTAATGATGGTAAATGCTAAAAAAATTTTATTAACACAGAAAACTGTAAACAGCTAAAAGTCTAGCTGTCTATCTTAAACAAGGTTGTAAATTTGAAAATTGGGCAGAATTATTGGTTATTATCTTAACGTTCCGGTGATTTGACCATCCTACTTGAGATATAAGAATTAATATTTTATACAACTTTTCTTAGATTTTGACTGATCCCAATGAGTAATACCTTGAGATAAAGCTATTAACAGTCGTTTCTAAAAAAATAAAAAGCTATCTTTGTATTCAAATGTCAAAATCAGTTAATTACTGTAGCTTTAGTAACAAAATTACTTTCTTAATGTTTGGTTAATCTTTCCTTTCATCCAAAACTAGGCTCATATCCCCGACTTCTTTGAGAAGTCGGGGATATTGCTATGCGTAAGTAGCCTTCCCTATGGCGAAAAACCTCGACCTATGAGTAAAAATACTATTAGGACTGGCGATCGCTACAATTTGAAGCATTGAAAATTAAAATTGCTTCTTAAATTAATAAAATCAGATACGGAACTTAAAAAAATTCACAAAGAAAAATGGAATGAGATTTTAGCTAGATTAATGATTGATTAAGTAAATCGCCGGAAATAAATCACACTATATTAAGCAATGTAAAATTCTTGTTATTGAGTTATTAGTAAGGACTTTAGTCGGAAAAGAAGGACTAAAGTCCTTACTACAAACAATAAAGTGGATATCATCACGAGGGATGGAAATAGTCGTAGATTGTTTGTGCTAACTTTGTCCCAATACCTGGAACTTCGGCGATTTGTGTGGGTGTGGCTTGTCGGAGATAGTCAACAGAACGAAAATGTCCTAAAAGCAGCTTTTGGCGATGGTGTCCCAAACCGGGAATTTCATCTAAACGCGATCGCTTTAATTTATCACTCCGTTGTTGACGATGGAAACTCACAGCAAAACGATGTGCTTCGTCTCGCAGTCGTCGCAGCAGTTGTACACCTGGTTGTTCGCTATCAGTGGTTAAAGGTGTTGATTCTCCCGGTAAAAAAATCTCTTCTCGCTTCTTGGCTAAACTCACAACTCGCAAGTCTTCTAGTAAATTCATCTCCTGCAAAACAGTAACCACTGAAGATAGTTGTCCTTTACCACCGTCTATCATCACTAAATCAGGCCAGTCAGGGTTATCTACCCGTGGTAGTTGTGGATCTTCTGCATACTTGCGAAACCGTCGTTGAATCACTTCTGCTAAACTAGCGAAATCATCTGAATGTCCTATGGTGACTGTGGGATTTTTAATTTTGTAGTGGCGATAGTATTGTTTGGCGGGTATCCCATCGATGAAGACAACTTGGGAAGCGACAGCATTTGACCCTTGAATGTGGGAGATATCGTAACCTTCGATGCGGTGGGGTAAGTCGGGTAAATCGAGAATCGCTGCTAAATCTTGCATAGATTGGTGATTTTGATCGCCCAATTTTTGCATCCTTTGCAATTCATACTGGGCATTGCGTTCCACCATCTCAATTAATTCTGCCTTAGTTTGACGCTGGGGAGTTAAAATTGTGACTTTTCTTCCCTTGTGTTGCGTCAAAGCTTCCGCCAACATTTCCCCGTCTGGTAACTCATGCTGTACTAAAATTTCTGCGGGAATTTCTACAGAGTCAGCCGTTTGGTAGTGTTCCTCTAACACCCGTTGTAGAATTGCGCCTGGTTCAGCTTGAGATTCAGCCACAAATGCTAAACGTCCGACCAATTGACCGGCGCGAATCTGAAATAATTGGATACAGGCGTGTTGTGTGTCAGATGATAAAGCAATAGCATCCCGTGAAATAGTATCATCTGGTAAGGAAACCTTCTGCTGTGCATTCAGAGACTTTAACCCAGCTATTTGATCACGGATTCTCCCCGCCAACTCAAAGTTAAGTGACTCGGCGGCTGTTTGCATTTGTTCGTTCAAAATATCGATCAGTTCTTGCGTCCTTCCTTGAAATACCATTGCGACTTTCTGCACAGTTTTACGGTATTCTTCTGGCGAAATCAGCTTTTGACACACACCCGGACAGCGACCAATATCATAATTTAAGCAAGGACGGTCTTTAAACAGTGGTTGGGGTCGTTGTCTTAAGGTAAATATCCGTTTAGATAGGTGGAGTATGCCTCTTAATAGACCTGAATCAGTATAAGGCCCATAATACTTATCTTTTTCTTTCCCCAGTTGACGTTTGCGAGTGATGAAAATGCGGGGATAGTCTTCTGACCAAGTGATACAGACGTAGGGATATTTTTTATCATCTTTCAGCAGCACATTAAAGTATGGTTGATGCTGCTTGATTAAGTTCGCTTCCAACGCCAAGGCTTCCGCTTCAGTATCAGTGACGATAAATTCAATCTCCGTCACCTGCTTCACCATTGTGGCGATACGTTCAGTTTTGTTGTAACCCTCGCGGAAATAAGAACGGACGCGCGATCGCAATTTCCGCGATTTACCTATATATATAATGCGATCGCTACCATCTCGCATGAAATAAACCCCCGGTTCTGGGGGAATTTCCGCCAGACGTGCTTCTAAGCGTTCCGGGTTTTTAACCAGTGATAGTATTTGAGCAGATGTTGTCACAATCCCAACTTAGGTAATTTTACAAATTTACCATGAGCCACCGAATGGCTTTGCCGACTTGAAGCGGCTGGCGAACCCGTCAAGAATCATCGCTTGGCTAAATCGATTAGTGATAGCGCAGCGTTAGCGAGTCTTCGAGCGTCTGCGTCGTGGTCGCTGTTTCGTGAATGGGTTGAGTGTTTTGGTAAAGTTTTTGGTGTGGTGACAGTTGCAGTCCTTCCCCATTATACTTCGCAGAATTGTTCTAACTGTGGTGAGAGTGTCAATGATGATGAAATACTCGCTTCTCAGGGAATACTAAATTTAGTTCATCAGCTATCCTGACTTTTCACGGGATCTGGAAAACCCCTTTCCAAAGGCGCAGAGCGGCTACTCTACGAGAACGCTAAGAGCGAACTCGCGCTTAGTACCTCTCCCCTACAACTGTAGACACGTTGAATGCAACGTCTCTACATATTCTCCCTTCCCTACTAGGGAAGGGTGTTGGGGGGTTAGGTTTCGCGTTAGCTTTTCCACATAACATGAAAAGTCAGATCAGCTATCCACATCTCTGAGGACTATAAGTTATGTCAGAACTCAATATTAGTGAATCCGTAGCTCATGCTTTAGCTAGATACCGTAATCATTTGGAATTTAATGGATACCATGTTGAAGAAGATGACGAATTAATTTTTTGTCGTCACCCTAGAAAGCATAATTTAATGATTAGATACATTGATGGCAGAGGAGTATTAATCAGAACAATTTATTCCTGTGAACTAAATGTTAAAAGAATACATCTTTTAGAATATGTAAATGAATTAAATTCTGAATTTTTATTTATGAAAGCCTATATTTATGGAGATGAAAATGATTTATTTTTAGAAACTTTTGCCGAGGGAGAATATGATAGAACCAATTTTTCTATCATGTTAGATAATATTGAATATGATATGGACATACTTATTAATCATAAGCTCACCAAAGATTTTCTGCAATAAAGTTGCCGTTATATTTAAGACAGAATGGTGGATGTTTTCCACCATTCTTATTTTGTGTGAAGCTTATATCTTGTAAGAATATGAATGAAATATATATATCCTATGCCTGGAAAGACGATAGAAGTGAATCAGGTAAGCGGCGGGAAGAGTTGGTAGATAGGATTTGTGAAACACTCCTAGCCCAAAATTATAAATTAATCCGCGATCGCAATTATTTATCTTTGGGTAAAAGCATACAGAATTTTATGCTCGAAATTGGGAGTGGTAACTATGTAATTGTAGTTATCAGTGACAAATACTTGAAATCAGAATACTGTATGTTTGAAGCTGTAGAAATCATGAAATCTAAAAATTATGAACAAAAAATATTTCCAGTAGTCTTAGAAGATGCCAACATTTACAGTAAAGATGGACAATTTAAATATATAAATTACTGGAAGCAACAAAAACACAAAATAGATGAGATAATCAACGCTGACTTGCAACTTAATGCAGATTCAGCCATGAACAGTGTCGCGGATAAAATTAGAGAAATCTCTCAAAAAATTGATGATTTTATCCTATTTATTGCTGATAAACTCAGCATTGATCCATCGAAAAATTTTGATGTATTTATCGAACAACTTACCTCAGCTATTAAAAACGATGCGGCAAAAATGAGAAATAAAAAGAGCATCTTAGTAGCGGGTACAGGTAACTATCAACTACCTGTAGAAGTGTATCTAACAGCCAAAAAACTTGGTGAGAAAATAGCAGAATATGATTACAATTTGATTACAGGTGGTTGGCAAGGAGTAGATTATCTAGTATCTGAAAGCTTCGCCAATAAACTAGCATCAAAAAATATTCCTCTTTCCCATAAGTTAACACAAATAGTTCTGCATGGAACGCAGCCTATGTTTAGAGGTGGAACTGTACAATATACAGAATCAGGTATTAATGAATGGCTCAAAAGTTTGCAACAATCCGATTTAGTCATCCTTCTAGGAGGACTTGGCGGTACTTATGAAACTTATCTATACGCCAAACAGGAAAAAATTCCCGTAATTCCGATTGTGTGTACAAGTGGTGATGCTAAAAAGGTGTTTGATGAAATGTTGCAAGATTGGGATAATCAATTAATTGGCAACATATCAATAGAAAAATTTAAGTCACTCAATCAGTACATCAATGATGAATCCACCGCAGAAGATGTAGTCAATGATGTCATGGATATAGCAAATGAAATTATTTTTGCTAAAACTATGCTCAAATAATTAAATGGAGATTTTCAGCAAGTTTGTAGTAAGGACTTAAGTCCTTACTACAAACCACTTGACAGCAACCAGACCCTTCAGTTTTGTGATGCTGTTTGGTGCTATGTATTCTCTATTACGCGCTTTTGTAGTACAAGGTACATTTTTGAGTTCGTAGCTATTAGAAACTAGCTACTTTTTTTATATAACCAAGCTAAACTTTAAAACTTATTTTCTACTTTCGTGATTTATACTATTAAAAAAATATTAAGAAAGACAAAACTTCTGGAATAAAGCTTGAGATTCTAGATAAACTAAAGTATATCAATCTTAAATTTAACCTACCAAGATTGATCAGCACTACTTAGCCACCCAGTATCTGCCACTTAATAACAATTACAGGCTAAACCTTTCCTAACTTATAGAATTGCAGGGTAACTACATACTAAGTTGGGTTGAGGTTTTGCAAAACTCAACATTTGCAAGTATTTAATAAAAATCAGACCACTGAAATCAAGAGCAATCAAGATTACCAGAGGAGGGTAACATGGAAATCTTTGATTATGTAATTTTAGGTGCTGGATTAGGTGGATTAGCAACAGCCGCTTGCTTAACACGTCAAGGATATAACGTAGCCGTTTTAGAAAAACACTATTTACCTGGGGGTTGCTGCCACACTTTTGATTATGGCGAATATAGTTTTTGTGCTGATGTCCATTATATTTCTCAATGTGGTCATGGTCAGGCGATCGCACAATTTCTCAACTACATTAATCGAGATGTACCCTTTAACAGTCTAAATCCAGACTGCATAGATCGCGTCATCACACCAGAGGCAGATTTTAGAATTCCCCTAGGGTGGGAAAGTCTGCGTTACCGATTGCTTTCTACCTTCCCGGAAGAAGCTAATGCTATCAACCGCTACTGTGATGAAATTCAGCAACTCCACCAAGAAATTCGCAGCTTAGGGCAAGAAGTGCATTGGTATGATCAAAAATGGTCTGACTGGTTAAAGTTGCCTAAATATTTTAATCTCTTTCGCAAGCGCAGTTGGACTCTACAAGATTTATATAACCATGTCGGCTTATCACCTAAATTACAAGCAATCCTAGCGGGACAAAGTGGAGACTACGCACTACCACCCCAAGAAATTGCCCTTCTTACCCATACTTCCCTAGTTTGGGACTATTCCCAAGGTGCTTATTATCCCAAACATCACTTTAAGCACTTTGTAGACACCATTGTTGATACCATTACCGCAGGTGGTGGTGTAATTGCCTATGCTACCACCGTTAACCATATCCAAGTTAGTAACGGTAGTGTCCATAGTATATTGGCTGATGGCAAAATCTATAGTGCTACCAAGGCTTATATTAGCGACCTTGACCCTAAATTAACAGTAGAGTTGATGCACGACAATGAAGCCATCAGCCATAAAGAACGTCGGCGGTTGACTGACTATGAATATTCAGCTAGTGCTTTTAATATCTACCTGGGTTTAGATAGCCGCTTTGAACCAGAACGTTATGGCATTGGTAATTGGAATACTTGGTACTATCCTACAGGCAACTTAAATAGAGAATATCAGCAACAATTACAAGGTGACTTTAGCCAACCGTGGATTTTCCTTTCTTGTCCCACCATAAAATCTAATGAACCGGGAATTGCTCCAGAAGGACATCATATTCTAGAAATTGCCACGGTTTGCCCTTATGCACCTTTTGAACATCTGCACAAAACCGACTCACAAGCTTACAAAGCCAAAAAGCGAGAAATTTACCAACAAATTATGCACAGTGTCAGGGATTTAATTCCTGATATAGACAATTACACGCGCATGAAGGTTTACGGTACACCTACCACCAGCGAATATTATCTAGGACAACCCGAAGGTAATATTTACGGTGCGAAATTAGTACCCAAACAAGTAGGATTAAATCGCATCGGATACACAACAGAATTACCTAACCTGTTTTTAGTGGGTGCAAGTGCTGGTTATCCCAGTGTAGCGGGTGTGATTGGCAATGGGATGGATGTTGTAGAATTGCTAACTGGGGAATCAGTACGGCGGAAAGTTACTACACGTCAGCCTTTGGTAGCAGCTGGTTAACAATTCGTAATTCGTAATTCGTAATGGGCTAACGCCCCGCTCCGCTCTAAGCGCAGCTATGCCGCAGGCTTTACGTAATTACGTGTTGTAACGGGGATTTAAACCCCTACATTTTGTTAACAGATTCAAAATTCAACAATAAAAAAAGAACCAGAGAATATTTTCTCTGGTTCATAGATACAGACACAACAATCAATAACTACATTATTTAGTTCAGCATGGAGTAAGTAGAGATACCACCTGAAGTCAGCAAAAAATCTTGGCTTTTTTACTGTTTATTTATTACCTTTTTGTCCTAAAATCTACCTAGATAATGTAGTCCTAAAATAAGACCTACTCCTAAGATATGACCAAAGGCTGTAGTCGCTAATAAAGCGGGTAAACCAAAGCCACCGAAGAGATTAGAAGAAGGTAAAGCTGGCTCTGAACTGGGATACTTGATGCTGAATTTGCCAAAGGTGATGGCAAAGATATTGGCAACAATCATCAAAATCCCGACGGTGGGACTCCATTCTAGGGGTGCGGTTGCAGCAGCGAGTAAGGTTGAAGTTAACACCTGAATTTATGCTCCTGAGATTTATCGAATGATTGAAAATATCATCTGAAAAATCCCGCAATAAATTCAAGAGAAATTGCTATTTTGCATTAATATTTAACATTCATTTTCAATACTTCATAAATCTGGGGATCAATTTGGTAGTTAGATTGAGATGATGCCGGAAAAACCTATTTCTATACATATAAAAGATATTTATTTTGTGCTTACTATTACATCTTAATGAATATTATTGTAATGTGTGAATTTGGGAGGCGACTACGCTATCTCTACCTTCTCTACGGGATGCTGCGCCAACGCAATCATTAGACCTGTCTTGAAAATAGGGAGTGGGGAGTAGGGAAAATAAATTTTCATTTCTCCTTGTGAGTGCAATTTATGGAGTCTCTTGTATAAATGCTGAAGCTGTCATGTTTCGCTTCGCTCAACATCTCAAAGATTATACATTTCATTCAGAATGACACATCTCATTTTCAGACTTGGTGTTGCACCTACTGAATTCAAAGGCTTCTATCCTTAATATCTAATCAATTATTATTTCTGTGTTTAAAATCATCAAATTACTTAAAAAAATATTCAAGTTCATCTAAAATATAAGATAAAGCTTGCAATTAATAATCACAAGTCAACTATAAATACGAGTTAATAAAAAACATTTTCGCAGCATAAAAAAGTTCAAATTAAGCAGAGTGATATTCTGCTTTATGTAAAATGAATTACGCTTTTTACTATTCCTTTGCACCTTATCAATATCTGCCATTTTGTTTAAATCTAAAGCCCAGACTCATGTTTCAGGGAAATGATCAAACCAATAATATGTCCAGAAAAAATAATTTAAAATCGAATGAATAAATTAGTAAAACCATGTTAAGATGACAACAGGAATCAAAAAAAGCAAGAACGCAAAACGACTTCGCAAGTAATATTGCGACTTAATCAAGTCCTTTTGCTCTGGTAAATCCACTTCAATATCGTTACACCTTTTGGTAACGGTATAAATCAGCCAGATAAACAGGATTGTCGCATTAGTACAAACTTGAAGTCAGTGATAACTTGCTTAGGTAATAACTAGTGAGAGTTGGCTAGACAAGCTAGTATTACCTGCCAGAAATAATTACTCTAGGAGACTGGGAAGAAAGACTCTTAGTATACCCTGGCAATCTAAAAAAAAATCAAAACGGTTACTGAATATCTTGCAACAGGAATTAACTATTCCTATTAGCAAACTATGTTCTAGTAGTTGCTCACTTTGGGCGTAAAAACTTGAAGCAGAGTAGATATAGTTCCGCAAGATTTAGGAATTTAAGCATATTGTCAACAGTCACCAATACATTGCCCAAATCCTAGTGTTTGAGGTTGCTAATGTAAGGTATTGACATATACAAAATCAGGAAGGTTGTCAGCACCATTCAGAGTGGATGCAATGTTGGTTAGTTGGGTTCAGGGAAAAAAACCTGGATAAATATTCCTGCTGTAACCACTCTTAAGGCTTGAGCAACCGATGGTGATTTATGACAATCACCTGCAATGTCTATGTCAAGATTTTCTGGACTTAGTAGTGAGTACAGTAATACTTGCAATATTTCTGAGAGAGAAACCCTCATCTGTGCAACCTCTTACCAATATTTACTCTAGAACTTTGCATTCACAGTTATTGTAGGAAAACACAAACCATGAGTATCGACAAAAAAATCAGACAGATAGCTTTCTACGGTAAGGGCGGTATTGGTAAGTCTACTACTTCTCAAAACACCTTGGCAGCAATGGCAGAAATGGGTCAACGCATCCTAATTGTAGGTTGTGACCCTAAAGCTGACTCCACCCGTTTGATGCTGCACTCTAAAGCTCAAACCACAGTTCTGCACTTGGCTGCTGAACGTGGCGCAGTTGAAGACCTAGAACTCGAAGAAGTAATGTTAACCGGCTTCCGTGGTGTGAAGTGCGTGGAGTCTGGTGGACCAGAACCCGGTGTAGGTTGTGCTGGTCGTGGTATTATTACCGCCATCAACTTCTTAGAAGAAAATGGTGCTTACCAAGACGTTGACTTTGTATCTTATGACGTACTAGGTGACGTTGTATGTGGTGGTTTCGCGATGCCTATCCGCGAAAACAAAGCACAAGAAATCTACATCGTGACATCAGGTGAAATGATGGCGATGTACGCTGCAAACAACATCGCTCGTGGTATTTTGAAATATGCCCACACAGGTGGTGTACGTTTAGGTGGTTTGATTTGTAACAGCCGGAACGTTGACAGAGAAATCGAATTGATCGAAACTCTGGCGAAACGGTTGAACACCCAAATGATTCACTATGTACCTCGTGACAACATTGTTCAACACGCTGAATTGCGCCGGATGACCGTTAACGAGTACGCACCCGACAGTAAGCAAGGTAACGAATACCGGACATTGGCTACCAAAATCATCAACAACGACAATCTCAAAATTCCTACCCCAATTGAAATGGAAGAACTAGAAGAGTTGTTGATTGAGTTCGGTATTCTAGAAAGCGAAGAAAATGCTGCAAAAATGCTTGCTGCAACTTCTGAACCCACTGCTAAGTAAGTAATGTGATTCAGTTTTAATAGACTCCATAACCCCGATTTTCTCAAAGTTCGGGGTTATTTCTGTTCACCATCTTTTTTGGCGTAGCTGGACAATTCTGCGATCGCCTAGATTGAAGATAATCTACACTCAAATAAAGGCCGATTATTCACAACTGCTGCTATGTCTTCAACTTTAGACTCTTTACCGCCTGCTCTAGCTAAAATTGTCCAGCGTTTTCAACGAGCGACCGACCCAAAACGACGCTATGAACAACTCATCTGGTATGCTCAAAAGATGCCAGAGTTCCCAGAAACTGCTAAAGTTCCCGAAAATAAAGTCCCTGGTTGTGTTTCGCAAGTATATGTGACTGCAACTTTGCATGATGGTAAGGTGACATATCAGGGTGATTCTGATTCACAATTGACGAAAGGATTACTCGCCCTATTAATTGAAGGCTTAAACGAACTAGCACCTACGGCGATTGTGGAACTCACACCAGATTTTATCCAAGCCACTGGTTTAAATGTCAGCCTCACCCCTTCCCGCGCTAATGGGTTTTATAACATTTTTAAAACTATGCAGAAAAAAGCGTTGGAATGTAAGTTAGACCTGCCAAACTAAAAGTATTGTGACAACTACCCAATATTTAGTGCGATGTCTACCAGTTTATTATCAACCTATGACCCTACTGGATTTGGTGGAGTAGTTCAAGAATATCTCTGGCAATGGGAAAATAAACCATTGCGCGTTGTTTATGAAACTCTGGGCAATGGTTCACCTCTATTACTATTGCCAGCTTTTAGCAGCGTATCCACCCGTCAAGAAATTGCTGGATTGGCTAGACTACTAGCTCCTCATTTTCAAGTAGTATCTCTAGACTGGCCGGGATTTGGGCAATCTTCACGCCCTAGTATAGATTACCGACCAGAGATTTATCAGCAATTTCTGGGGGATTTCGTTCAGGCTGTTTTTACTACCCCCATAACTGTCATAGCGGCTGGTCATGCTGCTGGTTATGTGTTGCGACTAGCAAAACAACAGCCAGATACTTTTTCAAAGATTGTCTTGATTGCACCTACTTGGCGTGGCCCTTTACCGACAATGGGGGCAAATCGACTCTTAGCTGGCGTAGTTAGGGGATTAGTGCGATCGCCTATTCTCGGTCAAATTCTCTACAAACTCAATACCACGCCCTCATTCTTAAGGTTTATGTATCGTCGCCATGTGTTTGTCGATACAGCGAAACTCACACCCAGTTTCATGGAAAAGAAATGGGAATCAACCCAAAAACCTGGTGCTAGGTTTGCTTCTGCGGCTTTTGTAACTGGCAATATTGACGCAGTACACAATCAATCCGACTTTTTAGCACTTGTACAGTCCTTATCTGTCCCCCTCATGGTAGTTATTGCAGAATCCAGTCCCCCCAAATCACGCGCCGAGATGGAAGCTGTAGCCGCACTCCCAGGTTTGAGAAGTGTTGTACTTCCCGGTTCTTTGGGAATGCACGAGGAATACCCAGCAGAGATTTTTGCAGCCATTGAGGATTTTTTACATCATTAAAGGTTTGTAGTAAGGGCTTTAGCCCTTTTTTAAGCACTAACCCGGATTTCTCACCAATTATTGCAACCTCAGTCCAGAGTCCGTAGGGGCGGGTTGAGCGAAATATTCGTGAACTATTCGAGCATATCTGTGAACCCGCCCCTACTGTTTGTGAGAAATGCGGGTTACTAATTCAAACTTTTTACAGTGCGTTTTTTCAGATGAGAAATAGACAAAGCTAATAAACCAGCGAATCCTAAAGCAATAGTAGTAGAAGGTTCTGGTACTTTCTCAACTCGAAAATCAAAGCTAAATGTACCAGACTCTAAATAGTTATTACTACTTAAATCCACCAGCTTAAATGTTGCAGAATAAGTACCGGGTGTTGCTGTTTTCTGAGTCCAAAAAGTAGGGGTAAAGGAAAAATCATCACCACTACCGAGGGTATAAATATCACCAGGTGTATTGAGTATATTTACACCCGCCTCATTCGCAATATTCAATCCACGACTAATTTCCAGCAACTGTAGACCAATTGTTGCACCCGCCAGAGACGACTGCCAACGACCACGAGAACTATTAAATAAATACTGGTCGTCTTCTTCTGTAGCACCTGCTAAAGATGTTATGGATTGGATGTTTAGATTGCTATACTCTTCATGAGTATCATAGCTAATCAAGCGACCAGCATAAATCCCTGTACCCGGTAATAATTTTAGTGGGGGAATACCTGTATAAGTCTCAGGGATTCTGTTATTAGCACTGGTTTTATTAATACTTGGGCTATCTACAGAACCTAAGTAACTATAAGTCCCAATACTATGAAAATGATTACTCGCAGGGTTTGCTCCCCGGTGTGCAGTTAAGAAGGTCAAACGGTTGTAGTTCGGGTTATCTAATCCTGCATATGTCCCGCTTGTGAGAACTTGTAACCCATCTAAGCCAATGTAATATTCAGTATCATCATGAGCTTGTGCAGGTGCAATAGCCGTAGATACAACTAATGGCGCAGCAGCAAAAAAGCCAACAGCAAGAGAGGCTTGCTTGTGCCAAAAGCTAGTGTATTTTGAAACCACTAGGGTTCTCCCTGAAAGTATAATTTTTCCTAGTGATAATGATTATCATGCTCTTCATGCGTTTGTCAATGAAGAATTTGTTAAATAAGAAAAGTCCTCAATCCTGGTAAATTGTGAAGATTTATAACTAAGTACAGATGCCAAAAACAGCAAATAGTGCAAATCGCAGCTTGCATTAATGGCAAATTCACACAAAAATATAAAAGGATTTATGATGGGTGATAATGATTATCCATAAGGTGAGATAAGAGGTTTTAAAAGTATGGTTGCTGACGTAATGATAAATTCAGTTCCCGTGACTGTTTTGACTGGCTATTTAGGAGCAGGTAAAACAACTCTACTTAATCACATCCTCACCTACGAACACGGCAAGAAAGTTGCTGTAATCGTCAATGAATTTGGGGAAGTAGGCATTGATAATCAATTAGTAATTGATGCCGATGAAGAAATATTTGAGATGAACAATGGCTGTATTTGTTGTACAGTCAGAGGTGATTTAATTCGCATCATTGGTAATCTGATGAAGCGACGCGATAAGTTTGACCATTTAGTTATAGAAACAACTGGATTAGCCGACCCTGCACCAGTAATTCAGACATTCTTTGTAGATGAAGATATGCAAAGCCAACTGTCTTTAGATGCAGTGGTGACAGTAGTTGATGCCAAGCATATTTGGCAGCATTGGGATGCAGACGAAGCGCAAGAACAGATTGCCTTTGCCGATGTAATTTTACTTAACAAAACAGATTTAGTTACCCCAGCAGAATTAGATGAATTAGAAAAGCGGATTCGGTCGATGAATGCGATGGCGAAAATCCACCGCACCCACAACTCAGAATTAGCAATGGATGCTTTATTAGGGGTGAACGCTTTTGATTTAGATCGCGCTTTAGAAATAGATCCCAATTTTTTGGGCGAAGATACCCACGAACATGATGATAGTGTCTTTTCTGTAGCCTTGGTAGAGTCAGGGGAACTGGATGGGCAGAAATTAAATGCTTGGCTGTCGGAATTATTGCGTACCCAAGGCCCAGATATCTTTCGGATGAAAGGCATCTTAAATATTGCCGGCGAAGATAATAGATTTGTCTTCCAAGGTGTGCATATGATATTGGATGGCAGACCTGATCGACCCTGGAAAGCTAGCGAGAAACGTAAAAACGAACTAGTTTTCATCGGTCGCAATCTCGATGAAGCCCAATTAAAACAAGATTTTCTTGCTTGTATGGCAGCTGAGTAGTGAGTGCTGAGTGCTGAGTGGGCTACTCTACCCAGTCCCCAGTCCCTCAGTCCCCAGTCCCCAATCCCCAATCCCCAATCCCCAGTCCCTAGATCACTATGAACCTCACAACTAGCAAATCAAAAGAATTTGAAGAACACTATTCCGGGACATTAGCAGAGTATGTAACTGCGATCGCCTGGTCGCCATTAGGTGATACTCTAGCTGCAACCTCGGCGGCTGGGGAAGTGGTACTGTGGCAAGATGGCGAATTAACAACTTTGCAAAGTGGTGAAGGTCAATCAGTTGATTGTGTGGCTTTCTCCAGGGATGGTCAATTTTTAGCCGTTGGGGGACAGGATGGACGGGTGAAAATTTGGCGGGGACAGGAATTAATTACCACCTTAGAAAATGCCCCTGCTTGGGTGGATAAGCTAGCTTGGAATCATGTTAATAACCAGTTGGCTTTTAGTTTAGGGCGTTATGTCCAAGTTTGGGATGCTGATAATCGTGAGGTGGTTGTCACCCTGAATTTTGCTGACTCCTCCGTCTTGAGTATTGATTGGCGGATTGATGGGGAATATCTAGCCGTTGGTGGAAACCAAGGAATCAAAATTTGGCACTCTCAAAACTGGGAGGAAGAACCATATCTTCTCAGTATGCCTACTGTTAGCGTCGCTATGGGTTGGTCAACTGATGGCAAATTTCTCGCCTCCGGTAACATGGATCGCAGCGTCACTGTTTTGGAATGGAATAATCCCGATCCTTGGGTGATGCGGGGCTTCCCAGGTAAGATTCGTCAATTGGCTTGGTCAGAAATTACTACCAAAGTAGGTGCGCCATTGTTAGCTACTTCCAGTGTAGAAGGGATTGTGGTCTGGGAAAAGCTAGAGGATGAGAACTTGGGTTGGGAAGCGAGAGTTTTGACTAATCATGTGGGTGTGATTAATGCGATCGCTTTTGCACCTCAAAGTTCTCTGTTGGCTTCGGCGGCTACAGATGGCTGGTTGTGCTTGTGGAACAAAGCCCAGGAAGTATCCCAAATCCTCACAGGCGTTGCTGATGGCTTTTCTACCTTAGCTTGGCATCCCCAAGGTAAATTATTAGCCGCAGGTGGTGACAAAGGAGAAATCTTCATTTGGTCAAAAGTGTTACGCGGTAAAGGCTTTGGGCGCAGTTAAGTCCTACACAGTTACTAATGTTGAAGCTCATCAATAAAATTGGCTATGCTGTATCAACAGCAGTCTTTAATATTTGAAGTATGAACCTAGTCAAACTGTTTTTGCTTGCCTTTCCTGTGATTCTGTCATCTATACTAGTGGCAGTCAACCCAGCCAATGCTAGTGTCAAATCCATATCTACCACCCCAATACTGACAGTAGAACATATTCAACCATTTTCCGAAATAGCAGTCCCACATTTGACTCAAACATCTAATCCTATCACCGAACAATTAGGTTGTAATTGTGCTAATTGCGTTCAGTCTAAATTTCAACTTTTACAAGGTAAATTGCCATCTATAGATTTTTAATCCCGTTAGAAATTATAAATATCCTCTTAGGCACAGCATTTCTGTGCCTTTACTGTGTATGTTTATTTAATTTAGGACTTACGCAACTGGCATATTTTTTCTGTAGGGTGCGTGACGCAGCGAGAATATTTGAACGTAGTCATGAGACTTATAGCGTCACGCACCAACCACCAATTGTGACTCTTGCGTAAGTCCTGTAATTTTTTGATCAAAAAATTATGTATCTAGTAATTCAACTCCACCAAAGCTATCCTTTCTCTCCCCTCCCCGTTGACGGGGAGGGGATTAAGGGGTGGGGTTCTTGAGTTATAGCAAAATGCAGAAAAATTAAACCTAGTAGTCAATAAATAATTGCTACTCATAAAAATTAGCTGTTTTACACATTCAGCATGGTTGAAATATGTCAAAAAAACTACCAAATAATATTTGCTTACGACTTGGATTTTTCTTTTTAACAATTGGATTTTTCGGATGTGGAAATCAATCTGTAAATACATCCTTCACTCAAACTTCTACCACAGTCAATGAAAATCTTCCTAAAGTTGTAGCTACTACTAGTGTACTCTGCGACTTAGCTAAACAAGTTGCAGAAAATACAATTAATCTTAATTGTATCATTCCTCCTAATACAAATGCCCAAGATTATCAACCAAAACCAGAAGACCTGACAGCGATTGAAGAAGCGAAATTAATTTTTTATAATGGTTACAATCTAGAGCCAGCATTAATTAAAATAATTACAGCAACAAACACTCCAACGACTAAAATAGCTGTTAGTCAAGTTGCACTTCCTAAAGCACGACAATTTCAGGTAAATGGTCGCTCAGTAACTAATCCTTATATTTGGAATCATCCCCAGAATGCAATAAAAATGGTGGAAGTTATTAATAACAACTTAAAGAAATTATCCCCCAGCGATGCAGATATTTATCAAGAAAATACCAAACGAATTATAACTGAACTCGCACAGATAGATAGTTGGATAAAATCAAGAATTGCGAGTATTCCTAAAGATAGACTGAAAGTAGTAACAACCAATAATGCCATCGATTATTACACCAAGGCTTATGGTATTCCTTCAGCCAGTTTTGGCACTGAAGAACAAGCTACAAATCAACGTATCAAAAATTTGGTGCAATACGTTCAAAAGTCGAAAGTACCAACAATTTTTCTAGAGACGACAGTGAATCCTGAGTTAATGGAGTCTGTAGCAGCAGAAGCAAATGTTAAATTATCAGAAAGACAACTATATACTAAAGGGTTGGGAGAACCGGGAAGTGATGCAGATACCTATCAAAAGATGATGTTTGCCAATACACGCACTATTGTAGAAGGTTTAGGCGGAACATACTTAATTTTTCCACCCAGAATTCAACAGTCACAACAGTAGATTGTTACCAAATTTTATAACCCCAGTTTTTCCAAAACTGGGTTTCTTGACTTTATATAAGAAGAAAAAAAGTTAAGCAGTTTTAGGATGAGGAAGAACCACACTCGGCTTGATAATCGCTGGGACAATTTTTTCACTAGCCATTCTCGCGCCTGATAAATTTCGTGCTGTCGGCCCTACCTGTAAAGCTGCTAACCCTCCCATCAGGAATAATTCACAACCAGGCCAACGTAGACAAGTATCTAAAATAGGTAAGCCGTTGACTACAGGAATCGGGTACGTATTTAAAACTTCTTGTAATAATGGTTCAGCCTGAACATCAAATTTACTGCCAGTAGAAAGCCAAATACGATCGCACTCATATTCACTATTATCATTGCATTTTACTCGCCAATGATTAGACATCTCCAAAATAGTATTATTCTGTGATAAAAGAACATTAAAGCGTTATTTTGACACAGAAGCATGAGCAATATACTGAATTACATTGAAGAGAATCCTAAACAAACCCAAAGGTTAATAGGTCTGGAATATGAACAGTTACAACAATTAATCATAAATGGGGAAAGATTATATCATGAAAAAAAAGCTTTACTGGAATCTAAGAAAGTGAGAATTATTGCTGGTGGAGGAGGTCGGAAACCAAAATTATCTATTTCTGAACAAATCATTTTAACTTTAGTGTATCTCCGACATCTGACAACCTTTCAACTTCTAGGTATTCAGTTTGAAGTAAGTGAGTCTACAGCCAACGATACGTTTAACTATTGGTTGCCTAACTTGCGAGAATTACTGCCATCAAGTTTGCTTGAACAAGTAAAAAAAAACGCTTCTGACTATGAAGTAGTAAAAGAAATGCTCACAGAATATGAATTAATAGTAGATAGCTATGAACAAGTCAGAGAAAGACCTAGAGACAATGATGAACAAAAGAAATATTTTTCAGGTAAGAAGAGTAATCATACATTTAAAACTCAAATGATTATTTTACCTGATGCTAGTGATATCGTTGATGTTGTGGCAGGTGAACCTGGTCCAAAAAGCGATATAACTTTGTTCCGAGAATATCGTTCAGAGTTTGATGCCAAACAAAGATTTAAAGGAGATAAGGCATATCTTGGAGAAGATTTAATTACAACTCCAATTAAGAAACCAAGAAATCAAGAACTAACAACTGAACAGAAAGAACAGAACAAAATATTTTCATCTAAACGAATCTTTGTTGAACATCGAATACGGTCAGTCAAAATCTTTCGAGTTGTCCAAGAGAGATTTAGGTTAAATACCCGCAAATATAAGCAAGTAATTTTGACGATTTGTGGGCTAGTAAGGTTACGGATTCGAGGGCTAATATTACCATTAGAAATATCAGCTATATCATCAGGTTAAAATTATCGCATATAACTAGATATTTTTGCCTAATTATCAACAGCAAATATCTCAAAGTCTTATTTCATCGTACAGAATAGCTAATTTAAGATGATTGCATTTAGTGGCTACAGCCTAGCCAAACAAAGGCTTTGACTGTTTTCGGAGATGTCTATTATCTAACCATTGAGCAGCAACAATTTGGCAATGTTCATCTATTCTCCCATGACCAGCACGCACCGATCGCCGTAATTGCATAGCCATTGCTGGTGTTACAGAACCGCCATTCCGCGCTTGCTGAATCATTTGCGATCGCTGCTGATAATCTGACTCAGCGAAAAATGCCTTTAAGTATTTTGGCCCTAACCAACCAGGTTCAGCGTCAAATAATTTGGCTTGCAACTGTCGTCGAATCATCAATTGGACTTTTGCACCGCGAGTCATCGCACCAACGGCTAAATGTCCACTGGTTAAACCACCACCGACAATTAAGACTCTTTCACCCGCTAAATGTAATTGTCGTAAATCTACTTGTTGGGAGTGACACAATTTATCTTGAGGATATTCTGATGTTATGTGATTTACCCAGTCAGGAATCTGAAGTTGACTATTGTTGGTAGCTAATATAACCCGCTTGGCAAGAATTGAGTCGCCATCTTGCAACCACAAACGAAAACCCTGATGTAAGGGTTCAAGACGTGTTACTTTGGCAGGTACAACTAAATCTTGTACATCCCAACGATGAATCACATCATTACATAAGTCTTCAAACAGCCGAGTCCCTGGTAAGTCGTAGGGGGGAAATAACTCTTGGGAACGGGATTCGGCAAATTTTCGTAAAGCGAAGGGGTTGGGGTCGGGATGATGTACCGCAGGCGATCGCAAATGTGGTATATCTAAAGCTGCAAACTGCTGCTGCCATCGACTCAGCCATCTGCCACTAGGGTCAAATACCAAAAACCTACCCTTCATTTTTGGCCGTTTTTGTAGCAAATGGGTAATAAATGTTAACGAATGAGGGCCAGCACCAATAATTGCCAAGTCAATTTTGCTGGGTAACTGTGGTGGAGTAGTTTCCATTGCCGAGTTTGTGGGATATAACGAGAATCGTTATCATTGTATCTTCACATCTACTCAACTGCCATTTGTGACGATCGCATTGATCACAGTTTTGCTATTAATCTTTTTATTCAACTAGATGAACCCAGGAAAAAACAGAACTAACCGTGTTAAATAGGCGTTTATCACCCGTATAAAAATATGCCTGAAATCTTTGAGCTAATGCTAAATAATGAGCATCATAAGTAGCGGAAAGGTTAAATTGTTGCGCGACTTCCCCGGCTTCTTGATGCAGTTGGCGATCGCTGTAAAACTGAATGGGTAAATTTAGAGCAAGGTTGAGAGCATTTTGGGCTTCTGTCTTCAATAGTTGTTTTGCCAGTTGCATTCGATGAAATACATTCGTGACTTCGTAGCATAAGAGATTCGGAGCAATAATCGTGGTTTGAGTTTGCTCCCAGTTATCCCATAACGCCAAATAGGGTGAATTTTCAGAGGGATTATTAATTAATTTAACTACGAAATTAGCATCTACACAAATCAATTTCGTATCCCCTCAATATTCCGGGGTAAGGAGTTCTTCAGTCATCAATGAAAAACCAAAAGGATTGAGAGCAGATTTTTCCTGAATAATAGTTGCTAAAGAAGGAATATTCCCAACCTGAGAAATCCGGTCACGGATATACTCAAAAAAGCTAATTCCCAACTTACGAGTAGTAGCAACAAGAGACATAAAAGTATCCCAAGCCTGAGTACCTTCTAGAGTTTGAGTGGCATAACTAATATTACGCCGTTGCACCATTGTCCTAGCAGCTAACTCCGCCGGATTATTATGCAAAGGTAATTCAGGATGCTCTAAGACTAAAAGCAACTCCGAAATTTTCAGCAGCGTTAATTGTTTTCGCTCATCCAACTGTTGATAACCGGTTTGAGTATCGAAAAGTTTCCAAAACTCAGACCGGAGTTTTTCTGCCATCTGTTGACTGGGTGCATCTTTGTAAGCCAGCAAGTCTCGGTAGTAATCCCAGAAATCATCCAGGAATTTATCAAGAGCTTTTTGGTGACAAGCAACATAAGGGGTCAACTTTTTGTAATGTCGTCCTTCATGCACCCAACACAAAGCGATATTATCAGTCAGTAATTTGAACTGAGGAGCATCATCACAAACGAGAGTTTGCACCACTGGCCAATCAGTTTGTTGATGATAAAAAGCAATCGCTGCTGCTTCTATAATCCGAGTCCGGTGTTGAGAACCTAGTTTGGGTAGATATGTATCAAGTAGAGTATTAAACTCTGCTTCACTCAACACAGTTTCTTGAGGTAATAGTTTAAGAGCATTTTTCCATTTAGTCGGGATTTGGAAAGTCTCCACTAAATTGTCTGTAAGTTGATTGAGAATCAACTCCAGTTCTGTGGCATTTTGCAATACTTTTACTACACTCAATCTGTCTTTTTTGGCAGTGGTCAGGTAGATTGTATAGAAAGGGTTGCAGACTACATTAGTGGTATAGTTCACCCCACCCACCCGCGCACCAGTTTGGTCGAAGTTTTGCCAAGGACTGCTCTCTAGTCCCGACGCATATACTTCATCTTTCTCGCTTTCAAAATCAGTGTGGTTTTTAATCAGTAGGTTCGATAAATATCCGGCTGATATGGATATCCCAATATCTTCTAAAAACTCTAATAATTTGCCTTGGGTCATGTTGCCCCCATAGTATAGGCTCATCACCAAAGCTTTTATTCCCGGACCGAATTCTCCTTCGTAACCGCAAGGCAGTTCTGCTAAATAGGTTTTTCCCACTGAAGGTGAGTAGTATTTCTCTTTACGGAATAATACGTTGTCCGTTCCCAAGGTGATGTCTTGGATGATTACTTCTTGATAGCCTTTAAACTCTGCGTCTGCTGGCAGTTTGTCCTGGGGATATTCCAATATTTGTTCTCTATTTATTTTAACTGTCGCTTTCTTACTGCCTTTGTTGTGCTTTTTTAGAGTCTGTCGTTCTTTTTCTGATGAGTGATTGTTGGCAAATCCTTTCTTGCTGCTTTTGATGTCTGGTTGACCTTTTTCTCCTTTCAGGCGGTTGTTTTCATCTTTTAACTGTTGATTTTCATCTCGTAATTCTTTGACTTCTGCTTGCAATTGCTCTATTAGGTTCAGTAATATTTCTACTGTCCGACGCATTGATTCATCTGCAATTCCTTTTGGCTCGATGGTTTGCAGTATCTCTTCTCCCAATTTTTTACTCGAATCTAGCTTTTGCGTCATGTGTCATATTTTATGATATTGCTTGTCCCTCGCTGACTTTATTTTTTCTACTACCCCTACTTATTGAGCCGATACTCAATTTCCTGGTCATGATTGTTCTTCACTGGGAAACAAATCTGCTACCAATTGTTGATCCCGTTCTTCTCGCATTTGATGAATTATGTCTGAAATATCTGGTTCAAATGATTGACATCTAAGTCGTTGCTGAATTGCTTGAGCATGGGCTAAAATTCTTGCTCTTAGGTTTTGCCAATTAGATTGATGTGTTAATTTTTGGTTTAATAAATCTCGTTCTTCAGGAGACAAAGCTTTGATTGCATTGGCTAAAGATTCAACAAGCTGAACATTCATTGATTTCTATTCCTTTTCAGAGAAGGGTGTTAATGTTAATCACTCATTCATCATCAAAAGATATTTCTACTTTTTTACATTATACCGAACATCATTATCAAAAATCTGACAATAGTCCCTAAATACAAATTATTTGTAGGGTAAGATTTGGATTAACTGGTAGTCTTGTATTGATCCGATTACCCGGTGTGGAGGGGATATTTGAGAAGATGGTTGTTTGTAAACCCAAGCATAGCTAGAGGGCGGTACTTGGGCAATTGTTTCTACTTTTTGACCGTGAACAGGAGTATAAAACCGGAGTAGCACAGCATTCTTACCACCTAATTGCACAAAATATATGGGATAGTTTTGTAAAATAGAAGCGATCGCAGGTTTTTGGAAAAAAGTCCTGTAAGCAGGGTTATAATCACCCAATAAACCAAAGCCACCAGCAACAGCTAAACCTAACCAGCAGGGAATTAACAAACCAGCTATCCAATAACCAGCCGTGAGAAACTTGCAACCCAAGTGGTAACGACTGATCCAGATTACAGGCACAATTAACCAACTGAAACCCAAAATCAAACCGAGAGTTGAATATTTGCGATCGCCCCAAGCAAATGCAACTATGGATGCGAGTACCAATAAAAGACCGAGTAAGCCACAAGCATAACTCAGAGTCCGGGGAATATTGCCCTTTTGCAATAGAGGCTTTCGATTGACATATCCTAACTGATAAATTCTCCCCAACCAATCTAAACCTATCGCTGCGAAAAAGGCGATAAAAGGATAAAGGGTGAGACTGTAGTGAGATAAACGAGTGGAGAAAATACTCAATTGGGCAAATAAAACAGCAGGAAACCCAACAAGTATAAGTTGATAGTTACGAATAGGGCGGCGGATAACTAAAAATAATCCCAAAATACTAAAAAATGCCCAAGGAAAAGCTTTTAAAGGGACATTCCACAAGTAAAATATTATGCCATTACCACCACGTTCTTGAGAACCCAACTCTAAAACAAAACCAAATAGAGCCGCAAAACTATTATTACCGTAGCGTTGCCAATTAAACCATAACCATACAAATGTCGGGATTAAACCTACAATTAAACCTACATACAAAAATGGGTTAGTTAAATGACGATGACGGCGATGTTTAATAACTAAATATGGTAATAAAGCTACAGTTGGGAGAAAAATCATGAAGCTTCTCATCAAGAAGCCTAAGCTTAAACTTAACCCAGCAATAAAACCCCAAATATATCTATATTTAGGATATATTTCTGCTTGAATAAAAGCATAAATAGCTAAAAGTACCAAAAAAACAGTTGGGATATCAGGAGTACCTAAGCGACAGTATTGTAACCAGAGAAATGTCACACTTAAAATAGCAGCAGCTAGCCAAGCTAATTTTTTACCTAGCATAATTTTGCCAATTTCGTATGTTAATAATAGGCAAAAAATCCCCAATATTATGTTAGGTAATCTGGTGCTAAATTCACTAATTCCTAATAATTTATAAAATATGCCAATTAACCAATATGGCCCAGGGGTTTTATGATGAGCATTCCCCCAGGGTGCGATCCAGTCATCAGCATCAAACATCTGACGGGCGCGCCAAGCATAAAGCCCCTCATCATGCGCCATGACGCTGTTCTCCCCAGAACTAAAGAGTAATAAGGGGATTGTCCAAATTAGCAAGCTAACGTAAGGGAATGTCGCGGATAGGCTGATTTGTCGCCAAATAGGTTGTAAGAAAGGTAGTTTATACAACATTGAATGCTGTGTAGATTTGTTTAAGTATCTGACTATTATTAAAATATGTTAAAGAGAGCTTGTTCAAAAGAATACTGGAACTTGCACAAATTTAGTTAAAAATTTTTCTAAAGACGGACTATGTTGCTAAAACCAGATCAACGCCTCAAATTAGACGATACAAACGATAAGCTGTTTTATGCCTATCCCCGCTTTGTCACCCATGTCGATGAAGGTTTTATCCAACAGCTAACAGATTTATATAGAGAAAGACTTAAACCCAACACCCGCATCCTAGATATGATGAGCAGTTGGGTGTCTCATTTACCAGATGAGATGCAATTTACCCATGTTGAGGGACACGGACTCAACGCCGAAGAATTAGCACGGAATCCTCGGTTAAATCACTACTTTGTCCAGAATCTTAACGACAATCCGGCTATACCCCTACCAGATCAAGATTTTGATGCTGTAATTAATTGCGTTTCTGTACAATACTTACAATATCCAGAAGCCATCTTTGCCGAAATTCACCGCATCCTGAAACCTGGTGGTGTGGCAATTTTTAGCTTTTCTAATCGGATGTTCTTTCAAAAGGCGATTCAAGCTTGGCGGGATGCTTCCGAACTAGGGCGAGTAAAACTAGTCAAAGGCTACTTTGCTTGCGTACCCGGATTCACTACCCCAGAAATCATTGTGCGTCAATCTACAGCACCTAATTTCTTGCAGTGGTTAGGGGTAACTGGGGGAGATCCGTTTTATGCTGCGATCGCTTACCGAGAGAAATAATCCATTCTTAGATTACGAATTACGAATTACGAATTACGAATTGTTTTCATCGCATCTCTACAATAGTTATCAAAAAGTAAAGTTTCTGGGTGGAAACTCAAAGCAGCGCAGATAATTGCCTCAAAGCTCAAGTATATGGAGAACCTAGAGATGATTTTTCCCCGTGGACGTAGGGTTTTAGCTATTGTGTTGCTGTCAGTTGTCTTACTGACTACAGCTTGTACAGCCCAAGCACCAAGCCGCTTTGATCAGGTACAACAAGAAAGTAGCAAACAAAAAACCGGGCAAGCGGTTGCTAAAAAGGCAACTCAGGGAAGTAAATTAAACAAATTTTTCCCCGGCGAAGACGATGATTATCAGCGTGTATTTACCCAAGAGAAAAAAGGCTTTGCTGAAGCCAAATTGAAAAAAGACGGTAAAGACTTAGCGATGTTATCTATTTCTGACACCACAAGCACACCGGGTGCAGCCGCTAAATTCTCGAATAGCAGCAAAGAAATTGGTGGTTATCCGGCGGTATTGGTAGGTAATACCCAAACTGCGGTTTTAGTCGGTAAATATCAGGTAAAAGTATTGTCTCGTTCGCCTTCATTTACCGCTAGCGATCGCGCCGATTGGCTAGAAAAATTTAATCTTGACGAACTCGCCAAACTCAAATAGTCTACACCCGTTTAATTAGACATAACAACTAAATCAGGAGATTTTTGTGAGCAAACCAATTTTTGAGTTGGTTGATGAACTACCAACAAGCGGCTTGACTATTTCGATGTTAAATGCTTTAGATTTTGTTGCTCCTGGTGAGTGGCAAAATACAGTTGGCTTTGTCAATACTATTAAAACCGTCACTGGTGAAACCGACGAAGATTTAATTCAGCAAATTGGTGAACGGGCGATTTATCTTTACAATGATCGCTCCCAAGGATATCAAAAAGCTTTGTGGCTTTATCAAACTGTTGATGCTACAGATAAAGCTTTAGGTGCAGCCGCTTTAGCTAACAAAGTTGGTGAAAAAATTCCACTTTTGGGGTTTTTAAACTCAATTACTCCCAAACCAGACAAAGCCCAAACTATCGATTTATCCCTGAAATTAGTGGCTGAAGTAGTTGCTTTCTGCCAAATTAACGGCATCCCAGGCGATAGTATTGGCGATTTTGTAGCTTCTTTAGGAGAGTACAGTGGTGAGTCCCTAATTCGCATGGTGGCTTTAGTTTGTGTTGATGGTTTGATACCTTTGGGGCCAGACTTCATCAATAAAGCTTTATCTGGATTGAACCAAACCAGTCCCCAGGAGTTGGATCAAAATTCTACTTTCCAAGGCATCAAGGATCTGATTCCTGGTAATAATGCCGGTAGCAAGCTCAATTTTATTGGCGAAAGCTTTGACTCAGTTAAAGGTTGGATGAATGGTATTGTATCTGCCAATAATTTAACCCCTCAAAAAGTTGTCGGTAACTTGCAAAGTTTTGTTCAACTTGCCGATGATAAGTTAGATTACTTAGCAGCATTTTTAGATGTAGCAACTAATTACTACGAACATACTGGTACACAAACTCTAGCACGTCGTTTAATTGAAAGGGCTGTAGCAGAAATTTAAGTTAATAGGTAATAGCTCAACTCCAGGCTTTCCGGGCTATTACCTATTAGTAAGCAAATTTAATGAGTAATGAGTAATGAGTAATGAGTAATGAGTAATAAACAGACCATTCTTAATCGTTCAAAGCCTTAAGATATAGAACTTTTGACTTCCGCGTAGCGGTACTAGTATTAATACTTAACCTAGCAAGTGATTTCAAAATCAATGAAGTAAAACTGCTGACAACAATATTAAGTATGATTTTTTAGAAAAAATACTCCCTATTTTGTTAAAGAAATATGGAGAAAGAAGTAAATTAGAGGGAATAATAAAGTAAAGCAATAAATTATGAAGTATAAACACCACCCTAATGCTAGTATTATCCGATACATTCTTTCCTATTTCTGGATATCGCATAACAGAACAAATTTATTGTGGTGGCAAAACCCTGGTTTATCGGGGTGTTAGAGAACAAGACCAAAAATCGGTCGTGATCAAAGTGATGCGGAATGAGTATCCTAGCTTCAACGAAATTGCTCAATTCCGTAATCAGTACACAATTACTAAAAATTTAGAGATTGAAGGGATAATTAAACCTCTTAGTTTAGAAAACTATCGTAACGGCTATGCCCTAGTCATGGAAGACTTTGGTGGTATTTCACTCCAAGACTGGGTTCAGCAGAATAAAGGTACAGAAGAATATAGTTTAACTCTCAGAGAATTTTTCCCCATTGCGATCGCCATAGTATCTATATTAGAAAAATTACATTGCGATCGCATCATCCATAAAGACATCAAACCAGCCAATATCCTCATCAACCCCAGCACTCTGGAAGTGAAACTGATTGACTTTAGTATTGCCACTCTCCTACCAAGAGAAATCCAACAATTCACAAATCCCAATGTTTTAGAAGGGACACTAGCTTATATATCCCCTGAACAAACAGGTAGGATGAATAGGGGTATCGACTACCGTAGTGATTTCTATTCTTTGGGTGTGACATTTTTTGAACTTCTGAGTGGACACTTACCCTTCACTTCTCATGACCCAATGGAGTTGGTTTACTGTCACATTGCTAAACAGCCACCACTTTTAGAAAATAGCGAAGATATTCCGCAAGTAGTTGCCGATATTGTCATGAAACTGATGGCTAAAAATGCTGAAGACCGCTATCAGAATGCCTATGGACTCAAATATGATTTAGAAATTTGCTGTAAGCAATGGCAAGAAACTGGCAAGATTGCCCCCTTTGAGTTGAGAACTAAGGATATTTCCGACCGTTTTCTCATCCCTGAAAAACTTTATGGTCGTCAACAAGAAGTTGCAACCTTACTGGCAACTTTTGAGCGTGTAGTCAGAGGAGCAACAGAAATCATGTTAGTTGCGGGATTCTCTGGTATTGGCAAAACTGCTGTAGTTAACGAAATTCACAAACCTATTATCCGACAGCAGAGTTATTTTATTAAAGGAAAATTTGACCAATTTCAACGTGATATTCCCTTATCAGCACTAGTGCAAGCTTTTCGTGATTTAATTGGGCAAATACTTTTAGAAAATGATGTGCAAATTCAGCAATGGCGAACCAAGATTTTGTCAGCTTTAGGTGAACAAGCTCAGGTAATTATTGATGTAATTCCTGAACTAGAAAGGATTATTGGTAAACAGCCAAAGGTTGCTGAACTCTCTGGTGTTGCTATTCAAAATAGATTTAATCTCTTATTTCAAAGATTTCTGAAAATATTTAATGCTAAATCTCATCCCTTAGTAATATTTCTAGATGACTTGCAATGGGCTGACACAGCTTCTTTAAAATTTATTCAGTTCTTAATGAGTCAAACTAATGCAGTTCAAGAAAATTCTTATCAATTGAATCATGAAATTGCAGAGAATGTATGGACACCCATCTTTGATGGCAAACCCTGGACAGTAGAGGAAACTGAGAATAGTGATAAAACTAAGGGTGGTTTGCTACTGATTGGTGCATATCGTAGTAATGAAGTTACTCAGACACATCCACTTTGTTTGACATTACAGGAAATCGCTAAAACGGGAACTATAATTAATCATATTGATATAGCTCCTTTAAATCAAAGCAATTTAAATCTTTTAATTGCTGACACCCTTGGTTGTCAAGAAGAAATTGCTGTTCCTCTCAGCCAAATGGTGTTTGCTAAAACCAAAGGTAATCCTTTTTTTACTACCCAATTTCTGAATTTTTTATATCATGAGGGCATAATTAAAATTAATTTTGATTTGGGTTATTGGCAGTACAATCTTGACAAAATCAAGGAATTAGCTCTCACAGATGATGTTGTAGAATTCATGGCACTACAAATCGAGAAATTGCCACGAATGACTCAAAATGTACTGAAACTGGCAGCTTGTATTGGTAATGAATTTGATTTAAAGACTCTAGCGATCGTACACGAAAAATCTGTAGTAGATACAGCATCTGATATATGGAAAGCATTACATGAAGGGATAATATTACCTCAAACAGAGCTTTATAAACTATTTCAAGATAGTAATGAGTTATCTGACGTTTCTATTGGACAAGTCGCCACAAAAGCACCAGGGAGAAACTTACAACCACCTAAGTATAAATTTATTCATGATCGAGTCCAACAAGCTGCTTATTCTTTGATTCCTGAAGATAAAAGAAAAGAAATTCATTTAAAGATTGGGCAACTACTGTTGAGTAATATTCCTGTTGCAGAAAGAAAAGAAAATATTTTTCAGCTAGTCAATCAGTTAAATATGGCCGTGGAGCTAATCACAGATCAGATTAAATGTGATGAATTAGCTGAGATGAATTTAGTTGCTGGACTTAAAGCTTTAGCATCCACAGCTTATGCAGCAGCATTTAAATATTTAAAGACGGGAATTGAACTACTTTCAGATACTAGTTGGAAAACAAAATATGAACTAACTCTAGCATTGCACGAGACAGCAGCAGAAGCAGCTTACTTGGCTGGTGACTTTGACCAGATGGAGCAATTAGTTCAGGTTGTGTTGTTACAAGCTACAACACTGCTAGAGAAAGTAAAAGTTTATGAAATCAAAATTCAAGCTTATACTTCAAAAAATCGCTTGTTAGAGGCGATCGCGATCGCACGGGAAGCATTAAACCACTTTGGCGTGTATTTCCCAAAACAGCCCAATGAGTCGGATATTCAGCAAAAACTGGCAGAAACTGCTGTGCTACTTGCAGGTAAAACTATTGATGATTTAACCAACCTGCCGTTAATGACTTCTGCTAATGAAATGGCAATTGTGCGTATCGCATCGAGCATGATTCCACCAACTTTTATTGCTGATACTTGGCTATTTCCGTTGGTTATTTTGTCGCAAATTAATTTATCAATTCATTATGGCAATTCACCTTTATCAGCATTTTCTTATGCCTGTTACGGTATTTTATTAAGCGACATAAATCAAGATATAATAGCATCTAATGAAATCGGTAAATTAGCTTTAGCTTTAGTTGAAAGATTTGGTAACAAAGATATTAAAACCAGGACTTATTTTGTTATAGGAGCATTTATTTTTCATCAAAAGTCTCATATTAGAGAAACATTACCACTATTATTAGAAGGCTATAAAAGTGGATTAGAAACTGGAAATGTTGAGTTTGTTGGTTACTGTGCTATGAAAATATGCCAACATTCTTATTTTATAGGTAAAGTAATTACAGAGATAGAAAAAGAAATAAATTCTTACTCTTGCGTACTGGAAAACTTTCAGCAAATAACCACCTTAAATTATTGTCAAATTTTTCTTCAATCTATATTAAATTTGCTAGGTAAAGGAGAAAAAATATGTATAACTTCAGGTGAAGCTTACAATGAAGAGCAATCCCTAAAGCATTTGATAGAAGCAAATGATATCCAGGGAATACACTACTTATATTTAAACAAGCTTATCCTTTCTTACTTATTTGGCAACTTCCAGGAAGCACAAGATAATGCTATCAAAAGCAGGGAGTATTTAGCCGGTGGTACGGGATTTATTACTGTACCAATTTTTTATTTTTACGATTCTCTAACAGCTTTAGTAATATATTTAGAAACACAACCTGATCAAGATAATTTGCTCAGACAAGTAGCAGATAACCAAGTAAAGTTGTGTAATTGGGCGCACCATGCCCCGATGAATTATTTACATAAATATTATTTAGTAGAAGCTGAACGTTATCGTGTTGTTGGCAAATATATTGAAGCAATTGATTATTATGAACGTTCAATTAAGCTTGCTAAAGAACATAAGTTTATTCATGAAGAAGCTTTAGCTAACGAATTAGCAGCTAAGTTCTATTTAGAATGGGGTAAACCTAAAATAGCTCAAAGCTACTTAACTGATGCCTATTATTGCTATAGTCGTTGGGGTGCAAAAACCAAAGTTGATGATTTAGTAAAACACTATCCCCAATTACTAGCTCCCATATTTCAGAAAGAAAAATTACTTCTGCATCAGTTTGAGCAAATTACCTCTCCTAGCTATCAATCTCTATCAAGCTTAAACATTCAGCAAACAGTAATAGGCTCACAAACCAGTATTTCCCATTCTCTAGATTTAGCCAGTATCATCAAAGCATCTCAAGCCCTATCTGGGGAAATTGAGTTAGAAAAATTGCTGACTACTCTCATGCAAGTTGTGATGGAAAATGCAGGAGCTTCTAAATCTGCATTGATTTTGAATGATAGTGACAATTTTAATTTAACTGTCACAGCAGTCAGCACCAGTTCTACTTCTATACCTATTTTGACTGAGTTATCGTCAATTCTTGTAGAGCATAGTAGCGATATTCCTATTACTTTAATTAACTATGTCAAACGTACAAAAGAAATCTTCGTTACTGATAATGCCAATACTGTGGTTCTTTTAGCTAGCGATCGCTATATTATCCATAAGCAACCCCAAAGCCTATTGTGCATACCAATTATTAATCAAGGTAAACTGCTAGGTATTCTTTACCTAGAGAATCATCTTACCACAGGTGCGTTTACAAGCGATCGCATCCAAATTCTCAAACTCCTGACTACCCAAGCTGCCATATCTCTAGAAAATGCCATCCTCTACGAAAGTTTAGCTACAGCCAATCAACACTTAGAAGAACAAAATCATACCCTAGAGAAAAAAGTTGCAGAGAGAACTCAAGAACTCCAGCAAAAAAATCAAGCTTTACAGCAAACCTTACAGGAGTTACAACGCACCCAAACCCAACTAATACAAAGTGAAAAAATGTCTTCTTTGGGGCAAATGGTGGCGGGAATTGCTCATGAAATTAATAATCCCATTAATTTTATTCATGGCAATATTGATCATGCCAGTAAGTATGTGCAAGATTTACTGGATTTAATTGCTGCTTACCAGCACGAATATCCACATCCCTCAAATTTAGTGAAGCAGAAAGCCTCCGAGATAGATGTTAATTTCTTATCCCAAGATTTTCTGGATATTCTCGCATCTATGAAGGCAGGAAGTTCACGGATCAGTAATATTATTTTAGGTTTACGGAATTTTTCTCGCCTAGATGAATCAGAAATTAAACCTGTAGATATTCATGAAGGCATCGAAAATACTTTGATGATTTTACAGCATCGACTCACGAAAAAGAGTCATCGTCCAGAAATACAAGTAATTAGGGAATATTCACAAATACCCTTAGTTAATTGTTATGCTAGTCAACTAAATCAAGTATTTATGAATATTCTGAATAATGCCATCGATGCTTTAGAAGAATCGATAGTTCAAAATTCTGGAAAATTAACTAGACCAACAATTCATATTCGCACTCAATTATCTAATTCAAATACGCTACAGATGCGTATTGCTGATAACGGTTTGGGGATGACAGCAGCAGTTCAGCAGAAAATATTTGATCCATTTTTTACTACCAAGCCTGTAGGAAGTGGTACAGGTTTAGGTTTGTCTATTAGTTATCAAGTCATTGTAGAAAAACACAAGGGCAACTTAACTTGTATTTCCACATTAGGAGAAGGAACTGAGTTTATTATCGAGTTTCCGATTTAGTAATCAGTGAAGATTTATCAAAAGTTCTCTTATTAAGGTAAGTCTTTTCATGCTTATTGTATTCCTTAATCTTCCCATAATTCGGTATTTTGAAACTTCTGTCTTGTTTGGTAAAAACAATTAGTTGATTGAAAAAATTTGTAAACAAGTCAAATACTTTATCAACTAAATCAACAATTTCGGCGTAATTTTCTGGTGACAGATGTAAGTTATTAATATACTCTTGGTTTTGATTGCAATCCTTACTATGGCTCGATTCTACTGATAAATGATTCATGCCAAAATATTTATAATCTTCCAGAAAGTTGGATTTAAATTCCTGAACTACTTGCGTTGTAGCTGTAAAAAATAGAGATGCGATCGCCTCTATTGACTCAATCACCACTAACTTATGGATTGGATTAGCTCTATAAGTGTAACGATAGATTTCATATATTGTTTGTCGTGAAAGCTGGGTTTCATCGCCCCAAACAAATTTCAAGCTATCACTAAAATTCAAAGGTTGATCAAAACCTAATTTTTGGATATCCTCTAAAAACCATATCCAGTGGCTATCATCTTCGTAAGTGTGTTGATTGATTATGGCTTGAATGGGATCATTAGTGTTTTCCTCTCGCCAGTAATACTTATTTAACTCTCCAAAACCCATGACAAAGGGAGCAAAACAAGGTGTAAAAGCTAGTCTTTGTCTGGGATCTATCGTTTTATCTTGTAAGAATTGAATAAAGGGTGTGTGGGCAAATTCTTGCTTCTTAGCTTCGATTAATACCAGAACTTCTTTCATGTTTGCTCTCTCCTATGTGGGAATCAGAGTTACTACTTAATTATTTTTTAATTTTCTTAAAAACATAACCGTAGAGCTATTTAATCATTTAGCCGTGTATGTATTTTAAAATACAACGTTTTTTAAATAACTTTACTGATTAAAATTTTAACTGTAAAAATACTTAAAAAATTAGAAGACAACTTTTATTATTAATCATATAGCTCTAAGTAACAAGGCTTACGTATTTTTAAGTAAATTCACTTAAGTAGTGATTATTTAGGTTTTGATGATTACGTGTATTATCGAGTATGTCATGAAAGCATCACATTTTTAATATATTGCAATATATTTTATTGAAGAAAAATTGCAATTTATGTAGATACTCATCAAAAAAGTATACGTAAATCAGCAAATAAATTATATTTTTAGCAATTTTATTTAAATTACTGAGTGTAAATTATATTTTTATTGAGAAGGATCAATTTTTACATCAATAAAAGAAAGTTTTCAAAGCCAGAAAATATCATTATAAATACAGTCGCCAACCCTATATCTTCATGATAGTGAAAATATTGCCATAGAAAAATTAACTAACTCTCAAAAGAGAGTAGTATAAATTAGCTGATAATATGTTTTTCCTAGGGTTTTGTGCCTGAACTCTGCATAGGTAATTTTAAATTTTCTGCGATCGCATATAAATATGGTTGAAAGACTGCCAAATTCTCCAGCTTGGCAAACTTACCCGCGCCTGCACCTGGGGCAAAAGATGTAGTTATGACATACAACTTTGCCCCATCGTAGGTAATATGGCCAATATGCTGCTCTTCTACCCCACTCTCTGACTTAATTCCCACAAAACCATAGCGGATACCAGGGAGTTTACCTATTGTGACTTGTTGCGGTGGATAGGTGGAGAAAATAACTTTATTACCGTAAACACCTTGACGATTTTTCGTCAGGTTAGTATAGAAGTCTGCAACCCAAGCTTGGAGAAATTGAATTACTTTGACTTGATATTCTGGATTTTGGTAGTCTGCTTTAGAACCTAAAGGAATACCAGATGCTGTTAAATACTTTTGGAATTCTGGATTATTGTTAACTGGATAAACCCCAATTTCCACTGTACCCAAACGTTCACCTTCGTTAGCAACACATAGCAAAGTAGCATTGTCCTGACAAGGTGCAACTTCCCAACCATCAGGAACACTAGTGTTACCTAGAAGTTTTTGCCACATATTTTCTACTTTAGTGCTGGTTTTTGTTGGTGTAGTGCTTGGAGGTGTAACACTTGGCGTTGGTGCTGTTATTTTGTTACCGGAAAATTGGGGTAAGACAAATTTAGCTCCCACTGGGATAGCAACTAATAGAAAAACACCTATAAGCAGATGATAAACACGCAACATTTTCTTGAAAACCTAAATGGATGTCATGTTAGCACAAAATACATAAAGTAGTTCTAGAGGACGGGGTTTTCAACCCAAATTTTTGATAATGTATTTACGAGAGTTTTTGTACAGGAATTATTTAGTCTTACCTTTTGAGTGGATACAAAAAAATAACCCAGCAGGTCTGGCTTTTGGCTTTCTCTGCTGGAGACTCTAAAGTTAATTTTCTAGAAAAAATTTTTTCTAGTGACGACCGCCACGGTTGTTATTACCCCAACTACCGCCACCACCACCACGGGAAGGACTTCTTTCTTCACGGGGTTTAGCTTTGTTAACTTTAAGATCGCGCCCCATCCATTCAGCACCGTCAAGGGCTTCAATGGCCGCACTTTCTTCAGCTTCTGTTTCCATTTCTACAAAGGCAAAACCACGAGGACGACCAGTTTCACGATCAGTTGGTAGCTGAACGCGGTTAACCTTGCCATACTCTGCAAAGGCACGCTTCAGGTCATCCTCTGTAACTTGATAGGACAAGTTACCTATGTAAATTGACATACAATGTCTCCGAATTAAACAAGTGTAGAGACTTAAATTCGGAGAGACGCTTTTTAGACATGAAAAGTAGTTACTCAACCGAAAATAATTCTGATATTGACAAGGATAGCACAGCGATTAAATCTTGGCTTTGACGAAGTAGCATAGACAAATTCAACATTTAGGGCAGTGCATGACAGGAAATTTTTCCAACAAAGCTGTAGAAATGTTGGGTTTTTTTCTTCAACCCAACCTACAAATTTTAAGTTTTTTCAGCTTAACCGAGCAGTATTGAGATACCAACGATCGCAGCTTTACATAAATGCGGTGAGAATTGAGATTGTTCACCAAAATTCATGGTTTAGTCTAAACTCCAGTAACAAAGCTACGCGTAGCATCTCTAACAGGAGATGTGACTGTTGGAGATGCTACGCGATTTGTGACAACTACCTTCCAGATTACTAGTCTGTAGGGCTATTTAGAAATTGGCGAAGGCAAATCTTAGATATTTACCTAATTTTTTTAAAATTACCATATTTTTCTTATATGATAAAAGGCTGTTTAGCTTGCCAATGATAATTTATCGTTACTAACCCCATTCACAATATCTTCGTAAGTATCAAAAATCTCAAATACTGAATCTAATTGTGTCAGTTCTAAAATTAGCCGTACAGGAGTTTGCACGTTGCAAAGAACTAAACGACAACTGTTTTGTCTTGCTGACGTGATTGCTTTAACTAGTGAAACTAACCCAGAACTGTCCATAAAGTCTACTGCTGCTAAATCAATTACCCAGAGTTGATGAGGTTGAGGAGCAATTTCAGCTATCTTTTCACTAAAAGCCTTACCGTCCTGTAAGTCTATGCTTCCCTGGGGCTTAAACAAAACCACTTGCAATTCTTGTGTGAGTGTCATAAATTTAACCAAATAGTTGCAACACTTAAAAAAGCAGGAAACGGAGATCCATACTGATGATCTGTTACTTGTAAAATCATTGCCACAGTTACTAAAATTAGTATTTTGCAACCATTACAGTTAATGCGATCGCTTCAGTATTTATTCCGTATAATTTATTGTAACATTCCTCAATATAGGCACAAACGCCTAATGGTTTCCGTATCAATCGTATCTTTTACAGAAATTTTACACTTCCGTGAGGTTTTTATGAATTTTTTATAAAAGGTTATTGCTTTATATCAGTTTTTATGTGGATGTGCTATTAACTGATTGATATTTGATTGTCAATTGTAAATTATCTATGAAGAATATAGATTTAAATCTATTCAATCGATGTAATACACTTGATTGACACCCCAGCTATAAACAAGCAAAGATGTATATAAAGTAAAAAATTGTAAAGGCGGCGGTGCGGGATGTCTCTTGAGTTGATTTCACTAGAAAACATCCAGGAGTTTGCCCATCATTACGGTTACTGGGCTATTTTTTTGGGAATATTGCTAGAAAACTTGGGCATTCCTCTTCCCGGCGAAACCGTAACCTTAGTGGGTGGCTTTCTAGCTGGTAGTAATGAATTGAATTACTGGATAGTTCTTGGTATTGCCGTGAGTGGTGCTTTCATTGGTGGAATTTGCGGCTACTGGATTGGTAGACTAGGCGGCTGGTCTTTTTTACTACAAGTCGGTAAGATATTTCGGATTAGTGAAGTGCGTTTGTTGAGTATTAAAGAGCAATTTAGTCAAAACGCAGCGAAAGCTGTATTTTTTGGCCGCTTTTTTGCTCTATTACGCATCTTTGCTGCACCACTAGCTGGTATAGCTGAGATGCCTTTCCGAACATTTTTGGTATACAACATTTTAGGAGCAAGTGCTTGGGCTAGTTTAATGGTGACGTTAGCCTTTTTTGCAGGTAAGATTGTTTCTCTTGAACAATTGGTAGCTTGGGTTAGTCAGTTTGCAATTTTAGCTTTACTCATACTTGCAGCTTTGATTCTTATCCCTCTGTGGTTAGAATCTCGCCAAGTTAGAGAGTAGGGAGTATGGGAATAGGGAGTAGGGGAATAGATGATATTTCTCTATTCTTTCTTCTCTACTCCCTATCTCTAAGCCCCTAGCACAGTGCGGCAAAAATCAAAGATACCATTCGCAATCGTTCAAAAAATACAGCAATTTTGACTTTTGACTTCCGAGTAGCGGTACTAGCCGTTATTCTTTATCTAGTTTTCTGCGCCCAAATACGAGTAGGTAATCCCCAAACGTAAATGAAACCTTCAGCTGCTTTGTGGTCAAACTGGTCTTCAGATCCGTAGGTGGCTAAATCAGGAGTGTAAAGTGAATTATCACTCCACCGTCCAACTATCGTTGCATTACCTTTAAAAAGTTTCAAGCGGACAGTTCCAGATACTTGTTCTTGTGTCTGTTGAATAAAGGCATCTAAAGCACCTTTGAGTGGACTGTACCACAAACCGTTGTAAACCATTTGGCTATAGGTTTCTTCAATTCCCCGTTTGTAATGGCTAACATCTGCGGTTAAGGTGAGGCTTTCTAAATCTCTGTGGGCTTGAATTAGCACTAACATCGCTGGGGATTCATAGATTTCTCGTGATTTGATCCCCACTAAGCGGTTTTCAATCATGTCAATGCGCCCGACACCATGATTTCCGACTACTTGATTCAGTTCTTGAATCATCTCTACAGGGTTTTTAGTTACACCATTGAGAGTGGTGGGAAGACCTTGAGTAAATCCAATCTCTAAATATTCTGGCTCATTGGGGGTATCCGCGATCGCCTTAGTCATTTCATAAATTTCTTCTGGTGGTTCAAATCGGGGATCTTCCAACACACCAGCTTCAACGCTACGACCAAGTAAATTCTTATCAATACTATAAGGAGAAGACTTTTTCACTGGGGCTGGAATCCCAAATTGTTCACCGTAGGCGATGGTTTCTTCTCGACTCATCCCCCATTCCCGCGCCGGTGCAAGAATCTTCAAGTTGGGATTTAATGCAGCACAGGAGACATCAAAACGTACCTGATCGTTACCTTTACCAGTGCAACCGTGTGCGATCGCATCAGCACCGTATTTTTGTGCAGCTTCGACCAGTATTTTAGCAATTAACGGCCGAGCCAGGGCAGTTCCTAGGGGATAGCGATTTTCATAGAGGGCGTTAGCTTGAATTGCCGGAAAAGCATAGTCTTTAATAAAGCTATCTTTCACATCTGCCACGAGGGATTCACTTGCACCCGATTTTAGTGCTTTTTCTCGAACTGGTTCTAATTCATCTCCCTGACCTAAATCTGCTGCTAACGTAATCACCTCTTCTACGCCCCACTCTTTTTTGAGGTAGGGAATGCAAACGGAGGTATCGACTCCACCAGAATATGCTAGAACAACCTTTTTGGCACGACCCATTTGTTTCTCCACTTAGGAAAACACCATAATTAATGAGTCATTATTATATCTAACTGCACCATCTATATTTCTTAATGCAACAAACAAACTTTTTGTGATGTAAGGGTCTAAGGGTTTAGGGGGATAGTATTCAATTTAGAGACTGTCTTCAAAAGAAATTTGAGAGCTTTAAGTGTCGGGGTGTATTGCAGATGTTTAAGGCTCAAAACAGTATCTAATGGCAAGCTTTTTCGTCCATCATAAAGAGGGGTTGTTACCACTACTATTTTTGTTTAAGTCCCGTTGTGTAAAGTAGAAATCTGCTAAATTCCACAGGCTGACTGATTTTATCAACCTCAGCTACATTTACAAAGACCTGTAGAATTGTGACAATTACGCTAGAATTATTAAAGCTTCTTTACAGAATTTGCTGATCATCCCCAATTCTGTTAAAACAGCCTAGACCAAAATGTAAATCTCAAAATTCCCCCTAGACTTCACTAAAAAGCTTCTATGACGCTCCCAATTCGCAACGTCGCCATTATCGCCCACGTAGATCACGGCAAAACCACCCTGGTTGATGCACTCCTCAAACAATCCGGCATTTTCCGCGAAGGCGAAGACGTTCCGGATTGCGTCATGGACTCCAACGCTTTAGAGCGAGAGCGGGGCATTACTATTCTGTCGAAAAATACAGCTGTTCGCTACAAAGAAACACTGATCAATATTGTTGATACTCCAGGACACGCTGACTTCGGTGGTGAAGTTGAGCGCGTACTCGGCATGGTTGATGGCTGTCTGCTGATTGTTGATGCCAATGAAGGCCCCATGCCCCAAACACGCTTTGTGTTGAAAAAAGCTTTGGAAAAAGGGCTGCGCCCCATTGTTGTTGTTAACAAAATTGACCGTGGCCAAGCTGACCCCCACGTTGCTGTGGATAAAGTGTTGGATCTGTTCTTGGAATTAGGTGCAGACGAAGACCAGTGTGATTTTACCTATCTGTTCGCCTCCGGTATGGGCGGTTATGCTAAGGAAAGCTTAGAAGCAGAATCGGTAGATATGCAACCCCTATTTAATGCGATTCTGCAACACGTTCCACCCCCAGTAGGCGATATCAACAAGCCCCTACAATTGCAAGTCACAACCTTAGATTATTCTGAATATCTGGGACGAATTGTCATTGGCAGAATTCACAACGGTACAATCCGCGCTGGACAACAAGCTGCTCTAGTAACAGAAGATGGCAGCATTGTCAAGGGTAAAATTACCAAGCTGATGGGATTTGAAGGGCTAAAGCGGGTAGAAATGGAAGAAGCTACCGCAGGTTATATTGTGGCGGTGTCTGGTTTTGCTGATGCTTACATTGGCGAAACAATTACTGACCCCAACGAACCCCAAGCTTTACCACTCATTAAAGTGGATGAACCTACCTTACAAATGACCTTCTGGGTAAATGATTCACCCTTTGCTGGTCAAGAAGGTAAATTGGTGACATCCAGACAAGTACGCGATCGCCTATTCCGCGAACTAGAAACCAACGTTGCTCTCCGGGTGGAAGAAACCGACTCTCCCGATAAATTCCTAGTTTCCGGTCGTGGAGAACTGCACTTGGGCATCTTAATCGAAACCATGCGCCGCGAAGGTTTTGAGTTTCAAGTCTCCCAACCACAAGTAATTTACCGAGAAATCAACGGTCAACCTTGCGAACCTTTTGAACTCTTGGTTTTAGACATTCCTGCTGATGCTGTTGGTAGCTGTATCGAACGCCTAGGACAACGCAAAGGCGAAATGCAAGATATGCAACCTGGAAGTGGCGATCGCACTCAGCTAGAGTTTGTTATTCCCGCCCGTGGTTTGATTGGTTTCCGTGGTGAATTCATGCGGATGACTCGCGGTGAAGGCATCATGAACCACAGTTTCTTAGATTACCGTCAACTCAGTGGTGATATTGAAGCTCGTAACAAAGGTGTGCTAATCTCCTTTGAAGAAGGCGTTTCTACCTTCTACGCTATGAAGAACGCTGAAGATAGAGGAGCATTCTTTATTACTCCTGGTACTAAAGTTTACAGAGGCATGATTGTTGGTGAACACAATCGCCCTCAAGACTTAGAATTAAATGTCTGCAAAACCAAGCAGTTAACCAATCACCGCGCTGCTGGTGGTGATGAATTGGTTCAATTGCAAGCCCCAATAGACATGAGTTTAGAACGCGCGTTGGAATACATCGGCCCTGATGAGTTGGTCGAAGTTACACCCCAATCAATCCGTCTACGGAAGATGTCGAAGAAATTGGCGAAACGGTAAGTAAAGCCGTAACTTAATTAATTTAGAAAGCCCACTGATGTGGGCTTTTTTTCTCCAGTGAGTTTTTCTTGATACACTTCAGAGATATTACATATAAAAATTTTAATTATTAACTTTATACTGAATTAATGATGTAGCAGTTTTAATTTAATAATTATATTATGGAAAGTGAATATCGTAATTTAATTGATAAAGTTTTAAAACAGGTTGGCAGAAATATATTACTATTTCAGCAAATAGAAAAAGGGTTAAAGATAATTCTTCCATTTATATCTCATCCAACTGCTCCACAAAAAGATATTGATGATATACGCAAACAAAGGGAATTCGTCAAGGCAAAAACTCTAGGCTTGCTAGTAAATAGCCTTGTTAAATCTACTGATTCTAATGTTGATTACTATGCCAAAAACCTAAAAAATATCGTTAATAAGAGAAACCAACTCGTTCATCATTTTGGTGATAAGCAAGGCTTGAATATATTAACCACTGAAGAAGGTTGTAAAACTTGCCTTATTTGCTTAAATGAACAATATCAAGAAGCAATTTATTTTTATAAGGAAATAGAAGTACTTGTATTCATTTTGCTTGATTTACTGCAAAAAACTCATGGTGAGTCCCATCTAGAGATTCAAAGGTTGCACAGTGAATTCAAAAAATCTGTTATGTTTGAATTTGAGTATATAAATCTTTCTGATCCTTGTGAGACCGTATGGGAAAATACAAGAATCGTGAACCTTTTACAACTAGCTGAAATAAATATAGCCACAAGGAATAATATGACCCCGTTAGCAAAAGCAGGGGAATTCATCAAAAAGATAGATCCTGAATGTACGCCTAAGAGATATGGCATTAAAAATCTTAAAGGTGTTTTAAAAGCATCCGGTTTATTTGAAGTCCGCGAAATGCAAAATAGCCAACAGAGTATTATTCTATATAAAAGCAAAAAATTATGAATAAGAAAGTTAAAAACGTATCAAGCTATGATGATTAGCGATCGCTATACAGAAACACCTCTATTTTACAAACTATATTGAACACTGTGAATAAACTGTGAGGTCATGAAAACTGAAGCACTCAAAAAGCGACTAGATAAATGCGGATAGATGTAGTCTCTGTTTAAAGAAGGGAAGTACATCCTGATTTTCTTTTAATTCATTATTACTGTTAAGCAATTTTTCCAAATCATCAAGCTCATATAGACACTGTTTAAGGTCTAGGGTAAAAGAATCTAGACCTTTCATTTTTCACTCTCTTTTAATGAGCTATATAATATCTCCAGGCGATCGTGATTAATTATATCAATAATAGTTATTTCCCCAGGCTTAAAGTCAAAAATAATCCTATATATGCCTGCTCGCCCAATGAAATAATTTGGAATAGATTTCAGTTGATGAATTTGAATTGTAGAAAAATTAGGAAATTCTTCTAGACTATGAATAGCACGAATAACTTCCTCTTTATTTTTATTTTGTAAAGTATCAAGCGATATTCGGGCTTTATCAAGTAAAACTACTTGATTTTTCTTTAACTGTTGATTATTAGATTCAATACCTGAATTCATAACAAAGACAGCATTCTTGTAGATAATATTTATAAGATTATATCGCTAATCCAATCTAATCCAAGCGAATGTGTTCACTCATTTCTCAACTGTCTGAGTTTCTCTTGAAGATATGAGGGATGATTTTGCTTTAGTACCTCAACTAAATCATCCTCTTCTGCTGTCCGGTAATCAATCTCGTCTCGGTGATCAAAGTAATAAGCCATTGCTGCATAAACAGATGCCAGTGATAGGTCATACTTACCAGCAATATCGGCCAAAGAATACCCTAGCTTTAAGTACATCATCGCCACATCCTCTACAGCAATGCGAGTACCAGCAATTCGAGGTTTTCCACTCCGTATATCAGAGGCGATTTCAATATACTCCTGACTGACCAACTGCATCAATTAATATTCCATGTTTGTTCCATACTTTAATCATATACAGTAGTCCTGGCTCTGACAAAGTTGATCGCTTCTAATACTTTCTTATAGTTGACTCTGTGACTTTCCATCAGTGTTGGGTTAAAAAAGAAACATGAAAATGATCAAACCCATCACTAACTGGTTAGAAATCCATGCTAGTTCCCCTGCATACACCGGTTGGGTACTAGCGGGAATTGCTGTTTGTTTTTTCGGTGCAGCGATTAATACAATGGCTGGCTGGCTTTACGCTATTAGCGGCGTGAGTTTTGCCCTCTTGGGTATAGCTGCATTTTTACCCCCGCGATCGCTCAATGGTCTATCTGTCACTCGTCGCCCGATTCCACCGGTATCTGCCGGAGATGATTTAATCTTAGAATTAGAAATCCGCAATCAAACTAAGCAACCTGTCAGCTTATTGCAAGTTGCAGATATATTACCTTTTGTCTTAGGAAAACCAGTCCAACAGGGGATTGAATCCATTGCCAGTCAAGAAAGTTACCGTTGGGTGTATGACCAACCTACCCAACACCGGGGTGTATATCGCTGGCACAATGTTGAACTGGGTACTGGTGCGCCTTTAGGATTGTTTTGGAGTCGCCGTCAGCATCACTGTGAAGCGACAGCCATTGTTTATCCTACCGTCTTACCCTTGACTACTTGCCCCCTTGTAGATGAAATCGGGCAAGCAGAAAGTAACCGGAGTGAGTATCGGGGGAAACCTTTGCAGACATCCACATCAGGGTTAGTGCGATCGCTCCGTCCCTACCGTCTTGGCGACCCTACCCGTCTCATTCACTGGCGGACTAGCGCACGTTACGGTGAATTGCGGGTGCGGGAATTAGAAATGGTTACAAGTGGACAGGAAATTATTATTGCTCTGGATAGTGCTGGTAGTTGGGAAGCTGAAAACTTTGAACAAGCAGTAATTGCCGCAGCTTCACTGTATTTTTACGCACAGCGTCAGCAATTACAGGTGCAACTATTCACATCTGCCACAGGATTAGTTCAAGGCGATCGCTCGGTTTTAGAAACTCTAGCAGCTACTAGATATCACGAAGATGCTAGCAAACTAGAATTGCGGCATCCTTTGATTTGGTTAACACAAAACCCTCTAGGTCTTTCTCAACTGCCTCAAGGTAGTCGTTGGGTGCTGTGGCAAGATATACAATCAGCTACAGAGCAAGTCATGGTTAATAGAGATTATCCTGGGATGATCATCGAAAAAGAACAGGCCTTGCGATCGCAATTACAAAAACCTTTAGATTCATGAAATGCTGTGATGCGTTTTTCGGATTGGTTTTAAGTAGTTGGACAAAAATATTTACAGTCATTGCGAGCGGAGCGAAGCAATCCCAGCCCTTGCGATTGCTTCATTACGCTTCGCTTCATTCGCAATGACCAATTATTCCTTGATGGTACTTGCACCATTATTTATTTATTGATAGAAACATTTTAAACTTTGCTTGGTTCAAGCCCCCGGATTTATCCGTGGGCATTAATTGCGTAAAGCCTGCGGCATAGCTGCGCTTAGAGCGGAAGCGGGGCGTTTAGCCCATTGCGTTAGCGTAGCGGGGCGTTAGCCCATTGCGTTAGCGAAGCGGGACGAAGCCCATTGCGAATTGTACTGACATTTTCCAGAAGCTACCAATCAATAGAATATTTAATACTCAAAGTCCTACCTCTAGCCGCAGCGTAAGCACTATCACTAGCTTGTAATTGCGAAACTACAGGAAAATATTGAGTATTAAAAAGGTTTTCTAGTCCTATTTGTAATGTACCTGTGCCGAACTTCACACTACTAATGTAATCGACTACAAAATAACTCTCTACAGGTCTTCTACCAAAGGCGGTAGTATTAGCAGTAAAGACTTCTCGATTCCCAGATAACAAAGCTTGCAGACGATTTCGCCAACCGGGTAAAGTCTCATTTTCTACATAGGCGGTAATTTTTAAGGGAGGGATTCTAAAGCCATCTAAAGATTCGTAATCACCATCATTATTAGTATCAATTTCACCCCCAATTAAGGTAAATGTCCCGCCTATTTGCCATTGGGAACTCGGTTGTACGTCAATGGCTGCTTCCAAACCATATATACGTTCTGGGGCGCGAATTACAGTCCCGGGTGCGGTGAAGGTTGTACCTAATTCTGACTCATTGTAAAAGGCTGAGAGAGAAGCTTGGAGAGTATCCCATTGTCCCCGAATCCCAATTTCATAGTTATCGACTTTTTGCGGTTCAGGATTAAGAGTTTCTACAGAAAAACCTGGGCGGGCGTTGCGGAGTGCTAACCCAATATCTGAGAGTGAGAAACCTTGAGCATAGTTCGCAAAAACGCTCATTTGCGGATTGATGGCGTAGACTGCGCCGACATTGAACAGAGTCGCATCAAAGTTTAAATCGCCACCGGCAATAGTGACGTTGGGATTAGCTAAGGTGCGGAAATCATCGACGCTGACATCAGCATTTTCGTAGCGGACACCACCATTCAATACTAAGCGATCGCCTATCTCCCAATTCAACTGAGCAAACAATCCCAGATTCCTTAATTCTAAAGGCGGAGTCCAAGAGCGATCGCCTGTTTTGCGAAATGCTAACCCCCCACTAGCAGCAAACGCAGCTTGATCAAATACCGATACAGGTTGGGATGTATCTTCCTTGGAGTAATCGACACCCCAAAGTAGTTTAGCTGCACCTTGGTTAAATAAAGGTGTTTCTATTTGTAAGCGTCCGCCATACTTTTCTGATTCCACCCGTGATTGGATGATTTCGTTCCCTAAACTGGCAAAGTTACGACCATCAAAGGGAAAGAAGCGGGTGAGATAATCCCGATAATATAACTGTGCTTGTAGTTTGCTATTGAATAAATCGTCATGGGTGTATTGCAGGTTGATGAATGTATTTTCATTCCCCGGCTTTTCGTCCAAACTTAACCCGTCCAAAGCACGAGCCTTTTGTCTGCCTGGGATAGTATTAACACTAGGATCATTGGCAATATTTGTATCTTGCTTCTCATCGAAGCGGTTAAAAGTGAGTTGTAGACGTTGATTGGTAGCGATATCAACGCCAAACTTCCCAAATAAGTTAATACTAGAAGCATCAGAAAAGCCACCTTGGGCGTTAGGATCAGAAGGAATGCGATCGCCTTGAGCATCAAAGAAGCCGCCAGTTTTCGCTACAGCAAAGTTAAAGGTAAAATCGACATTCCCCTGTCTGGCTGAGAGAAAATGCTGTAAATTCGTCCCAAAACTTTCTCCTTCTAAATTACCCAAAGCTGCATTCACACCAACTTCTGTCCGCGAAGTCAAACTTTCTTCAGTGGGTTTGCGGGTAATGATATTAATCACACCCCCAGTAGCACCATCACCATAAATTGCACTAGGGCCGCGTACCACTTCAATTCGTTCAATCGCCGCCGTATCAATCGTTCTCAAATCCCGTGACGCATTACGGGTTGTAGATTGGGGAACGCCATCAATTAATATTTGGGGATTACGTCCCCGCAGAGTCAAACCGAAATTACTAGCACTTTGTGTTGGCGATGCTAACCCAGGAATTGTTTTACCCAGAATTTCGATTAAATTACGGGAAGTACTGGCTTGTTCCTGAATTTGTTCGCGGTTAATGACGGTAATTGAACGCGGGATATTTTGTAACGGTGTTTCTGTACGTGTGGCTGTCACCACCAGTTCAATCGGTTCATCTGTTTCCGCAGTTGGTTGTTCTGGGGTTTGCGGTTCATTCTCTGGTGTTTCTGGCGGTGTGGGAGAATCAGCTGCTACTTCTGTAGGTGTGAAGGCTAAAATTAAACCCTGATCACTATCAAAGAACTGAACTCTGGGAAGGCTTTGCTCACCTGTTACCGTCACCCGAATAGTATTGTCATCTTGATTAACGATGGTGATACCTGTTACACCTTTGGCTGGGTTGTCTTGGCTGAATGTGTTTCCCTGAGCCAAATTGAGTTGAGCGTTACTGATATTAGCAATCAAACTATTGCCTTGATTTTGTGTTGCTACCCGCAACTGTTCGGCGGCGGTGGTTTCTAGTATTACCTCTACACCTTTATCTGTCGGAACAACCTTCACACCAGTCACTTGAATCAATGTTTGAGGGTTAGGTGTTGGTGATTGTGTTAGTAAAGGGGTGTAGGGGTATAAGGGTGTAGGGGTATAGGGAAATGACGTTTTGATTTCCTCTGTTGGTGATGCTGCTTCCTGACTGTTTGCAGGGTGGTTGATGAATGAGTAAATAGAGCCTGTAAGCAAGAGAAGAAAAAGGATGTTTCCGGGTTGCATTTTCACTTCACACCTAAAAGTTGCGACTGGATCATGACTAGTGACATCATCCATCGCAGATTTTTATTGATTTGCATTCGCAATAGTCTTTAGACTTATAAAAATATCTTTATTTGAGAACTTATACAAGTAGTTTATTGAAAGTTTTAAAAAACCATGACTTTATCAGCGTACTTCAGGCATGGATTTCATGTATGTGGTCAAAAAGAGGAAAAGGGGCAGGGGGCAAGGGGGAAGACCGGGACAGAGCTTGGACTGCGCCCCGTATAAGCGTCCTAGAAGGACGGGGCTTGTACCCATGTTCCGCTCCGCTCCACGCATGGGGAAAGGGCTTGCTCCCCCTGCTCCCTGCTCCCTTCCCCCCTGCCTCTTCCGGTCATAAATAAGCGTCTGATCAAGCTAAAATCAAATTGTCGCTATAGTTTTGCAATAAACTTCATTTATCATCTTCAATAGCATACCTAGAAGCTAAATGCAGTTAGTAATCAAATCAATAACAGTATGAGCAAATTTACTAGACGTGCCTTTTTAACTGCGGCGACTGCTTCGGCTTTGACGGTGGCTTGTAATCGTTCTCCTCGTCCCCAAGCTGCTAATCCAACTGCAACGAGAGTAATCGCCCTGGAATGGGTGTATGCGGAAAACCTTTTAGCTTTAGGAATCCAGCCTGTAGGAGTTGCAGATATCCAGGGCTATAAACGATATGTGAATGTAGAACCATCCCTAGATGAGAGTGTAGTTGATGTTGGGACACGCCAAGAACCGAGTTTAGAAGCGATCGCGCAATTAAAACCAGATTTAATTTTAGGTGTAGAGTTAAGACATCAAACTATTTACGATACCTTATCTGCGATCGCCCCCACCCTCATATTTAACCCCTACCCCTCGGCGAACAACTCGAATCAACTTGATGAGATGCAGCAAACATTCCTCAAAATTGCGGAACGCGTCAACCGTCGAGATGTCGCCGAGAAAGTCCTTCAGCAGATGCAAACCCAATTTCAAACAGCAACCACCCGCATCAAAAACACCCCAAAACCTGATTTCGTCCTCGGACAATTCAGCGACAACACCCCCCAACTCCGCCTTTTTACCGATAACTCAATGGCTGCACAAATCATCACCGCCATCGGTTTAAAAAACGCCTGGAAAGGAGAATTTGACCGTTTTGGCTTCAACACAGTCTGGATAGAAGCATTACCAAAAGTAGAAACCGCCAACTTCATCTATATTTCCGCACCCAACAGCCCCTACCAAAAACAACTAGAAGATAACCCCGTCTGGAAAAAACTACAATTCGTCCAACAAAACAGATTGTATGCGATCGCCCCAGACACCTGGCTATTCGGAGGCCCCCTATCAGCCCAAATCCTCACAGAAAAAATCATCCAAACCTTTGCGTAACCTCTGCGTTAACCTCCGCGCCCCTCTGCGTTTCAAATCCATGCTCAAACCCCTCCTCACCCCAATCCTCATCCTCCTCCCCCTCCTCCTCCTCCACAGCAACCCCATCACCACCCCAGAAGACATCCTCCTCTACATCAAACTACCCCGCACAGTCATCGGAATCTTATCAGGCGCATCTTTAGGAATAGCCGGCGCACTATTCCAGACAGTCACCCGTAACCCCCTAGCCTCACCCGCCACATTAGGAGTCAACGCAGGCGCATATTTAGCCGTCACCGCCACCACCATCTTTGCACCAGAGATATTTACTTGGTCGCCTTTATTGGTAGCATTCACTGGTGGATTATTAGCAGCCTTACTCGTCTACGCCATAACCGGGAAAGAAATCACCCCCATTCGCCTCACCCTCTCAGGAATGGCTGTTTCCCTAGCCTTAGCCGCCTTCACTTCCGCCTTACAACTACTCTACGAAAACCAAACCCGTGATTTATTTTTTTGGGGTGCAGGTTCGTTACTACAAACCAATTGGCAAGGAAGTATTTACGCTGCACCTAGAGTATTATTAGGAGCGATCGCAGTTTTCCTCATCGCCAAACCCTTAGATGTCCTCCTGTTAGGCGAAGATGTAGCCCGTTCTCTCGGTGCAAAAGTCCAGTGGACACGTTTATGCAGTACCTTACTAGCCGTCTTTTTAGCCTCCGTTGCCGTGAGTGTAGTCGGGCCGATTGGCTTTGTAGGTTTAGTTGCACCCCACATTGGGAAATTAATGGGATGTCGCCAACACCGAATTTTATTACCATCGGCGGCGATGTGGGGTGCAGTAGTCTTACTAGCTGCTGATTTAGTAGCACAGCAAATATCTAGTGAATTACCTGCGGGTGGTATCACAGCTTTATTAGGCGCACCGTTTTTAGTCTGGTTGGTGCGTTCATCGCCTCGTCTATTGAGTAAAACAGGGGGAAATCATGGTTTAATCAAATCCCGTCTCCCGTATCCTGTTTTACTGTTTGCTGGGGTTCTTTCCCTGTTAATGGTGATGGTTTTGGGGTTATCCCTCGGCAATATTAATTTAGGTATTCATCAACTTATTCCAGTCATCCTGGGAAACAGTGACGCACTCACAGAAAGGATAGTCTTATACTTACGTCTGCCTCGCTTACTGGTAGCATTATTAGCAGGTGCATCTTTAGCAATTAGTGGCTTATTATTGCAGGGAGTTGTCCGCAATCCCCTAGCTGCACCGGAAATTATGGGGATTACGTCAGGGGCAGGTTTGGGGGCGTTACTGGTATTACTATTAGTACCTGATATACCTGTAACATTCATACCAATAGCCGCTTTTATTGGTGCAATTGTCGCCTTTGGTGTCGTTTATCTAGCAGCTTGGCAAAACGGTGTAGCACCAGCGCGGCTAGCTTTGATAGGAATTGCGGTGTCTGCGTTTTGTGCGGCTGGAATTAACTTGTTGGTAGTCAAATCCAAATTGCAGGTAGCTCAGGCTTTGGTGTGGCTAGCTGGAAGTACCTACGCTCGTCAGTGGGATGAAGTATGGCAATTATTAGCGTTTCCCTTGATTTTACTGCCTTTGGGGTGGTTATTTGCCCGTAAATTGGATGTGATGGCGTTAGGGGAAGATTTACCGCGAATTTTGGGGATGCGTTTACAAAAAGCCCGTGGTGTAATATTAGCGATCGCAGTGGCTTTAGCAGCTGCGGCTGTATCCACAGTAGGAACTATTAGCTTTGTCGGGTTAATTGCTCCCCATGCTGCACGTTTATTAGTAGGTTCTCGACACCGCCAGCTAGTACCCATAGCTGCTATTTTAGGCGCGATTTTAGTCATTTTAGCTGATACTGTTGGGCGTGTTCTTTTAGCTCCAAAAGAAATTCCTTCTGGGTTAGTAACTGCGCTAATTGGTACACCTTATTTTCTGTGGCTGCTAGGACTCAGCAGGAGATGATCACAATCAATTCGCAATTCGCAATTCGCAATTCGCAACGATGCTCCCGCCCCGCTCCGCTCTAAGCGCAGCTATGCCGCAGGCTTTACGCAATTACGTGTTGTAACGGGGATTTACACACCGGCATTCGTAACTTCTTCCCCATGCCCTATGCCTCAAGCACAAGGGGATTGAGTTTCCCATCGCTTTCAGGCAAAATTTAAAAACTCAGCTTGGGGATATCTCCCCAACAATAGCCTAGTGTTGCTGCGGTACAATGCAAAGAAATATTTAAATTATGAGCTGCCGATCCCAATGATCTCATCAGAAGCGAACACAACATCCACCGATAAAAGTCTAGAGGCGATGCGCCATTTTTCAGAACAATATGCCAAGCGTACAGGAACTTTCTTTTGTGCTGAACCTTCCGTGACTGCGGTTGTGATTGAAGGACTAGCTAAACATAAAGACGACCTGGGTGCGCCTTTGTGTCCCTGTCGCCACTATGAAGATAAAGAAGCAGAAGTTAAGGCTACATATTGGAACTGTCCTTGTGTGCCAATGAGAGAACGCAAAGAGTGCCATTGTATGCTGTTTCTCACCCCAGACAACGAGTTTGCGGGACAACAGCAAGAAATTGCGCTAGAAACCATTAAAGAAGTGCGAGAGAGCATGGGATGAGCGATACAATGCCCCCGGAGTATTGGCAAGGTGTAGAGCAATTTAATTCTGAACAGTTCTACGCCTGTCATGACACCCTAGAGGCTTTATGGATTGAAGCCAGCGAACCAGAAAAAACCTTTTATCAAGGCATTCTCCAAATTGCTGTGGCTCTTTATCACATGGGTAATCGTAACTGGCGGGGTGCAGCCATTTTATTAGGAGAAGGCAGTAATCGCCTGCGGCGTTACCCATCTAGTTACGGTGGTATTGATGTAGATGAATTACGAAACCAGAGCGGAGTCTTGTTACAGGTAATACAAGTGATTGACTTAGATAAAAATAATACTGATAACCTTAGTGACAATCCAGCCTTACCCTTACCCAAAATTGTGTTGATTGATAATTGAATTTCAGTTCGTAGTGAGGACTTTAGTCCTCTGTTGCGAACCCTACGCGAACCAATCAGGACTAAAGTCCTTACTACCAACAAAAAATGAAAACTTACAGAACCCCCGTTTCTCACAGAAACCGGGGTTCTAAATTCATGCTTAACTATTGAAGAAACTTTAAGATTTAGTGAAGCGTCAAAGCTTTAGCCAGTATTTAGCCCAATTGACTCCCGATTGGAGCTTTTATTTATGGAAAAAATGCTGGAGATACCTTAATATATCATCCACCATCCCGAATCTTAAATTGTTATGATGCCCTGTGATCAATCTTCATCAAAAATGCGCCGCCTTGGATTAGCCTTGGTGTTACAAGCTACATTCTTTAGTGCTTTATCCTTCCCCAATCAACTACAAACAGCTACTGCACAAACAACAGCCGGAAATCGTCCCCTGACTATCCGCTCTGACATCCAAGAATATGACTCAAAAAATCAGGTGATAACTGCTCGTGGTAATGTACAGATGTTGTATCCTGCTCGCCAGATTCAGGCTACAGCAAGTCAAGCCCAATATTTTAGCAAGGAACGCCGGATTGATTTCAGTGGTAATGTCTATATTTTGCAACAAGGCGGTAACAGTATGCGCGCCGAAAGGGTAACATATTTGATTGATGAAGGGCGATTTGTTGCCTTACCCCAATCTAGTCGTCAAGTAGAGTCTATTTATATGGTGGAAGATTCAGCACTTGACACTGGAAATAGTACACCTGCCCCCAACACACCAGCATTCAAGCCTGCTAATTAGCATCAACCATTAAGAAAGTCCGCAAATAGTGAAAATTGTTTTAGAAAATATTCACAAATCTTACGGCAAGCGAGTAATTGTCAATCGCGTCAACCTTTCTGTAGCTCAGGGTGAAATTGTCGGGTTACTTGGCCCCAATGGGGCTGGTAAAACAACGACATTCTACATTGCCACAGGTTTAGAAAAACCTAATCAGGGGAAAGTTTGGTTAGATAGTTTAGATATTACTGGATTGCCAATGCACAAAAGGGCGCGGTTGGGCATTGGCTATCTAGCCCAGGAAGCGAGTGTTTTTCGTCAACTTTCAGTCCAAGATAATATTTTGTTGGTGCTAGAGCAAACCAATGTACCGCGACGGGAATGGTCAAAGCGATTAACAACTTTATTGCGGGAGTTTCGCTTAGAGAAATTAGCTAGAAGCAAAGGGATTCAACTATCTGGCGGAGAAAGACGGCGTACAGAATTAGCCAGAGCCTTAGCAGCAGGGAGAGAAGGGCCAAAGTTCTTACTTTTAGATGAACCCTTTGCAGGGGTTGATCCGATCGCAGTACATGAGATTCAGCATATTGTCGCACAACTGCGCGATCGCGGCATGGGCATCTTAATTACAGATCACAACGTCCGCGAAACCCTAGCCATTACCGACCGCGCCTACATCATGCGCGAAGGACAAATTCTAGCCTATGGTACGGCTGATGAACTATACAACAATCCACTAGTGCGACAGTATTATTTAGGCGATAATTTCCAAGTTTAGGGGAGCAGAGGTAGTAGGAGGATAGCAAAGCAGATTTTACCCCAATACCCAATTACGAATTACGTAAAGCCTGCGGCATAGCTGCGCTTAGAGCGTAGCGGGACGTAAGTCCAGATTGAAACCTCGTCCAACGCCTGAACCCCCCTACACCCCTACACCCTTATACCCCTACACCCCTAATGAAGAATTACGAATTAAATCATGGTGTCCAAAAATTTCCCGGTTTTCTACAGCCTCAAATCATTGCTGCCTTTTACAATTATGGATCGCTACCTCGCTAGCGAACTACTGCCAACATTTTTATTTGGGGTTGGGGCTTTTTCTTCCATTGGTGTCACCATTGATGCAGTATTTGAGTTAGTACGCAGAATCGTAGAATCTGGACTATCCATTGATATTGCCGTTCAGGTTTTTTTATTAAAGCTGCCTAATTTCATCGTTTTAGCTTTCCCCATGTCTACACTGTTGGCGACTTTGATGGCTTATAGTCGTCTTTCGAGTGAGAGCGAACTCATTGCTATGCGAGGTTGTGGAGTCAGCGTCTATCGGATGGTGCTAACGGCGGTAGTGCTGAGTTTTGTCGTGACTGGTATGACTTTTGTATTTAACGAACAAATTGCACCAGCTGCAAATTACCAAGCCACTCTCACCTTAAACGCTGCTATTAAGTCAGATAAACCAACTATTAAGCAACAGAATATTTTTTATCCAGAATACCGGGAAGTTGTAGATCCAGATGGCACGAAAAACAGGATGCTGACGCGGCTGTTTTATGCTGACCAGTTTGATGGTAGGCGGATGAAAGGTTTAACTATTATAGACCGTTCTACGGAAGGGTTAAATCAAATTGTGGTAGCAGAATCCGCCGAGTGGAATGGCTCGCAAAGTGTTTGGGATTTTTATAACGGGACAATTTATTTAGTAGCTCCCGATCGCTCTTATCGCAATATCTTAAGATTTGAAAAGCAACAATTAAAGCTTCCCCGCACTCCCTTAAGTTTGGCAGAAAAAAGCCGCGACTATGGCGAGATGAATATTGCAGAGGCTTTAGAACAGCTAACTGTGGAAAGATTGGCAGGCGATCGCCAAAAAATTCGTAAACTAGAAGTCAGGATTCAGCAAAAAATTGCCTTGCCCTTTGTCTGCGTAGTTTTTGGCTTAGTCGGTGCAGCAATGGGAACTATACCACAACGCACCGGACGAGGTACAAGTTTTGGGATTAGTGTGATTGTAATTTTTTCTTATTATCTACTGGGCTTTATTACCGGGGCTTTAGGACAAGCCGGTGTAGTTTCTCCCTTCGTTGGTGCTTGGTTGCCTAACTTTATTTTTTTGGGAGTAGGTACATTTTTATTAATACGTGTTGCCCAAAAGTAAATTTTAGCGTGAGAATAGGTGATAGGGAATAGGTGACAGGTGACAGGTGACAGGTGATAGGGAATAGGTGACAGGTGACAGGTGACAGGTGACAGGTGACAGGTGACAGGTGACAGGTGACAGGTGACAGGTGACAGGTGACAGGTGACAGGTGACAGGTGACAGGGAAAAATTTAGTAATGCCCATTCCCATTAAATACACATTAAATTTACTTATATTTCATTATGAAAAATCGTCGTTATCCCCCTGCTTACTTACGCTATCTCAAAGCCAGATTAATGAATTTGGGGCGACCTAGTTTTTGGGGAACAGCCATTTTTCTATCTGTAGTTGGTCTGGTGATTCAAGAATATTGGGCAAACCCGGATCTATTTGGTGAAAGGCCAGATAACGCGGTGAGTGCTTCAGATCCTCTGAGTGCTTCACTTTCGGCTGAAGATAGAGCGATCGCAGCTGATATTGATAATTTACCATTATTGTTTGGCACAAATGAACAATTGAGTTTGCCAACACCTACAAATAATCCGCCAGACGATAACAGCAAAAACCCATTACTGGATGCCGCTAGTAAAAAACAATCTACCGAGCAGAAATCAAAACCTATTACTAATAGTCTTAATACCCTAGCTACCTCTCAAAATCAAAACCTGTTTGTCTCACAAACCCAAAATTTATTAAGGTTTGGAGCAACTGATAATAATCATTTATTAGGTTTTAAATCTTTGGATTCATCGGCTGAATCAACAGCAGCCAATGCCAATTCTCCGGGTGTGGGAACAGGACTAGTTAATCAAACTAATCAGAATCAAAATAATAATTCTACTACTTCTTTAACAACCGTTGTTAACCCACCAAATAATCAAAATCTATCGACTATTAATAGTGCAACTTCATCACCGATTAACCCTCTAAGCAATTCTTCTTATGGAGGATTAATACAGACTGCACCTACTAGCATCTCACCAAACCAAAGTTTTTCACCTAGTACAGGATTAAATTCACCTACAAATTCAATTCAGCCAACTGGATACAATAACTTCAATAACAGTCAAAGTTTTTCACCTAATACGGGACTAAATCCTTCCACAAATTATATTCAACCAAATACGCCCAATCTCCAGCCGGGTATTAACAATAACCTCAACGTTCAGCCTCTTTCATCTAGCACAGGGTTAAATGCTAGACCTGGCTACATCCAACCGGATTCTAATAATAACTTGAATAACAGTCAGGTTTCGCCTAACCAAGTACAAGTAACAACACCAGTCATCACGCGGACATCACCAATTATTGGCCCCTACACTATCCGCAATCCCAGCCCAGGTGTTATGACAAACACAACGCCATTAGTACCAAATAGTTATGGTAATTCCATCTGGCAGCAACCCAATCAACTTCCCCAACCTAATGTTCCATACAATCCATATATTAGCCAACCCCAACGGAAATAATCTTAACTCTGTGTTCTCTGTGCCTCTGTGGTAAAAAATAATTTAATGAACCACAGAGGCACGGAGACACAGAGAATAAAGCAAAAATTTTTCCCTAGTTTGAGTATTTATCTAAATTTAATGCAAACTTATCAAGTGAGGCCGTATCATCAGATCCCAATTCTGGAGTGTGGTGAACGGTTGGTAGAGATTCCGTTAGAAATGTTTGCCGTGGAATCTCCTCATCCTTATCAAAAGCTAGGTGCTAGTTACGGGAATTATTCTCCTTATTATCTCCGCCAGAGTGTAGTTGAGAATTTAATTCAAGCTCAGAATTATCTGCAATTGCTGCGTCCTAATTGGCGCATTCAGATATTTGATGCTTATCGCCCGGTGGCTGTGCAGCAGTTTATGGTAGATTACAGCTTTGCTACAGCATTACAGGAACGGGGGCTAACTGAAGCTGAGTTAACACCCCAGCAAAGCCAAGAGATTTGGGAAGCAGTGTATGAAATTTGGGCTGTACCCAGTATGGATGAAAAAACCCCTCCTCCTCATAGTACAGGTGCAGCCGTAGACATTACCCTGGTAGATGAAGCTGGACAGATTATCGATATGGGTTCGCCGATAGATGAAATGTCAGAGCGATCGCATCCCGATTACTATGCTCATAGGGATCATCCAAATGCACACTACTATCACACCCATCGTCAGTTATTGTACGATGTCATGTTAAAAGCTGGTTTTCAACGCAACCCCAAAGAATGGTGGCATTTTTGTTACGGTGATCAAATGTGGGCTTGGCTAAATAATCAAGCCACAGCCAGTTATGGGCGTTTGTACTGAACAGGGAACACCTACTAAGCATCTTGAGGGTTAATCTGAATCATTTGCCAAGTGGTATATGTACCAATGGGACTCCAAAGTAAATAGGGAACTAATAATAATGCTGCCCAACCAGAAACAGTTAAGACTGTAATGGCTAAAATAATACAGATAGTAAAACCTGTGCCACCGAGAAGTGTACCCACATGAAGACTGCGAAGCCTGAACATAACTGGTGTATAGGCGATTGTGACTATTTCTAATAGTAGGTATAAACCCATGAGTAACCAAGTTGGGTTTGTATCTGGTTGGCGTTCCCAAACAATATAAGCTGACCATGCACCGCAGATAAAGATGACAGTCCAAATAATAGGAATTGCGGCTTCAAAGGTGAGCCATTTAGGTCTTTGTAAGCGGTTAAACCACTGACGATCGCTTGGTGTAATCCAATTTGCTGCTAAGGCCACTACAAAAGCGACACCTCCAATCACCATCCAAGATTTAATCATGTCTTCTATTCCTTGCGATCGCGGAGCATCATCGCTGGCTATAGCTTTAATTTTGTCAGATTAATGCCAAATTGCTCATCAATCCTAAGTGAGAAATGTTGAGTTTGTCTAATTTTATGCCTGAAGATGTGGCAGTGGTTATGTCTGTAGGTGGGGGTAAAGGCTCAGGGGTAAAAATATGCTGGTGATGGGGAAATTAGGTAATCAGATATATGCAAGCTGAAACAGAAACGCGATCGCCAGCACATAGTTCGCTGCATGGAATTGCCAAGACTATTAATTTCACAGGCTGGGTTACTTTTTGGGTGCAACTGACACTAGTTGTAGTTTCTGGATTAGTGCTGCTATTTGCTTCCACTGGTCGTGACTTTGCTGCTCAACCAAATGCTGGACTCGGTATCGGTATATTCTGGGCTATATGCGGAGTTGTGGCGTTATTGTTTAGCGTGTATTGGAATTTTCGTTACACTCGCATCGGTAAGCGGTTGGATAACCCTAACCCAACTCTACATCCTAGTAAAGCAGAGACAACTAGAATTATTCAAGTAGGGATAATTGTAGGTTTAGTAGGGATTCTATTAAGTCTTTTAGGTGCGGGTGCAACCTTGGGAGTGTTGATCGCAAAATCTATTTCCCAACCCCCAGGAGTGGCTATCACTGATCCTAATAAAATTATCCGCGCCTTGGATGTGTTTGTGATGGTAGCAAATATTAATGGTATTGCTGCTCACTTTATCGGAACTGTAGCTTCGATGTGGTTATTAGAAAAATTGCATCAACATTAAGGTGACAGGGGACAGGTGACAGGGGACAGGGGACAGGTGACAGGTGACAGGGGACAGGTGACAGGGGACAGGTGACAGAGAGGAGGGAAGTTTTTCTTTGATTTGCACCTTATACTCCCTCTTTGACGAATTCTAAACACAACTGCCGAAAGCGATCGCCCCGTACTTCAAAATTAGGGTATTGGTCGAAGCTAGCACAAGCTGGAGATAGTAATACTACAGATGCTTGATGTTGTTTGGCTAACTCTGCACCTCTAGGCACTGCATTCTCCATTGTTTCCACAATTTCATAATTGCTATAACCTAATTCTTGCAGACGTTGGGCAAATGCTGTTGCAGCTGCACCTATTAGCAAGACAGCCGCCGCTTTAGTTTGAATACTTGCTAACCAGCCAGTATCATCCCCTGGTTTAGCTTCACCACCAGCAATTAACACCACTGGACTACTCACAGATGCTAGTCCGACTTCCGCCGCATCGTAGTTAGTGGCTTTGCTGTCGTTAATAAAATCAATGCCTTCCCAAGTGCAGATATGCTCTAAACGGTGGGGAACTCCGGGGAAGTCTCGCACTGCTTTATCTATCGCCTCTGGTGCAATCCCCGCCAATCGTGCTGCGGCTACGGACATGAGTAAATTTTGCTGGTTATGCGCTCCCACCATCCGCAAGGCTGAGGCTTCAATGATTCTTTGGGGCGTAGAATCGGCTTGTAACTGCTCTACAACCCAACCATCTTCAATGTAAAAGCCTTTTTCCCCAATCAGAAAGTCTTTACCTTTAACACTTGTCCAGTAGGCATCCGGCCAGTCAGTTACGCCCACTTTTTGCAGATAAGCATCATCGCCGTTGAATACTTGCAATTGAGACTGACGTAACAGCTTGGCTTTGATGTTGTAGTAATTTTCTATAGTTTGATGACGAGCTAGGTGATCTGGGGTAAAAGTCGTCCAGATGCTAATCTGAGGAGCTAAAGACACAGAAGATTCTATCTGATAGCTGCTCATTTCTCCGATTACCCAGTCTGGTGCTTTTTCAGCTAAAGCTACTTCACAGGCAGCATAGCCAATATTACCACAAGCTGGGGCATCAAATCCAGCAGTTTGAAAAATTGCAGCGATTAAGGCGGTGGTGGTGGTTTTGCCGTTAGTGCCGGTGATTCCGACCCAAGGGAGCGATCGCAAATTTCGCCAAGCTAATTCCATTTCGCCAATTGTTTCTATGCCCAATTCTCGCGCTTTTACTAACGCTGGTATGTCCCAAGGCACACCGGGACTAACAACAATTAAATCGGGTAAATCAGCACCATCTAATTCTAGTGAATGCCCCAATTTAACGGTGATTTGTTCCTCGGCAAGTGCTTGTTGTTGTTTGAGAAGGATTTCGGAGGTGTTACGGTCACTAAGCATCACCTCCCAACCTTCCCGTTTCAACAATCTCGCCGCAGCAATACCGGATTTTCCGAATCCAATGATATGGGCGTTGGACATAGACTGTGGCAGAGTTCCCTGGTTAAGCACTCATTATGTTACCGCTAATTGGCAAAAATTACACCATGTTTTGTTGCTTTACGCTACAGATTTTTCAAATTTAGGGGTGTGGGGGTATAGGGGTATAGGGGTATAGGGGTGTGGGGGTAAGTTTAAGGGCAGGTTTTTCATCGAGTTATCAGTGAGGACTGCGAAATTCACCAAATTATGATAATTTCATCTACCTTTACACCCTTACACCCTCACACCCTTACACCCTTACACCCTTACACCCTTACACCCTTACACCCTTACACCCTTACACCCTTACACCCTTACACCCTTACACCCTTACACCCTTACACCCTTACACCCTTACACCCTTACACCCTTACACCCTTACACCCTTACACCCTTACACCCTTACACCCTTACACCCTTACACCCTTACACCCTTACACCCTTACACCCTTACACCCTAATTTTTTACAATTGCCCCAAAGTCAGCTAAAACACGGGCATGATTTCGCAATAATCCTAGCAAATTTAACCGATTCCGCTTAATTTCTGGGTCAGGATCAATCACTAAAACACTATCCGCCCCATCAAAGAAATTACCCACCGTTGGCGCGATATTTTCCAGTCCTGCTACTAACAGTTGATAGTTGCGTGATTGTTGTGCGGCTTGGGTTTGCGGTACTAGTTTGACTAAGGCTTCATAAAAGGCTGATTCGGAAGACTTTTGGAACAGTTCGGGACTGACTACACTTGTGGGGTCTAGCTGTTTGGTATCCAAATCACCTTGAGCAGCTAGCCGTGTAGAACGGTTCACGGTTTCGTAGATTTTATCTAGTGTCCCGTCGCGGCGGATTTGTTGCAGATATAAAGCGCGATCGCGTACATCTAATAAATCCTCTAAGGCCCTTTCTGTATATTCTGGGTCATTTTCGCCTAAAACAGCGTTTACCAAGTCGTAATCAATTTGTTTTTCCTCTTGCAACAAGGTACGAATCCGTTGTAAGAAAAAGTCATCTCTAAAAACTGCGTTAATCTCTGCTTGGTCTTGGCTGATGTAATGTTTTTCCGCAAAGTCTTTTGAGATTTGATCCAATAAATTTTTCAGGTTTATTGGCAAATTAGCTGCCCATGTGATGTTAATAACAGCGTTAGCTGCACGTCGCAAGGCGAACGGATCAGATGAACCAGTGGGTTTGGCTGCCAACCCCATCATTCCCAATTCCAAGATACTGACTAAGGTATCGAGTCTATCTGCCAAACCGACAACTTGACCTGTTAAGGTTTGGGGAAGGATGTCATCAGCACCTCGTGGTAAATAATGCTCAAAAATTGCCGTCGCGACTTCCGTTGATTCCCCGCTAGCGATCGCATATTTTTGACCCATAATCCCCTGTAACTCTGGGAATTCATAGACCATTTGGGTTACAAGGTCGGCTTTACATAATAATGCTGCTCTTTCGGTCTGTTGAGAAGCACTTGTAGTTAATTGCAGTTGACTGCTAATTCGTCCCGCAATCTTAACTATTCGATCTACCTTGGCACGCAAAGAACCCAAATCTTCTTGGAAGGTGACAGTTTCTAGTTGGGGTAAGTAATTCTCCAACGCCTTAGATAAGTCAGATTTGTAGAAAAACTGCCCATCTGCTAACCTGGCTCTGATTACCCTTTCATTCCCCACGGCGATAATCTCTGCTTTGTTGGGGTCGCCATTGCCAACGGTGACAAAATATGATTGCAGTGTAGTTGCACTCCCAGCCTTAAACACCGGGAAATAACGCTGGTGACTTACCATCACAGTAGTAATTACTTCCGTGGGTAAGGCTAAAAATTCAGTTTCAAATTTACCCACCACTGGGGAAGGCCACTCTACAAGGTTAGTAACTTCCGCTAACAAATCGGGGTACATTTCTGTACTACCGTTGAGTTTCTCAACCGCCGCCTGTACTTGTTCTTGAATTAAGGCTGTACGTTCGTGGGGGTCTACAATTACGTAAGCATAGCGCAGGGTTTTAACGTAATCGCTAGCGTTGTGAATGGTGACAGTTTCGGAATGTAAAACGCGATGACCGTGAGAGATGCGATCGCTCTGAATCTTAATTGCACCATTCTCTAATGCAATGGGCAACACCGACTCATCTAACAAACTCACTAACCAACGAATGGGACGGGAAAACCTCACATCCCCATCCCCCCAGCGCATCAACCGCTTACCTTCCAAAGTGTAAATCCACTGGGGGACAAGTTCCGTCAATATGTCCGCCACAGGCCGGCCGGGGATGCTTTTCTGCACAAACACAAAATCCCCTTTTTCGGTGGGGCGCACTTCTAACGCTTCAATCGCTACACCTTGCTTTTTAGCGAAGCCTAGAGCAGCTTGGGTAGGCTGACCATCTTTAAAAGCTGCTTGGGCTGGTGGCCCTTTGATTTCTTCTTCTCTGTCTGGTTGCTGAGATGGTAAACCAGTAATCAGTACCGCCAACCGCCGGGGAGTACCGTACACTTCTACAGATTCATAGGCGAGGCTATGGGCTGCTAAACTTTGGGGAATACGCGATCGCCATTGTGCGATCGCACCACTCAGAAAGCTTGCAGGTAGTTCTTCTGTACCAACTTCTAATAAAAATGCCGACATAGGACTCTGTTTTTAACTTTGCGTAGCTTAACTATTATTGGTCAATTCCAACAGTTTACCTTGCCACAATGCTGACGTAGACCATGCCAAGCTACTAAGGCTTCAACTGGTTTAATTGTTGCTGGCTAGATTTAGTTAAAATGATCTGCAATTGTGATTTTTGGTGGTAGCTTCATTTCTAAATTTTGTCTAATTCTTTTGATTGAGAATACTACTTCACTCCATTTTATTGATTCTTATAGAAACCAATTTACCATCAAATTCTCTACATATACATCTATTAGATTGATATTAACCTACTAATACTCCCCTTTTTCTATATCCATATAAGTTATATTTTGTCAAAACAATTTATATCCGTTTCCCCTGTTTTCAAACCAAATTCTTTGATAAACGCCATAGCAAGCCTACAGAGACGTATAACTAAATAAATTTTTAATATTTAAATAAAAATTTGCCGACAATTTTAAAGATTTGATAAATACACAGTAAATACCCTCATAATTAGTGAATATAAAACTACAATGTGCGTTTAAGAAAGATTAACAATATCGAGCAAAAATATAAACACAGACAAAAACCTATTGTTTTGATAACTTGATTGCGATGGAATCTCAAAACTAATAATTTTAAGTTTTAGTTAGGGATTGAGATGCTACTGGTATGTAATTCTTCTGCTGTAAGTTGTAAAAATTTGGGTTATAAATTTTTGTATTCACGTAAAAATTTAGATTACATCTCTCTTATACAAAACTATATATGGTGAAAATTCTTCCGAAAACAGCCCTCTGAACACCAACAAAACTTAGTTGACATTGACTGCACACGTTTTTTCAGGCTGATCTACAAAATTCATCTATATCTCATGCAAATTCTGATTTATTCTTACAACTATTACCCAGAGCCGATCGGTATCGCACCTTTGATTACCGAACTGGCAGAAGGTTTAGTAGAACAGGGTCATCAAGTGCGGGTAATTACGGGAATGCCTAATTATCCCCAACGAGAAATCTACGAAGGATATAGGGGTAAGTGGTATATTACAGAACAAAAAAATGGTGTAAAGATTCAGCGTAGTTATCTGCGAATTAAATCAAAGCCCAACCTGATAGATCGGTTGCTTTTAGAATTAAGTTTTATATTTAGCAGTTTGCCGCAAGCCTTCAATGGTCAGCGTCCTGATGTCATTCTCCTGACAATACCGCCACTACTAGTTTCACTACCAGCCATCTTACTAGGTCGTCTGTATAAATGTCCTGTAGTCCTGAACGTACAAGACATTTTACCAGAAGCAGCGATTCGTGTGGGACTGATGACAAATAAGCTGATGATTCGGGTCTGTGAAGCAATAGAGAAATTTTCCTACCGTCATGCTACTAAAATTAGCGTAATTTCCGATGGCTTCTTAGAAAATTTAGTGAATAAGGGAGTCAATCCACAAAAGATGGTTTGTATTCCCAATTGGGTCAATATTAATTTCATTCGTCCCTTACCTAAGAATAACCCTTGGAGAACTACTCACCAACTAGATGGCAAATTTGTGGTGATGTACTCTGGTAACATCGCCCTGACGCAAGGTTTAGAAACTGTCATCGCCGCCGCCGCTTATTTGCGCCATATTCCAGATATTAGTTTTGTGATTGTGGGTGAATCTACAGCCTTAACCAGATTGCAAAAACATTGTCTAGCTTGTGGTGCAGATAACGTTTTACTCCTACCATTGCAAAAGAGAGAACAATTACCCGAAATGTTAGCAACGGCTGATGTGGGATTGATTGTACAGAAAAGTAATGTGATTTCCTTCAATATGCCTTCTAAGATCCCTCTATTGCTAGCAGCTGGCCGTCCGGTAGTGGGTTCAGTACCAGCCACTGGGACAGCAGCTAAAGTAATTGTAGAGAGTGGTGGAGGTTTAATTGTAGAACCAGAGTCACCGGAAGCATTAGCCGCAGCAGTATTAGAGTTGTACAATGATTCTGAGCTAGCGGCTACGTTAGGATATAAAGGTAGACAATTTGCTCTAGAGAAATTCTCCTTTGAGCAGGCAATTGAGAATTATGAAGATTTATTTTGTGATGTCGTAGGTCAAAGACGACCAAGTTTAGATAAAGCAGAAAAATTGAGTCAGCCGAAATCAGTTGTAGATATTTCCAAATAACCCCTGTCACCTGTCACCTATCCCCTGTCACCTATCCCCTCTCCCCTGTTCCCCATCAAAAATGGAACTTGCGCCCCTATTACCAATAGCTTACCGGATTCTCCAACCGACTTTTCCCAACTGTCTGTGGCGTGGAAATCTTCACACTAAAACAATCGCCCTCACGTTTGATGATGGGCCTCATCCCCAATACACTCCCCAAGTGCTAGCAGTATTAGACCACTACAACGTCAAAGCTAGCTTTTTTTGGCTGGGTGCTTGTGTCAACCATTCACCAACCATTGCCAAAGCAGTGAGCGATCGCGGACACTGGATAGGGCTACATGGTTACAATCATCGCTCTTTTACTAGGCTTTCACCTCAAGACCTGAAAGAAAGTTTAGAAAAAACTCAAACCGCTATTTATAATGCTTGCGATATCCTACCTGTAAAAGTCCGTGATGTTAGACCGCCCAATGGTTTATTTACACCTAAGACTCTCACTTTATTTCGACAATGGCAATATCGGCCGGTGATGTGGAGTGTTGTCCCAGAAGATTGGGTTAGGCCAGGAGTAAATAAAGTAGTACAGCGAGTCATGAAGCAAGTACAAAACGGCTCATTGATTGTTTTACATGATGGTGCTTGTGGTGGACAAGATGTGGCAGCAACTATCCAAATTTTAATCCCTCATCTGCTACAAAACGGTTATAACTTTGTAACTGTTGATGCCCTATGGCAACAAGGGAACACCAAAAAATAAATTATTCCAAATTGACAGTTAGTAGGGTGCGTCAGTATGAATAATTTTTTGGTACAGTTAGGTTTTTTTGCACTGACGCACCCTACATTTTGGATATTTTTTTATCTGGAAGTCCCCAAATTCTAGACAAATATTAAGCATTAAAAACCTCTTAACGCCTATTTCCCAGGCAGAAATCAAGCCTGTTTTGACGGCTATAGCTTGATTTCCAAAGGGCATAATTATAGGAAACACAAAAAATATATCCCATAAATGCTTTTGGTAGAGTGCGTCATGAATAATTCCTTGGTATTTAAAGGTTTGGTTTCATCTGACTGACGCACCCTACATATTGGATATTTTTCAAAGATATGTTTCAGGTGCTTTTAACTTGTGCTTGTTGAGTAACCTCGGTATCAGAAGTATTAACTGGAATAGGCTCATGATTTCCTAACAGTTGATGTAAGTCATTTAATGAAGCTGTTTTGGCTACAGACTCATCTGTTGACTCGGTTGCATAATCTATTAGGTCTTCCACTTGACAATTCAAAGCTTTACAAAACCTAATAATTCTTTCAATATGCTCTGTCCCAGTTCGGCCGCTTTCCCAGTTTTGAATCGTGCTTTCAGTCACGCCGACAAGGCGAGACAGTTCAAGCTGGGTTAGCCCTGCTTTTTCTCGAAGCAAAGCGATCCTTGGTTTTGGCTTTTGTTTCACAGCTACAGCACTTTTATCTATCTATAGTCGTAGATCCTAGCACCAAAGAGAACCTTCGCCTATAAAATTACTAAAAAACTTTTGTATATTCATGAAAATATGTCACATACTGGATTGGCAATAAAATTTTTTTATATAAAAAATGCTATTTATCGCTTCTATATGATTTGGCGAACTTAAGCTGAAAGTTAATTATAGAATATCTCTATTTTAGAAAGACACCTGCAATTGAGTTTCTAGAGTAACACGCAACCACAAATCTCTAAAAGACCAAATGTAAAATCTATTAACAACACCTCTAAAATCTTCTGGCTGATTAGTAATAATTGCATCCAATTGATAATGTTGGAGACACACTACTTCTACAGCAGATTCAAAGTCTTTTAAAGGTGATAAACGTGCTGTGTGCATAATACTTTGGTCAACAATACAAATCTTAATCTTCCCTACTAACCAATCAACCACTGTATCAGCCATCTGACGATTTTTTAAACAAGCAGCATAAGCATAGATTTTATGCAAGCCAACATTTGTTAAGTACAGTTGAATAGATGGATCGACTATTTCTAATAATTTGCTAACATCTGCTGTAAACTCAGTCCGATTCATCACAGCTTCTAATATTAAATCACCATCAATTAAAATTCTAAACACGTTTAAATTTTCCTCTTAGAATTATCACTGGAGTTCTGAAAAATCGTAGGGCTACATATATCAACATCCCTACAGAACTCTATGCGAACTCGTAGGGTATTGGGAATTTTGCATTGCTCTTCCGGCTCGTTTACAGAAAACTGACTACAGACTCCTAAATTGTTCTCTAGTAGATACAACCTGAAGGAATGACATTCCTGTAATAGTTGGAAAATTAAATCAAAATTCAACTAGTAAGTAGTCGAACAAAATTAAATTTATTGATTGCGATACGTGAGAGGCTTCCCTGCGGGACGCTATGCGTTTCCTTATCTTTCCCTACGGGACTCTCCGCGAACGCAAAACTGCGTGAACGCGCAGCCTATCTCTACAGCAAGCTCCGCGAAAAGTCTAACTACTGACATTGATTTGACACCGATTTGCACTGGATGAGCAGTACATAAAAGTGACGTAAAATTATTGTTGATAGTTCCAAGAAGATACAATAAATATTCCAGGACTTCATACAGTTACTATTAATGCTACTAATAAGCTGATATTAGTATGTTATTAGGATCAGCAAGTAGTTCCATATGACGATCTAAAATAATTAGGATTGATATATAGGAGCAAACACTGTTATATTTACCTATACGTAGGAATGATGCAAGTATCACAATTAATGCCTCTTATATAGTGAGGAAGATGTCAAAGCCCTGTTGATTTTTGAGTTTTAAATTGTTAATGCTGCTATTCATTCATATTACGGTATGTAGCAACTGCGGATGGTGATATACGGTTGAGGTAACGGAATATCCAGTATTTAAAGATGGTATCTAAAATTACTGGGAAAGTAGCAATAAATAAGAAAATGAAGTCCCGATTTGCGGGTAATCCCCAGTGACGAGTCACACCTTCTAAGATGACTTCCCAACCATGCGGAGAGTGAAAGCCTACGAAAATATCAGTAAACAAGATAATAATAAAGGCCTTAGCACTGTCACTTAAACCATAGACAACATTATCAAAAAAATCTTTTAGCACCATAATAGAAGGTTTGCTCACGATGAGCAACCAAATGACCGCAGCAACAGAAAAAATATCTGCAAAAACATTTTTAATAGCATTAGCACTTTCACGACGAAACTCCTCTGCTACTTCACTAGCCTTTTGTTTCATCCGAGTTTCTATTTCTTCTAGAGCCAGAGGAGGTGCATTGCTAATTAAGTTCTCAAACTTGATTCGCTCTTCAAATTTTTGTAGTGTTAATAGTGCTGCTTCTTCCATTTCTTCATTAAGAAACACTTGTTCTGCTTGGGATGTTCTAAACCGATCAACAAGTGGCCCTACAACTAAAGCTTTTGATAACTGATGAACTAGAAGAGGTATAATAATAAGTAGTAAAATAAATCTGATAGAAATAATTGTTCTGCGTTGTGCTTGTCGGAAATTCTGCACAACATCTTGTTCAGAATTGGGGTCTAATTCAATCTGTAATCTTCCAATAGTGCTGAGAATAGAACGGGGTAAAATTCCCATTGAATCAGCTTTTGGGCGTTTTTTTCTAGGATCTTCTGGTGGTGATGTCGGTGCATAGATACGTTCTACTAAATCATTATTTTTAGATTTGATGATTCCTGGAGGATTAGTTAGAGATAGGTTATTATGAGAAACTGCATCATTGGGAATAATTGTAGATTGATTACCTAGGGATGGAGAAACTGTTTCTTGATGAAAATCCGTGTATTTTGAAGTAATATTATCAATAAAATTTAATTTTTCTAAAATTACCGTAGGGCTAAGATACTCTATACCTGCCTTATTAGCAGCTTTTTGATTAGATTCATTGACACACCAACGGCTAAATCGAAATTCTGTCAGACGCATTCTGACTAACTTTAGTTCTTTCTTAAGGTCAGACTCAAAATAATCCATTACACTACTGCTGTAGGTGGATGAGTTGAAATCTATTGTATTACCATTAAAATATCTATCTTCTATAGATTTAATTTTTAATGCTGCTTTGTAAGCTTCTTCTAAAGAGCGTTCCGGTGTCTGTAAATACCATCGATAAGTAGATAGTAAAAAAGGATAAATTTTTTGATTAAAAATAGAATTGTTCATTGTAGGTCATTTCCTAAGATTGTATATTAAGTAGGGCTTATTAACTTTAAATTAACGCAAAGTATAATAATAAATCTGCTAAGGAGAGAGTTGGTGGTTTCTCATTCTATTTGGATTGTTGGTAATAGCCGTACTGGTAAGACTAGCCGATTGGTAGAGCAATTTGGGAGTTGGCTACAAAATGAAAAAGAAATGTATAAATTATTTTATGCCAAAAAAGCAAAATTAGAAGCCAGAACTTACACGCTTCCATCTTCATTGATGCAGCAGGCAAAACCAGGAGTTTTGGTTTTGTCTGCCAATGATGATAATCGCCGAGAATTGGGTGATAAAATTGTTACTAATACTCAAGGAAAATATCCAGTTCGTGTCAGAACTCCATTAGGTTTTTTTCAAGATGATGTCATCTTATTTTGGCCATTACTGATTCAATTATTGAATCTAAAGGCACAATTTCCTGTAAGATTGCGCCCAGAAACTGAGCAAGAACTAGCAACCAAACTCTGGAGAACAGAGTTAAATGAAGAAATATTAAGGAGTGCGGGAGTAAATGAGTACCGCTTAGTGAGACGTATTTTAGATTTAATGCAATTAGCTGCTTATAGTGGGACAGCTTGCGAGGATATTGCTGGGATTTTGCAAACAGGTTTAGAGGAAAATAACGTCAATCTAGAGCCAGAATTTATGGCAAATTTACTGTTAGATTGGCGTAATTGGTGTTTAGAGAGAGGATTACTCACCTATGGGATTATTACTGAACTCTACACTCAGTATTTATTAACTAACGAGAATTACCAACAACACTTAGCTAACCGTTATCAGGCTGTTTTAGCAGATGATGTGGATGAATATCCTGGTGTGGTGCGTGATTTGTTGGAGTTGCTATTAGAACAGGGAGCAGTAGGTGCGTTTAGTTACAATCCTGATGGTGGGGTGAGATTGGGTTTGGGGGCAGATCCTGATTATATGTCAGGGTTGGCGGGGCGTTGTCAAGTGGAAAATTTGCCGGGACTTGCTGTTGACTCTCTAGCCAATAGACTAGCTATGCCAATGGTGGAATCACTTAGTACACCAATGGTATTGTCAGATTTACCAACAGTAGTGCAGTCCATCCAAATGACTTCTCGTTCACAACTATTACGACAAACAGCAGAAGTAATTGGTAATGCGATTAAGTCTGGACAAGTAGCAGCCGAAGAAGTAGCTATTATTGCCCCTGGTTTAGATGCGATCGCTCGTTATACCCTAGTAGAAATCCTCACCAAGCAAAATATCCCCGTCGAGTCACTCAATGACCAACGTCCCCTAATTAGTTCACCAGTGATTCGGGCATTACTCACCATGCTAGCCCTAGTCTACCCCGGTCTGGGACGATTGGTAGACCGGGATGCTGTAGCCGAAATGCTAGTTATCTTGAGTACAAAACCAGAACCCTCAGAAATCCCTTCCCCATTACCTACTCCCTACTCCCCACTCTCAACAAAAATTGACCCAGTACGGGCAGGATTACTGGCAGATTACTGCTTTGTCCCTCATCCAGAACACCCCAACTTGTTACCAGTTACAGCCTTCGAGCGTTGGGATCGCATTGGCTACGCTGCCTCTACAGCCTATACTGAGATTTTACAGTGGTTAGAACAACAGCGATCGCAAGAAGAATTACGTTTAATCCCCAGCCCCATTTCCCTTTTAGACAGGGCAATTCAACGCTTTTTGTGGAATGGTAGTAACCTCCCCTACGAACAACTAGCAGCACTACGAGAACTACTAGAAACTGCCCAACACTATTGGGAAATTGAGACAAGATTAAAACAAACAACACCAAACACTCTAGACGGGATGAATCGTGTCTCTAATAGTGCGATCGCCGAATTCATTCAACTACTGCGGCGGGGGACAATTACCGCCAACCCATACCCCCTACGTTCTCTTGGCAAAACCAGGAAGGCTATCACCTTAGCAACCATCTTCCAATACCGTGCTAGTAGAAGATTTCACCGTTGGCATTTTTGGTTGGATGCTGGTTCACCGTTATGGGCAAAAGGTGGGGCTGCTACCTTATTTGGTGCGCCTTTTTTCTTACGAAATAGGCTAGGACAGCCTTGGACAGCAGAAGATGAAAAGCTAGCAGAAGAAGCAAGATTACAACGGATTTTGAATGATTTGCTATCCCGTGTATCTGAAAGAATTTATTTGTGTCATAGCGATTTAGCCGTAAATGGACAAGAACAACTAGGGCCATTGTTACCATTAGTTCATGCTTCTGTACCCCTTGGAGTGATGAGTGATGAGTGCTGAGTGATGAGTGCTGAGTAATGAGTAATGAGTAATGAGTAATGAGTAATGAGTCTTGAGCCTTGAGCCTTGAGTACTGAGAAAATTCTTGTCTGACTTGTCCCCTCAGTTCCTCTGCTTTGTTGCCATAACTATTAAAATATTAAGTAAAGTAACAATAACTATAAAAAATCAGAGTTGAAATCAATGGCATTATTTGGATTTGGCAAAAAGCTGGTTATCCCTACTCCTGAGAAAGCTTTACCAGGAAGAACACAAACCATGCCCGTACCTGCCCATCACTACGTCAACAACAACCCACTCAAACCTCCCTTCCCTGAAGGAATGGAACAAGCAGTATTTGGTTTGGGTTGTTTTTGGGGTGCAGAACGGAAGTTTTGGCAAAAAGAGGGAGTTTATACAACAGCTGTAGGTTACGCTGCTGGCTTCACACCTAACCCCACCTATGAAGAAGTATGTTCTGGTTTGACTGGACACAACGAAGTCGTATTTGTTGTGTTTGATCCCAAAGTGATTAGTTATGCCCAATTACTCAAAGTTTTTTGGGAAAGTCATAACCCCACCCAAGGAATGCGCCAAGGTAATGACGTTGGCACTCAGTACCGTTCAGGAATTTATGTTTATTCCGCAGCCCAAAGACAGCTAGCCGAAGCCTCACGAGATGCCTATCAAACAGCCCTTAGCCCTGCCGGATATGGAGAAATTACTACAGAAATTCTTGATGCCCCTGAATTTTACTATGCAGAAGGCTATCATCAGCAGTACCTAGCTAAAAACCCTAATGGGTATTGCGGTTTAGGTGGGACAAATGTTTCTTGTCCTATAGGTGTCTTAGAATCTCCAGTGAATGGGTAGGAAGAAGTAGGCAGGGAGGGGAGCAGGGGGCAGGGGAAAAGGTATAATTTCTCATTACTCATTACTCATTACTCAGAACTCACCACTTCACTCCTTAGCAAGTTGGGCTTTTGCCTGCTGCCAAAGAGTTTCTAACTCATCCAAACTGTAATCAGAGAGGGGGCGGTTAACTACTGCCTCCATTTTTTGTAAACGCTGGATAAATCGCTGATTTGTGCCTTGTAAACCTTCACTGGGGTCAAGATTATGCCAACGGGCTAACTGAATCACTGCAAACAGTAAGTCACCTAACTCTGCTTGTTGGCGTTCCGGTGTTTCCTCCGCGACAGCCTGTTGAAACTCCTCTAACTCCTCATAAAACTTTGCCCACACCCCATCAATATTTTCCCACTCAAACCCAACCGCCGCCGCCTTTTGGGAAATCTTCATCGCTGCGGTGAGTGGAGGAAGAGTCCGCCCATAGCGGCTGAGTTTGGTACTGAGTTTTTGACTATCGGGCGATGATTCACCTTTCTCCGCCGCCTTAATTTGTTCCCAGTTTTGCCGCACCGCATCCACACTTTGCACCGACACATCACCAAAAACATGAGGATGACGACGAATCAACTTTTGGGCAATACCTTGGGCTACCTCTTGCAGAGAAAACTGACCCGATTCACTAGCTATTTGCGCCTGTAACACCACCTGCAAAAGCAAATCCCCTAATTCTTCCGCAACTTCTGTCTGCGTCCCATTCTTAATCGCATCTACCACCTCATAAGCTTCCTCAATCACATAAGGTGTAAGCGTTTCAGGAGTCTGTGCCAAATCCCAAGGACAACCCCCATCAGGCGATCGCAATTTCGCCACCACCTCAATTAACTCCTGCAAAGCCGCCAAAGTCCCAGCCTGATTTTGATTTAATTCCATAACTCCGCGTCCCTTCGCGTTTCCCTCCGCGTACCTTTGCGTTTCAAAACTTACCTCCTTTGATTTTTCCTCGCTCCCGTAGAACGACTAATAACTTTACGTTTCTTAATCTTGCTCCTAGGAAGTATTCCCCGAACCCCCTGCTTACGAAACCGCTTGTAAGCCGAACCACCCCAATCGCTGAGAGAATGACTCATTGCACCCAATTCTAAACCCAGAAATAGGGCAAAACATTCTGTAGCATAACTAGATAGCGATCGCCCCACAGTTCCCTCTAAATCCTGCCACGTAACGGTCACATTCCATAACTTCTCAGCTACAGCCACCATCACCATTGCCACGACAGCCAGCAAACTACTGAGATAAACCACCCGCAGCGTCGTACCAATAATTGGCCCGTGGGATAAAAAAGAACGATGCCGGAGACTTTTTTGGTAAGGTAGCCAAATCCAGCGTAAAACACCCCAGCGTTGATATTGACGGGAGTATATATCTAAATCAGGGCCGAACATCAACCCACCAAACATAAACCCACCAGCCACCAACAAAGTTACATTGCCAGAGCGAGTCTGCCAAAAGGACACACCCGCCACCATTGGCAACGCCCATAAAGTAATGCGATCGTGCGTTCGACCAGAGGGCATTTAAACGTTCTCAAAAATATTTTAAAAATTTTCTCAAAAATACTAGCGCGATTCAAAATATTTTGCTATAGTGATTAAATATGAGCGCAAACAAAAAGCGCAAACGGGTGGTTAGCTCAGTTGGTAGAGCGCCTGCCTTACAAGCAGGATGTCATCAGTTCGAGTCTGGTACTACCCATATTTATCAGAAAAGCTAGGTTTAAAAACCTCTGTGATTTTACCCATAACTTTGCCGCATTCTACTCCAAGCTTATGCTTGCAGTAGAATGCGGCAAAGTTATGGTTTCAGCTTTTAAAGCGTATAGGTAAAACTATAACAGCTTATAAACAGAACTCACGTCTTGCATCATTAAAAGCAGCGCGAACTTGTTTATTGATAATTAGAGTAAGTGTTCTGGGACAATGATTGCGGTGGCCTTTATTTTTTATTTATAACACTCTCTAAGTTGATTTTGAGTCATAGCTAGAAGAGCCAGAAAAATTCCCACGATGAAAAAAACTCGTAACAATAGAATGCAATAGATATGAACTTCTACTCAGATGACAGTAACTCAAAACTTACCCGACGGGCCAAAAATCCATTATTTACGCCGGCTGTTCAAGTTCATTACTCAGCCAGTGGAGTATGTGGAAGATTTTGCCAAGGTTTATGGTGATAACTTTACAGTCTGGAGACGGAATAAGGATAACCAAATTGTCTATTTCAGCCATCCTCAAGCATTAGAGCAGATTTTTACGGCTGATGCTAAATGTTTCGAGACTGGAGGGGGGAACGGCATTTTAAGGTTTTTATTGGGGGATAATTCTGTCATTTTACTGGCAGGCGATCGCCACCAGCGTCAACGACAATTATTAACGCCGCCTTTTCATGGTGAGAGAATGCGGGCTTACGGACAAGCGATTCAGGAGATAACACAACAAGTAACCCACGATTGGGAAATTGGCAAACCCTTTAATATCCGCGCCTCCATGCAAGAAATCACCATGCGCGTCATCTTGCGAGTAGTGTTTGGTGTAGATGAAGGGGCAATGTTCCAACAATTGCGGGAAACCCTCACTGCCGTATTAGACTTGATTGGCTCTCCTTTAATGTCTACCGCTTTCTTTTTTGATTTCATGCAAAAAGATTTAGGTGCATGGAGTCCTTGGGGGCGAGTAGTGCGCCTGATTCAACAAATCGACCAATTAATTTACGCTTTGATTGCAGAACGTCGGGCTGAGTCTGGAGCAAATCGCCAAGATATTCTTAGCTTACTAATCTCGGCTCGTTATGACGACGGACAGCCGATGTCAGATGTAGAATTACGTGATGAATTAATGACAATGTTGGTTGCAGGACATGAAACTACTGCTTCCGCATTGACTTGGGCTGTTTATTGGCTTGACCAATTGCCAGAAGTGCGTGAGAAATTATTACAGGAATTAAATACTCTCGGTGTTAACCCAGAACCGAGTAATATTGCACGCTTACCTTACCTAACAGCCGTCTGTCAAGAAACCCTGCGGATATACCCAATTGTTTTAGGTGGGTTTTTGCGGATTGTTAAATCACCAATTGAAGTTATGGGTTATCAACTGACCAAGGGAACGTTAGTAGTTCCCAGTATTTATTTAGCACACCACCGCGAAACAGTTTACCCACAGTCTAAACAATTTCAACCGCAACGCTTTTTAGAAAAGCAATTTTCCCCTTACGAATATTTGCCCTTTGGCGGTGGGAATCGTCGCTGTATAGGTTTAGCATTTGCCCAGTACGAAATTAAAATTGCCTTGGCGACGATTTTATCGCAGTATCAAGTTTCTCTAGTGAATAAACGTCCCGTGCGTCCTGTACGCCGTGGTTTAACTTTAGCAGCACCAGCCAGAATGCGAATGATAGCAACACCACAGGTTAGTCAGTGAACAGTTATCAGTTATCAAGACATATGGTAGGGGTTTGAAACCCACCACTAACACCGATATCTATGTTGGGTTAAGCGCAGCGAAACCTAACCTACATCTGCGAAATTGTTTTATTTATTAACCTGTTCTGGTTTTATTGTAAAATTGCTTAATTAAGATTTGTAAAGTAACCCAAAAAAATCAATGTCTTCAACCTGGCCTGTAAATGTCATCGCCATTCTTAAGGATAGATCCATGAAAAGAATCATTTTGTATCCTATCATGACTGTTTTATCAGTAGGAGTAGTAGGACATATGGCAATGGCTCAAATTGCCAGACATAGGTTAAATCAAGAGCTAGCTACGCCTCAAATATTAGCTGCACTAGAGAAAAATAACGTTGTTAAGGTTGCTCAGAATACCAGAGAAATTGATGAAAAAACAGCCCTTAGCTTAGTCTGGAAACTCCCCCTAGTACAACGTAAAGCCAAAGAAATTGAACGGCTTTCTAAAAGAACAATTAAAGTAGCTGCGATCGTAGACAGTTATCCTAGTCCCAATGAGCCTTACTACACAATACGCATTTTTGAAGATGATCCAAACAACCACAATTACACAATTTATTGGTTTCGGGTATTTAGTTCCAGTGGTGTAATTGAAGCTTTGGATATTATAGAAAATAAGTACGTTTCTTTAGATGAATGGAGAGGTCAAATTAGGCGTAGACGCTAACAATGATAACTATGACAAGAATTAATTACCAAAATAATAAAATCTCATGTCTGAGCAACAATCTCTAAGTCCTTGGAAATATAAGCCTTGGTGGTGTCAACCTTGGTCAATATTACTAACTGGTATCACTATTATGAGTGGTAGCTGGTTACTTTTTAAGATTATTTGGCTGACAGTTATTATCTCTATACCTGTGTTAGTGTGGATGGGCTTTTTTGTGTTGATATGGCCACAATTAATGCTGCGTAGTGGTGTTTTAGAATCTTATCAGAAAGAGTAGAACCCCACCCCCAATCCCCTCCCCGTACACAAGGAGGGGGCTATGATATACCTCATGTGATTAGGAAACGCTATATAAGGTTTCCGATATCTATGTAAAATTGCGCTGCGCTTGACCCAACCTGCATTTAATCCATCATTTTAGTCGTATCATTTCACTACATTCACTTAAAATTTTTCACCTATCATTTAGGATTCTTATAGCACTCATACCATTTTTAATTTTTCCTTCAGCGTAGAATTATTAGCAATGTGGGTCAACTTTATTTGTCAAACGTTACTTGCAGAATACACAGGAATATTCAGAGTCAGAAGGGAACAATTGAAAATAGTATTAACGTCACAATTATGTCACTATTTTTTGAGCATATAGATTTATAGATAACTGCTAACGCCCAATAAAACTGCAAGACAAAACCATAACAAAATCAGGTGTGTTTATATGGATTTAACGCCAGTATTGAGGAAAGCTAGAGTTAACTCTGCATTCAAGCAACTCATGTCTGTACATTGGATAATGGCCGCCTGTTATTTAGTTTTATTTACAACTGGTTCAGGTATGGCGCGTCTATCCCGTGGAACTCCCTTAAGATCCGAATTATATGATTTTCACAAATCAATCGGAGCGTTGGTATTAGCTTTATTGACTTGGCGGATTTTAGTTTTGTTGAGGGTATGGTGGCGAAAATACACTAAGAATTTGCCAAGGTTTACGCCTGAATGGACACGTAAATTTATACTGCATACTTTGCTCTATTTATTGATGTTTACAGTTCCAGTCAGTGGTTTCTTTTTTTCTAATTCTTATCAAAGTAATAATGTCCGCTTTTTTGGCTTGACGTTACCCGATATGTTTCCACAAAACTCTAGTTTAGTAGACTTAGGTAGAAACATTCATTTTTGGATAGCCTATACATTTTTGGCTTTGATTATTCTGCATACACTACAACAATGGAAAGTTGTAAAAGCAAACTGGCGGCGGTTTCAAGGCTTTTTTATGAATAAAAAGTTAAAGACAAGGGGTGAGTAGGGATTGGGGATTGGGGATTGGGGATTGGGGGACTAGGGACTGGGGATTGGGGGACTAGGGACTGGGGATTGGGGGACTAGGGACTGGGGATTGGGGACTGGGGAAACTCTCTACCTTGTCCCCTTTGTCTCTTACACTCCTAATTAATTACCTGAATCCCATGACTACGGGGATCATCTTGGCTAGTGGTGGGTGTAACTGGTGCTGAGAATTGGGATACTTTACCGCTAGCTTGAGCATAGGGTAAGGAAGAACCTGTCACCAAAGCTTCTAGGTTGCTAGCCATGACTGTGTGCGGTTGATCACCGATCGCCTGAGCTACACTTTCCCCAGTATTATTTAGAAATACAAAATGGGGAATACCATCTACTCGATATTTCAGCATCTCTGGCAACCACTTAGTATTATCTACGTTCAGCATGACAAAATTCACTTTGCCAGTATACTGCTGTTCTAGTTCAGCGATATCAGGGGCCATTTTTTGGCAGACAGTACACCAATTAGCGTAAAACTCTACAATAGAAGGCTTGCCGTTAGTGGTAGCGACTTCTAGGGGTATAGATGCTTCTTCTAAGTTGACTAAAGAAGCAGAATTTGTCTCAGTTCGTAATCCCAAGAATAAAGCAACGCTGAGAGCGATCGCCACTATAGCGATCAAAAAGTTTCTCAATCTAGTCCCAGCAGTAGTTTCCGGCTTTGCAGGTGAATTACTTGTCATAAAAATTTATTAAAACTTATTAACTAATTTCTTTTTTAGTTTAACTGAGTAAAGCAGTCCGGGTGTAGGGACTCAACACTCATTACTCATCACTCATTACTCAGCACTATCATTAAGAAAAAGCCTCTGCTAAATCTGTGAAAAAACGAGTTACTCTCACCTTCCCCAAACGTGCGATACAAATGCCGGTGACTTATGTACTGGCGAAAGAGTTTAATGTTGCTGCCAATATTATCCGCGCCCAAGTTGCACCCAATCAAATTGGTAAACTAGTTGTAGAACTATCGGGAGATATTGATCAATTAGATGCAGCTATAGAGTGGATGCGATCGCGACATATCAGTGTTTCTTCTACCTTGGGGGAAATAGTCGTTGATGAGGATGCGTGTGTTCACTGTGGCTTGTGTACTGGGGTTTGTCCGACGGAAGCCTTGAGTCTGCATCCAGAAACCTATAAACTGACTTTTACGCGATCGCGTTGTATTGTCTGTGAGCAGTGTATTCCCACCTGTCCAGTTCAAGCAATCTCAACCAATCTCTAACCAAGTCTGAATACGTCTGCTATGATGCTACTTTCATCTACTAGTCTATCTGGGGCTGGAGAGTCATAAACTACTAGCAGGGAAGACACACCAGAGATATCTGAAAACATGGTAATGCCTTCAGCACGATTATTGCGCTGTCCATGCGGAATTTCTTGGACAAAATCTGGATTATGCAGCGTATTTTCTGGTAAATTCACACCATTTTTTAACCGATAAACTTGTACAACTCCATCTAAATCCATAGTCGGCCCGGCTAAAATTAACAAGTCTTCGCCATCCCAACATAAATCTCTAATTCCCAAACCATTCAACCAAATAAAATGCTTTTTGTATTCTTTTTTGTCTGTACCAATTTTGCGTAATTTTAATAAGCCAGACTGAGAACTTTCTAACTCAATTTCTAAAATTATCGCCCAACCACGCAATACAGGGCCACGCAACCCTAAAAAAATCCTACTTTTATTGATGGCTAAACCTTCGATATCAAAACCATTATCTTTTCCCGGAATAGCCGCTTTCACAAAAAAGCCTAGATGCGGATCATCTGCTAAAGCTACCATCAATATATTATTATATTTAGTTAACTCTAATTTAGCCGCCTTTAACTGCACATTAGGATTTTGTGGATGTTGACAAGACTTAAGTAATTGTCCATCTACTAAAGGGATTCTTCCTAACATATAGCGGTTAGGTTCTGACTCAATCTTAGCCAACCTGGAAATATTTTTCTTATCAGTATTATCGGATTTAGTATTTTTACGTTTATAGCTGTGTGAACCTACAAACCATAAATAATAATCATCATAGGCTAAACCTTCAATATCAATTTCTTCATCTTCCGGTGCAGGTAAAGACATAAACTCTGCTACGCGAAATTGTTGATGTTCGGCAAACTTATCCTGATCAACTAAAGATAATCTCTCAATTGTTGATGTTTCATCAGAACCGAACCATAAATACTTGTTTTGAGTTAATATAACTGCTGAAAGGTCTTTTCTATGTTCTCTAAAATTTTCCTGAAATGTTAGTAAAACTTGATTAATGAAATGTGAATTAGTCATTTTATTAAATCTCTTAAATTACAAATATCGTTATTAATTCCTTACCCTTCCCAGATTCCCTGTTTGTAGTAAGGACTTTAGTCCTATTAATCTTTAAGCGTCATAGCTATATAAGCATATCATTTAAATATCTGCCGTTTATGAAGTAATATTATTTTAGTAATTCCGTTGTATATACAAACATCAAAATACTTAAAAATTAATAGACCTCTTGCAAAAGTCCGAAAATGAGACGTTTTGCTTCACTCAACATGACACCTTAAGCATTTATGCAAGAGGTCTAATCGATAGTAATCTTAAATCTCTACAGGATTGCTATCAATTTTACGCCAATATACTGTGATTTTGAGTAAAAAATATTACAGCCCCAACATGACAGTCATATTTTGTTTGTGGCGATGGGCTGCGCCTCACCGTAGGTGTTCGCAAAACTGCATTACACTTACTCTTAACAAGTACAAAAATGCAACCTCACAACTAGGTAAATAGTTTCTTATCCTCATGACTCTAACGACTAAGTTTTTCTAGCTGTTAATAGCAATACTAAAAGCTTCAACTCTGATAAAAAGATAACTATCAGCAGATAGATAGAAATTTTAACTAATGCTATTATGCAATAACCTGTTTAAGTCATTAATATCAACCATGCAATTAGCTACAGAATCTACAGTAAAAACTCTAGGAAACTACGCTTATCAGGCTATTGAAAAACACGTTAATAAAACATTGAAATGGGAAAAGCCTGTTAAGAAAGATGAAGATCCAGAAGCACTACACCAAATGCGAGTAGGGATGCGTCGTCTACGCACAGCCATTAGTAGATTTGACATAATATTAAATTTACCTAAGCCAGTTAGTGAGAAAAATGTCGGTAAAATTGCTCGTCGTCTTGGTAATCTACGCGACTTGGATGTATTAAAGCAAAGTTTAGAAACTATTTATCAACCAAACTTACCTCCCAAAGAACAAAAATCTCTACAAACCGCCTTTCATGCTTTAGCTAAACAGCGTGAAGATGCAGTAGCTAAAACTTTAACGACTTTGAAGGATGAATCTTATAAATCTTTAAAACAATCTTTGCAAGATTGGTTAGAGAAACCAACTTATAAACCCTTAGCATCTCTCCCAATTCAACAGGTGCTACCAGATTTACTATTACCTGAACTGAGTCAATTTTTGCTCCATCCTGGGTTTTTGGTAGGAACTGAAACTGTAGATTCTGAAGTGAAAATCCACAGTAAATGGACAACAGAAGAGATAGAAAAAACTTTAACAAATAAAGGCGAAGCTATTCACGATTTACGAAAACAAGCCAAGCGTTTACGCTACCAAATGGAATTATTTACTGAGTTATATGGCGAGTCTTACGCGGCTTATATTGCAGATATAAAAACCATCCAAGATATTTTGGGCAACATTCAAGATAGTGTAGTTATGGGTGAATGGCTGATGGATGTATTCAAGTCAGACATTAAGACCAAATTACCTAAATTCACTAGCTTGTTAACTGCTAACCGTTACCAGTGGTGGCAAGAATGGCAACCTTTACAGGAACGATATTTGCAAGCAGAAAATAGACATAACTTTCATCTGACAATCCTGCATCCCCTTGGAAATTAGGGAGTGGGGTTAATTAACCGCCAGTTTCTAGCGAGCAGACAAAGTGATAGAAGTTTCGAGAGACAATACATAAACACTACTTTGGGGAATCTGCACCACACGGGTATTTTCTGCGGAACGCAAACCTGAAATCAAACCGACAGCACTACCTAACATTGCACCTCTGTCAAACTGATCTGGATCGCCATTGCTGGAAAATCCCATGATGCTACCGCCAATCCTACCCCAAATAGAGCCATTTTCGACAGCTTTGTCATTAGCTCGCTTGTGAGTAATAGTTGTACCGGGGATGGTTTGGCTAGATGCTTTAATAGCAACAATGCGCCCATTAATCACTATAGATTGAGCAACAATTTTTGCACCGCCATCGCTTGGCTTTAACACTATGCTGACAGGAGTATTTTCTGGTGCAATGATATTACCTTGAGCATCTTTAATCGCACTCGCTAAAGGAACAGTCAGGGGATAGTCCTTTTTTTGCCCTACGTCTACGGTGATAGGTGCGGGGAAAGAAACGATGAGTGCTGTATCTTGGGGAATGCTAATTTCTGAGTTGACTACCTGGGGTTGAGTTGCTTCGGTGGAAACGGGTTGGGCGGTAGCTGGTAGTGTTAAAGCACCTAACAGAGACAGAGAACAGGCGAGGCTTAAAAAGGTTTGGGTTTTCATTGTCATTTTTTCCTTTGATTTCAGTGTTTTGGGTGTTAACCCCTTCACTTAATCAATAGGTTAGTGATTCTGGATTTATGCAGTCTGTTTCTGGAAAAATCACAACCTGTTTTTGGACGTGGGAAGATCATCGTTGAGGTCGTAATAGCCAATGCCATCCTGAACCTTTACGAGTTAACCAACTATCTTCAACATCAGGATGATTATCATCTAAGTAAGGACTGTCAACTGGGTAATCAGAATAGTTGGAGTCATCTTGTACGCGAATCCTGACATTGCGACAATTACCTTCTATTTCAATAGTGATAGTATCGTGCCGTTGGGAATTAGAGTTTAAGAGACTATCTCTGATAATACGGCGTTTGCTATCCTGTTCTTGTCGAAACTGGTGAACACAACGTACTCTCAGCAACGGGTTGTCACGGGGATGATCTAATAGATAGGGTAAAATTTGCGAGTCACGAATTGAGCGCGAAGGAGTTTCAGCACTAACTAAAGGTGTGATAGTCAACAATAAGGTTGTAGTGAGGGCAATAATTCCCCCTCCTAGTCTGGTTTTCATAGTTTCTCCTAAACATAAAGCAATTGCCAGGGTACTAACTAACCCCGGCGGCGTAAGAATTCAAAATTTAAAATTAATTGTTTCAGACTTAGAGGAATGAAGGAATTGCAGATTGACTATTACCCTGACACCTCTAATTATTATTTATCTTCAAGTAATTGGTTAACCTGTTGTCCACGACGACCAGTTTTGATTTCGTAGCGGCGGGTGAGGTTATCTTGGTAGTTCATATCTCTAGCGGCGGCGGAGTTAACAAACGCATCGCAATTTTTTCCTTGAACTACAGTTGCAGAACTGCTGCTACGTTCTTCTGTGCTGTTGTTGCGGGTATCTTTGGAGTTACTGTTACTTTGGTTTCCTTGGCTACTACCACTACCACTGACACCAATTCCAAGGATACTAACTCCACCGCCACCTCCATTATTATGGCTGCGAGAAGAACTAGAACGAGTGCTGGTAGAAGTGGCTAAGGCAATTTTGCTGTTGCTGGTGCGGGTGTTGTTACCTAAACCGACATCACTACACAAAGCGCGGGGGTCTTTCGCTAGGGTATTGGGATCAACCCAAGATTGATGGTCGCCTAAGCCTTGAATTTCACTGTTACCAACTGGGTTACTGGTAGGTGCGGGAGTGCGAGGAGTTGTATTCCCAACTCTACTGGGGACAACAGGCTTAAAAATACCTGCGGGTTGAGCATCAAAAGGCCCTGCAAAAGCGGGAAGTGTGCTGGTTAATAGTGCAGTTGCGGTGAGTAAAGAACTGGTTAAGTGGCGTAATTTCATGGTCGTTTTCCTCAAGTTTCAGTGTTGATGTGTAGTTTGGGTTTCAACCCCTTCACTGATTCAATAGGTTGACCTTTGTTTGTTTATGCAACCCCTAGCAAATTTTTGGGAAAAAAATCTCAGGGTTTGTAATAAGCACTTGCGTGCTTAGAAAGATAAGGACTAAAGTCCTTACTACGAACTTGTTTATCCTACTTTCCCGCAAGATTTACATTAATTAATCGGTAGTTTGTTATACATATGGGATAAATGGGATTAATAATGAAACAATAAATTCTGTTGTTTACAATCACACTATGCAGTATCCACTAGAACTTACCTTTAAACTCTGGGCATTAGCACCACAAATATCTGTTGCTGATTCCCAAAATAATTTGGTTTTCTACGTTAAGCAAAAATTATTCAAACTCAAGGAAGCGATTACCATCTTTGCTGATGCAGAGCGTACTCGTCCTCTTTACTATATTAAAGCCGATCGCATTATTGATTTCTCTGCTCGCTATGACTTCACCGACAGTAACGGCACTTATATTGGTGCAGTCAAACGGCGTGGTTTAAAATCTTTGTGGAAAGCTCGTTATGATATTTTTGATGGTGATGCGACTCATTTAAATATCCAAGAGCAAAATCCTTGGGTGAAGGTTGCAGACGCACTGTTGGCAGAAATCCCGATTTTGGGATTATTCACTGGTTATGTGTTCAATCCTGTGTATTTGGTCAGTCGGGCTGATGGTACAGTTGTGATGCGGTTAGAGAAAATCCCGACGTTTCTGTCTCGAAAATTTATCATTAAACCAGTCGATCAACTTAGCGATCGCGAAGAACAACAAGTTATATTAAGTTTACTGATGATGCTGCTGTTAGAACGGAATCGTGGTTAGTTAAAGCTAGTCAAAAGTCAAAAGCAAGAAAATTTTTACCTTTTGACTTTCAACTTCTTTGTGAAATACTGGACTAACCAATTAATTTTTGCCAACTCGCTGGCCCAATTATTCCATCAGCAAGTAACCCATTTTGTCTTTGAAATCTCTTAATTGCTGCTTCTGTTTGCGGTCCGAAAATACCGTCAGCATCTACACCTACTCGATGTTGTATATATCTAACTACTGGGCCACCAGCGTGATTAGGTCTGATGATGCGTTTGGCTAAAATTTGATTAATGATGCTCCAAGTAGTTTCGCCTACGATTCCTGTTTTTTCAATACCAACAATGCCTTGAAATTTTTCTACAGCATATTTTGTTTCTGTGTTGAGTTGATTATTCTCAACTAGTGCTTTGCCATTTCTATCGGTAATCTTGAGCCGATTTAAAGCCTTTTGCAGCCTCATTACACTAGTATCTATATTCTGTTCTTCATCGGGAACAGAATTTACGGGAACACTAGGTAGTTTACCTGTCAACCCTCTAACAATTGCATTGGCTGTTGCTTCAGCATTGAACAGATTCATATCTTTTTGTGAATCTATGAAGCAACATTCTACAAGAATTGCCGGCATATTTGTATTTCGCAAGACAAATAAGTGAGAACCATTCTTAACCCCACGGTTAAAAAATCCTAATTTAACAATTTCATTTAATACAGGTTGAGCAATTCTTCTACCTGAATCACTAGCGGCAAATACTTCTGTCCCGTTAGCTTGCCCGTTAAAAGCATTAAAATGGATTGAGACAAAGACTTCGACTCTAGCAGCATTAGCTTTGTTGCATCTTTGTGAAAGTGAGTCTCTAACTGAACTTGAGCGAGTGGGATTACAAGTTATAACTTCATGCCCTAAAGCTTGTAACTTAGATATAACTCTATTACCAACATCTACATTTAAAGTATCTTCAAACTTTATCCCTCTAGCTCCAGTATCTGGTGGGGAATTATGCCCGATATCAATGCCATATTTCATGTGTCAATCCTCAAATGATTTTTCCAATACTCCCAATGCTGTTTATTTGCGATGTTGAGTGTGTGCGTTGGCGTTTCGCCCACAGTAGGCGATGGGCTACGCCCCACCGTAGGTGATCGCTATGAAGGCGACATTGCATAACATATTACTGAGAAAAATTTTATTTACCAAGTTCGTATTTTAACAAAATATATCTGCATCAACATCTTGAACACAAATCTACTCCATAAGCAAGCGATCGCCTCCATAAGTGTGTGTTGCTTTAAGTATTTAGTCAATAGTCATTAATTCATAGTCATTAGCTTTCCTCCCCTACTTCTTCCCTGTCACCTGTCACCTGTTACCTCACTTCCTCTGCGTGGCGAACACGCACCACATCACAAACACAGTCAACCCTAGATAAGTTGATACCGTTAACCATTCTTGCCAGCTACCAGATAGATTATTCATCAGTAAAAATGCGGTAAATAACTAGAAATTCTCCTTCATTCTCCAGTCTACGCGCTTATACTGTCAGTAGATTCCTGGATTGATTTTCTCAAAAAATTTTGCTACTTTTCCGGAAAGCCTCAAAACGCAGTGGTATTAATAATTAGTACAGCCAAGTACAACGGTTTATACAGAAACTTTATATTGAACCCTTTGGGGAATATATCCCCTTCATAATTATCAAAAGCCCGGTTATCGCAGCCGGGCTTTTGAGTTGCTGGGGATTGGGGATTGGGGATTGGGGACTGGGGATTGGGGATTAGGAAATCAACCTCCCACTATTTCTTGATAGAGAACTACAAATTACGAATTACGAATTACGAATTACGAATTACCCCTGTGGTAGCAAACTGCGTACTCACATTTTGAGTAGATTAACAGTAGGCTATCTGTGGGACGATTATGACTTTTGTGAGAGATAACGATTTAGTATTAGTTGCTGGTGCAACTGGTGGTGTGGGACAACTGGTAGTAGGAAAACTTTTAGAGAAGAATGTCAGGGTACGCATCCTGACACGGAGCGCACAAAAAGCGACAAAGATGTTTGATGACAAGGTGGAAATTGTGGTTGGGGATATCCGCGAACCAAGCACACTCACCGCAGCAGTAGAGAATGTCACTCATATCATTTGTTGTACTGGGACTACGGCTTTTCCTTCTGCTAGATGGGAGTTTGACTTTAAGCCTAACCTCTTTGATTGGGGAAAGATTTTTTTGGATGCTGACTACAGAGAAGCTAAAGCAAAAAATACACCAAAAAAGGTTGATTTTGTAGGTGTGAGTAACTTAGTGTCTGTTGCACCCCGCACTCTGAAAAGGTTTGTTTTCGTCTCATCTGTGGGAATTCTTCGTAAAAATCAGCCACCTTTTAGTATTCTCAATGGCTTTGGTGTGCTGGATGCTAAACAAAAGGGTGAGGAAGCAATTATCAATTCGGGATTACCTTACACAATCATTCGTCCAGGACGGTTGATTGATGGCCCTTATACTTCCTACGATCTCAATACTCTGTTGAAAGCTACTACAGGCGGTAAGTTAGATGTGGTCGTCGGTAAAGGTGATACCCTAGCGGGGGATGCTAGTAGAATTGATGTCGCAGCCGCTTGTGTAGAATCTCTTTTTTATCCCTCTACTGAAGGACAAGTTTTTGAATTAGTTAATAAGGGAAGTAGACCAGCTGCAATTGACTGGGAAAAACTGTTTTCTCAGTAAACAGTTGTCAGTATTGCCAATCGGTTATTGCGAATAGTGCAATGATAAGTTAAACCCGACTATTTTTAGAAGTCGGGTTTAAACTATATATTAAACTGATGTAACGGAGAGGGAGGGATTCGAACCCTCGTTGAAGTTTCCCCCAAACAGACTTTCCAGGTCTGCGCCTTCAACCACTCGGCCACCTCTCCAGGTGTCACGATTTACCATAGTAATATACAATCCCAGAAAATGCAAAGATAAAGAAGGAATTTCTTTTAACCCTGATTCTGAACGTCTCAAAACCAAATCTAAGATGTCCGACACATACACAATTAAAGTACGCGATCGCGCCACTGGTGAAGAGTACACCCTGCAAGTACCAGATGACCGCTACATCCTCCACACCGCCGAACACCAAGGGGTAGAATTACCCTTCTCCTGCCGTAATGGAGCTTGCACCACTTGTGCTGTGCGGGTGGTGTCGGGGGATATATATCAACCGGAGGCGGTAGGCTTATCCCTAGAATTGCGTCGGCAAGGTTATGCTTTGTTGTGCGTGAGTTATGCTCGTTCTGACTTGGAAGTAGAAACCCAAGACGAAGATGAAGTTTATGAACTCCAGTTTGGGCAATACTTTGGTAAGGGACGAGTTAAAGCGGGTTTACCGTTAGATGAAGATTAGTAGTGATATGGGGACAAGGAAGCTGGGGTGCAGGGGTGCAGGGGGGCATGGGTGCAGGGGGGCAGGGGAAAATGATTGTTGTTCCATACCCAGTCCCCAATCACCAGTCCCCAGTCCCCAGTCCGTCACAAATTGGTTACGAAAAATCGCCATTCTCGCTTGCTTATTGCTCTTGGTGAGTTGTCAAGCCAAGAGTCAGTCTGAGAATAATCAAAAGCAGGTGAGGGTGGCGCGGGTGGTGAGTGGTCAGACTTTGGAAGTTGTAGGGATGGCTGAACAACCAACATTAATTTCCCAGGTGCGGTTAGTTGGTGTAGATGCGCCAGATTTGCGTCAGTCTCCCTGGGGTGATCAGTCTAAGGAACTTTTAGAAAAGTTGGTTGGCAATTTAGAAAAACCCGTAACACTGGAGTTTGATATCGAAGCCAAAGACAAAATTGGGCGGAATTTAGCTTACGTGTGGAAAGATAACCAGTTGTTAAACGAACAAGTGGTCAAACAAGGGTATGCTTTGTTTGTAGAGCGATCGCCTAATCAAAAATACAATCAACGTTTAGAACGCGCTCAACAATGGGCAAGAATCATGGGTAAGGGAATCTGGAATCCAGAAAAACCCATGCGTCAGACTCCGGCTGAGTTTCGTCGTCTTAATCGGTAGTGAGTGGTGAGTAATGAGTAGTGAGTAATGAGTAATGAGTGCTGTTAGCGGAGCTTTGAATTTTTAATTTTGAATTGGAGTGAAGCGACTTGACTGACTTGCAAATTTTTCTCGATATTGCAACAGAAGCTGCGCTGGCTGCGGGTGCGGTTTTGCAAGGGTACTTGGGTAAGCTAGAAGATGCGATTACGGAAAAGGGTCGTCCTGGGGATTTAGTGACTGCTGCTGATAAAGCCTCAGAAGCAGTTATTTTAGAAATTTTGCGTCGCCATTTTCCTGAGCATTCCATTTTGGCGGAGGAATCGGGGAAAATTGGGAATCAAGATAATCAATATCTCTGGGCGATTGATCCTCTTGATGGTACGACTAACTACGCTCACCAATACCCAGCTTTTTGTGTTTCCATTGGTTTGTTAATTGATGGTGCGCCGCAGGTAGGGGTGATTTATGACCCATTTCACGATGAGCTGTTTCGCGCGGCTGCTGGTTTGGGTGCAACACGTAACCGTCGTCCAATCAGTGTTTCTGAAACATCGGAATTGAGTAAAAGCTTGTTGGTGACAGGATTTGCCTACGATCGCCGCGAAACATCGGATAATAACTATGCCGAATTTTGTCACCTCACCCATCTTACCCAAGGGGTAAGGCGTAGCGGTTCAGCAGCTTTAGATTTAGCCTCTGTCGCCTGTGGCCGTGTCGATGGTTATTGGGAACGGGGAATATCTCCTTGGGATGTTGTCGCTGGGATAATTTTGTTACAAGAAGCCGGTGGTAAAGTCACTGCTTATGATGGCACACCTTTCAAAATCGCCTCTGGGAGAATTCTCGCAACAAATAGTTATATTCATGACAACCTCAGTAGGGCATTAATGCAAGTACCACCTCTGTTAGCTTGGCAATAAAAACATAACTATAGATAGCTAATCATTCACCAAAGGGAATAATAATTACAGGGGAATACTGACGCTTACCTGTGTCAGCGAACTAAACTAGAAAAAATCTCACTGCTCCTTTGGTGCTAACTGCTATATGTCTTTAAGAATAGACCGTGGATTATTTCAATATGAGTTCATTGATCATCACGCTATTTTGTGTGTCCCAGTTGACGCTGATGTTAAAGAAATCCGCAAGCGATATATAAAAATTGCTCGTCTTTTGCATCCTGATAGCAGTGGGATTCATACTGAGAGAGAAAAGAACCTAGCTATTGAATTATTATCGAAGTTAGTTAACCCCGCTTATGAAACACTCTCTGTAGAACGCACCCGTTCCGAATACATTATAGTTTTGTCCCAAATAGGTAAGCGGTTGATACAGGAATCAGCTTCAATCGAACTGACTACCGACTTAGCTAAACAGTTAGCAGCATCTCCTAATATTGATCATGTTTATAAAAGTGCGATCGCTAAAATTGCTGAAACTCAATACGATTGTTTGCAGCAGGTAATCCCGATTATTTCCCAAATCAGCGAGTTGAATTTAGTTTACTTGATGCGGAGTGCTGGTAAAGCTTTAGCCGCACCGCCACCAGTTGCTCAAGCTACAGTTAACGCCAATTCATCCCAGCCAAATACAGCTACTGCACCCCCACCACTTCCTAAAGAAGATCCAGCCATTGAACAATATCTTCGTCGCGCTCAAGGCTTGATTGATAAAAACCAATTTGCTCCCGCCAAGGTAGAGTTACAAGATGCACTCAAGATACAACCAAAGAATAGTCGTTGTCATAGTCTCTTGGGATTTGTCTATTTGAAGCAAAATCAGTTAAAAATGGCTAAAATCCACTTTGACAATGCTTTAAAATTAGACCCTAATGATCCAACAGCGTTGGCGTGGAAGCCTAAACTAGATAAATTTTTAGGACAACAATCTAGTAGTTCTCATGGGAATGCACCGGCTAATTCTGGTCAAAAACAACCAGATAAATCTGGAGGTGGTTTGTTTGGTGGTTTATTTAGTGGGAAGAAAAAATAGGGGGTAGGTAACAAATCAATTCACCTCTTTAGCTTGATTACCTTTTCCAATATACTTGGCTGCATAGGCGGGAACAGAAAACGAAATGTGCAGTCTGCCTTTTTGCTGGAAAACGGGGCGATATAACGGAGGATGAATGGTGTATCAACCAGCCGCAGGAGCGAGGGATTTATTACCTCTAGATGTGGCTCAAAAACGCTGGATTGAAGATAGATTACAGCAGGTGTTTCACCGTTGGGGATATCATAGGATTATTACCTCAACTCTAGAACGGATGGATACCCTGATGGCGGGGGAAGCAATTCAACGCCAGATGGTAATTCAACTGCAAAATGCTGAAGATGAAGAGTTAGGATTGCGGCCGGAGTTGACAGCTTCTATTGCTCGTGCTGTGGCGACGCGGATGGCGGGTACTACTTATCCGCAACGACTGTACTATAATGCCAACGTCTTTCGCCGCATCTGGGAAAACAGACACAATCGTCAGCAAGAGTTTTATCAAGCTGGGGTGGAGTTGTTAGGTGTAGGTGGATTGCTAGCCAACGCTGAGGTGTTGCTGTTGGTAAGCAATTGCTTGGCGGCGTTAGATTTACAGAACTGGCATTTAATTTTAGGCGAAGCCGGAATCACTCGATCGCTATTAAATGCTTTTCCTGAAAATTTACGTGCTAAAGTTCGGAGTGCGATCGCTCATCTTGACCGCATTACTATAGATAATCTGCCTTTAACTGACGAACTGCGCGATCGCGCCAGAATCATGTTAGATTTGCGTGGTGATAGTGCAGATGTATTGCAAAAAGTCAGCAGTCTGGGTTTAGATGCCGAGCAACAAGAGGCGGTTAATAATCTCAAATCCCTAGTAGAGTTATTAGAATCAGAGGGTAAATTCCCGATCATTCTCGACCTCAGTCTGATTCAAACCATAGACTACTACACCGGCATTGTGTTTGAAATTGTCAGCAGTAGCGAATCCCAAGCACAGGTTTTAGGGCGAGGTGGCCGTTACGACAAGCTTTTGGGACTATATCACCCCCAAGGTGATGATATTCCGGGTATTGGCTTTGTGCTTAATATTGAAGACCTGTATCAAGTTTTATTGTCCACTCAGCAATTACCGCAAGAAACCCCGGCTAGTAACTGGCTGGTAGTTCCCGAAACACCAATTGCTCACGCTGCGGCCTTTGCCTATGCCCAAAAGCTGCGTGATTCTACTCATCTAGTCCGGGTAGAAATGGATTTAGGTGGCAAAGATGCAGCTGCAATTAGACAATACGCAGGCGATCGCAATATAGCCCAAATCGCTTGGATTAAAGCCGACGGAACGCCAACAATTGAAAGCGTTAGGTAGTGCTGAGTGCTGAGTGCTGAGTGTTGAGTGCTGAGTGTTGAGTGTTGAGTGTTGAGTGCTGAGAGAAAGAGATATAGCATTCCTACGTCTCTTTCTCTGAATAACACATATTTAATTTCTGGAATTAATTTTGAATTTTGAATTTTGAATTTTGAATTTATTTTTCCCCTGCTAGGCTAGAACAAGCTGATTTAAAAGAAAGGGAATCTATCAAATGCCACACACTATTGTTACCAATGTCTGTGAAGGTGTCGCCGATTGCGTAGATGCTTGTCCAGTCGCTTGTATTCATGAAGGACCTGGTAAAAATGTCAAGGGAACTGATTGGTACTGGATTGATTTTGCTACCTGTATTGACTGTGGCATCTGTATTCAAGTATGCCCCGTAGCAGGTGCGATCGTTCCAGAAGAAAGACCTGATTTACAAAAAACTCCTTAATTTGTCATAGCTAGCAACTTCAGCTAGCTATCAACCCAAAAACAAGATTAGACCTTAACTTTAGGCATACTAATACTTTCTTGTGGGTAATCTTCCTCAGCAAAGTAGTAGCTGTAGCGTTCATTGTGAGAAATTACGCCGTTAACTACCTGTCCTAAAACATTCTGACCAGATTTTTCTAAAAATTCTTTGGCAAAAGCCGCATTTACTGAATCTACTACCCCTGGACGAACTACCAATAACATACCGTCAGCCATTTGTCCTAAAGTAGCAGCATCAGCAGCGACATTTAAGGCAGGAGTATCAATAATTACAAAATTGTATTTAGTAGCAAAGGTATCGATTAAGCTTGCCATGCGTTGGGAATCCAAGAGAGCCGCAGGATTAGGCGGTACTACTCCCGAAGTAAGCACATCCAAATGATTCATAACTGGCTTGATCGCTATTCTAGTGTCTGCCTGCTCAACAATCACATTGCTCAGACCTTGACTATTGTTGATGTCCCAAATTTTGTGTTGTACTGGACGGTGTAAATCTGCATCTATGAGTAATACTTTATGTTCTTTTTGCGCTATTGCTGTAGCTAAGTTAGCAGCTACCGTTGACTTACCTTCTTGAGGTACAGAGCTAGTAACAACAATCACTTTTAACTCTTTATCAGCACTCATAAACCTCAGATTTGCTCTTAACATCCGGTAAGCTTCACTAATGGCAGAGCGAGGAAAATCCCTCATAATAATTCTTTGGCTATAATACTCCATACCCTGATCTTCATCAGCATATTTTCTCAATTTACTAACCGTAGGAATTACCCCTAATAAGGTTAAACCAAATAGGGCGCGAGCTTCATCAATAGTCTTAATGGATTTATCTTTGGCTTCCAAAATATACACGGTTGCCAAGGCGGCGATAAAAGCTAATAAAGCAGCACTTAAGTAAGAAATCATGGGTGAAGAAATTGGCTCGTCAGGAGTTTCAGCTAGAGATATAATACTGGCATTGCTAACATTTTGATTTTCTGCTATACGACTTTCTTGCAGCTTTTGCAATAGCAAAGAATAGGTAATTTGAGAAACTTGTACTTTGCGTTCTAACTGACGCTGTTTTTGTTCTAATCTTGGCAGATTATTCAGTCTTTCTTTATAGGAACTTTGTAAGTTAGATAAGGTACTAACTTGTTTGACTGCACCTAGACGAATTGATTCTAATTCTACTAGTCTAGCGGATAGTTGTTGTTGTAATGCCCCTAGTTGTAGATTCTGATTTAGTTGAGATGAATTTGTGCCTACAACCTGACCTACTCGTTGTTGCAATAGCCTATTTAAGGAAGTTAATCTTTCTTCTAATTCAATAATTTGTGGATGTCTATCTTGCAAAATATTACGTCTTGCAGTGAGTTGTGATTCTAGTTGTTGAATTTCTGCCAGAATATTTTGGACTCCGGTCGTTTGGCTGAGGGAAGTCATGAGTACCGCTTGTTGAGAGTTCATACCGAGTTGTTTACGGATTGATTGAGACTGTGCCTCGGTATCAGCAACTCTAGATTGAGCTGCATTCATTTCATTTTGCAGTTCTGTAATGACTTCTAGTGCTTTTGTTGCTTCTTCTTGTAAATTAACAACTTTGTACTTCTCCTTAAAACTCGCTAGTTCTGCTTCTGCTTTCTGCACAACTAGTTCTGCATTTGGCAATTGTTTCTCAATAAATTTGCGAGCAGCAGCTGCTTCATTTCTCAAGGAAGATACATTTTTCTCTAAATAGATTGCCACTAGAGCATTAACAACTTTAGCTGATACTTCAGGCTTCGTATCCTGGTAAGAAATTTTTAGGACATCCGTACCTTTAATGTCTCTTACATCTAGTTTTTTGAGAAAATCTTTGGTTTTTAAAGGAAGACCCTGGGAATTCTTTAAGTTAAGTTGATTGATAGTCTTTTTGACAAATGGCACGGAACGTATAACCTCTGCTTCTGTATTTAGAGGATTAGTTCTAGCATCCTGTACTAAAGGTTCTAGTTTACTTATTTCTGTGCCTACACCGGTTAATGTTGAAGTTGTATTTATCCGTTGAAACTTCAGTTTTGCTTCTGCTAAATAAGTAGGTCTTTTTAAAAAATACAACGCCAGTAAAAAAAGTAGAAAACTAGGGATAAAAACAGCTACAGCAATTACTCCACGTCGCTTTATGATGTGCCAATACCTATCAAAAGAGGAATAATATTCTTGGGTTTCCATAATAATTTCCAATTACTTGGTAGTGGTATTCATTGTTTTAATTTGAACTTTTACTAGCGATAACAATTAAGGCTTGGATGAGGGAGGTAAAATGAATGCTACACCATAAATAAGAGAGTGTGAATTTCGCCTGATGTAAGTTAAAAATTACCTAGAAATATCAAAATCTTAGTCTTCGCTTGAATTTAAAACTCTAGTCTGATGAAGGATACTGTGTTGTTTCGTCCTCCAACTCACATAAGCCTTGTAGTGAATTGTTGTAATTCCATCAATCACTCTTGCTAAATCTTCGCTAGTCAAATTAGATCCAGAAGGTAAGCAAAGTCCGCGTACAAATAAATCTTCTGCTACTGCACCGCCAAAACATTCACATTCAGAAAACACAGGCTGGAGGTGTAAAGGTTTCCACACCGGACGAGATTCAATTTGCTGTTTGGCAAGTGCTAGACGGACTTGCTCTCGGTCTGCACCAAAAGCCTGAGAATTTATAGTCAAGCAAGTTAGCCAACGAGTTGCTCGTCCATAATCAGCTTCTGGCATAAATTCTAATCCTGGTAGTTTTCCTAATGCAGAGGCGTAGATTTCAAAGTTATGTCTTCTAGCTGCGACTCGCTCATTTAGAACCAGCAATTGACCGCGACCAATACCAGCTAAAACATTGCTGAGGCGGTAGTTATAGCCAATTTCTGAGTGTTGGTAGTGGGGAGCGCGATCGCGTGCTTGGGTGGCTAAAAATCTAGCCTTTGCTACCAATTCTGGGTCTTCAGAAACCAACATCCCACCACCAGAGGTGGTAATGATTTTATTACCATTAAAAGAGAAAATCCCGATGCGTCCAAATGTGCCTGGAGAACGTCCTTTATAGGTAGCACCTAGACTTTCTGCCGCATCTTCAATCAGGGGAACTTCATACTGATTGCAGACTTGGAGAATTGGCTGTATATCTGCGCTTTGTCCATATAGATGTACCACTATTACAGCTTTCGGTAACTTACCCTGATGTGCGCGATTCTGCAAGGCCTCATGCAACAAGTCTGGATTCATATTCCAAGAATTGCGATCGCTATCAATAAAAACTGGCTTTGCACCTAAATAAACTATGGGGTTGGCGGTAGCTGCAAAGGTTAAAGTAGAACAAAACACCTCATCCCCTGCTTCTACTCCCAATAATCGCAAAGCCAAATGCAAAGCCGCAGTTCCAGAACTGACAGCCGCCGCATAACTAGCTCCAGTCACATGACAAAATTCTGCCTCGAAAGCGTCAACGTGAGGGCCAACAGGTGCAATCCAATTAGTTGCGAATGCTTCTTTGACAAATTCTAGTTCCTCATGTCCTATATGTGGTGTTGATAGGAGAATTTGTTTATTCATATGTATGTATTTTGAGAAATTTAATGGCTCATGACTTTGATGAGGCGATCGCATTTTGAACTCATAATATTAGTTTCCACCTTCAGCCATTGCTGAAGAGGCGTTTCCCCATTTGCCCAAGCGATTAATGCTGCTGGTAGATTTGCCCCCGCTATTTGAGAGAATGGATAACCACCGCCAAAACGGGGGTTCATTTCTAACACACACGCACTTTTTGCAGTGAGTATCACATCACAGTCAAGATTGCCAATATGTCGGAGACTTTGACCAATTTTTTCACCGATTCTGCTGATATCTTCATGCTCAACAGTTACTGCTCGATCTGTCTCTCCGGCTCGCATCGCTAACTTACATTTGACAAAAGTAGTGATGTGATCTCCTGCTAAGTTATTAACAATATCTAGCCCATATTCCTGTCCATTTAACTTTTCTTGAATTAGAATACATTGCTCTGGATCAGTAGAGCTAATTTCCGCCAAAAATGATTTACTCAGGGATTTCTTCACGAAGCGATATGCTAATTCTAAATCTTCCTCATCTTCTGGATATTCAATACCTATAGAGGCACTGCCCCAACGAGGTTTAACAACTAAAGGGAAATTTATTTCTCCTAGCTTAATAGCTTTTTTAGCTTGATTAACAGATAGATAAGTTTTTGGTGTAGCAATGCCAAGATTATTTAAAAATTGGCAAGTAGCCCATTTATCAAAACAAATATCTATGATTTCTGAATCAGAAATTACTGGAATAATTCCAATTTTGAGAAAGCGATCCCGTTGTTTAGCTAACAGTGGCAATTCTAAATCATTGAGTGGAATTAACAAACGTACCTGTTTTCGTTCACAGATATAGAGTAATTTATCAAAATAGTCATGATGATTTACAGATGGCAATAAAAAACTTTCATCTGCTTCCTGAAGTGCTGGAGCTTCTAAACTCGCATCACCAGCAAATACATATCCACGATTTTCTAAAGCTTGCTGGAAGAATTGAACCAGATAGTTACGTCTTCCCGCACAAGTTAACATGATATTCATATTTTTACCTTTCATATCACATAGGTAGAAAAAACATCTTGAGTGGTTTCTCTCCTTCTAATGAGATCATATTCATTCAAGGTGGAATCATAGCTAATAATCGGAGGATTGGGGCGAATAAATGGAGGTTTAAACACTACACTATATGCGCCGATATTATCAAAAACTACATAATCCCCAATACCTATTTCACCTGAATAATTGTTATATAAACAATCATGTTCCATGCAAGTGTATCCTACTAAATCCACCGGAGGACTGATATTTCTCTGATCACAATTTTCTTGGCTTTTATAAACTTGCAATGATAATTGCTTGCCTGTTAAAGTTGGTTTAATATTATGGATGCTGCCAACAACCAATGCAATCTGGCGTGATTGTACTGTTTTTATACCCACCACTTTAGCAACAAACTTAAGTACATTGGCAACAACGGCTACACCAGGCTCAATGATTAGCTCTGGAGTATAATCACCAGAAAATCTACTTGTTAATTGGGGTGCGATCGCTTCAGCATATTCTTGATAGCTGGGAATATAACAATCAAATTGCGCCTGCAAATCATCATTCATTTTGCCAAAAAAACCACCTCCCACATCAATAAATTTAGGTGGTTTATCTTGAAAGTAATAATCACTAAGTTCTATTAACTTCTGAGTGCGTAACTGATAAGATTCTACGCTTCTAGTGGGTGAAGAAATATGACAATGCAATCCCAATACAGAACAATTATTTAATTCTCTAAATAGCTTAAAAACTTCATCTAGTTCGCCTCCTTCCACATCAAATCCAAAGCGGGATATCCTACCTATACCCACATCCAAGTTACATCTTAACCCTACTGCAATCTGCTGATTAGGTAATCTTCGTGCTAATGCTGTAACTATGTCAACTTCTTCTGAACAGTCCAAGTTGACGATAGAGCCAGCCAATATTGCTCTTTCAATATCTTCTGAATATTTTAAAGGGCCATTAAAGATAATTCTAGATGGCGGGACACCAATTGCGATCGCTAGATCATACTCCATTTGAGATACAACTTCAGCATACCCTCCCATAGCATTCACACTCTGGCATAACTTGGGAATGTAATTCGTTTTATAAGAATAACCAAGATGGGTATTGGGATAAATTGCCCGAAAAGCTTGTAAGAACTCTTGATAGTTGCGCTCAAATTTTTTGATGTCGAGAATAAAAAAAGAATCTCCATATTCTTTTTCTAAATAGAATAGTCTTGTCCAAGAAAGGGGCATTTCCATGATTGAAGGAATAGACTTATTTACGACAATGGTTTTCAGTTGCATATATACTTACTCACTAATTAACTATTCAGATACAAGTCTATTTTAATTTTTGAAATTATTTGCGTAGGTAATCAAAGCAGATAAGTTGATATTAATCTTGTCCAGTCAAACGATAGTATTTGTCTGGATATCGTCTGTGAATAAATTTGGCTATGAGGGGATTTATTTCTACTTTAGAAGGAAGACGCTGAACACCGAAGCCCATTCCTTCTTTAAAGGTACACAGTGGTGAGTCTTCTCTAGAGTGCAAACTATGAGCAATTTCCCGAATTTTACCTGAACGACGGCACATTTGTACAAATTCAAAATGCAACCCTGGGCTAATATAGGTTGATAATGCCTCAGTTGCAATATGAAGTGTGTGCATATATGCTGTGTGATCAATAGCATAGGCAGTCAAAAAACCACCTAATTTGCCGTCAATCAAACCCGCCATCACAAACCAATGCTTGAAATCTAGATTAGTAATCTCTGCTAAATAATTTTTGAGATTGCCATAATTTGTCCTCTTGACGGCTGAAGCAAGAACTTCCTGTCCTTGTTCTTGCAAAAGCTTTGGGCCAGTTAACTCAACAAACTTAACTAACTTATGACACTTGCGAATTTGTCCCCTGCGATTTGCGGACAAACTCTGCAAATCGTAGTTTTCTATTTCAGACAACAGGTGAATGGGTAATACTCCATTGGCAAAAGCTGCATCATTAGTATCTAGGGTTGTCTGAAATCCCCAATTAAAAATATTTGGTGCGGTGGCTTGTTCATAGCTTAAGCGAGCTAAAAAATGAACCGGTTGATAAAAACCAGGATAGCTTTCTTGCCAATATCTACCTCTATGCTTGATGATACGTGTTCCTTTTCCTCGCAGCCAGTTTGCATATTCTTCTTCTGTTATGGGGACTAACTTGGCTTCTGATACATCTCGTATCTGCAAATTATTCATTGACATTTTAGTTTTACCTAACGTATATCCCGCACCAGTACAAAAGCTTCCGCCGCAGGTAAACTGACAGTGCTACCACGCAACTGTGCTAAATTAGCGATCGCCTGTAAAGAACGAGGATGGGGTGCTTCTTTCAGTTGGCTATGATAGCAAGCCATCGCCTTGAGCTTTCGCTCTAAACAATTTGTGATATCTACAAACACCGTAGGAATAAAAGCCTCATCACCAAATGGCGAAGCCCATTCTGTTTCAGATAGAGTTTCATAACAAAAAATCTGGCGTACAGAACAAGCATTTATGGGTCGTGCTGCAACCATACCAGCTTGATAAACAATGCGGTGGTCAGCGTGAATATCTCCACGATGAGGTAAATAAAGAATATTGGGCTGCAACGAGCGAATTACACCGCTAATTGTATCAGCCAATTTATAACCAGGAAAAGTGTCTAACTTGGGCGCAGTAAACTCTAGAAATTGCACACTAGATACACCTAAAATTTCGTGAGCCGCCTTGAGTTCCTGACGAGTTTCTAATTCTTCTTCTGGCGGGTATATTTCAGGATCACCATAGGTAATTACTAAAATATGTACCTCATTTCCATCATCTACATAGCGTGCAATTGTCCCTCCACAGCCTAAGATTTCATCATCGGCGTGGGGTGCAATAACTAATACTTGATTTTTCATTTTTTGACTCAACAAACATTCAAGAATTTTTTAGTATCTGAACCACAACAAAAAAGAGTGTCTAAAATTGACAAATTAGGTTCAAAGCCCAATTCGGGAAACATTTGCGTATAAGTTGGATAACTAAACTCTTGCCAGAATACATCTATACCAGCAGTGGTAAATTCTTCCATATCCATATACTGTCTCCCGCCAATACCTGAGAAATAAGCATTAGCTCCTATTGCTTGACAAATATTAATGAGTAGTTCAGATTTATTACCCTCAACCCCCAATGCAGACATATATACAATGGGTTTGTTAATCTCTAAAATCTCCATCACCCATCTCATCATTGCCATGTTGAGTTCACAGAGATTCACCCATTCTTGCTGAAATATTTGCTCTAGTCCTGAGCTATATTGATCAAAATAAGGAGCGCGGGCATAATTTGTGACAATCGCATTCCAATGCTTCCGTGACCAAGGAAATTCAGAGTTTATTTCCATTGTATTAATAAACTCTTCTTCCCTAGAACGATGACATACTGGTACAGTTATCCATTGACTTCCTTGGCTAGTTTTGATTTTATTGCGATGTTGCACCCCACGCCTTTCAAACTGTACAGTGTCCATCGCTACAAAAATATCACCTTGATTTAGCTTGTGAAAAAATCCCAGATAAGGCAAATACTGTGGTTGGTGAATCACTGCGGTTTTCATTATTTAAATACCTTAACTTTCTGATAAACCGTTATCTTGTTCGTATACACCTTCTTGGCGCAGTACAACTGGAATCGTGCGAAAAATAATTATGATGTCTAACCAAAAATTCCAGTTATCTACATACCAAATATCTAAATTTAACCGTTCCTCTAGGCTGTTAGATAAGCCCCCTTTTACTGCTTCCCAAGCAGTCAAACCAGGAGGTAATAATAAGCGTCTTTTCTGTAAATTGCTATAAGTTTCTAGAGATGAAACTAATAACGGTCTAGGGCCAACTAAACTCATATCTCCGCGCAAAATATTGACAAGCTGAGGTAATTCATCGAGGTGGTATTCTCTTAAAAACTTACCCACGGGTGTGATACGAGGATCACCTTTGAATGTATCAAGACCAGCACCAATATTAATCGCTCCATCCATCATGGTGCGAAATTTATAAATCACAAACGGTTTTCCTAGCTGTCCCAGGCGTTCCTGGCAAAATAAAATCTGACCTGGAGAACTAAGTTTAACGGCTAAAGCAATTATCAGGAACAGAGGAAATAAGCTAACAAGAGCTATACATGATATTGTGACATCAAACACCCGTTTACATACCAGTTGCCATCTGATATTTTTATGTTTTCTTAAATAAGATTGTTGAACTGTATGCCATTTGTTTTCTGTCCAAAAATCTGTATTAATCGTAGCAGATATTTGGACAATATCATCATTAAAATTTTTCGTGTTCATATGTGTAATATATTGATATTACTAAACAAAAAATCTGCGTTTATTAGCCATCTAGCCGACTTTATCTAGCTAGGGATAGATAGACACTAAAAAGCATTCGATGCAACAAAAAAGTGCTAAATAAATGCTAGAAATGGCATGAAATATGACTGGCGATCGCTATTACAAGTCCATATAATGCAGACTTGATGAATCATCGCTGAGTGGGGAGTAAATTCGCCTTTCTCTCCCTTGTCTTCCCTACTTATCGTAAATTCAAGGCTTGAAGACCCCTACGTCTACACCTAGTATCAGTTGACTTGGGGTTTAAATCCCCGACTCCAACTGTCTTTAATTTTGAATTTTGAATTTTGAATTTTGAATTTTGAATTGTTAACCCCAATGCCTTAACATCGCTTCAGCATATAAAGCCTCATACTCTTTCAGAATGTAGGAAAGTTCATAGCTGGTTATACGTTCTCGTGCTTCCTTAGTTATTATTTGAGCTTTTTCAGGGTTATCTAATATCCATGCCATTCCCTGTGCAAGTGCCTCTATATCTCCCACTTTGACGAGTAAACCACACCCTTCTTTGAGTAAATCCCTAGTTCCGCGAATATCTGTGCCAATTACAGGAGTTTCCATAGACATAGACTCCATCACACACCGGGGTAGACCCTCTCTATCAGATGCAAGTATCGTAGCTGTGGCTGCACGCATTAAGGTAGGAATATCTCGACGCACACCCAAAAAGCGGACTTGATTTTCCACTCCCAGTTGAGATGCTAGTTGCTGTGTTTGATTCATCAAAAACCCGTCTCCAGCAAACGCCAAGCAAGCTTGAGGTCTAGCTAAAAGAGCGAATGCCTTTAAAACGTCTTGAGGATGCTTGCGGGGGATAAACTCAGCTACTGATAAAAATAATGGGGTGTCTGATGCTAATTTTAATTCCTGGCGTAGCTGTGCAACTTCAGCATCGGAAACAGCTTGAGGATTGTAATACTGCAAATCCACGCCAATTCCCGGCATATATCTAATATATTCAGGAGAAATTAATCTGTGTTTTTTTGCTGTTTCTTCATCCTCACGATTAATTACTACTAAATAGTCTGTCCAACGTCCAGCCAACTTCTCCAAAGCCAAGAATATAGCATTTTTTAACAGCTTTCCACCGTTATAAAAGTGAAAACCGTGAGCGGTGTAAATAATCAGTGGTCTTTTTTGCTGATTCAAATCCTTGAGAGCATATCGAGTCACAAAAGCTGCTACTGGCGTGTGGACATGAACAAGATCATATTTTTCTTGCTGTATGACCTGTTGGATGATGTATGGAGCAACAACAAGATTGAATGGATTTAAAGGATTGCGTGACCATTCTACATCCCAAACTTGATCAAAAGCTTTGATACATTCCACATTCTGAGAGACTCCTTGAGTCATTGCATCAACCCGCCAACCTTGAGCGCGAAAGTGATGAGCAAAAGGAATCAGAAAAGCACTGAGAGTATCAGGTACAGTTGTAACCATTAACAAATTTTTCATTGTTGTTTTAACCAAAGTTCTGTTTGTTCACGCACATAACGATAAAAAGCAATCCGTTGTTCATATAACAGTTCACTTTTATACTCTTTGGCTTTCTGGAGATTACGGGCTGACATCTTGGCCATACGTTCGGGATTAGTCACCACTTCCCTAATCTTCTGTGCTAGGCCATTCGCATCACCTGGCTGCACCATATCTTCAGCCGCTAAGAGTTCCGGGATACCGCCGACTGTAGAGCCGATACATGGTAATGCTCGCGCCATAGCCTCTACCATTGCCCTTGGTAGGCCTTCTTGATGGGATGGTAAAACAAACACATCAGCCTGGTCTAATTCTGCACGTACAGTATCGCCAGCCGCTAATTGACCACGGAAACAGACGCGATCTTTTAACCCCAATCCTACTGCTTGTGCCTCTAGTTCTGTTCTATGCTTGCCTTCACCAACTATAGTCAACTTCAGGTCTATTCCCTGCTGCACACAAATAGCCACAGCATTAATCAGGACATCAGGAGCTTTATATAGTTGAGCTAAAGTCCCGACAAAAATGAGTATCCATGTAGACTTGCTCTGACAGAGAGGACGGGGTTGAATTTGCAGTGCATCAGATGACAGTTCAACATCGGAAACTCCAAATGAGTAGTTAGCACAGGGATAGCGTTGTTGTAGAGCCTGTTTTGTTACATAGGCAGCAGCCATAGCCTGAGTGCATTGCTGCTTCTGTCTATTAGTAAATAACCAACGAAAGAAAGGCCGTAGTGGATGAGTCATCGCACCAGGAGCAAAGACATCATAGGGGTCACTAACAACTTCCACTGCATAGGGATGGCCACTTTGATGTAAAAGAGATTGGATACAAGAAGCAATCTGTGAGCCAATCCTAAGAATCACCGCGTCTTTTGCTCCAACTGCTATGCGAGTGGTAGATTTGACCTGTGGCGATCGCAAAAGATACTCCCAACTCCCGACATAATAGGGTACAGCAATAAATGAGACTCCTTGGCCATTAGCCTGTTTCCAATCATCGGGAATTGATGGTACTTCCCGCACACGCGCCACCACACGTACATGATCGAACACCTCTAGATAGCACTGCCAGAATGAATGTGTAAAAGTTGTTTGTGTCCATACCTTACCGTCTGGTGTGCTATCAAAACGATGTTCAAGTGTAACTACAACATTCATTAGACATCTCCATACTAAATTTTTTGCAAATTTCTTAAAACCTTCCAATTAGTGGCTGTCTAACCAGCAATTATTAGTTTGAATTAGATTTGATGACTGGAAATTTAGCACCACTTTTAACGTACAAACTATTACCTTTAAATTGGCAGTTATTTACACACTTAATAAAGGAAATAATCCCTCCTTTGAGTGTGTTATTTGTTTGATGATCAGCCAAGAAGTTATTATTAATATTTACACCATTAAAAACGCCATCAATTATGACTGCTGCTCGGTAATCATTATGAAAATCTCCATTACTTCTCCCTGGATTAACAATAATATTTTGCGATATTTCACCTCTATTCATTGGTGTAGAGATATAAATACCAGCAGCTAGAGAGTTTTTAATATTATTACCAGAAATGCGAATATTTTGGCTGTCTATATTAGGGAAGTCACTTCTCCATATTCTAATGCCATTCGCTAAACTGTCGCTAGCATTACCGTTCTTGATAAAATTAGTAAAAGATATCTCGTTATTCACAATATTCAGGTTTGTCAATGGTGCATCTGAACTTGGTTCTAATGAAATACCTGAACTCGGAGTCTCACCCCATAATTTCCGCCAACCATCAATACTGAGAGTAATTTTATTGTCAGAAATTAAGATATTATTAAGTGCGTATTTGCTCTTTTGAGGCTTATGCAAATATGACCATATCACTATACCATTATAAGCATCTTTTATGCTGTTATTTGTGATTATTTGCTCATTAGAACTTGAGGCAAAACCTGTCACATTTATACCGTTAGTAAAACCAGTGATTATATTATTTTTGACAGTATGCTTATCTCCATGTATTTCAATTGCGGTTCTTGCTCCATTAGTACCAGCACCATTTCTAGAGGAGAAAAAATTATCAGATATGTCTATATTTTTACCATGACTATAAATTGTGGAATGATCATAATCTGTCAATCTGCCACCAATTAATTCAAAAATATTATGCTTGATTGTGACATCTGAGACTAGAGAATCATTATTGACTGTGATAGTGTTAGCATTATTTTGATTTTTGAATCTGCATCTAGCGATCGCAATTTTTGAACCTACAAAAATTCGCAAAGCATATCTCATTCTGTCGTCAGTTAAGTCTGATTCTACTTTTACTGGATTATTACTACCATTCCCATCAATAGATATGTCATACATGGCAAAATTAGACAAATCAGAGTTGGGTTTTTCTCCCGCCAGTATCGCATTATAACTACCTTGGTTATCAGCTAGCTGAATCACTGTTTTCTCGTTTCCTGCACCCTGAATTGTCACATTTGGCCGAATAGTAATCGCCTGTGATGTTGATGGGTTAATCCTGATTTTGTAAGTACCACTAGGAAAAAATACAACTCCACCTCCAGCTTTAGCAACAGCATCAATTGCTGCTTGAATTGCAGGTGTGTCATTGAAGCTACCGTTACCAACAGCACCAAAGTTCTTAACAGAAACTTCTAATCTAGGCTTGGTAGATTGTTGAGAAAGAATTATCTGATAATTAATATCTGGAATTGGTTGATGAATAAAGCTTTTTGCTTCTAATTCGTGATTTTTTAAGTTACTCATTTCATTTTGCTGTATTTGATGCTGAGTATATTTAGTCAAAGAGTTGGGAGGATAAATAATTAAATATCCTAAAAAGATGGGACTTAAAAACACCACAATCTTCAGGGAATTTGAAATTTTCAAATACATAGTATTTTCTGGAGTTTATTAAGTTAATAAAATTGAGCAAAATCTTCTCATACAACTTATCTAGCTAGTTTTTTTGACCTTTTTTTACCTAACCAAGACACAATCCAATAAGGCAGCAACGAATACCATAATAGAGGGCGGATTAATAAAGCAGATTCGGCACGAGGAAAGAACAAGAAAAAAGAAAGAAAGCTAGCAAGCATTGCCATTTTTGCTGGTTCACCAGATTTAGATATCCATAATGTGAATTTTGCAAACATAAACCCCATTATGCCTAAAGCAATTGGCGTTCCAATCCAACCAAAGTTAAGGTAAGCTTCAGCGATGAAAGAAAATCCATAAGAACCACCGTGCATAGCAAAGTAGGGATTTATTTCTTCGACCAACCACTGCTCAGGGATACCCCGTGCTACTGTTGGGTGAATTCCCCCGAAATAATTAGGTACTAGCGTGAATAAAGCATATAAATAGTCAGTTCCCATTTGGAAACTTCGTACATTGGGAACTAAGTCTAGAGTGGCAGCTACTGTCAACATAGAACTTCCCATCTCTGATATTGCTGCAACTATAGGATTATCTATATTTGCAAATGTTTCGATTAAAAAATTAATTGATAAACGGTCTTGAGAACCAATATTTCTAATTACTGCAATCACAGGAATCAGAATAAACATGATCAAAGAGCCTAAGCCAAGCAAAAAAGTTTTAGGAATTGGGCAAATAACCTGATGCCATAGCCAAAAGAAGCTAATTAATGGCATTACTCCTTGATTTCTTTGACCCACAATAAACTGGATAATTGAATAAATAAGGACGATAATTATAGATATAAACTTTGCTTTTTTTTGATACGCGCTACCAACTAATATAAAGAGGGCTGAAGGAATAAGAAAAATACTCAATATATTAGGTATAGCACTAACACTTGTAGCATTTTCTACTTGATACAAACCGGAATAGCCGGAAGCCATGACAAGTGATAAATTATTGCGGATAGTATGGATAGCAGGCAATAAAGATATACTCAGGAAGAAAATACCAACTCTGTAACAATACTTGCTACTTATATAAAAATCTTCTGATTTGGGGCTAATTTTTTGCTCATTTACTGGTGATTTAGCAAAACTGATTAATGCTCCTAAGTGCCATGCTCCTAATGACAATATTACTAGAAATAACGAATTTAGCAGAGTTGCAAAAGAAAATAAAATAAAATCAAATCCTCCTAATAATCCATCTTTATTTAAATGAAAAACTTCTACAAATGCTTGTCCAGCATTAAAAAGAAACGCTGACAGCAAAAATAACAGATAAGGGCTAAATAAATTTTTTGTGAGGATATACCATGACCAAAAAGACCAAATAGCTTGAATGCAAACCACCCAAGAAAATGGGTAAATCAGTGATTCTGGTTGGGAATCAAATGGCTCATATAGTAACCGAAATATAATCAAAATCATCATCATAAATAGATGAGTTGCAATTATAATTTCTGAGTGTTTATGATTTGGTTTGATTGTGTTGATTTTCATAAACTTTTATGAGGCTCTCTACACTGTATTTAATATTGAATTGGCTTTTTTGTAGGGCGGCTAGACTATGACTTTGAGTGTTGTTTGTGCGGGCATTTCGCGCTGCTAAAACTGCTTCAGCCCATACAGATGCAGGTTGAGATAAGCTGAGGCGTTGTGTTAGTGAATCGACTTGATCAAGCTCCCTGGGAATCACATCAGACATAATTATGGGCAGTCCAGCTGCTTGAGTTTCTAGTCCAACAATGGGTAGTCCTTCGTAAAGGGAGGGAAATAAGAATATATCCATAACGCCTCGCATCAGATGCGGAACATCAGATCGCGTACCTGCAAATATCACCTTGTCAACTAAGTTTGATTGAACCACCTGTTGCTCAATCTCTGGCTGTAAGAAACCTTGACCGACTAACAACAGACGCATCTTTGGTTCTTTTTGGGCAACTGCGGTAGCTATTTCTATGAGAAATTTATGGTTTTTTTGCGGCTCAAATCTACCGACATGACCGATCACAAAAGCATCTCCAGGTATACCCAATGCAGCGCGAATTGTGCCTGTATCGATGACATCTTGAAACGGTTTGAGGTCAATACCACAGTAAAGAAGTTGCCAACGAGGGTCAGTTGTCCAGCCAGAGTTAAATAAATCTACGGCTGCATCTTGGCTACACGCTAAACCAACACTGGCGTGATGAGCAATCAACCATTTCATGGAAGCTAAATATAATTTGCGCTGCCATTTAGCTTTGATTTCTTGGTAGAAGCTATCTAAATGGCTATGGGCGATGCGAATAGGCACACCCGCCAAATGTGCTAGGTAAAGAATGAAACCGGTGTAATGATGAACATGACTGTGAATGATATTGTAAAAGCCATGTTGGCGAAGAATACGCCGGAAATTATGGGTATATAGCCAGGGATTTGTCGGATTAGGACAGGGAATAATTTGACTACCAAGCTGACGTACTTCGTCATCATAATGACAAGGCTCGGTAGTATGGACTAAGAAATCCATGTGAATGCGATCGCGATCAATGTGACGCAGGACGTGCATCAGCCAAGTTTCAATCCCGCCTCGATTCATCCCACCAACGACATGGAGTACACGTATCGGACGCTGAACGCCTAATTTCTCATGCTCTTGAGGTATAACTTTGCTGCTTGGATAGGACATAAATAATTACTCCCGAACTAATCAAAGCTTGCACCGTAGCTGCTATTAATAAAGCGATCGCAGCTCCTAGCAATCCCAATTCTGGCAACAAGCACAGACAAGCTATTGCAGAGATACTAGCTACGGTAATGAATAAAGGGATTTGAATCCGAAAATAACGGGCGGCGGTGATTCCATAGCCTAAAAAGGAGGATATATAGTTCATTGCCGCCGTCACCATCAGCCAGACAAACAGATGATTCTGCTCTGCATATTCAGATCGATATAGTAGCGTGAGAATTTGTTCTCCAGCTGCGATCGCTATTAATACACCTGTTCCGCCAATGAGAACGGCAATAGCCACCAACTTGAGTAACAGTGAACGGAAACCTTGGCGATCGCCGGCTGCATAATATTTGGCTAGTTTAGGCGTGGCTGAATCTCCTAACGCGTTGACTAGCATATTTCCTGCCACCATCAAATAGGCTAAGGCAGAAAAAATCCCCAGTTCCCGTTCACCTAGATATTGCTCAATAAAATAGAGTGGAATACTGCTATTTAGTGAAATAAGCATCATCACACACCCCAAAGGCAAACATAGCCATACCAGTTTGGTGAGAGTTTTTCGATGCCAGCGTGGTTGTAACCGTGACTTCCGCCTGATCATCAAGAAGCCATTGCGAATGTCGTAGACAAACAACACCATACCCCAGGCCACGACTAAACCTGTTACTCCTCCCAAAATACTGCCAGATATATGTACTCCAATTACCAGAAATATTAGTGATAGAAGACCCTTGAGCATTAGTGATAGAGCAATTCGATCCATCCGTTCATGCTGCTGAATTAGCCCATAAAATATATCGCTAATCGACTCAAATGCTTTTGCTAAACCAATGAGGGAGATAGTTAAAATGGTTTCCCATTGATATCCTCCCAACAAAATAATGATGGCAATGATTAAAAGAGCTAGCATACTTGAGATTAGTCTGAGACCCAAGTAATCGCTAAATAGATATTGTTTTTTAGCATCCGTTGCTTGCACAGATCGCAAATGCAGATTTGTAAACATAATTACGGGTGCGGTGACTGCAAGCCCGAATGTAAACTGTCCCACCATCTCTGGACTGCCGATTTTAGCCATCACTACGAGCATTCCCCATTGGCAACCTGCATAAACTAAATTACCAATGAATGTCCAAGAGAAGTTTTTGCGTAATGTTAATGGCTTGTTTCCTAACATATATTTTTGTCAAATTAATGCTTAATTTTCCGAGCTATTACACCCCTTTCGTCTCTATACCTGCCAAAATATTCACTTTAGAATTAGAACCAGCTAAACTGGTATTATTTGTGTATGGAATAAAAGCTTTTTCTTGTTGATGTTTGTATCCAGCCACTAACTTTTCTAATAGCAAAATGATAGAACTGGGATTATTGTTTTTAGCTTCCAAACATAATGCTTCTACATTAATAGCTAGATTTTTTGGTAAAATGCGACTGGCATTCTTCACAATCATGAGTTTTTTATGTTGAGTTGGTTCATATTCCTCCCCGTCAATAAACAGTTCTTCAAATAATTTTTCTCCGGGTCGTAATCCTGTAAATACAATATCTATGTCTTTATTTACTTCATATCCAGAAAGACGAATTAATTCTTTGGCTAAGTCCACAATTTTCACTGGTTGACCCATGTTTAGCATAAAAACCTCACCACCATTACCAACTACTGCTGCCTGCAAAACTAGTTGTACAGCTTCAGGAATAGTCATGAAATAACGGCAGATATCTGGATGAGTAACTGTTATTGGGCCACCTGCGGAAATTTGTTTTTTAAAAGTAGGAACAACACTACCACGACTGCCTAAAACATTACCAAAACGTACAGCAACATAAGGTTTACCACTATCTTTAGCAGCTTGCAGCACTAACATTTCTGCCACTCTCTTACTAGCACCCATAACATTAGTTGGATTCACAGCTTTATCGGTAGAAATCATCACGAAATTCTGCACATCATATTCTAGTGCCATATCCAAGAGATTTTTTGTGCCTAGCACATTGTTGGTGATTGCTTCTGGTGAATTTAATTCCATCAAAGGAACGTGTTTATGAGCGGCGGCATGAAAAATTACGTCAGGTTGAAATTTTTCAAACGCGTGTTTTAGTCGTTCCTTAAAGCGAATATCAGCAATAAAGGTAGAAATTCGAGGTGCATATTGTTGTGCTTTGCCATCTTCTTGCAGTATTTTGATTAACTGTTCTAATTCCTGTTGGATATTAAAAACAGAATTTTCTCCGTGTCCCATCAGCATGATTTCAGCAGGACGACATTTGCAAATTTGACGGCAAAGTTCACTACCGATTGATCCACCTGCGCCTGTGATTAATACAGACTTACCTTGAAGAAATTGAGCAACTCGTTCAATATCTGTCTCTACTGGATCACGTCTGAGTAAATCCTCAATTCTTACATCCCGAATGCTGTCTATTCTTACCCGATTATTGAGAATTTCATGTATTCCTGGTAAAGTGCTAGTCTGGATGCCGGTTGCTTGGCAAATATCAACAATTTCTCGAATAATTTTACCTGCAACCGTTGGCATAGCAATAATGACTTTTTGAATTTGCAGAGATTGGACAATGTTAGGAATGTTGTGGCGATCGCCTACTACGGGAATCCCGCGAATCTTGGCGTGTAATTTTTGTGGATCATCATCAACAAAAGCAATAGGATTGAACCCTAGTTGTGGATTTCTTTGCATTTCTTCCACGAGGTCGATCCCAGCATTACCTGCACCCACAATCAGGACACGCTCTTGTAGAGAAAATACTGTATATTTTTGTCTGGTTCTTTCTATAATCCGAATACTGAAACGTACTCCACCAACGAAAATACAGGACAGTAAGCCATCAATTAATGGTATTGAGGGTGGCAATTTAGTTATATTGACATACGGTAGTAAATCCAAATTATAAAATATCAACATTTGGATAACCATCGTAATGCCCATATACAAGATGATATTTATTAATTCTTCAATGCTCGCATAACGCCAGTAAAATCTATAAAAACGCAAATTCCACAAGACAATTATTTTGATGAATAAAAAAATTATTGTGACTCTTCCTAACTCAGATATATATGTTCGCAGACCCATTGTGCCATCTGAAGATAGCAATAAAGCTAATAATGGCGTAATGATAAAAATAATACTATCAATGATAATTAAGTATTTATTTCTCAGATTTAAAAAACTTCTCAAGAAATGGTTGACTCGTTTTTGTACCCAGCGATGGCAATTAAAAAATAAGTCATTCATACTCGTGCAAACCTCTAGGTAATTTATCAAAATATATGCGTCAGCCGTCAGATTACCCTTTAAAAGCAACTATCTACAGCACGAATAAGGAGTCAAACTTGTATATAAATAGAGGTTTTAAACCCCTGGATTATACAAATTATCTTCAGTTAAAAAAAGTTTTGTAGAAATTGGTGAGTTTGAATACTCTACTTTCTTGTGCTAATTTCTGTAGGCGTAGCTTTTAAATTATGCTGACTTCTAAATTTTTCTGCAAAGCAATTATTGGCGGTCAATCAACATGAGCCTCAGATAATTCTAATTATCTATTATGTACTGAAAATTATATATGACTTTCTCTGAATGTTAGGTATTTCATGCTAATATTGGTTTCCTCCAGGTTAAATAGCAAAAATACCGTTAGGAAGGCAGTACCAAGTTAGCCAATTTTCACTTTACTTGATATTTTGTATTGAATTCAATGGTGTAGGACTTAATTCCAGACATTATTGTTTTACCAGAAAATAATCAATTAAGTCTCGCCAAGTTGGCAAAGAATTAAAACTAAAAAATAAAGTAATCTTTGATTTATGTTTATCAAAACTTTAATTTTTGCTTGCTTGTATAGATACTTTTTAGTAAAAATATGAGGTTGCAAAAATAATTACTCCGAACGTAGAATTAAAGATGTATAAGGACATTAAACCTTTATAGGTGTTTGTGTGGTTCAAATTACATAGTGATTTTTTATAATAGAATCTTAAAACGAAAAAACAATGCTTTGAGGCTATATTGTGTGATTAGAATGACACAGTTGAATAATTTTAAAATCAAGTATGCGTTGTAAATTCAACAGAACTATTAGGAATTACAGAGTTATTGAGAATATGGTAGTTGGATTAGGGGATTGGCCCGCATTTCTCGCAAACAGTAGGGGCGGGTTCATAGATATGCTCAAATCATTCACGAATATTTCGCTTAACCCGCCCCTACGGACTCTGGACTGAGGTTGCAATAATTGGTGAGAAATGCTGGTGTTCTCGCTTTAGTGAGGTAGAAGAACCCCACCCCCATCCTCGCAAGCAAGGAGGGGGCTATTACATACCTCATGTGATTAGGAAACGCTATAACTATGTATAGTGAAAGTCACTATATTTGATTTGATGGCAAGGATTCTATGTCAGGTTCAGCACAAAATTCAGCCCCGCTTCTAGAAGTTCACAACGTCCATGCTGGATACATTAAAGATGTTGATATCCTACAGGGTGTGAATTTTCGGGTTGAACAAGGGGAATTGGTGACGGTGATTGGCCCTAACGGCGCGGGTAAATCAACTTTAGCCAAAACCATTTTTGGTTTGTTGACACCCCATACAGGCACAATTACCTTTAAAGATGAGAATATCGCCGGACTAAAATCTAATCAAATCGTCCGTCGGGGAATGTGCTACGTACCCCAAATTGCTAATGTGTTTCCTTCTTTGAGCGTCGAAGAAAATTTGGAAATGGGGGCTTTTATCCGTAATGATGTCCTTAAGCCCCTGAAAGATAAAATATTTACCATGTTTCCTAGATTAAGCGATCGCCGTCGGCAACGTGCTGGTACACTCTCAGGGGGAGAACGTCAGATGCTAGCAATGGGTAAAGCTTTGATGTTAGAACCCAGTTTATTAATATTAGATGAACCTTCAGCCGCTTTATCCCCCATTTTAGTCACACAAGTATTTGAGCAGATTAAACAAGTTAATCAAGGGGGTACAGCAATTGTCTTGGTAGAACAAAATGCCCGTAAGGCTTTAGAAATGGCTCACCGTGGTTATGTTTTAGAATCTGGACGCGATGCTATATCTGGCCCTGGGCTAGAATTATTAACTGACCCCAAAGTAGCCGAACTCTATTTGGGGGCGGGAAAGCGACATTAGTTAACAATTCAAAATTCAAAATTCAAAATTCAAAATTAAAGACAGTTGGAGTTAGGGATTTAAACCCCAACTCAACTGATACTACGTGTAGACGTAGGGGTCTTAAACCCTTGAATTTACGATAACAAGGCTAACTCAACCCCAATAACCTTGCTCCTTGATAAAATAACGTACTTACAACCCAGGCTAAAGTTAGTCCATAGGCAACAGATATTAGGGTAAACCTGATGCTTTTAGACTCGCTTTTAATGGTAGCTATTGTTGCTAAACAGGGAGTATAAAGTAAACAAAAAAGCATGAAACTATAGGCTTGAATTGGTGATATTGTCTGGGAAATAACTGTCTGTACAGCATTAGGATCAGTAAGATGGTAAATACTGGCGAGAGATCCCACTAAAATTTCTTTGGCGATAAATCCAAATATCAACGCAATAGTTAACTCTTGGGGAATTCCGGCTGGATTCAAGATAGGAGCAAAAAATTCACCAATGCGCGTGGCGTAGCTAGTCTCTTGATTCCCTGGTAAATTGCTCAACAACCAGATGGCTAATACACCTAGGGCAATCAATCCACCGCCTCGCTTCAAGAATGCTTTGACTGCATCCCAACCTGTCACGATTCCCACTACAATCGGGATGGTAATTAGCATCTCTCCAGTGCTAGTGATGGGGTTGGCTGTACCTTGGGGTAAATTGCTCAATAGCCATACACCAGCTACCCCAGCAGTAATAAATCCGGTAGCACGTTGTAGAAATTGCTTTAATTCACCCCATCCCCGGAGAAATATTTGCTTGAGGGTAGGGAAGCGGTAAGGAGGTAGTTCAATAACAAAGGGTTCTTGGCTTTGAAACTGTCCTTTTAGTAGTAATCCTGTTAACAGTGCGACAGCAAAACTGAATAAGTACAGCGAAAACAGTACCAAAGGCCCCCAAGTCCTATTAAATAGGGCATCAATTATAAATATAAATACAGTCAACCGTGCCGAGCAGAGGGCAAAGGGAATGATCAAAATGGAAAGTAAGCGTAAAGCCTGCGATCGCATCACTCGTGTTCCCATGATGGCAGGTATATTACAGCCAAACCCCATAATTAGCAATACAAAGCTACGACCATCCAGCCCAAAGCGATACATTAAGGCATCCATCATGTACGCTGCTCTGGAAAAATAGCCACTGTCTTCTACAATAGCCATCATGAAGAAAAAGGTCATCACTAGGGGAATAAAAGATGCTACGGTAGCCAACCCGCTATAAAGACCATCTACCAGAAATCCCCGCCAAAATTCTGGTAAATAGGCGGTGAGGGGAGTAATCACAACTTTCTGCAACCATCCAGTAATAGCATCAGCTACATCCTGTAACGGCAAACCCACCAACCAAACGAACGCAAACATTAAGTAAATTGAGAGAAAAAACAGTGGTAGCCCTAATAGGGGATGCAGCAATACCCCATCCAACTTTTCTGTAAATGTCTTAAATAACCGCGAGGGCATTTCTACCGTATTTTCTAGGATGGCTTGAATTTGCTCCTCTGGAATTTGTCGATGGGCGATAATCTCTTGCTTGAGTGCTTCAGGTGCAATGGGTGTGGAGTTTTCTGCTAATTTTTGACTAATTTGACGCATAGCGATCGCATAACCCCTACCATACTTAGCACTAACTAATGCTACAGGCATCTCTAATTTTTGAGCTAATTGTTCTGGATGAATTGTGATTCCAAAATGCTTGGCTTCATCTGCCATATTGAGGATGACTACAGCAGGTATTCCCAAAGCTTTGACTTGTAAAGCTAGACGAATTTGGCGGTCTATTTGCGCTGCATTGAGAATTACCAACACTAAATCAACTGGGTAAGTAGTAAAGAAAGTTTGCACAACCTGCTCATCTTCCGAGTAACCCTCTAAGTCGTAAATCCCCGGTAAATCAACAAATTCTACCCTGTGACCATCTAAATCTACTTGTGCTTGCATCAGGTCAACTGTTACCCCAGGCCAATTCCCGACAAATGCACCCGCTTTAGTAATGCGATTAAATAACGTAGATTTACCTACATTCGGCATTCCCAAAACAGCCACCCTTTTAACTCCTGACTGAGTTGTGAATGCAGCAATACCTGAGCCTGAATCATGACAATGTGACATTTAACACCCCCAGGGTAATTCGTAATTTTTAGTCAATGGACATTGAATTTTCTTCCCCTGCTTCCCCTACCTCCCCTACCTCCCCTGCTTCCCTATCCCCACTCCCCATCTTCACCAAAATTTCCTCGGCTTCATGTCGTCGCATGGCTACTTCTGTAGTTAATCCCACGCGTAGATGTAGGGGGCCTTTCAGCCAGGCTTTGCGGAGTAGCTTTACTTGTTGCCCAACTTTGAAACCCATCGCTTCTAGTCGTCTGTGTAAACCAGATTCTTTGGTGTTAATTGCGGTGATAGTAGCAATTTGACCGGGTTTTAGTATTGATAGTTTTACACTCATGCAACTCCTTTACAGGCGATGATTGACAACTGAAATGTCGTCACAGAATACATTCAACAGCAATACTGCTTTACCCGTTGTCTTCTTTGTAGCTTTATTAGGAATTAGCACTGATATCATGTCCGCTTGATTATTTATGAAACCCGAAGAACCCCACCCCGCCACAGCTACGCTTTGTCTCCCCTCCCCGTTCACGGGGAGGGGTTGGGGGTGGGGTTCAAAGACTGTTAGAAGCATAACTAATAATCCGAACCTGATTTAACTTGGGTAATTGCAGTTAAATTTATTCTACTTCTTGAGAATTATTTTTAATACATTCAATGGAATTTCTGCACAACCTAAATTTTTGGTTAAGAATTGCTTAATACATCAAAAAACAGTAGAAATTTGGGAAAAATAGAGTATAGATTTATGTCGAAAGTATTAGTTTGTTTATAATATTTAAAATTACTTGCGTTAGTAAAAAATTAACTAGCAATATTATTAAATAGACTTAGTTTTTCAGTTCGCTGTTATCCTAGCTCTGCGGTGAATTAGTTAAAGGTTAGTGGGATGTTGAAATCTCTTGTAGGATGAATCCCCACCCATCACATCGCTACAAAACTATGAGGGGGAAATCATGATGACGATCGCCACAAAATCAGCAGCAGTCCAGGGGAAAATTACGCCAGCCCAGGGAATTGACTATTGTGTAGTGCATAAAATTCCAGGTAGGGTAAGATTTCGCGTCCCCTTACTAGCCCATGACCCCCATTATGCGGAACGTCTACAAGATTTACTAGAGTCTGACAGCCGCATTACAAAAGTGCGTGTGAATTGCCCGGCTGCTTCTATTGCCATTCAATATCAATTATCTGATGCTAATACTGATTTGATCTCAGCATATTTAGTGCGGATGCTGCAAGTAGCCAAGACAAGTCAACCAGTAAAAGGCAAAAAGCCACAAGTAGAAGCAACAGCAGATGCTGGGTTAAAATTACCTGCTTTCGCTACAGTTTTGGCTTTATTGGGGTTGGGTTTGCCGATTCCCCCGGCGATGATTGCTGCAACTGTCGCACTGGCGGCTGTACCCATTGCTAAACGTGCCTATGCCAGTATCACCCAAAAACAGAAACTAAATATAGATTGTCTGGATTTAATGGCGATCGCCTTAACTTCTAGTCAAGGAAATCTCCTCACCCCGGCTTTGGTGATGACACTGCATGAAATTGGGGATATGATCCGCGATCGCACCGCCAGAGTTACCGAAAATAACGCCGCCGATTTACTCGATTCCCTCGGACATTTTGCATGGGTACAACAACCAGATGGACAGAAAAAACGCATCTTAGCCATAGAAGTGCAACTAAAAGATACAGTAATTGTTTATCCCGGTGAGCAAATACCCGTAGATGGTCAGATATTGCGTGGTAAAGCTTTAATCGACCAGCAAAAACTCACAGGCGAATCAATGCCAGTCATGCGCGAGGTGGGACAATCGGTTTATGCTTCTACCCTAGTCCGGGAAGGAGAGATTTACATTCAAGCAGAACGTGTGGGGAATGCTACCCGTGCAGGGGCAAGTATTGAGTTAGTCCAACAAGCCCCCGTTCACGACACCCGCATGGGGAATTATGCCGCCACGGTTGCAGATAAAGCCATTATGCCTGCGTTGATTTTCGCGGGACTAGTATTAGCCGCTACAGGTAGTCCAGCTAGGGCTGCATCTATTCTTACCCTCGACTTTGTAACAGGTATTCGCGTTTCCTTACCGACAACATTCTTAGCCGCATTACACCACGCTACTAGACACGGGGTTCTCATTCGCAGTGGTCATGCGTTAGAAAAATTGGCAGAAGTAGATACTTTAGTCTTTGATAAAACAGGCACATTAACCAAAGGCGACATTGAAGTTGTGGAAGTAGAAACCGTAGCCGGAAGAACTTCTACCCACAGATTAATAGAACTTGCCGCCGCCGCCGAACAACGCTTAACTCACCCAGTCGCCGAAGCAGTGGTACGTTATGCCGAAAAATTAGGGATAGAAATTCTGTCCCGCCAAGAATTTGCGTATGAAATTGGGTTAGGGGTCAAAGCTAAAATCGACGGTGAAGAAGTCTTAGTAGGAAGCGATCGCTTTTTACGTCAATCTGGTATCCCCTTAGATTGTCTGTATGAAGCCCATCAATGCAACCATGTAGATTGTCCCCAGCATCTCAATTGTCGCATTTCTGCCCATGATTCCTTATTATATGTAGCAGTCAATCAAGAATTCCAAGGCGTAATTTATTACACCGATCCGTTGCGTCCAGAAAGTCCCGCCATCATTCAGCAATTACAAACTGAATACGGCATGGAAATTCACCTATTAACAGGAGATAATCAGCAACGGGCTGTAGCTGTCGCCGAACAATTAGGTATTCCCTTATCCCAAGTTCATGCCGAAGCATTCCCAGAGCAAAAAGCTGATACCATCCTGAAATTACATCAAGCTGGAAAAACAGTAGCATTTACAGGCGACGGCTTAAATGATTCCATTGCGTTAGCCTATGCTGACGTTTCTATCTCCTTTAGTGGAGGTTCAGAAGTAGCCAGAGAAACAGCAGATGTAGTCCTCATGGATGATAACCTCAGCAGTTTTGTAGAAGCAATTGCGATCGCCCGTGAAACCCAAACAGTCATTCAGCAAAATATCGGTTTAGCCGTAGTTCCCAATTTAGCCGCACTCGGACTAGCCACCACCGTAGGACTACATCCCCTAGCGGCGACAGTCGTTCATAACGGTTCAGCCATTGCAGCCGGCTTAAATGGTTTACGTCCCCTCATGCACAGAGATCCGCCGAGGTAATACCAATTCAAAATTCAAAATTCAAAATTCAAAATTAAAGAACTTCTAGTGACTATAGGGAGTGGGGAGTAGGGAAAATAAATTTTCATTGCTCCTTGTGAGTGCAATTCATGGAGTCTCTTGCAAGTCCCTAACTATAGCGTCCTTCTTTGCGCCTTTGCGCCTTTGCGCGAAACAAAAAAATATTTATGCAAGAGTCTAATGATCAAACTTCTACCAGAACATCAGCAAACCATCTTTAACCATGCTGAAACCACTTACCCTGATGAATGCTGTGGGTTAATTTTGGGATATCTGGCGGATGGGGTGAAAACTGTAGTCGAAGTCATACCAACAGCAAATGCTTGGAATAGCGAAGCAGATAACTTTGCTGCGGATAAAACAACCCATAGCACCGAAAGACGATATGCGATCGCACCCCAAGTCATGTTACAAGTACAAAAATCAGCCCGCGATCGCTCACTCAGCATCATTGGTATCTATCATTCCCATCCCGACTATCCAGCCATTCCCTCAGAATGCGATCGCCTGTATGCTTGGCAAGGATACCTATATATAATAGTGTCCGTCCAAAAGGGTGTAGCCGGTGACATCAAAACTTGGAGTCTTGATCACACTCATCACTTTCAAGGTTCGTAGTAAGGACTTTAGTCCTTAGAAAAATCAGGACTAAAGTCCTTACTACAAACTTGCTTATCCATCAATTTAAACTTGACTTTTGACTTGATTAGTCCCCAGTCCCCAGTTTCCTGATAACATAATTTTTAAATATAGAGACAGATATCATTTTTCGATACAATCAATAATCCGCGCTTCCTCATTCAAACTGTTATGCTCAATCCCAATCTGGAAGATATCCAGTTAACCAAAGACGATTACGAACGCTACTCCCGTCACCTAATATTGCCGGAAGTGGGAGTAGAAGGGCAAAAACGCCTGAAAGCCGCCAGTGTTTTATGTATCGGTACAGGTGGACTAGGTTCACCACTACTGTTATATTTAGCAGCCGCCGGTATCGGCCGCATTGGTATCGTTGATTTCGATGTTGTAGATACTTCCAACCTGCAACGCCAAGTTATTCACGGTACATCCTGGGTAGGTAAACCCAAGATTGAATCCGCGAAAAACCGCATTCACGAGATTAACCCCTACTGTCAAGTTGACCTCTACGAAACGCGCCTAAGTTCGGAGAATGCCCTAGATATTATCAGACCTTACGATATTGTCGTAGATGGGACAGATAACTTCCCCACCAGATATCTAGTCAACGACGCTTGCGTATTGTTAGACAAACCCAACGTCTACGGTTCAATTTTCCGTTTTGAAGGACAAGCAACTGTATTTAACTACGAAGGCGGGCCGAACTACCGCGACTTATACCCCGAACCACCACCACCAGGAATGGTCCCTTCCTGTGCAGAAGGTGGAGTCTTGGGTATTCTACCGGGGATGATTGGTGTCATTCAAGCCACGGAAACCGTCAAAATTATTCTTGGTAATAGTAATACCTTGAGTGGCAGACTCTTGTTATATAATGCCCTGGATATGAAATTCCGGGAGTTAAAGCTGCGTCCTAACCCCATTCGTCCAGTTATTGAAAAGCTGATAGACTACGAACAATTCTGTGGTATCCCCCAAGCCAAAGCAGCCGAAGCGCAACAACAGCAAGATATGCAAGAAATAACTGTGACTCAGTTGAAGGAATTACTTGATAGTGGTGCGAAAGATTTTGTGCTGTTAGATGTGCGTAACCCCCACGAGTACGACATTGCGAAAATTCCTGGTTCGGTGTTAGTTCCGCTACCAGAAATTGAAAATGGTAATGGTGTCGCCAAAGTCAAAGAAGCACTCAACGGTCATCGTTTAATTGCTCATTGTAAGATGGGCGGGCGATCGGCTAAAGCCCTAGCTATCCTCAAGGAAGCCGGGATTGTGGGTACAAATGTCAAAGGTGGTATCACCGCTTGGAGTCGGGAAGTTGATCCTTCTGTTCCAGAGTATTAATTTAGACTCCTATTTAATTTGTCATTAAAGTTTCAGAATCCAGGTATCTTGGAGATACGTGGATTCTTGTTTTTGGCAAATTAATTAATGATGGGGGTTTGATGGAGCGTATCTCACAAACCTTAGATACTGAACCATTAAAGTATTAAAATTTATACTATGACACATGATCAACCCTCTGAGCAAAATGGATCTAAATCTACCGCCAATGAAGCTTTCAACCTAGATATACAAGACACTAGAGATGCTTTATTTCCCATCGTTGGCATTGCCGCCTCTGCGGGTGGATTAGAGGCATTTACGGGGGTACTCAAACATTTGCTGACCGATACAGGGATGGCATTTGTGCTGATTCAACACTTAGACCCTAACCACAAGAGTCTGTTGAGCGAGATTCTGGCAAGAACAACTAAAATGCCAGTCACTGAAGTGGAAGACGGCCTAACTGTAGAACCTAACAAAGTATACATTATTCCGCCTAACACTAAGATGATATTGTCTGGTGGGGTGTTGCAACTCACGCCGCGAGAGAAAATTCATGGAAAATATATGCCTGCTGATGCGTTCTTTACTTCATTAGCAGCAGATCGAGGGCGCAAAGCGATCGCAGTGGTTTTATCTGGAGCAGATGGAGACGGTTCACTGGGGCTGAAGGCCATCAAGGCAGCTGGAGGCGTGACTTTTGCTCAGTGTGAAGACACGGCAAAATTTGATAGTATGCCCAATACTGCTGTTGCTACCGGGAATGTGGATTTTGTGCTACCGCCGCAAAAAATCGCCGAGGAACTGGTAAACCTCAGTCGCAATCCTTTTATTTCTAACTCTTTGCCAGTGATCGCGGTTGAGAAGTTGCCCGAACAGGGGGATGCCCTGGCGACTATATTTGTATTACTGCGATCGCAAACTGGCGTTGACTTTAGCCACTACAAGCCCAACACCCTCGATCGCCGAATCCAGAGGCGAATGCTGTTGTATAAACTAGAACGCTTGGAGGATTATGTCGAGTATTTGCAAAATAATCCGAGTGAAATCAAGGCACTCTATGAAGAAATTCTGATCCACGTCACCCATTTTTTCCGCGATCCCGAAGCATTTCAACTCTTGAAAGAGCAAGTCTTTCCTACCATCATCCAAAACAAATCAGCAGAGTTGCCGATTCGGATTTGGGTAGTTGGGTGTTCGACGGGCGAAGAAGTGTATTCCATCGCTATTTCCTTGCTGGAGTTTTTGTCGGATACAGTAACCCAGCCGCCAATCCAGATTTTTGCTACAGATATCAGCGAAATAGCAATTGACAAAGCAAGATTAGGCATTTATGCAGAGAATCAAATGGTGGAAGTCTCACCAGAACGCCGCCGCAGATTTTTTAATGTCATTGAGAGTCGTGGATATCAAATTAGTAAAGCTGTCCGCGAACTATGTGTGTTTGCCAGACAAGATTTGGGCAGTGACCCCCCTTTTTCCAGCTTAGATTTAATTAGCTGCCGGAATGTACTGATTTACTTGGGCGAAACGTTACAAAAACGGATACTACCCATCTTTCATTACAGTCTGAATCCGATTGGCTTCCTGCTGCTAGGTACTTCAGAAAGTACAGGTAAATATTCGGATTTTTTTACTCTGATTGACAAAAATTATAAAATTTATGCCAAAAAACTAACTGCAACTCGGCCACTTCTTTCGTTCGTTACCAGCAATTATCCGATAGTAAAATTGGATCAACCTAACGAGATTAATGAAAATACATCAGATGAGTTTGACTTAGAGAAAAAAACTGACCAACTGATCTTGAATCACTATGCCCCAGTGGGTGTGGTGATCAACGACAAGATGGAGGTGCTGCAATTTCGGGGAGAAATCGATCTCTACCTAAAACTTGTACCTGGGAAACCAAGTATTAACTTATTCAAAATGCTGCGCCAAGGCTTGCTGATCGAGCTACGGGCAACAATTTATCAGGCACAACGGCAAAAAATTCTAGTTAGAAGAGAAGGGTTACGGATTGAAGAGGGCGATCTTTCTAGAATCATCAATCTTGAAGTGATTCCATTTCAGCCGGCGACTGACAAAGAATTCTACTTTCTGGTCTTATTTGAACAAGCCCCAGCCACAGTTAACAACTTCAACACGGTAAATCCTGAAAGCTTAGAACAGGGAGACTCAGCGCGGGAGATTCTTCGGCTCAGGCAGGAACTTGTAACCGCCAACAAAGAGCGGACAGCGGTTCAAGAATATCTGCAAGCAGTCATCCAAGAACAAGAACATATCAATCAAGACCTGAAAGTGGCTAATGAAGAAATTCTATCGAGCAATGAAGAGTTGCAAAGCACCAATGAGGAGCTAGAAACTGCCAAAGAAGAGATTCAAGCAACCAACGAAGAACTCAACACAACCAATGAAGAACTTCGCTCTCGAAATTTGGAATTACACCAAGTTAACAACGATCTCATGAATTTGCTTGCTAGTATCAATATTCCCATTTTGATATTGACAAATGACTTATGCGTTAGACGTTTTACGCCAATGGCGCAACGGCTTTTCAATTTAATTCCCACCGATGCTGGTCGACTTTTGAGCGACATCAGAGCCAATTTAAATATTCCTGAGTTAGAAACTATAATTTTGGAGGTACTTGACACACTCAGCATCAAAGAATTAGAAGTTCAAACCCTGGATGGATATTGGTACAACCTCCGCATCCGTCCTTATCGCACCACAGAAAACCAGATTGACGGTGTAGTGTTGGTGTTAATAGATATTGATGTTCTTAAACGGAGTGCAGTAACCTTAGAACAAGCCCGGAATTACGCTGAAGGGATTGTGGAGACGGTACAAGTGCCATTAATCGTGCTTGACTCTGATTTCCGGGTGAACAAAGCCAATCGCTCGTTTTATGAAACATTTCAGGTTTCACCATTAGAGACAGCGCAATCGCTGATTTTTGAACTAGGAAACGGTCAATGGAATTTGCCCGGACTGCGATCGCTCCTAGAAGACATTCTCGCCAATAATAAGAGTATTAAAAACTGGGAAGTAGAGCATTATTTTGAGCGGATTGGGAAGAAAACTATGCTGCTCAATGGTTGGAAAATTATACAACAGGGAGATGATGAAAGGATTTTGCTGGCGATTGAAGATATCAGCGATCGCCAGCAGTTTGAGTTAGAGCGATCGCAATTACTAGCACAGGAGCAGTTAGCCCGTCAAGATGCAGAAACTGCTAACCAAGCTAAAAATGAATTCCTGTCGAACCTCTCTCACGAACTGCGTAACCCGCTCCATACTATACTCGGCTGGGCGCAACTCTTCCGTACCCGCAATTTAGATCAAGCAACAGTCACTCGTGCCTGGGAAGTAGTGGAGCGGAGTGCTAAAATGCAAGCTCAGTTAATCGATGATATGCTGGATGTCTCACGGATTACCAGTGGAAAGCTTCATTTAAACACTCATTTAGTTGATCTAGTTTCCGTAGTGGATGCCGCGATTGAATCTGTCCAATTTTCCGCAGAAGCGAAAAACATTCACATTGTTTCACACTTGAACTCAGCCACGGTTGTCGGAGATTTTGATCGCTTACAGCAAGTTATGTGGAATTTACTTTCTAACGCGATTAAGTTCACTCCCACCGATGGGAGAGTGGAAATCACGATCGAATCTGTATATACTCAGGCTGAAATTCGCGTCAGCGACACAGGAATTGGCATCCAGCCAGACTTGCTGCCGTATGTGTTCGATCGCTTCCGCCAAGGAGATTCCAGCAGCAGCAAAATGAGTCAGGGTCTTGGATTGGGCTTGTCAATCGTCCGTCATCTTATCGAACTCCACGGCGGGACAGTTCAAGCGCAAAGTCCAGGCAAGGAACAAGGAACTACGATCACCGTCAGGCTGCCTCTGAGCTTAATCCCTTTGGAGATGACTGCACCAAATTTAGAGCCGAGCGTTGTGTCAGCGACTCTGGATACATTAGATAATCAGATTCCATCCCCTACTCTTGAAGGGCTGTGCATCCTGGCTGTAGATGATCAAGCGGACAGTCGCGATTTAATCAAGCAGATGTTAGAAGACTCCGGGGCTGAAGTAGTGGTTGTTACATCGGCAAAGGAAGCGATCGCAGCTCTCATTGAATCTCCGGGCAAATATGATGTGCTTCTAGCAGATATTGGGATGCCAGAGGAGGATGGTTTCACCCTGATTCGTCACGTTAGAGAGCTTGAGCCTGAAATTGGGGGACAAATTCCAGCCGCAGCAATCACTGCCTATGCGACCGAGCAAGAGCGACAAAAGGCGATTGATGCCGGTTTTCAAGTGCATCTAGCTAAACCGATTGACCTAACCCAATTGGTATTGATGATTGCAAATTTGAGCGATCGCTCCCCTTAAACAGCAAGGAAACCTAGTAACCGAATAGCATTGTTGTTCCTGTATCAACCTCATAGCAGTTCTCGCTTGAGTGAGGTACAAGAACCCCACGCCCAACCCCCTCCTCCGATCGCAAATCAAGTCGGAATCCTGGTTTTTCAAAGCCAGGAGAGTTCAATTTCTTTTAACATCCCCATCAATTTACGCTTACGTCCGTGGATTTCCATCAAATTTTCACGATAACTCGCCCAATGTGCTTGTCTTCCAGATGCTATGTAGGCGGCGCGTGCTTGTTTTAACCATTCAATCGCTTCGCTATAATATTCTGCTTTACCCTCATCCATAATTCTTTCAGCACGGCGGCGAGAGTTAGCAATTACCCAGTCAGGATTCTGAGAAATGGCTACTTCCATGACGCGGTGAACTAAAGCTACATGATAATGACTCAGTTCGCTAACACTTGTAATAGCATCATCAATTAAACCTTCATGTAAAAGTATGTCTACTTTGGCTGCTTGTATTTCCCAATGGTCAGAAGTGCTGATAATTTTCAATAAGTCGGGTTTAATACTCTCCCAATCTTCCCCGGCTAATTCTGCTATTTTTTGATAATCAACAAAGTGGGGCTTAACTTCAAAAGCGGCCTTGAGTGCTAATAAAGCAACTTCACGATTACCCAATTCTAAAGCTAAATCACTTGTCCAAATGCCTAATGCGTACTGACAATTTCCCCATAACTTAAAACCAGTTTGGGCAATTTCCAAAGCTTGCGGTAATGAACCTTGTTCTGCGAGGGTTTTGGCTAAAGCGAAAGCTTCTTCCATTGAACTCATTTCAGTTTGGGCGGCTATCACGGCTTCCTCTACCCTGCCTAAGCGTCCTAACATGGTGAGATAGGCTTGGGTTTGTCCTTCTGCCTGGGCTAAATATAAGTATTCTTGATAGCGTTCTTGATGATCGAGAATTTTCAGGCGAATCATAGCTAAATCATCAGCATAGTCTGGTATTTCTTGTCCCCAAACTCCCCTTTCACTGATGTTTCCCTGGAGAACCTGCATCAATTGCGGATCATCCCAGCCTTGGCGTAAAGCTTCTAAAGCCATCCCAAAATCAGTATTCCATTCGTCTTGCCAAACTTCCAAATTTACTTGAACATCAACCTTTTCTTCTGGGGTAAGTTCGGCACAGAGTATCACCTCACACCAAGCAATATTCAATTCCCAAGCGATTTCATTATTATCACCACCGTATTCTAAAACCTCATCCCAATTTTCGGCACAGGTAGCGGTAATAGCTTCGAGAACTGCGATCGCATTATAACTTTCTCCCTGTTCGCTAAACTCTAAAGCCCCTTGCACCAAACTAAATAATTCTTCTGTCAGGGGATCTTCCTCATACCCCTCCTGAAAATAACTCACCGCCTCCCGCAGAATCTCCTTAATTTGTCCCCGCAAAGCAGGGAGATTCACAGTAATTTGTCGCTCAGATTGGGTAGATAGGGGTTTCGATACAGGGTTTGTCATCCAACTGACGTGTTGATCGATAATATCAATTAGTTGGGGTTCTTCTGCCACCAATTCCTGTACTAGCCTCTGAGTCTGCACAGCATCGAGACGATTTAGTAACTGTTCTAGGGTGGGGCGTTGTTCAATAATGTCTGGTTGACGGGTTAATACCAGTGCCGTCGCCACAATATGTTTACACCAATCATCAAAGTTGTAGGCACAATTACAATAGGCAGAGGCTATGGCTTTGTCATCAAAATTCAAGCAGACTTGATAAGGTTTAGCTTCACGACCTTCAACTTCAGACTGTATCTGCTGACCACGTTGGGTAATTTTGGTCACAGCACCTGATTGAAAATATGCCTCACCGCGTTGAAAAGACTTGGAGTTAGCATAACGACGGACTGTAAATTCACTGATATTGGGAAAAGACATTAAGCGATCGCCTGGAAGAATCCTATAGGTGATTTTAATTCAAGATTACTGGTTCAGCGATCGCCCTGCAAATACTTTCACGGTCATAATGGAATAGGGAATGGGGACTGGGGAAGCAGAGGGGCAGAAGTTCTTTAATTTTGAATTTTGAATTTTGAATTTTGAATTAAGAATAGGGGTTGCACTGATGGCGAGTGAAGTTGAAAATAGATAATGCGAAGCACACGGGGAAACTAACGTGAGTCATGACTTTGATTACGATTTAGTAATTATAGGAGCTGGTGTAGGGGGACATGGCGCAGCCCTACACGCCGTAAGTTGCGGCTTAAAAACAGCGATTATCGAAGCAGCCGATATGGGGGGAACTTGTGTCAACCGAGGCTGTATTCCTTCTAAGGCGTTGTTAGCCGCATCTGGACGTGTGCGGGAACTGCGCGATGCCCATCACTTGAAGTCTTTGGGAATCCAAATTGGCGGTGTAGAATTTGATCGTCAAGCGATCGCAGATCACGCCAATAATCTTGTTTCCAAAATTCAAGGGGATTTAACAAACAGCCTCAAACGCCTGGGAGTCGATATCATCAGGGGTTGGGGTAAACTCGCCGGCACACAAAAAGTCACGGTGACGGGAGACGGTGGCGAAAAAACCATCACCGCTAAAGATATAATTCTTTCTCCTGGTTCTGTACCCTTCGTCCCCCCAGGGATTGAAGTAGACGGCAAAACCGTGTTTACTAGCGACCAAGGCGTGAAACTAGAAACACTCCCGGAATGGGTAGCCATTATTGGTAGTGGTTACATCGGTTTAGAATTTTCTGATGTTTACTCAGCTTTGGGCTGTGAAATCACCTTGATTGAAGCCCTTGATCAACTCATGCCAGGTTTTGACCGCGATATTGCTAAACTCGCCGAACGGGTACTAATTACACCCCGCGATATTGAAACCAAAGTGGGAATCTACGCCAAAAAAGTTATTCCCGGTTCGCCTGTAGTGATTGAATTGGCAGATTTCAAAACCAAAGAAGATGTTGATGTTATCGAAGTGGATGCTTGCTTAGTAGCCACAGGACGCATCCCAGCTACCAAAAATCTCGGTTTAGAATCTGTGGGTGTAGAACTTGACCGCCGCAATTTTATTCCTGTTGACGATCGCATGGCAGTGTTATCAGCAGGTGAAGTTGTACCCCATTTATGGGCAATTGGTGACGCTAACGGCAAAATGATGCTAGCACACGCAGCCTCAGCCCAGGGTATCATCGCTGTCGAAAATATGGTTGGACGTGATAGAACAGTCGATTATCGCAGCATTCCCGCCGCCGCATTTACCCATCCCGAAGTCAGCTATGTTGGCTTAACGGAAACAGCAGCGAAAGAATTAGGACAAACAGAAGGTTTTGAAGTCGCCACCAGTAGAAGTTACTTCAAAGGCAATTCCAAAGCCTTGGCAGAAAACGAAGCCGACGGTATCGCCAAAGTCATCTACCGCAAAGATACCGGAGAAGTTTTAGGCGTACATATTTTTGGCTTACACGCCTCCGACTTAATCCACGAAGCATCCGCCGCCGTCGCTAATCGTCAATCTGTCCAAACCCTAGCCCATTTAGTTCACGCCCACCCAACGCTATCAGAAGTGTTGGATGAAGCATATAAACGAGCAATTGTCTAGGGGTATAAGGGTGTAAGGGTATAGGGGTGTAGGGGTGTAGGGGTGTAGGGGTGTCAGGATATCTTAACTAAGTTCTTTTCTCCTGATCCATGCCCCAATCCCCGATACCCAGTCCCCAGTCCCCAGGAGTTATTTAATTTTGAATTTTGAATTTTGAATTTTGAATTGATTTGTCCCCAGTCCCCAGTCCCCAAATTATGCAAATCCGTCGCCGTCAACCGAACCCGGCTATAAATGTCTCTATATTGCGCTATCAAGCTGCTGTCCCAGATGCAGAACCGCAGCATATCCTAGAGGAAATTGTCTGGCAGAAGGAGATAGAAGTTGAACAAATGCGCGAAAGAGTGCCTTTACGAGAATTGCAGAAGCAAGCACTCACCGCCCCACCAACGCGTGATTTTGTCGCGGCTTTAAAACAAGGTATAACTAAACCTGCGTTGATTGCAGAAGTAAAAAAAGCTTCCCCCAGTAAAGGCGTATTTCGTGAAGATTTTGACCCCGTAGCGATCGCCCTATCCTATCAACAAGGTGGTGCTAGCTGTCTTTCTGTTTTAACGGATAGTAAGTTTTTTCAAGGTAGCTTTGATAATCTATCTAAAGTCCGTAATGCTGTAGATTTGCCGCTACTGTGTAAGGATTTTGTCATCTATCCTTATCAAATGTACTTAGCCCGCTTGCGAGGTGCAGATGCAGTTTTATTAATTGCAGCTATCCTCAGCGATCAAGACTTGCAATACTTCCTCAAAATTGCCAAGAGTCTTAATATGGCAGCATTGATTGAAGTTCACAATCTCGAAGAACTTGACCGTGTATTGGCTTTAGATGGTGTATCTTTAGTAGGAATCAATAATCGTAATTTAGCAGATTTTTCTGTTGATTTACAAACAACTTGCCAAATTTTAGCTGCCAGGGGTAGCCAATTACAGGAAAAAAATATTCTAATTGTCAGTGAGTCAGGATTACATACCCCAGAGGATTTAAATTTAGTCTCACAAGCTGGTGCAACCGCCGTCTTGATTGGCGAATCCTTAGTCAAACAGCCTGATCCAGAATTAGCGATCGCGCGTTTATTTTCCCATTCTACTTGAAAACTATTCAGAGCTGAATTAATTGCGTTAGCGATCGCGGTAGCGTCTCGTAGAAAAGCGGGACGTTAGTCCATTGCGAATTGGTTTTATGTAGGGTGTGTGACGCTGCAAAAGTATTTGAACGTAGTAATAAGACTGATAGCGTCACGCACCAACCATCGATTGTGACACTTGCGTAAGTCCTGAAACAGTAGGGGATCTTTGAGAGAAATCTTCGTGAATGATTCGGGTATATCTGTGAACCCGTCCCTACAGACTCTGGATTTTTGACTTTTGACTGGTTACTGAGCCTGTCGAAGTATTGACTTCCGCAAAGCGGTACTAGGGGCTGCTTAGTTGATTATCTAAAATCTAAGTTAAATATTTATTTTTTGTGTCAAAATTGACTTAATACAAAATAAAAATTACTTAATTAAAACTATCAATTAACTACATGGAGCAAATCCCTCTACCGTCACCCATTCACTACGAACTTATACTCCAACTATTAGAAAGGCAAACCATGTCAGCAGTCAATAATAACCCTGAACTGCGATATCAAGTTAATCAACTAATTATTACTCTCCGTAAAGCAGTAGTCCAACAAAAGCACTTAGAAGAAAGTTGTCAAGGTTCTTCTGTACCAGTAGAACACCGTTGGTCAATTAATCATCAGACTAATTCATGAAAAATATGCAGCGTTTGATCAAGTAAAACATAAAAACATATATGTAGGTAAGATTATGACCCAATCTTTGCCAAAATTACTGACATTTGATGAATTTATTGAATGGTATCCCAACGATGGTAAACGCTATGAATTACGTAACGGAGTAAATTTTGAAATGCCCCCTCCAAGCGGAGAACATGAAAAAGTTGTGGGATTTATAGCCCGTAAGTTAACTGTCGAGTTTGATCGCCTAAACCGTCCTTACACCATACCCAAAACTGCATTCGTCAAAACTCCTAATGCTGAATCTGCTTATTCACCCGATGTATTGTTATTAAATCTAGATAACCTCAGCAACGAACCGCTTTTTCAAAAGCAGTCAACAGTCAGCCAAGCTGCATCTGTGCCATTGGTGGTTGCGGTTGTATCGACTAACTGGCGAGATGATTACTACAACAAATTTGCTGACTATGAGGAAATGGGCATTCCTGAATATTGGATTGCTGATTATGCTGCTTTGGGAGCTAGGAAATTTATCGGTAATCCCAAACAACCGACTATTTTTGTATGTAGTTTAGTTGATGGTGAATATCAAATGACTCCGTTTCAAGGTAACACAGCGATTCAATCACCTACCTTCCCCCAATTAAATTTAACCGCACAGCAGATTTTTGATGCAGCTAAATAATTAATTATTTGATTGATTGGGAAATAATTACCATGACAATCAATTTACCTCTGAAATTGTCACACTTCCCCAATAGTCTACCCTTAGATGGTGCTGTTCGCATCGAGTTGGTATAAAGAATTAATAATAAACTCAAGTTAATTAAAAGACTTGGGTATGGCTTTCGTAACTTTAGTAATTTTCGATTACGCAGTGTATTAAACTGGCACTCTTCTATTAATTCTCCATAAAAGTAACCGAAGAACCATAAAGAGAAAATTCAAAAATAAACCTCTCTATCTGTTAGCCCTCGTAAGAGACAGAGTAGATTTACCATACTTTGATTCTCCTTCATGAGAACTCATATTCTACGCTGTTTCCAACCAATCATAAATTTGTTCTAGTTGGTCTAAAGTAATCAAACCATACTGCCAAAGAATCATCGGTAAAGGCCCCGGATCTTGCTCTCGATGACGCAACGCCACTCCTAAAGATGCTGCTGAAATAGACAAATCTTCCTGTAAGAACCGAATTAGTCGTGAATATGTTGATGGTGACATTTGTAACTCACCTCCTTCCTTAATATGTACCGTCAAGTATTGGTTTCTCATTTATCTGTAGCCTGCAACTATTACTTCACCCGTGAATTTACGATTACCGGATAAACACACTAGTCAATTTAGCTAATTTTCTTAAAAAGGAGGCATATCGTCTGCAAAAACTAGCCAAATCTAGATTTTTCTAGCTCTAACGCTATTCTCCTGGTGATTATTTTGACTAAAAGTGATTCTGAAGCATGGATTTATCTTTGCTACTGTAATGCTTTTTGACTACACATCTAGTAATCAAGATTCCATAGCTAATACTGCCTGATCAATGACTGATTACACTTATGCCAAAAGTAAGATTTTCAGCTATCTAATTCGTTAGGTTGTGATTTTACCTGATAAGTCGTAGGATTTACTATTTTTGAGATTATATTAAATAGTAACCTCAAAATTTGTCGTTTTACGTATACTTGATATATTTTTTACGTAAAACTTATGAATGCCCATTTGCTCTAGCCCTGTGAAGTCAGCTATGCCAAGGTTAATTACGGTAAACCTCGCGTATCTAAAAACTCAATTTTGATACTATCACCTTCCTGAAGATTTAATTCCTTAGCTCGTCCCGATCGCAATTCAATGACTTTATCAATAGGTACTTTCGGGCCATAGTTAGGACAAGGGTCACTAGTGCAAGGCGGGGCAGAAGTTTTAATATACTTAACTACACCATTTTGTAAAAAGACCATATCCAGAGCCACAGGGACATTTTTCATCCAAAAGCTCACCGGTTGTGCCGAGGAAAATTGAAATAGCATTCCCCTATTGTCTGGTAAGGCTGGGCGATACATCAGTCCGAGTGATTGCTGTTCAGGTGTTCGCGCCACTTCTAACTCAATTGTTGTACCATTGGGAACAATTGCCTTGGCAGAAATGGGTAATGTTTGCCCCAATGATATTGGTGCTTGAGCAGTTTTTTCGGGAGATTTAGCTGTTGATTGCACAGAACACCCCATCAAAAAAATACTCAGCAGCATTGGAATAAAAGTTAACCAACGCATCATACAATTTTTAATTTGGTAATTTAGATTTCGATTTTACAGAAATTTCTCACAAATAGCCCATGCTTTATAATTCAAAATTCAAAATTCAAAATTCAAAATTCAAAATTAAATACACTCAGCACCGGCTAAACGCCGCGCTACCGCTAACAGCACTCACCACTCACCACTCACCACTATTTAAGATTCTCGAAGTACATAACCTACGCCGCGCACTGTTTGAATAAGGCGTTTTTGACCTTCATCTTCGATTTTTAAACGTAAGTAGCGAATATAAACTTCTATAACGTTAGATTCTCCCATAAAGTCATAACCCCAGACATTTTCTAAAATTTGTTCACGGGTTAAGACTTCACGAGGATGTTCCATTAAAAATTTTAAGAGTTCAAATTCCTTCATGGTCAGGTCAACGATTCGACCGTTGTAAATCGCACGACGGGTAGCTAAGTCTAAAACCATATCCCCAAAACGCAACTGTTCTGTAGTCTCAACATCAGGTTTGAGGTAGAGGCGAATTAACTTTAAAAAGTCTTCTGCGCGATAGGGTTTGAGGATGTAATCATCAGCACCAGCTTCTAGACAAGCTACCCGATCATCTACTGTATCCCTGGCCATGAGTATGAGGACTGGCGATCGCATTCCAGCGTTCCTCAGATTTTTGCACAGTGCTAGTCCTGATTCACCTGCAAGCATTCGGTCGAGAACCACTAAAGCAGGTTGGCGATCGTGATAAGATTGCAAACCACTAGTTGCATCATTTGCTAAAACCGCCTCATAGCCAGCTTCTTGCAAATCAAACGATAGCTGATTAGCTAGGCTATCATCCGTTTCAATGACCAAAACACAAGGACTTTGAGCAGGTGTCATAACCTTTTGGGACTAGGGATTGGGGACAAATCAATTCAAAATTCAAAATTCAAAATTCAAAATTCAAAATTAAATAACTCCTGGGGATTGGGGATTGGGGATAAAAACTATTGACTAAGGTAATTCTACCGAAGCAGGTTTGGCAATATGAGGTAGACCCCAACCTAATTTTTCGCGCAGGATGCGGAAAAATTCGGGTGGTTGTAGGCGGATGAATTTGACGGTGTAGTGCGATCGCTCCAAATATACTCGATCCTCTGGGAAAATGTAGCAACCGCCATTACCATCCACTACCATGACTAAGCGAGGAATATTGACTGGATAGATATTAACTGGTTCTGTGTCTGGAAACACTAAAGCCCTAGAAGCCAACGAGTGGGGACAAATAGGTACTAACTGCAATACAGGTACGCCAGGCGCAACAACAGGGCCACCAGCACTTAAAGAATAAGCGGTAGAACCCGTTGGTGTAGAAACAATTACCCCATCAGCAGCAATATCAACTGGCGCATGACGACCTATCGCAATTTCAAAATGACACATCGAGGTTAATGGTTCTCGATGTAACACCATTTCATTTAAGCACAATGATTCCCAAAGCACAGACTCCCCTCGTAGGACTTTAACAGTGAGCATGGCACGTTCTTCGATTTCATACTCACCAGCCATTACCTGTTCTATTGCTTGGGGCAATTGATTCAGGTATGCTTCCGTTAAAAAGCCCATGTGACCGGTATTCACCGCTAAAATGGGAACACCGCAGGGAGCAACTTGACGCGAAGCTGCTAAAACAGTGCCGTCCCCCCCTAGGACTATGGCAAACTTCATTTCTGACTCAAATCCAGGGGGTGTCAGACCATCAATAGGGGTGTGGCAGACAGGACTTTCAGGATTAGAATAGCCCAATATGCCACCGACACTTGATGTAATACATACATCCCAACCGGCTGCGGTTAGCTTGTCTTTCAATTCGGTAGCCACACGAACGGCTACCGGTTTAACGTCATTGTAGATAATGCCTGCTTTCGGCACACTCAAATATCCAAATAATAGGCGATGCTTTTTCTTTTGTAATCCTTACACATTTTGGATCACGAGTCATTAGTCTAGAGTTAAAAGTCAAAAGTCAACAGCTAAAAGACTGATATTCTGCACTTTCTCTATTGAAAATAGGTGATAGGTGACAGGTGATAGGTGACAGGGGAGGAAAGGGGAAAAGGAAGCAAGAAGCATAATGACTTCACTACGCAACGCTACCGCGAACGACCTAGAAGTACAATTCCCAATTCCCAATTCCCAATAACTATTGATTATTGACTATTGACTTTTTTAAACGGAGTCTTTTTAGATTTCTGCTTTTTAGTTTTTTCGTAGTCTAGCTCTTTGAGCTTTTTCATAATACGGTTGAAATACTCTTGGAGATAGCCTTCTAAAGTAGTTGTCTGTTCTTGTTCTAATCCAAATACTGTATATACTTCATCCATTGGCGCATTTAAAGCCTTACCACTGGCCAATACTTCTGTAAACGCTAATCTATCTGCTACATTCAATCCCCACTGAAAGAAGCGTGCAATTCCGCGCACAGTACGCAGCAGGTTGATTGGCATTCGTCTGACTTTGGCTTCTTTGTTAGACAAGCGTTCACAAAGGTTGATAATTTCCTCTGCACTCCAAGCACGAGTTCCTACCACTGGGAAAGCTTGTTTTTCGGTTTCTGGTACACTCAAGGCACGCACCGCAAACTTGGCGATATCTTGAGTGTCCATGTAAGCGACGGGTGAAGAATTGCCCGTTACCCAAACGGGTTGCCCTTCTAAAATAGGTATGCCATACTGACTGATTAACCCTTGCATGAAGCCGGCTAATCGTAAGATTGTGTAATTTATTCCAGATTCGGCTAAAAATAGTTCAGTACACCGCTTAATCTCCATGAGTGGGACTTCTGGGTACTTATCGGCATCAAGAATAGAAAAGAATATAAAACGTTCTACACCCGCAGCCTTTGCCGCTTGGATTAAGGCTACCTGACCTTGCCAGTCTACCTGTTTAATAGTCAGTGAATCTGTAGCACGGGAAGTGGCAGCATCAATAACTGCTGTAACCCCTTCTAATGCGCCTGTGAGGGTTTCGGGGCGACACAAATCTCCTTTGACAAGTTCTGCACCCCATTCTTTTAAAAAAGCAGCTCTTTTAGCACTGCGAACCAGACAGCGTACTTTATATCCCTCATCGATCGCCCGACGAGCCACTTGTCTTCCTAAAGTGCCTGTAGCACCCACTATTAATAAGGTCATGAGGGTATTAACAAATTTTAAACTTTTATGAAAAGAATCTTAACAGAATTATATCTGTAAACAAAAGTTTACTTCTTTTTAAGGAAAACGTCATTGATACGTACAAAATAGACAAAACAGCGTTGTCCGGTTGACGGACACGCTATTTTCCTGGGGACAGTAAAGCTTTTTGTCTCTCGCCAACCGTCCTCTAGGGGGATTATTCTTCTGAACCTTGGATTTTCAGCAATAAAGCACCCAAAGCCCAACCCACGAAGATTAGACCGAAAGATAAGATAGCTGCGTTGAACATTTCGCCGCTCATTGATGTATTCTCCTTTGCGAATGGTGGATCTGTAGATTCTTATTTTTGAGTTGTTTCAGTAGACTAGATTTGACGACTCAAATCTAAATCCTTGCTAATCTTACGACTTAGGTAGACTCAGATAAACTATGTCTTCCAGAAGCTCTGTAACGGCTACGGTAGGATTAGACCTGTGTAAATAATTCTAAACCAGTTTGATGGACAATCTCTCATATGGGGGTTGCGGACTGGGGTAAAAGTTTTCAAACTAGCAACTTGGTTTATTAGTAAAAATATGTATCAAATTAATCAATATCAAACAGTAAAATTACTAGGCAAAAAACCTCTGCGTTTAGCGATAACTTTGGGAGATCCAGCCGGAATTGGCGCGGAGGTAATTTTAAAAGCTTTGGCAGATCCAGAAGTTGGTCAAAACTGCGATTTAACTGTGATTGGTAATCGGGATTTGCTGGTACAGATATATAAAAAACTAACAGCGATTGAGAAGTTAACACCTTTAGCAAATCCTGATGAATTAAATGTTGTCGATGTGACTTTAGATACAGAGATTGAGGGAAAAATTATTTTAGGGACTGGAAATGCAGCCAGTGGTGCGGCGAGTTTTGCTTATATGGAATATGCGATCGCAGAAACTATATCTGGTAACTTTGATGGTATTGTTACAGCCCCCATCGCTAAATCTGCGTGGAAAGCCGCAGGTTATAATTACCCAGGACAAACGGAACTTTTAGCTGAAAAGTCTGGTGTTGCAAGATTTGGGATGTTATTTGTAGCGCGATCGCCTTATACTGGTTGGACACTCCGCACTTTATTGGCTACTACCCATATTCCCCTGTGTCAAGTAGCTGAAACACTGACACCAGAGTTGTTAACCACAAAATTAGATTTATTGGTGGAGTGTTTAAAGCAAGATTTTGGGCTAACTAGTGGGAGAATTGCGATCGCAGGTTTAAATCCCCACAGTGGCGAACAAGGACAATTGGGAACGGAAGAACAGGATTGGTTAATCCCGTGGTTGGAGTCAGAACGGCAAAAACGCCCTAATTTTCAGATAGAAGGGCCGATTCCCCCTGATACAATGTGGGTTAAGCCTGGTCAAGCTTGGTATGGTAATTCTCACGGACAAAATCCCGCCGATGCTTATTTGGCACTTTATCACGACCAAGGTTTAATTCCCGTCAAGCTAATGGCGTTTGACCGTGCTGTGAATACTTCCATTGGTTTACCCTTTGTTCGCACTTCCCCCGACCACGGAACAGCATTTGATATCGCAGGTAAGGGAATTGCTGATGCTACTAGTATGAAAGCAGCGATTGAGTTAGCGGCTGAGTTGGTTCATCAACGGTTAGGTACTAAAGCATGATGAAATGTATAATCTTTGAGATGTTTCGCTTCGCTCAACATGACAGCTTGAACATTTATGCAAGAGGTCTAATATTAAAATCCTATGGGTGTGTTTGGTTCTATCTTCGCTGGTATTGGTAGTATCTTTTTGATAGTCGGGATAATAATTACGTTAAATACTCGTTCTTTCCTAGCCAAATCTGTAACAACCCAAGGAACAGTCATCGATTTGATCCGGCGTACATCAGGTAGTAGCAGAAGTTCAGTTTACTATCCAGTAGTACAATTTACCTCATCTTCTGGCGATCGCATAATATTTGAAGCTAACTCAGGTAGCAGCCCGCCAGCATTTAAAAAGGATCAGCAAGTAGAAGTGCTATACAATCCTCAACAGCCAAATTCTGCCGTGATTAATTCCTGGGCAGAATTATGGCTTTTACCTGTGATATGTACTGCTATGGGGTCACTTTTTGTCTTGATTGGAGGAATTGCACTAATCAATTCATTCCGGTAAAAATCTAGCTATCAGCTGATTCTTTCCACTTCATCCACAGCTTTAGGAACACCAGCCGTTAACACCTCATTTCCTGTAGGTGTAACTAACACATCATCTTCAATGCGAATCCCAATACCGACCCAACGCCGATCTGTTTCTGGTTGGTCTTCTGCGAGTTTCGTATCTGGGACAATATAAAGTCCAGGTTCAACCGTCAACACTTGGCCTGGTTGCAAAATTTGCGGTTTATCTTCACCATGTTGATACACACCCACATCATGGACATCCAAACCTAACCAATGGCTGGTACGGTGCATATAATACGGTTTGTATTTTTCTTCCTCAATCAGTTTATCCACTTCGCCTTTGAGGATACCCAGTTCTACTAAGCCTTCAGTTAAAACACGCACAGCAGTATCATGAACTAAGTTAAAAGTATTACCTGGTTTTACTTGAGCGATCGCTTGTTTTTGTGCTTCTAAGACAAGTTCATACAATATCTTCTGCTCTGGTGTAAACTTACCACCTACGGGAAATGTCCTGGTAATATCCGAATTGTAATAATCATAAGCACAACCAGCGTCAATTAACAGCAAATCTTGCTCCTGCATCTGGCGATTATTTTCAATGTAATGCAGTACGCAAGCATTTACACCAGAAGCGACAATCGAAGGATAAGCCGGCCCCATTCCACCCCGCAGGCGAAAGATGCGTTCTATCTCGGCTTGGATTTCATACTCATAACGTCCGGGTTTAGTAATGGCCATGGCGTGATTGTGCGCTTCAACGGCAATTAATGCTGCTTGACGCATCATTTCTAATTCCGCTTCACTTTTAACTAATCTCGAACTGTGGAGAATTGGGCCTGTATCTGCAATAGCGATTGGCCCTGTACCCCGCTTGGGATAACTCCGCAATAAACTTTGGTAATGTCCCAGGATTTTATCGTTAAAAGAGCGATCGCGTCCTAAATGATAATAAATGCGATCGGCTTTTTCTAAATACTGGGGTAACTTCTCATCTAGTTCCGTGATGGGATAAGCCTCATCTGCACCATACATTTCCTTGGCTGCGTCTACCCCACAGCGATAACCAGTCCAAACTTCCTTTTCTCTTTCCTTGGGTTGGACAAACAACACAAAGCGATGTTCTTGATGATGGGGTGCTAACACAGCTACCGCTTCCGGTTCGTTAAAGCCAGTCAGGTAGAAAAAATCACTGTCTTGGCGATAGTTATATTCGACATCGTTGTGCATTACGGCCATTGGCGCACTGCGAAAAATGGCTGTACCACTACCAATTTTTGCCATTAACTGCTCACGACGCTGCCGATATTCTAATTGCATAGCTAAATCTAGCGAATTTATAGTATAATTTTACACTTTTAGCAACTACAAACTATAGTTGCTACTAAGTTATTCTAGCTAATCTTGATTTCATCTTCAGCACCGAAATTAAGCAAAGGGGCTTACAAATGTACGGTTCTACCAATGATTCAGTTCAATGAAGGGTAGTTTGAGTTTGCATAACTCTGGTTTATTAAAGAAAGCGGGGTTATAGATTATCAATAATTTAATTTATTAGCTGTATTCATATTATACAAAACAAAATGTATTTCACCTGATTCTTAGATTCATGTTTATTTGTTAATGCCAAACATTTATTTTTTGAAAAAATCATACGTAACCGATATTTGATCAAAAATAATGTAGATAAGAAATTGGTAATTAAATTATGAGTGTATTCAGCTTTATTTTTATGCTATTGCCAGCCGTAAAGCATCTAAAATTGTCTGTTAAACATGACATAAGCAAGAATTTAATATCATCAAATCTTGAAAAAATACATTAAGCCCTACTAAAAGTTATCTAACCATCAAGATGTATGCAAAAGATGATTTTCATCAAAAACAAATGTTTGTTAAAGAAAATAGTTTTTCAGGAAAATGTTATTTAAAGACAGAATTGACTGCCAACAAAGAGTTAAAACTTTGATAGCAACCAGTCATAAAAATACACTATGTCTAGCGCACCAGAATTCAACAACAAAGTGGCTAATGCGTTTGATATATCTTTGCAAAAATCACAGAGCTTGGTAAGTCCTTCTCAATCTCTGTCGGATTTTAATATCACATTACCAAACAATAATAGCTCCTCTTCTGAACCATTACCATTAGATTTAGTTTCCCCATTTCCCAGAACTAGTGTTAACCCAAACCCCAATCCTTACTTAACTAGTGCCGCTATCACACCTGATTTCAATGGTGATGGTAAAGCAGATAAAGTTTGGGTGAACACTCAAACAGGTGAAATTGTCGTCCGTCTAATGGATGGTGCAGCAACTATACAAGAAGCTTCTCTAGGTCAATATGACCTAACCACCTGGAGTTATAAAATTGCTGATTTCAATAATGATGGCAAGACAGACTTCTTGTTGCGTAATAACGCCACAGGAGAAAATGCTGTTGCGCTGATGGATGGTACTAGAGTTGCTAACTTTGTGTATCTAGAGAAAGTTGATGCAGGCTGGGACGCTAAAATTGGCGATTTCAACGGCGATCGCAAAACAGATATCTTCTGGCATAATGCCACCACAGGCCAAAACGCTATTTGGACTATGGATGGTACAACAGTCACAAGTGCCAACGTTCTAGACACAACAGATGTGGGTTGGAATCCTACTATTGTTGATTTCGACGGTAATGGTAAGAGTGATATCTTCTGGCGCAATGATACCACTGGCGAAAACATTACTTGGTTGATGGATGGCGCACAAGCCACCAAATATGATCTGCAAGCACAAGATCCATCTTGGTCTTACACCCTTGGTGATTTCAACGGAGATTTCAAAACTGATATTCTCTGGCGTAACACCAGCACCGGTGAGAACAAGGTTTGGACAATGAATACTCTTCCTGGTATTGGTCCTCTTGTCACCGAAGGCACTCTAAATACACTTGACTCATCATGGAAAGCCAGTATTGGTGATTTCAATGGTGATGGCAAGACAGATATCTTCTGGAACAATGAAACCACCGGCGAGAACACAGCTTGGTTGATGGATGGTACTACTAAGAGCAGTGAAGCTTTCTTACCCAAAGTTTCCGAAACTGGTGCAGTATATAAGCCATTCCTCGGCGATCACAATGGTGACGGTAGAACAGACATCTACTGGCGTGATCAAGCATCAGGTCAAGACGTACTTTGGGTTATGGATGGCACTACAGCCACCGCAACACCTGTAGCCAATTCATTGACTCCAGAATGGTACACTGGCTGATACTCAATTAGGGAATAGGGAATATAGCGGTTCTCACTTTAGTGAGGTACAAGAACCCCACCCCCAACCCCCTCCCCGCTTGCGGGGAGGGGGCTATGATATACCTCATGTGATTAAGAAACGCTGTAAGGAATATTATCTGTTCTATTTACCCCTATTCCCTATTTCCCCACTAGTGAGGTTAAAATCACAGACAAGGTTTCAATCTGAAGTGGAATTATGAAAACTGCGGAAAAGCTGGCTGCTGGTTGGCTATTAACACTCGGATTCACGTTTTTGACCGCCTCTGTCTCTGCGGTAGTGGAAAGAAATACTATGTTCAAACCAATTTCCCCAGGTGAAAATGAGGAGTTGGTGCAGGAGTATTTTAATAGAGAAAGAGCATCTTTATTGAATGCTACTGCTACACAGGGTCTAATTTTTGGTTTACCTACCATGATTTTAGGTTCATGGCTGGGTTGGGGATTGTACCTGCAAAGCAAAAATCAAAAAAAAGCCCTTCAGCAACAATTAAGCGATCGCTTACAATCTACTTTTTATCAAATGATTCAAAATAATGATGGACGCATCACTGTTTTAGGCTTTGCTATGCAGTCACAACTACCTGCAACTGTAGCCAGACAATATTTAGACGAAAAAGCTAAAGAATTCAGCGCAAATTTTAAAGTTAGTGATGAAGGGTCAGTATCATATCATTTTGATGTCTAATCCCCAATTAACTTGACAACTAAGTCTAATGATGCAGATTTTTTTGAGCGTAGCTGCCATTTTAGGCGGTTTGTCAGTGGTGGCTGGTGCTTTCGCTTCCCATGCACTGCGGGAAAGAATTAGTGAGCGATCGCTCGAAATTTTTGATGTCGGCGCACGTTACCAAATGTATCACGCTCTAGCCTTGTTGCTAGTAGCCGTCTTAATTAGCCGTACACCATCGCCGCCAACCACTTTGATAGCTAGTGGCTGGCTTTTTATCGTCGGTATCGCCATTTTTTCTGGCAGTTTGTACGCTCTCAGCTTAACTGGAATAAAAATCTTAGGTGCAATTACACCCTTGGGCGGTGTAGCTTTTATTTTAGGCTGGGGTGCTTTAGCGATCGCCGCTTGGAATTTGAAAATTGGTGTATAAAACCAATTCCCAATCAAAAATTCAGGGTGCGCTAGCCTATGGCATAACACACCCTACTTGTGAATTTTATCAAATAAAGTATAGGCTTACGCCATGAGCGTAAGCCAAAACGTGAAAACCCACCCCTTGTGGGTGGCTGAGTTTAATTGCGAATTGCGAATTGCTGTGACTTTACCCATAACTTTGCCGCTAGTTCAAATTGGAAGGATAAGCTTGCCGTGAGTCCAATCAAGTATAGAAAGCAGGAAAGCACCGGATTTTTTTAGAATAGAGCAGAAGCGGTTAATGCTGGTATTGGATAGGGACTTTCAGCTATCCATCTTTTCTGAGTAACTACTGGAGTATTAGAAGATCCTCCTAACCAGTGAGAACATTGCGAACAATAACCTAAACTGTATTGCCAGTTTAACGTGTCGCGGAAGTCCCCACCTTCAATGTACTCATAAGGTGGGGATAGGGAGCGGGGGATGTTCGCGGAGCGTCACGAAGTGAGGATTGCATCTAGAATTGATTTTTTGCTTATGCAAAAACAAATTCTAGATGTATGACGAATCCCCAATTATTTTATTTTATTTTAGTGATTTACCACAATATATATTTATGTTAGAGTGCAGATATCAAGGAGGTGATGTTGAGTGTTACACAAGGTTGTACAAGTCCGTTTATATCCATCAGTTGAGCAGCAAATTCAATTAGCGCAAGCTTTTGGGTGTGCTAGATGGTGGTGGAACTACGCTCTAAATAAGTCAATTGAAACTTATAAGGAAACGGGGAAAGGACTTAGCCGTGCGGCACTCAACGCATTTTTACCTGCACTAAAAAAAGCCGAAGATACGGTGTGGTTATCTGATTGTTACAGTCAAGTTTTACAGGCTACAACACTGAATCTAACCACTGCGTACAAAAACTTTTTTGCAAAACGTGCTGGATTTCCTAAGTTCAAATCTAAGTTTGGAAAACAGTCTATTCAATATCCTCAAAACGTATTGATTGTAAATGGTGATGTCAAGCTTCCCGGTAATATCGGGATAGTCAAAGCCAAAATACACAGAGCGATTGAGGGGACAATAAAGACTGTTACTGTGAGTAAAACGCCATCAGGGAAATATCTTGCATCTATACTCACTGAGGTAGAAGGAGAAAACCCTGTTGTTTCAGAGGGTAAAATTTACGGCATTGACTTAGGGTTGAAGCACTTCGCTGTTGTAACTGACGGTGTTCATGTTTCTAAATATGATAATCCTAAACACCTTGCAAAGCATGAAAAAAATCTTAAGCGCAAACAGAAAAAATTAGCGCGTAAACAAAAAGGAAGTAAATCAAGAAATAGATATAGAAGAGTTGTTGCCAAGGTGTACGAGCGAATTAGTAATTCGCGGCAAGATTTTCTGCACAAACTTAGTTATAAGTTAGTCAGCGATAGCCAAGCTGTCATAGTAGAGAATCTTCATGTCAAAGGCATGGTTCGTAATCACAAGTTGGCAAAATCAATATCTGATGTGGGATGGGGAACATTCACCAATTTTTTAGCCTATAAGCTAGAACGCAAGGGTGGAAAGTTGGTTGAGATTGATAGATGGTTTCCTAGTTCTAAACTCTGCTCTAATTGTTTCTATCAGATTGGTGAGATGCCGTTGGATGTCCGTGAATGGACTTGTCCTCATTGTGGCACTCATCATGATAGAGATGGAAATGCAGCCATAAATATTAGAGCAGAGGGTATCAGAATGATAAAGGCGGAAGGTTCAGCCGTCTCTGCTGTAGGAGGGGAGGTAAGTCCTGTTCTTGGGCGAAAGTCTAAGTTCAGGCACTCCCCCGCGATTACAGAAGCTCCTAGTTCAGCCGTTCGCGCAGCGTGTCGCAGACAAGGCAACTAGGAGTAGTTCACCCAGAGTAGTTAGCGATCGCAGTGCCATCGCTAGCAAGTTCTCGCTCGTATCAACCCCACTCAACTCAATGCCGGGGGCTTCGGATTATAGAGATAGGCGGATCGCAATTCGCCAATTTTTACATCAATCGATACGCGATGCGACTTGGGGATGGGTAATTGTCCGAATTGGATTGGTGGCAGATCCGTGTTTCTTGAAAGTTATCTCATTTATTCGGACAAATCTCCTGACGCAACTGATCGCGGGTAGCGAGATAATCTTTTAAATGGTTGCAACCCTGCGCCAGTAAATAATCTAAATCCAAACTCCATAACTTAATAGTGTAGTCGTCACTGGCAGAAGCTAAGGTTTTGCCGTCTGGACTAAACGCGACGCTGCTGATTGCATCTTGATGTCCAGTCAGGGAGGTAATTTCTTTTCTCGTCTCTACATCCCACAATTTTATGGTGTTGTCTGAACTAGCAGAAGCTAAGGTTTTGCCGTCGGGACTAAACACAACGCTGCTAACTATATATAGATGTCCAGTTAGAGAGGTAATTTCTTTTCCTGTCTTTAGATTCCACAATTTTATGGTGCTGTCCCCACTCGCAGAAGCTAAAGTTTTGCCGTCTGGACTAAACACGACGCTGCTGACCCAACCTCGATGTCCAGTCAGGGAGGTAATTTCTTTTCTCGTCCTCACATCCCACAATTTTATGGTCTTGTCTGAACTAGCAGAAGCTAAGGTTTTGCCGTCGGGACTAAATAAGACTCTGCTAACTATGTATTGATGTCCAGTTAGGGAGGTAATTTCTTTTCTCGTCCCCATATCCCACAATTTTATGGTGTTGTCATAACTAGTAGAAGCCAAGGTTTTGCCGTCGGGACTAAACACTACACTGGTGACTGTAAGTTGATGTCCAGTTAAGGAGGTAATTTCTTTTCTCGTCTCTACATCCCACAATTTTATGGTGTTGTCTGAACTAGCAGAAGCTAAGGTTTTGCCGTCGGGACTAAACACGACGTTGGTAACTTCACGTTGATGTCCAGTCAGGGAGGTAATTTCTTTTCTCGTCTCTACATCCCACAATTTTATGGTGTTGTCCCAACTAGCAGAAGCTAAGGTTTTGCCGTTGGGACTAAACACGACGCTGCTGACTGTATCTTGATGTCCAGTCAGGGAGGTAATTTCTTTTCTTGTCTTTAGATTCCACAATTTTATGGTGCTGTCCCAACTCGCAGAAGCTAAGGTTTTGCCATTGGGACTAAACATGACACTGGTGACTTCATGTTGATGTCCAGTGAGGGAGGTAATTTCTTTTCTTGTCTTTAGATTCCACAATTTTATGGTTTTGTCATGACTAGCAGAAGCTAAGGTTTTGCCGTCTGGACTAAACATGACGCTCCTGACTTCATGTTGATGTCCAGTTAGAGAGGTAATTTCTTTTCTCGTCTCTACATCCCACAATTTTATGGTCTTGTCCCAACTCGCAGAAGCTAAGGTTTTGCCGTTGGGACTAAACACGACGCTGCTGACTGTATCTTGATGTCCAGTCAGGGAGGTAATTTCTTTTCTCGTCTCTACATCCCACAATTTTATGGTCTTGTCCCAACTCGCAGAAGCTAAGGTTTTGCCGTCGGGACTAAACACAACACTGCTGACATAATTTCGATGTCCAGTGAGGGAAGTAATTTCTTTTCCCGTCTTCACATCCCACAATTTTATGGTCTTGTCCCCACTAGCAGAAGCTAAGGTTTTGCCGTCGGGACTAAACACAACACTGCTGACATAATTTCGATGTCCAGTGAGGGAAGTAATTTCTTTTCCCGTCCCCACATCCCATAATTTTATGGTCTTGTCTCCACTCGCAGAAGCTAAGGTTTTGCCATCGGGACTAAACACGATGCTGCTAACATAACTTTGATGTCCAGTGAGGGAAATAATTTCTTTTCCCATTTCTTTTCCCGTCTTCACATCCCACAATTTTATGGTCTTGTCGTCACTAGCAGAAGCTAAGGTTTTGCCGTCGGGACTAAACACGACGCTGCTAACTTCACGTTGATGCTCCTTTAACTGATTGCGTTCGCGAATGTTTAACAAAATTTCCTGTAAACTAAATAATGGGCTGTAAGCTGGGTAATCAGCCAAAGATTGTTTACCTTTAACTAAGCCTTTCAACTCCCTTCCAGTCCGCATTATTTCTACCAAATTCTCAATTTGCCCTCCTACATAGAACTGGCGCAATGTTCTAACTCCCACTTGTTCTAATCGCGTAGCCGTCAGGGCATTGTTGCGTTGTTCTTCTGCGTTTTTTCGCTGATTTTGCGCTGACTCTTGTTGTTGCTTGGCTATGGTTAATCCAACTACAGCTGTTTGACGTGCTTGTTCTGCTTGTTGACGTTCTTGTTGAGCTAATTGTGCTTGCTGCTGTGCTTGTTGTTGGTCTCTCTGTGCTTGTTTCGCAGCTTTGTTTGCAGATTTCTCTTTTTCTTTTGCGATATTTAATTGTTGGTCTTTTTGCAGCAAATCTTGCTCTTTCTTTTTTACATCCTCAGTCGCTTTTTTAAAATTAGCATTTGCACTTTTTTCGTTGGCTTGTGCTTCTGTTAATGCAGCCTCAGCTTTTTGTTTTTGGTCAGTAACAGATTGCAGTTCTTTATTTGCATTATTTAGTTTTGAAGTAGCTAAACCTTGTTTTTTAATAGCTTCACCTGCCGTTATCAATGCAGCTAACGCACCAATTATCGACAGCGCCAAAAAAACCGAAGCAACAATGCTAATACGAACCTGTCTCTTTGTCTTCCCTTCTGCTTCCGTCAAACGCTGATTAGCTTGTCTCTCTTTCTCCAAAGCTTTATTTTGTCTGACTTCTGCCTCCGCAACCTTTTGATTTAACTCTGCTTCTACACTCGTAGATAAAAATCTATAATCAACATCACTCAAACTTTTCCCACCAGCCCAAACACGAGCAATTTCTAACTCTTCTCCTCGCAACAAACAGGACTCATCCTGGTATCCACTCTCTTGCCAAGCTTTTAAATTATTAGTATAGGGACGTAATTTACCTAGTTCATTCTCAACCCAATTAATATCAAAGACATTCGCATAAATGTTGTTATAAACCCTTAATTTTGTCTGCTGTTCTACTACCACCCCAGTCAAACGTAACCTCATTTGTTCAGGGCTACCATTAATAGCAATTTCACTCTGCTGCAAAATTTGCTGATATAACCCCAACAAAGCTACAGAAATTCCCTCATTAACCAGCACCCTATCCCGAATTGTTTTTAAATGTTCTTCTTTATCCTGAGCTTCCCAATTATCAATAATCCCATTTCTTACCACCCCTTCCACAAACTGCGTAATTGAAAACCTCTCCCCTAAACCCTCCTCAAAGCAAAGAGGGGAATTATCAATGTCTTCCCCTCTTTGTTGTATGGTATTGGTAATAAATTCAAAGCCTCTCTCCTCGTCGGAAAGAAGTTTGGAGGGAGGTTTTTTCAAAGTTAGCTTTAACAAATTACAAACCTTCTGCGTCAATAAAGGTTGTCCCCCTGTCCAAGCCAAAACCTCCTGCATTAAAGCTTGCGGATTCTCTACTTTCCCCTCAAACCCTTTTGACAAAGGTACAACTTCATCTAACTTAAAACCATATAGTTGAATCGCTCTGCCAATATTAAACGGCGTTCTTTCCTCATCTTTAATCAAATCTGAAGGTGTCGCTACACCAAACAACGCAAAATTCAACCGCTTATATTCTGCTTTGAAAGAGCGTCTTTGATAACAGCTTCTAATTAAAGCGAAAAAATCATCAGCAGGAAAGTCTAAACGAAGAATACTATCAATCTCATCTAGAAAAATTACTATATTTTTGTTAATATTTGGCAGTAACAATTCATCAAAGAGTTTCCCCAAACGTCGCACTGGCGAAATTTCGATAGATTTGTCCCACCATACAGCTAAGTCTTCCGGTTCAACAAAATTCAGTTCATTTAATAGACTATCAATAATACTTCCATACCACTGCTCAATGGTAATATCTTGACTACCCAATCCAGAAATATCAATTACACCACAAGCAAAACCATCAGCTTGTAGCTGTTTCATCGTCCGCACCAACAAACTCGTTTTACCCATCTGCCGGGAGTTAAAAACATAACATAGCTCCCCTGCCTTTAATCCATGATAAAGGTCAGAATCCGCTTGTCGTTTCACATAGCTGGGAGCATCTGATTCTAAACTGCCACCAACTTTATACTCGTAGTCTCCCGTCATAATTTAGTTTTGAATAAAAAATTACGTCTATACCTACCTTGAGCTTAATTTATAGAATATTGAGTTCTGATTGGAGTTGCTATTGAGTTGTCATTAACTTTACCAAACAAATACTTATCCTGTAAGCTAAATTTTGTAGTTTGTTTATAACTCAGCTATGCCACGCGGAATCAGAGTAAAGCCAGAGTGTGTTCCCCTTGTCAAGCAAAGAATGCTACAAAAAGGCTTTGCCCGTCAAATAGATTTAGCTGAGACAATAGAACTTAGTCAATCTGTAATTAACTTTTTCCTCAACGGTAGGACAGTTGAATACCTCAACTTCTACGAACTTTGTAAAGTATTAGGTTTTGAAGTTAACGAAATTGCCGATTTTGAAGCATTGGCAAATCTGCATACACAGAAAGTACAAAAAATAAATAGTTCTTCTTCCTGGTCTCCTTTACCTTCCCCCGTTGCGACTCCCAACTCCCCATCTTTAACTCTCGACCTGGAATATCCAGAAGGAGAAGTGCCATTAGATTCGCCCTTTTATATAGAACGTCTGCCTATTGAGCAACGTTGTTATGCGGAAATCAAAAAACCTGGTTCTTTAATTCGCATCAAAGCACCGCAGCACATGGGTAAATCTTCACTTCTCGCGCGGATTCTCCAACAAGCAGAAAACCAAGGTAATAAAGTAGTAACCATCGATTTTCAGATAGTAGACGAGGAGTTTTTCTCCGACTTAAATAAATTCCTGCGGTGGTTTTGCGATACTGTCACCGAAGCAGTAGCAGTGAATAATCGAGAATTACTAGAAAAATTACTGCAACAACTTGATGAACATTGGAAATCTGGAAAGCGCTTTGGCTATATGAAGTCTTGTAAAAATTACTTTGAACGCTATTTATTCCCGGAAATTCAGCAACCGTTAGTTTTAGGGTTAGAAAAAGTTGACAGATTATTTGAATATCCCAAAATCTACAAGGATTTTTTTGGATTATTGCGCGCTGTCCATGAAGAAGCTAAACGTCGAGATATTTGGAAGCAATTAAGATTAGCGATCGCATATTCCACCGATGCTTATGTACCAGTTGATATTAACCAATCACCATTTAACGTTGGTTTAGCGTTGGAGTTACCAGAATTTACTCACGAGCAAGTAAAAGATTTAGCCCAACGTCATCAACTAAATTGGAACGATACAGAAATAAATAACTTGACACAATTAGTGGGAGGACACCCTTTTTTGGTACGTTTAGCTCTATTTCAAATCGCCAACCGAGAGATAAATTTAGCTCAATTCTTGCAAACAGCACCAACAGCAGCAGGTATTTATAGTAAGCATCTGCAACGGCAAGAGTATATTTTGCAGCAACAGCCAGAATTAGGGAAAGCAATGCAAGAAATTGTTGGCAACAGTCATCCTGTAAATTTAACAACGGAAGTCAGGTTTAAATTATATAGTCTAGGATTGGTTAAATTACAAAATGATCAAGTCACACCAAGATGTGAGCTATACCGTCAATATTTCCGTACTTCAATAAAAGACAATCACAAAACAATATAACTCAAATTAACTCAATAATATCTCCAGCTTGTACTCAAGTCGCCGCAGTGTTTGATGAGAATATCGAATTCAACAAACACCAATGTTAAATAAAACACTGAAGACCAAAGTACTTGCAACACTCGCTATTTCTGCTTTTGCAGTTTTGGGGATGGAAGCTTTGCAGCCACAAGCAGCGATGGCTAAATGGTTTCGCTCCCTGTATGCTGGACAACATGATTGGGTAACATGGACTATTGATCCAGGGGAGTATGTTCTTGAGGCAAGTACTCTCTTAAATCTTGGCGATGTTGATATCGAGATTTATGACACTAGAGGTCAGATGTTTGCTAGCGGTAAAAAGCTTGGGGGTGAAACCATTTTCTTTAGCGTTCCCCAGGGAGCGGAAGGAGATTTCAAGATAAAGTACAGTATGCCTTTTTGTATCAATCCTGCGGGTGCATGTCCTGTAAATATCAATATAGAGTCTTCCAGATAAAAACTCAACGTAATAATCGATACCTTGTCTATCCTTGACTCTTTATTTTTTACGTAAAACAAGTGAAAAACTTAGCTGGCTGCGCGTGTTCAGTAATAGGCAAGGGCTGAAAGGGTAATTTGTCTCATGTGGCATATCAACTATAAGTAAACGTGTTTAGGGGATTTTTGTATGAAATGTGTTCGTGGTTTATCCATTGTCACTCTCGTCTCTTTTCTAAGTGCTAACCCAGGTGTTGCGATGGGCAAAGGTATTGAGCAAGTACACAACTCAACTTTATCTGGTCAAACCAAGCCTGCCGTAATGGCTAATATCTTTCAAACCATCCAAAAGACTATCCAAACTGTAGACCAGGTAAATCAAATCAGGTTGCAAGCCCAACGTAGGCAAGAAGAAAAACGCAGACGGCGAGAATTGGAAGCTGCTCGAAGGGAAGCTACTGAACAGCAACGACTGGAGGCAGAGCGTCGTCGCCAGTATTTTGAAAACCTATCTCCAGAAGAACAGAAAACTTACTTGGCTGAACAAGAAGTTAAGAAAGCACAAGCCGATAAAGCTGCTGCACTACTTCTGATGATGCTATTTGTGGGAAGTACAGGTTCAAGTGATGGTGCGGGTTCAGACGAAGGTGTACGTAGTTATCGATGTGTCGTTGGATACGATTCTAATGGAGGAGAACAAGTCGCCTATGTCCAAATGACTAAGGAAAGCGCATCAAGTCAGTCAATGTGCAGCCCTTTTTAGCATTGCAGATTAAAGATGTCCCGGTCGTCTTATAGCAAGCTTTCGTCAGCCAGGAATGCGAGATTTTGAGGATTGGTATCCGAATCCAAGGAGATTGGCATAAACCAGGCAAAACCAAAATCTACAGGTGGCATTGCTGAATATCTCCATACCAAAGTTGGAGAATTACTTGCTAATACCCCTCAGCTACCAAAACCTTTGAAAAGGGAAATAGTTACTCAAGCGTTCTGTAGGTACGTAAACCAATTTACTGATCGCACTCAACATTTACTTGAAAATGTGCTTCAAGCGAATGAACAACCGCTACCTATGACAGCAGTAGCGAAAAGTCTTGGGTATCCTAAGCGAGTCCTTTACAGGCATTTACCAGAGCTATGCCGAGCGATTTCAGCCAAGTACGTTAATTATATGAAAGAATCTCGCATCAAACGAATTGAACACTGTTGCGAGGAGGTAAAACAAGCTGTTAGGCAAGTTCACACTGAAGGTATTTATCCTAGTGAGGGAGCTATTCAAGGCTATTGGCTAAACCAGGATGTTTTCGTGACATAGAAGTTCGCGCTGCCCTTAAAGCAGCGCGAAGAAAAATTTGTTTGGAATCATAACTTTGCCGCTCTTCATTGGAAGCATAAGCTTGCCGTTGCGGCAAAGTTATGGGTAAAGTCACATTGCGAATTGCGAATTGCGAATTGGATTTATGGGGGTGGAGGGACTTGAACCCACACGACCGTTTAAGGTCAACGGATTTTCATTCTCCCGCAGCTTTCGCTACTGCCTGTTGGCTTTGAGAATTGGACTCTCTCTTTACCCTCGACTTAACGTTAGGGTAGCTCCCGTCGAGTCTCTGCACCTTCCGACTAGTTAAGAGTTGAAACTTAAGACCTACAAGTTAATATTGACTCGTAACTCAGCACTCATTACTCACTACTTTTTCGGCTTGGCTCAGGATTGCCTTGTCTGTCACCAGATTTAGGTTTCCCTGAGTTTGAGAGCATCCACTTCAAGGATTTCTCCTTCAAGGCTCAATTTAATTTAAGTCCGTAGCGTCTACCATTCCGCCACACCCCCCCATTTATTTGGGAGCTAGTTATCTTTCAGAGGTAACAAATACCCCCTCATCTATTCCAGCATTAAATGTGTTTTTTGTCCAACTAGATAGAAATTTTTATCTTTTTAGAGCTAGTTGCTCTTTTTAGCTTGGAGTTGCTGATGCTACCTTGCGGCTAATTAGATTTAGCATCTCTTATCTGGTTTAACAATATTACCACTGTTTTACTGCCTTTGCCATTGTAGCATTATTTCCGAATTTTGATCAGCAATAATCAGGAATTTTTGCAAGATTCATTTAAAAGCCCAATAGTTATGGTTTCTTTAGGCTTAATATTCAGCCTATGATGGAAATACAGATGCACCAAACAAAGATTTTATGATTGTACCCCTGCTATATCTGGCTCTAGCCGGAGCTTATTTGTTAGTTGTCCCCGTTGCTTTGATGATCTACATGAAGCAACGCTGGTATGTGGTTAGCTCAATAGAGCGTACCTTTATGTATTTCCTGGTGTTCCTCTTCTTCCCAGGATTGTTGGTTTTGTCGCCGTTTGTAAATCTGCGCCCTAAACCACGGAAAATTGAAGTTTAACAAGATTGGTAGGTCATAACTCTCATGCGACGGATTGACGCGATTGGCATTGGTTTTGGCATTTTCATAGCTGGCGGCTTGGCATATCTGGGTTTACAGCGAGTGGGTTTAGATAATCAACTAGCTGGGATATGGAGTCAAGCCTTGCTAGTAGTTGGGTTGATTGGCTGGGTAGCTAGCTATGCCTTACGCGCAGGGGGGAAAAAAATGACCTACCATCAACAACGAGAGCAGTATGAGGAAGCTTTTTTCCAAAAACGACTAGATGAACTCACTCCCGAAGAATTAGCGAAAATTCAAGCGGAGATTGAACAAGAGAGTGCTGAGTGAGTTATGAGTGCTGAGTGCTGAGTTATGAGTGCTGAGTGAGTTATGAGTGCTGAGTGCTGAGTTATGAGTGCTGAGTGAGTTATGAAGTGGGGTAAGTCAATACTCCAGACTCCAGACTCCAGACTCCAGACTCCAGACTCCAGACTCCAGACTCCACACTCCACACTCCAGACTCCAGACTCCAGACTCCACACTCCACACTCAGCACTCCACACTCAGCACTCAGCACTCAGCACTCAGCACTCACTCCGTTTTCCGGTGGTCAGTTGTTTGTTACTATTGACTACTGACCACTGAGAACTGACGACTAATTAATGACCGTTATTTCCGATCGCTTTCAAACCCTCAAGCGGAATCAAGAGTGCGCTCTGATTCCGTTTATTACTGCCGGTGATCCAGATTTAGCCACCACCGCCGCAGCGTTAAAGATTTTAGATTCCAGTGGGGCTGATTTTATTGAATTGGGTGTTCCCTATTCTGATCCTCTCGCGGATGGGCCAGTGATTCAAGCTGCCGCTACCCGCGCTTTGCAAAAGGGGACAAAATTAGAAGCTGTCCTAGAAATGTTGCAAGCCACTACGCCTAGTTTGCAAGCACCGATTATTTTATTTACCTACTACAACCCCATCCTACACCGGGGAATTGACAAGTTTTTAGAGCAAATAGCGGCGGCTGGGGTGGCTGGGTTGGTAGTACCTGATTTACCTCTAGAAGAAGCAGCAGGACTGTTAAAACCAGCAAGTGAACGGGGAATTGATTTAACCTTGTTAATCGCGCCTACTAGCTCTGTAGACCGAATAGAGGCAATTTCTCAAGCCTCCCAAGGGTTTATCTATTTGGTGAGTGTCACAGGGGTAACGGGGATGCGATCGCAAATGGAAATCCGCGCGTCTGATTTATTGCCAGAAATTCGGCGTTTTACCGATAAACCCATTGGTGTCGGCTTTGGTATTTCTCAACCCGAACAAGCCACCGAAGTAAAAGCTTGGGGAGCAGATGCAATCATTGTGGGTAGTGCTTTCGTCCAGCGTTTAGCCGAAGGTACACCAGAACAGGGACTAAGTGCGATCACCCAATTTTGTCAAAATCTCAAAGCAGCTATCAAAACATCTTGATGAGCAAGATTTTAGATTAAAAAGTATAACAAAGCAGTTTTTTTAGCATAATCTGGTGGACAATTCAACATTTATGGTTTTGAATATTAACATTGGAATACTGGGTGCGTAAAAAAAACAAATGATACAGTAACCGATGATTTGGGTATTATGTCAGTAACCCAGCCCTAAAGGGACTGGGCTTGTAAGAGAAATCAAGCAAGCCGTACTGACCAGACCACCCTGAGTATAGTCGTTAGCAAATAGCGTCTCGGAGAAAAGGGTAGCCGTTATTTGAGTCACGACACCTCGGAATGCGTAGCTAGTTCCCCGCTCTGTCGCTGTGAGTTAAACAGTTCTAAGGTCACTGGAACAGTGCTTTCAGCCTAACAAGCTCTTATAACAGGTCTAAGCTAACATTACTGGAACAGCAAGGCGATTCTCGGCATACAGGGAAGGTGGTAAATACTGTTCCTCTATTTACCACACCCCATAAGGGGACTGCGACTAAAGTCGCTCGTACTCTTTCCCTCTCAGCTTTTAAAAGCTGAGTTTCCCACATCCCGCGAGGTCTTATGAGTGTGAGAGTGAGTCAGTCACAAGTTTTAATAGTTACATCGCAGTTGAGGTTAAAAGGCGATGAGTGAGAGTATGGCATTTATTGGCGGTGTCGCTGTAGCTGGACTGGCCGCTCTTTTATTACTCAGGGGGACAAATGCTTCACAGGCTAACTTTGCTGTTAGTCCCCAAATGCCAGGTGCTTTAGTAGCACCCCAACCGATTCAGCCCCCAACCTATTACCCCCCCTACGGGCAAGCACAATACCCTAATCAGCCACCCGTTGCCCCTAGTACAGAACAGCGAGTAGAGCTAGAACGGCTCAAAATGGATTTTGAACGCCTCAAAAGCGACAACGAACAACTGAGAGCGCAAAACCAACAACTCCAGTTTCAATTCCAAAACTACAACAACCAACAACTGCAACAAGCGCAGCAAAATAGCCAAAGGGTCGCAACAGCAGCATTCCAAGCGGAATCGCCTTGGTGGTCTTCACCCATCGTTTGGGCGGCTGGCGGCGCAACTCTTACCATTGGCGGTGGTGTTGTAGTTGCCGGCGTATTATCTTTATTCACGCCACGCGCACGTCCCACTAGGACAGTACAAGTAATTCACCCCTACCAAGGAGCTACACAGCCCTTAGTCCCCGTGCGTCGTGCCGAATTTCTCCCCCCAGGTGGGATGGATGCTAGGCGCGTGGAAGCCCATGAATATGATGAAATGATTTAGGACAACAGAGAGGCTGAAAGGACAAGGGAAAAAAGGAGAAATTTCTCTTTCTTTCCCCAATCCCCAATCCCCAATCCCTAATATCCATTTTGGGGCAATTCTTCAGGGCTGATAATCTCTGAAGTAGCGGGTTCTTCAGTCTCCGATGGTTCGGACTGAGACTGATTTTGAGTATTTTGATTATCGCTTGGGGGAACTACTTGTTTCGCTACGTTCTCGGCTGCTTGTTTAAACAGTGGTTCTAATTTATTTCGCCAGTATTTAATATTAGGCAGTTTTTCAGGATGCTTTTTGTAGTCTAAAACTTTATCCCATTGACCATCATCTATTGACTGATTGATGTCTTTAAATAGTGCGTCGGCTTTTGCCCAATCTTGCTGCCATTGGTTAATCATGGCGGTTGTCTCTTTAATGCCAGCAGAGGCATTACCAGGAATAGATTTTAGGGTAGCGATCGCACCTATTAAATCACCTGACTCATACTTTTGTCTAGCCTTGGCAACAATCTTGGTGCTATCTTCCTGAGACGGTGCTGGAGTAGAACGGAGAAACCCTTCTGGTTTTGGGTCTGGTGATGAGGGAGTTACTCGATTAGATTTTGGCTTGGATTGGGGAACAGGTCTAGCAGCAATTAATGTATTATCATCAACGGTTTTAATCGCAATGCCTTTGTCTCGTAGGCAAGAAGTCCATTCTTGATTATTAATAATTACATCAGAGTGCGCCCAAGCTGAACGACGAGAGTTAAGTTTGACTTCAACCCAACCTCGTTTGCTGCGCGTCCCAGTCACTTCAAATTTGCTATTTTCACCAATTGTTTTTAAGACATTATCAGAGTTAATCGAACTCGGTTCAGAACGAATATTAGAATTACCAGCCACCACCGCCAGACATTTATCCGTAGTAACCAAATCATTCCCCAAAAAATTAGCTGCTAAATTTTTCACATTGGGATAAACATTAGCCACCACAGCCGCCGCACCACCCGCTAATAACAAGCCAATTAATAACGGCCAAGGGTCAGATTTGGGAGAGTCTTGACGAGACGGTTTAGGCTGAACGGGGTTGGCTGGTGAAACAGCTACAGTTTGCTGTCGAGATAACCGAGATGGTGCAGTGGTTCGTTGGTAATTAGAACTATTGACGGATTTTTGGGCTGAAGAAGACACAGCTACAGCCACAGGATTAATCGCATTTTGACAAGCTTCTAGTGCTTCCGTTGCCGACTGGTAACGGTCTTTGAAGTGATAACGTACCATCTTAGTTAACACTTCTGCTAGGCGATAATTAACGCTTACCAAATGCTGCCAGAGGATTTCACCTGTATTGGGGTCTTCTTGTAATTCGGCGGCTGGTAGTCCTGTTAAGGCTTGAAGGGCAATAATCCCTAAAGAATAAATATCACTATTCGGACGGGGTTTACCTTGCCCTTGTTCTGTCGGCATATAACCAGGAGTCCCAATAGCAACAGTAGCAGTGGGTTGTCCGCCAGCCGTTACCATTTGTGTCCGCAATTGCTTAACTGCGCCGAAGTCTACTAAAACTAACTTATTATCTGAAGTGCGACGAATGATATTATCCGGCTTGATATCGCGGTGAATCACTCCTTGCTGGTGAACAAACTCCAGAATCCTTAAAGCATCCTGTAAAAGTTGAATAACTTGGCTTTCACTCCAACGTTTACCAGGGATGAGTTCTTCTGTCAGGGTATGTCCTTCGATATATTCTTGAACTAAATAAAATTCTTGATTTTCATCAAAATAAGCTAATAACCGGGGTATCTGGTCATGATTACCCAGCCTTTCTAAAGTTTCAGCCTCACTGTTGAAGAGACGCTTGGCAGTTTCAAAAATTCTAGGGTCAGAACTGGAGGGTTTGAGGTGCTTAACAACGCATATCGGATTCCCAGGCCTGCGGGTATCTTGGGCTATGTAGGTTTGACCAAATCCCCCTATAGCTAAGACTCGAACGACTTGGTAACGATGGTCTAGTAACTTGCCTATCATAAAATCCCTCCCCACAGTTATCACCTAGAATTTCCCGATGGTAATTAATATCTCCAAATTTTTGGTAGTGAAATCCGCTATCTTGATAAAAGATTTGAACTTAATACGCAATCCTTTTAATAAACACAGACTGTAAATTCTTCTTTTAGTGCCTTTATTAATTACCGATGCCACCTAGAATAACAGACCAAGCTACATGGCAGCAGGCCGAACTCCTCATGCAGCCTGCTTTTATTCGCGTTGTTGACAACCTCCGCAAGCAGTTGGATGAATCGACTTGGAAAGGAACTTACCAAGATGTGCTGATTTGGCCGGCTAACACCACTGATGAGACAAAAGCTTTGGTAACTCAACTGCTGCAAGAAATGGAATCTGCAACTTTAGAACAGGCAGATGCCATTAGAGAAAGACTTGCTAGGTTGCCGATGCCCCATCCAGGATATCACTTGTGTTTGCAACGTCAAGACCAAAATGTCAGTATTGATTTGTGGGAATTATGCTATCAAGTGTGTTTTATTAATTACACTCCAGAGAGTGACAATGTTGATATTGATACTAGTTTAATTGATGAATTTGGTGAAGTCGATTGGCAAATTTTAGAAGTAAAAACCAAGGAGTTAGTTGAGGAGACATTTGCAAATTTACCTAAGTAATTAAGTGCTAATTGTATAATTTATGCCCGTCCCGCCAATCTAATAGACCTCTTGCATAAATGCTTAAGCTGTCATGTTGAGCGAAGCGAAACATCTCAAAAATTATACATTTCATTCAGAATGACACATTTCATTTTCTGACTTTTGCAAGAGGTCTAATGAAAGAAAACTATATGAACAAGCCTGATGAAGAATTGGAACTACATTTAAACACCTGTGAAAAGGAAACAGTATTAATGAATTAATTCAAAATTCAAAATTCAAAATGAATATTAAGCGTGCTAAAATTCAGATACAACCAATAAATTAGATTATCTATGGCAGAAATAAATTTAGACGAAATTAAACTGAAAGAAATCTTCAAAAAAGCCATTGTTGAAGTTATTCAAGAACAGAAAGAAGTTATTTCTGATTTAATGGCAGAGATTATGGAAGATATAGCTTTAGAAACGGCTATTAAGGAAGGTGAAAATACAGAAATTGTTAGTCGCGAAGCTATATTTAAAATCTTAGACAAGAAAAAATGAATATAGATTTTAGAAAAAGCTTTGAGAAAGATTTAGGTGATATTCTAGATGAAAACTTACTTCAAAAGGTGAGAGCGGTAATTGAAGAAGTTGAGAATGCTGAAAGTTTAGCCGATCTCAGAAATATTAAAAAACTCAAATCTGATGGTGACTATTATCGCATTAGAATGGGAGACTATAGAATTGGTCTTACTATATCCGATGGTGTGGTAATTTTTGTCAGATTATTGCATAGGAAAAATATTTACAGATACTTTCCTTAAGGTTGAAAATCAATCAAAGCCCTTACTATTCCAGTCCTATACCATTGAATCCGTTAACCTGAATTTGCTAATATTACCAATGCGAAAACATTGAAACAGGGCAACTATTGACTACCATGCCAACATCTGCACTTGACGGTAAAGACGCAGCTGCTATCCAAGCCACAACCGCAGGGGTTGCTGTATGCGATCGCTCTTTTTGGGGGCGCATCCGTGTTTCTGATGATGACCGTCTGCGGTTTTTACACAACCAAAGTACGAATGATTTCCAAAGTCTCAAGCCAGGACAGGGCTGTGAGACGGTGATGGTGACATCCACAGCCCGCACGATTGATTTAGTGAGTGCGTATGTTCTTGATGATGCTGTGTTACTTTTAGTGTCGCCTAATCGGCGTGAGTTTTTAATTCAATGGTTAGATCGTTATATCTTCTTTGCCGATAAGGTGCAATTAACTGATGTAACGGCGGAAACTGCAACTTTTAGTATCCTCGGTGCAGGAAGTGACGCGGTAATAGAAAAACTTGGTGCTGGGGCAATTATCGGTCAACCCTACGGCAATCATCTGACAGTAGATGGCGGTATCATCATTGCAGTCGGTAGTGGTTTGGCTTCCCCTGGTTACACATTAATTTTGCCTGTGTCTGTGAAAGAAACAGTGTGGCAGCAAATTTTAGAACTAGGCGCGGTAGAATTAAGCGATCGCGGTTGGGAACATTTACGCATATTACAAGGCAGACCATCCCCAGAAGCAGAACTCACAGATGATTTTAATCCTTTAGAAGTTGGTTTATGGCAGGCTATTTCTTTTAATAAAGGTTGTTATATCGGACAAGAAACTATTGCTAGGTTGAATACATATAAAGGTGTTAAACAATATCTTTGGGGGATTAAACTTAACAGTCCAGCCGCAGTAGGAGATACTATTACTCTGGGAGAGGACAAAGTTGGTAAACTCACAAGTTATACCGAAACTGCTGATGGTTATTTTGGACTGGGTTACATTAAAAGCAAAGCTGGTGGTGTGGGTTTGAAAGTGCAAGTAGGAAACGCCGAAGGTGAAATAGTATCCATCCCATTTGTGTCTCACGAATATCCATGATAGGGAACAGGGGACAGGTGACAGGTGACAGGTTATAGGTTACAGGTGACAGTAAAGAGTTCCCAATTCCCAATTCCCAATTTCCAATTTCCAACCAAATGCCATCTACTATTCAAGCTTTACCTCAAGAAGTCGTATATCTGATTACAGCAGGTGAAGTCATCGACTGTTTCGCATCTGTAGTGAGGGAATTGGTGGAAAATTCCTTAGATGCGGGTGCGACGAGAATTGTAGTTGCACTATGGCCGCAGCAGTGGCGTATCCGGGTGACAGATAATGGTTGCGGTATGGATTTGGATGATTTGCAACAAGCCGCAGCAGCTCATAGCACTAGTAAAATTCGTTCTAGTGACGATTTGTGGAAAATTCACAGTCTGGGATTTCGGGGTGAAGCGTTACACAGTTTAACAACGCTGGCAGATTTGGAGATTTTCAGCCGTTCTACCAATGGGAATGTAGGATGGCGGGTTGTCTATGGTGAAGAAGGGAAAGCTATAGAAGTAGAAGCCACTGCGATCGCTCCTGGTACAGTGGTGACAGTCTCCAATTTATTTGCCAATTGCGTGGCGCGTCGTCATGGTTTACCGCCAACAGCACAGCAAATGAAAGCTGTCCAAGCTGCAATTTACAACATCGCCCTTTGTCATCCTCAAGTTACTTGGCAAGTGTCACAAAATGACCGAGCATGGTTTACCATCTCCCCAGCTTCTACAGTAGGGCAACTCATACCCCAACTTTTACCCCAAGTACGACAAGGTGACTTACAGGAATTAACACTAGAAATCCCCAACCCAGAAAACTCCCCACTCAACACTCCCCACTCCCCACTCAAAACTCAAAACTCAAAACTCAACACTCAAAACTCAACACTCAACACTCAAAACTCAAAACTCAACACTCAGCACTCAGCACTCAGCACTCAGCACTCAGCACTCACCCTAGTAGTAGGCTTACCCGATAGATGTCATCGCCATCGTCCCGACTGGGTGCGAGTAGCGATTAACGGGAGGATAGTCAAGTCACCGGAATTAGAACAGACAATATTGGGAGCATTTCATAGAACATTACCACGCGATCGCTATCCGATCTGTTTTCTCCATCTTGTCATTTCCCCCGACCAAATTAATTGGAATCGCAACCCCGCCAAAACCGAAATTTACCTCAACGAGTTGACTTATTGGCAAGAACAAATCACTCAAGCCATTAACCAAGCACTGCGTATTAGTGAGGCAAATATCAAAGAATCCGTCCACACAACCAGAGTCAGTCAACTACTCAAAACCGCAGAAGAAAAAGGCAATTACAACGTCAACCCCACTCCCAACTTACAACTCAGCACTCAGCACTCCCCACTCAACACTCAGCACTCCTTAAAAGCTGTTGCCCAAGTCAGCAATACCTACATCGTGGCTGAACATCCTGGAGGAATGTGGTTAGTAGAACAACATATTGCCCATGAACGGGTTTTGTATGAACAATTGTGTGATAACTGGCAACTTCTTCCTGTTGAACCGCCAATTATTCTCTATCAATTATCGCCAGCGCAACTTGCCCAATTGCAACGCATCGGTTTAGATATTGAACCCTTTGGGGAACAAATTTGGGCAGTGCGTAACCTTCCCGCCATCTTACAGCAACGAGAAGATTGTGCTGAAGCAATTTTAGAACTGAGTTGGGGAGGAGACTTAGAAACAGCCCAAGTAGCCGTGGCTTGTCGCAGTGCTATCCGTAACGGTACACCGATGAGTTTACCAGAAATGCAGAAGTTACTAGATGATTGGCAACGCACTCGCAACCCCCGCACCTGTCCCCACGGTCGCCCGATTTATCTATCCTTAGATGAGTCGGCTTTATCGAGATTTTTCCGCCGTCACTGGGTAATAGGTAAGAGTCATGGGATTTAATTAATTCGTAATTCGTAATTCGTAATTCGTAATTCGTAATTCGTAATTCGCTTTTTCCGTGTTGTAACGGGGATTTACACCCCGCCACAACGCTTACGGTTAATTCATCCCGCATTTATGCAACGCCGTTTCCAGCTAAACTTCATAATCTAGCCTCTGAACTATCGCCTGCAATAATTGCTCAAATTCTGACTCGCTGTGAATGTCGGGAGTTAGGGTATTCATGTCTTTGAGCCGATTAGTAAGTTCAGCGATGGTGTGGCGAATCTCGGTGTATAAATCAATGTCTTCTCTAAATCCTTGCATATTAGCTAGGTCAACTCCTTTCATGGCTTCATTTAATTCTTTAATTTCATTTTCCCAATGTTTAATATATTTAATTCTTTCAGTAGGTTTATAAATTTGGGCATCTTCTAATACAATCGGAAAAATTCGGTCATAAAAATTACCATTCTTTGCAATTTGCACCAATTCAAACATACAGTTGGGCGATTTTAAATACTTATCACTAATCACGGCAATTACACATTTACCGCGTCCAATCTTTTCCATAAAATCTTTAATCAGTCCTTTAAAACCCAAGTCTCGCTTATCTCTAATGATGGTGATGTCTTTGGACTGTAATACTTCGTCTAGATGATTGACATAGGTTTCACTGTCTCCACCCCAAGCATAGGAAATGAAGATTTCTTTTTCATATTCTGATGTAGGTAAACGAATCATATTAGGTTTTTCTTGGCGATCGCGTTGTCTTTCTTGTCGCTGTGCTGGTGATTCAATACCATCAAGTATTTGTCGGGGGTCGAAGGTTTCTGTTAACCCTGGTGGAATATAAGGTAAACCTTTTTCTTCATAACTCAGTAAATTCTCGTAGTCTGCAATGATTTTAGGATGTCCAGGAATGGGTACTTTTTCATCAGCTATCAACCCTTTGATAGTTTGGTGAATCGCCTCAAATTGCGAACGAATCATGGCTAATAGTTCCCGTCTGGTGGAGTTAGTCCCACTGATGGAAATGAATATTTTTTGGTCTTCGCGATCGCTTTTGACTAAGGCGCGATTGTGGCGATGTTTCAACACCACCCCGCTACGCCACCAAGTTTGTTTATCTGCTAGATGGTGCATCCTGACAATGAAGCGAGAGATAATACTGCTGGGGAGGACGTTGTAATGATATTGGAAGGCTAAAACGTTTTCCCATTCACCTGTCGCTGGTTCTTCTTTGGGTAACAAGTCGGGGATGAGGAAGCGACTATCACCTGTACCATTCTCTAATGGAAAGCAGAGTTCAAACTTTTGCATCATATCAACGATGAATACTTGCTTGTTGCGGGGATAGCAAGGATCATTGAGAATGCGGTTGAGTTGCTGGCGGTCTAACATCCCGCGCCATTGGGTGATTAGCTGATTATCGTTGAGAATTTTGTAGACACCATTTGTTACCCATGTGGGGTTGAGGACGTTAGTATCTTCTAGACGATCATCGTCTCGGAAGTTGAGGACGATGCCAAGGCGGTGCAATAATTCGATGAGGGTGGATTGATTGCGATCGCCTGTAACTTGCTCCTCATTACATAAATCTTCGTACTTTTTGTAGGATATGTAGTCAATATTTTCGTCTTTCATTGCTTCCAATCGGGTTTTGACTTGAAACCAACTTTTAGGCAAAGGGTCGTGAATATGTTGTATATTTGCGAGTTCGCGGGTAATAATTGACCGCAATTCTGCTACACCTGACCCAGTTGCACAGGAGATAGAGACGATATCTTTGATGTTGGTGTACTTGTCGCGTAGTCCTTTTTGGTCAATGTCGAGGGGATGTTGATCAATTTTGTTACCCACAATAATAATCGGGGAATTATCACCAAAGCTGTGAATAATTTTCAGCCAATATTCTAGTTCGTTTTGTCGCTCATCTACACGCGCATCTAATACTAATAAGTAAAGGCTGCGTTTGGTGAGAAAGAATTGATGGGTGGCGTGCATGATTTCTTGTCCGCCAAAATCCCACACGTTAAGCCGGATAGGTTGATCATTAAGAGTAACTTGCCAATTTTGAATGTTGATACCTTCTGTCTTGTTTTCGTGGGGGTCGTATAGGTCATGAATCAGCCGTTTTAGCAGGGAAGTTTTGCCTACACTACCTTGTCCTACCAGCAATACTTTAGCTTCATTGAGGGGTTTTTCTTGTTCGGCTGCTAAAGAGAAATAATAGCTAATAATTTTGGTAGGGTTGCCTAATTTTATCCACGAATCGCCCAAAATTTCTGGCGGAATTTGCAAGTTAGCATTTCCTTCACCCCGTAAATCTAGCTTCTGGAGTTTAGTTAGTAACTGTATTTCTGACGGTAAATTGATCAAGTTATTATCTTGAATATCAAGTATCTTTAGATTTTTGAGTTGTCCAAATTCCGGTGGCAAACTGCTCAGTTGATTACTGCCGAGGTAGAGCATTTGCAGGTTGGTGAGTTGTCCAAATTCCGGTGGCAGACTGCTCAGTTGATTTCTGCGGAGGTCGAGGGATTGCAGGTTGGTGAGTTGTCCTATTTCCGGTGGCAGACTGCTCAGTTCATTATCGTCGAGGTCAAGCGATTCCAGGTTGGTGAGTTGTCCTATTTCCGGTGGTAGACTGCTCAGTTGATTGTTGCCGAGGTTGAGCGTTTGCAGGTTGGTGAGTTGTCCAATTTCCGGTGGCAGACTGCTCAGTTGATTACCACCGAGGTGGAGCGATTGCAGGTTGGTGAGTTGTCCAATTTCCGGTGGCAGACTGCTCAGTTGATTACCACCGAGGTGGAGCGATTGCAGGTTGGTGAGTTGTCCAATTTCCGGTGGCAGACTGCTCAGTTGATTACCACCGAGGTGGAGCGATTGCAGGTTGGTGAGTTGTCCAAATTCCGGTGGCAGACTGCTCAGTTGATTACTACTGAGGTAGAGCGTTTGCAGGTTGGTGAGTTGTCCTATTTCCGGTGGTAGTGTTTTTAAACGTTGACCAGAAAGGTTTAATTCTGTAACCTTGTCTCGGTTAGCTTGTTCAATAAGATGCAGCAGTTCTTCGTTAGTCATTTGGGGATTTTTTCCTGGCTGGATTTCTGATTGAGGTCGCCAGCAGATTGAAAAGTAGCGATCGCAGATTCGACAACAGAACTATAGCTTTTCCTAATCACATGAAGTACATCATAGCCCCCTCCTTGCTTGCGGGGAGGGGGTTGGGGGTGGGGTTCTTTATGCGATCGCCAAATCGTTAAAAACTAAAGGTAGTACGAATAGTACCCACAAAAATATCGTTGTTTCTAGAAAAATGGTCGGGGTCGGTGACAATAAAAAAGCCGGGAGTGATGGAGATATTATCGTTAACTAAATAACGGTAAAAAACTTCGTAGTGAGTTGAGTGACCAGTATCTATATCTGCAACTGCAACGCCGTTATTTAATTTTAGTGGTTGACCGTAAACGAACCCTAATAAGTCTCCTTTTCTGCCAAAGGGATCATACACACCTAAAGAGGCGGTGTAGGTGCTGCTGAGAATCACTGCATCTGATGTGAGGGAATCTGTGACGACGATACCACCCCAAGCACCAAACACTAACTGATCGGTAAGTTGCCATTTCAGGCTGGCGTTTATACCATGAATTTGTGATGGTTCATTAATACCGCCGGAGGTATCGGCGTTGTTGCTACCTGTCCCTGTATCTAATTGTGCGTTACTAGCGTAAGCATTAACATAAGCTAAACCAGTAATTAAGGAGGGGGTAGGCTTGTATAATAACTGTACTCCCAAGGCACTGTGGTCTGCACCAAATAAACCCTGACTGCTGTCGTTGCTATTTCTCGTCCCGTAGGCGAGTTGTAACCGCATTTGGTCAGACATTAACCAATCAAAACCTAAACCTGCATCTAAACTGCCAATTTTCAAGATGGAAGTTGAACCACCAAACAGAGAAATCGCGCCTTGTCCTGCATCGGCGTAGGGTGAGTTGACGCTGAGAACGCTACTTAAACTAAAGCCTACAGGTTTGAAAGTGAAGACGACGCGATCGCCTAATCCGGCAACGCGATATTCTAGAGAGTCTAGTCTGACTTGATTGTCATAATCTGCCTGCCAAGCTAATCTCGCCATGTTGGTGTTGAATGCTGTGGGATTGCCAAAGCTATCATTTGCAGCATTCCCACTGACTAAGGCTAATCGAAATCGGTCTTTACCTGTGAAGGAAGACGCTAATTGTATTTGGGTGAGATAAGTAAAAATGGGGTTAGCTTCTCCGTCACCTGGACGATTACCACCAAAACCCCCAGCTAACCCAAATATGGTTTGTCCACCTAATACTACGGTGGTGGAAAATTGTTGCGATTCAATGTTGGCGGTGCGTGCTTCTAAAGCATCTATTCTGCCTCTTAAGGTGGCTAATTCGGGAGTAAATTCTTCTCGTAATTTTTGCAGTGTTACTAAATCTACTTTTTGAATTTTGTCTGCTAATCCAGCCGTAATTAACTGATCAATTTTATCTAATACTGCATTTAATCCGGCGGCAAATTCGTAGCGAGTCATGGCGCGATCGCCTTTAAATGTGCCGTTAGGATAACCTGCTATGACACCATACCTTTCTACTAATGATTGTAAGGCGACAAAAGCCCAATCACTAGGTTGCACATCAGATAATTGTGAGACAGATGTCACCCGTTCTTCATTTTGGGCTAGTTGTTTACATTGGCTTGCTATGCAATTATCTGTTTGCGTAATTTCTGGGATAATTACTAGTTGGTTATCTAAATTTGGCTGATTTTCTGCCAAAACAGATATATCTACACCCAATACTAATGCTCCAGATAGGAGCAATAAAACACTTTTATTAAACATCAATCCTCACACCTGATAAACAAATTCAAATCAACAAAACCCTTATGTTGTCTTGATTTTGACTTTTGACTTTTGACTTCCGCCTTCACGGCGGTGCTAGCGTCCGCGTCTTACCCCAGTCGTTAAAGTTCCCCGATAGCCAACGTTATCTTGTGGTTGTTCACCATTGACTCCAATTACTTCTAGTTGGGTGATTTGACCATTAGCATTGATGACTGAACCCCTAGCATTATTGCCACTTAATCCAGCATTATTAGATACACCTGTATTCCCATCAATGGTGATAGTTTTCTGGTCAAAATCTATGGTAATATTGTTAGGAGAATTGGAATTATTATCGGGATAAAAAACAGCAGTATTTTCCGATGTTTTATAGTATGTCCCGGTGACAACTTGCGGGTTAATAATTCTCACTGAAACACCAGGACGAGGATTCAAATCTCCTTCTGTACCATTAAGGGCATCAGAGAGAAATGTTCTGGTAAATCCTCTAAATCTTTGCGCTTGATTTTTGAGTGCGGCTAAGGTTTCTAGTCGTATAGCTTTGAGTGTTTCTTGGACTGGGGTCGATTCTTGAGCTAATAATTTCTCTTGTCCTGGCCCTAAACCAGAAGCGAGGGAAATGGTTTTATAAAAAGCTGGTAAGTCAAATTCTTGGGGATTCCCAACTATGCCATTTCTGATGGCTACTGTTTGACCACCTTTTAAAGCAACTGTTTTTTTATCTTGTAGGTCGGAGATGTTGATATCTCCATCAGTGAGGGCAAAAACTTGAGTTGTGTTGCTTTCTTGGTGATGCGCTACCATGACTGCGGTAGCTTTTGGGGCTGGTTTACAGATAGGGTTATTTTGAGTATTTATTGGAGTTGGTTCGTTTGCACAATCTGCTGCTAAAATCCTAATCTGACTGCCTGGTGTTTCTACGACTGTAACGACGCTTCCCGGTGGACTTAAAATTAAAGCTCTGCCATTCTCTACATTAGGTATAATTTCACCCAAAGCGATCCGATTTGGCAAGTTAAAGCGACGATACCCTGGCTGAAAACGAAAGATAGTTTTTTGATCCACTCGAATCAGGGATTTATCGTTGAAAAATAGTTGTGCTTCGGAACTGACTCCGGTTTTAACTGCATCTCTGGGAACTATGACATCATTTCGTTGTGCAGGTCGTTGAGTTTGATTATGTAATAGTAGATCAACACTGGGAATGAGTTTATAAACTTCCGCACGGGTGAGGGGTTTATCTGTTTGGGCTAAGGTTGGGGTTATCCAAGCTAAGGTTAAGAATGTACTAACAATTAATCTTTGATGTAATGACCAATTCTGCCACTTCATCGCTTTTTACCTTGAGTATTGATGTTAAATATACTGATATTGACTATATTTAAGACTACATAGATTTGGACAAAGTTTCTCTATTTTTTATATTACGTTTAATTAAATCAGGGAATGGGAAAGAGACGACGATGAATAATAGACCTCTTGCATAAATGCTGAAGCTGTCATGTTGAGCGAAGCGAAACATCTCAGAGATTATACATTTCATTCAGAATGACACATCTCATTTTCCAACTTTTACAAGAGGTCTAATGATCAATAAAAACCCCTGGGTTGAGCAGGGGTAAGGGTTTCGCTGAGATAAGTAATGATTACTACAATTTTTCTTGAGGTAATTCCTGAAGATAAAGAAAAAGATTTTTAACTCAATTGGTTATCTCCCCTTTCCGTTTACCGACTGAGGTTAGAGTTTAAAACTAATTATCCCCTTTGAGTAACCGATGTACAGCTTGTTTGATATCTATCTCTTTAATTAAAGATTCTCCTACTAACACTGCATTAGCTCCTGCTTGAGCCACTAAAGATAAATCAGTGCGTGCATACAATCCAGATTCAACGACTACCATCACACCCAAACTTTGCAGTTGCGATCGCCTGGCGGCTAAGAGGGTTTGAGTGGTGCTAAGGTCAATGCTAAAGTCTGCAAGGTTTTGGTTATTAATATTGATCAGGCGAATGTCGTCTAGAGTTAGTACCCGATCTAGTTCTTCCAAGGTATGCACTTCTACTAAAGCATTCATCCCCAAATAGTGAATGATGCGTAAAAAGTCTTGTAGTTCTCTATCGGTAAGGATCGAAGACATCAGGAGGACTGCATCTGCGCCTGCGGCTCGTGCTAAATAAATTTGGCACGGATCAATAATAAATTCTTTGCATAGCAAAGGTAATGTGATTCTCTTACGAAGAATGCGTAAAATATCAAAACTGCCGTGAAAAAAAGACCTGTCGGTGATGACAGAAATACAAGCTGCTCCACCCTGCTCATAAGCTTGAGCGATCGCGATCGGATCAAAGTCTGTACGGATCATTCCGTGACGGGGTGATGCTTTTTGAATTTCTGCGATCAGGGTGGGTTTATGGGGGTTTTGCTGTAAGGCTATCAAGAAGTCTCTCACTGTTGGCGCAGCTGTTAACTGACGTTGCAACGAAGCTAAGGACATCTGTTGATGTAGTTGAGCTACTTCTTGTTTTTTCTGCCACACAATCTCTCTGAGAATGGGTTGCAGACGGGTGATATTAATGGCACTAACTGGGTACATCATAAACTGGCTATAAGGAACTGGTTAACTAAGCAGGAGTATATGAGTGCTAAGTTATGAGTGATGATTGAATTCAGCACTCATCAATACCTGCACCCGCTACCAACAGATAACCTTAGTTGGTCAGTCCTATATTTTTATTTTGCATCCAGTTCGATTGGATATGAAAAACTTCTTGTGTATCTGATTCTTTGGCGTTGTTTGGTTTAGCTAGGCAGTTATTTTTAAGTAAGCGAATATAAGTGCGATATGGGATGTATTCCATAGGATTATAGCCGGAAAAACGAAGGAGTAAAACACACGCCCAAGAATACTTTCCGGCGATAATTGCCTTGATAATTTGTTCTATTTGTTCGTTGTTAATTTTTTTAACATTCTGTGAGTTGTAATTGGTATTTTGTTGATACATAGCATTCCCTGATGATGAATTTTCAGTCTTTTGTTAAAGACTTTTCCAGAAAATTTGGTCAGCTAAATTGATGTTAATTATCACATTTCTAGGAGTCTACTGCCCCATCGTTGAGGATAGACACAATACCGACATATGTTTTGCCGAGGCTATACCACGGCGAATAGTTGCAAACAATGCGGCTACTTTGGTAATTGTTTCTCGTCTACTTGCAGTATGGAGTTCTGACTATTGATTGTCCTGTCTTTGGTAGATGCGCGGTGTGGCCGTTGTGGCAAATTCATACTGAAGACGAAATGTTCTGACTAGTTTATCGGGTAGATACAGCACTAAGTCCCATTCTTTGGTGGGACAGTTAATTTGCTCATGTAAGAGAGTAAATCGCAAATCATGGGATTATTTTTTTGGTATGTTGGACGGAGTATAGCGCGGCCAAAGGCGGGGCGTAGCCCATCGCTGTAGACAGATACTGGGTTCTATCACTTCATGCTCCAGCTAATTTTGCTATCTCAACAACAAGATATTGACACTACAGCACAGATAAATTAGTAGATGCGTACAAATAGTTCTTGAAAATAGGGGCGAATTTCACTAGTCAGCATTTTGATCTGCTGAATAAATATCTAGTTAATCCAACCCCTAAAGATGAACCGTTTTGCAGAAGCAGCTTCTTTGCTAAGATTACTCAATTTTGGACATTATATATATGATTATTTCTTTGTTAGACCTATCTCTTTTTTTGTTTTTTAAATTTGTGATTTTCTATTGATTGCCATGTCTAAAATAAAGCCAGTTTATAAAACTGAGTGATTATACCATTTTATGTCGAGAATAATTAAAAATATTTTTTAATTGTTTATGGTTGCAATAGCAGTATATTTATCACATTATAACTAGAGCAATCCTAGATAATTGGTGAGAGCTAATAATCCCACTTTCTTTAAAAAAGTGAGTTACTGAAGTCGGGCAATTACCGCTAATCAATAGGATTGCTATGGACAATCTGAGCATATCATTGTCAAATTTATAATTTGCTATATTTTTGTCTTTTTTTTCTGGCTATGTTGAGTAATTTATGTCTAGTGATGGTTGATGCTTCAGATGTGTAATTATTAAATTAATTAAGGTAGTAAATTATACTCAAGACATTACGAATAAGTTTTGGCTTTTTCATACTTAGCAATATAGTGCTGTTATCAATTAAGTATGTCAAGCAATAACTTGTTTAATAACATTCGATTAAGTATTCAATAACAAACCAATAAGAGTACGTATTTGAAACGAGTATAATTTTCAATGGTTAAAATTATACATAAAAAATTGTATAACTTAATACAAACTATCTTAATATTTTCTATCTCTTATGGTAGATAATTGTTCAATACTGAGAGAGATGCTCAAAAAAAATGTACTCCTAATGACAGATGACTGAGCATATTATTATGTAGTTTAATCCCTGTTAAATGAAGTATTGTCAAAAATAATTTATGATATAAAATTCTTCTAAAATTACCGTTTTACGAGCATAAAATAAATTTCTAAAAGTCAAATTGTAGTTATAAATAGATATCCAAAGATATTTTATTCTTAATATCCATTGGCTCTAAATAAAAATATGCAGTAATGAAAGCAAAGATTTTTGCAATTGCATAAGATAATTTTTAGTGAATCTTAGTGAATTCTTCCCGACCACAATTCCTGGTAATGGAAAAATGACGCACGAATCATCAATAAAAATCCTTGTAATTGAAGATGAAACTGATACCCGCCATCTCTTTTTAACTATTCTTGAGGCTGAAGGTTTTGCAACAATAGGTGCTGAAAATGGTTTTGTGGGGATTCAGCAGGCACAAAACCATTTACCTGACTTGATCATCTGTGATATTATGATGCCTGATATGGATGGCTACGATGTGTTGAATGCGCTACGGCAAGATCCTCTAACGGCAATTATTCCTTTTATTTTTCTGACTGGTAGCCACGAGAAAACGGCTCTCCGTAAAGGTATGGAATTGGGTGCGGATGACTATATTACTAAACCCTCCACTATAGATGAAATACTAAAAGCGATCGCAATTAGATTAGAAAAGCAAGCTTTGTTAAGATATTGGTATGCGGTTAAATCTCACCAACTTCCTGAGTCGCTAGTTCTAGAACCTGAGTTTGTTTTTCCATCAAGGCCGCAACTCAAGGAAGTTTTTGATTATATTGAAGCTCATTACCATGAAGGAATCACTCTATCAGATGTAGCTGAGGCGGTTGGTTATTCAGCTGCTTACTTAACTAATAGAGTCGCCAAAGAAACGGGAGATACTGTCAACGGTTGGATTCTCCAGCGTCGCATGGCCGCAGCGCGTCCTTTACTCAAAAACACTAACAAAACAATTGAGCAAATTTCTAACGCCTTGGGTTATCAAAATGCGTGTCATTTCTCCCGTCAATTTCGCCAACATCACGGTTTACCTCCCAAGGCTTGGAGAAAACAGCAACAATCTTCTCAGTTTTATAAAAAACCTCCATTACCACTGGGGAATACTTCTACTGATTGGCAGAAATGTTTACCTGTGGGGGGTGTAGGGGTGTAGGGGTGTAGGGGTGTAGGGGTGTAGGGGGGAATTTTTCCCTACGTTCCAGTCATTAACTATTTTTAGCCTTGGTGAAATTTTGCAGCAATAATTGTATCCCTAAAGCGAACAAACCGATCGCTACGATTGCAAATATCCCAGATCCTAAAGCCACTATACCAACAACCAGGGTACGAACGGCAGAGGTAAGCTTAATAACTAATTCGTTATTAGAATGGATGGGTTTTTTAGCGAAGGTTGTAGCGATCGCAATCATGAGAGAATATACAGCATATCCCATTCCTCCAGAAATGATTGCCCCGATTAAACAGCGTAACGGGGTTGCTGCAACTGATGCGGTCGTCTCTGTTGTTGTTGGTGTTATGTTTTGGTCATTCATAAATTAGTAATTAGTCATTAGTTCCTGTCACCTGTCACCTGTCACCTGTCACCTGTCACCTGTATTCCCTGTCCAGTTGTACAAGTCACAAATAATTCTAAATCTTCATCAGGGATTGCTTCTCTAACTCGTAACTTAACTTGTTCTGCTTGTGGCTGAGATGCACATATAGCAAATACTGAAGGGCCAGAACCAGACATCATAGTTCCTAAAACCCCTTCCTGAACTGCAAATAGTTCTCGTAATTGCAAAACTTGGGGACAGGCTGGTAAGACTACCCGCTCTAAATCATTGTGCAGTTTTTGAGATATTTCTGCTGCATCTTTATCTAAAATCGCTTTGACCATTCCACTCGAATGCACTGCGGCGGCTCGTGCGGCTAAGTCATTGGTATCTTTAAGATACCCACTACCAAACTGTTGGCGATAGGTTTTATATGCCCAAGGGGTAGAAACTTCTAGGCTACGATATTTAGCTAACACTATATATATATGATCTAAACTCGGTAGGGGTGAAAGTTGCTCTCCTCTACCTGTAGCAATGACTGTACCACCTTCCACACAAAATGGTACATCTGAACCCAGAGTTCCACCCAGTTCTTCTAGTTCTGATTTAGTTAGTCCCAAATTCCAGAGTAAATCTATTCCTACCAATACGGCTGCTGCATTAGTCGAACCTCCAGCCAACCCAGCTGCTACAGGAATATGTTTGTGAACTGTGATATCTACACCACCATATTTAGCCAAAGCTGCGGGAAATTTTTTCGCCATGAGTTCGGCGGCGCGATATACGAGATTAGTTTTATCTGTTGGTACTTGGGGATGGTTGCAATGAACGCGGATAGTTTCATCGCTGATGGAGTGTAATTCAATCTGGTCAGCGAGGTCAATACTTTGCAATATCATCACTAACTCATGATAACCATCGGAGCGATCGCCGATGATTTCCAGATATAAATTGATTTTAGCAGGAGCAATCAAACTGTAACTACGCATTTTTTAGTGCTGAGTGCTGAGTTTTAAGTTGTGAGTGTGTTACTCAGAGTTACCCATTGCTGAGTGCTGAGGTCTTCAGCTCTAACTTGGGGGTTTATATTTAATTGTTCCAGTAATTGGCTCAGGCGATCGCGGTCTACGACAGATTGCAAGTTATTCCGTAGCATTTTGCGTTTCTCCGCAAATCCTAACTTTAGCAAATTCTCTAATTTTTTTGGGTCATCCGCCGGGATTTCTATCTGTCGGGGACGCAAGCGCACGACGGCGGAATCTACTTTTGGTGGTGGCTGAAATGCGGCTGCGGGGACATGACAAATTAATTCGCACTCAGCTAAATACTGCACCCTTACCGATAATGCACCAAATATTCTTGACCCAGCTTTGGCATATAATCTTTGGGCTACTTCCTTCTGAATTAATAACACTATCGATTCAAAAGGTGTAGGGTTAGGGTTGGCGATCGTTCCCAATAATTTCTCAATAATCGGCCCTGTAATATTGTAGGGGATATTAGCAACAACTTTATTTTGATTTTTAAAGTTAGGAAATGCTACCAAGTTTGTAGCCAAATCTAGGGTGAGAAAGTCCCCTTGTAACAGTAAAAAATTCTCCTTATTACTCAACTGTTTGACTAATAACTTACACAAATCCCGGTCAATTTCCACAGCTACTAAAGACTGTACCAAGGGTAGTAAACGCCGTGTGAGAATGCCTGTACCGGGGCCGATTTCCAGAATACGGTCATTTGTACTACACTCTGCTGCCTTAACGATCGCATCCAAAACCTTATCACTTTTGAGCCAATGTTGAGCAAAAACCTTGCGCGGTCGAACCATTATTTTTCCTTACTATATCTAAATCTCAGCTTTTTACAAAAAATCCATTTCTTACTTTTTGCTTACTTTTAAATGTAAATTTTTGGGCTTTTTATTGATTCTAGTATTGACATTTAGCATTATATATGGTAAACGATTTGATACGATCGCCTGAAGCTAACTAGCAATGAGACTACCAAAATATCGTCCTCCTACCCATCCTAGGGAAATTTTAGTCAAAGATTTTTTAGAACCTTTGGGAATATTACCAGATGAACTTGCTCAAATAATTGATAGTCCCAATGAGGATATAAATGAACAGCTTAGAATTACATCTAACACTGCATTAAAGTTAGCAGAACTATGGGGAAATAGTGCAGATTTTTGGGTAAACCTGCAAGCAAATTGGGAGCTATACCACGCCCTGAAATTTAATAATCTTGAGAATGAGCAACCTTAGTGACAGTAATTAATAAATCCTGTTCTTGGATGTGATAAACAATCCGATATTCATTGATAACAACTAAATATAAATTTTCCCCAACTGACAAATTTATCGCCCCTTCTGGAATTGGGTTGGATGCTAACTCTTCTAATTTTTTCATCACCTGTTGTTGCACTTGAGAATTTAGCCTCTCAATCTGCTGCACAGCTGTCGATAAAAGTTGTACTTGATAGCTCACTATCCTAATTGCCTTTTCAGGTCTTCAAGAGATATGGTGTTGACTGATGCTGACTCTAAAGCTGCGTAAGAATCTTGTATATCGATTTTGTCCCGCTTGGCTGCAATTAACTGTTGCAAATGTTCCATTGAAGTTATTTCAATTCCTGGTTCTTCCCTGAGCTTGCAGGTTAACGCATAGAAAGCTTCATTGTCGTCTCGATGTTCCAAAACATAAGCTCTTAACTCTTGCTTTGTCATCGCTGAAAAATTTGGCTTGGTCATAAATACCTCACACTACCATTGGGGAGTATTTCTAATTGAGTTTCGTCTCCAGCTAGGATGTAAATACGGTTAGTAGTTTCATCTATTCTCACCAAGTGAATTGAGCAGTACATATTAGTCAAATGGTAGCAGACCCTAAAAAGCTCCTTTGCTTGTTCTGCCGTTGGCTCTTGCATAATTTATAGTCAATTGCAGCGATCGCTAATCACCCATCCTACTAGAATATGTCTCACCAGCGATCGCCATTCACCATCACAAAAACCCTTCGTCTCTCTCTTTGCGTCTTTGCGCCTACCCTGCGGGAACGCCAAGGGCGAATGCGTGAGACAATCATTCTTATACATATATTTATGCGAAAATACTAAAAAACCCAGTGTAATATGACAGACACATCCTCAGACATTATTTGGATAGTTACAGGAGAAGCACCCGAAACCTCCCCCCCTGAAAATGCTAAAAGCGGAAATACTACACGCAGTTTCGGAGACAAAATACTCGAAAAAATAATTATCCCCAAAGGTGTAGAAGATGCTTCCCCAGTCAAAGCGCAAGACTTAGAAAAGAACATGACACACTTTCTGCAACTAGTAGGGGGTTTGTTCAGTCGTGCAGAACAGCAAGCCAAAATTAACTCTGGGATGCGACTAGAAGAAATAGAATTATCCGTAGAAATTAGCGGCGAAGGTGAAGTCAAACTAATTGGTAACGGCGTGAAAGCAGGCTCAAAAGGCGCGATTAAGCTGGTATTTAAGCGACAAGAAACAAAATAGGATGGCGAAAAATTGGGCGATCGCAATTGGGATTAACCAGTATAATTACTTGCAACCGCTAAACTATGCCAAGCGAGATGCAGAGTTAATACAGGCTTTTCTCTACAAAGAGGCGGGGTTTGAGCAAGTTATCTTATTCAGTGATGATTCCCCTGATTTTGGAGACGACTCAACCCGCCCTATCCGTGCTAATTTACGGCGAGTATTACTAGATTTGCCAGATTTATTGCGTACAAAATGCGGGATGGGTGCGGGTGATAACTTTTGGTTTTTCTTCAGTGGTCATGGGATGCGCCATGATGGACGTGATTATCTCATGTCTTCAGATGGTAATCCCAGAGACATTGTAGATACAGCCATTTCTATTAACTTTGTCACTGAAAACCTGCGTCGTTGTGGTGCGGATAATGTGGTGTTAATTTTAGATGCTTGTCGCAATGAAGGTCAAAAAAGTGGTCAAGGTATCGGGGGACAAACCGCAGAAACAGCCCGTGAACAAGGTGTTATCAGTATTTTTTCCTGTAAACCTAATGAATATTCCTATGAAATACCAGCTTTACAACAAGGTGCTTTTACCACTGCACTAATAGACGGGTTAGGGATTAAAGGTAAATGCGCCACCGTGGAAAGGTTGAATCAGTATCTCAGTTTTCGTGTGCCGGAATTGGTGCGTCAGCATCAAAATGGAAGACAAACTCCTTATGTGATTGCTGAACCTATCAATAAATCCCATCTGATACTTGTACCGCAATATGCAACTTTAGCTGATATTTCCACACTCAAAATTGATGCTTATCAGGCAAAAGAGGAAGGTAATCTAGATTTAGCAGAACAATTATGGATTCGCGTACTAGCTGCGGCTTCAGGACAAGATACAGATGCAATCAGGGCGATTAAAAAAATTGCAATTGAGCGTGAACTGTTAGGTCGTGGGGAAACTCCAGTAACATCTTCATCAAAATCTAATTATACTTCTGGAAACTCTGGTAAGGGAGTATCTACAGTTGAACCCCCAGTCCCTACAGTTTCTACTTTTCAATTTGAAGTGGTGACGGTAAACGCACAAGGGAAAATCACCAACCGCCAAAACCACACAGCAAAATACTTTGCAGAAGACTTGGGGAATGGTATCAAACTGGACATGGTGCAGATACCAGGGGGAACATTTATGATGGGTTCACCGACAAAAGAGGCGGAAAGACTTGATAGGGAAAGTCCCCAGCGTCAGGTAACAGTTCCCGGCTTCTTTATGGGGAAATATGCAGTCACCCAGGAACAGTATCAAGCCATCATGGGGACAAATCCTGCTAGATTCAAAGGTGAAAAAAGACCAGTAGAAAAAGTCAGTTGGGATGATGCGGTAGAGTTTTGTAAGAAATTGAGCCAGAAGACTGGAAAAACCTACAGACTACCCAGCGAAGCCGAATGGGAATACGCCTGTCGTGCGGAGACAACTACACCGTTTTATTTTGGCGAAACCATCACCCCAGATTTAGTGAACTACGACGGTAACTATCCCTACGGTTCTGCACCCAAAGGTGAATATCGAGAACAAACAACAAATGTAGGAAAATTTCCGCCGAACTCTTTCGGTTTATATGATATGTGTGGTAATATATGGGAATGGTGCGAAGATGTATATAATGATAGCTACCAAGGCGCGCCGACAGATGGTAGTGCGTGGTTAACAGGTAGCGATAATAACACAAAGCTGCTGCGTGGCGGTAGTTGGAACAACAATGCCAGGAATTGCCGTTCTGCCAATCGCAATAGGAACGCGCGCGCGAATCGTAACAACAATGTTGGTTTTCGCGTGGTGGCTGTGGCTGTGGCGTGAGTACGCCCTATCGTCAGAGTCGGTAAGTGGGAATTTATCGAGCGTACATTAGGGAGTCCAGACCTGAACCAGTGAGGAAGGCGACGACCTCCGAATATAAAACCGGGTTGGATAGGTTGGTAGGTTGCAAAACCGAACACTTGTCCGACTCAACAATAAATATCACCATATCCAAACTGTAGGGTGCGTCAGTGCGATAGAACCTAACTATACTCAGAAATTATTCATACTGACGCACCCTACCCAACCATCAATTGCGGATAATTTATTTTTTGGTGTTCCCTAAGCAGAGCGCAACCCAACAAATGTTTTAGGCTTGGTGCAGAAGATATTGGGTTTCCTGTCGTCAACCCAACCTACTTGCTACAAGAGACATCTATGATTTAAGAGTTTCCACGCCAGCATATGCCAGAATTTTTGCATCAGCCGTGAGTAGCGGACACCCGTAAATTCTGGCAGTGGCTACTATGATTTGATCAGATGGATCTCGGTGAAAACCTGTGAGTTTGGTTGATTCAACGATAATGGGTATTGTTAGTTCGAGTAGCTGCACTCCTGGGTAAGCTAAAGCGGCTGTTAACCAATCCTCAACGGAAATTGAGAAAGCAAGTTTGCGATTCTCAACTAGTTTGGCGACTTCCCAACAAGAAATCAGGCTAATTCCAAGTTTTTGAGATTGATATTCTTCAATCCAATTGCGATATTTTTGATTTAGTCGCGCATTATTATCTACCCACCAAATCCAAATATGGGTATCTAAAATTATCATTGCAAAACTTCCCAATCTTCTATAGGTACAGCAGGCTCAAATGGGTCATCATAATGAATGACCTTTCCCCGTAAAGGGTAACGATTAGAATCTGAAGGTTGAGAAGAACTTTCTAAGATAATGATTTCTACTGCTTCCCCAGCCTGAAAGGGTAAGTCTTTGATGATCAAAGTTCCATCTTCAGTTAATGTTGTTTCAATCCGATGTGCTTTCATTGTTACCCTGCGATTTTTCAGCTAATAAATCAGCAAATAGTTTTATTTGTCTTAAACATCCAGGTTATTAGATTAAATTTGCCCTCTCACCCAAGCCCGGAAAGCCTTCATAGTTGCATTTCTACCGTCAATTTTACTCCGCGTTAAATATTCAGGAATAACTTGAACAATAGGTAAATTAGAAAAAATTGCACTATTAGGAGATTTTACATATTTACCATCAACCAAAACATTAATTTCCAACTTAGTTCCATACCAACGCCACAATTCCGGGACTCCCAATAATTCATAATTATTAAAACGAGTGCGAGAAGTAATATCAATTTCAATAGCTAAATCTGGGGGAGGATCAATAGTTAAATCAATTCTATCCTTACCACGCACAGCAGCCTCATTTTGGATATAAAAACAATCATCAGGTTCTACCCCAGCATCCATGATTTCTTGATCAAAAGTAGTAGAACCCAAACTCCAAAATTCCATATCAAGTTCTTCTAATAGAGCCTTGACTAAATCACCAATAATAACCTTAGCTACCTCATGCTCTGGTAATGGAGACATTATTTCCAGCACCCCTTGACTATAAGACACCCTAAAACTACGATTTTCACCCAATTCCGCCAAAATATTTTTATATTCCGGCCAAGATATATTTTTAATTAATAATTGATGACCGACAGGTACAATTAATTGTTTGAGTGCAAGTAACATCACTTCCCTCGCTTTTAAAATTTACCCAACCAGTACCTATTCCAGCATAATTCATTTATTGTTAACAGATAAATTTTGTTTATCTAAAGTAACTTAAAATCATACATATAAGTGCAAGCCGTCTGCAATTTAATCACCATGACAGCTATTACATTCAACCTCAACCCAATTGTTAAACTCACTGACGACCAATTTTACCAACTGTGTAGAAAAAATCCTGATGTCAAATTGGAGCGTAACGCTAAGGGAGAAATAATTATTATGCCACCTACAGGGGGAGAAACAGGAAACCGCAACTTTGAAATAGCTGTGGAATTTGGCGTATGGAATCGTCAGCATAAATTAGGCGTATGTTTTGATTCTTCTACCTGTTTTAAATTACCCAACGGTGCAAATCGTTCTCCTGATGTGGCGTGGATAAAAAAAGACAGATGGGACGCACTCACACCAGAACAACAAAAAAAGTTTCCTCCAATTGCGCCAGACTTCGTTTTAGAGTTAATGTCACCAAGTGATGACTTGAAAGACACCCAAGCTAAAATGCAAGAATATATTGATAATCAAGTCAAACTTGGCTGGTTAATTAACCCCCAAGCGCGACAAGTGGAAATATATCGTCAAGGTAAACCTGTGGAAATTTTGGATTCTCCTACAAAATTATCAGGAGAAGATATATTACCAGGGTTTATTTTAGATTTACAAATAGTTTGGAATTAATAAGTAGAGACGTTATATACAACCTCTCTACAACAACCGATAAATTGCATCTTCATCAAGAAACGGTATAACCTGAGTCTCTTAGCTATTCTCATGTTGGTTAATAGGAATTTCAATCACAAATTCTGCACCTTGTCCTAGTTCTGAATGACAAGATAATTTACCTCTATGTCTATCTACCACAATTTGATAGCTAATAGATAAACCTAAACCTGTACCCTTACCCACATTTTTAGTAGTAAAGAAAGGGTCAAATAATTTAGAAACAATTTCAGCATCAATCCCTATACCATTATCGGAAATATTGATACTTATCCAATTATTATTCATAACTTCAGTACGAATATGAATTTGCCCTTGTTCACCTACAAATGAGCCTTCCAACGCATCAATAGCATTACTGATAATATTCATAAATACTTGATTTAGTTGCCCAGGATAGCATTCAACAAGGGGCAATTTTCCATACTCTTTAATCACTAAAATTTCTGGATGCTCTGGTTTAACCTTCAAACGATTATGTAAAATCATCAAGGTACTATCAATACCTTCATGAATATCAACTTGCTTAAATTCCGCTTCATCAAGGCGGGAGAAATTGCGTAGTGATAAGACAATTTCTCGGATGCGCTGAGTACCTACACGCATGGATGTGAGCAGCTTTACTAGGTCTTCTTTGAGAAAATCAAAGTCAATATCTATCAATAACTCTTTAATTTCTTCTGGAGGGTAGGGGAAGTGAATTTGATAGAGTAATACTAGCTGCAATAAATCATGAGCATATTCACTAGCTGGAATCAAATTACCGTGAATAAAGTTAACTGGATTGTTGATTTCATGGGCAACACCTGCCACCATATTACCCAGTGAAGACATTTTTTCACTATGGATAAGTTGCGTTTGGGTAACTTGTAATTCCCGCAGAGTGTTTTCTAAGTTTTCGGCTTGTTGTTGTAACTTAATTTCAGCTTGTTTGCGTTCTGTAATATTTAGGGTTGTCCCCACAAGGCGATAAATTCTACCTTCGCTATTTTTGAGGGGATTAATTTTAGTTAACCACCAAGTTTCTTGGTTATTTACAGTTAGCATTTCCTCATAGCTGATACCAATACCAGTCTCTAGACAATTTTGGTAACGTTGACGAACTGCTACACCTTCAGTATTACCAAAAAGAGCTTCAGGAGATTTACCTATCACCTCAGACCGACTAATTCCTGTGGCTTTTTCGGAGGTGGAATTCCAGCCAGCATAACGAAATTCGCAGTTTTCTAGAACATCAACGACAAATATAATTTGATCAACACCCTCATAAATACTGCGTAAGAAATGCTCTTGTTCCTGCAACAAAGCTTCTACTTGTTTGCGATCGCGCAATGCGGCTTGTTGTTCGGTAATATCAAATAGACAACCATACCAGACAACTTCCCCTCTTACTCGACCTTTTGGCTTAGAAACAGCTTTCATCCACTTCTGCTCACCAGAGGGGGTGATAATTCGCCACTCATATTCAAAGTTTTGCAGAGTTTGGGCAGAGTGAGCGATCGCCGCCTGAACATTTAATCTATCTTCATCATGAATATCTGCAAAGATGACAGAAGCGTCATTGAGCAACTCTTTTGCTTCTCTCCCTATAATTTTTCGACACCCAGAAGAAACATAAGCAAAAAACATTGTCCCATCAGGATGAAGATGAAATTCATATACCATCCCTGGTACATTGTCTAGCAATCTTTGGCATCTTGCTTCACTTTCTTGCAAAGCTTTTGTCCGTTCCTCAACCCTCGCCGCTAATTCCTCATTCAACCGCTTCAGTTCTGCTTCAGCTTGTTTGCGGGTGGTAATTACCTCGGTAAACATGATTACACCCCCCACCACGCCAGAGTTGTCATACCAAGGATGAATTTCCCACTTTACCCAATCAGTTGTACCATCAGCACGGCTAAAAGCATCTTCGGCACATTTTTCAATCTTCCCACTCAAACAACGTTGATGAATTTCTCGCCAAGACTCCGAAACCTCCGGGAAAATCTCGTCATGAGAGCGACCAATGATATCTTGATTACCTAAGCCATAATCCTCTCGCCAACGACGACTAGCTAACAAGTAGCGCATTTCCCGATCAAAAATAGCGATCGCCGCCGGTGTATATTCAATAAATAACCCCATCTGTTCTTGGCTAAATTTCTCATCCCTACTTACCACTAGTTGCCGTAGTGCTTGTAACTCTTGTTGTAGAGATTCATAAGTATTTCTATCTATAGTCATCAGATGATTGGCCATAGTTGCACCACTTCCTAGCTAAGAGTTTGCAGGTAACATCACTATCTATGTTTCCCAATCTCCAGCCAACAGCATCATTAACAATTCAAAATTCAAAATGACGCTCGCGGACTCGCTAACGCTGCGCTAACAAAATTCAAAATTAAAGACAGTTGGAGTTAGGGATTTAAACCCCAACTCAACTGATACTACGTGTAGACGTAGGGGTCTTAAACCCTTGAATTTACGATAAATTCGCAATGGACTAAAGTCCCGCTACGAAGACTACAATTAACCCCAACTTCTAGCCAGAATCCACGCAATTCTATTGCGTGGATTCTGGCTCAATTCTTGTACCGAAATTCAGCCCGATATGGGCGATTTCTTCGTTCAAATTTTCACAACATTTCTGTTAACTTTGTTAACAAGCTATCGGCTAAATCTGATATCTCTCCATCATCTGTTTCGCCGATGGCTAAGATATTTTTCAAAGTAGCTAATCTGTCTGTTGAGGGTGTAATTCGCCACATTTCTTCTAAGTTTACTGCTAGATCAAAAAGTGAGCGATCGCCTAAGTAATCTCGTAACTTAAAAGCTACAATATCATCACTTACCAAAAACTCTTTGATATGATCTAACACCGGGTTAGCAAATATTTCATCATGTTCCCATGTTTCTAGCCAATCTCCATCGACATCATCAACGTAGAGATGGATGAAATTTAACCCATAACTTAGCCAGTCTTGCTGCATTTGTCTGGCTGTCGCTAACGCTTCAGTGAATGTTTCCATCTGGTTATTGTAACTATTAGTTTCTTTTTGGTTAGCCATATCAAGCCATCATTGGCAAATCAATAAACTATGTAATTTCCGACAAAGATTAAGAAAATTTTAAATATTTGCCATTAACCAAAGAGTCACTGTTGTATAGTGTGACGTTCACTAATTGGTTGATGAAATTTGCATCTTGAGGATTGTAACTTAAGAATAATCCTCTCTCGATTTCCCAAGAGCGTAGCGTACTTTCCCATGCTTGGTGTTTTTGGTGATTTAGTTCTTCACTAACACTGGTAACTTGAATACAGAGTGGTTGCTGCTGATGATTACTAACAATTAAGTCTGTGGCCATAGAAAGGTCTGCAATATAGCGTTGCCAAACATTCCCGTTTCTACTGGCAATATGTTGCGCTATAGCTCTAATGATATCATCATCTTCTTGATTAAACTCCCCTGCCATGAGTTTTTGTTTCCAGATGTAAAACTTAGAGTCACTAGCATTAATCCACTTAGGAAACAGATACCCGTACCAATACCTTTCATTGGCGGTCATTTGGGCAAATTTAGCTGCTTTTTCGGCTTCTGAAGGCAGGGATTGAATGATCAGCCAAATTGTGGAATCCGTAATTACCTCTAACAAAAAAGCTAGGACAAACGGTTTAGCAGTCAAAGAACCAGGCTTGATGTCTTTTACCCAACGGTTTATTTCATCTAATTTTTTGGCTAAATTAGAATCTATTAAGGACGCTTGCTCAATCAACAATTTCAACTTATCTTTGATATCTTTTGCTTGCAAACGATCGCCTACTTTACTATAACTATAGCTTTTTGCCGCCATGAGCAATACTTCGACCGATTGATATTGTTCTTCAACCCAAAATATTAATTAATATTTTATATTTGGAAAATCCACAGTATCTTTCAATACTACGATAAGTGACTGCACTATGAACTGACGTAAGTAGATGCAGAACCTATCACTCTTTATCATACTCCATATTTGAGTAATGACTCTAAAACCCCTAAACTATTACACCCTTGCTTAAAAAAAATCAAAGCTCTTTTGCGTAACTTTGAGTACAGAATAGTTGTCAGTCACAACGTTATTACCAGCAATCATTATGTCTGAGTCCAGCATAGAATCAATCCTGCAAGAGAAGCGGTTATTTCACCCCCCTAGCGAGTTTTCGCAAGCTGCCCAAATCAAAAGCCTAGAAGATTACCAGCGTATCTACGACCAAGCTAAGGCTGATCCACAGAAATTTTGGGCAGATTTGGCTCAATCAGAGTTACATTGGTTTGAGAAATGGGACACCGTGCTAGATTGGCAACCACCTTTTGCAAAGTGGTTTGTCGGCGGAAAAATAAATATTTCTTACAACTGTCTTGACAGACACCTCACGACTTGGCGGAAAAATAAAGCCGCTTTGATTTGGGAAGGAGAACCAGGAGATTCCCGGACTCTCACCTATGCCCAATTACATCGGGAAGTTTGTCAGTTTGCTAATGTATTGAAGCAACTGGGTGTGCAGAAAGGCGATCGCATAGGTATATATATGCCGATGATTCCTGAAGCTGCGATCGCTATGCTAGCCTGTGCCAGAATTGGCGCACCCCATAGTGTAGTGTTTGGTGGTTTCAGTGCGGAAGCATTGCGCGATCGCTTAAATGATGCTGAAGCTAAATTAGTGATTACAGCCGATGGTGGTTGGCGTAAAGATGCGATCGTTCCCCTCAAAGAACAAGTCGATAAAGCGATCGCTGATGGCCTTGTCCCCAGCGTTACTGATGTTTTAGTAGTGCAACGGACTGGGCAGAAAACCCACATGGAAGCAGGACGCGACCATTGGTGGCATGATTTACAAAAAGGTGTCTCTGCTGATTGTCCCGCCGAACCAATGGACAGTGAAGATATGCTGTTCATTCTCTACACTTCTGGCAGTACAGGCAAACCGAAGGGTGTAGTCCATACCACTGGCGGGTACAACTTATATACCCACATGACCACCAAATGGATCTTCGATTTACAAGATACAGACGTGTATTGGTGTACTGCCGATGTAGGTTGGATTACAGGACACAGTTATATTGTCTACGGCCCTCTCTCTAATGGTGCAACGACGCTGATGTATGAAGGTGCGCCGCGTGCGTCAAATCCTGGTTGTTTCTGGGATGTGATTGAAAAATACGGTGTGAACATTTTCTACACTGCACCAACAGCAATTCGGGCATTTATCAAAATGGGTGAACATCATCCCAACGCCCGTAACTTGTCTTCGTTGCGGTTATTGGGAACTGTCGGTGAACCAATTAACCCCGAAGCTTGGATGTGGTATTACCGCATCATTGGTGGGGAACGTTGCCCAATTGTAGATACTTGGTGGCAAACTGAAACCGGTGGGATTATGATTACACCCCTACCAGGGGCGATTCCTACTAAACCCGGTTCAGCAACCCTTCCTTTCCCTGGTATTCTAGCCGATGTCGTGGATTTGGACGGTAACTCTGTCGGTGATAACGAAGGCGGTTACTTAGCGGTAAGCCATCCCTGGCCAGGAATGATGCGGAATGTCTACGGCGACCCAGATCGCTTCCGCCGCACCTACTGGGAACATATCCCCCCCAAAGATGGTAAATATACATACTTTGCTGGAGATGGCGCGAGAAAAGACGAAGATGGCTATTTTTGGGTGATGGGACGAGTGGATGATGTACTCAATGTCTCAGGACATCGCCTGGGTACAATGGAAATCGAATCAGCCTTAGTTTCCCACCCAGCCGTAGCTGAGGCGGCGGTAGTAGGTAAGCCGGATGAACTCAAAGGCGAGGAAGTTGTAGCTTTTGTGACCTTAGAAGGCACTTATCAAGCCAGTGAAGACTTGAGTAAAGAACTCAAAAAACACGTAGTTGGAGAAATTGGTGCGATCGCCCGTCCCGGAGAAATCCGCTTTACTGACGCATTACCCAAAACGCGATCGGGTAAAATTATGCGGCGTTTGTTACGCAATCTGGCTGCTGGTCAAGAGATATCTGGTGATACCTCCACCCTCGAAGATAGAAGCGTCTTAGATAAATTACGGGAAGGTACGTGAAGAGTGCTGAGTGCTGAGTGCTGAGTGCTGAGTGCTGAGTGCTGAGTGCTGATCTGTAGGTTGAGTTAAGCGCAGCGCAACCCAACCTACAGATCAGCACTATTTTAGCTTTGCTGTGCTATTACAAATACTACAAGAATGCGTATGCTGCCACACTTCGGTTTATCATGGGGATCAGGACGTGATTAAAGAAAGGATGAGGGTGATGAAGCCAAACAGTCAACTGCAATCAGGATGTGTGAAAGCTTTTAGCTGTGTATCGCTGAGTATCATTACCCTAGTTTCGCCAATTTCTGCTCAAGCACAGGAACAATCACCAGCAAAGTTCGCCTGTCAAGCAGCTTTAAATACCCCAGAACAAAAACCGCAACAGAAACAAGTACAGAAGTTAGCACAGTTTGCGGATACATCACAAGAGCGATCGCAGCTAATCCAAGAAGCCAATAATTTATATAATCAGCGAAACTTTCAAGGCGCAGCAAAAACCCTGTGTCAACTGCTGAAAAAATATCCCCAAGATACTTTCGGCAACTTTCAACTAGGCAATGTATTTGCACGCCTCAATCAACCAGAAGCGGCAATTAGTGCCTACCGCGAAGCCATTCGCCGCAATTCAAAATATGCCTTAGCATATAATGCCGTCGGCGTGGTTTATGCTAGCCAAAGTCGTTGGGAAGATGCCATTGCGGAATATAAAAAAGCTTTAGAAATTAATCCTGATTATGGTGATGCACTGATTAATTATGGTCAGGCATTGTGGCAAACTAATCAAAAGGATCAAGCACGAGCTTCTTTAGAAAAAGCTTTAAATATCTTTAAAACCCAAAAGAGAAACGAGAAAGTTTACCAAGTCGAACAAATTTTACAGCAGCTCAAAACATTAGATAATCCTGGAATTTCATAATACTGAATGCTGAGTAGGGGAGTGCTGAGTAGGGGAGTGCTGAGTGCTGAGTAGGGGAGTGCTGAGTAGGGGAGTGCTGAGTGCTGAGTGCTGAGTAGGGGAGTGTTGAGAAAATTTTACCTTGTCTCCCTTACCTCCCCATCTCACAAAATGGCGTTGCTCCCCCAGTCCCCAGTCCCCAGTCCCCATTCCCCAGTCCTCAGAGGTTCTTTAATTTTGAATTTTGTTAGCGCAGCGTTAGCGAGTCCGCGAGCGTCATTTTGAATTTTGAATTGAATAGTCCCCAATCAATCCTCGCTTTGACCAACACGACGGATATTGAGAATGTCGCTCATTTTTTTGATTTGAGTGAATACTTGCTCTAGCTGGGGTCTGTCGCGTATTTCTATACCTAAGTCCATTAATGCTGGTTGACCAATGGATGTTTTAACTTGGGCGTGACGGACGTTGATACCTTGGTCACTTAGTCTTGATAAGATATCTTTGAGTACCCCTACTCTATCAAGGGCTTCAATTTGGATATTCACTGGGTAGGTGTGGGGACGACCACTATTTTCTACACTGGAATTCCAGCGCACTGGCACTAAGCGATCGCCTTCTACTGATTCTAAATTATGACATCCTTGGCGATGGATGGAAATTCCTCTACCCCTTGTGACTGCACCAATAATTGGTTCTCCAGGAATGGGAGTACAACAGCCGGCGAGATAATATACTAATCCTTCTACGCCGATAATGGGCGAGTCTGTAGAACGGGAAGTAGTTGAATGGGTTCTGGGTGTGGATGACTCTTTTGGTATTAAGGGAATGACTTCTGCTGTTGGTTGTTGCGCCTTCACCACTTCTCGCCAACGATTCAGCACTAGGTTTAAGGTTATTTCCCCGTAACCTAAACCTGCTAGTAAATCTTCTGTACTATGGTAATTACATTTTTCTGATACCGTCTGCATGGATTCTGACTTCAGCAGATTATCAAAACCTGTTTTCCCTAGTTCTTTTTCTAATAACTCCCGTCCACGGGCTACATTTTCTTCCCGGCGCGATCGCTTGTACCATTGTTTAATCCGATACTTGGCTGTGGAAGTCCTGACAAAATTTAGCCAGTCTAAGCTGGGATGACTATTCTTTTGGGTAATAATATCTACAATATCACCATTGTGTAGTCGTGTTGACAGAGGGACAATCCTACCATTTACCCGCGCCCCTGCACAGTGATTTCCTACTTCCGTATGAATCCGATAGGCAAAATCTATCGTTGTTGAGGCTGGGTTTAAGGAAACAACATCCCCTTTGGGAGTGAAGACATAAACATCATCTTCAAATAAATTATCTTTGACGCTATCAAGATACTCTTGTGCGTCCTTCATGTCGCTTTGCCATTCTAGTAGCTGCCGCAACCAGGTAAACTTGTCATCACTGGTTGTCAGTAAGCTATTAGACCCGCCCGTTTCTTTATACTTCCAATGGGCTGCAATCCCGTATTCGGCAATGTGGTGCATTTCCGTTGTGCGAATCTGCACTTCTAACGGACGACCAGTTAAGCCAATGACTCCCGTATGCAACGATTGATAGCGGTTAGGTTTAGGTAAGCCGATATAATCTTTAAATCTGCCAGGAATAGGGCGGAAAGCATCATGTACTACAGCTAAAGCCCGATAACATTCCTCATTCGTTTCTACAATAATCCGTAGGGCTGCCAAATCATAAATTTCATGAAATTCCTTTTGCTGTCGCTGCATCTTCTGGTAAATGCTATAAAGATGCTTGGGACGACCACTAATATCTAAACAGCGAACGCCTGCTTGCTGTAACCGTTGCTGCAAAGTTGTTGTAGCTTTAGCTAATTTCTCTTCTCTGGCTGTACGTTTTTCCGAAACGTGCTGCTGAATCTCACGAAACGCTTCCGGTTCTAAATACTTAAAGGCTAAATCTTCTAATTCCCACTTAATCCGCCAGATCCCCAGACGATTAGCTAAAGGTGCAAAGATATCTCTAGTTTCCTGGGCTGAACGGCGGCGGCTGTCTTCAGACATATATTGCAGAGTTCGCATATTATGCAACCGGTCTGCCAACTTCACCACAATTACCCGGATATCCTGCGCCATTGCCAAAAACATTCGCCGAAAGTTTTCAGCTTGTCCTTCGGTTTTGCTTTTAAAGTTGATTTTAGAAAGCTTGGTGACACCTTCCACCAATTGACGCACTTCCGCACCAAATAGCTGGTCTATTTCGTCAATTGTGACATCTGTATCTTCAACTACATCATGAAGAAATCCAGCTGCTATCATAGCAGGACTGCCTCCTAAGTCGCGCAGCAAACCAGCTACAGCCACAGGATGGCTAATATATAATTCTCCTGACTTGCGATATTGACCTTTATGCAGCTGATAAGCAAATTCAAACGCCCGGCAAATTAAAGTGTTATCACTATATAGGCGGTCGTCTTGTGCTGCGTTGTGCTGGGCTGATGTCTCCCGCAAACATTTCTTCAGCCATTCGGGAAGGGAAAGATCAGTCGGGGAACTTATAGCTATACTGCTCATACAATAGGAGAGGTGATCTCTGGATAAGTGGGAAATAGATGCAACTGGCAGCATCATCAGTCCGTGATGATGCTGTCCTGGTGAGTTCATTAGGGGTGTAAGGGTGTAAGGGTGTAAGGGTGTAAGGATTGAAGGTGTTGGACGGGGATTGAAAAAGAGACCAACACCGTTGCCCCAAGGAGCAGGGCTTTTAACCCAAGGGTTAGGTCGGCTGCTCTTTCTTCCCCCTACACCCCTACACCCCTACACCCCTACACCCGCCCCAACGGGGCTTGGTAACAGGATGATTCCCTATATACCTATGGTACTCATCCACTGCGAATTTTCGTGATCATATGTGTGAAAAAACATAGATTGCAAACACAGCCTCAAAGCAAAGTTTCAGGCTGAGAATACAAGTAAGAGCGTAAGATAGATTATTGTAGAAGCCAATTTTTCTTGACATTAATACTATCTTAAATAGCAGTGAATGTCTTTAAGTTCTGATAAATATCAACGACTGGTAAATTTACTTGAACAATTGCGTACAGATGTGAGCAATCTTCAAGTAAATTTACCTGAACTGAAACAGCGTGTAGCCAGCTTACAACAATTGTTTGGGCAGGAAATAGTCCCTTTGGCGGAAGATGCCAACTCACGAGAGCAATCTTACCAAACGGAAATGAGCAAGCAGTTACGCTTGTTGGAAGTAGATGTGATGTTTTTGCAGGGGGCGCGGCAAGAATCGACGGTACAGACAAGACTAAAAACAATTAGCGATCGCCTCTCTACTTTAATTCAATATTGTCAGGCGATACTGCAACAAGGGACACAGGAATGAGGGTGTAGGGGTGTAGGGGTGTAGGGGTGTAGGGGTGTAGGGGTGTAGGGGTGTAGGGGTGTAGGGGTGTAGGGGTGTAGGGGTGTAGGGGTGTAGGGGTGTAGGGGTGTAGGGGTGTAGGGGTGTAGGGGTGTAGGGGTGTAGGGGTGTAGGGGTGTAGGGGTGTAGGGGTGTAGGGGTGTAGGGGTGTAGGGGTGTAGGGGTGTAGGGGTGTAGGGAAGACAACATAGATTTTGCGCCATTCCTTACTCTTAAGGTGTTATAATTAGGGGTTGAGCAGGGATAGAATGTATGACTACAGTTGTTATCTTGCCGATATCAGATGCTAGTGGTGAAAAATGTTATCAAGCGATCGCCGGCGATAAGTCTTCTGTATGTAAAACTGCGGGACAGGCTCTAGATGCTTTAACTGCTGAGTTAGGTAAAACGGGATTTAGTGCTTTGTTGGTGATTCAAAGTTTTCGCCCTGATCAGTTTTTTAGTGCCGAGCAGCAAAAACGCTTATCTGAACTGATGAGTTTATGGCACACAGCACGCGACAAAGGACAAGAGCTTTCTTTTGAAGAACAAGCAGAATTAGACAGTCTTGTTGATGCTGAACTCAAAGCTTCTACAGCACGGACAGCATCTCTACTACAGCAAATCAGCCCATGAACCCCTACTATAATTTAGTTGCAGACCGGGCTAACCATCGCTGTGAATATTGTCATGCGCCTGAGTTGATTTTTAATCTTGCTTTTGAAGTTGAACACATTATTCCGCTTTCCAGACAAGGTACAGATGCTGATTCCAATTTAGCCCTTGCTTGTCGCTCCTGCAATCTTCGCAAGGGAACTCGAATTAGTGGAAATGATCCCGAATCAAATATTGACGTTCGCCTTTTTCATCCGCGACAAGATAAATGGAGCGATCATTTTTTAGCAGATATAGTTGTGCAATTACTGGATTTAGAAGCCAGATGAGGCGAGATTTCCAAATTGATCACATTAAACCGATGTCTGAGGGCGGTTTAACTACAGTCAATAATCTACAAGTTCTATCACGTAAAGCCCATACAAAGAAGACAGCTTCAGAGAATACAAAGAGATAATCCTTATTCCTCACTTCTTGTAAAAGTCAATAATTGAGAATCTTCTCAAATGCACCAGAAAAAACTCCATCTTCAATGAGATGGAGTTTTGACGTACTAGAGATGAGGAAACCTGACTGTGATTTTAATTCGCAGTCCGTTTTTGCCGTTTCAGGATGAATATAGCGGCTGCACCAATAGCTAAAATCCAACCGCCGGAGGGTTCGGGGACGCTTGTTTTAAGGGGATTATTGGGTTTGGTGAGGGTTTCTTTACCATCTTCTATTTTGCGGTCAAAGCGATCGCTTGCGGCTTCGGCTTCTTTGAGTAACCGTCTTTGTTCATCGTTGACTAATACCAACATAGAAGAGTATGGACTAACAATCTCATACTTTTTGGCGATCGCGTGAATTGCATCTAAGCTTTTGAGGTTGTCTAACTTGATTTGTTTACTCAAGCTTAAAATTAATTGTCGGGCGGCTAATGGTTGTAAATCTTCTGACTGTTGAGGGTTATCGACCTCTGCGGTATCAGTTTTTTGCAGATACCACGCATAATTATCTACTACACTCACAACAGAGTCACCTATCACTGATTTCATAGCAATTCGTTGCAATACCTCTGCAATATCTTCCGAGACTCCACCGCCAGTATCTTGGATAGATTTGATTATCCCATCGTTGTAGGCTGCGGGTAATCCACCTAAATGCACCATCCATAGAGGCGCAGGTGAAATAACTACAGTCTTATTCTTGCGGGATAATTCATAACTCCCCTCATCACTAATGAGTAATACTGCATCATAGGCTGTATCACCGCGCAGTTGATTAAACTGTTCCAGCATTTCCTGGGGTTGAAGTGTACCGTAAAAGGTAGTTTTTTCCGCTTGGAATTGTTGGATATCATCCAGCCGTTCGGGTGCTGCACCCTTAGCGACACTGATGTATAAATCAGCATCGTTATTAGTTAAATCTTTGTCTGCAAAGCCATGACGTTTTAACCAATCCCAAGTTTGCGATAATTCCTTGGTATGACTATCCATACTGCGGGAAGTATCTAAAACTAAGGCGATGCGCTGATTTTTGGGTAAGGAGTAATCTTTTGGGGATAAAGGCTTGATGACGATCTGATCCCCATTTTCTAAATCTACTTCATGGAGTGCAGGCTGTATCTTACTACTGGCGGGGACAAAAGCTTCTAACCAAACATCCTGTTTAAAGTTGATAGCTTTACCGTTGCGGGTACGTTTAGTATCTTTACTCCAGAAAATATTGCGTTTTTCCCCTAAATCTGGCATCGGCCAACCTTGATCTTTACCCATCACCTTGTAAGTTAGCCATAGGTGCATTTCCGTGGCGCGTGGTGGTTGTCCTTGAATTTGTAGCACATTATTAGGAGGGATGGGAAAAGCCCGCAAGCGATAGTGTCTTGGCCCTACTTGTTCCAACAAAGCCGGATCTACAGGGCGTTCTCTTCTGACTTGAGAATTATAAACTTTTTGGGCAGCACCACGAGGGGAAACAGTGAAAGGAAAACGTTGGGATAGTTTGTTAGTATCTCCCAACCATAATCCAGTAATTACAGCACTTTCTGGTAAAGAAAAGGAGTAAAAAACTTCTTGAACTTCTGGAGTTTGGTTTTTGTAAACTTCGTATAACTCCACATCAGCCCAATCACCATGTTCTTTAACTGTGACTTGTTGTGATGTCAACCAAACCTTTTTCTCGTTGATATTTAATAAACCAGCTTTGACTTCTTGCTGGTTAAAAGTAGATTGTACAGCATGACTAACTGCTGCTTTTTCTGCTTTTTGTAGTGGGGTATCAAAAAATTCTGCGTAAAGCTTTTCGGCTTTTTCCGCATCTTTGCTTAAACCATTATACAAAAATGGTGACATGAGGAAGTTATAGCTATGTTGGATATTCTTAGCTACGCCTTTATTTAAGCCTAGAACGTGCTGATATATGGCACTGATATGATTATTTTCTTCTCTACTGCTGAGGTAGCGATAGGAAGATAAATAAGCGTTAACTAAACCATCACGAACTTCATTTGATTTAGTAAGAATAGTTTGGCGATCGCTATCATTTCTTGGGGCATTCGCTAATAGGGAAAAAGCTAAAACTTGCGGTTGTTGCTGTAAGGAAATAAAGCTAATGACAAAGGCAATTAAAACAGCACTAGCACCAGCTATAGTCTTTTTAATTCCGTAGTCTCTAGCAAAAGTTTGTAAAATTCTATAGCCAGAATTTACATACATTGCTGCTAGTGCTGAAGGCATGAAAATAAATAAAGTGGCACTAAAAGTTAACAGCAGTAAGCCAAGAGTAACTGACCAAAAATCAGTAAACACATAGGTTAAAGCTTTTAGCCACTCAAATTTAATCAACTCTTGCAGCAATGACACAGCTAGGGGTAAGGCATAAAATAGTAAAATCACACCTGCATAAATGCCAAATAGCAACATTAAAGTATGTGCTACCATTTGTACCCATTGCAGAGCATTTTTCCTTCTAGAAGCATAACCCCAAAATAATTCGCCGCTAAATGCCACAATACAAATACTAATTGTGGACAGAATTTGAGTGCTAGCTGGTGTTAATTCCCGAATCAGAAATAAACGTAGTAAACACAAAACAAATAGTGGTGCTTCTACGCCATAAAATAAGCGGATGAGTTGTAGGGGTTTTTTGATGAAGAATTTGCCACCAATTATTGAACAAACTGTTGGTATGGCGATTAAGGCAACTAGTGTTACAGAAAATTCTGCGGGGATATCACCCTGTAAGGTGGCTTGGAATAATGGTACAGCTATCCAAGGCATTATCCCAAAATAGACAAACATTAAAAATGTTAAGTTCCACAGCCAAAATATGGCGTAAAAGGTAGTATTCCAGAAAATCTTCACAGCTTGATACCCTCCTATTAGCAGTGATTAATGCTTCTACAGAATCCAGTTGTCACATTCCCCATTTTGGATAGATAAATTAAATAAATTTTTACAATCTTGCCAGCTTTGGGGCAAATGGTGGCAGGGGTAGCCCACAAAATCAATAATCCAGTTAATTTTATCCACATTAGACCTATTGCATAAATGCTAAAGCTGTCATGTTGAGCAAAGCGAAACATCTCAAAGATTCTACATTTTATTCAGAATTACACATCTCATTTTTGGACTTTTGCAAGAGGTCTATTGTTTTTACGTTCGAGCGTTAATCAATCTAGATTTATTCTTTTAGGTTAAATGCTTAATAATAGGAATTTCAATAACAAATTCTATACCTTCTTTTGAAGTGGAGTTACAATATATCTTTCCAGAATGTTTCTCCACAACAATCTGGTAACTAATTGATAGTCCTAGTCCTGTACCCTGGCCTACTGCTTTAGTCGTAAAAAATGGATCAAATAATTTATCACGAATATTTTCTGGAATACCTATCCCATTATCAATAATCCGAATTTGTATCCAAGAGTCATTTAGTTGTTGAGTGCAAATCCAAATCGCAGAAGGGTTATTTTTGACTTCATTAACTGTACGTTGCAAGTTGTATTCATGTAAAGCATCTATGGCATTAGTCAGAATATTCATAAATACCTGATTCAGTAAACCAGGATAACATTCAACTAACGGTAATACACCATATTCTTTAATTATCAAAATTTCTGGCTGTTTGTCTATAGCTTTCAAGCGGTGAGATAGAATCATCAAAGTACCATCAATACCTTCATGAATATCTACTGCTTTAATGTCTGCTTCATCAAGGCGAGAAAAATTACGCAGAGATTTAACAATTTTCTCAACTCTGTCAGTACCAATTTCTATAGAGTTCAGAATTTTGACAAAATCTTCTTGGATAAATTCTAAATCAATATCTTTAATTTGTGCTTGGATATTTTCTGGAGGATGACTATAATATTCTTGATAACTACCTATAAGTGTTAATAAATGCTGAGAATATTCTTTGACATAATTAATATTGCATTTAACAAAAGTGATGGGATTATTTATTTCATGGGCAATACCAGCTACCATTTCACCCAATGAAGACATTTTTTCGGTTTGAATTAATTGTATTTGGGTTTGTTGTAGTCGTTGTAATGTTTGAGTTAGTTGAGCATTTTTCTTTCTCAATTCTTCCGCTCTTTTTTCTACACGTACTTCTAATTCATGATTTATACTTTTTAGGGTTTTCTGAGCAATTTTACTACTTTTTAGATAATTTTTTAATAAACGTAATACTAATAACCATGAAGGAATAAGAAAAACCAAACTAGTAAATGAAGCACAAATTGACCAGAATAAGTATCTACGATATTTTAAAATTCTATTATCTACCTGAACAGAGATACTTTGATTTATCCTGGTAACACCTAGGGAGTATTTTTGTTTTTCTAATTCATATTCTGGACTTGATAAAAGTAATTTAGCTGCAAGTTCTTGTCCATTTTTAACTAAATTAAAAGATTTAGACTCCATTGCTACTAAACGTTGATTTGCCGCATCAGTTTCTTTTGCTTCTTGATTATTGTAAGCTTGGGGTGCAATTTTAATTGACTCTTTGATTGCTGCATCTAGTAGAGGTTCAAATTTACGATATCTTGTTTCCCAAATAGAATTACCTGTGGCAGCATTCATGCGGGCTGACATCGTAAGAACTTCATCATAATAAGTGATTTTATCACTAAGATTTTGTAGTTTCAGTTCATTTTTAATAATACTATTAAAATCATTGTAAGCTTGCCAAGTAATCCATATTTGAGGTGAGAATAAAACTAGAGTGAGTACAACAGTGATAGTAATTAACTGCGATGGGCGAAGTTTGAATGGAAGCCGTAGAAAGTCTAAACATATTGATTTAATATCTATCTTGTGAAACATAATGAGACTATATATTAATTTTGTTAAGATACCGATTTTAAACTAATAGGATTAAGTATTACATTTGCTGTATTTTTTCTAGTGCTATTAATATTTTTATTTAAAGATTTACATTGAACTTTTGCTTAAGAAAAATATATGATTTTTATCTGCGATCGCATAAAAAGGAACTGTGTTTGGGAACACCCCAGTTACCACCTCTGAAATATGTATTAGTGTTTGTGATTAACAAACACTATTGTCTATTTTAATACCTGTATATACCTCCGTATTTTCTCTTAATCTTGTGAAAAATTAAAAATCAAGAACCAAATAGTTAAAGCAATGAAGAAACAATCATCTGCCTAAATCAATTTGCCAACAAAAAAATAATCGAATTATTTTATAAAAAATATGAAGTATATCTTCACATAAAAATTAGTATAAATGCGAATCACTAAGCTGGTAAAGTTAGGAAATAATGGTAGTAATACCCAAAAAGGTTGTTGCTATTGTCTAAGCAATAAACCTCAGTTATATAATTTGGAACTTTAAAATAATGCAGAAAAATTATTTGCAAAAAAGTCTTTTAGCAACCATCACAGTCTTTTCCTTATTATCAGGAATAACCCAGTCTGCTTATGCACAATCTAGAAACGTATTTGGAGCAATCTCTTACTCTCCTTCTACTCAAACTTATTCATCAGGACTTGCTAGTTCCAAGCAAGCAGCTATTAATGCGGCTTTGAGGAATTGTGTACGTGATAGTCAGGCTCAAGATTGCACAGTACCACTGTGGTTTAAAAATGCTTGGGGTGCTTTAGCTGTGGGTGCTGATGGTAGTTATGGAACAGGATGGGGAACTAGCCAAGCTTTAGCAGGAAAGTTTGCTGTCAGCACCTGTCAACGTTACGGCGGACAAAATTGTCAAGTTATTTTTATCAGACAAGCGAAATAACTAGTTGGACACAATTAAGTCTCAATAATTCGTGAGATGCAAGATCCCGGACTTTTCTAAGAAGTTCGGGATTTTTCGCATTTATTTGCAAATAGATGATCTAATTCTCAGTTATTCCTTATTAACCTCAAGGCTGTAACTTGGTGAGTCGGTTCATACTTTAATTTAAAGAATTTGATACACTAGCTTAAATTTAAAAATATCCAAGCTGGTCGCTTTAGACTGATAACTAAACTATGACTAAAGATTTATTTTGTATAGAAAATTTGCGTGTCGCCTATCCACAGCGTAGCGGGGAAGAACTACAGTGGGCAGTTGATGATGTATCTTTTACCTTACAACCTGGTGAAAGAATGGGATTGGTTGGTGAATCGGGTTGTGGTAAATCTACCTTGGGACGGGCGGCGATGCGTCTGCTACCAGCCTCTAGTCGAGTGGAAGGGCGGGTAACGTTTCAAGGGGAAGCAGTATTTGATTTAACTCCAAACCAATTGCGGAAATTTCGGGGGGAAGCTGTAGCATTAATTTTCCAAGACCCGATGACGCGGCTTGATCCTCTGATGACAATTGGTAATCACTGCATTGAAACTTTGCAAGCGCATTTACCAGAGTTATCAACCAAGGAAGCCAAGGAAAAAGCACTGGCTACTTTAGCAAAGGTGAAGATTCCCGCTAATCGGTGGAATCAGTACCCCCATGAGTTTAGCGGTGGTATGCGTCAACGGGTAGCGATCGCCCTAGCTTTACTTCTTAATCCTAAATTAATTGTGGCAGATGAACCTACCACCAGCTTAGATGTCACCGTCTCCGCCCAGATTTTACAAGAATTAACCCGCCTCTGTAGTGAGGAAAATATGGCACTGCTGCTAATTTCTCACGATTTAGCAATGGTGGCGGAGTATTGCGATCGCATTGGGGTAATGTACCAAGGCAAAATGGTAGAAATGGGTTCTACAGATACTGTCTTTAAGAATCCCCAACATGAATATACGCGATCGCTCCTGCAAGCAGCGTTACATATTCAATCCGTTGATGAAGTGGCGACTGGGGACTCTTTACTGGGGACTGGGGAAAATCACACTCAATCCCCAATCCTGCGAGTAACGGAACTCAAGCAGTATTACACTATCGAACCTAACTTTATAGAACGACTATTTAAGGCGGAAAGTCAAACTATTAAGGCTGTAGATGGGATTAATCTGGAATTGTATCCAGGGGAAATTCTGGGATTAGTTGGTGAATCTGGATGCGGTAAAAGCACACTATCGCGGACGATATTACAGTTAATTCGTCCCACATCTGGGAAAGTGGAATTTTTAGGACAAGATTTAACTAAATTATCCCGTCCAGAAATTCGCGCTTGTCGCCGACAAATTCAAATGGTGTTTCAAGACCCCCATGCTTGTCTTAACCCAGCTATGACGGTGGGACAAAGTATAGGCGATCCTTTATTAATTCATCATCTAGCTGATGCAGCCAAAGCCAAAGAACAGGTGTTATGGATGTTGGAGAAAGTCGGCTTAACACCAACGGAATTATATTATCAACGTTATCCATCAGACTTGTCTGGGGGACAACAGCAACGGGTAGCGATCGCACGGGCTTTAATTACTCGTCCTAAACTATTAATCTGCGACGAACCCGTGAGTATGTTAGATGCGAGTGTACAGTCCCAAGTGCTGGAATTGATGTTGCAATTAAAGGATGAGTTTGAGTTGACCTATTTGTTTATTACTCATGACCTGTGGTTAGCAAGATTTTTATGCGATCGCATTGCTGTGATGCACGGTGGTAAAATTGTCGAACTTGGTGCAACAAAAGCAATTTTTGCTAACCCACAACACCCCTACACCCAAACTCTCCTAGCTGCTGCTCCTTTACTAGCACGAGCTTAAGAAAAATCAACCGAATTGCCCCAAAATTCAGATGAAAGAGGGGCATATATTCCTACATCAATTATGAGAAAATCCGCTTCATAAGAGCTAAGACTACTCATTTATAAACGCGATTTATCGCGTCTTTTCAGACAAATTGTCTAATAAATAATCCTTAACTAAACTATATTAAATCGCTTATATATAGGACTCATATTTGATTTTTGAGCAGATAAATAGTCCAGTAGGGTGTGTTAGCGACAGCGTAACGCACCTTCCCCAATGCCTTCGGTGCGTTACGGCTTACGCCTAACACACCCTACTTCTGAACTATATTCAATTGTTTATATATCAAGCTTTATTTTTCTTTTATTGCAAAGTGTAAGAACACTGTGATATGCTTTCGTTACTAAATAAATGCCCTTGTAATTATCTAATAGTAAGCAGGTTCGGGTAATGTTGCACGTAACGATCTCTTCGGTAGCCTTAAATAGTTGGGTGTATCCACCTTAAGGTGCAGCGTCAGCATTGCATATTAGAAATATTTGCAACTATTCGTATAGGAATCCAGGTAAATTCTAGTTCAGCTTTGGCACTATGGCTAAAGAGTTTAGCCTGTGGATTGGTCTGTGTTGAAAATAAGTAATTCATGCGATGTATTACTTATTTTTGAAACCCCTCTCCAAACCTCTCCCCTAAAACTGTAGAGACGTTGCATACAACGTCTCTACATATTCCCCCTTCCCTACAAGGTAAGGGTTTGGGGGTTAGGTTTGAGAGAAAGTTGCACACAGCGTTAATTCGTAATCAGAGCAGCTTACAACAGGAAATTACGAATTATTAATTACTGAATTACATTGACAAATGGGCTATTTTAGGTGTGAATTACACACTGCCAACTTTGTATGAATAAGCGGAGATAGGAGGAAAATTGAACGGAACAATTTTGAGGCGAGAGTGGTTTTTTAACACTCAGCGAGACATTATGGCGGGTGCGGTTGTGGGACTAGCACTCATTCCAGAGGCGATCGCCTTTTCGATTATTGCTGGGGTTGATCCCAAAGTGGGGCTATATGCCTCATTTATTATCGCTGTCATGACAGCCTTTTTAGGCGGTAGACCAGGGTCAATTTCCGCCGCTACAGGGGCGATGGCTTTGTTGATGATTGATTTAGTCAAAGATCATGGGTTGCAGTATTTATTCGCCGCCACCTTGTTAACAGGGTTATTTCAAGTTGTATTTGGGGTGCTAAAACTCGGTCGCCAAATGAGATTTGTCCCCAGGGCGGTGATGATTGGTTATATTAATGCCCTAGCGGTGTTAATTTTCCTCGCCCAGTTACCCCAACTGACGAATGTACCGCCCACCGTATATATATTGACTCTCCTTTCCTTGGGGATTATTTATATTCTGCCGCGCTTTACCAAAGCCGTCCCCTCTCCCTTGGTGGCTTTGGCGGTGATGACTATAGCCGCGATCGCACTCAAACTTAAAGTTCCCACCGTCGGGGATATGGGAGAGTTACCGACTGCGCTACCAAGTTTTGCTCTTCCCCAAGTGCCGTTAACTCTAGACACATTAAAGATTATTCTGCCCTATTCTTTGACATTGGCGATCGTTGGTTTGTTAGCTTCATTTTTAACTGCTTCATTAGTAGATGAACTCACAGATACCCCCAGCGATAAAAACCAAGAAGCCAAAGGGCAAGGTATTGCAAATATCGTTACAGCGTTTTTTGGCGGGATGGCTGGATGTGGGATGATTGGGCAATCTGTGATTAATGTGCAGTCTGGCGGACGGGGGAGATTATCAACCCTGGCGGCTGGAGTGTTCCTATTAATTGCCATTTTATTTTTACAGGATTGGGTGAAACAAATGCCGATGGCGGCACTAGTAGCCGTGATGATTATGGTGTCAATTGGGACATTTCGCTGGACATCCTTCAAAAATCTTCCCCGCATTCCCCGCACTGAAACCGCCGTCATGTTAACGACGATGTTTGTGACAATTTTCACCCGTAATTTTGCCCTGGGTGTTGTGACAGGCATCGTTATGAGTACAGTATTTTTCTCTAACAAAATTGCCCAGTTAGTATTTGTCGATAAAGTGTTGAGTGAAGATGGTTTGCATCGCATCTATAAAGTAGCTGGACAAATTTTCTTTTTATCTAGAGATGAATTTCTAGGGTTTTTTGATTTTACAGAACTGGTTGAGCGCGTCACCATTGATTTAACTCATGCTCACCTGTGGGATCAAGGGGCAGTGGAGGTACTTGATAGAGCAGTATTGAAATTTCGCCGCAATGGGGCAGAAGTAGAACTAGTTGGATTGAATGAAGCTAGTGCTACCTTACTGAATAAATTAGCAACTCATCAAAAATCTGACACTGTGAACAAGTAGTAAATTGCCATTCCACCCTTTAATCAACAGGGGCTAAAACCACCATGAAAAACATTTTACTTTGTACCGATGGTTCAGCTTATGCTGAAAATGTATATCGATATGGAGCTTGGTTTGCTCATCAAGTCCCAGCCCAAATTAATGTTTTGTTTGTCACCGATATTCGCAGCCAAAAAGTTGCTTCTACGGGTAACTTAAGCGGTAGCATTGGACTGGGAGCTTCAGAACAATTACTGCATGATTTAGTTAACTTAGAACATGAAAAAGCCAAGTTGAACAATCAACGGGCAAGATTAATTTTACAAAATGCCGCCGAAACTCTCAAAGCTGAGGGTATAGAAGATTTTAATTTAACTAATAAAACAGGCTTTTTAGTAGATTGTTTTCATGAATTTGAAAAAAATTCAGACTTAATTGTTTTAGGTAAACGGGGAGAAGCCGCAGATTTTGCATCGGGACATTTAGGAGCAAATTTAGATCGAATTATTCGTAGTAGTAGTAAGCCGTGCTTAGTTACTCCCCTTGAATTTAAACAGATTGAGCGTGTTTTAGTTGCTTATGATGGTAGTTTAACGGGGCAAAAGATACTACAATTTTTAGTAGATTATCCTGTCTTTCAAAGTTTAGAGATACATTTACTAACTGTAGCTAAAAGTAACTCAGATCAAACAGCAGTAGCCAGACTGAATGAAGCTAAACAAGGGTTGCAAAAAGCTAGATTTGAGCCGGTTTGTCGCCTTCTAGAAGGTGAACCAGAACAAGCTATAGTTCAATATGTGCAAGAAAATAACATTAATTTATTGATGATGGGGGCTTACGGACATAGCCGCATTCGTCATCTGGTAATTGGTAGCACCACAATTCAAATCCTTCGCAGCAGCAATATTCCCGTACTGGTATTTCGATAAATCTTGTTTAAATACTTACCCTGATTGTGTTCAAATAGGTCTAATTGAGAGTAATAATACGGTGTCCATTAACCCAATCAACAAAATTCATTTTCGCAATTGGCGCGGCGACCTATTTGGGGGCTTAACTGCGGCGATTGTGGCTCTACCCTTAGCCCTAGCCTTTGGGGTTGCTTCCGGTGCAGGGGCGATCGCGGGACTCTATGGTGCGATCATCGTCGGCTTTTTTGCTGCCCTATTTGGCGGAACACCAGCCCAAGTTTCTGGCCCTACAGGGCCAATGACTGTGGTAGTCACAACAGTCATTTCTACCTTGATGGCGCGTTATCCTGGTACGGGGTTAGCAATGGCATTTACCGTTGTCATGTTGGGCGGGCTACTGCAAATCCTGTTTGGGGTAATGCGCTTAGGACAATATATCACCCTCCTACCCTACACCGTCATCTCTGGCTTCATGTCAGGGATTGGCGTAATTATCATTTTGCTGCAATTGCCCCCCTTACTAGGTCATGCAGGCACGGGTGGCGTAGTCACAACCCTACAACAACTACCCACCTATCTAAGTGATCCCAATTGGGTTGCTATAGGGTTGGGATTACTCACCTTGCTGATTGTCTTTGCCACTCCCACCAAACTGAATCGGTTTTTACCTTCCCCCCTATTGGCATTGGTGGTGGTAACAATTGTCTCAGTGGTGGTAGTGGTGGTCTTCAAAGATGCCAATGTGACGCGCATTGGTAAGATTCCTAGCGGATTACCCACCTTCCGAATGCCTACCTTTAATATCCGCGAGTTAGCAGATATGCTCAGGTATGGGCTGATGTTAGGGGTGTTGGGAGCGATCGATTCGCTGTTAACTTCCTTGGTGGCTGATAATATTTCCCGTACTCAGCATGATTCTGACAAAGAGTTGATTGGGCAAGGGATTGGCAATATGTTGGCGGGGTTATTTGGAGGATTACCTGGTGCAGGCGCAACCATGCGGACTGTCGTAAATGTCCAAGCTGGAGGGAAAACACCCCTATCCGGGATGATTCATGCCCTGGTACTGCTGTTAGTCGTGTTTTGGGCAAGTCCATTAACTGCACAGATTCCTAATGCAGTGCTGGCGGGACTGTTATTAAAGGTAGGTATTGATATTCTCGATTGGGGATTTATCAAACGTGCGCCCCGTCTTTCTTTGAAGGGTACGGGATTAATGTATTTGGTATTGTTTCTCACCGTATTTGTAGATTTAATTACGGCGGTACTAGTAGGCGCGTTTATTGCCAATGTCCTAACTATTAAACGGTTAAGCGATGTCCAAAGTGATAATATTCAAGTCATTACTGACCCCACAGGAAATCACAATCTTACTCCCACCGAGCAAGAAATCCTCACCCAAGCCGGAGGGGATATTTTGCTACTTAAATTGGGGGGGCCAATGAGCTTTGGTGCAGCTAAAAGTATTTCTCGTCGGATGTCATTGGTGCAGAACTATCAAGCAATAGTATTAGATTTGAGTGAAGTCCCCAATATTGGAATTACGGCGGCACTCGCCATTGAATCTATAGTAGAGGATGCGATCGCACATCATCGTCATGTCTGGATTGTCGTCACCCCTGGACAAGTAGAACGGCGCATTACCCACCTTGACTTACAGCGATTCTGTAAGCCTCAGCATACACAGGATGCTTCTTCTGCCAAGTTGTCAGCCCAAATTAATCAGGTAGAAAGCCGCTTACAGGCGTTAGAATCAGCGTTTGCGGTGATTCAGTCAGATACAGACCTAACCCCCAACCCCTTCCCTACAAGGGAAGGGGAGTAAAGCCGCATTTCTCACAAACAGTAGGGGCGGGTTCACAGATATGCTCAAATCATTCACGAATATTTCGCTCAATCCGCCCCTACTCTGGACTGAGGTTCGCATACAGGCGTTAGAATCAGCGTTTGCGGTGATTCAGTCAGATACAGACCTAACCCCCAACCCCTTCCCTACAAGGCTATCCATTATAAACATCTTTCTTAACATTTCGAGAGTATTAACTCACGTCTCTAGAACCCTGATTCGTTCGTTTTTCATTCTCAATAAAAACACTGTTTTAGCAAGAAGAGTAAATGATGATTTGTCAAGTATGCTTAAAGTTTCAGTCCTTAAGATGCTTATAGAGCAAGGGTTTGAAGATTGTAAAGAAAGATGTGGGTAACGTATAGCCCTACAAGGGAAGGGGAGTAAAGCCGCATTTCTCACAAACAGTAGGGGCGGGTTCACAGATATGCTCAAATCATTCACGAATATTTCGCTCAACCCGCCCCTACTCTGGACTGAGGTTGCAATAATTGGTGAGAAATCCGGGTAAAGCTCAAAGCCTCTCTCCTTGTAGGCTAAGGTGTACACACAAGTGCTACCCACATACATTTCAGAAACTTGAGAAAATTCTCAACTGTCATGTTGAATGTAGCGACAGCGCAATGAAACATCTAGAGACTACGGTGCAAGACCGAGATTCTTCCTTCCGCTCCGCTCCACTCAGAATGACATTTCAGGGCTATAAAGCAAGTGTTGACTGGGATTTTAAGACTTGTGTGTACACCGTAGCCTTGTAGGAGAGAGATTTGGAGAGAGGTTAGAGTGTATTGCATACAAACGAGAACTTCTATATTCATAACACCATCATTCAACCTCAGAACTAGAAGATTCTCCTTTGCAGCAAGAACATTCTCACTGGAAACAGGAAAGTTCTCGTTTGAAACAGAAAGATTCTCGTTTATAACAAGAACGTTCTCACTGGAAACAAGAATACTTTAGTTGCAAACAGGAACATTCTCGTTTGCAACACGAAAGTTCGGGTTCTGAACATGAAACTTTGAGTTCAGAACAGGAAACTTGGAGATAAAAGCTAGAGTGATGAGGTTGGGAAGGTAAATTTTCGTGTTCTCATTAGAGATGATCGCGTAAAATTGCTAAATTCTCACGCAAAGTCACAGTATTAGGATGATTCGCTCCTAAACTTCGCTCCAAAATATCTAAAGCTTGGAGTAACAGGGGTTCGGTTTGGTTGTACTTTCCTTGGGAATAGTAGAGATATGCCAAGTTGTTGAAGCTGGTGGCAACATCGGGATGATTGTCTCCCAGCAGGCGTTTAGAGAGTTCTAAAGCTTGGAGTAACAGGGGTTCGGCTTGATCGTACTTTCCTTGGGATTTGTAGAGTCCTGCCAAGTTGTTGAGGCTTTGGGCAACATCGGGATGATTGTCTCCCAGCAGGCGTTTAGAGAGTTCTAAAGCTTGGAGTAACAGGGGTTCGGCTTGATCGTACTTTCCTTGGGATTTGTAGAGTCCTGCCAAGTTGTTGAGGCTTTGGGCAACATGGGGATGATTGTCTCCCAGCAGGCGTTGTCTGAGTTCTAAAGCTTGGAGATACAGGGGTTCGGCTTGGTCGTACTTTCCTTGGGAATTGTAGAGATATGCCAAGTTGTTGAGGCTGGTGGCGACATGGGGATGATTGTCTCCCAGCAGGCGTTTAGAGAGTTCTAAAGCTTGGAGATACAGGGGTTCGGCTTGGTCGTACCGTCCTTGGGAATTGTAGAGTAATGCCAAGTTGTTGAGGCTGGTGGCGACATGGGGATGATTGTCTCCCAGCAGGCGTTTAGAGAGTTCTAAAGCTTGGAGATACAGGGGTTCGGCTTGGTCGTACTTTCCTTGGGAATTGTAGAGTAATGCCAAGTTGTTGAGGCTGATGGCGACATGGGGATGATTGTCTCCCAGCAGGCGTTTAGAGAGTTCTAAAGCTTGGAGATACAGGGGTTCGGCTTGGCCGTACTTTCCTTGGGAATTGTAGAGATATGCCAAGTTGTTGAGGCTGATGGCGACATGGGGATGATTGTCTCCCAGCAGGCGTTTATCGAGTTCTAAAGCTTGGAGATATAGGGGTTCGGCTTGGCCGTACTTTCCTTGGGAATAGTAGAGATTTGCCAAGCTGTTGAGGCTGATGGCGACATGGGGATGATTGTCTCCCAGCAGGCGTTTAGAGAGTTCTAAAGCTTGGAGATACAGGGGTTCGGCTTGATCATACTTTCCTTGGGAATAGTAGAGATATGCCAAGTTGTTGAGGCTGGTGGCGACATGGGGATGATTGTCTCCCAGCAGGCGTTGTCTGAGTTCTAAAGCTTGGAGATACAGGGGTTCGGCTTGGTCGTACTTTCCTTGGGAATAGTAGAGATATGCCAAGTTGTTGAGGCTGGTGGCGACATCGGGATGATTGTCTCCCAAGCGGTTTTGTACTGTTGATAAACACTGTTGATTCCAAGGTTCGGCTTGGGTATATAACCCTTGTCCTTGATAGAAGTCACCTAAGCCAATGAAAGGCTTAATGAAATCTTCATCACTGATATATTGAATGAGATGGTTTGCTACTTCAGCTATGTGTGGTATGGCAAGGGAAACAGCGTTAATTTTTTCAAGGGTAGGAGTCTGAGGAATTTGTTTAGCAACTGCTACCATTACCTGACAAAACGATCGCCTAAATTCCTCTACTTGCTCTAAACCTGTAAACTTAGATTGGAAAAATTCCCGCAGCAGTGGATGTAGTTGATAGATTCCCTCACCTTTGCGCTGGAGTAGATGCAGATTCAATAATTTATCATCCCGAATTTCTTCTAACTCATCCTCATCTTTGTCTGTTAAGCATTGTTCTACTAAGTTCCAGGGTATGGGTGCGGTTGCAAATAAACTGAGTACACAGCCTAATAACTTATCATCCTCTGCTAATTCCTGCCAACTCAACTCAAAGGCGGCTTTTATTCCCCGTTGTGCTGTCATATCTGCTTCTGGGTTGACAGTTGCAGGTTGTTCTAGCCGCTTTTCCTTTAATCGCCCCATCATTTTCGATAGGGATAAATCCGGTTTCCGCGCCAGATATCGCCCCACCAACTCTAAACCCAAAGGCAAATACCCCAGCCATTCACACAACTGTTTTGCTACATCTAATTCTCTCTCAATTCGCCCTGGTGTTTCTGCCAGCAAAGACCGTAACAACTCCAACGCTGCATCTGGTTGTAATACATCTAAAGGTAATTGCTTGATGGCTGCACCCAACTTTTTGCGGGTAGTCATCAACACTTTAAATCTAGAAGATGCGCCCTGTAGGTAAGGTCTGATTTGCTGGTAATCTGTAACATCATCCACCACCAGCAGCACATTACCCTCACGCCAATACCGCCAGCAGTATTGTACTTGTGCAGGTAAATCAAATTCTTCTGGTGGCTTTAAATCAAGCTGAGTTCTGGCAAACCGCACCACTTGAACGCCAAAATCCTCAACTTTCGCCTGTAACCAGCACAGTCCACCTTTGTAGTTTTCGCGCTGAGTCATGGCATATTGCAAGGCGAGTTCTGTTTTACCCAGTCCACCCATTCCCAAAATAGCCGCAATGGCTACACTTCGACTACGCTCAGTCAGCACTTGGTTATTTTCTTGCAATAGTTTGTCGAGTTCTTCCAGTTCTTGATCACGTCCCACAAATTTCACCACCCCACTCAGGGGTAAATTTTGCGGTATTTCAGGATTTGACTTTACCCGTTCCTGTTCGGGCGACTGTAGTCAGTTGTATGTGTTGTGCTGTTCCTGAATTGTGATTTGTTGGGCAACCATTGCCCCTTTTTCCGCTTGGATACGTTCTGCTAACTTGGCAAAGTTATTAACAATTGCTGGCTGCGCTTGAATTTCTGCGGCTAATTTTTGAATCTCCTCAGCACTCTGGGACTGATCTTGATTGATTGTGGCTTCTACTTCCCGTACTGATTGAGCAATTTCGGTATCTGTATCGGCTGCTGCTTTCAACTCCAACACAGCTTTACCATAATCTAACGCTTCCTGTGCGTTTCCCTCTGGCGTATTCGCTAACAAGGGCAGCTTATTTTTCTGGCGTAGCTTGGCGATTAACTCGTTACTTTTTTCTAATGCTGCTTCCCCCAGCTTTTCGCCTGTTTTTTCTAAAGCCTTAGTTAAAACTATAGTAGCGATCGCAGTTCCTACGGCTGTTAATGTTACTGCTTCCATAACTTAACGATAATATTACGAGATTATACTGATTTTTCTCAGCATAACAGTTTCTCAACAGAGAAAAAAGCACAAATTATAACGGTTTGCCGTTTAATAGAATACAGACCTAACCCCTAACCCCTTCCCTACAAGGGAAGGGGAATATGTAGAGAGGTTTGGAGAGAGGTCAAAACTGTGCTACACCCAACGGAGAACCACTATATATTGGCTTTGGAGTAGGAATAGCGATCGCCGCAGGTTATATTATCGCTGTACTGAGAACAATCAGGACTTCAGTCCTGACTACGAACCTTTGCCTAACCTCCAGTTCAATCGCTACCTGCAATTAATTTAATGTTTTCTCTACTTGAGCCATATAATTCCACAAATCTTTTAAACAGCAACATATTCGCTTGTTTTGATACCCGACTTAATTTAAATAAACGCTCAATATCAATTTCTGCTAAATTACGCAGATAAGGTAAATCTTCAAACAGTGTTAAGCAAGAAGCAAAATGCAAAAGTATTTGCAATATTGGTTTAGGCCATTTGAGATCACTATAAATTTCTATAAATAACCGATGTTCTTTGTCAGTTAACGGAAAAACGTAAAATATAACAATTATTCTTTTGTTATTATAAACTGGAATACTTAATTCAATAGTATGAGGAGTATGTAATATTAAATCAACCTCAACTATAGGTTGTCTCCAAATTTTTAGAGGATTAATAGGAGAATCTAATAGAGTTTCAAATTTGATGATTCCACCAATATTAGTTGGTCGAAAATCACTAACATTCACAACTTTTAAGTTATTTAAACTGAAATTATGAACGGTTTCTAAATGTTTCAGATTTAATAGATGATAAATTTGGCAAAGATAAGGAAAAGGCAAAATATACTCTTGACTGATCATGTGTCTTTTCTTTAAATCAAGCTTATTCCCTTGAGTTAGACACAAATATCTTTGATATGGCTTGATATTAATATCTTCATCAAAATTATCTTCTGGTTTTAGATACAACCAAAATAAAAAGAAGAAAGACGTTATAAAAATCTGCAATATTTCTGTTGGTGATAAATACCCATCAGCAAAGGCCGCCATACTTCTATCCGTGATTCCGAAAAGCCAAGATGGGATACCAAAGAACCAGACACCTATTTTAAACTTATTGATGAACTGATAAAACTCAAATTCTACAGACGTTGTTTTTTCCTGTTTTTCTTGTAATTCATGGTTATTTTCAGGCATATTAATCGGCATGGAGAATCCTTTATTAAGATTCATTACCATACCAATATTAGGGAGAAAAAATATGATATTACTCTACCTTTGGCTGTAAAAGAGAGTGGAGATTATTTCTCTTTAAATCACAACTAAAATTGAAAAATTAGGACTTTAGAGAGAGGAGTCATAACCGATAAGCAGTTGAAGTCACTGTACCTGAACCAAATTGCTTTACCAATCCCTTGAAAAGCACCCGTGATAATTACGGTGGGAAACATAGAATTGTGGCGATGAAAGCTGTATTATTTTTGAATCTTTGATTAAAATCTTCTTCAAAACGGCAGTAATGACCATCCGTCATGCGAATGAGACTGACTTATCTACAATAGTAGCAATTTACAATGCGGCGATTCCTAGCCGCCTCGCAACGGCTGATTTAGAACCCGTTTCTTTAGAAAGCCGCCGGGCTTGGTTTCAGGGGCGATCGCCTGGCTTACGTCCCCTTTGGGTCATCGAACAAGAGGGTGTAATTGCTGGATGGCTGAGTTTCCAATCATTTTACGGACGACCAGCTTATCATGCAACTGCCGAAATTAGTGTTTATATCGCCCCACCTTTCCATCAGCGCGGTTTAGGAAAGCAACTTTTAGCTACAGCAATTCACGAAAGTCCCAAATTAGGTTTAAAAACTTTGTTGGGGTTTATTTTTGCTCACAATCAACCAAGTTTAAAACTGTTCCAATCTTTAGGATTTGAAAAGTGGGGACATTTACCCCAAGTTGCAGAACTAGATGGAGTAGAACGAGATTTAGTAATTATGGGATTGCGAATTTAGAATTTTAATTTACCATCCCCAACTACCGGGGCCACCTTTGAACGGCCCAACAATATCGCTAGTTACCCAACCACCATAAAAGTTTCCTGGTTGTGGTTCTACCTTTTCCCCATCTACATAGCAAACATCCATCATATGGACATAAAAAGCCACATGATCTTGGATAGATGCAAAAGCTAGTGTAGGACTGGCGTAAAACCAAGCCGCATTCTGCACTTCTTTCTCCCCGACGCGGATTGTATAGTAACCAGCGCGTCCCTTCCACTCACAAAAGCTAGATTGTGGTGTCAAGACCAGATGTTCCATTTTAATATCCGCCGGGGGGATGTAGTAGGAGGGTGGATGGCTGGTTTCTAAAACACGTTTGGCGTTGTGGGTGTCTGCGATCGCTACGCCGTTAAAAATTACCTGAATGTGTTTATTTGTGTCTTCCAAGCGAGGAGGACGGGGATAATCCCATACTGATTCTTGTCCGGGGTTTGGTTCAATACGTTGGGGATACATAGTAACAATTCAAAATTCAAAATTGAAAATGACGCTCGATGACTCGCTCTAAGCGAAGCTATGCCGAAGGCTTTACGCTGCGCTAACAAAATTCAAAAGCAACCACAAATATCAGAGCTTATACCGAGTGCATTACTTCGCTCATTACTCATTACTCCAGGACTTACGCAAGTGTCACAATTGGTTGTTGGTGCGTGACGCTATAAGTCTCATGACTACGTTCAAATATTCTCGCTGCGTCACGCACCCTACAGAAAAATATGCCCGTTGCGTAAGTCCTATACTCACTACTCATTACTCATTACTCATTACTCAGCACTCAGCACTCTCATCGTACTTCTTTCAAACTCTCAACTTGGTTAGTAAACATCTCAGTAAACAAACTCATTACTGTCCGTTCTTCTCTGACTTTTATATTAGCACTGAGGGACATACCTGATTGCAAAGAAATTTTCTGATCTTTAATATCTAGGTATTGTTTATCTAACCGAATTCTGGCAGGGAATCGATAGAATTGATAGTTTTGATCTGGTGGTAGTGCATCTGATCCTATGTCAATTAACTCCCCTTTAATATCGCCGAATTGGCTGAATGGGAATGAGTCAATTCTGACATCAGCTTTCATCCCTTTACGTACAAAACCAATATCTCTATTGGTGATAAAAACATCAGCAATAAATTTATCATTGGGTACAATTTCTAGGATTTTTTGGGTGGAGTTAGCTACAAAACCAGGAGTTTTTGCTTGTAAATTAAAAATAGTTCCTGATACGGGCGCGCGTAATTGTTGATACTTTAAATCTAACTGTGATTGAGAAAGTTTACTGTTGATATCTGCTAAATTTTGCTCGTTATTTAGCACAATTTTCATGAATTGGCTATCAATATCAGCAATGCGCTTTTTGTTGTCTGCTATCTTTTCTAAAATGGTTTTATCAGTAGCTGCAACAGTATTGTAGGCTTGTTGTGTTCCTTTTTCTATATCAAACTGGAGGCGTTTTTTTTCTTCCCCTAATTGCTCTATCTCTGCCGTAAGGTTTTGTACCTGTTGTTGTTGATTGAGGTACTGTAGCTGGGAAATACCGCCTTCTTCAGAGAGGATTTTTAGCCTATCTAAAATCTTCTGCTGGATATCTAAACTTGCTTCTGTATCTTGGAGTTTGACTACAGTTTGGGATAGTTGTTTTTCGATTTTGGCAACTTCTAATCGTGCGGCAGATACACGAGTATCTAATTCTGTTTGAGAAACTTGTAGCTGTTGTTGCTGATCACGATCTAATCCTATTCCTGTAGTAGAGTTTTTTAATTGAGTACGCAACAATTCATTTTCTGAAACTAAAGCCACCCGACTTTTTAATAAAAATTCTGCATCTCTTGGCAATCTAACTCTAGAAAATGCTAGTTCGGAAGTAATGCCAGAACTAGTAGAATTCATTAATTGACGATAAAGCTGATTTTCTTGAATTAAATTGCTGCGAATCTTATTTAAAGCATTTAATTGAGCAATGGTAGCAACAGTTTCAAAGGTTATTAATAAGTCTCCTTTGAGAACTTTTTCTCCATCTTTTATATGTACTTCTTTGACGACTCCATTAACTGGTGATTGTACTTCTTTCACTGTTCCCTCTGGCTTTAATTGGCCAGTAGCGGGTACTACCTGTTCAATTTTGGCGAAATATGCCCAAGTAATACCAAAACAAGCTAAGGCCATTAAGACAAGCATGATTGTGCGTGACCACACAGGAGATTGACGCAGTACAACCGATTGCTCAAATTCTTCATTGTTGGTCTGAATTAATTCTTGATTATTAGCCTTGGGGGGCGATGAGAGAACTTGAGCATCGACTGCGATCGCTTGATCCTGTTTGCCGTTACCGTTATTAGGTCTAAGTTGAGTCATAGTATTTTAAAATGGGGGATTATTACAAATTTACTTCTTGTTGTTGATACAGGTAGGAATAATGACCTTTTGCAGCCATTAGTTCTTGATGGCTACCTTGTTCGATGATTTTGCCTGCATCCATAACCACGATCGCATCTGCATGACTGACGGTGTTGAGACGGTGGGTAATAAAGAATACTGTACTACCTTGAAAGGCGTTGGCTAGGTTGAGGCAGACTTGGCGTTCGGTGGGATAGTCTAATGCGCTGGTGGCTTCGTCTAAAACTAATAATTTTGGTCGCTGGAGAACAGAACGCGCGATCGCAATTCTCTGTCTTTGTCCACCTGAAAGTCCTGTACCCCTTTCTCCGACTCTGGTATTGTAGCCGTTGGGTAAGCTCATAATAAATTCATGAGCAGCAGCAACCTTCGCTGCTTCGATAATCTCCTCGGTGGTAGCATCGGGATTTGTCAGAGCAATATTTTCTTGCACTGTACCGTCAAATAATAGGGTTTCTTGGGGGACAACACCTACTTGGCGGCGCAGGGAATAAAGTTCTACTTTGGCGATGTCGTAACCATCAATCAAAATTCTGCCTGATTCTACATCATAGAGTCTGAGTAACAATTTCATCATGGTACTTTTACCAGAACCACTTTGTCCGACGATACCAATAAATTTACCTTGGGGGATTTCCAGGTTGACCTTAGATAGTTGCAAAGGCCCGCTATTGGCAAATCTAAAGGAGACGTTTTCGTATTTTACAGATCCTTGGATTTCTGGCAGAGGGATGTTGTAGCGGTCGATTTCGGCTTCTTGGGGTGTATCGACAATATCGCTTAATCGTTCTAAGGATAAAGCAGTTTCTTGGAAGCTTTGCCAGAGTCGCGCTAGGCGTAAGATGGGGCCGGTAACGTAACCGGAGATAATTCTAAAGGCGATTAATTCCCCTAGGGTTAATTCTCCTTGGAGTACCAAAGAAGCACCCACCCACAGCACTAATAAACTACTGAGTTTATTGAGAAAGTCACCAGTAGAGTTAGCCAGGGTAGAGGTGACAACGGTTTTAAATCCAGCTGCTACATACCGAGCATATTTCTCTTGCCAAGAAAAGCGCGATCGCAATTCGATATTTTGCGCCTTGACTGTTTGAATCCCAGACATCACCTCAACTAAATAGGATTGAGTGGAGGCGTTACGTTCTGCTTTGGTACGTAGTTGTCTACTAACGGTGGGGGACGCAATTAAGGTAATAACTATAAAGATGGGAATTGTGCCTAAACCCACCAAGGTCAGCTGCCAACTATAAAACAGCATAACGATGATATAAACCACCGAAAAGACGGCATCTAAGCCGACTGTTAAGGCTGTACCGGTGAGAAACTGACGAATATTTTCTAATTCGTTGATGCGTGTAGACAGTTCACCCACAGGTCGCTTTTCAAAATAACGTAGTGGTAGCCGTAATAAATGGTCAATAATCTGTGACCCCAAACCCATGTCAATACGATTAGTGGTATCGACAAATAAGTAAGTCCTTAAGGTCGTAAGTACAGCTTCAAATATGCCTACTACTAACAACAAAGTCCCTAAAATATTCAGAGTGCTGATACTATTTTGGACAACGACTTTATCGATAATTAACTGAATAACCAGGGGGTTAGCTAACTGTGCTAACTGGACAAAAAATGAAGCTACAAAAACTTCTATGAGAACTCGTTTATAGCGCGACAAGTAGGGAAGAAACCACCGTAAACCAAAGCGTTCCTTTGGTGTTTCTTTGGTGTGAGTTAGTAGTAATACCCTGATTTGGGGGGGGAAACTATTTTCCACCGCCTCTAAATGTTCAACTATCTGCGCTGGTTTGCAGCGAACCATACCTTGGGATGGTACACCTAAAACTACCTGATGAGCATCGGCTGCGTATAACACGGCAAAACCATCGCCATAGCGTACTAGTGCCGGTGTCGGGAGGCGAGAGATAGCAGTCGCAGGTACATCTACTAAGTTGGCTTTGAGTCCGATTAACTCTCCTAGGTAAGCACAGGTGGGAAAAGAGATAGTCCCTTGGCGTTTAATTTGCTCACTTAACAAGCGGCGTACCACTTCCCGCCGAAAGGGGATTTGTAAATGCTTCGTGAGCATTTGAAAACAGGCAAAGGTACTATTTAATTCGCCTTTACCGCCAAAGAATGGGAACTTTTGGCGGGTTGGTTTGCTATTAGCTGAGGAATTATTCGTCTGGGGATAGTTTTCTTCTGAGGCGTAGGGAATATCTAGAGTTTCGCTGATGTTGGCTTGACTCGTACTAATAGCCAGTTGAGATTCATGACTACTGCTATTGAGGAATGATAAATCTGATGGTGCTAAACCCAGCAACCGCGCTGGAATTTCTCCTCTGACTATAATTGTTTCCTGTCCATCCTTCGGTTCGAGACGAGAACCCACGGGAAACTCATTAATGTGACCGCCGCCACTAATAAACCAAATGCTGTCTTTCTCTAGTTGATGAAAGTAATTTCTTCCAGGATCAAGATAGTGTATTTTGGCTCTTTGCCAGGCTTGTTCAGCTATTCTATCAAGATTAGTAACGACGTTAGCTTGATTTGCTACCTGTGAACCCAAAACATCAAATACTTCTGATACATGACTAAGGTTTTGGCGAGCATTGGCAAAGGCTGGATAAGTAGACAACAAACGTAAGTAGTCATTGGCATCTAAGGTTAAACCTATCATTTCATCGGTAGAGGCGATCGCAGTTTCACAACCCACTTGACGCAATAACCCGATTTCACCAATAATTTCACCGGGTTGCATCAATTTCAGGGTATGGGGTACTTGCGTTTGGGGGTCAAATCCCAATAACCGCACCTGTCCCTCATAGATAATGGTTAACCGTTCGGGAATGATTTCTTTGCCAATAATTTTTTGACCAATACGATAGCGAAATGGTTGCAGTCGGTCTAATAAATTATTGATCTCTGTAGTTGGTAACTGGTCAAACCCTTGCAGGGTGAGGAAAAATTCTTGAAAGGCATTTTTAATATAAGTCATAGTTTAAAAAAGAAAGTTTTATTTGATAAGTTTATCTATTGGTTTTTATGCAAGCCGCGAAAAATTTTATACTTATCCTATCAGTAACAAAAACTTGCTCATACATATACTTTAGTTACATGGATTTGCTATAAGGGACGTTCCTAAGTATACAAGGTTAAGTCAACTGACAACCTAAACCTAATGATAAATTTGCTGATTTTACACAACTGCTTGACCAAATTTTGACATAATTATTGATTTATATGCAGATAAGATCCATAAGGAAACGTGAGTATCCTGAATACAGGACATAAAATACTATATAAAATTTCATTCTTAATAAAAAGAGCTTTACACTCAAAATATTACATTTTTTTACACTGATAAATACTTAAGATATTAAAAATAAAGCGTCAACAAGATAACGATAAACGAACAATAGGCACTGACTCACCAGTGTAACAAGTGCTAATAACGCATATAGAGACGTTGCAATGCAACGTCTCTACACATCCATAACCTTAATTGCCCTACGAATTACGAATTGATTAATCGCGTGCTTTGTTCTGGAATCTGCGCTTGATACTCATACCCAACCCTAAAGCTGCGATCGCACCTAGGGTAGTTGCAGGTTCAGGAACTTGGGTAAAATTAGCATTGCTGAGTGTTAACTGCGACGCACCCAGGGTATCGTCTACATCGACAACACCAATACCAACGTTATAGTTTCCAGCCGTTGAGAAAACATAGCTGAAGTTAGAACCGCCAGTCAGAGGGACAACTAAATCATTCAATGTGACAAAAGCACTGTCACTGTCGCTACTGGACAAACTCCAGTCGAAATTAAAAACACTACCAGCTTTGACATCTGTAAAAATGGTTTTGATTGCAGAACCTGCGGTAGCACCAAAGAATGAACCGACAGGATCTAAACTACCGCCAGGGATACCTAGAAAATCTTCTACACTACCAACACCACCACCAGTCAGGGCTGTATTGAGAGTACCTGAGTTGAGGGTAGCTTGTCCTGGTGTAACGCTAACATCACCAATGCTATCCCAAGTAGATAAATCTAGATTAGCAGCGTAACTTGGACTAGCTATAGCCAAAACGGTCAGACTTAATACACTGGTTGCGCTGGCGGTAAAAATTGAGTTTTTGATGGAATTTAACATGAGATTTTAATGGTTGGTGAATTGTAAATTGGGAAGGGACAAGGTAGAATTTCTTCCCAGTCCCCAGTCTCCTTAAAACACGAAGTTTTGTGGATTATTCATCACTTCTGGCGTGACGTTATCCAAGGCTAGGAATGAGCGGAAAATGCCAGCACCTAGAGATCCATCACTATCAATTTGCAGGATGGTACTGTTACTAGTGCTACCTTGGACTAGGCGGACATAACCATCTGTAATGGCATTACTACCCTGATAGCCACCAGCAACTAAGCTATCTAACAACTGTGTCAGCACAATTTTGTCGCTACCTACTTCAAAGTCGGTGATGGTATGACCTACTTCTCTGATGCTGGTGTAGATAAACTCGTCATTACCTGCACCACTAGTAATAGTTTTGCGTCCAGTACCGCCGACAATGCGATCGTTAGCAGCAGTACCGGTGATGGGGTCACGGCTACCACTACCATTGAAGTTATTAAAGTCGTTATCAATGATGGTGACGGTAGCACTAGCGTTAGTACCCAAATCATAATTACTGCTGTCGATGATATTGAGAATGACGCTTTCATTCCCTTCTACTAAGGCATCATCGACGGGAGTGACTACAATATCAACGTAAGTTTGCCCAACTGTAATAGTAGCCGTACCCGTGAGATTATCGTAATCGCTGCTATTGCTAGCAGTACCTTCAACGGTGTAGTTAATTGTTAGGGATTGACTAGTGTTACCCACACGAGAAACGCGAAAGACTCCTGGTGTAGAGTCAGCTTCGGTAGCATTTGCAGTAGTAGCAGTGATGCTAACAACAGGGGTGGGTAAGTTGAGAGGCTGGTCTAATTCCAGAACGATGAACTCATTGTTATCAATCCCTGGGGGACGACCGATAGAGAAGGGATAGTTATTATCGTTAGCTAGTAGCAGTGTTTTTTCATCTAACACCACTACAGATTCAATGGTGACAAAGGGGAAGGTGAATTTGGTGCTACCATCGCCATTTAAGTCTTGAGGATCAGAAATATTTAGCAAATCACCAATTTCTTCTTTGCTAATAAATCCATTGGCATCTTTTTTCGAGAAGTCAACTTTAAATAACTTCTTGAATTGCGCGCCAGCACCTTGACCACCGTCTCGTTCAATTACCAGAAACTCATTTTCGTTGATCACGGTGATATCACCGATGGCGTGATTGGGATTTTCTAGGAAGTAGTAGCCTACTAAACCTTGATACTGCTTAGATGCAACATCAAATTTGTAAATCCGTACAGAGTTGGCAGGATCACCTGTGACAGTCCCTTCCAACATTGGATATAGGGTTTGCTTATCCAAGCTAATAGCCATACCCTCAAAGCCACGGGAGCGAGACAGGTTAGGATTAGATGGTTCAGTGAGGAAATCGGGGTGATCAGGCGATCGCACAAATTCACCTGCTAACACATCACGAACGCGATCGCCTGTACCTGGGAAGTCTGTGAAGTAGCCATCCACACCTAGCTGGATTAAATCTCTATATTCGGCTTCAGGGTTGTTGTTGTAGTCTGCTGCGAGAAAACGTCCTTCGTTACGGAAGGTGTAAGCATGGACTAACAAGCCTGCTGCATGGGCATCTTGGATTAAAGTTGTCGGCGCAGTCAGGGTTTTATCAGCATCGTTAACTGCACCATCACCATTCACATCATCAGCTTGACCGTCCCCATTAGCATCAACACCCTGGACGGATCTAATCATCCGCTTCCAGGGGCCAATGCCGTCAGCATAGGTAGCAATTTCCTGTAAACCTGTGGGTGTACGCAAGTCTGCATAGGTGCGTGTATCACCACTGACAACAAAATCGTAGGGTTGCACCTCTTGTAATGAACCATCGAGATTAACATCAAATGCGTCTAGTAACTGCACTAAAGGCAGGTCAACCCCAGCCGCAGGCATGATGACATTATTCAACGCTTTGAGATTGCCCACCTCGAAGGACTGAATAAATACCTGTGTCGGGTCAGTGAAACCCTTGGCGACTAAAGTATCAATTAATGTCTGGCTAATGTTGTAGCCTTGGTCTAGAAAGAAAGTTGGATGTTTGGTTTCGGGATAGATGCCGATTTTTTTACCTGTATCCGCTTCTACCTGCTTCACTAGATCGATGATTTCCGCTAGGGTGGGAATTTCATACAAACCGTTAAATTCTTGGGGACGGAAGCTTTGCGGCATGATTGCCCGCAGAGTTTTGATTTCTGCTAGGGTAAAATCTTCAGCAAAGAAACCTTCTTCATCTCTACCATCAACATTTTTAATCGTTCTGCGATCGCTAAACTCTGGACGGCTGGCAACATCGGTAGTATTAATTAAGTTGGGTTCGTGACGGGCAATTAAAACTCCATCTTTTGTTACCACTATGTCGGGTTCAATGAAGTCAGCACCGCGTTCAATCGCTAACTGGTATGCAGCCAGGGTATGTTCTGGGAGTTCACCGCTTGCACCTCGGTGTCCAATTACCAGTGGTGCTTGACCATTGAGAGTATTGAGATTGGTAATGTTTGGAGTGGAGATAGGTGCATCTAATAATTTGCCGCTAGCATCAAAGTGCAGTAGGTAGGGGCCAAATTCTTCACCTATCCAGAGTGTGCCATCTTCGGCAATTACTAAGGATTCGGGGTCAAAATCTGCACCAGTGAGGAGTCTGTCACTAGTATTTTCATTGACAATCTGGAAGGGGATTTTGTTATCTGGGTCAGATAGTTGGATAAAATCTAAGACATCGACACTGCGATCGCCATTTACTTCTGTACCTTGGAAACTGGGGTCTAGGCGATAAATCCGCAACAGGTAATCAGGACTATTAGCCTTGCTACCAAAACCGTTGTCAGATAAGAACCAGAAGGAATTATCATCGGCAACTTGTACCGCACTAAAGCCTTGAACTGGCTGGTTAGCAAAGGGTAGATCCCTACCATTGGTGTTACCTGTAACCGCACTACCAGAAGGTATCCCTTCTGCAAAGGTATCAGCCGGGAGGACGGCAAAACCTTTGAGTGTCAATTTCGACCCATCCAACTTGTAGGGTAATTCCAGTAAGCCGAGTTTTGACGGCAGACTGGGGGATGCAACTGTAATGCCGATTGTGCCGTCAGGATTGGTCTGTGTGCCAATGACGCTAAAATCATTATCGTTAACTAAAGCTAAAGTGTTGGAATCTACCAACGCTAACCCTTCTAGCTTGCTGACTCCCGTGTAACCCAGTTCCGCCGCATTTGCAATTAGAGTCTTGGTGACAGGAACGATATTCGCCACCGTTAACTCGGCAACAGTTAACTGTTCAATGGTTTTACCAGGGGGTAATATTCCCAAGTTAGCAGGATTATTAATGTTGGTCGCCCCTGCCAAATCAATCTGGAAAATCAGTTTATTCGATGTGTTGTCTTCTAAATCATCTCGCTCGACAACAGCAAATTTACCATTACCCAGAGAGACAGCATCGCCAATTTTGTCTGTTCTAGCATTACCACTGCCGGAAATATCATCAAGACGATAAAGATATTCACCCGTAACCTGTTTGGAAATGATATCAAATTCCAGAATCCGCAGATTTAGAGAACTTCTAGAATTGGCATCATTGCTAACATCTGGATTATCAATAGCACTTTGAATAAAGGCATATAGTTTATTACCTTCTAGTGCTACAGCTTCAAAGCCGCGATTATTCCGCCGTTGGGCATAAACCGCAGGGAACACAGGTGTACCAAAGAATGTACCGCCGTTTTGGGTAGAGTCAGTAGCATCACCGAGAGGAATAAAGCGATCGCGCAATTTACCGTTACTATCAAAGTGGTAAATGGCTGGACGATACTCATCCACCATCCACAAATCACCATTGGGTGCAACTACAATTCCTTCTAAATCTGCACCCAATGGGTCATTCGGTAGAGGTTGGTTATTCAAATCCACAGGATTTTCATCGGTGTAGGCTGTACCTCTATCTCCAGCTTGCAGATTGGCGAGTCCAGTTAACGGGGTTACGCCATCGGGACGGAATAAGCCCGTTCTCTTGGTGATGGTAATTTCCCCGGTGGCGCGGTTGAGTTCAAAGCTGACTACCTCTGGTTGGAAGTCTGGTAGAGGGAATGGTCTGTTAGCACCGATAGGTTCTCCGTTGGGGCCTCTATCTGTATGGGTGACAAACTGCAAGTTACCGTTAGCAGCAATTCCTTGGAAGTAAAGCCCAGAGAAACCACCTAAGAAGATATCTTGACCAGAGGTGCTTGTACCTAATTTTGGTAGATCATTAAATTCGTAGACAGTCAGCTTTGGTTGTGCCATTGGAGTACGCGGATTATAACTGGTTGTATCAATTGCTAGGGGTTGGGGAAAAGCATGGGCGATGTTTTCCCAAGGGACAAACTTAAAATTGGTGTTGACGTTTTCCAGTTCCCCGTCATCTTCTACGAGTCGGGGGGGATCGTTAGAACCGTCTTGAGTCACGAATAACCCATAGGGGAAATTCGCCCCCAGTGGGACGTTGACGACATCTGCACCGTCGGATTCCTGTACGCTGTCTATTGAGCCATTATTACCAACGGCGAATCTACCTAAATATTCGTTATTACCTTCACGGCTGTAGACTGCAAAGGTGTTGTCACCTTGACTAGATACCAGCAAATAGCCTTTACCATCTTTGCCGTAGTAGATAGTCAAGCCTTCTACATCATCGGTAAGATGAGAACCTCCCAAGCTCTTGATTTTATCAACTAGCTGGCCTGTATTACTACCATTGGGTTCAGCTTGGAACTTCCAAATACCCACATTTTCTTGACCAATGTAGAGGTAGCCTAATTCTTGGTCTGCAACCATCCCCTCGGTTTGGGGGTCAATGTCTGCATCTGTGGGGATGGTAAACTCCCTGACACGTTCAGCCCCAATCTTACCGTTACCGATGTCTATCAGCTTAAACTGTGCTACATCTCCGGTTTCACGACGATTAGCAAAGACGTAGTAATCATTGGTGATGGGACTACGATATAAAGCCACCCCGTAAGCACTACGTTCGTCTGATGAGTAAGGCGGTGCAAAGGGTGCAGCTTGGAAGAGAGTCCCGATACTGTTGTCGGTGATATCTTCGAGATATTCACCGGGGGTAGAGGGGTTGGGGTTGATTTTAAAGATTACCAGTTTGTCGTTTTGGCGATCGCTCGCTACGGCAATATCTACAGTTTCACCACCCAAGTTAAACCCATATTGTAAATCTACATTGTTGTAGCGAATATCTCCAGGATTAACGGTTTGCAGTAAATTCCCAGATAGGTCATAAACCCGTAGTCCAGCATTTTTCACTGCTGTTAAGACAAGGCTGGCTGAGGGGTCGGTAGCATTTACATAAATTGCTGGGTCATCAGCATCAGCATCGCGGTCAACTGCTGGGATACTGTCATCGTTATCATCGAATAAATCAGGACGGGTTTCAACGGTGGGGGTAACGGTAGGGATTACCTCTGCACTCAAAGTGAGAATTTGCGTAAATTGGGCTGCATTGAAGTTGTTGTCACTCACCAGCACAATTGATTGACGACCATCAGCTAATTTGGGGCCGAAAGTAATACCTTCGATGTTATCTGTACCTGTGGGTAAGTTGAGGTCGTTTAAATTCAATAGTAGTTTCTTGCTAGCAGGTCTGAGGGCTGCTAATTCTGCTTCACTCAGGTTTGCTAAAGAGTCAATGGTGCTAATATCCGTTGCACCTTGCAAAGATACCTCGTAGATTTTGATGGTGTTACCCACACCCACAGCAAAGGAACGTTCGACAGCGAGGAAAGTACCTCGGTTATCAATGGCTAATAAATCTACCAAGCCGTTATCTGCAAAGCCTGTAGGCGGGTTAGGGACATCAGCAATAGCATCAGTGATGTAGAGATATTCTTTTTCTGGTTGACCGCTAACTAAGTTGTATTGCAGAATCCGGGAAGGACTACCACTCGTTAAAGAAGCCCTTGCACCATCTTGGAAAAGGGCGTTTTCGGTGGCTGTGTAGAGGGTTTTTTGGTCAGGGGAGATGGTGAGACTTTCAAAAGCTAAGTTATTTCGCACCCCTGATGTCTGCGTATCACCTGCATTGATAATCCCATCACCGTTGGTATCTTGTACCGTGGGGGAAAATTTGACTGGAATGGGAAGCGATCGCAATTCCTGCCCCGTTGTCAAGTCAAACTCTTTAATAAAGGGATCGCTAACACGCCCAGCATTCGGATTTGCTTCCCCTTCTGAGGAAATAAACACTGTCCTATTTTTAGTTAAAGCAATGCCTTCTGGGTCAATACTCAAGGACGGAAAAGTATTACCATCAATATCTTTGAGGGTTGTAACATTGGTAAATGTGACTTCTCCTGCTTCCGTCGTGTAGGTATAAAAACGAGCCGGGGCAAATTGAGAGCGATCGTCAGAAATCGCATAATAGACATTGTTAACCGCATCATAGGTGACACCAGATAACCCGCCCATTTGGGTTGGTACACCGTTAACAGTCCCGGCTGTACCTTCAGGAATAAAGCCTGTGGGGAAAGTTGTTTGTTCTATAAATTCAGTATTGGTAACGGTTTTACCTGCTGGTGTCGCCCCAACTTTTACATCTACCCACACTAAACGATGGTCGGAACTAGGGAAGGGGAAAGTACCAACTGGAGTAAATTCTGGGTCAGTATTTTCCGGCCAAAATACGGCTGAGTTGGTAATTTGCAAATCTGTAGAGGGTAAGACATAATCTGTCCGTAAGTTACCCGGAGTCCCATCAGCAAAATCAGCCGTGTCAAAGTAGGGGTTTCCCTGATGGCTGATATTAGCACCACCTTGTAAAGCCGCCTGTTGAGGTGCGCCAGGACTGCTGGGGATAGAGTTGGTATTAATATTGGGGTTCTGCAACAGTTGGAGAATGGCGTTTTTATAGCTGTCCCCATCATAAGGATCAGCATTTTTATCCCCCATAATCACAAAACTCGCCCCAGCTTTTAAACCCCCTATATCACCTGCATCATCATATATATAACCACCTTGACCGGGGGTGATATAGTCTGCCCAAAAACGAATCTCATCATGGTTGCGCTTACCGTTGCGGTCTTCTGCACCATCAAAAACTGGGGGTGTGGGGTGACTTGCCAAAACATGGATTGTTTCACCATTCACCTGAATTGGGACATCCCAGTGGCTTTTGGATGATAACCGCAAGATTGCTTGCTCTTCTGGAGAATACCAAGGAGTGTCTGCATCAGGAGTTTTAATCGTAGGTAAAAGAGAATCCGGCATATCCTTCCACAAAAAATTCTGGAAGGTACGTATATTCGCGGTGTCAATTGGGTATTTAGACAACAGCAACATCCCAAACTGACCGGGAAAATTGCCAAAGCCGAAGGCATCGTTACCACCACCAACTGAGCCATTGTTATCTAAGTCAAATCCAGAAGCAATCCCTGTATTAGAAGGAGCAATATAAACGTAAGGATAATTAACTGGAGTCGCACCGTTTTGACTAACAGATAAATAGTTTTGTTGAAATAGTTGAACTGGTTCTAAAGGATTGTCGGTAACGTAGTCAAACTCATTAATTAGCAGCACATCTGGGTTATTGCGCTGGATGATTTCCGCAACAGCTTTAGCCTGAGTATTGTTAGGAGTAGACAAATCATTGACTAACTGGCCTTCACCATTGCGGTTAAGAGAAGCGTTGAACTGAGAAAAGCGGATTGTTGGGTTAGTCGCCATAGGTTAATTCCGAATTACATCCAGAGTGAGCGAAGAGGATTATCGGTATGAGTAGACACTTTGATATAGTTGAATTTCTAATGTCTGTGCTGGTTGAGTCGCGTTATTCTATAGGTCACATTCAGAGCGATCGCTAGATGGTCACTGTAAATTGAGGTATATGCCAAAAAATCGCCACACACCTTAATTCAGTATTTATTCGGATTGATAAATTTCAAACTAGCCCAGCTAGTTTAAGAAACAGCTAGCAAATGGTTAAAAGTAGATAGTTATTAGTTAGAAAATTAATAAGGGTGAGCCTATAGCCCACCCTAGAGTGCATATATTCAATTCGTGGAAAACTTTTGTCTAATTCAAGATACTTTGTGGGAAACCATCACCTTTCCCACTCCCTGACTTTTCACGTTATGTAGAAAAGCTAACGCGAAACCTAACCCCCTAACCCCCTTCCCTACTAGGGAAGGAGGAATATGTAGAGACGCGATTAACGGAATTTATCAGGATTTAGGCGAGTGCGGACTTGTGGTTGAGATGGACGACCGATTGCTACCCCATTTTTCAGATTTCTACCTGTTCCCCCATCTCTAGTATCGAGGTAAGGCTTGAGATTAATACCACTTCTCAAAGAATTGACTCGATTACCGCTACCTAACAGAGTACGACCTAAATTATAAAGTTCGTTTCCCCCACTACTGCGATTAGTATAGGTGTTGACGGCTGTGGTTTGCTGACCACTATCAGCAGACATCAGGTTTTGGAAAATACTATTACGAACGGTGTAAGGATCTTTGTTACGGGGTACTGTCACGACAATCCGACATTGAGAATTAGCATCGGTTGTCACACAAATAATATTTTCTCTATTTTCTACAGAGGTTTGCAGTTCTTGTAACCCATCTGGACGATATAACTCTAAGCGACTAGCGATCGCTTGACAACGGCTTTGTGCATCCCATCCACCACCTAAAGCCGTCGGAGCAGCCCAAGGAAAGTATTGCCCTGGTTGGCTTTGGGGTTGATACATGACGGTGGGTTGGCCGTTATACTGTTGACAGAAAAAGCGTGCGCCACCAACATTAGTAGGTGAATTAGTTGTATTTACTGATGTATTGGTTGGCAATGGTATAGGTGTGTTTGTGGGTGTTGATGAACCTGATGGTACAGTTGGGACAACTACACTATCAGCAGAATTATCAAATTGAGCCAGTGCAGCCCCATTACCCAAAAATAAAGATAACCCCAGACCGCCCAAACAAGCTAACTTCCAGCTTTTTGACAACATAATCGCTCCTCCAGTGGACACAGATTGGAAAACTGATATTTCTATTGACGCAAAATTTTGTCTTTTGATTCCTGGAAAAAGGGTTTAGGGGTGTAGGGGTGTAGGGGTTTAGGGGTAGGGGTTTAGGGGAACATTTTAACGCATAGTGACAAATTCTTCGGCAGAACTGGGATGAATCCCAACTGTGGCATCGAAATCAGCTTTTTTCGCACCCATTTTCAGAGCGATCGCAATTCCTTGGATGATTTCTCCAGCATGATCGCCTACCATGTGCGCCCCTAAAACTTGGTCGGTTTCTTGATTTACTACCAGTTTCATCAGGGTTTTTTCTTCTTTGCCTGCTAGGGTGTAATACATAGGACGGAAGCGACTGCGATAAACTTTAATGCGATCGCTACCATGTTCTTCAATGGCTTCTGCTTCTGTTAACCCAACTGTCGCCGCTTCGGGAGTAGTAAAAATCGCTGTGGGGATATTTTCATAACTCATCACGCGGGGCTTACCACCAAAGGCTGTATCTGCGAAGGCTCGTCCCTCATTAATTGCTACAGGGGTGAGTTGAATTTTGCTGGTACAATCGCCTAGAGCATAGATATTTTCTTCCTCGGTGCGACTGTAGCGATCGACTACAACCATTCCCCCTTTATCTAGTTTTACAGACGTATTCTCTAAGCCTAAATTATCAGTATTTGGTTTCCGTCCTAAAGCAGCCAAACTGATTGCGTCTGCTAAGATATTTTCTTCAGTGTCATTTTTAATCATCATACTGACACCAGTATCTGTTTTCTCAATGCTCACAATATCAGCATGAGTAATAATCCTAATGCCGTGACGAATCATCCCCTCTTGAATTTCTGTTCTCAAATCTTCGTCAAATCCGCGCAAAATTTTATCTTGGCGAATTACCTGAATTACTTCTGTACCTAATCCATGCAAGATACAAGCAAATTCAGAGCCGATATATCCACCACCAAGGATTACAACCCGTTTAGGTTGGGGCTTCATTTCAAATAAAGCATCAGAAATCAGAGCGTGTTCAATACCAGGAATATCAGGACGGACTGGTGTCCCACCCACAGCAATTAATATTTTATCGGCGGTGATTTTAGTCTCGCCAACTTCAACTGTATGATTATCAATAAATTTAGCCCGCCCCTGAAATATCTGCACTTTGGAGTTATCTAACATCCGTTGATAGATACCGTTGAGGCGTGTCACCTCATTATTAACACTGGTAATCATATCTTCCCAGTTGAGGGAACTTTCGACAGCACTCCAACCATAACCTTGTGCTTCTTCAAATATGCCAGGGAAGCGAGAAGCATAAACCATTAATTTTTTCGGTACGCAACCGCGATTAACGCAAGTACCACCAAGCCTATCAAACTCTGCAATCCCCACTTTTGCGCCATATTCTGCCGCACGGCGAGCTGTAGCTATCCCACCAGAACCCGCACCAATTACAAACAAATCAAAATCGTATGTCACGTCGCTGCGCTCCGAATTCAAAATTCAAAATTCAAAATTCAAAATTAATTACCCCACGGATAAATCCGGGGGCTTGAATTAATGTTGTTTTACTTTTTTCTTTTCCATAAATTATTAGGGGCTTGTATCCTTCTTTTTTTCGTTCAAGAATGAAACAGGCAAAGGAAGTAATCTTAATCTAGCTCCCTTTGCCTGAAAACCAACAAGCGCAGAATAATGAACAATTAACTGGGGACTGGGGACTAGGAATTTTAGATTTTAGATTTTAGATTGAATAATCTAAAATTCACTCATTACAAATCCACTCATTGAAAAGCTGGGGACTGGGAAATTATTCTTCCCTTACACCCCTACACCCCCATACCCCTACACCCCTATTAACCGACGAATGACAACCGAGGTGCAACTTCTTTGGAGCGTTCTACACCCTTGAGGTACGCCAGGACTGTATCCGCATCAGATACTTCAAAAGGATCGGTGGGACAGTTGTCTTCATAGCCAGGCTCAACAAACATCTTTTCAATTTCGCCGTTGTTGACAACCATTGAATAACGCCAAGAACGCATCCCAAAGCCGATGTTAGATTTATCTACTAACATTCCCATCTTGCGGGTAAATTCGCCACTACCATCGGGTAACAAGAACACGTTTTTCGCCCCTTGTTGCTTACCCCACTGGAACATGACAAACGCGTCGTTGACTGACAGGCAAATAATTTGATCAACGCCTAGAGCTTTGAATTCATCATAAAGTTCTTCATAACGGGGCAGATGTGTAGAAGAGCAGGTAGGTGTAAATGCCCCAGGTAACGCAAATAAGACTACTTTTTTACCGCCGAAAATTTCTTGAGTTGTCTGGTCTTGCCAACGGTAAGGGTTGGGGCCAGCTACAGACTCATCCCGAACACGAGTTTTGAATACAACATCAGGAACGCGAGTAATAGCAGTCATAAATACCTCGTTTTTAGATGGAAAAATTAAAGTTTGGTGGCAGTTTGATTATTTAGCGGTGGTGAGTCACCACCTGTAAACCAGAATAATTCTGATTTAGGAATAAGTCAATAGTTAGGAATACTAATTTATTTTTATAGTTCAAAAAAAAGTTAAATTATTAGAAGGGAAAGGTTATAATATTGGTTTAGGCTTATTTACCTCGGTCAAGTAAATCCTATGCAGCAGCAAGCTGATGAGATTATCAAAATACTGAAAAGTAAAGGATTGCGAGTCACCCCTCAGAGGTTCGCCGTCTACGCAAACCTGCTAGCAAGAAAAGACCATCCTACCGTTGAGCAAATTTTGACGGACTTAAATCAGGATGCACCAACTTCATCGCAGGCAACAGTATATGCTGCGCTTCAGGCATTGCGTGAGGTGGGATTGGCGCGTGAAGTGCTATTAGAAGAAGGGGTTTCTCGTTACGATGCCAATGTTGCACCCCATCATCATTTCCGGTGTAACTGCTGTCGCAGAATCGAAGATATTCAATGGAACACCTTCGGCAATATTGATTTAGGTCAACTCCGTTCAGGACTAAAAGCAGAACGTTTCGAGGTGATAGTTCAGGGAATTTGCGATCGCTGTCAGTAAATTGGGGACTGGGGATTGGGGACTGGTTCATTAGGGGTGTAAGGGTTTAAGGGTGTAGGGGTGTAGGGGTTGAAGGTGTTGGACGGGGATTGAAAAAGAACCCAACACGGTTGCCCCAAGGAGCAGGGCTTTTAAGCCAAGGGTTAGGTTGGCTGCTCTTTCTTCCCCCTACACCCCTACACCCCTATACCCCTACACCCGCCCCAACGGGTCTGGGTAAAATCTTCTCTACACCCTTAAACTTGCACTGATAAAATAAACATAATTATGTTGCGAAGGAATCAATCCTATGGAATATTCCATTGCTCTACCCCAACTGCCAACAGCCGCAGAACTGCCGGACTCTGATGATACTCCTGTGGATAACGAACTGCAAAATCTCATTCCTAACTTACTGTTGGCTATTTTATCGGCAGTTTGGAGCGATCGCCAGGATTGGTTTTTTGGGGTAGACATGGGCATCTACTACCTACCGACTGCACCCCGAAAATCCCTTGTCCCCGATGGGTTTTTGAGCTTGGGTGTAGAACGACGGCGACAACAGCGAGGCAGACTCAGTTACGTGTTATGGGAAGAGAATTGGATTCCGCCCATTTTGGTTGTTGAAGTTGTTTCTCAAACCTATGGTGGAGAATACGACACCAAGATGAGCAAATATCTCGATTTGGGCGTATTGTATTACGTTATCTATAATCCCGACCATTCGCAGCGAGATGATCACGCTCCCTTTGAAGTGTATAAACAAATTGACGATGAGTTTATTTTGCGATCGCAAGAACGGTTTTGGATACCGGAATTGCAACTAGCGATTGGGGTAGATGTGGGTATATACGGAGACTGGGAAAGGGAATGGTTGTTTTGGTTTAATCAGGATGGTGAGCGATTCCCCAGTCCTGATGAACGAGTAGAACAAGCTCAACAACAAGCTCAACAAGCTCAACAGGCTCAACAAGACCTCGAAGACTTACGAAATAGGCTCAAACAGCGCGGTATCGATCCCGATAGTTTTTAACTAAGCGAGTGGTGAACCCTATCCCTGCCCCCTGCCCCCTGCCCCCTGCCCCCTGCCCCCTGCCCCCTGCCCCCTGCCCCCTGCCCCCTGCCCCCTGCCCTAATTCTGCATGACTGCATCCAAAAGCACATCAGCACCAAAGCGGACTACATCGGTGCAGGGTAGACCGGTTTCGGCTGTGGTTTGTGCGATCGCTTCTTTTGCCGCAAATTCATCTAAATGGGCAGTGTTTAAGGCTATACCCGCTACAGGCACTTTACCAAATGCCCCGCCAGCACTGGCGACGGTTTCATACAGGTTAATCACCTCTGGTAAAGGCGGGATGGGTACATGGGGATTATTGCGATTATGAGTTTGTCCGGCTTTATGTACCAAGATTAATTGAGTCGGTTGAGAACCACGAATTAAGGGTAAGGTTGCCGTCGAACCAGGATGTAATAAAGAACCTTGTCCTTCTATATATAAGATGTCGTAATTTTTCCCATAGCGCATCACCATCTGTTCTACTGCACCAGCCGCAAAGTCCACCCGCACAGCATCTAAGGCTACACCGTCCCCTTCTAGCATCACCCCAGTTTGGCCGGTAGCCAAAAACTTAGAACGCCAACCCCGCAGTTTTGATAACCAATGTAGTTCTAAACTGGTGGACATCTTCCCAATAGCCATGTCAGTTCCCACTGTTAACACCCGCCGACAGGGGAGAGTCCGCGCCATGCCACTGGCAACATCTAAATTGGCTGGTTCTTTTCGTACATCCCAAATTAATTGTCCTGGTTTGAGGAGTGCATTTAAATCAGCCATATTGGACAACGATGTGTGTAAACCGTTCACCAAAGACATCCCAGCTTCCAGGGCTGTTTTAATCTCAATCCAGTAATCATCAGGTACACCGCCACCTTTGGGGGCAATTCCAATTACCAAGATTTGAGGCTTGTATTCCAAGGCTGCTGTCACCGATGCCACAATGGGGACATCCCGCTTAATACCTGTGATTTCTCTTAAAGATTGTCCCGGACACTCCTTATCTATAACTGCCACAATTGGGGCTTCACTGTAGCGTAAAAGTGCTAGCCCAGTTTTGCCGATAGTCCCCTGAGTTCCTTCATGTAATAAAATAGCAACTTTTTGATTAAGCGGCAGACGCACTATATTTTACTCCCAAGCCTGGTAAATCGTTTGGTAATACTCTCCCTTCTTGTACCACTGCACCCGTGAAGGGGTCATCACTTAAATTTAAGTGACTATCTAAATCTAAATAATCAGCTAGTGGCGATAGTTGTGCAGCTGCTGTATTAGATAATGAACTGTCAGAATAGCAGCCAAACATCACTTGTAACCCATAAGCGCGGGCAGTATGTACCATCCGCATAGCCTCAGTTAAGCCCCCAGATTTCATCAATTTAATATTGATGCCATCTACATAGTTTGCTAAATGGGGAATATTGGAGCTATTAAAGCAGCTTTCATCCACAAAAATCGGTAAAGGTGATTTTTCTTTCAGCTTGACTAAATTAATTTCCTCTCCTCGTGGCAATGGCTGTTCTACATACTTTATACCTAAATCCGCCAACCAATTGCACATCTCAATGGCATCTGCCAAACTCCAACCCCCGTTAGCATCCACAAAAAATTCTTGTGCTGGTGCTTCTTGTTGCAGTGCCAATAGCATTTGCCGATCTGCTTCTATACCTTCTGGACTACCTAACTTGACTTTAAATAAACGCACATCGGTAAATTGTAACCAATCCCTAGCCCTGGCCTGAGCTGCGGCTGGGGAACTAATGCCAATGGTGACGGAAGTGGGGACTATGGCGTTGCGATTCAGCCCCCAGATTTGCCATAGGGGTAATCCTACATACTTACCCAGCCAGTCATACAATGCCATATCAATTGCTGCCCTCGCCGCCGAAGGCACTTGGTATTGGATGAAAACTTGCTCTATTTCCTGCCTCTGCAACGGGTGAAAGGCTTGCAAAACTGGCGCGATTTGTTCTAAAGCATTCTTAATAGTATCAGTTGATTGTGCATGATTGCCCACACCAAAAGGCGATGCTTCACCCCAACCTTCGATGTTTTCTCCACCTCCATTGGAACTGACAATTTTTACCCAGATATTGGTTGTCTTTGCTGTTGTGCCGCGACTAATAGTTAAGGGAAATCGCTTGTTAACCGTAAATAGCTGAACTTCTACGTGCATAACTATGCTCAAATTCTGGTGAGAGCAAAAATAGTGTAAGTGCAAATTCTAGCTGATTTGGGGTATTAGTTATACTTTTTTACATTCATTATTTATAGCTAAAATATTAAATAATCCTTCGTAAAATCAAGAATGTATGAGTAAATTAGAAAAATGGCAAATATTAAACTCCAAAATGGTCTTAGATAACCCTTGGTGTCAAGTCAGGCAAGATGAAGTTAAATTACCCAACGGTCAGATCATAGATGACTATTTTGTAAATATTAGGCCAGATATTGTACTGGTTCTTCCGATTACTGCCAGTAGAGAAATTATCTTTGTTCGGCAATATAGACATGGGGCTGAGAATTTTTTTATAGAATTGCCAGCCGGCAGGTTTGATCCAACACAAGAAAGTCCAGAAGATGCAGGTATGAGAGAACTGCAAGAAGAAACAGGTTATGTAGCTCAAGAATTAAGAAAAATTGCTACATTATATGACAACCCCAGTAAAGATAATAATCAAATTCATTTATATTTAGCAGAAAATGTCATCAAGACTGGAGAACAAAAGTTAGATATTACAGAAGAAATTGAAGTAATTTTAATTCCTGTAGAGTCAGTGTTAGAGAAAATAGCTCAAGGGGAAATTTCGGTATCAGGGAGTATTGCAGCCTTATTGTTAGGATTAAAGTTTATCACTGATTAAATATTTTCACCCCAGGGAACACCAAAAAATAAATTATCCGCAATTGATGGTTGGGTAGGGTGCGTCAGGATGAATAATTGCTGAGTATAGTTAGGTTCTATCGCACTGACGCACCCTACAAAAAATGATTGGTAGTGATTTAATGACTTTGGAAATCATCACTATTTATCTATTACCACCAAATCCGATTGCCTTCTTCATCTACTCTAGCTTGGCGAATAACATCAGAAATTTCTTCAGCATCTTTTACGTGATGAAGGGCTTTTTTTTCACCGTCGGGATATTCGACAACAAAATAAGTCGGGACTGTAATTTGATCGCCTGTGATGTCTGGTACATCTACAGCAACTTGCTTGGCTTTCTCTTCAACAGATTGAGGCTGTTCAGAAATTCTATCCCCTGGGTTTGCTGTTAAGTGTCTTTCTTTCACGTTTGGTTCTTCGCGGGAGTGCCAATCTTCACTGACTGGTTGCCTAATTTCTTCTGATTGCTTATTTTTATTTTCTATTTCTTTATTCATGGCTATTTCCACAATTAAATTTTATGTATTTACTAATACAATGTAGAAAATAAAATGCCTAAATAGTTCTTTCTTCAGATGGAGTTTATTCACAAATTCTGAATTACATCTCTGAAGTTATATCTTAGCCTCTCATAATTGGAAACAAGTTCTAACTAGAGATTTATTTCTTTAGTTGAAAAGGTGTATATTTCCCTCCCAATGCCTCTACAATAGTGCGGGTATTTGCCTGCATCATTTTGATGTAAGAATCGCCATCGCTTCCTTTTGCTCCAATTGAATCAGAGTAGAGTTCATTTGGTGCTAGTTTGACTCCAGCTTCTTGAGCAACGGTTGTAATTAACGCTGGGTTAATAGTAGTTTCGGCAAAAATTGCGGGGACACCGATTTTTTTGATTGACTCGACTAATCGCTGTACTGTTTGTGCGCTTGGTTGTTCTTCGGTGCTAATACCAATTAATGTGCCAGCGATCGCAATTCCGTAAGTTTGGCCATAATATTGGAAAGCGTCGTGAGTTGTCACCAGTTGGCGATTCTGTGGGGGTATCGTTTGGATTTGTTGATTAATCCAGCTATGCAACTGTTTTAACTCTTCTGTCAGTTGCGCGGCATTTTGAGTAAATTTATCTTTATCTTCCGGGGATGACTCTATTAAAGCATCTCGAATGGCATTCACCATTGCGATCGCATTTTCTGCACTACCCCAAACGTGGGGATCTGGGACAATCTCACCTTTTCCTTTATCTAACTGTAATGGCTTGACGACTTCCCCGACGGCTAACTTCCGCGCTTTCCCACCAGCCGCATTCATTAACTTAATTAGTCCTGGTTCTAAGTTGTAGCCGTTATATAAAATCAAGTCGGCTTCTTCCAAAAATCTGCTGTCTGCTGGAACTGGTTCGTATACATGAGGATCAGCACCAGGCTGCAAAATTCCCTTTAACTGGATTTCTTCCCCTCCAACTTCACCAACTAAATCAGCAATGACTGTGCTAGTTGCTACTACTTGCGGCTTACCATTGTTGACGGAGGGAGTACGGTTAGAGTTAGCTTGTGTACATCCATGTATCAAAATTCCCAAAAATACCCCTAATACCGCCTTACCCAAATATCTGGCTTTTGAATGAGTGATTGCTGCCATAAACTTGTTATCTTTGTTTTCATATTTTTCTCATTTTTTAAGTTACATTATTTTCATAATCTTTTCATTATTTGCTTCCCGTCTCGGAAATGACACTATGAGAACTGCTAATTTTTCCTTAGAAGGTAATTCCAATCTAGTGTGGGTTAATACTGTGACAGCCACAACAAACATTAACATTGCCCATCTAGGAGTACACTACCGTACAGAAGAAGCCTTGAGGGATATTAACTGTATTGTTAAACCGGGACGACTGACTGGGATTTTTGGCCCTAACGGTGCAGGTAAAAGTACCTTAATGAAGGCGATGCTGGGGTTAGTTCCCTTTAGTAGTGGAAGGGTATTGTATCAAGGTAAACCCCTGATGCAGCAATTAGATCAAGTTGCGTATGTTCCCCAGCGTAGCCAAATTGACTGGACTTATCCCGCCACAGTTTGGGATGTAGTGATGATGGGACGAATAAAAAAAACAGGGTGGTTGCGTAGTTTCTCTAGTGTGAGTCGCCAAGTAGCCAAAAATGCCTTAGAAAGAGTTGGGATGAAAGAATTTTGCGATCGCCCCATTGGACAATTATCAGGGGGACAGCAACAACGAGTATTTTTAGCCCGTGCTTTAGCGCAGCAAGCCGAGATTTTCTGTTTTGATGAACCATTGGTAGGGATTGATCAAAAAACCCAAGCAGTAGTTTTTGATGTCTTTCATGAATTAGCTGCGGCTAATAAAATTGTCTTGGTAGTTAACCATGATTTAGGCGAATCTATCAGCCACTTTGATGATTTAGTCTTACTTAACCGCGAACTCGTCGCCACAGGTTCAAGACAACAGGTACTCACAGAAGAAAATCTGCGTTGTGCTTACGGTGGTAAAGTCATGTATTTTACTGACGCAGCTTAAAGTTTGTATAGCGGTTCTTGCTTTAGTGAGGTATAAGAACCCCACCCCCAACTTCCTCCCCGCTTGCGAGGCTACCGTGTACACACAAGTTGAATTACCCCCCTTAATCCCCCCTTGGAAAGGGGGGAAACCGGAAAATCTAGTTCCCTCCCATTTCCAAGGGGAGGGTTAGGGTGGGGTAAACAGAGGACTGATAGTGATTCGATAACTTGTGTATACACCGTAGGCTTGCGAGGAGGGGGCTATGATATGCGTCATGTAAACAGTTATCGAATTACCAATTACGTTAGCGGAGCGGGGCGTTAGCCCATTACGAATTACGACTTGGTTTAATTCCGCCTTGTCAGATTTAACGCTTAACAATTACACTGAGATGAATTAAGCTTATCAGGGTTTATACTCATCTTGAACACGCTGGCGGGACGCTACGAAATCATCAAGTTACTAGGCGGCGGTGGTTTTGCTGTCACATATCTGGCTAGGGATAATTACCAACCTAGTAAACCCTTATGTGTTGTCAAACAACTACGTCCCAACCAAACCCAAAGCCGCGTTATTGAATTTTTTGAGAAAGAAGCCGCTATCCTCGAAAGGCTGGGAAAAAATCCCCAAATTCCCCAACTACTTGCACACTTTAACCAAGACCAAAATCTATATATAGTACAAGAGTTTATCCAAGGACAAGATTTAAGTCGAGAAATCGTCCCTGGTAAGCGACTGAGCGAAAGCTATGTCACCAAGCTTTTACAAGATGCACTAGAAATCCTCTCCTTTGTCCATCAACAGGGAGTAATTCACCGCGACATCAAACCCCAGAACTTGATGCGTCGTCAAGATGGGAAGATTATCTTGATAGACTTCGGCGCAGTCAAAGAATTAGGGACGTTATTGATTAATAGCCAAGGTGAAGTTAATTCTAGCGTGGTGATTGGCACGCCTGGTTATATGTCTTATGAGCAGTATCGCGGTAAACCTTGTTTTGGTAGCGATATTTATGCGTTAGGGGTAATGGCTATTCAAGCTTTAATCGGTGTTTTGCCCGCAGAATTAGAAGAAGACCCGCAAACAGGGGAAATCATCTGGCAAAATCAAGCGCAGGTAAGTAATCATTTAGCTGAAGTGTTAACTAAAATGGTGCGCCATCACTTCAGTATGCGCTATCTTAACGCCACAGAAGCATTACAAGCTTTAATCTCAGTCTCAGCACCATTACCACCCACAGTTTTATCTGAGGTTAACAAGGAATTATATCTGCAAGAAGTCACAAGTCGCGCCCAGCAGGGTGAAGGTAATTTTTCTGTCATTGCTTTGAGGATATTAGAATCAAGGCGCGTTGAGTTGGGGTTATCTGAACAGGAAGCGAGAGAAATTCAAGAACAAGTTCTGCAAACCTATCGGGAGTATGAACGTAAGTTACAAGAGTATGAGCAGACATTGATTGATGTAGTCAAGCAGGAATATCCTTTTAGTCAGCGAACCCAAAAGGAATTACAAGACTATCAGCAATCTTTGGGATTACGGAATGAAGATATTGCAGCGATAGAAGCAAGAGTATTTGCACCACTACAGTCAAAATCTCAGCAACACCAGCAGGAAGCGGAAAGATTACGTCAACAACAGCGACAAGCAGAATTACAGCGACAGCAGCAGGAAGCGGAAAGATTACGTCAACAACAGCAGCGAAAACAACAACAAGAAGCATCTCAGGCTAAATCTAACCCCAGTAGTCAAATTCAAACCTTTGAATTTGACACCGCTACCATTACAGTTACAAATTCAGGGTTTTTAGGTTTAGGGGGAAAGAAACATGAAATCAACCGCATTCGGGGACGCGCTGAGTATTTTAGAGAAAACTTGAGTAATGGCGTTGTTTTAGATATGGTGGCGATTCCTGGGGGTAAATTTCTCATGGGTTCACCAGAAAATGAACCAGGACGATATGATTCTGAAAGTCCAGAGCATCAAGTTAATGTTAAACCATTTTTCATGGGTAAATTTCCCGTCACTCAAGCTCAATGGCAAGCTGTTGCTGGTTTTACTAAGGTGAATATTGATCTAAATCCCGAACCATCTTGTTTTAAAGGTGCTAACAGCCCTGTAGAAAGAGTTTCTTGGTATGATGCAGTAGAATTTTGCGCGAGACTATCGCAAAAAACTGGGAGAATTTATTGTTTACCAAGTGAAGCGGAATGGGAATATGCTTGTCGTGCGGGGACGACTACTCCATATTACTTTGGTGAGACAATTACCAAGGACTTAGCGAATTACGGCAATAGTTACCAACAAACAACTGATGTAGGAAAATTTCCTGCAAATCCTTTTGGTTTATACGATATGCACGGAAGTATATGGGAATGGTGTCTTGATGATTGGCACAACAACTATGAAGGTGCGCCAATAGATGGCAGTTCTTGGTTTGATGATCATAATCATCTTTATCAAAAGCAAGGAAGAGCCTTACTGCGGGGCGGTTCTTGGATCAACAATCCTGGAAACTGCCGTTCTGCGTCTCGCAACGACTCTAATCGCGACAACCTCGGCAACCGTGGTGGTTTTCGTGTTGTGTGTGCCGCCGGGGGGATTCTCCAGCAGAAAATGTAGGGTGCGTCAGTGCAAGAGAACCTAACTATACCGAGAAATTATTCATGCTGACGCACCCTACCAAACTATAAATATTGGTTGGGGATGCGATACGGATATTTAGAGATTAATTTACCCTAACTCTAACTCACTAACTACCAAAATTCTCAACTCTATGACTCGTTGCAAAGCTGCATCATTAGTCAAAAAAGCATCACAGCCGCTTGAGATAGCAGTTGCAATCTGCAAAGCATCGGGTAACTGAAGATTGTAACGCATCCGAATGTTTGCAGCATTTTGTGCGATCGTAGCACTTGTATCTACAAAAACAACTTCATTACTGAGTAATACATCAATAAAAGCTTGCTCTAAATCCGGTAAACCCGAACGTATAGCACCCACTAAACATTCAGATAATGTTATCGGAGATACCACGGCTTGAATATCAGTTTCCAATCGGTCAAAAATTGGTTCTACTAAATAGAAAAACTGTGGATTACGCTCTACAAAATAAATAACTGGTGCTGTATCAAGGAATATATGAGAAACCCCTGCCAATGCTTCACTAATTCTCATTATTCTGTTTTTAACAAATCTTCCCGATGTTCATCTCCTTCACGTCTAGTTTGAGAAACCCACTGTTGAGCATCTTCACCAAAGAGTGGATGAGCAGCCATACCTTTTAAATCGCTCCATTTGCGTTTTGTTTGTGCTGGAATCAAGTGCTTTTTCATGCGTTCTACTAAATGTTCCAGCAACGTCACTTGCTCTTCTGGTGTGAGTTTGTCAATCTCGCTGAACATTTTTTGCAGTGATAAACTCATCAACTTAACTTCAATATTTCTTCTCTGATTGTAACATTAAGTTTGTAGTCAGGACTTTAGTCCTGAATTTCTAAGCACTAAAGTGCTTACTACAAACCGTAAAGTTTTGTAAACAATAGCCAATTCCCCGCTTCCCAACCCTGATAACCCTTCAGGCGAGTCAGAGGAGGGTAGGTGCTGTGATGGGATTCAAACCTAAACTAATTGGGTCTGGATAATCTCTATGTCTAATATGAAAATTGACTGGCTGCAAGCGGCTTTAAATAATCCCATTGCCAAGAGTAAGCTTTTACAGCAACCGACAAAGCTGCGGGAAATCATCAACGATATTCCGGCGCGTCAATGGTTGTTTGAGCAAGCGTGTCAAACTGATGACCCCAATCGGGCAAATCAAACCAAGGAGTTCATTATGATCATGATGAAGTCTTCTAGGTTGATTTGGTGCGGGGGTGGCAAGATATCACCGGATATCTATGAGGAAGCTTTATCACGCACCTGGGAATGGTTTAACAGGGATATTTGTCAAGCATATAATCCAGAAAAGGCTAGTTTTATTACTTGGTTTAACCAGAAGCTGAAATTCAGGATTCTGGATGTCATTCGCGACCAAGAGAAGGACAATAAAAGACGGTTACATCTGCCTGCTGATGAAGAAAATAGTGATTGGATTTATCCGCCTGCGCCAGAGCCTGATCGTTGGCATGAAACTATCCAAGAATGGCTAGATTTAGTGCAGAATCATCCGCAGCAGTTTAGAAATTGTCGAATGCAAAATCATCCTGATGTCAACTGTCAGTTCTTGTTGATTCATATTTTGCAGTTGTTGCGCGATTCAGGAGATATTTCTTGGGATGTTCTGGCTCAAAAGTATGGGGTCGAAGCATCGGCGTTGAGGAGATTTTGTAAGCTGCGATGTTTCCCTATTTTCAAACAGTTGTTGTCTAAATAATATTCCGACAAGTGCAAACGTTTTTTGACACGAATCATGATTGAACCAATCAAAATTTTGATTACCGCAAGCGATCGCCAACAAGCATACCACTTTGCTCAACAACAGCCGACGCAAGCGCGATCGCAACAAGTTTATCGTAATACTTTAGCTGTGTTGGTGACTCAACGTTGTTTGCAACTGTTGGGTATTGATACCGATTTAGCAGCTAGCCATAGCTGGAATCCCCTAGAGCAGCAATTAGAAAACATTGCAGACTTGTATATTCCCAGTTTAAACGGATTTTTAGAATGTCGGGCTTTGCGTGGGAGCGATCGCAAATGTCATATACCCCCGGAAGTTTGGTCAGAACGTCTCGGCTACGTGATGATTGAACTTGATGAACCTTACCAAGAAGGGCAAATTGTAGGATTTGTCGAATCTGTCTCAGTATCGGAACTACCGCGCAGTTATTTTCAATCCCTTGATAACTTGCTGGAGTGCTTGACTTCAGAACCGCAACCAGAACCAATAGTGCAACTCAGCCATTGGCTCAAGCGCACTTTTGAATCAGATTGGCAAGCCCCACAAGACTTGCTGAACATGATGAAAACTTCCGTCGTCCGATTTTGTGACCCACAGCCGCAACGAGGTAATGACCCCATCCGCCAACAGGTTGAACAACTCTATCGCCGAGAATCTTCTAATTTGGTGCAAACCGTTCCCCTGCACTTAAATCCCCAGGAAGCTTTGGTAAATCTCATCCAAACTACTCAAGATGATGAAATTCGCTGGCAATCTGCGGAATTGCTGTGGGGGCTAAATCCACAACATCCAGTTTGCCCAGTCATCAGTGCTAAAGATTTAGGAATTTATCTGATTGGGCATTCTGTAGTGCTGATGGTAGGGATTTTGCCTAAGTCAGATGGCAGGATGTTAATTTTGTTGCGGGTGTATCCCCTAGAAAAAATGTCTCCCCTACCGCCAGGTTTGCGGCTCATCGGGCTGGATGAAATCGGGAATCAATTTTTTGAAGTGGAATCCCGCCAGCAAGATGATTATATCCAATTCAAGTTTACGGCGGACAGAGGCGATCACTTCAGTGTCCGTGTTGTTCTTGATGATGCTAGCTTTACCGAAGATTTTATGGTTTAACTGATCATTAGCTGATCATTGCGGAGTTTTGCTCAATCATGCTTATCTAGAATAAACTCTTTACTTCCAGATATTCCCCCTTGGTCGTTTATGCTGCCATCCTCTGCTAGACCTAGACCTCAAATACCTGAAAACGTCGCCGTTGTGTTGGAGATTAGTAGCGGTAGCTTTGCTGACGGCTTCTCTGTGAAGCTTCAGATTTTAGAAGATGGTCGCACTATTCAAGATGATGATGATTTACCCAATATTCCGGCCGCATCAGAAATGCCGCAGTTGTATCACGAATGGAAAAAAACATCATTAAAAAACAGTCGTCAACTACAAGCAGTTCCAGCACAGGTAACGAATGTAGCTAATCTGGAAACCTGGAGACAAAGAACGGAAGATTTACAGAACTATTGTAGAAGATGGTTTGAAGATAGCGCGTTTAGGAGTTTGCGCGATCGCATTCAGGCTAATACCAGAGTCAGCACTGATCAATCTGTCCCCATTATTATTAGATGTCCTACACAAGATGATAACCAAAATGAAATACTCCGCAGACTACCCTGGCATATCTGGGATTTATTTACTAAGCTTCCCAATGCTGAGTTTGCTTTATTCACCGGATTTCGTGAGCAAGTCCCCACTTTTAAAGCACCAGTCAGAGTTTTAGCGATTTTTGGCAGTTCTCAGGATGGTTTGCAATTAGAACAAGATGTAGCCGCTTTAACACTTCTAGAACAACGTGGAGCGCAAATTGTTAAGCAATCAGAGCCAAGTGAAGAAAAGATTTCTCATCTGTTATTTGATCAAGATTGGGATATCTTGTTTTTTGCTGGACATAGTTCTAGTGAGGGTAAAAGTGGACAGATTCAAATTAGTGATGGCAAATTTTTACCCTTAGATGCGTTACATAAAAGTTTAACAAAAGCCGTCACGAAAGGTTTAAAGTTAGCCATCTTCAATTCTTGTGATGGGTTAAAAATTGCCGATTTTTTGGCAAAATTGAACGTGCCGGCTGTCATCGTCATGCGCGAACCTGTACCGGATAGGATTGCTTATCAATTCTTGCTCTACTTTTTGCGGGAATTCTCTCAAGGTAAACCTCTGTGTTTGGCAGTGCGTGAAGCGCGCGATCGCCTAGAATCTGTACAAGGGACTTTTCCGGCTGCTTCCTGGCTACCCGCCGTTTGTCTGAATCCCATTCAACCGGAGTTTGTTTGGCCTGATAAAACTCCCCAAAACCCTAAATCATCATTTTTCCTGTCTCGTTCTCGGCTCATGCTGGGGTTGGCTACTTTGGCTGGAATCATGGCTGTATCTATCCCAATTACCATCAATCGCTGTCAAATTTTTCCCTCAACCTGCACCCAACCAGAGCAAATTGCTGATGATGTAGAAAAATTCATCAGTTATGGTAAACAGCCAATTGCTGATAGCAGAGTTCGACTGAGTGAGCCATATCTTTCATTAAAACAGCAAGGTATTACAGCATTTGCTGAAGGTAGATATGGCGATGCAGTAGGGATTTTTGATAACCTGCGTAATCAAGCCAAATTAAATAAATCTGCTCAGGGTTTCAGTCAAACAGCTTTAGCAGCACTACAAGATCCAGAAATTCTGATTTATCGTAACAATGCTCTTGTAAATCTGCGGCGTACCCAAAACCCCAATTTGCCAATTTACACCATTGCTGTTGCTGCACCATTAAATTTTAACTTTGGATTAGATATCCTCTTTGGAGTTGCTCAAGCCCAAGATGTAGCAGTTAAAGATGGGTTGAATTTACGAGTCATTATTGCTAACGATAGCAATAAACCTGCCCAAGCGCGGAGAATTGCAGAAATACTCTCAAACAATGCCAAAGTTCTGGCTGTTGTGGGACACTACACCTCTCCCAATACCTGTGCAGCCTTGAAGGTTTATTCTCCAAAGGATCTGGTGGTGATTTCTCCTACGAGTACCGTAGTTAATTTCCAATCAAATCCAGATTGCTATGATCCTAACAAAGTCTTCTACCGTACCGTTTCATCAAGTCGGGTAGAAGCCTATAGTTTAGTGCAGTATTTAGTGGATGATCTCAAAAAGCCTCAGCCAAAAGTGGTTGTTTTTTACAACTCTCAAGAGGAGTTTAGTAAGGATTTATTTGAGCAATTTAAGCAGGTTCTTAGAGCCTTTAATGGAAGTATAATTGCTGAGGTTGACTTATCTGATGCCAAGTTTGATATTACTAAATTGCCACTAGAAGTTAGAGATGCAGATGCTCTAGCAATATTGCCCGATGGAGGGACTAACAATAGTACAGCATTGCAAAAAGCGGTTGAGATTATCAAATTAAACAACGGGAAAAAACCAATTTTAGGGGCAAATCCTCTGTATCTGCAAGAAGTCATTGATAAGGCTAAAGTTACCACAGTAAATAGCTTATTCCTTGCAGTTGATTGGCATCCCAATCAGTGTGGGGCAGAAAATTTTAGAAAAGAGATAAATGAATACTGGGGTGGTGATTTAAATCGACGTACAGCCCTAGCATATGAATCTGTGCAAGCAGTATTACAGGCGATTAAGTTATCAAATTTACCTGTGAATCGGCAAGAAATTCGACAGAAATTGTCTGAAACAGGTATCAGGCCTGAGACAGCCGCATCTAGTAAGATTATTGATGGTTTAAAGATTAGTTTTGATGCAAGGGGCGATCGCGCAGAATTTACCACGCGGGCGATCGTGAGTGTAAATGATCAGTTGAAGTTTGCTCTCGTGAAAGATGTTCCTTGTCCTAAAAAGTAATTTATCAAATCATACCGTTTTATATAGGAATCCGATTTTATTTCTGAAAAAATCTAAGTATATGTAGGGTGTGTTAGGCGTAAGCCGTAACGCACCAAAGGCCTTGGTAGTAGGTGCGTTACGCTGTCGCTAACACACCCTACGCATCTGTTCAAAAATCAAGTAGAAATCCTATAAACTTAATTGTAAAGTTACATAACAAATCCAACAATTTTTACTTTAGCGGACGATATTCCCTCAGAAGGGTAAGAGCATTTTGAATTTTAGATATGGAGTAATTCCTGATGTGTCGTCAACTAATGCAAAGACTATTCCTATTTTCTATCACACTCATTTTCAGCCTCACATTTTCTTTTCATCAAGCTCAAGCCCAATCAGTACCTTTCTATTGGGAGTTTATAAATGTTGATATCGCCGTGCAAACTAACGGTGATATGCTAGTCACCGAAACACAAAAATATACATTTACAGGAAAATATAACAATCAACGCTCCCGCTATATTCCTCTGGATAAAGTAGACAAGATTACTGAAATATCAGTCACAGAAAATGGTCGATTATTACCCAGCGAAACAGGTACAGAAAATAATCAACGTTGGATTCGTTGGAAGCATCAACTCAAAGCACCAGAAAGCCATACTTTCGTATTGAAATATCGTGTTGTTGGTGGGTTAAACGTAGATGATAACGATGCTCAAGTATATTGGAAAGCTATTTTTTCTGGACGGAAAGCCCCTATCAAACAGGCAAAAGTTCGAGTAGAACTCCCTGAACAATTTGCTGCTAATATCAAAGATTTCCAAAGCTTTGGCATATCTACAAATATCCGCAAAGTGAACTCAAAAACTATTGAGGCGGTTGCTGAAACAGCCATTGAACCAGGAGAATATTTAGAAATTCAGGTGACTTTTGATAGCACAGGTACTGAGCTAAAAACCCCTATATGGCAAAGTTCACAATCTGAAGATGATTTATTGAAGTGGATTTTGTGGGCAATTCTCTTGTTAATTGTCTACCGTATCTTATTCTCTCGTAAGAGCGTTAGTGTTACTTACGAATACAACAGTAGTAGTGACGAAGTTGGAGGGTATAGTGATGGTGGTGGTGGTGACGGTGGCTGTGGTGACGGTGGCGGTGGTGGTGATGGCGGTGGTGGTGGTGGTGGTGATTAACTCAATAAATGCTTTAGGCATTTAAGAATTACTGGTTGTAAATCAAAGGCGTTTTGTATCACTATCTTTAATCATTTATATCAACGCCCTTTGCTATCAGGAGAACTCAGAATGTAAGTAGAAAATTTGCATAGTTTCTACACACCAATAATTTGTCCCAATTCATAATCCAGGTATAACAATATGAACCAATCTTTGGCAAAAACTACATCTCTGCAAATTGTTTTAGTTGATGGTTCTGATATCTGTCTGACTGGAACGAATGAACTCATCAAAAATTATTATCCTGATACAAAAATTAGCCTGGCTCAAACAGCTAATGATGCGCTGAATAAAATCTCGAATTTGCAGCCTAACCTCATCATTATGGATATTTGTTTACCAGAACAGCCTGGAAAAATAGCACAGACTCGTATAGGTCTAGAATTATTACAACAGGTAATGCACACATATCCTAATGTGAATATTCTTGTCCAAAGCTCTTATGTGAAAAGACTAGTGCAAATTAAACCTGCAATTGATACTCATAAAGGGGGCTTTGTGATTGCTGATAAAAATATTACTAATCAAGAAATGCTCTCCAGAATAAATGGGGCATTAAGGGGATTTACCTGTATCAAAGAAATTACAGATATCTATATATATCCAAATATTTATGAGGAATTAAACGTTAAACCAGAGATATTAAAGTTACTCAGCCTAGCCTTTAATGAAGGATTGCAAGATAAAGCGATTGCTGCACATATTTGTGTATCTGAACGCACAGTCCGTAACCACTGGGATACATTGCAATTAGCCTTGGGTATTGATTGTGATGAATTAAGAACTCAAGGAAAAAACATCAGAATCATGACTAAAATTCGCGCCAGAGAAGCAGGCTTAATTGATTAGTTCATACTAAGGACTAAAGTCCTTACTACAAACTTATTTTCTCAAATCATGCACGAGGTAATCTATTCATGATAAATAAATCTCGGCGTAAAATTTTCCAACTGTCTCAAACTCAATTATTAATAACTGGGGTATTAATCGGTTATCTGGGCTTTGTTTTGTGGTTAGGAATGCGTTTGATTGTGATATTTAGCGGTGCAGTGATTGTTGTTTTGGCGATCGCATCTTGGTATATGCAACTCCAACGCCAAAAAAGCCGCACTTTGGCAAATTCAGCAAATTTACTGCAATTAGATGTATTTCTTGGTCATATCAGTTACTTGGATAACCAGATTCCTCATGCTTGTGAATCTCTGTGGCGATCAGTTCGACAACAGACTTTAACGATTCAGCAGCTTACTATCCAAATTTCTCAACAGGAATCAACTTTTACTCCAGACTTGCTAGAAACCTTGCACACCGTTTTAGATTTGCTTGACCGACTAGTAAAGGCTTTGCAAGTCACTGAAAAAGTCCAAACATCACATTATCGAGAATTAGCAAAACAACAGTTGCAAAGCAGTCTGAGCCGACTTCAGCACACCCATGATCAACTTCAAGAATTGCACGACCAAATAGCACTGGACAATTTGGGACAACCTGCACTAACTAATTCTGGTGTGATCTCAACACGACTGCAAACACTGATTGCTGAAAACACTAGAGGAATTTTAAGGGACTAAATCACATGAAAAAATTACGTTTTCAATTTGGGCTAGTAATTGGACTATGCCTCAGCTTGTTGTGTGCTTGTACTATACCAATAAATATAGATTCTTTTGAAAGTAGCGATCGCTATCTGCGGGAACAGCTTTTACCAAACATTATAGTAGATTCACAACTTGTATCTGATACCACGTCCTATACTGTCGTGATTCCTCCGGTGGCTGATTCTGTACCTGATCCAAACACCTTTCCTCTGTATGGTGCAAAGCCTAGCAGTGATTCAAATATTGTGTATGTGGAAATCTATAGTTCAGCAGAAAAAGCCAATGGAGAACGAGAGGATGAACATTGGTTAGTTGATGTCGCCGAAAAATTTAATCAACAACGTCAAAAACTTCCATCTGGACAAGTGATTCAAGTCGGGATTCGGAATATTCCGTCAGGATTAGGCGCACAGATTTTAGCAGCCAGAAAAGGGAAACCCGCAGGCTACACCCCAGCAACTGCTATGTGGTTGGAACTACTCAAAGCCGAAGGATTATCCTTACAAGCGATCGCACCGGCTTTAGTCCCCAACCAAGCCATTTTTGCTATTCAACCCCAAGCCTATAAGGAATTAGCTCAAGGTGGAGAGGTGACATTTGATCGGCTGATGGATGCTATTCTCTCAGGTAAAATTCAAGTTGGTTATTCCAATCCTTATATCGCCTCATCAGCCTTAAATTTTCTGCACACTTTACTATGGCGTTCAGCCGGTCATGCTCAAGATGGTAAACCATTGACTATCGCTGAACTAAATGAGCCTCAAGTAACTTCAGCTTTTAGCAGCTTCCAAAAACAAATCAGCCTGACAACACCTACATACTTAGACTTAAAGCAAATTTGGCTACGTGATTCCCAAAAGTTTCAAGCGATCGTCATGGCTTACCAAAGCTATGTCAACTTAAAGAAACAGCCGGAATTTGCAAAACTGGCTTACATTCCCTTCGGTAATCCTGAAAATTCACCATTAGTAGGATTTGATTGGAATAGTGCATCGAAACAAGCAGCCTTAAAGCAATTTGCTAGCTTCGCCACCTCTGCACCCATGCAAGAATTAGCCAAACAACAGGGATATGAACAAACAGAATATCTCAAGCGCAGTAAATTTCCACCCATACCATCAGGGGAAGTTTTAAAAGCAGTCCAGTCATTCTGGAAACAACGCAAGGATGGCGGACGGACTGTATACATGGAACTGATTGTAGATACAAGTGGTTCAATGGAGAACGATAACCGCCTGAAAGCAGTTCAGGAAGCCTTACGATTTGCTAGCAAACAAATCAACCGGGGTAATCAGATTGGGTTAATTACATTTAGCGATCGCCCTGTTCGCCGAATTGCTCTTGCTCCCTTCAACGAGTTAGAACAAAAACGATTATTTGCAGCCATAGACCAACTGCAACCTGATGGTAATACAGCCCTCTATGACGGACTAGCCGTTGGTTTAGCAGATTTGATGGAAAAACGCAAAACCGATCCCAACGGGCGATTCTACGCCTTACTGCTGACGGATGGACAAAGCACCAAGGGAATTGAGTTTGCACAAATTCAGGATGTGATTAAGCACAGTGGAGTGAGAGTTTATCCCATCGCCTACGGTGAAGTTAATCAAGAGGAATTAGAAGCGATCGCCGCCATTCGGGAAGGTAGCGTTTACCAAGGTACACCCGAAAAAGTTCAAGTTCTGCTCAAAGACTTGTTTCAGACTAATCTTTAGGGACTGGGGATTGGGGACTGGGGACTGGGGATTGGGGAAGATGTTTTCTTAGTGAAAGATATTACGAATTAAAAAAATGAATCTCAATATGCAACTACTTAAAACTTTAGGACTCAGTTGGTTAGTTTTTTTGCTCACCGGATTGTTAATCAGTTGGTTGTTTGCAGTTCCCTCTATTACACTACTGATTGATCGCAGCTATTGTCCGGCAACAGAATGGCAGCAGGTTGTTCAGACTTATACCAAACTCTATCAGCAACATCAACAACGCCAGTTGCAATTGCAATCTGTGATTTTGTTCAGCAGTCTAGGAGAAGATAGATTGTCAATTCCACCCAAGCCTGAAGTATTACAACAGTCACCAACCTACGGACAAGCGCAGTTACAAAGGCAAATGCAACTACGAAAAAACTATCCCCAAGCACAACTGTTACAGTGTCCGCAATAATCACCTGTCACCTGTCCCCTGTCATCTGTCCCCTGTTTCTCGCTAGTGCAAATAAAGCTACCATTGAAAATAGGTAAAAAGCTGAGATTCATCTATGTTAGACGCTTTAATTGAGCCGTTGCAGTATGGTTTTATGCAGCGATCGCTAGTCATTGCGATTTTGGTGGGTTTACTATGTGCTGTTGTGGGTAGTTACTTGATGGTGCAGAGATTAGCACTGTTGGGTGATGCGATCAGTCACTCAGTTTTACCAGGATTGGCGATCGCTTTTATGCTGGGGGCAAATATTTTTATTGGCGCGTTTATTGCTGGAGTGTTGAGTACGGTAGCTATAACTTGGATTAGGACGCGATCGCCTATTAAAGAAGATGCCGCAATGGGGATAGTTTTCTCGGCATTCTTTGCCCTAGGCATTACTTTAATTACTATTATTCAAAAAGACAATAAAATTGACCTGAATCACTTTCTTTTCGGCAATATTCTGGGGGTAACTGTAGATGAAGTGCGCCACACAGCTATCATTGCCGCCATTGTTTTAATAGTAATTGTTTTGTTATATAAAGAACTACTATTTTACACCTTTGACCCCTTGGGAGCGCAAGCCGCAGGTTTACCAGTCAATCGACTTAACTTTGGCTTGATGCTGTTGATTTCGTTAACTATTGTCGCCAGCATGAAAGCTGTAGGTGTAATTTTAGTCCTATCACTATTAATTACACCAGGAGCAACGGCTTATCTATTAGTGAAACGTTTACATGAAGTCATGATTTTGGGTGCAGTGATTGGTGTGATTTCTAGTATTAGTGGTATGTATCTCAGCTACTTTTATAATTTGCCCTCTGGCCCAGCCATTGTCTTAGTAGTGTCAGGATTATTTCTGTTGGCTTTATTATTTAGTCCCAAACATGGCGTTTTAATTCCTACTAGTAACCAAAAAGAATGAAATGTTTTATGCAGTTACTTTGGCAAGATGATTATTCAATCATGACTGGAGCGGAGCGTAAGGAAGAATCTAGGCTTTGTGGCACATACACCAGATGTTACCCTTTGCTACGCAACGCTACCGCGAACGGGAACGCTTTCAGCGAACATTCCGCTACGCTGCATACTCCTGCGGAGAAGCAAGCTACAACATGACAAAGAAACAGACTTTTCAAACACCCTCTTAGAGAAGTAACACAAAGCTTTTATTTTCGTTGCGAATGCGTCAGTTTTATTAAAATATTGAGATATTCAGATATTTTTATACAAAAAATATCGACAGCATCAGTTAAGCTGACAAAAGCAGTTTTAACCCTCAAAACCATGACAGCGAGTAGTCCGAAAATTTTAGCTTTAGACTTTGATGGTGTGATTTGCGATGGACTAATTGAATATTTTGAGGTAGCATGGCGTGCTTACTGTCAAATTTGGTCGCCTGCTAACGATACACCACCAGACGATTTAGCATTAAGATTCTATCGCCTCCGACCTGTAATTGAAACAGGTTGGGAAATGCCAGTGTTAATTAAAGCCTTAATAGATGACATTCCAGAAGACAAGATTCTTCAGGAATGGGCAAATATTACCCCACAAATTTTGTCAACCGACAAGCTACAGTCAAAAGAAATTGCGATCAAACTAGACAGCCTACGGGATGAATGGATTGCTACAGATTTAGACGGTTGGCTGAGTTTGCATAAATTTTATCCTGGGGTGGTGGAAAAACTAAAAGTGACTATTGATAGTGAAGTCAAGCTATATATTGTCACCACCAAAGAAGGACGCTTTGTACAGCAGTTATTGCAACGAGAAGGGGTAGACTTACCACCAACAGCCATTTTCGGCAAAGAAATCAAGCGTCCCAAATACGAAACCCTGCGCGAATTGATTACAGGCGCGGATATTCAACCCGGTAATTTGTGGTTTATAGAAGACAGACTCAAGACATTGGAATTAGTCCAACAGCAAACAGACCTAAAGGATGTCAAGCTTTTCCTAGGAGATTGGGGTTATAATACGCAACCAGAAAGAAAAGCTGCCCAAGACAATTCCCGAATTAAATTATTATCCCTGTCTCAATTTGCTAAAGATTTTTCTGGGTGGCTGTGATAATTAGGGGACAGGGGACAGGTGACAGGTGACAGGGGACAGGTGACAGGGGAAAAGAAAGCAGGGGAAGCAGGGGAAGCAGGGGGAGAAAAATATAATGCGTACCTACTCAGCACTCAGCACTCACTACTCAGCACTCAGCACTCACTACTCAGCACTCAGCACTCACTACTCACTACTCAGCACTCAGCACTCACTACTCACTACTCAGCACTCAGCACTCACTACTCACTACTCACTACTCACTCTATGCTTGATTTAACGAAATTAGCGCGAGAAATGCAGGGTATAAGTCAGCATCTTAGCCAAGAGGCTGTGGCTAGTCGCCAGCGTTTAGAGTTGGCGCAACAGCACCTAAAAAAAGCTTATGAGTGTCAACAAGAGGTGATGGAACGTCAGGAAAAATGGCGCGATCGCATTCTCTTTGCTAATGCTACACCCCTTGAGCCGCTAAATACTCGCATAGATATTCCTGTTCCCCCCAAGGTACACACTGTTATTGCTACCGATGGTTCACAAATTGCCCCCAATCATCACGAAATTGCTTACTGTTATCTCTTAAATATCGGTAGGGTAGTCCTACACTATGGACAAAATCGCTATCCCCTCATGGATAGTTTGCCAGAGGTATTTTACCGCCCTGAAGATTTATATATGTCCCGCCAGTGGGGAATTAAAACTGAAGAATGGATGAGTTATCGCCGCACTGCTAGCGAAGCAACGGTTTTGGCTGAGTTGGTGAGGGAAGTAGGTACTGGTGACGGGGGACTGGGGACTGGAAGGAGAAAAACAGGGGATCTGGGGAGTAGGGAAGAGAACAATAACCAATCCCTAATCCCTCATCCCCAATCACCAATTCCTGCTTTAGCAATGGTGGATGGTTCGTTAATTTACTGGTTTTTGGAACAGTTACCTGTAGATGCACGCGATCGCATTTTACCCCCCATTCTGGAAGCTTGGAGTCAAATGCGTGCGGCTCAAATTCCTTTGATGGGTTATCTCAGTGCTTCTCGGAATGTGGAGGGGGTGAATTTTTTAAGGTTGTTGGCTTGTCCCCATCCCGCACCAGATTGTGTTAGTTATTGCCCCAATCAACTAGAAAAAGTCCCTTGCAAAGTGTTTGAACCGTTGCGAGATACGGCATTGTGGACTACTCAACTTACGCCTGGACAACGGGGGCCACTGTGGCGCAGCAATAACCGCATCCTGGAACTTTACGCAGACCAAACTATCTATTTTTGCCACGTTCACGTCGGTACAGAAATTGCGCGGATAGAAGTACCCGCATGGGTAGCTGAGAATACAGCCATGTTTGACCAAGCTTTGGGATTGATGTTAGCACAGGTACAGAAAGGCTGTGGTTATCCTGTGGCGATCGCCGAAGCCCATAATCAAGCTGTAGTCAGAGGCGGTGATAGAACCCGTTTTTTTTGCGTTGTTAGAGAAACAAATGATTAAAGCTGGGTTGAGAAATGTTGGCACTTCTTACAAGGAAGCTAGAAAACGCGGCAGTATTGCTTAATATTCCTATTTACGTCAATCACTGAAAAACTGAATTATTGATGTCTTTGCTAATCCAGTATAAACTTGCAATTATTCACCTAATATCTTGGGTGAGAAATTTATTTAGCTGATTCTAGGTAAAAAATTAAATCCTAGTATTGGCTTAAACTATTGATCACCTGAGTCTAATCCTATGATAAAAGCCGTGCAGTGGCTTGTTAACAAACAGTCTTTGTTTAGTGGCAAGATATTAATTGTAGGTGCGATCGCATCACTACTGAGTATAGGCTGTACTGAAAATTCATCCCCATATAGTCAGCAGACTCTCAATCAAACCTCATCGCCATCGCCAATTAAGGTAACTAGACGCACAAGGGAAAGACAAGGTACTGCGTATGAAACCCCTACTAATAGCAAAAACAATCCACCCAATCTCAGAATTGGGTTAATGCCTACCCAAAATCAGACAGACCAAAAACAAGCACTTAAACCCCTAGGTAATTATTTAGAAACATATCTAGGGCGAGGCGTTGATTTCCAGATTGCTCAAGACAATAAAGAAGTTGTACAGTGGCTAGTCGAAAACCAAATAGATATAGCCTACTTGGGATCTGTTACCTATCTTGAAGCTGTAGAGAAAGGTGCAAAAATTCAACCTTTGGTAGCTCCTATTGACACCAATACAGGTCAACCTTGGTATCGATTGTGTATTATTGTTAAAGCCAATAGCAACATTAAGAAATTAGAAGACCTAAAAGGCAAAAGCATTGCTTTAGTTGATCAAACCTCTACCTTCGGATATCTTGCAGCCTTAGCAGATTTGAAACAACAAAGAATTAATAATCCTTACCAAGATTTTACTCAACTCATCTATTTGGGCAATCATAGTCAAAGTATGGCGGCACTAGAAAATGGCATGGTTGATGCTGTCGCTAGCAATATTGCTTCATATACTAAACAGCAAAAGAATGTTAAACTCACATCAAAAAATACTAAAATTATTTGGGAATCTGCTCCCATACCCAACTTTCCTATAGTAGTATCGGAGGAACTACCCCCTGAGTTAATACAACAACTTAAGCAAGCTTTTCTAAGTATTACGATGGAGATTGATGCTATTGGAGGTAGTAAATTAGATGGATATACCCTTGTCATTGCTTCTGATTATGATCAGATTCAAAAAATCCGCCAAGAATTGAACTTAATGTCTCTTCCGTAAAATGAAAATCTCTACAAAGCTACTGACTAGTTCTGCCGTATCTGTTGGACTTGTAGTGGCTATCCTCATTGGTAATACGGTAGTAGTGCAGCAGATTAAGCAAACTGTACGCGAGAAAAGCTATGACACTGCGGAAACCATCAAAGCAGCTCTAGAAGCAGATAACGCCTTGAAGTCAGAAATTATTATCCTCAAAGATTTTGTTCTATTCCAAAATCAAAATGCAGAAATTGAACAATCCCATGCACAGTTTATCAACTCCTTGGATGAGTTGGAACTCTTAATGCCAGATGTGCCTGAAATATCTGTAATTCGTCGTCGTCACCAGTTTCTTCGCCGCATAGCAACTCAATTAATTGAGCAAAGTTCGAGTCAAGCTAATGCGGCAGATTCACAACTGTATTTTCGCTCTATTAATTCTTTTAGCAGAGATATTAAATTATTTCTTGATGAGCTCATTCAACGTACTGATAAACAAAGGGAGTTAGTAGAAAAAGATTTAGAAAATCTTCATCAAGTACAGAGAATTATTTCTTTTGTGGTCGTTGCAGTGATTTTAATGCTGTTTTCTGGCGAATTTATGCTGATTTGGCGACCAACAATCAAATCTTTGCATAATTTGCAGGCGGGAACATCAGAAATTGCTACAGGTAACTTTGAGTATCGTTTGGATATGCGTACTGGTGATGAAATAGAAGACTTGGCTAAAGCATTTAACCATATGGCTATTAAATTAGCTAAGTCTCATGAAACACTGATTAAAAATACAGAATTAACTCACATGAACCAACGTTTGGAGTTAGAAATTACTGAACGCAAACAAGCAGAATTAGAACTCCAAAGAGCATTACAAGAATTACAAAGTACCCAAGCACAACTAATTCAAACTGAAAAAATGTCTAGCTTAGGTCAGTTGGTAGCTGGGGTAGCACATGAAATTAATAACCCAGTGAATTTTATTTACGGTAATGTGACTCATGCTAATGACTACACACAAGACCTACTAGATTTAGTCAGTTTATATCAACAAGAGTTTCCCCATCCTAGTAAAACAATCCAATCAAAGATTGAACACATGGACTTGGAGTTTATCCAAGAAGACCTACCAAAAATTCTCGGTTCGATGACAATGGGATCTCAGCGTATTCAGCAAATAGTTTTGTCTTTACGTAATTTCTCTCGTCTAGATGAAGCGGAGATGAAAGCAGTCAATATTCATGAAGGAATTGAAAGTACACTATTGATTTTGCAAAATCGATTCAAGGCTAAACCAGAGAACCCCAAAATCGAAATTATCAAGGAGTATGGCCAGCTACCTCTGGTAGAGTGTCATGCAGGACAGTTAAACCAAGTATTTTTGAATATTATTAATAATGCTATTGATGCTCTCAATAGTTATAATGCCGAGCGTACCCCACAAGAAATTGAAACTAATCCCAGTTACATTAAAATTAGCACTTATCTTGCTAAAAATAACCGAGTCATAGTCAAAATCGCCGACAATGGCCCAGGCATGACTGATAAAGTTAAACAAAAGTTATTTGACCCATTTTTCACAACTAAACCTGTGGGTCAAGGAACAGGTTTAGGTTTATCGATTAGTTATCAAATTATTGTTGATAAACACTCTGGAATATTGCGATGTGAATCGGACTTGGGGAAAGGATGTGAATTTTGGATTGAAATTCCTTTACATCAACAGGAAATTCAACATTCGACAGTTCCAATGGAAGCGATCGCCTATAGTGGTAACACTACCGAATTGCCAGTATCATACCATTGAGATACCCATTCCCCTGTCATGCTGACGCAGGAAGCATCTCACTCCTTCCCTTAGTCATGAGATTCTTCGTTTCACTCAGAATGACAAAACGCTCCCAATGACGATCGCCTGATAATTATCAAGTGCGATCGCATTCAGATTACGCAATAATTTATCACCTCAATCAAGAGGGTCAAAACGATTTACTAGTATTGCTAAGGGAATCATTGGTAAGCCTACAAGCAAACAAATTAACCATTGTTGTAAGTTCAGTGGCGCAGTAGAAAATAAACGATTCATCAAGCCCCATTGGCTGAATATGATCTGTAACACTATGGCACAAGCAATGCCAATTCCCATGACGGAAGCATCGCTGAATGTTTGTCTAATTCCCCGCAGTCGATTAATGATAGCCATTCCTAATTGACTAATACTTAAAAGATAAAATAATCTCCCAGCTACTAATGCTTGAATTGCCATTGTCCTGGCTAAAGTGATATCGTCTGTAGTTTGTCGCATCCATTCAAATACACCAAAAATCAAAATCCAGTTAAAGATAGAAATTGCCAGGATACGCTTAATTAAACTGCGGGAAAGTAAGGGTTCGCGGGGGCTGCGCGGCGGTTGTTGCATCACCCTTGGGGACTTAGGCTCAAAGGCTAAGGGTACAGTCATGGCGATGGAATTCACCATATTTAACCACAGCACTTGTAAAGATAAAATTGGTAATGCTCTAGCCAGTAGGACACTAATTAAAATCGTCATTGATTCCCCACCATTCACAGGTAGGATAAAGGCGATCGCTTTCAATAGGTTTCGATATACAGTCCGCCCTTCTTCTATCGCCGCTTCTATGGAGGCGAAATTATCATCTGTCAAAATCATATCTGCGGCTTCTTTGGCTACCTCCGTACCCGCACCCCCCATTGCAATCCCGATTTCTGCTTGTTTTAAGGCTGGTGCATCATTCACACCATCCCCAGTCATGGCGACAATTTCGCCTTTAGATTGCAAGGCTTCTACAATGCGGAGTTTTTGCTCTGGTGCAACACGCGCAAATACAGCCCCGTCTTCTATGGCTGTAGCCAGTTCTGATTTATCCATTTGGGCTAGTTGGCTACCTGTGAAAGCCAGAACTTGACCATTTTGATTAAAGCCCATCCGTTCTGCGATCGCTTGTGCAGTGACTACATGATCGCCTGTAATCATTTTGACTTGAATACCAGCATTTTGACAGGCGGCTACGGCGGCGATCGCTTCTGCTCTAGGCGGATCGATCATTCCTTGTAATCCCAAGAAAACCAAATCTGTTTCGATATCTGCATGATCTAGTTCATCTTGAGCAGCTGAGACAGATTTTTTAGCAAAAGCCAGTACCCGTAAACCCTGATGCGCCATTGCATCAACTTTTTGATGTATGTTTTCTGGATCTACAGAAGCTAGATTACCCTGAGTATCTAAAGTTTGCTGACAACGTTTGAGAATCGCCTCGACTGAACCCTTAACATAGATAGTCCTCACACCTGAAGCATCTTCATGCAAAGTTGCCATGTATTGAAACTCAGACTCAAAGGGGATAGTATCCAATCTGGGCATTTCTTGTTCTAAGGTGCGGCGTTCCAGTTCCCCTTTATTTGCAACAACTATCAATGCTCCCTCAGTGGGATCACCGACAACTTGCCATTGTTCTTCCTTGTATTCTAAGTGTGAGTCATTACATAACAACCCCGCTTTCAGACATTCCGCTAAAACAGGATAATTGCGCCAATCTATTGGCTGTTCCTGGAATAAAATTTCTCCTTCTGGAATATAGCCTGTACCCGTGACTGTATATTCTTCCCCACCAGTATAAATTGCCTGTACAGTCATTTGGTTTTCAGTTAGTGTTCCAGTCTTATCAGAACAGATAACTGTAGCACCGCCGAGGGTTTCCACGGCGGGCAACTTACGCACGATCGCATGACGGCGAGCCATGCGAGATACACCTATAGCTAATGTGACTGTGACTACAGCAGGCAAACCTTCAGGAATTGCACTCACAGCAAAGGCGATCGCCGCTTCAAACATTTCTGACCATGAATTACCGTATCCCAACCCAACAGCAAAGGTCAGCGTAGCTATGCCGAGAATAATGTATAGTAGGGTGCGGCTAAATTTATCAAATTTCCGCGTTAGGGGAGTTTTTAGGCTCGTACCTTGCTCCATTAGTTGGGAGATACGCCCAGTTTCCGTGGCTTCACCAATGGCTACAACAATGCCTTTGCCAGTGCCAAAGGTAACAAAGCTGCCAGCATAAGCCATATTAATGCGTTCTGCTAAGACTGCATCTTGATCGAGTGGTTGGGTATTTTTTTCCACCGCCACCGACTCACCCGTAAGTGCTGATTCATTAACTTGAAGATTGCGGGATTGTACAAGACGCAAATCTGCTGGTACTTTATCGCCAGAAGCGAGTAAGACAATATCCCCTGGTACTAACTCCTGGGAGGGAACTTGAATCTTTTGACCATTGCGGAGGATAGTTGCATTAGTTTCTACTGAAGACGCTAAAGCTGCGATCGCACTTTCGGCTTTTGATTCTTGAATAAAACCAATAATAGCGTTAATTAGTGTTACGCCCCAAATTACCCCAGCATTTACCCATTGTCCAATTAAGGCTTTGATTGCCCCTGCAATGATCAATATGTACAACAACGGCTGGTTAAATTGTAATAAAAACCTCACTAATTGACTTTTTCCGGGTTTAGCTTTGAGTTCATTAGCACCAAAACGTTCCCGTCGTTTTGTCACTTCATTAGGTGTCAAACCTGCTTCTAGATTGGTGTCTAAATTTTGCGCCACCTTTGATGCAGGCAAGTTATGCCATTGCTGTGGTTGTATGGTATTTTTATCTGTTGCTGTCATTTTATTGGCCTGAAATTTTCCCATAGGCGGAATGTTAGCTGTTTGGTTGTTAGCTAATCAATTTAAGTCTTTGCTGATTAATGGGGTGAATTTTGTTGGGCTACGCCCCGCTAACGCTAACGCGCATACTGCAAGGCAGAACCCGCAGGTTAGGCGCAAATAATCTAAATTTACTCTCAGCTAATAATCTCAATTCATCCTGCATTTACGCAACGCCCAATTTAAAATTATCCGCAATAAATATGATCGAAAAGTGACAGGAATCAGGAGATGTTCAAGTTGCGTATTGTTCGATGTGCCAAGGTTGTTAAGCTTTTTGGCTAACCTGAACATTACCCTGAGTCACATAAGCATTCCGTGTATTAGCCTCACGCTCAGACTTTAAATTAACAAAAGCATTTTTATGGAACAGTAGGAGTTGGGGTTACAGGCGGTTGAGTTTGAGGCGGGACTACGGGTGCTGGAGTCACAGGTGGCGGTGCAGTGGTTGGGGGTGGTGTAGTAGGCTCACAAGCTGCCATAAACACACTTAATCCAATAGTTGAAGCTAGAAAAATTAATTTTTGGTTCATGATCTCTCTTGTAAAAATGTGAATTGAAAAGCTAGTACAAACGTGAAGCAATACGGCTCAGTTATTGGTGTAAATAATTGATTTTGTCAGATGCGATAAATCGCGTCTGACAATAAGGGTTTTAGGTTTATCTGAACCTCTCTATTTACGCCGCTTTGTACTAATTAATGTCTACTGAAGTATGACAAAATCAACTTTTCAAAGATGTGATTTATCCTGAAATATTTCTTAAAGTTTTACATCTGCCCTTGGTGGTAGCGTCAAGGTAGAAATTAAATATTTGCCAATATTTTTAACAATCACAGTTATACAGCAGAATTCAGGAGTCTGAATTCTGCTGTATTTCTCATGCGTTTTGGTATTTGTTTCGTTACCGAGATTTTAAATCAGCGATCGCACCTTTGGTCATGGCAGCAATAGCTTTATCGGTAGCTTTCGGTAAATGATAATATTTACCGCCGGCTGTTTGGGCTAACTCCTTAGCAAAGCCAGTGGAGACGAATTTACTCTCAGTATCAATAACTAATAGCTGCATCCCCAAGGCGCGAACTCTCGCCGCAATTTCTAGCAATTCCCCTTTGATGTCTGGTTTTTCTCCCGGTTCTTGGGGTTCGCCTAAAGAACGAGACAGAGGAATATTACCCCGTCCATCGGTAATTGCCACAACTACCACTTGTCCAATATCTCCACTCATGCGCGCATTTAAACCGACGCGGACAGCTTGGGTTAACCCATGTGCTAGGGGTGAACCGCCACCACAGGGTAATCTTTCTAAGCGGTTGCGTGCTAAGGCTATGGAACGGGTTGGTGGTAATAATACCTCTGCTTGTTCTCCCCGGAAAGGAATCAATGCTACTTGGTCACGGTTTTGATAGGCTTCTGTCAACAGTTGCATAACTGCACCTTTGGCTGACTGCATCCGGTTCAAGGCCATAGAACCTGAAGCATCGACCACAAACACCACTAAAGCCCCGGCTTTGCGTACCAAACGCTTGGCGCGAATGTCGCCCTGTTCCACAATAACCTTCTTGTCTGGGTGTCTCTCCCGTCGGGCTTTTTGATAGGGTGCAGCCGCCCTCAAGGTAGCATCTACGGCGATGCGGCGGACTTTACCTTTAGGTAACATCGGCTTGATATAGCGTCCCCGGTCATCGGAAAAGATAATGCTGCGACTTCCAGATTTACCTTGACGCTGCGCCATTTGAGCAAAGTACAGCACACTTTCATCTAGTATTACCCCTTCCGGGTCAAAGATAAATTCTTCCGGGATGCTGGGGGGTTCTTGGTCTTCTGGTTCGTCTGGTTCGTCTGGTTGATCTTCTTTGTCTTCTTCTTCCTCTTGTTGGTCTTCTTCTGATTCGTCCTGGCTTTGTGGTGGTGGGGGTGGTGGTGGCGGTGCTTGGTCTGGTGGCGGTGTCTGGACAACGGTCGCCCGTGGGACAATCACTAACTCTACAGCCCGGCGTAAGTCGTCAGCATTCACCGTTGACCTACCATCTAAAGCCGCAGCCGCTTTCGCAACTCGCACAGCAAATAATTCCGCCCGATGTCCCTGGACACCGCCGCGCAGGGCTTCATCTACTAGGTAAGCAATTTGTTCACGGGTGATGGTGACATCTTTTAACCATTCCCGCGCCAGGAGAATTTGAGTTTTTAGCGAGTCTAAATCTTCGCTGTACTGCTGGAGAAAATCTTGGGGTGATTTGGAATAAGCGATCGCTTGCTCAACGGCCTCTACTCTTTGATCTAGACCGAGAACACCGTCAGCAGAAAGTGCGATCGCAATTCTATCTAATAAATGCTCCCGCAATGCCCCTTCTTCTGGGTTATAGGTGGCAATAAACAGAGATTGACAAGGATGCTGAAAGCTGATTCCTTCCCGTTCAATTTGGTTACGTCCTTCTGACAGGACTGTTAATAGCTGATTGGATATCTGGTCATCTAATAGATTGAGTTCATCCACATACAACACGCCTCGGTTAGCGGTGGCGAGTAACCCAGGCTGAAAGATGGTGTCTCCTTGTTTAACAGACTGTTCCACATCCACAGAACCGAGGAGACGGTCTTCTGTGACACCGAGGGGAATTTGGATAAAAGGCGCAGGGATAATTGCTGTCGGGACATCCTGAACATCTTTATCGGCGTACTCTGCCAAAAGATCATCATCCCATGTTTCTGGGTGGTTGGGGTCGCAGTTACTCAGCGAATCCTGAACAACTTCAATCGGTGGTAACAGCGCATGGATAGCCCGCGCCATAACTGATTTTGCCGTACCGCGACGGCCTGCGATCGCTACTCCTCCCAAACCAGGATCGACTGCTGCTAACAGCAAGGCTAATTTAATGGCTTCTTGACCGACAACGGCCGTCAAGGGAAAAGCGGTAATTGTAGGGTTGATAGTAGGCGCAGGCATGGTTTGCAAATGATTATAAAGGCAGGAGACAGTTTTATAGGGACTGAGAACTGATATTTTTACTCAGCACTCATTACTCAGCACTTTCAAGTTAGTCTCGGCTTTTAGCATATCAATTTCTGGCATATTTAGAATAAGGGTTATAGGAATGAGGGCGTTGTGTTGCCCTTGGGAGCAAAATTTATGAGTATAGCTCAAGCTAAACGCTTCACAGTGGAAGAGTATCACAAACTCGTGGAATTGGGCTTTTTCCACGAAGATGACCGCATTGAATTAATTAACGGGGAACTGATACAAATGGTATCTAAGGGTACAGCTCATGAAACTTGCTTACGAAAGTTGTGGAAGGAACTCCCAAAACTGATAGGAGATAGGGCTACTTTGCAATCTCAAGCCCCTATTAGTTTACCGCCTAATAGCGAACCAGAACCAGATTTTGCTATCGTGCAGAACCGCGCTGATGATTATCTCTCTACTCACCCTAGTCCAGCTGATGTATTGCTGGTGATGGAAGTTGCAGATTCGTCTTTAAGTTATGATCAAGATGTAAAAATACCTCTCTATGCTCAAGCAGGTATTTCTAATTATTGGATATTCAATTTATTTGATAACTATTTAGAATCTTACAGTGAACCTTATCAAGATACTAAAGGTAAATCTGGTTATTCAAATAAAAGAATTGTCTTGCCCAATCAGGTAATAGCTTTACCTTGTTTTCCTGATTTGTCTGTGAATTTAAGTAGGATATTCCCCCCAAAAATAAGCTTTGGAGGTTAGAGGACGTTTGAAAAGTCTGTTTCTTTGTCATGTTGAATGCAGCGTAGCGGAATGAAACATCTCGGTATGTGCCACAAAGCCTAGATTCTTCCTTACAGTTCCTACCCTACGGGAACGCTGGCGCGAACGCTTCGCTCAGGACTCCAGTCAGAATGACATTTTTATATGAGGCGATCGCTCAAAATAAGCCATAATCTTACTGACACCAGCAACATCAAAATGCACAAATTGCTCATATTTCATGATACGGAACTTCTACGCCAAGCACTTACACACCGTTCTTATGTGAATGAAAACCCAGGAGAAGGCGAACATAATGAACGTCTAGAATTTCTCGGTGATGCTGTGCTGAATTTTTTAAGTGGGGAATATCTTTATCGTCGTCACCCGGAAAAGGGAGAAGATGAATTAACACGGCGGCGTTCAGCATTAGTAGATGAGAAACAATTAGCAAAGTTTGCGATTGAAGTAGGCTTAGATTTCAGGATACGGTTAGGTAAAGGCGCAATTCGAGATGGTGGCTATCAAAATCCTAATTTACTTAGCAGTACATTAGAAGCTGTAATTGGTGCTTACTATTTAGATAACGACTGCAATATAGAAGCAGTGCGTGCAATTATAGAACCATTATTTGATGCTGTACCTGAACAAATTGTAGTGTCTCGTTCTAATGTAGATTCAAAAAATCGGTTTCAAGAATGGGTACAGGCCAATATTGGTCCGACTCCTCCCAAATACGTGACAACACAAACAGGTGGTTTGTCTCACGCGCCAGAATTCAAAGCTGAAGTTTATGTGGAAAATCAAAAGTACGGAGAGGGTACGGGACGTAATAAAAAAGAAGCAGAAAAATTGTCGGCTGAGGATGCGTTAGCTAAATTGAAACAACAAGGTTTGCTGTGATAACTGCAAGAATTAGTTTGTAAAACTTTTAAAAAATAAAAACTGGGATATACCTAAATAATTCACCTTTAGAGACGTTGCATTGCAACGTCTCTAAATACTAAATTACACCTGTTCCTTTCCCTCTTCTATCACCTTTTTCTGTTAATTCACCTTCTTTATCTTCATTAATTTCGGCTAATTCTTGCATCCGTTCTGCGGTGTCTTGTGCTGCTGCTTCTTTCGCATCACCTGGAACTTCATAATACATTTCTGGTTCAACTGCGTAGTTATTTAACAAACCTTCTTTATCTACTGTATAGCCATCTGTAGTGCGAACACTTTGGGCATTTGTCTGATCATCTGTAGGTGAATTTGCTTCTTTTTCTTCTGTAGGCAGTGTTTTGTATAAATCTCCTTCTCTTTCTTTGCGAGCAGCAGTTTCAGCAGGGACAATGCCTCTATCGTATGTATCTACGTTTGCGCGTTCAGATGAATCTATTCCTCTATTTTCTTCACTAGTCATAAATGTCTCCTCGTTAAAAAAGTTTTTAAAACTACGATAACAATATTAGACTTTTGATAACTATAAATCTACTATCTTTAGTAGTGATAAAAAGTTAACCTTATGTATTTATTTATGTCTTAAGATATATTCCAATCAGCATAAGTAAGAATTTTAGGACTTACGCAATCGGCATATTTTTTATGTAGGGTGTGTGACGCGGCGAAAGTATTTAAACGTAGTCATGATACTTATAGCGTCACGCACCAAGAATCGATTGTGACACTTGCGTAAGTCCTGAATTTAAAACCTAAATAATCGCTAAAAAATAAGAATCTCGGTTTTTTGAGAAACCGAGATTCTTAATTGAGGCAATACTCAAAAATTAAATATGAGTGCTACAGCGCACAGGAACAACTTAAGAGGAGGGACTCTATCCCCCAAAAAATTGATGTTTCCAGGACTCAATCTCAGATACTAGTTCTTGACGATTTGAAGACTTAATAAGATAACGAAAAATAAACCAGGTTGCGTAACCAATTCCAATCACTTCAAAGAGTGGTGACAATAGAGGGATATCATTGATGGCATCTAGTAAAGCCAATAACACCTTTACTGTCACTAAAAGCGATAAAATTAACAAAACAGTGATAAGAGGCTGCTTATATTTTTGATAAAAACTTCCTAAATATTGAGGTAGTTTTTCAAAAAAATCTGCTACTTGTTGTGCAGTTCGTTGCCATTGGGCATTGTTGTCAGTTGCTGGTGGTAGCTTAGGTAAGTTACCATAGTGTGCCTCTGGTAGTGCTATTGCGCCTTGTGGTAAAGTGGCATTTAAGGATTCCGGTTGCTTTTGTTCGGTTTCCATAGTTTTTCTATTTTGGTAATCAAAACAATTTTTCTACATGACTCAGATTTGACGTTCTCACCGCAGTTTTAGGGCGGTGATTCTAAAAATTTCCCGAACCGTCGTGTTTCACTCATTTGAGTCGTCCTGTATCGGCGGATATTCTACCTGAGACAATTTAAATTTATCATAAAAAGCCGTCCTAAAAGGACGGTGCTTTAAACTAGGCTGTTGACTCTGTGGCTTTTTTGGGTGTGATTCATGCAGTTTTTTTATCGGTCTCCACTATGGCTAAAAACTACCCAAGTCAACACCTTAGCTTTAAACCCAGTTTTTCGCTAAATAAACATAATCATGCGCGTTGTCAATTGTCAATCATTAGAAGAAAGACTTTTGACTTCCGCCGTGCTGTACTAGCTGTTTGGTGGTGCAACGGTGGCATTGACAATTACCTGTGTGACACCTTTTATTTCTTTTGCCAAAGGTTCAATCTTAGATAACTGTTCTTGATTGTTGACAGTACCTGCAACAGTCACAATGCCATCTTCTTGGGCATTAACTGTTAATTGGCCATTGGGGATGTTAGCCTCTAATTTCGATCGCACTTCACTGGCTAAATCACCTTCGGCTCTCTGTGCATCTCCACCTGTGACATTATTTCGCTGTTCACGGGCGCGAATGTCTGCATTTAGTTGTCTTCTGCGAGTTTCACTTTGAGCATCTTCTTGCGCTTCTTGTGTTACTTGCGTAGTTGGAGCTTGTGGTGCTTCGTCTGGTGCTGGTGCAGTCACAGTTGTTTTGGCTGTATCTTGACAAGCCGCCGCACCAATAACTAAAACGCAACTAATGAAAAAAGGAGTTAGCTTGTTCATGGCTTTAATGTCTGGATGTAAATATCAAAAGGAAAATTCGTAATTCGTAATTGAGCATTGGGCATATAAATTCAAAATTAGACCTCTTGCAAAAGTCCAAAAATGATATGTGTCATTCTGAATGAGATGTTTCGCTTTGCTCAACATGACAGCTTCAGTATTTATGCAAGAGGTCTACTGTTAAATTCGCTCTTCCCGATTGTCAACAATGACTACCGCAGGGTCATGCCGATCGCCTGTCACTGGTTTTTCAGTCCGAACAATATCTTCATGTCTAGATCGTTCTAAACCTTGGCGGTGCTGGTTTTCTGTATCTAAATCAGTGGCATTAAAGACAGCGAATTCTTCAATTCCTCGGTTTTTGAGTATTGTTTCCGCTTGGTGGATTTGAGCTTCTGTACCATCGACAATTACCAAGTAATCACCTCTTTGGAAGCGATCGCTATAAACTCGTGCGCGGTCTTCAGGAATCCCTAAACCAACCAGTCCGCCAACGATACCCCCGGCGGCTGCACCTACAGCACCACCTGCTACAGTTGTCGCTAAAGCAGTTGCGGCTGCACCACCGGCAATTACTGGGCCAATTCCCGGAATTGCTAACGCACCCAGACCCACTAATAAACCACCCAAACCGCCTAAAACTCCCCCTGTAGCAGCTCCAGCTTTCGCTCCTTCGTCTGCTTTATTGCCTATACCTCTATCTACGCCTGGTGCGTTGTGACCCTTGCTATCTTTAGCAATCAGCGAAACTTGATTCATCGGGAAACTGGCATTTCGCAATTCTGCTAATGCTATTTCTGCATCTCGACGATGAGGAAATACCCCTATTGCCCGTCTAGTTCTTTGTACGGGTGTAGTAGCAGCACTGGTTGGCTCAACATGAGCGACATTTGTAGTGGGTCTTTGCCCATTAGGAGAGTTATAAACGCCGTACTCTTCAATACCGCGCCGATGTAAAATTGCCTCTGCCTGAGCAATTTCTGCATCTGTACCATCGATGATCACTAAATAGTGTCCTCGCCGCACACGCTCTTCGTAGACTTTAGCTCGTTCTTCGGGAATACCCAAACCAATCAATGCACCTAATAAACCCCCAGCAACAGCACCAATACCAGCACCCGCTAGGGTAGTGGCTAGAGCCGTTGCAGTTGCTCCCGCCAGCATAATGGGGCCAATACCAGGAATTGCTAGAGTCCCCAGACCCACTAACAAGCCACCTAAACCACCTAAAACCCCACCTGAAATAGCTCCAGTTGTTGCACCTTCATCAGCTTTATTGCCTACTTTCTCCTGTACTGGAGTCCCAGCCAGATCATCATCCCTGTCTCCATTTTGTGCGATCACCGAGACTCTATCCATAGGAAAGCCGGAGTGCTTCAATTCATGTAGTGCCTGTTCAGCATCCCGACGATTAGAGAACACACCTACAGAGCGTCTATGTATACCTACAACCATGTCTTATTGCTCCCGATAATCAACACAATAATTACTGATTAAAAAATTTGCTTTCACAAATAAAGAAAAGTTTCGATTGCCACTACTTCTAATGAACACTTTTTCATATTCTTTTTCATCAATCTGTTGGCATAATTTCCTGTTCTACCAAGAGAGATAGATAATTTTACTGAAAGCATAAAATTTACAAAATAAATAAAAAAAACACGCCTCATTGATTAAACTATAAGCACAAAATATCTATTTCTATAAATATAAATGGTTATCAACGCGTATTCTTTATGTGAGCTTTCATATTAATTAAAAGATGATTTTTATGTATATATTCGGCTACAAAAAATATATATAACCTTTGATAATTAAAATTCTTACTTAAGAAGGTGTTGTTCAATTACACACAATAAATAGACTAATAAATAAGCCATTCTCTCGGAAGTGGATATTTAATCTATTGAGCGTAAGAGAAAAAATACTATGTTGCAAATCTCGGAAAGTATTTTGATGCAGCCTTGGCTATCCTTTAGTGTAGCACCTACAACAAGATTGCCAGATGTAATAATTCCAGTAGAACCATCTTTTGTATTTTCTGGTTCTCAGTTTCTAGTAGCTTTGTTAGCTGGTACTTTAATGGCGATCGCCTTTCAATTATTGTTAACCAACTTTTCTGTAGCTGCCGGGATATCAACTTTAGGAAATGATGTAGATGATGGGGAATCAGAAAGTTTTGGTCGGAAGATTCGCAAGGTTGAAGCTAAAGTTGGTGCTTGGGGAATTATCACCGCCAGTATTGCTTTATTTGCGGCTTGTTTTTTAGCAGTTAAACTCAGCTTAATTGACAGTGCGCTGCTAGGAGCTATTATTGGCGTTGTAATTTGGTCTACCTATTTCTTATTGGTAGCGTGGTTGGGTTCTTCCGCAGTAGGTTCTTTACTTGGTTCTATCATCAACACTGTTAATTCTGGTTTGCAGTCACTGATGGGAACAGCAACCACAGCCATTGGTGCTGGTGCTGCACAAAAACAAGCGGTTTCCACGGCGGAAGAAATTACAGCCGCAGTCAGGAGAGAATTAACGGCTGGGTTGGATGTTGAAAGTATTACCAATACGCTGCAAAATTCCTTATCATCTCTACCACTGCCAAAATTAGATTTAGGAGAAGTTCGCAGTCAATTTGATAAAATATTGAGTGATATCGATTGGGGAACAATTGGTGATGGTGATTTACTCAAAAATATTAACCGTCAGACCTTTGTAGATTTAGTTAGCAGTCGCACTAACTTATCTAAAGAAAATATCAACCAAATTGCTGACCAATTAAACTCAGCTTGGGAACAAACTTTTACTCGCCGCAATCCTACAGAACAAGTAATTAACTTGTTGCAATCTGCTACTCCCGAAGAATTAAAATCGGCAGATTTAGGTGAACGACTACAACAGTTAGTTACCGCAGGTAGAAAAAATGGTAATAGCAGAAATGGTGTAATCAAGCAAGCTGTGCAGTATGGCGTAAGTGCTGCTATACCAGCAGTTTTAGATCGAGTTGATATTGCTGATATTGATGTAGATAAAATCACCAATCAACTACAAAAGTTAAAAGACAAAGTTCAAGATATCGATGTTGATAAAATCACCCACGAAATACAACAACTCAGAGATAAAACCACTGAGCAAATAACTGAGAGATTCCCCGCGCCTAGTGATAACACCATCAAATCAGATATCAAAGAGTATATCTTGAATTCTTTTCCTTGGCATTTCAATCGCATCACTATTAGAGATGAATTCCCAGAAGTTATCTACGACCCCCAAGCAGATCCGACAAATGTACGTCAGCAACTAGAACAACTCCAGCCGGATGACTTTAGCAACTGGCTGACAAGACGAGGTGATATTAGTGAAGCAAGGGTGACAGAAATCTCTCAACAGATGGATAGCATCCGCCATGAAGTTTTAGAAACTGTGCGCCAATCTGAAAGAGTCGAAAAAGGTCACAAAATCCGTCTGCATATTGAAAATTATCTGCGTGCAACTGATAAAGAACAACTGAACCCAGAGGCGATTCAGCAAGATTTTGCCAATTTATTAGCAGAATTAAATGGTGAATTCACCGATTTCAGCACTCTTTTACAAGGATTTGACCGGGAAGCTTTTGTACAGCTACTCTTGCAACGGCAAGATTTTAATGCAGAGGAAGCTAATAATATTGTTAGTCAACTCGAAGGTATCTGCAACGATTTTTCCAACCAAGCTAGAGAAAAACAAGAACAAGCTACAGCTAGAGTTAACCAAGTATGGCAAAGGGTCGAAGATTATCTGCGCCATACCAAAAAAGATGAGTTAAACCCTGAAGGTATTAGACGCGATTTTAGAGCGTTGTTGACAGATCCCGAAGTAGGAATTCAACTACTGCGATCGCGTTTATCGCAGTTTGACCGTGATACATTTGTGAAACTGCTCAGTCAGCGTCAAGATTTGAATGAAGAGCAAATCAATCAAATTATTCACCAATTAGAATCTGTCAGAGATAACGTATTACAAGCACCGCAAGCAGTACGAGAACAATACGATCGCACCATCACAGCTATTGGTGACTATCTCCGCAATACCAAACTAGAAGAACTCAACCCCGAAGGGATTAGACGCGATTTAGAAACCTTACTTACTCAGCCAAAAGAGGGTGCGGAAGCATTACGCGACAGACTAGCACAAGTTGACCGCGAAACCCTAGTTAAACTCCTCACCCAACAGGGAAACTTGAGCGAAGAGCAAGTGAATCAGACAATTGACCAAGTACAAGAGGCGATTGGGAATATAATCAAAACACCACGTCGCTTGCTAAACCGCACTACTCAAAGGGTCGGGGATTTTACAGCCAGCCTGGAAAACTATCTGCGTCACACCAATAAAGAAGAACTCAACCCCGAAGGAATCAAACGGGATTTAAGATTACTCTTGCAAGACCCCCGCTTGGGAGTAGAAAATTTAGGCGATCGCGTTTCTAAATTTGACCGTTCAACAATGGTGGCGTTATTATCTGAACGGGAAGATATCTCAGAAGAGGAAGCTAACCGGATTGTTGAGCAAATCGAATCAACACGTAACTCGATTGTCCAGCAATTCCAGCAAATCCAGCAAAAATTCCAGTCAGCCATTGACCAAATTTTTGGCAAGATTCGTAACTATCTTGATTCCCTAGAACGTCCAGAACTCAGCTATGAAGGTATTAGACAAGACTTTGCCAAAGTCTTTGATGATCCGCAAGTGGGATTTGCAGCTTTGCGCGATCGCCTGAGTCAGTTTGACCGTGATACCCTAGTAGCCATCTTGAGTTCCCGTGAGGATATCTCCCAAGAAGACGCTAACCGCATCATCAACCAAATAGAAGCAGCGCGGGATAGTGTACTGCAACGCGCCGAACGCATCCAACAAGAAACCCAAAAACGCATTAAAGCTGTCCAAGAACAAGCTAAAAAGCAAGCCGAAGAAACTAGAAAAACTGTTGCTAGTGCCGCTTGGTGGCTATTTGGTACAGCATTATCTTCTCTCGTAGCCAGTGTAATTGCTGGTGTAATAGCCGTCACAGGGTTATCTTTACCTGGCTAATATATTATGTCTACTTGAAAAAACGTAGAACCCCAGTTTATTCAAGAAACTGAGGTTCTTTTGCAATGTATTTAAAGAAAAATATTTTTGCGTAATTTCTGCCTTCACTATCGATATATATAACAAATATTATTGAAGTATGGATATCCTGATACTAAGTCAGCGATCCCATATTTTACATAAAGATAAATCACGCTTCAGTATTACATAAGTTTAAACTATTTTTTAGTTGTGGGGAGTGGAAATTATGCTAGAAAAACTATTTTTAGCTGGCATCTTGACATTTACTTTAAGTTTATTTGCACAAGTCCATCGGTCAACCTCCATTGGAATGACTCAGCAAATAAACTCATACTACAAAGTGGCTTTAAATCTTAGCGACTACCCTTCTAGAGAATTAAAATCTCAAAATATTGCCCTCAAAAGAAAAGAAGGGTCAAGTCGCTTTGCTCCAATTCAAAATTCAAAATGACGCTCGCGGACTCGCTAACGCTGCGCTAACAAAATTCAAAATTCAAAACAACTCAGCAACGACTAAACGCCGTGCTACCGCTAACTCAACCGGCTAAACGCCGCGCTACCGCTAACAGCACTCATTACTCATTACTCAGCACTCAGCACTCATTACTCATTACTCATTACTCAGCACTCAGCACTCAAATACAGTAGGTCTTTACGGAGGGCAAACTGCTGAGGTTACTCCTATCATAAGCTCAAGTATAAATTTGTCTTAGCTTATTGAGTATTGAGCAAAAAAATTGCTAACTGATTATGAAAAATCTAATTTTAGCCACATCCGTATTTTTGACTACCATTAGTCTGACAAATACTGCCCAAGCCGTAAACCCCGAACATTTAAGACAGTTATTAGCAACAAAACAATGTCAAAACTGCGACTTAACTAATGCAGGCTTAGTCATGGCTGATTTGTCAAGTGCTAATTTAAGCGGTGCTAATCTCGCCGGTGCTAATCTTAGCCGTGCTAACTTGAGTGGTGCAGATTTGCGAGGTGCTAACTTGAGTGGTGCGGGTTTATTTGGCGTGAATTTGAGTGCAGCTAAACTGGGTGGCGCAAACCTCGCTAGTGCTGACTTGAGAAATACCTATCTAGCCAACACAGAATTTACTGGTGCTTACGTAACTGGTGCAAACTTTCAAGGTGCGGTAGGTATACCATTACAAATTGCTACAGCAGATGAATTTTATGCTTGGGGTGTAGCAGAAGCACAAAAGGGTAATCAAAAGCAAGCTATTAATTATTTTAATCAAGCGATCGCCATTAAACCAGAATACGCCGGTGCATATTTAGCACGTGGTATTGCCCGCTACCAAATATTTGATAGAGCCGGTGCATTTCAAGATGCCCAAACAGCAGAAAAACTGTTTACATCTGAGCAAAACGCCACAGGAATGCAAACAAGCCAAGCTTTTCTCAAAGAACTGCAAAACCCTTACACAGAAAAAATTAGCGCAGGTAAACCCAGTTTCTTTGACTTTATAGGCAGTCTTGGCTCAGTATTACTGCAATTTCTCCCATTTTGAAGCACAGTGATAAATTTTGTACTCATAACCATTTACCCCTGACAAAGCTTGAGTATCAGATGCACATTCTTTGATTACTTTGCCTAGAGGAGCATGAAAATTTACCAGCCATAAATCAAAGGGACGTGGCAATGTGTTTAAAGTTTTTTCTAAGGTACTAGTGGAAATATTAGGATCTATGTCTTGATGAGCTAGAAGAAATAAGGGAGAGGGAGAGTTAATATTTCTGACTCTGAACTCTCTCGCTATGCCCATCATTTCACCAATCTGCACATGAGTTACCTGTGTAGTAGCAATGAGAATCGGAACTTGGGATGTTTGGTGAACTAATTTTACAAATAGGTCAGGGCGATAATATTTCTGATAGCCAAGATTGCAGATGACTGTAACCGCGCTCACAAATCCCATGAGCCAAATAATGATGACGGCTTTTTTTCCCTGGGGACTACGCCAAGTTACAGCTAGACTAGCTCCCAGTAAAGTGATGACAGCCGGAAAGTAAACGAAGTTATAACGCGCACCCCTGGTTAAGTCTATACCTAAAAAATAGGTAAACACAAAAAATAAAGCGATCGCACCTACAACAATTCCCATTAATACCTGCGTTACAAACCGAGTGTCTGGTTGCTGTAAGTTTGCTTTCAACCCCCTGACTAAAATTGGTGCTGCCCAAATGAGAAATATCAGCATTACCAAGCCAGAAGCAATCACAATCCACAACTGTGGGGCTTCCACTGGTAACAAGTAAAGCATCGTTACCCAAGCTGCAAAAGCCTGAAAAAATGGACTTAACCAAGCAAATCCTTGACGGGGCTGCTGTATCCAGTTTGTCAGTTGCTCACCGTAGCTATTCTGCAAAAAGACAGGTAGCCAAACTATACCAGCGACGAAAGTACCCAGTACAACACCATAAATCCGTCGCCAAGGGGGAGATAAAAAAACTTTGGCGTTATTTGGGATTTGCCTTCCAGCCAAAACTATGAATACTAGGCCTTCTGTACACAAAGTCAGAACAAAAAAATAATGCGTAGCAATCCCCAAGGCATTACTTATAAGCCAACCCAGTGCGATAGTGATGGGTAGTTGTGTCTGGGTTTGAATGTGGCGAGTGGCTATCACAAAGCAGGTGAGGGAAGCAATCACCCACAAAATCGCCAAAGTATAGTGACGGGCTTCTTGTGCCAAAAAGATGGCGTATGGTGACACAGCCATCATCACCGCCGCTAAATGAGCTACTACGCGGGAACGAAAGGAAATCCAGCTAAAGACATAAATTACCGGGATAGATACAGCACCCAAAATCGCCGCTAGCGATCGCGCTCCCCACAAAGAAACTAAACCCTGTTGTGTGGGAAAGAACTGCATCCACAAGTGGGCTAAAGCGAAGTAGATGGGGGGATGATTGGTTTCATGAGTCAGGTTTGTCCAGACATCATGAAGATTCGCAGCTGGTTGTGGTTGCAGTGGTTGCAACAATATATCAGGTGCGATCGCTTGATCTAAAGGTACTCCTAAAAAACTATTTCCTAAGCTAAAAACCAATGTAGAAAATTCATCAGTCCAAGGAGGCTTGGCTGTCAAGTTGGTTAAACGCAAGCTGAGTCCAATTATTAACCAGATCAGCAACAGTAAAGGATGAAGCCAACGAGATGAGATGGTAGAGTGCCAGTTATACAAACGCATCTATTCTTTACTAGAGCCAGAACAAGACGATTTGTATATATTAGACTTACATGGATGACTTAAGTTCGCGGACTATTTCACGTCTGTCACGCGCCAGCTAAGTTTTAAGTTCACCCAGAAATTCCAGACTGTAGCAACTGCGATCGCAACCAGGTTAGCAATATAGCGGTTAGGAATCAAGAAATTAAATACCAAATTCAACACAAAGACATTCAAAACTAACCCAGCCAAACAAATCACGTTGAACTTCAAAAATCGCTTCAGCCGTTGATGCCATTCTTGCTGTCTCATAGAGACATCGGCAAATAGACATCTCCAAAATAGTATTATTCTGTGATAAAAGAACATTAAAGCGTTATTTTGACACAGAAGCATGAGCAATATACTGAATTACATTGAAGAGAATCCTAAACAAACCCAAAGGTTAATAGGTCTGGAATATGAACAGTTACAACAATTAATCATAAATGGGGAAAGATTATATCATGAAAAAAAAGCTTTACTGGAATCTAAGAAAGTGAGAATTATTGCTGGTGGAGGAGGTCGGAAACCAAAATTATCTATTTCTGAACAAATCATTTTAACTTTAGTGTATCTCCGACATCTGACAACCTTTCAACTTCTAGGTATTCAGTTTGAAGTAAGTGAGTCTACAGCCAACGATACGTTTAACTATTGGTTGCCTAACTTGCGAGAATTACTGCCATCAAGTTTGCTTGAACAAGTAAAAAAAAACGCTTCTGACTATGAAGTAGTAAAAGAAATGCTCACAGAATATGAATTAATAGTAGATAGCTATGAACAAGTCAGAGAAAGACCTAGAGACAATGATGAACAAAAGAAATATTTTTCAGGTAAGAAGAGTAATCATACATTTAAAACTCAAATGATTATCTTACCTGATGCTAGTGATATCGTTGATGTTGTGGCAGGTGAACCTGGTCCAAAAAGCGATATAACTTTGTTCCGAGAATATCGTTCAGAGTTTGATGCCAAACAAAGATTTAAAGGAGATAAGGCATATCTTGGAGAAGATTTAATTACAACTCCAATTAAGAAACCAAGAAATCAAGAACTAACAACTGAACAGAAAGAACAGAACAAAATATTTTCATCTAAACGAATCTTTGTTGAACATCGAATACGGTCAGTCAAAATCTTTCGAGTTGTCCAAGAGAGATTTAGGTTAAATACCCGCAAATATAAGCAAGTAATTTTGACGATTTGTGGGCTAGTAAGGTTACGGATTCGAGGGCTAATATTACCATTAGAAATATCAGCTATATCATCAGGTTAAAATTATCGCATATAACTAGATATTTTTGCCTAATTATCAACAGCAAATATCTCAAAGTCTTATTTCATCGTACAGAATAGCTAATTTAAGATGATTGCATTTAGTGGCTACAGCCTAGCCAAACAAAGGCTTTGACTGTTTTCGGAGATGTCTAATGTCCAAGCATCATTCCACAAGAAGTTATTGAAAATTGCAATTTCCCCAGCAATAATTTTACTGCGCGTCAAAGGTAAAGCCAAGGTAGACGGATCACTGAGTAAATAGAGTATTCCCATATCGACAAATACCCCACTCAGCCCCACCAAGCCAAACCGCAAAAATCGACCCATCGGAAAGCTTTCTACACTCTGACTCAAGCGTTTCCAGCCACCTGTAGACAACCGCAACCGAATTAAGTGGTGAATGTATTCGACATATTGCTTCCACGTAACTTTACTTTCACCCTCTTTTCGCTCGCAGAATACATAACCTACTTCGGCAATATTTTGGATATTACCCCTACCAATCACCTCTAGGAGAATTTTGTAACCGACGGGATTGAGTGTAGCCCCTACAATACTGCTACGTTGCACCATAAAATAGCCACTCATGGGGTCAGAAACTCTTCCCAACACTCCTGGTAGCAAAATCAACCCTAACAATTGTGCGCCACGAGATAAGAAACGCCTGATCGCACTCCAACTACTAACACCACCGCCATCTACATGACGGCTGGCTACTGCCATATCTGCTCCCTGGGCAATTTGAGAGAGCAATTGTGTTAAAATTTCCGGTGGATGCTGCAAATCTCCATCAATTACTCCTAAAACTCTACCTCTAGCGACTTGCCACCCGCGAATTACTGCCGAAGATAGTCCCCGCTCCCCTTGCCGCCTCATCACCCGCAACTGTTGGTAATCACTAGCTAAGGATTGGGCTACCTCCCAAGTCAAATCAGGGCTATCATCATCCACAACTATTAATTCATAGTCCCCTGGAATATACTCATCCAATGTCTGAGTCAAAATTTTGACAACATTCTGAATATTGTCCCGTTCTTTGTAAGTGGGAATCACCAAAGACAAGTAAATATCGTGGTCAATTGTTCCCACACTAGCAAACGGTAAATCAGGAATCTGCAACGGGCCATTTGGAGCTGCTAATAATGCACTGGATGAGTTGACATTCATAGTGTTTTCGGTCGAGGTAAAGCACTATAGCGATCGCGATCGCCACTAGAGCTAGTTTTTCCACATAAACCAGTTTCTTCCAGTCTGTAACTGGCAACCTTGGATTCATCAATATATTTGCTTGCGCTTGATTATACTGATAATACCAGTAATAGCCACATTCCACTATGATGATTACGTTAAGTATTTACTTTGAATTTATAAAGTATCATAGTAATTTTACCCAAGTAGATGTTTCATTTGCGCCTATTTACTTGGTTATTGTTCGATTTCTCTGTTTAATAATTGTAGCTTCTCTAACAATATACTTTTGATATTTCTTAATTTCCGCAAACTGAATACGCAATGGTGATTGATTAGTAGAAACTTCTAATACATCAGGTATTTTTGGGGAGGAAAAGCAAGAATCATAAGCAGGACAGATATAAATAAATTTTTGATACCCCTGTTCATCTAGAGCCAGACTTAATTTCCTAATATCATTTGTTGTCTTTGTCAGAAAGAATGATTTTTCATTGAAAGTAGATTCAAAAGTTTGGCTGACATATTGATGGGCTACCGCTATCATTCTATTGCTGTCTTTTTGTAAAAAATTAAGTATCTTAATAGTTTCCGTGTTGTTACCAGTATAGGAATAGTTTGTACCTAGATATGTATTGATATGAAACCCAATCACAAATAATGCCACAAATATTGTACTACTAATATATTTAAAGCCTAATTTTTTAATATTTAATGTAGCTTGAAAAGCTAATACTGTTAATAATGTAAGTAATGGAATTAGAATTAATAAAAATCTCGCACCCCATTGCTTACCACCGTCACTTGGTAGAAGTAAAGGTGCTAGACAAATAAATAAACTTGAGATTAGCAAAAGCTTTCGCATCGTCGCTGTCAATTTTATGCTATCGCTAAACACTGAAAAGCCAATAAATACAAAAACAAAGTATCCTAAAGGAAAGCAATAAAAGAATTTACCCCACATACTACTAAAAATATTTTCAGATTTTGCTAATCTTGTTCTTGGAGAAAACTCTTCTACAACTTGTAAAGCATGAATGCCTAAATGATGATTATAAATAACTTTATTTGTCAGAAAAAAGCATAGTATAGTAATACTAATAGCTAAAATAAATATTATCCTGTTGTTTTTAATAAGACTTAACTCACCCAAGTTAATTTTATATGAAATCACTACAAAGACAAATAAAATTACAGCTAAAGCTAAAAATTCTGGTCTAAACCAAACTGATAAACCAATTAAGATACCGCTAAATACTGCATCTTGACGAGAAAATTTATGTTCTCCTTTGCTGAATATAATTGCTAATCCACTAAATGCCAGACAAACTGCAAGTGTATGCTCCCAATACATTGCACTGTACATAGTCAATGGAGAGGAAAATATCAGAGTAGCAAGAGCAAGAGATGTCATAAATATGCCAAGCTTAAAAAATTGGCATAGGCGATAAAAAATCAACCAAATTATCCATGTAGATACCAAAGGAACTACGTAAAAACCTTTAAATCCTAAAACACGATAAAAAGGTGCTGTTAATAAAGGAAAAGTGAATGGAAAAGTTATGTAGTAACGATTATCTATTTTATAGCTAAATGGTGGTTCAAAAGGATATAATCCATTATCCCAAAGACTATGTATCCAAGACGGCACTTGCAAATCTAAATCAAAACGTAAATTTCCAGAACTGAATTGTTTCGCTAGCAATGCTTTTAGTCCACCATCTCCACTAAAGTAAACTTCATCACTGACTAGCGACAGTAAATACAAAGAAAAACATACTCCTAATAAAATAACTAACAATGGTAGGTTAATGCGTGGTAATTGCATAAAATGTAGTAAAATTATGGATTTTTGATCTGAGAAAAAATTTATGACACTACTTGATCAATTAACAAATTATAGTTTTATTTCAATTTTGAATGTCGATTTACGTAGGTATTTTATCAGATTTGTGATTCTCATAACTAGTAATTCCTGATATTAATCAAAAGGCTAGGATTTTTTGCACACAAATGTAAAAATTGTATAATTTTCTAGTATTGTCAAATAAAAAATGATATTTATAAGGTTGATAAGTAGGGAGACACAATTATTTGTAAGATGTGGTAGCCTCTTCACAAAGCCTAAAACCTTTTAATTGCATGGGTTATGGTACGTTAACTCATCTTAGGTTTAATTCAACCCACCTACTTAATATAAATTCTTGGTCAACGACCCAGGTCTGAAGACACTGGGCTTCCAGTCTATGACTTAGATTACAATGATTATTTGTATTAATTTACTGTGAAACAAAATTCTATTGATGCTATTATCAATCGCGCCCTTTTAGGGTACGATTTATCTACGGATGAGGGGGTAGTATTGTTAACACAAACTAACCCTGAAGCGATCGCAGCTATCCGAACCACATCTGACAAACTCCGCCAGCAGCAAGCCGGGGATACAGTTACTTACGTAATTAACCGCAATATTAACTTTACTAATATTTGTGAGCAACACTGTAGCTTTTGTGCTTTCCGTCGAGATGATGGAGACGCTGGTGCTTACTGGTTAGATTGGCAGCAAATTCTGGAAAAATCTCAAGATGCTGTGCAGCGTGGTGCAACAGAAATATGTATGCAGGGAGGATTAAACCCGCAGGCACAAATTGATGGTAAATCTTTGTCTTACTACCTCAAGTTAGTAGAAACTATTAAGCAAGAGTTTCCCCAGATTCATCTCCACGCCTTTTCTCCGCAAGAAGTAGAATTTATTGCCCGAATTGATGGCTTAACATATGCTGATGTCATTAAAGCTTTGCGGGATGCTGGTGTTGCTTCAATGCCAGGAACAGCAGCTGAAGTTTTAGATGATGAAGTGCGGCGTATCCTGTGCCCAGAAAAAATTGACACAGCTACTTGGCTAGAAATTGTCAGCACGGCGCATCAGCTAGGCGTGCATACCACCAGCACCATGCTGTCAGGGCATATTGAAACCCCAGCACAACAAATTGGGCATTTAGAAAAATTGCGATCGCTCCAACAAACGGCTGTTCAACAGGGATATCCCGCTCGAATTACTGAGTTTATTTTGTTACCTTTTGTTGGACAAGAAGCACCCAAATCCTTACGTCGTCGTGTCGGACGTGACCAACCAGTATTAGCAGATGCTTTACTATTAGGTGCTGTAGCACGGATTTACTTAGGTAATTGGATTCCTAACCATCAACAGAGTTGGGTGAAACTAGGACTAGCTGGCGCAACAGAAGCTTTAGATTGGGGTTGCAACGATATCGGCGGCACATTAATGGAAGAGCATATTACAACTATGGCCGGTGCTGTGGGTGGTACTTGTATGGATGTGGAAACTTTACAAACAGCGATCGCTTCCCTCGGTAGACCTTACCAACAAAGAGAGACTCTCTATCAAACGATAGAAGTTCACAACAAAATCCCTAGTAAAAAATGATTTTGGTCGTCATGATATTGCTGTAACTAGTAATATTGTGATCGCAATCACGTCAGCAGAAAGAGCCAACAGTAAAAGAACCTTATGAAAACCTAGTCTATAAGCTTTAGTTTTTTGGATCTATTCTACGGTAAATCTGCGTTTCCTGAATATTCTTCACCAGTACGTACTGTGTTTGTAAAGTCTTCATCAATAAAGCCATAGCATCTGGATTACTCTGTAAATAAAATATCTCACCCTTAACAATAAATTCGGGTTTTTGGTTCAGAATTTTTAGTAGTTCTTCTTTAGTATTAGTAGTTTTACTGATCACAGTACGCAATAAATATTCTTTGCTGATATTAGATGGATGTGTCACTATCTTGGTTAGTGGTTTCATATCAAGCAGCCAATAAACAAGATGATTTTCCATCATATATATCGTAGTATTGTCATCCCTTTCTTCAGATCAGTATTGGGCTAACTCAAATTCTTTTCCATAGGATAGTGATTTTTGCGAAACCCAAAGATTGCCAATTACTATGTATTCATTGAATGTTGGGGTTGACCATAGAGTCAAACACAATATCAGGATAAAATAACCTGCTTTGAGATTTAAATTTAAAATACCAATAAACCAAGATGATAATATAACTGCGAAAAAAGGAGCAATTTGAATCAGGTAATGATCATAATCAGCACCAATCTTTAAAATTGACAATTCGGTACTAATAAAAAAAATAAAGCAATATATTAATTGCTTTTGTTTTAAGGAGAAAAGTTTTTCTTGCTTAATTAGCCTACTTATTTGTAAGCAGCCTATAACAAATATCATCCCCCATAAATTACTGTTACGAAATTGTCTTAAAAAAAGTTTCCATGCGGGTTGTTGAGAATGAGAATATGATAATGATGCATCAAGAACAGACAATTTAAATATTTCACTATTGTTGGTTATTAGATATGGCAAATACAAGGAAATCACTGGAACTGAAAACCCAATAATATAAGCAATAATTGACCAATATTTGTTTTGATCTGAACATATAATACTGTCTACTACAATGTATATACCTAAAATCAATGCTACATAGGCTAAATTCAGGCGAATCATACAGGCAGATGACATCAGACACCCCACCAGGAAAAATTTAATATTAGCCGCCTGATTACTTCTCACAAGTAAGGCTAAAGCCCCAAGTAAAGGTACAATCGCTAGATGCTCAGTCATCACAGATTCTCCGCCCATCCGAGGGCCAGTTAGCACTATAAAAAGTATTGCAGCCAATAAACTAACTTTTGAACTCCATAGAGCGCGACAAATATAGTAGGTAAGGGTTGCCGCAACGATGACGCATAGAGTTCCAAAGAGGCGAATAGATATAATAGATTTACCAAAAGCTAAAATAGCAAAAGCAAAGCTAAAGAATGTCAGTGGTGGCTTGAGATCCCATAGTTCTACATAAGGTAGATTACCATCTAAAATAGATTGCCCAACTAGAATAAATGTACTTTCATCCCAATCAAATGTGGCGCGAAAGAAAAATGGCAACCGAAATAATAGGCTAAAGATAACAATAATAATTAAAATTCTCGATTTAGACTCGTGTGGGTAGTTCATAAAGGCTAACAGCTATTATAGAATGTCTTAAAAGTCTTAGATTTACCTTAGTGTTGCATAATTGAAGTGTTATCTTGCTAATTGCAAGTTTGTAGGCTCACTACTGGTGCAATATGTGAGCCACCAAGGGGCGCGATTACACCCCCGCAATAAATAAACCCAAGAAGGTTTATAAAATGTGTTTCTTGAAATTTACTATGAACTTAATTACAACAATTACTATTGCACGTCTGTAACTCGCCAGCTGAGTTTTAAGTTCACCCAAAAGTTCCAAATTGTCGCCACGGCGATAGCTATGAGGTTGGCGATATAACGGTTAGGAATCACGAAGTTAAATACCACATTCAACACCAGCACATTTAATACTAAGCCAGCCAAGCAAATAATGTTAAATTTTACAAATCGCTTCAGGCGTTGATGCCATTCCTGTTGTCTCATGGAGACATCTGCAAATGTCCAAGCGTCATTCCACAAGAAGTTATTTAAAATGGCAATTTCTCCAGCAATAATTTTACTCCTGGTTAAAGGCAAAGCCAAGGTAGAAGGATCGCTGAGTAAATACAGCATCGCCATATCTACAAATACTCCACTCAATCCCACTAAGCCAAAGCGGATAAATTTACCTACGGGAAAACTCGAACGCTGACGCAATCGTGCCAATTTACCTGTAGACAGGCGCAACCGGATTAAATGGTGAATGTATTCTATATATTGCTTCCAGGTAACTTTACTCTCTCCTTCTTGGCGTTCACAAAATACGTAACCTACTTCGCCAATATTTTGGACATTACCCCGTCCAATTACTTCTAGCAGGATTTTGTAACCTACTGGATTGAGTGTTGCACCTACGATACTACTACGTTGCACCATAAAATAACCACTCATGGGGTCTGAAACTCTTCCCAAAACTCCCGGTAAGATAATTAACCCTAACGTCTGTGCGCCACGAGATAAGAAACGTCTCACCACACTCCAACTACTAACACCACCTCCATCTACGTGACGACTGGCTAATGCTAAATCCTTTCCCTCTGCAATTTTAGTGAGTAATTGGATTAATACTTCTGGTGGATGTTGTAAATCTCCATCAATTACCCCTAAGACACTTCCTCTGGCAACTTGCCAGCCACGAATCACTGCTGACGATAGTCCCCGTTCTTTTTGTCGTCGCATCACCCGTAACTGTGGATATTCCTCAGTCAGCGATTGTGCTACTTCCCAAGTCAAGTCGGGACTATCATCATCTACAACTATTAACTCATAGTCTCCTGGGATAAACTCATCTAAGGTCTGACTTAATATCCTGACAACATTTTGGATATTGTCTCGCTCTTTATATGTTGGAATTACCAAAGACAAATAGACATTACTATGAGTGGTATCGACATCAGCACGCGGTAGTTCACTAATCTGTAATGTACCCGTTGGAACTGTTAACAGTGAGTTGGATGTTTTGATGCTCATAAAGTCAATTACGCCTTGTGAAATTGGTGGGGCAAAATTGGTGACGCAGTTGTCAATACACCACTCCTCCTGAAATATTGACAATTTTTTAGTTAGTTTTTAATTGAAAATCTATTTTATGTTGGTTATACTTGACTGTAAAATTACTGTATCAATAAGTATTATACTTAAGTGATAATACCAGAAAAGAGGCTTAATTATAAACACATAGTATGAAATTTGTATAATTTTTATGTGTATATTCTGCAAAGATTTAGCATTTAGAAAAATTGCGATCGCTTCCCTGGGTAGACCTTACCAACAAAGAGAGACTCTCTATCAAAAGATAGAAAGAATTGACGTTCTCACTGCCCTAAAAGCGCGGTGATTCTAAAAATCACTTTTTAGGCTTTCTCTTTCATCTCTGTAGGCTGAAACCTTTACAGAAACTCAGTATCCGAGCTTTCTACAGGGTAATGTAAAAAATTGTTTCTCAAAATTCTTTACAAATCTCAACATCTTAGTTAAGATATGTAACAAGAGGTGGAAAAGCCTACAACATACATAAACAAACGCAATCATAAAAACATGACCGCAACCTTACAACAGCGTCAAAGCGCGAACGTATGGGATCGCTTCTGCGAGTGGATTACCAGCACCAATAACCGTCTATACATCGGTTGGTTCGGAGTCCTCATGATCCCCACCCTGCTAGCAGCAACCACCTGCTTTATCATCGCCTTCATCGCCGCACCACCAGTAGACATCGATGGTATCCGCGAACCAGTAGCAGGTTCATTACTCTATGGAAACAACATCATCTCCGGTGCAGTTGTTCCTTCCTCTAACGCCATTGGCTTACACTTCTACCCCATTTGGGAAGCAGCTTCCTTAGATGAGTGGTTATACAACGGTGGTCCTTACCAATTGGTAATCTTCCACTTCTTGACCGGCGTATTCTGTTACTTAGGTCGGGAATGGGAATTGTCCTACCGCTTAGGAATGCGTCCTTGGATTTGCCTAGCATTCTCTGCACCAGTAGCAGCAGCAACCGCAGTCTTCTTGGTATACCCCATCGGACAAGGTTCATTCTCTGATGGTATGCCTTTAGGTATCTCCGGCACATTCAACTTCATGATTGTGTTTCAAGCAGAACATAACATCCTGATGCACCCCTTCCATATGTTAGGTGTAGCGGGTGTCTTCGGTGGTTCATTGTTCTCCGCCATGCACGGTTCTCTAGTAACTTCCTCCTTAGTTCGTGAGACAACCGAAAACGAATCACAAAACTACGGTTACAAATTCGGTCAAGAAGAAGAAACCTACAACATTGTTGCAGCACACGGTTACTTCGGTCGCTTAATCTTCCAATACGCTTCCTTCAACAACAGCCGTTCCTTGCACTTCTTCCTCGCTGCTTGGCCTGTCATCGGTATCTGGTTCACCGCTTTGGGTGTCAGCACAATGGCGTTCAACTTGAACGGTTTCAACTTTAACCAATCCATCATCGATTCTCAAGGTCGCGTCATCGCTACTTGGGCTGACGTAATCAACCGCGCTAACCTGGGTATGGAAGTAATGCACGAGCGTAACGCTCACAACTTCCCCTTAGATTTGGCTGCTGGTGAAGTTGCTCCTGTTGCTATCAGCGCACCTGCTATCAACGGTTAATCTTTAAGCCTTAGCTAAATAAAAAGCGTCTCTCCACTAAGGAGAGACGCTTTTTTAGTTTGGATTAAAATTACGCTTGACATCTCCTCCGACTGGAAGTCAGGAGGATTCTAAACTGATGTTGCTACGGGGTCTGAAAGACCCTCTCCGCAACGTTTACTAATTGATTGTTAAATAACTCAATTAGCTTTGGCACTGTCAAAATGCCCTACCCACCTCGACTAGATTAAATCTAGTTGTATGGCTACTTGAATGTTAGGTGAAATGCGTGAATACGTTTTTGTTACGGAGTTTTTCATCCTATATTCACGCTATTTGATTTTATCATGTTGTCTAATTTATTAGACAATTAGCTTTCATCCCCCGGCTAGAAGCCGGAGGTTCTCAGCATAAGTACGATAGTCATGAAACTTTATTGCAGAAGAAAATACAAATATAAAAATTAATTTTGACGAAAACTCTAGGTACAATACATAAGCCTCATCCTTTTTTCTCAATATTATGGGCAATACTTTTGGACATCTATTTCGGATCACTACTTTTGGCGAGTCTCACGGTGGAGGAGTGGGGGTTGTGATTGATGGTTGTCCTCCGCAACTGGAAATTTCGGCTGAAGAAATTCAAGTAGAGTTAGATAGAAGACGACCGGGACAAAGTAAGATTACTACTCCACGTAAGGAAGCAGACACTTGTGAGATTTTGTCTGGAGTGTTTGAGGGTAAAACCTTGGGAACGCCAATATCAATTTTGGTGCGGAACAAAGATACTCGTCCCCAAGACTATGACGAGATGGCGCAAAAGTATCGCCCTTCTCATGCGGATGCTACCTATGATGCAAAGTATGGGATTCGCAACTGGCAAGGTGGGGGTAGGTCGTCAGCGCGTGAGACAATAGGAAGAGTAGCAGCTGGTGCGATCGCTAAAAAAATTCTCCGTCAAGTTGCAAATGTGGAAGTTATCGGTTACGTCAAGCGCATCAAGGATTTAGAAGGCGTAGTTGACCCCAATACTGTCACTTTGGATGAAGTAGAAAGCAATATTGTGCGCTGTCCTGATAGTGAATGCGCTCAAAAAATGATTGAATTAATTGAGCAAACTGGTAGACAAGGTGATTCTATCGGTGGGGTTGTAGAATGTGTGGCGCGCAATGTTCCCAAAGGTTTGGGTGAACCAGTATTTGATAAATTAGAGGCTGATATCGCTAAGGGTGTGATGTCTCTCCCTGCTAGCAAAGGATTTGAAATTGGTTCAGGTTTTGCAGGGACGCTGTTAACTGGGATTGAACATAACGACGAATTTTATATTGATGAAAATGGGGAAGTTCGCACCGTAACTAACCGTTCTGGTGGGATTCAAGGTGGTATTTCTAATGGTGAAAATATTGTTTTGCGCGTTGCATTTAAGCCTACAGCAACTATTAGAAAAGAGCAAAAAACGGTGACGCGTGAGGGTGAGGAAACACTATTAGCAGCCAAAGGTAGACATGATCCTTGTGTTTTACCCCGTGCTGTTCCAATGGTGGAGGCGATGGTGGCTTTGGTATTGTGTGACCATTTGTTACGTCAACATGGTCAGTGTAGGGTGCTGTAGTTGTGATAGCGATCGCCTATCAATTTAAATATATTTGGGGATATGACTAGATTTATTCACGACCAGTTTGCAAAAGACTACCTAGAACAATTACTTACTCCATACGGCGAAGTTCAAGCATCCCGACGAGTTGCAGGCGAAGTCAGAGAAATTGATGTTTATTTTATCCCCAAATCACAACCAAACACTATTCCTGAAACTTTCGGATTATTATCACAATTTACTACCACCTCTGCATTATTTGAACCATTTCGCAACGCTGCATCCATTACAGAAATTTGCGATTGTCTTTTAAAATTATTAGAGGTTCGTGGCGATTTACAACGACAAGCAAATCGCAATAACACCCGTATTATTGAACCTGATTTACCAAAATTATGGATTCTTACGCCGACAGCATCAGCACAGTTGTTAGAAGGATTTGGTGCTAACCCCAAAGCTGATTACTTACCTGGAGTTTATTTCCTACCACAACATTTGCGTACAGCTATAGTAGCAATTCATCAGTTACCTATTATTCCTGAAACCTTATGGTTAAGAATAATTGGTAGGGGAAATGTCCAAAAACGAGCAATCGATGAACTAGAAGCACTTAATCCCGATAACGTTTTTCGTAAAGCCGCGTTAGAATTACTATACAACTTGCGACAAAACTTACAATTAACTCAAAATCAAGAAGAAGAAGATAGGGAGTTAGTTATGCGATTAGCACCACTTTACCAACAAGACAGAGAACAAGCTTTCAAAGAAGGGGAAGAAACAGGAATTCAAACAGGAATTCAAACAGGAATTCAGCAAGGTGAAAGGTTGGTAGTAGAAAATTTACTCAAAGTTCGCTTTGGTGAAATAGATAATGAACTTCAAGCAATTATTGAATCTTTATTAGCGTTAACACCAGAAGAGTTTACCCCTTTACTGTTGCAATTATCCCGTGAAGAATTAATTGCTAGATTTCGCCAGTAATTTATTGAGAATAGGATTGTGCGCTGTTTGTTTTTGCAATAAAATTAGCTTGCATCATCATGGTAAGTGTAAGGTGCTGTAGTTGAGGCGATCGCCTTATCCGTTCAGCCCTTAAACTGGACTATATTATAGTTGTTGAATGAAAATTGAGCAAGAAGGTACTTTTGAGTATCTTCTTTATTATTTGTGGGCAATTTATCGCTAATATTATATGAATTTTATTACAATTTTAGGATTATCTGCCGCTATATTAACCACAATTGCTTTCTTACCACAAGTGTTTCAAACATGGCGCACAAAATCAGCTAAAGATGTTTCTTATGTGATGCTGATTACGTTCATGAGTGGTCTTTTTTTGTGGTTAATATATGGAATTTATCTCCAAGCTTGGCCGATTATTCTGGCGAACAGTACAACTTTGGCTTTAAACTTTGTAATTCTATGGCTTAAAATTAAATATAGATAGATATGCCTTTATTAAAAACCTGTGACATCTTCTTTATTTACTGCTGAACGCCTGTTATTTACCCCTACTACGCCAGAAATCAACGCCATACCATTGATATTCGCTTTTCCCAATAAGTATACAGTGGGTATTACTAGCTTGGGCTATCAGGTAGTGTGGGCGACCTTGGCGATGCGTAGTGATGTGCAGGTGAGTCGTTTATTTACTGATACTTCCGAACCACTTCCAAGACAGCCAGAAATTCTAGGCTTCTCGATTTCTTGGGAATTGGATTATGTGAATATTTTAAATCTGTTGGAATCTCTAGAAATTCCCATTAGAACAATTAACCGTGATGATTCTCACCCCATTGTTTTTGGTGGCGGGACGGTTCTCACTGCTAACCCTGAACCTTTTGCTGATTTTTTTGATGTCATTTTGTTGGGGGATGGGGAAGATTTACTAGGTAATTTAATTGAAGCTTATAAAGAAGTAAGAAATGCTTCTAGAAAATCTCAACTGCAAGCACTTGCACAAATACCAGGTATTTATGTTCCTAGTTTGTATGTAGTAGAGTATCACGCCGTAGATAAGGGAATTAGTTCTATTAAACCAATTTCTTCAGATATTCCCGCAGTGGTACAGAAGCAAACTTATCGGGGAAACACCCTCTCAGCCTCAACTGTGGTGACTGAAAAGGCGGCTTGGGAAAATATTTATATGGTGGAAGTGGTGCGGAGTTGTCCAGAAATGTGCCGCTTTTGTTTAGCTAGTTATCTGACTTTACCTTTTAGAACAGCGAGTTTGGAAGGTTCGTTAATTCCCGCCATTGAGAAAGGTTTACAAGTTACAAATCGGTTGGGTTTATTGGGTGCTTCTGTAACGCAACATCCAGAATTTGAGACTTTATTGGATTATATTAGTCAGCCAAAATATGATGATGTAAGGTTGAGTATTGCTTCAGTGCGGACTAATACGGTGACGGAACAGTTAGCCAAAACTTTGGCGAAACGAGACACGCGATCGCTTACCATAGCTGTAGAGAGTGGTTCGGCAAAAGTACGCCAAATCATCAACAAAAAGCTGCATAACGACGAAATTATTCAAGCAGCTATCAATGCTAAAGCTGGTGGCTTGAAAAGCTTAAAACTCTATGGAATGGTAGGTATTCCAGGGGAAGAACCAGAGGATTTAGACGCAACGGTAGCGATGATGCGGAGTATTAAAAAAGCCGCGCCGGGACTACGCCTTACCTTTGGGTGCAGCACCTTTGTACCCAAATCCCATACACCATTTCAATGGTTTGGGGTGAATCGTCAAGCTGAAAAGCGGTTGCAGTCGTTGCAAAAACAACTTAAACCCCAAGGGATAGAGTTTCGCCCGGAAAGTTATAATTGGTCAATTATACAAGCTTTGATATCGAGAGGCGATCGCAGAATTTCCCAACTTCTTGAACTTACCCGCAACTTTGGCGACTCCCTCGGTAGTTACAAACGCGCTTTTAAACAACTCAAAGGACAAATTCCCGATTTAGATTTCTACGTCCACAGTAATTGGTCACATGAGCAGATATTGCCCTGGAGTCACTTGCAAGGGCCACTGCCACAGTCTACACTACTAAAGCATTTGGCTGAAGCTACCAGTCATTTCCGTGAGTGCTGAGTTCTGAGTGCTGAGTTCTGAGTTCTGAGTTCTGAGTGCTGAGTTCTGTTAGCGGTAGCGCGGCGTTTAGCTGGTGCTGAGTAAAAGATAGTGAACTTTTGTCTCCTAATTAGTTAATAAGTGAATGCAAAACACAGCTGAATTTTATTGTGCTTACTGCGGTGAACCAAACTTAACCTTTATTGACTTGAGTGCTGGGGGACAGCAATCTTATATTGAAGATTGTCAAGTTTGCTGTCGTCCCAATATCTTATATATTCGAGTGGATGAAGATACTCTAGACATTGAAATTGATACCGAGTACGAAGGCTAGATTTTAGTTTTTTCTTTCCATGCTGCACTTTCAACATTCATCAGTCATTAACGCGCCAGTGGAAGTAGTTTGGAAATTCCACGAACGAGCAGATATCCTACAACTACTGACCCCACCTTGGCAACCTGTACGAGTAATTCGCCGCGAGGGGGGACTAGAAGTGGGCGCAATTACAGAGTTTAAGCTGTTTCTCGGACTTTTACCCTTAACTTGGTTAGCGCGTCACACTGAATGCGAACAATACCATCTATTTACTGATGTACAAATATCGGGGCCTTTTGAGTCTTGGATACATCGCCATCAATTCGCAGCAGAAGGGGACAAAACCAAGCTGACTGATGATATTTCCTACATTATGCCTGGAGGCGATACAGTAGAATTTGTTAGCGGTTGGTTAGTACAAGCGCAATTAGAAGCGATGTTTCGCTATCGCCATTATGTGACGAAGCGCGAGTGTGAATCAAGATAAGTAGTTGGACAAAATTCGATTCATTGGTAGAGATAGGTGACAGGTGACAGGTGACAGAAAAAATTGGGTAATTAATTCTGTCTATGTACTTAGCTATGCTATTTAGACATTTTCCTTACACCAAGTCCTTATTAACGCTAGCAGCGCGAGACAACCAAACTTGGCGAAAATTTTCTTTCAATCCCTCTACTCCTGCTTCTAAATCGGTAGCAAATAAATTAGCAATTGGCTGGAGAATTTCATCCAGAGTTGCAGCCGCATCAGCATTACAGGTGATTAGTTGCAGCAGTCTGGTGTCATCGCTGACAATGCGATATCATCCTGGTTGCAGTACTTGAGACGCTACTATCTAGGGTAGTTGTCCGTTGTGGGCTTGTTGATGAAAATGGCAATAACTTAGAAGACGAGGAAAGGACATTACCAAACTGGATGCTGCATCCTGAGCGCATCTACCAACACTTCAACGGTAAGTTAATCAATTTTGAACAGGACTTACGCAAGTGTCACAATCGATGGTTGGTGCGTGACGCTACAAGTCTTATTACTACGTTCAAATACTTTTGCAGCGTCACATATCCTACATAAAAAATATGCCAGTTGCGTAAGTCCTATTGAAGTCTAATCCAATAGTAAAGATAATGTGATCAATACAAGATAATTTTAAAGAAAAGGTAAATTTTTCTGTTGCTTAATCAGACTTTAAAAAAATAAACCTTACTAAATAGAAGCGTTTATTTTTGACACTTAAGACAGTTTAAAGCATCCTTAATTATTGGTTAAATATGCTCTAATCCCTTGTATATCTTGTCTTTCTTAAGTAAACATCAATTATACTCTGTGAAATACTGGGTTTTAAAAGCAACACTAAAATCACAAATTTATTGCATATATTATGTATATAAAAAGATTTTTAGCAAAAAAACATATCAAATTAGCTTGACAAATGGAGTTAAAAGTTGATACAAGGTTAATGGCTAGATGAAACAGTAATAATACCGATTTAAAAAACGTTTGCAATAAATATTCTATTCTTACCAAGGAGGTATCACAGAGAAGAGTTGAGGAAGGATATTTTCCATTTACCTACCGCATTCTTTTTCAAATTGGTATGTCAATTTACAGATTTTAATAAAAATCTACATTGTTGACTAGGAAATTACGACGATCAAATACCGTCCATCCTAGAATTGTTGAGAGTGTTGCTAAAGTAATTAGCTGTTCTGCAAGCAAGCCTTTTATTTGATTTTTATTGGTGCAACCTCAGCTTTGGGCTGGTTTGCGCTAGTAAGAATAAGTATACATTTGTTTATTCTTCAATATTGTCCGTTTATGTTCCCTGAATACAGCAATAAATAAGGCTGTGCCACGCCAGCTATCAGGAACTAAACTAGATGACTAAATTTTCTTAAGTGTTAGTTTTCTCAGATGTTCTGTGTTGAGTGGGTTCTATAGAAATAAATTCTATAAATCCTGGAATGTGCCTCACCGTAATTGATATTACATAACAAAATTCAGGGACTATTCAAATTGTCCCAACGTATTTTTTGTGTAGCCTCTTAATCATTAGCCTGATGACTCGGCGTTTGCTCATAATTTTACAGCGCTCCATCCAAGCATTGGAGCGTTGGATCGCCCATCAGGCTATTGCCGGAACAAATCCAGATTTTCCTTCTGCCGCAGTATATTTGTGAACTTGAGTTGCAAAATTTAGATCATTTTTTCCGAAATCGGACTGGATGCCTTTATTTGAATTCCAACCGATAACTAGTTTTATTTTGGAGGCTACCCAATGACAACAGTCTTTTACCCACCAAATACGGGTGAAAAGCTCATTTATACCTTGGGAGAGACACTCTCAGAACCGGAACTGCAAAGCTGTTTAACAGCAATGGCAATTGTTGAGCCGCCAATCACCAAGCAGTTTTGGGAATCAACACAAGCTAACCCTGGTATATACATTATTCTTACGGGTAAAGTTAGAGTCTCAGATATCTCTGATAATCTCATTACCACCTTGTCTGCCTCGTCTTCCTTCGGCGAATTGACTCTATTCCCGCAAGCAAATTTTATTCCTTACGTTGCTAGAGCTTCAGCCAACTTGAAACTTGCCTATTTGCCGCAAGAGGTGTTGCAAGGGTTGATAGATAAATATCCCAACATCCAACAACATCTATTTAACCGCGCGGAACTTTGGGATTTGCTGTTGTTATGTCGCCAAAATTCCCAATTTCCACCCCACGTCTCCCATGTGGAAGGTTTTTTACAAGCCCTCTCTTTGTTTGAGCGTCATGAATTGGTAGATGATTTAGTAGATACACGTATTTCCCAAGAAACTAAGTTATGGTTGCTACAAAGAGGCACATTGCAGCATTCAGATGGTAGCTCTCTAACGCCAGGTAACATCTCTGTACAACCCCAACAGGGCAAATGGCAAGTACAACAGCCAGCAACTGCCTACGTCCTTAAACAATCTCATTGGCAACTAGCTCTAGAACACTGTCCCCAATTAGCATTATTCCTTGATCCCCAAGGCCGTCCAGAAACTACGGTTAATCGTCAACGCCGCAAAAGCCGACCGACAACAGAACGTCTGGAATCCCAAGGTAAGATCATTGCTTTTCCCCAAAAAACCCAAGAGACAAAACAACAACAAAAAAAACCGCATCCTTACTTTCCCAGCCCGAAAGTCCAAGTAGGACACTGGTGGGGACGCCTCACCAAGCGTTATCCCTACTACGCCCAACAAAGTGCCTCGGACTGTGGTTGTGCTTCTTTGGTGATGATTGGTCGCTATTGGGGTAAGCAGTTCAGCGTCAACCGCCTACGGGAGATGACTAACGTCGGGCGTAGTGGTGCTTCCTTAAGTGCGATCGCCGCCGCCGCCGAAAGCCTGGGTTTCGCCTCTCGTCCCGTGAAAGCCACCCTAGATAAATTCGCCGAACAATCCCTACCGGCGATCGCTCACTGGGAAGGTAATCACTTCATCGTTGTCTATGAAATCACCAACACCAAAGTGATTGTCGGCGATCCTGCTATTGGTCAACGTACCCTCAGCCGCAAGGAATTTGCAGAGGGTTGGACTGGCTACGCCCTACTTTTACATCCTACATCCTTACTCAAAAGTGCCGAAAAACAGGAAATAGGCCTGTGGAAGTTTTTTGAATTAGTCAAACCCCACTACAAAGTACTACTGGAAGTCTTTATCGCTTCCGTACTCATGCAATTATTTGGGCTAGTGACGCCAATATTCACCCAGTTATTGCTAGACCGAGTCCTGGTACAACGTAGTTTGACTACCCTCAACGCCGTTGGTTTGGGGATGATCGTTTTTGGTTTGTTTAGCATTGCCATGAACGCAGTGCGAAGCTACCTACTCACTCATACCGCCAACCGGATTAGCATCTCTCTGTTGGTAGGTTTTATCAAACATACCTTCCGCTTACCTTTAGCCTATTTTGAATCCCGCTACGTCGGAGACATCATTTCCCGCATCCAAGAAAACCAGAAAATTCAGAGCTTCTTGACTGGTCAAGCCCTGTCCATCATCTTAGACATGCTGACACTAGTCGTCTATCTAAGTTTGATGTTTTCCTATAGCTGGCAAATGGCATTATTTGTCCTGCTGACTGTGCCACCATTTTTCATTTTGGCACTGGCTAGTACAAGTATTTTGCGCCGCATATCTAGAGAAGTTTTTAATGCCGGAGCTAAAGAAAACAGTTACATTATTGAATCTCTCAGTGGCATTCGCACAGTCCGTTCCTTATCAATTGAACAGACTGTCCGTTGGCGATGGGAGGAACTACTCAATGATTTAGTGAGAAAATCTTTTAACGCCCAAGTAATCGGTATTCGCCTTTCCGTAATTAGTAGCTCCATCAATACCTTTACTACTACAGCATTGATGTGGTTTGGTGCTTGGCAAGTCATTCAAGGCGAACTCACCGTAGGGCAACTAGTAGCTTTTAATATGCTGGTGGGTAATGTCTTGAGTCCCTTCCTCAGATTCTCCCAACTTTGGAACGAATTCCAAGAAATCGTCATCTCCGTCGAACGTCTCAACGACGTCTTGGAAGCAGAACCAGAAGAAGACTTACAAACTAAACCCCGCAAGACTTTAGGAAGATTGCGCGGACATATCCGCTTCGAGAATGTCACCTTCCGCTATCACCCAGAAAGTAAGACTAATGTCCTGGAAAACCTCAACTTTGAAATTAAACCAGAGCAAATGGTGGCTCTAGTAGGACGTAGCGGTTCTGGGAAAACCACTCTGAGTAAATTAATTTTAGGTTTATACCCAACGACAGATGGCAAAGTCTTAATTGACGGACATGATATATGTGGGCTATCTCTGCGATCGCTCCGTTCTCAAGTCGGCGTTGTAGATCAGGATACATTCCTATTCGGTGGGACTATCCGCGAAAACATCTCTATCGCCCACCCAGAATCTACATTAGATGAGATGATCCAGGCTGCACAACTAGCTGGAGCCGACGAATTTATTCAAAAATTACCACTAGGCTACGAAACCCAAATTGGTGAAGGCGGGGGCATGCTCTCTGGTGGACAACGCCAACGCCTCGCTATTGCCCGTGCCCTACTGGGAAATCCCCGGTTATTACTGTTTGATGAAGCTACAAGTCACTTAGATTCCGAATCAGAACGCATTATTCAAAACAACCTCAAAACAATTCTTAAAGGGCGCACCAGTATGATCATTGCCCATCGTCTTTCCACGGTACGCAATGCGGACTTAATCCTGGTTCTCGACCAAGGAGTACTGGTGGAAAGCGGCACTCACGATGAACTCATCGCCAAACAAGGACATTATTACTATCTCAATCAACAACAACTAGCTCAAGTGGGATAAATCTGGCGAATAGAACATTGGCAAAGACGTAGCACTGCTACGTCTTATACTCCTGAGAAAAACTAAGTAAGTTAGCAGGAGTCAACTGCCCCACCCACAAGGGGATGGGGTTTTACGCTCGCTCAATAAACAGAACTACGCTACGAAATTTCAATACAACTGAAACCCTTACCAATGACAAAGAACAAAGAACAAAGAAAGACCCTCTCCAGTTAACTGTATTTATACCAACCTACTTATGCCATATATCTCTCCCAATACTTCATCCCCGCTTTCGGAAGCAAAACAAGACGAGCATTCTAACTATAGATATCGAGAAGAATCCCCAGCAGTTGAACAGCAATCAGAATTATTAACCAACAACCAAGAGTCAGAGCGCGATTTATTCTATGGCACGGAAGAATTATTAGATGCCTTACCTAAACGATGGACACATGGGGTGTTGTATACACTGATTGGCTTCGCAGTTCTCGGCATCCCTTGGGCGACACTCTCCAAAGTAGATGAAACTGGTGCAGCCAGAGGACGTGTAGAACCCAAGGGTGCAACCCAAAAATTAGACTCTCTAGCAGGTGGCAGTGTCAAAGGAGTCAACGTCAAAGAAGGAGATACAGTTAGAGCCGGACAGGTTTTATTGGAATTAAATTCCGATATCTTGGAAACAGAAGTGCAACAAACAAAAAGCAAATTAGAAGGGCTACAAACTCGGCGATCGCAATTAGAACTACTCAAAAACCAATTACTGCTGTCAATAGGTGTACTGGAACAACAAAATCAGTCCCAAGCATCCGAAAAACTCGCTCAAGTTAACCAAGCCCAGCAAAATCTTGATGCCAAACAAAGTACATACAACCTCCAAAAGTTAGAAAGACAAGCATTACTTTCTCAAGTACAGCAACAAATTAACACGGCTATCAATGAGCAAAAAGCAGCCAGTGCTAGGTTGAGTATCGATACCAAACAAGTCCGACGCTTTAGCCAACTGGTTAAAGATGGTGCGGTTTCAGCCACCCAAGTTGACGAACTCAAAAAACAAGAACAAGAAAGTAAGCGACTTTATCAAAGAAGTAAATCAGACATCACCCAAGCCAAATATCGGTTGACCGAAGAACAGAGTCGTTATCAAGCAACTATTAGTCAGTTAGAGTCTGATATCAAACAAGCAAAACTCCGACTGCAAGAAGCCCAAAGCAGCGCCGAAAGTGTAGCCCAGTCGGGGAAACTCGCTGTTCTGAGAAGTCAAGAACAACTCAAAGATTTACAAACACAAATAGCCGCAGTGCGATCGGAAATTGCTCAGACTCAAAGCCAGATGACAGCTATCAAACTGCAACTACAACAACGCATAGTGCGATCGCCCATTGATGGTGTCATCTTTGAACTACCAGTCACCAAACCAGGCGTAGTAGTCCAATCAGGACAAAGAATCGCCCAAATCGCCCCCAAAAACACCGACTTCGTCCTCAAAGCCCAAATACCTAGCCAGGATAGCGGTTTTGTGAAACTCGGAATGCCAGTCAAAATCAAATTTGATGCCTACCCCTTCCAGGAATATGGCATTGTTCCAGGAAAAGTTACCTGGATCTCTCCAGACTCCAAAATTAACACCTCCGCCGAAGGTAGCATCGGCATCTATGACCTAGAAATCACCCTAGACCAACAATATGTTCAAAGTGGTAACAAACGTATTCCCCTCACCGCAGGACAAACTGCAAATGCTGAAGTCGTCATTCGCCAGCGACGCATCATTGACTTTGTCTTAGATCCATTCAAAAAACTGCAAAAAGGAGGTTTAGAAACGTAGTTCTTGCATCTAAATCAGATCCTTCACTGCTTGAATAAATCGGGGATCACGATACCTAGCATTTACCATAATTAATCACAATCAACTACTACTACACTAGGAGCACAGGTATGCATCCCATTGACCTCATGAGAAAATATGGCTGGAGTTACCTCGAACTAGCTACAGAGTTTGGCGTTTCAGAAGTTGAAGCTAGGCGCTGGGGCTTTAGAAAAACTGCCACCAACTATCGCAACCCCCCAATGATGGCTTACAAATTAGCAGAAAAAATTGATAAAGAATTATCTAAAGAATTATCAACTATATCTGTCTCTGCATAAGTTATGCCAATTCGTAATTCGTAATTCGTAATTACGAAAGCCCAGCAAAATATGGTTTTCAGGGTCTGAATCTGTTGCCTGATTTTGGAAAGTTGGTATTAAGTTTTTCGTGGAACTCTCAGCAATAACAAATAACAAATAATAAATAACAACCCTCTAGTGAACTTTGATTTACCCCAACCCAAGTAGAACCATTGTTACCACCAAAGTGACCTAGACAACTCTTTAGCGTCCGGGTTCTAATAGTAGGAGTCAAGTGTTGAGGCTCTATCTAACCCAGTTTCTGGGTTCAAAAAGTCCTATGGAGAAACTGCATCATGACCGAAAATCTGACCATACTAGCCTCAGAGATTATCCATAGTCTTAAACTTTCATGTCAGATGCCTGACGTCATCAAAAAAATAGCATCGCAACATATTGTTGCTCAAAAAGCCCAGGAAATGGGAATTGCAGCTACTCCCGAAGAGTTACAACAAGCAGGGGATGATCTGCGCCTAGCTAAAAAACTCGTCAAAGCTAAAGACACATGGGAATGGTTAGAAAAGCACCAAATTTCTGTCAACGGGTTTGAAAAGCTAATACGTCAAGATGTCCTCGAAAAAAAACTGGCTCAACATTTGTTCTCACAGCAAGTCGAAAAATTTTTTTACGAACGTCAACTTGACTATGCTGCTGCGGCTATCTATCAAGTCATTTTGGAAGATAGAGATTTAGCCTTAGAGCTTTTTTATGCTCTAGAAGAAGGCGAAATCAGTTTTCCAGAAATTGCTCGTTTATATATCCCAGAACCAGAAAAACGTCGAGCCTATGGCTATCAGGGACTAAAACATCGCAAAGATTTACGCCCAGAAATTGCATCTGCTGTCTTCGCAGCTTCACCGCCGGTGGTACTCAAACCAATAACAACATCTCAGGGTACACACATAATTCTTGTGGAAGAAGTCATTCAACCACAATTAGATGATAACTTGCAGCGAAAGATTATTGCAGAATTGTTTAATGACTGGCTAGAGCAAGAAATTCAGTATTTAAACATTACTACACACTTTGATTTTGATGATTCAAATGTACAAAAAACATATGAGCGACTCCTAAATCATGCTTAATTTAACCTGCTTAATTTAACCTGTGAAATACAGCAAGCAATTGGTCACAAACAAATTCCCAAACAAATTAGTTAATTTTCAGGAAGCAAAACAATGATTATCTCTGATATAAACTACTTAGAAGCTGCTAACGAAGAAATCTTTGGTGGCAGAGGCATCAACATCAACAGCAGATTTGTATTAAACAAAGCATTTACGACTAACGTTAACATCACAGAAATATTCAACAACCAGACCAGCCTAAACTTGAGTAGTTTGAGTGGTAACAGTTCTGAAGTACTAGGTATTTTCAATTTTGGTTTCATTTACATTTCACAAAATAGCTAGGTTGATTATCGCCAACTTAATTAAGCCCAATATTAAGCCCAATGTTTAATGGTAAAAGAAACTCATTTTTGATTGGACTTATTAGATTTTTGTGCCTAAAAATAAGTAAAATATTTGCTTTTTTTTTAACAAGTATTCTTAAAGTTTTGATTGATTTCCTGGCAATAATTTTACCACCAGGAAATTTTGCTGTTTTGATAAATAACTGTTTATTAAAAATAAATTTCCCAAAAAAAACGCAAAAAGTTGTTGACTTTTGATCAAAAAAAGACTACATTATAAATGTGAGCAATAAAGCAATTACTCACAAACAAATTCCCAAACAGATTAGTTAATTTTCAGGAAGTAAAACAATGATTATCTCTGATATAAACTACTTAGAAGCTGCTAACGAAGAAATCTTTGGTGGCAGAGGCATCAACATCAACAGCAGATTTGTATTGAACAAAACAGTTATCGCTAACGTTAACATAAGAGAAGTATTCAACAAACAGGTTACCCTAAACGTGAGTGGTTTGATTGGTAACGGTGCTGAAGTACTAGGTAGTGCTGATGCTCAAGGTAACAATACTTTCACCAGCATTATCTTCGGCACTCAAACAGAAGAAAACTCTTCTGAATCCTTCATTAACGCTAGTTCTTTTACAAGATAATTAAACTAAATTACTTGTAACCTTGTGCGGATAAAACAAGCTTTGCAAGTGTATTTAGTACCATGTAAAAACTAGTGAAGCTGAAAGCTTGTCATCAAGCTTTCAGCTTTAATAGGGCAGAGGTTTATGTGCTAAAAAATCTAAAAATTCCCAAGTGTAATTTTGGGTTGAGAAACGAAACATCACCCACTGATATTATTAACTTTTTAAGCAAACAATATATTGTCTGGATACTCTAACTAGATTGGTTATCAAATAAATGGGTTGGGTTATAGCAATTTCCAGTCAAGTGATGTACAGAAATAATATTTTTCAACCCAATTGAAATGCAACTATTAAATCCTATATTTATATCAGGAGAACAATCAGATGACAGACACCAATGACTTCTTACAAAGAGTCTTACAAAGAACAGAAGAAATCAGAACCAGGATAGCATCTATTGGTAGTCCTAACCAAGAGGGAACTAATGGCAGAGACTTTCTGACAGCACCAAGATTTCAAGATAGTTTTATTGATGGTAGAGGTGGCGATGACCGGATATTTGGTGGGTTTGGTAATGACACCCTTTTAGGGGGAGATGGTAGGGACTTGATTGATGGTGGCTTTGGTAATGACTTGATATTCGGTGGCAACGGTGATGATAGATTATTCGGAGGTCTGGGAGATGATGAACTCTTTGGAGAGGCTGGTAACGACTTACTTGTAGGAGGTCTTGGTGACGACTACCTTGATGGTGGGGACGGTAACGACAATCTTGTGGGTGGACCAGGTAGCGATATTCTGATTGGCGGATTTGGTAACGATATCCTGATTGGTGCCGGTGGTGGTGAGCAACTAGGAGCAAATCCTCAAATAGATGTCCTCATGGGAGGACCTCTAGAAACTGATGGTTTTGATGGACAGCGTGACGTATATGTGCTGGGTGATGCGAATGGCCCTTTTTACACCTCCTCTGGTGAGGGCGAGTTGGATGAATTCTTAGGTTTGTTTGGTTTAACTGGTAGCGTAGATTATGCTTTAATTCTTGGCTTTGAGTTAGGAATTGATGCACTCGATTTGGGGGGGGCAAGTGCAAGTTATAGCGCATTCACACTGGGTGGTCTTGTGAGTGACAGTGACGACACACTAATTTTCGCTAATAATGATCTAATCGCAATTGTAGCAGGAGTGGATATTACCCCTCTATTTGCATAAAGTGCTTACCTCTAATACCATAACATTTTGACTTTTTGACTAATGTGCATTACATAACATAGAGTTTATGCTTTGCAATTCAGAATGTCAGATATTTTTTTTCGACTTCTCTCCTATAAGGAGAGAAAATTTAATATATCTAAATTAATTAATAAAAATTGTTTTTTGCTTTTTTTATGTAACATATATGAACCATGAATAACGAAAGCAACTTTGAATCTACCATTAAATCTCTAATAACGACAGCTGTGGAAAAACACCAAGCAGGTGAGTTAGAGGCAGCTGAAATCATATATAAACAAGTATTACAAATAGAAGTTGCAGATACTGAAGCTGATTTTAAAAGTCAATATTACCCTATAGTCATCGGCAATTTAGCAAACGTTTATGAAAAACAAAGCAAGTTAGATGTAGCCATTCAGTTGTATCAACAAGCTTTGGAACTAAAACCTGATTATGGGGAGATGTATTATAATCTGGGGAATGTGTTCCAGCAACAGGGAAAATTAGATAGGGCTGTAGAATCTTACCAGCAGGCTTTAAAACTCAAGCCTAACTTATTTCAAGCCTATCATAATTTAGGTAATATTTTCCAACAACAGGGTCAGTTAGATATAGCAGTGGAATGCTATCAACAAGTTTTAAAAATACAACCCAACTATTTCCAAGCCTATCATAATTTAGGGAATATTTTCCAACAACAAGGAAAGTTAGATATAGCAGTGGAATGCTATCAACAAGCTGTAAACATTAGACCTAACTATTTTCCGTCTTATCATAACTTGGGCGGTGTATTCAAGTTACAGGGTAAGTTAACAGCAGCAGTCAGTGCTTATCAACAAGCTATCAAGTTACAACCAAATTATCCCGAAGCTCATTATAACTTGGCAAATGCCTATTATGAACAAGGCAATCTAGAAGCATCTCTAGGATCGTACCAGCAAGCCTTACAGATCAATCCTCATTTTGCTCCTGCTAAGTTTGGCACTGTTATTGGTCAGCTACCCATCATATATTCCAGTGTGGCAGAAATCAATATTCAACGCCATCATTATCAAAAACATCTCCAAGATTTAGTTGCAAGTTATAAATTAGCCGACTCTTTAGAACTGGCAAAAAATGCAGCTGCGGTGGGTTCTCTACAACCTTTTTATCTCGCTTATCAATGCTTAAATGACCGGGATTTACAAAAAATTTACGGGGAATTAATCGTAAAAATTATGGCGAGTCGGTATCCCCAATGGAGCCGTCCTCTAGACTTGCCAGATTTACCCTCAGATGGCAAGATTCGGATTGGGTTTGTTTCTCGATTCTTTTATAACCATTCCAATTGGAAAATTCCTATTAAAGGTTGGATAGAAAACCTCGATAGGAGTAAATTTGAATTATTTGGCTATCATACCGATGCTAAACGAGACCAAGAGACTTTAAGAGCAGCAGCAGTATTTGATCAATTTACCCAAGAAGCACTGTCATTAGAACAATGGTGTGAACTAATTCAACAAGACAAATTAGATGTGCTGATTTTTCCGGAATTCGGCATGGACTCTATGACAGTAAAGCTGGGTTGCTTAAGATTAGCACCAATTCAAATCGCCTCTTGGGGACATCCTGATACCAGTGGTCTACCAACAATTGATTATTACTTGAGCAGTGAATTGATGGAACCAGAAAATGCTCAAGACCACTACACAGAAAAGTTAGTTAAGCTGCCTAATTTGTCGATTTACTACACACCTTTGGAGATAGAAGCAGAAACAGTAACTAAACAAGAACTGGGAATCGGCGATGGGGAAATCATGTTCTGGTGCAGCCAAGTGCTATTCAAATATTTACCTCAACATGATGATGTATTTGCCCGCATCGCTCAGGATTTAGTGGCGTGTAAATTTGTTTTTATTAAATATGACCGGGGTGAATATGTAACGGAGAAATTTCAGCAGCGTTTAAGTCAGGCTTTTGCCGCATACGGTCTGGACTACCAAGACTATTGCATATTTTTACCACGGATGAATCCTCATAGATTTGCTGGTGTTGCTGCCATAGCAGATGTGTTTTTGGATAGTATTGGTTGGTCTGGATGTAATTCTACATTAGAAGCGATCGCCCACAATATACCCATCATTACCTTACCTGGTGAATTGATGCGGGGTAGACATACTCTGGCGATGTTGAAAAAAATGGGTGTAGAAGCAACTATCGCTGCCACAAAGGATGATTATGTAGAAATTGCCCTACATTTGGGACGAGATGCGAGATATCGGCAAGAAATATCCCAAGAAATTGCTGATAATAAATATAAATTGTATCATGATTTCACACCAATCAGAGCGCTAGAAGACTTCCTGTGGCAGATATGCTCTACGGCATCTAGAGATAATCAACACCATCCATCCCTAACAAATTATGCTGAGGTATTGGAGGTACAATCTCTAGTAAATGCGGCTTTTGAAACAGCCAAACTAGGTAAATTATATGCCGCCGCATCTCTCTACAAACAAGCATTACAAATCCAGCCACATCATATCTACGCTCAAGTTTCCCTAGCAAAAATATATCAAGAACAAGATCGATTAGATGAAGCAATTGCTGCTTATCAACAAGTTTTAGCCCTAGCACCAAATCGCTTCGTTGCTAGTATGGCACATAATAACTTGGGTAATGCCTTCCAAACTCAGGGAAACCTAGAAGCTGCTGTAAAATCTTACCAAAAAGCTATAGAAATTCGACCAGATTCAGTCGATAGCTACTACAATTTAGGCAATACACTATCTGAAAAACTAGAATTAGCAGCAGCAATTGAGTCCTATCAAAAAGCCCTAGACATTCGACCAGACACAGTTATAGCTAAATTCGGCATTTGTATGGGGCAGTTGCCTATAATTTATCAGGATACTGCCGAAGTTGAAATGCGGCGTAGTAATTATCAAGAACATCTGCAAAATCTAGCAAACTACTATCAGCAAGCTAGCCTCGAGGAATTAAAAAATGCATCGGTAGCTGTTGGTTCATTACAGCCTTTCTATCTTGCTTATCAATGTCTCAACGACCGACCATTACAGAAAATATATGGGGAAATGTTGGTACATATTATGTCCCATTGCTATCCCCAGTGGAGTCAACCCTTGAGTGTAGGGGAATTACAACCCGATGAAAAAATTCGCATTGGATTTGTTTCCAGATTTTTTTATGAGCATTCTAATTGGAAAATTCCCATCAAGGGTTGGGTAGAACAGTTAGATAGGAGTGAATTTGAGTTATTTGCTTACCATACAGATGTCAAACTAGATGTGAATACCACACAGGCTGCCAAAGAGTTTGATAAATTTATCCAAGGTTCACGGACATTTGAAGCATGGTGTGAATTAATTCAAAAAGATAAATTACATATTTTGATATTTCCAGAATTTGGCATGGATCCGATGACAGTCAAACTTGGTTGCTTGAGACTCGCTCCCATCCAAATGACTTCTTGGGGACACCCAGATACCAGTGGCTTACCGACAATTGACTATTACTTGAGCAGTGAATTAATGGAACCAGAAAATGCTCAAGCACACTACACAGAAAAGTTAGTAAGGCTGCCAAATTTATCCATTTATTACACACCCCTACCCATTCAAGTTGAGAAAATTAGTCGGCAAAATATTGGCATTGCTGATGATGAAATCATGTTCTGGTGTTGCCAATCTTTATATAAATATTTACCCCAACATGATGATGTTTTTCCTCGTATAGCCCAAGGTTTACCCCAGAGTAAGTTTGTCTTTATTGAAGCATCACAAGGCAAACATATCACAGAAGTATTTCGCCGACGCCTCAGTAGTGCTTTTGAGGTTTTAGGATTGAATTACCAAGACCATTGCATCTTCTTATCACGGATGGATAGCAATGTCTTTTCTGGAACTGCCGCTATTGCAGATGTGTTTTTGGATAGTTTGGGTTGGTCTGGATGCAACTCTACCCTAGAATCCATAATCCATAACATTCCTGTTGTGACCATGTCAGGGGAACTGATGCGGGGACGACATTCTTTGGCTATTTTGAAAATGATGGGTATTGAAGAAGCGATCGCATCCAGTAAAGAGGAATATGTGCAAATTGCCATCCGTCTGGGGAGAGAGCCAGAATATCGCCAATACCTTTCCCGATTAATTGCCGCCAATAAACATAAATTATACGGCGACCTTACACCAGTGAGAGCGCTGGAGGATCTTTTCTTCCAGGTAGTCAATAAACCCAGAAGGTTCACTGCGGCTCAGGTAGGTGATGTGCTGCGATTAGCAATGGAAGATCATCGTTCCCAACGCCTAGCCCAAGCCCAACAAGGCTATTACCAAGTTTTAGCACTCCAACCAAACCACCCAGAGGCTTTATATGGTTTGGGAGTATTAGCACAGCAAACAGGAAACTTCCTAGAAGCACAACGATTTTTGAGTATATCTGTGCAAGTACAGCCAGACTCAATTAAGGCTTGGTTTAGCCTTGCCAATTTACTACAAGCGCAAGGACAACTATTAGCCGCAGAATCAGCTTACCGAAGAGCGATCGCCCTGAGACCAGATACAGGCATACTCTACAACAACCTAGGATTCAACCTACAACAACAAGGTAAATGGGAAGAAGCGATCGCAGCCTATCGCCAAGCTCTACAACTACAACCCAATTGTGTAGAAGCAGATGTCAATTTAGGTAATGCCCTCCATGCTCAAAATCAACTTTCTCCAGACAAGCAAATTCATTATGCAGAATTAAACTACAAATTGGGTTTGAATCGCAAAAAAGCAGGAGATTTACAAACAGCCACAGCTTATTTCCAAAAAACTTTAGCACTGCATTCCACCCACGCAGACGCTCACAAATGCCTAGCAGAAATCTACAAAAATCATCAGCAAATCGAGGAGTTACAAGTGATTTACCAGTAGTAATATTCAACTTCAATTATCAAAATCCCATCAATTAAATCTGGGCAATCTTAGATTTTAAGAATTATCCAATAGTTGCATCTGGCAACAGATGTAGCGGTTACACCAAATCTAGCTGTAGCAAATTATCAAATTCTAGTTCTAGTTCTGTTTCAATTTTTCAGCCTCGTTAACTTAGCAATAGCATCATCACTTCAGGAGCAGAAAATATGTCGCTCGACATTTTAGAAAGAGTCAAGGATTTTTTATTTAGGCTAGTTAAAGACGAAGGTTTTCGCACTCAATTAATGAGTGATAAAATCGAGGAAATTAAAAAAGTTATGTCAGAAAATGGCTATAACTTTTCTCAGCAAGAATTTGAAACATCTGTGATCAAAATCTTAGAATTGAAAGAATCAGGTGAGTTTGAAGAATTGACGGAGGAAGAATTGTTAGGTGCTTTTGGGGGATTAACAACCGCTAGAATTAATCGTGATCGAATAATCGCACAATCACTTTATGGTGTGATCTACTGGCCTCCTATAGGACATCCCAAGCCGCGTCCACGACCAAAACCATGGCCACAACCACAACCCCTGTATGGCATTGTAGTTGATCCGATTGATCCTATTGTTCAACCCTTATACGGAGTGATTGTTGCAGAATAAAAAATGTAACTTACTTAGCTTGTTTTGAACAAAACTATACAAATCGCAATTTAATTACCGTAAAAATGACTTACCATCGTAAAAGCTATGCAGTTTGGGAAATTACCTTAAAATGTAATTTAGCCTGTAGTCATTGTGGTTCCCGTGCCGGACATGAGCGTACCAAAGAACTTTCTACTGAAGAAGCTTTGGATTTAGTCAGGCAAATGGCAGAAGTAGGAATTAAAGAAGTCACCTTGATTGGTGGTGAAGCGTTTCTGCGTCCAGACTGGCTAGAAATTGCCAAAGCTATTAACGATGAGGGAATGCTTTGTGGTATGACCACTGGTGGTTATGGGATTTCCCTAGAAACTGCACAGAAAATGAAAGCGGCGGGAATTCGCACTGTCTCCGTTTCCATTGATGGTTTGGAAGCAACCCATGACTGTCTGCGGGGAAAAAAAGGTTCATGGAAGTACGCTTTTAAAACCATGAGCCATCTTAAAGAAGTGGGTATTGCCTTTGGTTGCAACACTCAAATTAACCGCCTATCAGCCCCAGAGTTTCCCCGTATTTACGAGTGCATTCGTGATGCAGGTGCGCGTGCTTGGCAAATTCAACTGACTGTACCAATGGGGAATGCTGCTGACAATACAGACATTCTCCTTCAGCCTTATGAGCTGCTAGATATTTACCCCATGCTGGCTCGCGTTGCTCGTCGCGCCTATAAAGAAGGGGTACAACTCCAAGCGGGAAATAACATTGGTTATTACGGTCCTTATGAACGCCTGTTGCGGGGACGGGGTAGCGAGCATGAATTCTCATTCTGGCAAGGTTGCAACGCTGGACTTTCAACCTTGGGAATAGAAGCCGATGGTGCAATTAAAGGTTGTCCCTCATTACCTACCACTGCCTACACAGGCGGTAATATTCGAGAGCGTTCCTTACATGACATCATTGAAAATTCCGCCGAGTTGCGCTTAAACTTGGGAGCCGGTACACCAGAAGGTACGCAACACCTCTGGGGTTTTTGTCAAACTTGCGAATTTGCGGAACTTTGCCGTGGTGGTTGCAGTTGGACTGCCCATGTTTTCTTTGATAGGAGAGGTAATAATCCTTATTGCCATTATCGTGCTTTAGCCCATACACAACAAGGGCTAAGAGAGCGAGTAGTTCCGAAAGTGCAAGCCCAAGGTTTGCCCTTTGATAACGGTGAATTTGAGCTAATTGTGGAATCTATCGATCAACCTTGGCCAGAAAATGATCCACTAAACTTTAGCGCTGACAGTATCCAGTGGTCTGAAAGTTGGCAGGAAGAATTAGAAAATTCTGATGCGTTAGTGAGGTAATTAACCGTGGCAAATACACAAGATTTATCGTCAAATCAGTCAGGAAATCTTCCTTTGCTACCTCGTTCAGCTTGGAAGAGTCAAATAACTCATTTAAAGATTGTCTTGCAGGTGAAGCAAAGTTTAGATCGAAGCGAAAAGCTCTATGCAGCAGAGGTAAAACCAATTCAAAAGTAAAAATACCCTATCAGAACTGGATTGATGAGTGAGAAAAAATCAAGTTAGGAGAAGGAGATGACAACCCTTGCAGAAGCCTTTCAAGTACCTGTTCAACACCATCGAGCGCATCGCTTAGACCAAGTCGAGGCAGGTTACCGCGAGATTCTCACAGCCCAGCCAGACCAGGTAGAAGTATTGTATGGGTTGGGGGTGCTAGCACGGCAAAAAAGCAACGACGCTGAAGCCGAGAAGCTGTTTCAAGCTGTCCTGCAAGTGGAGCCAGAATCCTTTAAAGCTTGGTTTAGTTTAGGCAATTTATATCAAGAGCAAATCGAGGAGGTACAAGTGACTTACCAATAGTAATATTCAACTTCAATTATCAAAATCCCATCAATTAAATCTGGGCAATCTTAGATTTTAAGAATTATCCAGAGATGTTTTCATTGTCAATAATTTGTCAATAATTTGTGAATTTTAATTTAATGAAATCCCATGAAAAATAACCATTTTGTCCAAAATTGAGTTAATATAAATGTGGGCAACTGAATAACAATTGCCCACAGCAAAAAATTCCCAAAAATAAGTTAGTAATTTTCCGGAGAAACTTTTATCTTCTCTCTGGCGTATCAGATAGAAACTAAAAGAAGCTTTTTCTCCCTAACCCCTTCTTTGACTTGTTTAGCATGTCTAAACACACATAAACATTACCAGTCAGGATTAATCATGGCTCGCTACCGAGTTGTTTGCCAACAGATAGACTTACCAGACTTGAAGATCATAGCCGAAGCTAAAGCTTTTGACAAGTCAACTGGTAATGCTACCGCAGAAATACATCAAGATGTGTCCGTAATAGTTGCATCTGGCAACAGATGCAGCGGTTACATCAAATCTAGCTGTAGTAAATCATCAAATTCTGGTTCTAGTTCTAGTTCGGTTTCGATTTCTCAGACTCATTAACTGGTGCGTGTCAATATAACAAGTACCACAATGGGTTGAGAATGCCTAAATACAGTTAACCTTTAACCTCAGGAAAGGTCATTACTATGGTAATTACAGACTTACAATATTTAGAGAATCTTGCCACAGACGATTTGATTTTTGGTTCTGTAGGAGTAAGTGTGACATCAGCTGCATCAGCCTCCGGCTCACCAACTTACACTTTTGCAGGTGCAAATGTGATTTCCAGAAGTCTTCGTAATGGCGGTGGCATTGCAATTGGGAGCGGTTCTGCTTTGGCAGTGGGTGATGACCCTAATGCCTATGTGATAGTTACAGGTGATGGTGATATTGTAATTGGCAAAACTAAATTTTTAAAATTTAACGATATTGCTTTTGCCAGAGGTTGGGTTATCGCTATTGATTTACCTAAGAGACTGTTAAATTAGTAAGAAAAAATCAAGTTAGAAGAAGATGATGACAACCCTTGCAGAAGCCTTTCAAGTAGCTGTTCAACACCATCGAGCGCATCGCTTAGACCAAGCCGAGGCAGTTTACCGCGAGATTCTCACGGTCCAGCCAGACCAGGTAGAAGTATTGTATAGTTTGGGGGTGCTAGCACGACAAAAAAGCAACGACACTGAAGCCGAGAAGCTGTTTCAAGCTGTCCTGCAAGTGGAGCCAGAATCCTTTAAAGCTTGGTTTAGTTTAGGCAATTTATATCAAGGTCAAGGTCAGTGGGCAGCAGCAGTGTCAGCTTACCAAAGGGCTGTGGAGATTCGTCCCCAGGAAGCAGCTATTTACAACAACCTCGGCTATGCTCTGCAACAACAAAACAAGTTGGATGAAGCAGTTGCTTGCTATCAAACAGCATTGGAAATTGCCCCTGATTGCACCGAAGCTGATGTCAACTGGGGTAATGCACTCCACGCCCAAGGAAAACTTTCACAAAACCAACAACTCCACTATGCCCAATTAAATTGTCAGTTGGGTGTGGCTCATGAGCAGGCAGGGGATTGGCAGACTGCTCAAGTTTACTATCAACAGGCGATCGCTTTGCAACCAGACTTGGCGATCGCCCATGAACGGCTAGAAAACCCTCTAACTGCACAGACAAGTCTTTTGTCTTTTGATATTTTTGATACACTAATCACCCGTTTTTGTGTCGATCCTGATGAAATATTCTTGCAAGTTGAGTGCTTAACTAACTTCGAGAACTTTACCCATTACCGCAAGCAAGCAGAGCATTATTTTCTGAGAAACGTCGAAAATTATGACTTGGATGATATCTATCTGAGATTGGCTCAAGAGCTAAATCTCAATAGGCAAGATATCGAATATTTAAAAGATGCAGAAATTGCCGCAGAACTTCAAAACGTCATTGGGATTAAAGAAAACTTGGATAAAGTTAGAGATGGCGATCTGCTTGTATCTGATATGTATCTTCCCGAAGATGTGCTGCGGAAAATGCTGCAAAAGGCTGGGTTAGAAAAGCCAGTAAACCTTTACGTAACAGCTAAAGGCAAACATAACGGTACAGCATGGCGTGAAATTACTAATGGGATGAGGATTGCCCAACATCTGGGAGATAATCCCCACTCAGATGTACAGATGGCCCAAAGATACGGCATCAGAGCCAATTTGTACCAAGGGTCTCAACTCTCGCCTGTAGAAAGTGCGCTCCATGAAATTGGCGCGCAGAATCTAGCAAGAGTTATCAGGAAAATTCGTTTAGGAAATCACTTTAAAGAGCCTTTAAAACAGGATTTTTATCATTGTTTCGTTCAAGGTAACTTGGTTATTTTAGTTATCTTCTCAGTCTTTTTGTTACGAATGGCTGAACGAAATCAGATCGAAAAATATTTGTTTTCCAGTCGAGATTGTTATCATTTACATAAGATATTTTGTCAGATTGCTAAAAACAGCGAATTTGCTGTTGATGGCGAATATTTCTTTACCAGTCGTTTAGCCCGTGTCAAATGCAGTGAAGATTATGTAAATTATTTACTACATCTTGTAAAAAACAAGAAAAATTCCGCCATTGTGGATTTGGTAGGTACAGGTTTGTCCCTATCTCATATGTTAAAAAAAATAGACCAAGATTTGTCTCTGTCCATTGTCTTTTTTCATCATACATATCTCAATAGGGTGAAAAAAATCTATCTAGATAATGAGCTACATTCAGCCATATTTTCTCTTATTTCTCCTGGAAGGCTGAATCTCAATATTGATACCCTAGAAACTTTGAATTACATCAATCAGCCAATGGTTAGGGATGTTCTCAAACAAGGGGAAAATGAATATGTACCCGTTTTTTACTCCCATCGGATTCCCAGTGAAATCTCTAACATAATTGATTGTGCGGAACAAATTATTGATGATTTTTCCCATCATCTTAATCCAGAAATTGTTGAGGAGATCATTCACTGTGTAGATGAGGAAGATTTTACACGTTTATCTATTGCAATATATCAACAACTTTCTCAGCATGATCAGCTTTTATCTTATTTGATGTCTTTTCATGCTGAAGAGAATCAAGGTATTGAAGATGAATTGTCTGCTAGATTGGCAGATGGGGGTTAGAGGCTGTTTGAAAAGTTTTGTCAGGTATCCTTTGTCATTCTGAGTGGAGCTTTGCGGAAGGTAAAGCCTGCGGCATAGCTGCGCTTAACGCGAAGCGTTCCGAAGGAAAGAATCCGCGTTTTCACCGTTATACTGGGATGCTTCCTTCGTCAGCATGACATAAAAGGGGACTTTTCAAACACCCTCTTAGCAAAGACAAGAAATGTTGATTAAGTAAAACTTAGCGATCGCATACATATATTAGGCTCTCACATAAATGCGATCGCTCTAGGTTTCCTTTTAGATACGAAATAGACGATGAATCCTAGCCACAGCACCCCAAAAGCAATTTTTCTGACCATGATTTGTTGTAATTAACTGAAGGCTTCTGAGAGATAATCAGCAGCAGCCGTGACAACTGCGATCGCACTTTCGTAATCTAGGCGTGTTGGGCCTAAAACTCCTACACTCCCTAACGGGACTGCACCCCGGCGATAAGTGGAAGAAATTAAGGTACAAGTCCGAATTGGTTCTAGAGGGTTTTCTGCGCCAATCCGCACCGTTACCTTTGATTTGGTGGTTTCTTCTCCCTCTGTTTCTTCAAAGATTAATCGCCACAGTTGTTCTTGTTCTTCTTCCAGCAGGTGGAGAATTGTTTGCACTTGCTGGAGTTCGGAAAATTCCGGCTGACGCAAAACTTCCGCTACACCCCGCACCATAATTTGAGTAGCAGTTGGTGCAAGAGTCCGCCGCGCTAATTCAGCAACGGAATCTTTTAAGAACTCTCCATAAAGTTGAAATTCCCGATCCAACTTACTCCAGTCTAGGTTGCTGATTTCTAGCAGACTTTGCCCCCGCAGGTGACTATTTAAGAAGTTAGAAACAATCTGCAACTCCCGATCAATTACGTCTGAGTCGGGTTTTGTTTCTGTTCTGGTTGGGGGTAAATCCATCAGCTTGGAATGGGTTTCATAGCCATCAGTTACCAAAATCAGCATGATTCGTCCTGCTTCTATCTGCATTAATTGCAGATGTCGCACAACTACTGTGTGGGTTTGAGGCATGGTAATCAAGCTAATACACCCACTCAAGCTAGCTAAAATCTGCGCTGCTCCTTGTAAGAGTATTTCCATACTCCAGTCTTCCCACTGGAGACGCTGCTGTAAAGCCTGTTCTACATCTTTGGCTAAAGTATCCGTTCGCGTAGTGTCTCGCAGAGAGGGTGTAATTAGTTGGTCAACATAGATGCGATAACCTGAGTCAGAAGGTACTCTCCCAGCCGAGGTATGTGGTTGGTAAAGTAACCCAGATTTTTCTAGGACACCCATCACATTCCGAATGGTGGCTGAACTAACCCCCAGGTCATACTCATCGACCAAAGCTTTTGAACCCACAGGTTCTGCTGTAGCTATGTAATGACGCACCGTTGCCCAAAGTATATGCTGTTGTCGATTTGTCAACTGGACTTGCATAAGAGTATGTTTGACGGAGAGCAAATTTTATTCAAGCTTTAAAAAAGTTTTTGAATATGAATACCAAAAATTTAAAATTGACTAATGAAATTAGCGAAATAAATATTTAATTCTATTTTAGTAGATAACGTGAAAGTATTCAGTTGCTATTGGTCTAGCACATTTTTATGTCGAAAACTTTGAATTACAACTATTATTTATCTTTTTCGGTATTATTATATAGATTCATCAAGTAAATTGTATTCTTAGATACGTATTTTTTCGGGGATTGGGTATTGGGCATTAGTCATTATCGACGGCTTCCTTGTCTCCCCTACACCCCTACACCCCTACACCCCTACACCCCTACACCCCTACACCCCTACACCCCTACACCCCTACACCCCTACACCCCTACACCCCTACACCCCTACACCCCTACACCCCTACACCCCTACACCCCTACACCCCTACACCCCTACACCCCTACACCCCTACACCCCTACACCCCTACACCCCTACACCCCTACACCCCTACACCCCTACACCCCTATACCCCTACACCCCGGTTACTGAGCGAAGTCGAAGTACACCCCTACACCCCACCCTGCTCAATACTGGGGAATAGAACGGTCAACTAGGATCGAATAAGCATCAATCCCACCTGAAATATTTTTCACATTTGTAAAACCCTGAACAACTAACCACTGGCACATTTGGGCTGAACGGATGCCATGATGACATAGCACTAATGTTTCAGCATCAGGATTCAATATTGTGTGAATTTGTTCTGACCACTGAGTAAATTCACTCAGTGGTAAGTTAACAAAACCGTCAATTTTTGCAAGTGCTAATTCTTGTGGCTCACGTACATCTACCAACTGAATACTTGCATCATTAGTAGCCAGACGTTGTGCGAGTTCTTCTACACTAACTTGAGTTATGGGTTGACCCGAAATATTCCCTGTCATGTCGTTTTTGTAAACAATCCTATATTATTCATGTTGACAGAAAATGTGCTGACTGGGGATTGGGGATTGGGGACTGGGGATTTGAGATTGAATTGCCCAATTATGTAAACCTTTGTGCTAGATATGTCTACTGTAAATACACAACGTTCATTCTCTAGTTTTATCGTAGCTGGTGCGATCGCACTGGTGATTATGGCGATCGCAGCTGGTTACTGGTTTTTTACTAAAAGTCCGGTGAGCCTGATTGCTTCTACTTCTCAATCTGGTGCTGCTATATTCGTGTCTAAACTTGCACCTGTTACGGTGTCATTACTGGTAAATCCCGACCGATTGCAGTCTTTGGAAAGTGCGGGAGAAATATCTAAACTCAAAACCAGTTTATTGGCCGAGAGTGGTCTAGATTATCGCCAAGATATTCAACCCTGGCTAGGAAACGAAATTACTCTGGCTGTCACCACCCTAGATATTGACCGCGATCTTGAAAATGGCAAGCAACCAGGGTATCTGATGGCTCTAGCTACGGAGAAGCCAGCAAAAAGTAGCGATTTTGTACAGTTGTTATTCTCCAAGCGGGTGTTAGCGGGAGCAAACCTCACAACGGAGGAATATAACGGTGCAAAGCTCATTTATGACGATGCACAACCAAAGCTAGAACCCTTAGCTGGTGCGGTGGTGGATAACTTTGTTTTGTTTGCCAACGATGCTAGAGTGCTGCGGGATGCAATTAATAATGTCCAAGCACCTGATTTGAATTTGACTAGTTCTCCCCAATACCAAAAAGCTATCGAAGAACTACCAAAAGGTGCTGTGGCGGTGACTTTCTTTAATCTTCCCACCTTGGCGCAATGGCAAGGGTTAGAACTACCAGAACCAATTTACGATAGTCAAATTACATCTCTGACATTAAACCCCAAAGGACTGTTAGCAGAGACTAGTTTTCTCACTATGTCGGAAGTTACGCCTCCATCTGCGCCATTGTCTCAGCCTGTGGGAGCGTTGCAATATATTCCCTCATCGGCAGGCTTGGTAATTTCTGGCTCTCATTTAGATAATTTGAATGACAGCAATTTAGCCAAACTCTGGACGCAAGCTAAAACAGCCATCTCTGGTTCAGGAACAGATGTGATTTCCCGGTTAGAGCAACCTTTACTAGCCATCCAAAAAGCTTGGGGTATTAACTTGACACAGGATGTATTTAGCTGGGTGCAAGGGGAATATGCGCTAGGACTCATACCGCGTGCTGGAAAAACTGCTCCTGGCTGGGTTTTTGTGGCGGAAAAACAAGATAGTCTTCCAGAAGGAATTGTGCGGTTAGATGCGATCGCCTCCTCTCAAGGACTCAACACCAATTCTCTGAGTTTGGATGAGCAAAAAGTTGTTGCTTGGACAGAATTAATCGCTAATACTAAAAAGTCTGATGCTCAAGACAGTCCATCATTCACCGTGGAAGCGAACGTTAAAGGCATACATACAACCTTGGGTAATTACGAAGTCTTCACTTCTGACTTAGAAACAATTAATGAAGTTTTTACTAATAAGGATAATTCTTTCATGAAAAACCGTAATTTCCAAAACAGTATTGCGGTAATTCCTGAACCAAACCAAGGTTACGTGTATCTTGACTGGAATAAAAGTCACGATTTGTTAGAGCGGCAGTTGCCTATTCTTAAGCTTTTAGAAGTGCTTGATAAAGCATTTTTCGACCAACTGCGATCGCTCACCTTCAGTAGCTATGGTACTGACACAGGAACACTCAAAGGTGCAGCTTTTCTGGAACTTCGTTCCTAGTAAATCTATCTTAGATGAAGCAGATAACTGCCAGCTTCCCGTCCAGAAACTATTAATTCTGCATCATCATTTAACTTTACAATTTTTTCAAAGATAACAATTGTGGCACATAGAAATGTGTCACAATTTTATGTGATTTAACCGAAATTTTTTAACTAGAATATGTATATATCTTTATTGTTATAAAAGCATATTTAGCAGGTTAATATGGAAAATTATCGCCCTTGGCTGAATTTTCGTGGCGGGTGGCTTGTAGCTTTATCTGCTGCTATGATTGCTTCCCCTGTCATTGCAGAAACGCCAAATTTCGGTAAATTCAACCTATCACCGGGGTTTGAAACAGCAAAGGCAAAATTTACTGGCTTTACGGGCGGTTCTTTCTCTTTGTCAGCAATCAGTAACCGCGATCGCGATAGAAATGTCTGTATTGGTTTTGCTGACCCTAAACCAGATCACATTATGGTTCTAGAAAAAGATTTTTCCCGTTTGAAAGTGCTGGTCAACAGTAGAGGTAATGATACTACTTTATTAATTAAGGGGCCAGACGATAAGACTATTCGTTGTGGTGATGATACTGGTAAGAGTAAGGATGCTAGTATCGACGATGAGCAATGGAAAAGAGGGTCTTATAAGATTTGGGTGGGTGCGTTCAAACCTGGAGTTAAGTACGATTACACTCTGATAGTGCAAGAAAAATAGGTGTTTAGAGAGGTAGGATATCATCCAGTCGCAGTTGCATACTTGGCAAGATACTAGAAGCGATCGCTTCACCCAGACGGTACTGCTGCTGGTTATAATCATCACCACTCAACTGGCAAACTGTAAAAGTGGGCTGTTTGGGTCTACCAATAAAAGCAACTCCACCGAGTCCTCGATAGTCAGCAATCCAGTATTCAGGGATGCCTAAGAGGGCATATTCTTCGACTTTACGGGCGTAATCAGTTTCCCAGTTGCTGCTAACAACCTCGACCACTAGTTTAACCGAGCGACCGAGGGTAATTACTGGTTCTTGCTCCCAAAGGGGTTCACTGGGGATAACAGTTTCATCCAGGACAATAATATCTGGTCTACGGGCAGTCATAGCATCAGCAAAGGGGCGAATCAGGCAAGTCCTAGGAATAAACCAAGGGAGTTGTGCGTTGGTAATGGCAATACCAATTTTGGTCGCTAGTTTGCCGCTAACGGTTTCGTGGGGGCCTGTGGGTTCCATATCAACTAGTTCTCCGTCAGACAATTCGTAGCGGGGATTGTCGCGGTATTGAGCCAGAAAATCCTCGAAAGTGAGAAATTTTGATGGTGTATGAGTCATCAGACTTTCTCCTATTACATAGAAAAGTGGACTTTATAATTTCACTTTGACAGTGCAGTAAAAATAGGTGATTAGGGACTTGTTTAACGTGTCGCGGAAGTCCCCACCCTCTCTGCGAGACGCTACGCGAACAACTCTTAGTAGGGTGGGGATTGTGAGCGGACGGCGACGATTCCAACTCCGACCAATATCAACCGTCAGGTTGATTAGGGAGTGGGTTGGATAAGGAGTCGTTAATCTTGGGGCTAGGCAACCTGTCGATCCAATCTTCAACCAACTGTGTAACTGTTTTTTCTTTACTGTTTGCATAAGCTTTTAGTTTGTCATTTCGCTTTTGGGAAAGCCTAACTTGCTATGGATCTTTCTTTGATAATGTATCACTTGCATGGATACATTTATGGGATTATATAAATGGTTGTTGACCCACCCACTCGACTCATATAACAAACGGCCACAGTAGCAGTAATATGCTTGCCTAGACTAAGAGCGAGAGAAAGGGGGAAAGAGTAGACCACTGGTTAGCATGATTACGTTCTGCTGTAAAAAATAAACCAAGCCTACTGTACGAAAAAGTAATAAAACTGTCTGCGGAGGGCGGACGGCGGCGCGGGTTCTCTCCATGAAGAGATAAAGGTAGCAATACCAGAAACGCTGTGTAAGACTCAGACCGGATTTAGTTCCGGGTACTTAGCGATAAGTACACCCAACAGAGCAACGGCGAATGAGACGCGAAACGATGATGGTTGTTATTTTTGAAGCTCCGGCTTCAGCGTAGCAAGCCGGAGTACTTCACCTATTCTCCCAATCCTTCGTTCTCCAGCACTTCTAATAGGTGTGGTACTAACGAAGGTAGATCCTCTTGAATCGTTGCCCAAACCCTACTCAAGTTAACTTGGAAATATTCGTGCGTGACAACATTTCGCATACCTCCCATTAAACGCCAAGGGATGAGAGGATACCGTAACTGGATTTCATGAGGTACACTCCTAATAGCTTCTCCAATCACTACGAAATCGTAGAGAACAGCTTTGACAAGCGTTTGATTTTTTTCAAATTCTTCAAAGCTGACATTACTTGTACATTGTTCAATTTCAGTAATAGATTCCACAATATCTTGAATGCGAAGCCGCCAGTCTCTAGAAGGCACGAATAACATCCTTGAGTACAGGTTCACGTAAATGTTCTCTCAAAGCATCCTGAGTTCCCAAATCTACAGAACACCCTAGAATATCTTCTAAATAATACTGAACTTGAAAAAGTTGAAACAATCCACCCGGTCGATGAAACTCCACTAAAAAGTCTACATCACTATCTGGACGAGCTTCATCCCGTGCCACTGAACCGAACAAATTAAGGGATTTTACTCCTAATTCCTGTAACTTTTCTTGGTGTGCAGCTAGAATTACCAGGACTTCATCCCGTTTCATGGTTTTTACCTCAACCAATGCCATATTAAGGTATCACTAGGGTAAAAGCTTCAGCAATAGCTATTTCTAAGCCATACTGACAGCTAATAATTGCTCTGACATATCAAAGTTAGAGGTGACATTTTGGACATCATCAAGACTTTCTAGAGTATCAATTAACTTGAGGAGCGATCGCGCTTGCTCTGGTTCTGTCACTTCTATATTATTGCTGGGAATCCAACGCAATTCTACCTCAGTAACTGTAAAGCCTTGGTCTTTGAGGCTTTGGTTAAGGATTTCTAAATTGGCTATGGTGGTAAATACCTCGGCTGTGTCTTCTTCTGTCATTTCGTAAGATTCAGCACCACCTTCTAGAGATGCTTCTAACAACTGGTCTTCATCCACAACACCTGAGACTATACATACACCCTTTTGGTCAAACATCCAGCTAACACAGCCAGTTTCACCCAAGTTCCCGCCGTTTTTACTAAAAGCTACCCGTAAATCAGCCGCCGTGCGATTGCGGTTATCGGTTAGGGCTTCGATTAAAATTGCTACACCACCAGGTCCATAACCTTCGTAGCGAATCTCTTCTAAGGTATGATTATCGCCGCTAAATGTACCTGCACCTTTAGCGATCGCTCTTTCAATATTGTCATTAGGAATACCCGCAATCTTAGCTTTATCAATAGCTGTACGTAGTTGAAAATTACCTGCTGGGTCTGGGACACCGTTTCTCGCAGCCACAATAATCGCTCTGGATAACTGTGTAAAAGTTTTCCCTTTTTTGGCATCAACTACTGCCTTTTGGCGTTTAATATTTGCCCATTTACTATGACCTGCCATAAGCTGAAATTATTTCTGCACTCTCCAATAGTCTAGGATATACATAGCTTCTGCCCAGATGCAAAGGGAAGGTTAGGGACTGGGGATTGGGTAAAAGATAAGCCTTAAGGGTCTTGGCTTTGTTCCCATATAGGCGTACTCTTTGTTAGAGAATTACGAATTAGTCTGCTATGCGGTTTTTTTTCCACTCCTCTCACATCCAAAGTAAGAAGAAATTTGCAGTATAAGCTTTGCCGTTTCTTGCTGTTACTGCTGGTAGGAATACTATCTGTCACTGGATGTCAGACTATACGCTCTGGAGTGGAAGGGAATCGAGTTACACATATCACTTTTTGGCATGGGGTAAATCCGCCGCCTAACCGGGATGTATTACAAAGGCTGGTTGATAAATTTAACCAAACTCACCCCAATATTCAGGTAGAGTCGCTGTATGTGGGTCAGCAAGATCAGCAAATGCCGAAAATTTTGGCGGCTGTTGTAGGTAATGCACCACCTGATTTATTGTGGTTTAATCCCACTATCACAGGTCAATTAGTCGAACTGGGTGCGTTGATTTCTGTAGATGAGATGCTGTCCAAATCTCCAATTAAGGAGGAAATTGACCCCACTCTATATTCATCGATGGAATACCAAGGCAAACTTTGGTCAGTTCCCTTCGCTACGAATAATGTGGGCATTTTTTACCGTCCAAGTTTATTTCAAGCAGCAGGTATCAAAGCCATACCCCGCACTTGGGAGGAGTTTCGCCAAGTTGCCAAGCAATTAACTCGTGATGTTGATGGTGATGGACGAATAGACCAGTATGGAATGTTTCTGCCTTTAGGGAAGGGAGAATTTACGGTGTTTACTTGGCTACCATTTATGTGGAGTGGTGGCGGCGAATTGGTAAGTGGGGACGGACACAGTGCAGCAGGTGTGATGTTGCCAGAAAATCAAAGTGCGATCGCAGCGTTGCAATTTTGGCGTAATCTAGTCGAAGATGGTTCGACAATGCTATCTAGTCCAGAACGAGGTTATGAGACAGACCCCCTACTGTCTGGAAAGGTAGCAATGCAAATCAACGGCCCTTGGAATTTAGGACAATTGCAGACAACTGATATTGATTTTGGGGTATTTCCGCTACCTGTTCATCAAAATCCAGCTACCAGTATTGGCGGCGAAAATCTCTTCTTTTTTAAGACAACACCAGAACGCCAAAAAGCTGCGTTTAAGTTTGCTGAATATACAATGAGTGAAGAGTTTCAAACAGAAATTGCATTGGCAGCAGGTTATTTACCGATTAATTTAAAGTCGCGTGAAAGTACAAGATATCAAGAATTTGTGCAGAAATTACCACAAGTAAAGGTATTTTTAGAACAGGCAAAATATGGGCGTAGTCGTCCGATTTTTCCTGGTTATAATCGTATTTCAGATAGCATAGGTAGAGCAGTTGAAGCTGTTGTGTTGGGTAAAAGTTCTCCTCAAGCAGCATTGCAAGCTAGTCAGCAACGTTTAGATTTAATTTTCAAGTGATTGTTAACTAAGTTTCAGAAACCCGAGGCCCAGCAGCTTTGAGAATTTCGCGGGTAGTGTCGAATAAACTATAAAGAGAGTTCATAGCTTCTCGCACTAAACCTTGGTCAAGTGCTAAAGGTTGCACAGCAATGCGCGTCACCAACTCCACATACAACGACCAAGCGGCTTCCTGTTGTTTACGGTTAACTTCCCAAGACATCGAACCAATGCCAAAAGGCAGACGGAAACGCGTTCACGAAGTGTAGGCAAAGCCTAATCGCGCATAATTATTTATAATTAAGCAAATTTAACTAATTATCTCTTATTATTATAGTGATTGATGAAACTCTTTTACCAAAGCATTTTCAGGATGTGCTGGTAAAATGCGATCATTAATGTAGGGTAAACAAGTTCGTAGTAAGGACTTTAGTCCTGAAATTGAGGGCTAAAGCCCTCACTACAAACTGTCATTATTAATTAGTGAGATTATGATATTGATAACACCTGTGCATCCAACCTAAGACAACATCACCTTTAGCCCCAATTAAGTCATGTCAGTCGCCCAAGATTTACAACCAGTAGCAGGTATAATATTTCCACCAGGAGATATTGAAAGTGACCTACCAATAGAAGATATAATATTTCCGCCAGGAGATATAGAAAGTCACGAACCACCATTGGAAAGCGATTTACATTTACGCCAAATTATTCTGTTATTACAATGCTTAGAATTGTGGTGGCAAAACCGCAATGACTTTTATGCTGCGGGAAATTTGACAATATACTATAGCCAACGTCAACTTAAATCAGAAGAATTTCGCGGACCTGATTTTTTTGTCGTGCGAGGATGTGAAAAAAAACCGCGCAAAAGTTGGGTAATCTGGCAAGAAGACGGTAAGTATCCCAATATTATTGTTGAGTTACTGTCACCTTCCACAAAAGCCACGGATAAAAGCTTGAAAAAGCAAATCTATCAAGATATCTTTCGCACACCGGAATATTTTTGGTTTGACCCCAACAATTTAGAATTTGTCGGTTTTCATTTAGTAGATGCTCATTACCAACCTATAGAACCAAATCCCCAAGGTTGGTTATGGAGTCAGCAGTTAGATTTATATTTGGGTGTACAGAATAATCAATTACGCTATTTTACGGCACAAGGGGAGTTAGTGCCGACACCGGAAGAACTAGCAGCACAGGAAAAACGGCGTGCAGACGAAGAAAAGCAACGTGCTGAACAAGAAAAACAGCGTGCTGAACAGGAAAAGCAACGTGCTGAACGCCTAGCCGCTAAGTTGCGGGAGTTAAATATTGACCCGGATATTTTATAAAATTATTGAGCGATGTTTTCAACAATTCAGATATAATAATGAGTTTGTCTATAGCACTCATTTTTTAGCATATGTCTACAACTTACACCGTTGAGATTCTTCACCAAGGCAAAACCCACACATTACAAGTGCCTGAAGATAAAACCATTTTATCAGTTGCCGATGAGCTAGGGCTAGATTTACCCAGTTCTTGCAACGCGGGTGTCTGTACCACTTGCGCTGGCCAAATTGTTACCGGAACTGTGGATCAAACTGAGGGGATGGGAGTCAGTCCAGACCTGCAAAAACAAGGTTACGTATTGCTTTGTGTAGCTTATCCCCGTTCTGATGTGAAAATTGAAACAGAAAAAGAAGACATTGTTTATCAGAAGCAATTCGGTAAATAATCGCAAAAGATTAATGTTAGTAATTGGTAACTTTTTGCTGTCAGGATTTATGGCAGAAAACACAAATTGCTGATGGTGATTATTACCAATTACTGTTGATAATCAACAGGATAAATAAAATCAGTATTTTGCTCTGCCTAAGATCGGTTATTCTAGAATCTACAAATCAACCGGATGGACAGCGATGACAACCCATTTCATTACCGCAGAAATCGACCTTCAAGAAACACCTACAGAGTTGCAACAAGTGATTGAAGCTGAGTTGCAAAAACAGGGAGAACCCTTAAGATGGGCAATTACGGCTGTAGACGCTGATAAAGAAAAAGCGACTGTAGAAGCTGTAGTAACTACAGTTAGTGCTGAATAATTAAAAGTATGAAAGGATGATGGTGGATCTAGGTTTGTAGTAAGGACTTTAGTCCTTAATATTCTTAGCACTAAAGTGCTTACTACAAACTTATCACAGCTTTTGCGCTAGACCACGCACTCAGCACTTAAATATGAACCGTCCCTACACTGCTATTCTCATTGTCCCAACTGGCGTTGGTGCAGCCATTGGTGGCTATGCCGGGGATGCTATACCCGTTGCTAGATTAATAGCACAGGTTTGCGATCGCCTGATCACTCACCCTAATGTTCTCAATGGTGCAAGTTTGTACTGGAATATCTCCAATGCTTTCTATGTAGAAGGCTACGGGCTTGACAAATTCGCTGCTGGGTGCTGGGGTTTGCGTCCTGTACGTAATAATAAGATAGGTTTACTTTTAGACCAAGGCATTGAGCCAGAGTTAAGGCTGCGACACCTACAAGCAGCCGATGCAGCACGGGCAACTCTGGGCTTGACCTTAACAAATTATGTAATTACTGATGCACCATTAAACGTAGAATTGCGGTCTTCTCCATCAGGTGCGAGTTGGGGAACAATTGGCAACCCAGATAGTTTATTGCGAGGTGCGGAAACATTAATTAAGAAAGCAGGAGCAGAAGCGATCGCAGTTGTTGCCCGTTTCCCCGATAATATGGATGAGGAAGCAGCGCAAAACTATCGCCTAGGTCAAGGCGTAGACCCCATTGCCGGAGCAGAAGCCGTAATTAGCCATTTAGTAGTCAGAAACTTGCAAATTCCTTGCGCCCATGCACCAGCTTTAGCTGCTGAACCTCCCGCGCCAAATTTATCACCGCGATCGGCTGCGGAAGAATTAGGTTATACTTTTTTACCAAGCGTACTCGTAGGATTAAGTCGCGCCCCACAATTTATCTTAGAAAAGAGATTAACTGAATCTCTCCAAACAGATATTTGGGCAGAACAAGTAGATGCTTTAATTATGCCAGCCACTGCCTGTGGTAGTAGTGCATTACTCAGCCTCAGCCAAAAACCATGTCAAATCATCACCGTGGAGGAAAATCAAACTCAAATCAAAGTCTCATCCCAATCATTAGGGATAAAATCAATACAAGTAAACTCATATTTAGAAGCAGTAGGTCTATTAGTAGCCCATAAAGCAGGCATTAACCCAGCTTCCCTAATTCCTAAAATATATCCTTTGGTAGAGACGTGATTAATCACACCTGTACAAAAGTCAACAGAAATTCTTAATTTTGAATTTTGAATTGATTCCTCCCCATTCCCTAAACACCCGTGGTAGAACAACACAAACAAGAACCAGAAATTCCATACTTGACACGAACCCAAGTGCTAGTCGCTATGGGAGTCACGGCAATTCTGTTGTGGATAATCGCTAGGCTGTGGTTGCGCTTCGGTAACTTTTTGCTATTTGAATGGCACTGGTATCCTAGAGATTTTCTCTTAGGAATAGGTGTAGGGTTATTCATCACAGGTATAAGTGGTATAGCTTATCGTTTGTGGCTACCATACCGCAAAAGTGCGGATTATTACTTGGAATTGGTACTGAAACCCTTAATTTGGCCTGACTTAATTTGGTTAGGTTTATTACCGGGATTAAGTGAAGAATTATTATTTCGCGGTGTCATGTTACCCGCTTTAGGACTAGATCATCTAGCAGTAATCGGATCTAGTGTCTGCTTTGGTATTTTGCATCTTAGCGGCCCTCAACAATGGCCTTATGTAATTTGGGCAACTATTATTGGGATAATCCTAGGATACAGCGCACTTTGGAGTGGCAACTTGCTCGTGCCAATTGTCGCTCACATTATGACCAATTGGATTTCTAGCTGCTTGTGGAAAATTCAGCAGCCATAAGCAATTCTTCACTACGAATTACGAATTGATATAAGTGGTGTATCTAATTTCCTTTGTGCTGCTAGTGCGATCGCCTGTGGTAGTATCGTATGCTCTTGAACTTGAATCCTGGCGTGTAGTGTTTCCGCCGTGTCATCTGGTAAGATTGGCACGGCAGCTTGCATTAATATTTGCCCACTATCTACTTCTAAACAAACTAAATGCACTGTGCAGCCAGTGATTTTTACCCCAGCTTCTAAGGCTTGTTCTACAGCGTGAATACCTTTGAAGCTAGGCAATAAACTGGGGTGAATATTAATAATTCTCTTGGGAAAGGCATCAATAAATACTGACGTGACAACTCGCATCCAACCAGCCAAAATTACCCAATCTACATCATATCGCCGCAAAGTATTGACAATTTCTTGGTCAAATGCTTCACGATTTTTATATTCACGATGATTCAACAAAACAGCTTCTACACCTCTATTAGCCGCTCTATTTGCTGCTTTAGCCGACGGATTATTATAAATTAAAACTTGAATTTGGGCATTGAGTTGCTTGTCTTCAATAGCTTGGGCAACTGCTTCAAAATTACTCCCACTACCAGAAGCCATAATTCCCAATTTTAAAGGAGTTACTTCAGTAAATTGATGAGTATTAACGCTGGGAGAAACAAGGCTAGAGGTAAAATCAGGGCGGACGATCATAAACAATTCAAAATTCAAAATGACGCTCATGGACTCGCTCTAAGCGTTCGCGAAGCGTCTCCGCTAGGAGAAGCTATGCCGAAGGCTTTACGCTGCGCTAACAAAATTCAAAGTTACAAACATATAAATAGATTAGCCCAATAGCTAAGGGGAAAATTATCAATGCACAAAAAATCTGCTCAGTCATGGTTAGATAATGATACATTTGCCGCCTGGACTTTTCTCACACCTGCGCTAATTTTATTAGGTTTATTTGTTATTTGGCCAATTGCCTATTTGTGTTACCTCAGCTTTACTGCTGGTAGTTTTACTTCTACAGGTACTTATTGGGTAGGTTTGAAAAACTACTGGCGTTTAATCCTCAACCCCGATTTTTGGCAGGTTCTGGGTAACACAGTTTATTTTACCGTTGCCACTTTAATTCCTAGTTTAGTTATTCCTATAGGTCTAGCAGTCTTATTAAATCGCTCTATAGTCCTACGGGGTTTTCTGCGGAGTGCTTATTTTTTACCTTCTATTATTTCTTTAGTGGCTGCTGGGTTAGGATTTCGTTGGTTATTTCAGTCCACTGGCCCCGTCAACGGATTTTTAAGTTTGTTTGGTATTCAGGCTATTGCTTGGCTAGGAGATACATTTTGGGCAATGCCTGTATTAATTATTTTGAGTGTGTGGAAACAACTCGGTTTTAATATGGTGGTGTTTTTGGCAGGCTTGCAAGCCATTCCCTTTAGTCGCTATGAAGCAGCAGAACTAGACGGTGCTAATGGTTGGCAACAATTTTGGTATGTCACTTTACCGGGATTGCGACCAACTTTAATTTTTGCCACAATTACGACTGCTATTTTTACTTTGCGGAGTTTTGAGCAAGTGTATGTAGTCACAGGTGGTGGCCCCCTAAATACTACTAATTTGCTGGTTTACTACATTTATCAAGAAGCTTTTGCTCAATTTGATTTTGGTTACGCCGCCGCCGCCGCTACAGTATTATTAGCTTTCACCCTTGTATTAGTCTATTTGCAATTACAAAGTTGGGGCGAAGAGTCTTAAAATTCTCGCCGTGAGAATATAAAAATAGCGATCGCTAATAACAAGGTAATGTATATTAAGCCATACACTCCATTACCAAGCAATGTACCCATATCCGGTATTGCTTGCAAACCATAAACAGCATCATTTTTTAAATCTAGTCGAGATAAATCTGGCAATATCAGATATAAACCTTGACTAATACCCTCCATTACAGGGTTACGACTCATCCGACTCAGTTGGACTAAATTTTGAGTAATATTCCCCATTAAATACACGGCAAATGTTAAAGCCACGGCTAACAAAGAACTAGTAAATACACCAAATGTGATAGCCACAGCAGTCATGACAGCTAATTGCAAGCATAAAAAAACTGCTGCAATTAAAATGCTGGCCATTGAGTAGGGAATATTACCCAACTGCAAAAATAGTAGATAAATAGCTGTCATACTAGCAATTAAAATAGCCAATACAGCCGATAAACCAAAAAATTTACCCGTGATAAATTCCCCACGGCTAACAGGTTTAGCAATCAATAATAAAATGGTACGTTTTTCAATTTCTTTGTTAATTAATCCTGTGCCAATAAACACAGCAACAATTATACTAATTGCACTCATCGCTGCTATACCAAAGTCTAAAAACATTTTGTCTTCGGTACTAGCTGCATATTCAGGTAAAGCGCGGTTAGCCACAGCCAAGACTAAAGCATAAAAACCGATAATATACAGGATGCGATCGCGTACCACTTCCTGAAATACATTCTTTGCAATTACTAATATTTTGGTCATAATCACTACTCCACACTCACCACTCACCACTCACTACTCACCACTCACTACTCATCACTCAGCACTCAGCACCGGCTAAACGCCGCGCTACCGCTAACACCACTCACTGCTGCGGTGGTGGTGTGTCTCGCTTGATTGAAATCGTGCGATCGCAGTTAATTTCTGCAACCGCAATTTTATCTTCTGCTACACTACTACTTGTATTACGATTTCTTGATGTTGCTAGCGGTTCAATCCGACATGATTTCTTTAAAAAATAACCTTTAGCACTAGAACTTGGGCCTATCCAAATACTCAGCAAATCTAAGATATAACCAGATTTAGTATTAGCAACACGCGGCTCAATACGCCATAGTTCTTTTTCTCTAATTCCTGATAAATTGTTATCCAAAATTTCTTTACCTAATTGTCCTACCCTTACATTGGCCTCTAGCAGCCATCTTTCGACTTGTGACCAAGGTTTTTCAGATATTTGTCCTTCAACTAATGGTTGTAGTTGATTAAGTATCAAAACACCATTAGCTGGTACTTTTTCTGGTTCTTCTCTTGTGATTACAAAGGTACTATTTTGGAAATCATCTGCTAGTAAGCTAGGATATTCCTGCAACCATTTATCGATGACAAAATAGAACTGTAGCCAGCAGCTAATAACCATACAACTACCGACCAAAATAATAATTTTTTGTCGAGCTTCTGGTTTAGGAATTCTAGCTTTAGAATCAATGTCACTCCCTTCAATAAATTCTGGAATTGCTGTAATTAATGCCGCTATTGTTGGCCAAAGAACAATTGTCATTGGTGTAAACAAATTTTTTTGATTACCAAATGCAAAAACAGCAACTAAAAATCCAGTAATTACTGCCCCTACAGGCATATAAGTACCTGGAACTTTTAGAGGATCATCAGTTGTATACCAAGCTGTGCCAGCAATTAAAAATAACCAACCACAAAGGGCAATGATATCTCTGACATAACCTTCAGCAAAAGACGATATCACACCAGAAAAAACACTTAAATAAATTAAAGTTTGCCAAGAATAAGCCTGGGGGGGAATTAATATCTTTTTCAGACGTTCATAAACATCTTCAAATATTCTAAATATCCCGAAAATATCTTTAAGAAATGCGTTCATTCAGATACCTCTAGTAATAAACCTTATATTGATGAGGAAAATATTTTTAAAGTCCTTATCCATAAAATCAGTGTGATAGCCGTATAACTCAATGAATTTGCTATAATTGTAGTAGTAACTAAATTAGTATTTTGAAATTGTGCCTTACTGAGAAAGCTAAATTTCAAGCGCGTAAGTAGAGGTTTGTCTTCTTGCTTTTTTCCTAGGTCTTCACTTAATGAAAAGACTAAAAACCTCAAGAGAAAAAACTTCATCAAAAATGTCCCAAAGAAAATTGTGATAGTAGTGAAAACTAAAACGCCTTGGGTACTAGTGGACTTTAAAATATTAAACAAAACATAATTAATTAGCTCAGTCCTAAGCTGAACTGGTAATCTAGGTTCTACATAAAAGAACATCAACCAACCAAGAACACCAGAAAATAAATTGACTGCGATCGCATAAAAGATACTCGATTTTTTATCAAAATTTAACCTTCTGTGAAAAACGTAACCTTCTAGGGGAATAGCAATCAAAAAGAACAGAAAATTAAACAGAATCACACCAACTGGGAAAATTCTAGGGAAAACAACATCTTCAAACATACAGGTTCAAACTAAAAGTTAAACTGTAGAGAGTATAGCTGTAGTCATGAGACTGCTGGAGGCAATTATCTCACCAAACACCTCGCGCCGTGGAAGCCCCTGGCTTTAGACATGGGGGTAAGGCGCAGGCGAATTTATTCGCCGTTACATTATCGCCTTGGGGCTGCTCATTCGGTGTACCTTTGTTTTGTACTTTCAACGGGACAGTTACCGTTTCAAATTTGACAAAGAAGAGTACGCATAATGTTTTGCTCCAAAGAGCCTCCCTTACGGGGTAATGTGAGCTTAGACAATGTTAGAGGTCGGTAACTTCCAAACGACACTGGTTTAACCCCGTTAAGCCTCTTTAATCGTTCAGTTCTAGAGCAAGGAACTAGCTACGCATTCCTTGGTAGGTCTTTAACTCTTGCCTCTAACGTAGTTCAGTTAAGAACTTAGTCTGGTCAGATTAAGGCTTTTTCAAGCCCCGGATTTATCCGTGGGGTTTCTGACTGTTGCTGCTGCTTACTGCCTTGGTGTGCCAGTATACTCCAATTTATCGTTAATATACCCACAGATTTTCAAACAGTAGAATGCAGGGGAAAATAACTGGTGACTGTTGACTACTGACTATTAACTAAACAAATGACAAGAAACGGTATCGGTATTCGCACAGCACAAGTGCGTTCAGAACGGCTGACTGGCCAAATACACGTATATGATGGTGTGGGCAAAGGGAAATCCCAAGCTGCTTTAGGGGTGGTTTTGCGCTCGATTGGTTTGGGGATCAACACACCGAATAATTCCAACCGGGTTTTACTGCTGCGGTTTTTAAAAGGGCCAGAACGGGATTATGACGAAGATGGAGCGATCGCTGCTTTACAGCGCGGATTTCCCCATTTAATTGATCAAGTCCGCACCGGGAGAGCAGAATTTTTTGGCGTAGAACAAATTACAGCCTTTGACCGCGAAGAAGCAGCACGGGGTTGGGATGTCGCCAAAGGCGCGATCGCGTCTGGTTTATATTCCGTCGTCGTTTTAGATGAACTTAACCCCGTCCTCGATTTAGGTTTACTCTCAGTTGATGAAGTAGTGCAGACACTCAAAGCTAAACCCCAAGAGTTAGAAATCATCGCCACCGGACGCGCTGCGCCGCAACAACTACTAGATATTGCGGATTTACACTCAGAAATGAAACCGCAACATCATCCTACGGCCAAACAATTATTGATGAATGGGATTGAAATTTATACAGGCGCAGGTAAAGGTAAATCTACCAGTGCTTTAGGGAAAGCCTTACAAGCCATAGGTAGAGGTATCAATCACCCAGGCTCAACCCGTGTATTAATTATGCAGTGGCTCAAAGGTGGTAGCGGCTATACAGAAGATGCAGCGATCGCCGCCTTGCGACAATCATATCCTGAAGTCGTCGATCATCAACGCTGCGGTCGAGATGCGATCGTCTGGCGCAATTCTCGGCAAGAATTGGACTATGTAGAAGCTGAACGGGGTTGGGAAATTGCCAAAATTGCGATCGCTTCTGGCTTATATAAAACAATCATCCTCGACGAACTCAATCCCACCGTTGATTTAGAATTACTTCCCGTTGATCCCATTGTCCAAGCTTTACTCCGCAAACCCCGCGACACCGAAATTATTATTACCGGTCGCTGCCAAAATCAACCCGCCTACTTTGATTTAGCCAGCATTCACTCAGAAGTTTATTGTCACAAGCACTATGCTAACCACGGCGTAGAACTCAAACGAGGAGTAGATTTTTGAATAAACTATTGACTATGGACTGTTGACCCTTGACTTTTAACTTATGGAAAATCAAGACTTGCTCGATTTGGTGATAGGAGGACTAGGGATCGCTATTCTTGGTGGTGGGATGTTAATGATGTTCACAACCATATTCACCACCAAAAATAGATAATCCTACTTTATAACGCCTGTAGAGACGTTGCAGTGCAACGTCTCCTCAATGCCAAATGCCCAACGCCCAATCAAGCAATACAAGTTGAAAATTTGATAAAAAAATTTAAAATAAGGGTTTGGCTGAGGTGCATGATGAAAATAGCAATTACTGGCGCAACTGGATTTGTGGGCAGTCGTTTGGTGGAAAGACTCCAGCAACAAAGTCATCAAATATTGATATTAACGAGAAACACTACTTTTGCTCGCAAGGTGTTTCCAGCAGAAGTTTTTACTAATGTAGAGATTGTTGCCTACACACCCACTACATCCGGTGCTTGGCAAGATGCCATTGCAGGCTGTGACGGCGTAGTTAACTTAGCCGGCGAACCAATAGCCGAGAAACGTTGGACACCAGAAGAAAAACAAGCAATCCTCAATAGCCGACAGATAGGTACACAAAAAATCGTCGAATCTATAGCCAAAGCTGACCCTAAGCCTAGGGTGTTAGTTAATGCTTCCGCCATTGGCTATTACGGCACTAGTGAAACCGCTACCTTTGATGAAAGTAGCCCATCTGGTAAAGATTTTCTGGCTAAAGTTTGCCAAGCTTGGGAAGCAGAAGCCCAAAAAGTGAAAGATGCTGGTGTCCGCTTAGTAATTTTGCGCTTTGGGATTGTACTGGGATTGGGTGGGGCTTTAGGTAAAATGATCACCCCATTTAAACTGTTTGCTGGGGGGCCGATTGGTAGCGGTAGGCAGTGGTTTTCCTGGATTCATATAGACGACTTGGTAAGCTTAATTGTGCAAGCCCTCACAAAGTCAGACATGGAAGGAGTGTATAATGCTACTGCTCCTAATCCTGTACGGATGAATGATTTAAGCCAAACTATGGGGGAAGTGATGAATCGTCCCTCCTGGCTACCTGTTCCTGGATTTGCCTTAGAAGCACTGTTAGGAGATGGTGCGATCGTCGTGTTAGAAGGGCAACAAGTTCTACCTAAACTGACTTTAGAGACTGGGTTTGAATATCAGTATCCTAAGTTACAACCAGCCTTGAAGGATATTTTACATTAGATTCAATAGTCCACAGTCAAAAGTTGAGGTGATATTTAACTGTTGACTAATGACTAATAACTATCAGGATGTAGTGGGAGCGTGAGAACCCCTACGCTGTCTTCGAGGGGATGAAACGCGACTCAAGGGGATTTATCCCCGTGTTTCCTCACTTACCACGTTGATTTTCAATGTACTTTTTAACCACCTCGCAGCTCACTTGCCCAGTTGTTGCAACAAAGTAAGTTGGTGTCCACAGGGAGGGTAGTTTTTTTAATTGTGGAAATTCTTTTCTTAAGTAATTTGATGCCCTACCCTTAACCCACCTAGCAATATCTGCGGGTGATTCATGGGTCGGTGCATTAATAAAAAAATAAACATGGTCGGGTTGAACTTCAAGCGCAATTAATTTCCATCCATGCTCAGTAACCAAATCAAAGATGATTTCTTGTAATCGCCTAGCAACGTCTTTAACTAATACGGGTTTTCTACGCTTTGGTACAAATACAAAGTGGTAGTTGATTGATGATACAGAGTTTTCTGTGCGTCTGTACTCGTAATCTTATGCGTGATAATTTAGCCATTGCCAAGTGTTGACTCTGTTTGTTGTTTCAACTATTCTCCTAAACAGGAGGTGAGTAAAGATTGTACAGAACAATTCCAATCAGAGCTAAATTCACGGATGAAGAAAAAACTTTTTGGGTTCACCAATGCCAACACTCAAGCAGCTTAATAAATTGTGCGATTTACCATACTCGCCAAAGTCATTACGCAAGATTAGAAAGCATGGATAATGCTTTTACAACTTACTGGTGCGGTGACGAATTGCGTAGTGGATGGAAAACTTATTATTGTCAAACAACTTATCCTGAATTAGATAAAGCTCTTAAGGACAATCCACATTACAAAGGTTTAGCAGCACAAGCAGCACAACAAACTTTGAAATTAGTTGGCGAATCAATAACTAGCTACAACGGATTAGTTAAGGCTTACTACAACAGCGCAGTTGATAAACCTTCGTTGCCTAAGTATCGCAAGAAAGGAGGTTTGGCAGCAGTAACATTTCCTCGTCAAGCACTGACTTTTAAAGATGGTTATTTCCAGCCATCAATTAGTAAAGAAACTAAACCAGAATTAATCACAGATATCAAACTACCTTTGCCTGATTTTATTGATTCTGATTGGGTAAAGGAAGTAAAAGTTCGTCCTTATTATGGCGAGTTCTGGATTGACTGGGTGATTGATGATGGTAAGCAACCGATTAAAAACAACCCACATCTCGATTACTCCCAGGCATGGGGATTTGACCACGGGGGGACAAATTGGCTGACTGGAGTTGCTACACTGGGTAAAAGCTTGATTATTGATGGCAGAAAACTCAAGTCAATGAATCAAGGTTATTGTCGTTTAGTCGCCAAATACAAGCAAGGTAAATCTGATTTTTATTGGGATGCTAAACTTGACCGCATTCAGCGTAGGCGCAATAACCAAATGCGAGATACAATCAACAAGGCAGCTAGATTTATTGTTAACCGATGCCTAAATGACCGAATCGGAAATATAGTTATTGGCTGGAATGAAGGGCAAAAAGTTAACGCTAGTTTAGGTAAAGCAAATAATCAAAACTTTGTCCCAATTCCAACAGGTAGACTAATTCAAAGATTAAAAGAATTGGCTAGTGAATATGGAATTATTGTTACCGTAACAGAAGAAGCTTACACTTCAAAAGCGTCTTACCTAGATGACGATAACCTCTACAAGCATGGTGAAAAACCCGCAGGATGGAAACCGTCAGGTAAAAGAGTAAAACGTGGATTATATCAATCAGCTAAAGGATTATTAACCTCCGCAGATGCACAAGCAGCAGCAAATATTTTAAGAAAAGTAGCCACACAGCTAGGTTTATCTTTAGCCGAGGTGGGTAGGGCATCTTTGACTGTGCCACAACGATATGACTTGTTTAAGAGATTAAATAAATCATATCGTAAACGTTGCGTAGCGTGTCTGAAGACGCAAGTAGCAACATCAGTTTAGAATCCCCTGTGATTCCATCCAGGGGAGAAGTCAATGGCTAGAAAGAAACTTCCTAGATACCCAACTCATTAAACCACTGAGAAGCGCACCCCCCATTAGTATACCAATAGCCGGGTTAAATACAGGTTGCCAAAGTTTGTGCCACAAATCTAAACCTAGGTTAACTCCGCTTGCATCACCCATAACTGCGATCGCAAACCAAGCAAACCCAAAAAAAACCAAAAATACATCCGCAACTAAAATCAAGTTAAGCCAATTTAACAGTTTCTCTTTCATAGGTAACTGGGGACTGGGGAACTCGGGGCCCCCTCTGGGGATAAGGGGCAATGGGGACTGGGGACTGGGGACTGGGGATTGGTTACATAGAAGAAGAGAGCAGAGTATCAAAGGGTTAATACTTATATTAAGTATTCTCCCCTGCTCTCCTGCTCCCCTGCTTCCTCCTATCTTCTACTCACCTAAAACCCAGGCTTTGACTTTTGCCAAACTTTGCCAATCAGGTTTTCTGCTAAAACCATCTTCAATACTATTTTGAATTTCCTCCCGCCATTCTGGATTCACCAAAATTAATTGGTTGGCAACATCAATGTGTTGTCTGATACCTTTTTGATTAGTTTCCAGCATAGCTACAGCGAGATTAACTCTCGCTTGGGGATCTTGAGGGTTTAACTTTACAGCTTTTTGGGCAGCCTTCAAGGCCAAGGTGTATTTATCTTCTAGAAGATATAACCAAGCTAAACAAATCCATGCTGCACCTGTTTTCGGAGAGCGATCGCACACTTCTTTAAACACAGGGATTAAATCAGTGGCGGGTTCTCCGGCTTTATAACGAGACAAACCTGTATCAAACAGGGATTCTACTGTTTGAGTCATAGAAAATTAATCAATGGTCAATAGCTCATCATAGTCCTAAGTCAACAATCTATAGCCAAAAATTCTGCCAAACTGGACTATAGACTATAGATTATTTAACTAAACACCAAATGATTTGCCACAACCACAGGTTTGATTGGCATTGGGGTTAGTGAATTGGAAACCACCACCAATCATGGCATCGCTGTAATCGAGCATTAAACCGTAAAGATATAATAAGCTCTTCTTGTCGCAAACTATCTTAAAGCCATCGTAGTCAAATACTTCGTCCTGGGGAGTGATCTGGCTTTCTTGTTCAAAGTCCATCAAATAAGACATTCCAGAGCAGCCACCTTGACGGACTCCTACTCGTAAGCATAAGTCTTGGCCTTGCTTCTCCTGGAGGGATTTTACTTGGCGCAGAGCTGTTTGACTCAACTGTATGCCGCTTTGTTTAGATTGAGTAACTTGTGTCATCCGCTTTTCCGACTCCTTAAATGGTTGAAAATACCTTATGAGTGATTGTCTAGCGATTTTTGTATATATTCTAGCGAGAATGATGACGCTAATTGCCAAAATATAAACACTCCGTCAAAAGCAGCCAAAGGTTTTTATTCTAGAATTGAGAGACTCGGTGTGTTTAGAGATTGGGTATTTTTTAAAGATACATCCCTGTGACAACATGAGTCGCCAACACCTTCAGGTAAAGCCAGAAAAATGCTATCACTGGCTAGCCATTCCCCAAAGGTTACTTTTATATTGCTTCTTTTTGGTTAACTCACTCTATGACAAGTTTTAATCGCTCTACCAGTCGTCGGCTGAAGAAATTAACGCAAATTCCTTCTGTATGGGAGGGCGATCGCCGTCCGTTGTCATCACCGACCCAGCATTCCCACTCAGAAGACAAGGGCGAATGTATTCTTTGGGTGGATGGTTCACAAGGTATGGTTCGGGGAATGGATGTGATATCTCCAGATACTGGGCCGGAAGCGATCGTTCGCACCTTAATGCGAGCGATGGAAAATCCCCACAGTCCCGCGAAACCCGCTAGACCTCAAAGAATTATCGTTAAAGACCGGGAAATTCAGTTTTATCTGCGTGGCGTACTCCAAGATTTAGATATTGCCATTGACTATGCACCAGAATTACCTTTAATTGATGAATTATTTCGCGGATTTGCCGAAATTATCGACAATCAAATCCCCGATTTACCTCCACAGTATGCCCAAGCATTACACAATAAAGCATTTGCAATGTGGCAAGCTGCTCCTTGGGAATATTTGGAAGAGCAGCAAATCTTGTCTATAGAGATTAATAAATGGGATGTTGGCACACTCTACGCCTCAATCATGGGAATGTTGGGGATGGAATATGGCATTTTGTTTTACCGTTCAGAAGATTCCCTCAAGCGATTTCGTGCCGCAGTTTTACAAGATGATGATTCTCAAGGGCATTTAGAAGAGGCTTTTCTCAAACAAGATTGTCTGTTTCTGACTTTTGATACTGAGGATGATGAGGATGAGGATGATGATGATGATGATGATGATGAATTTGAGGATTTAGCTGATTTAGCCTTATCAGAAATTACCCCAACCTTTGGTACTATCCACCCCCTGGAAGGGCTAAGGTCGGTTTTGTATGAAGAAGAAGCCATAGCTATCTTCTTAGCTTTAGAGAGCCTTTCCCGCTTTATTCGTGACCACCGTCATCAACTGTTTGCAGACGACTTCCCCAGTGTGAGTCATCGCTATCGCATTTCTCTACCTGAAGCTAAGGAAGATACTAAATCAGTATCTGTCACTGTTGCGACTATGCCGGAACTCGCCGCCGAATTAGAAGAAATGGCAGAATCCAGTATGTCAGAAGAAGAAATAGATGAGCTTGACTCAAATGCGTTTCGTTCACTGCGAGATGACTTAATCCCAGAAGACTCTTTTCTCAGCTTGGGAGTCATCTCTTGGGAGATGCTGGAGTCTCTGCGAAAGGGAGTTACTCATCACCAAGCTGGTGAAATTCAACCAGTAGGTGATGGATTACCCGTAATTTTGATTCAAACTTCTCGCCCCAAAGCTAAAACTGTTATTGAAAGCATGGAAGCAGCTGGTGGTCTCAACGCTATTTGTTTTAACCCCGGTGCTGATCCTTTTGATGGCGATCGCTATGACTTAGGTTTATTACAAACTCAAAATGGTGAATTGTTTCTTTTCGGGGAATTTTTAGATGAAGACCCCATCCATGTAGAAGCTCGCAAAAAATGGAATCAACGCTGTAAGCAGACCAAAGGTTATTGTGGGTTAATCATTGCCAAAGGCTTAACAGGTGCATCCCGTGGTAATCCGCAATTGCGAGATATGATGGCTCTATTTGAAGCGCGATCGCTCTCACCCAAAGATTTAGGTATCGGTACTCTCCAATTAATGCCCCAATTTCAATTGGAATAGCAATTTCGGTCATTATCTATAGATAAATTTCCAACTTATTTCCCTCATCTGCGATAGCGGCTATCTTCTTGGTAGCCGCTATCGCTTCTATTTCTTCATCAGCTAAAGCACCTCTAGTTTGCATATGATGAATGCGCCTAACTATTGTGGGGTGGGCATCTTGTCCGCCTATGTTGTGCAAACTAAATGTCCAACAGCTTATCAATTTGCTAGGGAGTGCTGAGTAAAGAATACTTACCTCTAGTATCCATGTCCCATACCCAATCCCCAATCCTCAGTCAATTTACTTAACGGGTGAATTCATCAATTTTTCATAAACTCACCCATTTTTTAGTTATTTCTCATAACTAGTTGGGTAACTTAATAAGGTAGATAAAAACTTACTTGTCAGGGTAATTACTAATGTCAATAGTTAGTTATTTATTAAAAATGAAATTTGAGTGGAAAATCAAAAAATAATAATGTTTTTAAATTATATTTCTGATGAAGTATATATAAGGTTACAGAGAAATTCAAACAGAACGATTTTATCTTTATGGGTTTCTTATGAAGCTCCAAAAATATACAATTTATCGGTTTAATAAAGTTTTCCTAAAGCACAAAAAACATGGCTATAATAGCCATACAACAAGCATATAAGAAGCTGATGGAGTAGGTAGCTAATTTATTGATTTAATCCTGAACCTCAATAGAGGTATTCAGGCTCTAGTCACGGATAGAATAAAAATTCCCCACTTTTTTATAAACCAAACCTCTGGAGAGATGGATTATATGGAAACTAATTAGCTTAACTTAATTGTAGAAATTTAATTGGGTAAAGACATCTCCTGAAACAGCGAGTCTGCACTATTATCCTCATCACCTAGTAGAGATTTCTTCTATTCTCTTGAAAAACTATGAACTATTTGACAAAACAAACATTTTTAGTATGGTCGCTATCACTTGTTTCGCGACACAAATTCTGATAATCTTATCGTCTTCATCTTCAATTTAGTTGTTTTTGATGATGTTAATACACAGCAAATAGCATGATAATGACTAATAAAAAATGGGCCGTTAAACGTATAACTGTGAATTTAGCTACACAGGAAGCAGAGAAACTAGAAAAATACTGTCAACAGACAGGTAGACCTGCAACTGATGTAATTCGGGAACTGATTAGAAGTTTACCTGTATCAGATGACAGCAAAGAAGTGAGTAGATAGGAGGTGTTTTGATGTTATGGCAAGACATCTTTTGACTACTCAATAAATACCCATATAGCGGTTTTAAATCCACTTTTTCTGACAAAAATTTGTCTAGTGGCAAATATACGCTTTATGTTAATTGCATCTATTAACTGACAATTAACAGGGTAATACAAGCATATTGATCATCAGGTGCATGACTTTGCCATACCTCAAAATAATGTGTCGCTAGAGATAAGTAGCAAATTCCGACACCAACCCAGTTACAATTTGTAAAGAAACTGAAAAGGAAAGACGGAATGCGCGTTGCAATTGTAGGTGCGGGATTGGCTGGACTAGCAACCGCAGTAGATTTAGCTGATGCAGGCTGTGAAGTCCAGATTTTCGAGTCCCGTCCGTTTGTTGGGGGTAAAGTTGGCAGTTGGATTGATGGTGATGGCAACCACGTTGAAATGGGGTTGCACGTATTTTTCGGGTGCTACTACCAACTGTTCGATCTCATGAAAAAAGTAGGGGCGTTATCAAATTTACGCCTCAAAGAACACACTCACACTTTCATCAACAAGGGGGGACGCACTGGTGCTTTGGATTTTCGCTTCTTCACAGGTGCGCCTTTTAATGGGTTGAAAGCATTTTTTACAACTTCTCAACTCTCATTACAGGATAAGTTACAAAATGCGATCGCTCTGGGTACTAGCCCTATCGTGCGGGGATTAGTAGACTTTGAAGGAGCGATGAAAACCATCCGCAACTTAGATAAAGTCAGTTTTGCTGATTGGTTTCGTAGTCATGGAGGTAGCGAAGGTAGTATCAAAAGGATGTGGAATCCCATTGCTTATGCTTTGGGATTTATCGACTGCGAAAATATGTCAGCCCGTTGTATGTTAACCATATTCCAATTTTTCGCAGTCCGCACCGAAGCTTCCATACTGCGAATGTTGGAAGGTTCTCCTGATGAATACCTCCACAAACCCATCCTGAAATATTTAGCAGATAGAGGTACAAAGGTTTACACTCGCCGCCAAGTCCGGGAAATTCAGTTTGCTGAAGTAGAGGGACAAACCCATGTCACTGGTATAGTAGTTGCCCAAGGTGACACAACAGAATTGATTACGGCTGATGCCTATGTCTGTGCTTGTGATGTGCCAGGAATTCAGCGCGTCTTACCCCAAGAATGGCGCAAGTGGTCAGAATTTGACAATATTTATAAATTAGATGCCGTACCAGTTGCCACTGTACAGTTGAGATTTGATGGTTGGGTGACAGAACTGCAAGATGGGGAGAAGCGTAAACAACTAGATCAGGCAGCCGGTATAGATAATTTACTCTATACGGCTGACGCTGATTTTTCTTGTTTTGCGGATTTAGCTTTGACTAGCCCTAGTGATTATTATCGCCAAGGGCAGGGGTCATTGTTACAGCTAGTGCTGACACCGGGAGATCCGTTTATTAAAGAAAGTAACGAAGCGATCGCGCAGCACGTCCTTAAGCAAGTTCATGAATTGTTTCCCTCATCACGGGAATTAAATATGACTTGGTACAGCGTGGTGAAATTGGCTCAATCCCTATACCGCGAAGCACCAGGAATGGATGTTTATCGCCCTCATCAAAAAACTCCTGTGCCTAACTTCTTCTTAGCGGGTAGCTATACTCAGCAAGACTACATCGATAGTATGGAAGGAGCAACACTTTCTGGACGACAGGCGGCAAGAGTCATCCTAGAAAATATTAAACAATAGAGTTATGGGTTACTCTCATTAAATACAAACCGAAAAATAATGGCTGACTGGCTAGAGCATAGCGTACAGGTAGAAGTAGAAGCTCCCATAGATTTAGTATGGGGTTTATGGTCTGACTTGGAGCAAATGCCCAAGTGGATGAAGTGGATTGATTCAGTGAAAATTCTGCCTGATAATCCAGAAATTTCACTATGGAAATTGAGTACAGGCGGATTGGAATTTACTTGGAAATCTCGCATCCTCAAAGTTGTCCCCAACCAAATCATTCAGTGGGAATCTGTGGATGGGTTGCCGAATCAGGGAGCAATCCGCTTTTACGATCGCCACAGTAGTAGCATTGTCAAAATGACTATTTCCTATGCTATTCCTGGTTTACTGGGCAAAATCATGGATAACCTATTTTTAGGGCGAGCCGTAGAATCAACAATCCAAGCCGATTTAGAGAGGTTTAAGGAATATGCTTTGAATACGAAAGCAAGTTGATGTCAGTTCAACAACAGACACCTCCGAAAAATAATGTAGAGACGTAGCATTGCTACGTCTCTAAAGGGTTTCTTGGTAGGCTCTGTTTTACGTCTAGAGATATCTAGAACTATCTATCAAATGGGTCGCCCGGGATTCGAACCCGGAACTAATCGGTTAAAAGCCGAGTACTCTACCGTTGAGTTAGCGACCCGCGCTGCATTTCGCAACTTCGCTATTATAGCACTAATGTCTAGGTGTTTGTCAAGGGATAACTAGAAAAAATCTGCCGTTAGTTTCACAGATGCTGTGTAACTAGCTCCTGGTTCAAGTACAGTCAGTTTTTCACCTGTATTTAGTGAGTTGCGGGGTGCGCTCCAAGGTTCTAGACAATAGAACTCTTTACCCTTGAGCGTCCAGAATACGAGCAGAGAAAAAATATCGTCGGAGTCTAGGGTAAGTTTGAGCTTGCGGCTATGGTCTGTCACACTAGCAGACTGACTGGTAATCTGCCCAAAGGCGAAATCAATTTCATCCCGGCTGAAGTCAAAATTGCCGTTAAAGGAATGAACTTCTTTGGTTTTTTGGTCTTGATACTCCTGAGAGGGAATAGCGAACTCTAGCTGATTTTTATCCCCTGCGAGGAAGTAAGGATGAAAACCAGCCGAAAATGGCAACGGTGTAGATGAAAGATTGTGGTAATGCTGTTTAATTAAGAGCGTATTTCCTTGTAGTTCGTAAGTGAAAACCACTTGGAAATCAAAGGGATAAACCGCCTTGGTTTGCTCGTTGCTGTTAAGAACCAGTGTGAGTGCTGCTTTATCTGTCGTGAGTTGATCAGTTACTTCCCAGGGTAGGTCACGAGCAAAGCCATGTTGCTTGAGAGTGTACGGCTTACCGTTGAGGGTGTAGGTGTTATCTGGTAAGTTGCCACAAATGGGAAACAAAATTGGGTTTCCACCTCTGACGCTCAACTCTGGATTGGTAAAGCGTTCTGTGTCTAGGTAGAAAATTTCTTCTCCCTTAACTTGCCAACGGGTAATGATTCCACCGCGTTCTGGTACTACTTCCAGATGAGAACCAGCAGTTTCATCAGAAAGGATATAGGTTTTGTACTGTTGCTGTTGAATGGCAATACTAAACACAGGATTAGTCCTCGGAGAGTGATGGAGTGCTGAGTGAGAGAGTGCTGAGTGCTGAGTGAGGGAGTGAGAGAGTGCTGAGTGCTGAGTGCTGAGTGAGGGAGTGTTTTTCTCTTTACTCACAACTCATTACTCATTACTCATTACTCATTACTCATTACTCAGCACTCATTACTCATTACTGTTATTCGTCTTCTGCAAAAATAAAGCGGTACAATTCGCTGGGATCAGGTTCAGGGCTGCTTTCGGCGAATTTTACGGCTTCGTCGATCACTGCCTGAATTTTGTTCTCGATCGCTTTCAATTCTGCCTCATCTGCTAAGTTCTGCTCTATTAGGTAAGCAGCTAGCTTTTTGATGGGATCGCGAGAAAACCAGAATTCTTTTTCGGTTTTGCTCCGCAGTTCGTCTGGATCTGCTAAGGAGTGACCACGGAAGCGGTAGGTTAGGGCTTCGATTAAGGTTGGTCCTTCACCTGCACGGGCGCGGGCTACGGCTTCTTGGGCTACGGTGTGTACTGCTAGTACATCCATACCATCTACTTCTACGCCCACCATGTTAAACACGCTGGCTTTTTTGTAAATCTCTGGGTCGGAGGTGGCGCGATCGTGCGCCATGCCAATTGCCCATTTATTATTTTCTACTACGAAAAGAATTGGCAATTTCCATAGGGCTGCCATATTCAGCGTTTCAAAAAACTGACCGTTGTTAGCTGCACCATCACCGAAGAAGCAAGCTGTTACTTGATCGGCGTTGCGATCGCCTAAAACTTCACGACGGTATTTACTTTGAAAAGCTGCACCAGCCGCTACGGGAATGCCTTCAGCTACGAAAGCATAGCCACCTAACAAGCGGTGTTCGGCAGAAAACATATGCATCGAACCACCGCGCCCTTTACTGCAACCGGTGGCTTTGCCAAATAGTTCTGCCATGACTTCTTTTGCTGGTACTCCCGCGCTCAAAGCATGAACGTGGTCGCGGTAAGTGCTAGAAACGAAATCTTCCCCTGGGCGCATGGCTTGAATTACGCCGGTGGAAACTGCTTCTTGCCCGTTATACAGGTGGACAAAACCAAACATTTTGCCTCTGTAATACATTTCGGCGCATTTATCTTCAAAAAAACGCCCTAAAATCATGTCTTCGTATAAAAGCAAGCCTTTTTCTTTGCTGATCTGGGCGGTAGCAGTATCAAATTTAGGTAATGCGCGTTCTTGAACCATTATTTTTTAGTATTCCTATTCTAAAAACGAAATTTACCATTTTCAATAGGTTGTTCTCTCAACAAATTTGTTTTCTTTACAGAGGTTTTGCTAGAGTTGACAACCGATGTTTATGCACCAAAAACAGTTATAGAGAATATTCAGGAAAAAACAGGGTGAATTTGCTAGTTTTCACATATCTATATATGACTATCTCAGCCTAATAGCAACGCTCTTTTTCTGCACCTTGCTATTCCCCATTCCAGTTCATAGGCTATCACTCAGGATAGCTTGGTTTCTGCATATCTATGAACAATTTAGGGAAATTCAACACCTAAATCCCTAAGTATATTTTATAGGGTTGTCATCTCTTCTCCTTATGATATAATCTTGGCCTTTATGTTATCAGCATATATACTTGAGGCGGTGCATCTTTAATTCCATATCTCAGATAAATAAATATCTGAATAAAAATAAATCATAGTCTGCTGTGGAAGCAAGGCTTATACAACTAATATGCTATTTCAGTTTTACAGGCTCAAAAACTGATAACATTTATTCTCAGGAAAATTACTAAGAATTAAGACAAAGTATCAGCACTTCCTAGGCGAAGACAAAATGTTGGTACTAGAATGTGACACAACTTTGGGAAGCAACAAAATTGATTGTTGCAATATACACTTATAGTGTAAGTCCGGCACGGTATTATTCACCGTATGATTATGGCACGGTTTTACACGCCTGGAATGCTCTAGGTGGATTATGTTGATCACGGTGCAGGGGAAGTAGGCTGTGCGAATTCCGCTTGATTACTACCGAATTTTAGGACTACCATTAGCGGCAAGCGAGGAACAGTTGCGGCAAGCGTATAGCGATCGCATTGTACAATTGCCACGCAAAGAGTATTCTCAAGCAGCAATTGCTTCCCGTAAACAACTTATAGAAGAAGCTTACGTGGTTTTATCAGATTCCAAGGAACGTAGTAGTTACGACCAGTTATATCTTGCTCATGCTTATGATCCAGATAGCTCTGGTAGTGCCAAAGTAGCACTAGAAAATCGTCAGAACAGCAGTCAGGGTAAGTTTAATGCTCACAATCTCAGTATTGAAATTGCCTCTGATGAGTTAGTTGGTGCTTTATTAATCCTGCAAGAACTAGGAGAATACGAGCTAGTGCTAAAACTAGGTCGTACCTATTTGGGGAATCAAAACGGTGTAGTGCCTAAAAAAGGCGTTCATCTGGCTACTGAGGAATTTCTTCAAAATACTGAACGCCCAGATATTATTCTGACTGTTGCTCTGGCTTGTTTAGAATTAGGTCGTGAGCAATGGCAGCAAGGTCACTACGAAAATGCGGCTATTTCTCTCGAAACCGGCCAAGAAATGTTAGCTCGTGAAGGTCTGTTTCCTAATGTCCAGGCAGAAATTCAAGCTGACCTTTATAAGTTACGCCCCTATCGCATTCTAGAATTACTGGCACTACCTCCAGATCAGACCGTCGAACGTCACCAAGGTCTGGAATTGCTGCAAAATATCTTAGACGATCGCGGTGGCATTGACGGCAATGGTCATGATGAATCGGGCTTAAGTATAGATGACTTTCTCCGCTTCATCCAGCAACTACGCCACTATTTAACAGTCGCCGAACAACACAAGCTGTTTGAGGCGGAAAGTAAACGTCCTTCGGCTGTGGCTACCTACTTGGCTGTCTACGCCTCCATTGCACGGGGATTTACCCACCGTCAACCCGCTTTGATTCGTCATGCCAAGCAAATGCTCATGCGTCTGTCTAAACGGCAAGATGTACATTTAGAACAGTCTCTCTGTGCGCTGTTATTAGGGCAAACTGAAGAAGCATCCCGCGTTCTAGAACTGAGCCAAGAATATGAATCCCTAGCTTTTATTCGAGAAAAATCTCAAGATTCCCCAGACTTACTGCCTGGTTTGTGCCTTTATGCTGAACAATGGCTACAAAATGAAGTATTTCCCCATTTTCGGGATTTAGCCAAGCAGCAAGCATTGCTGAAAGATTATTTTGCTAACCCCCAAGTCCAAGCTTATCTAGAAGCTCTGCCTAATGATGCAGAAACTACTAATGAGTGGAAGGTCATTAATCGCACGCAGTACCGTAATCATACCAGTGGAACGACTCGACCTGAGTCAGATCACCACAGAACGCCAGATCCAGAGTTACCAGCAACCAACAACCACAGAGTAGCAGAATCGGTCAATTCTACAGCATTTAGAGAAAATACTGCGCCTATACCCCCATACACTGGCATACCGCATCCAGAAGCACCTGTTAAATCGCAGATACCTGCTGTACAGCATACAGCTAGGGCTAATCAGCATCCAAGCTCTGCACCTCGCCCAACTCCAACTACTAAGCGCAGGAGACGCAAGCCCAAGGAAACTGCTAGCCGAGAGCAGAATCGTCCTCACCCACAGCGTCAGTTGGTCGGTACGTTAGATCCCAAAACCCGCTTAGTGTGGACTGTATTTATTTCTATGGGAGGGATATTAGTTTTTTGGCTGTTAGTCTCAACCATTTTTGGTACAGTCAAGAATCTGTTTTTCCCCGCACCTGCTTTACAGGCAGAAACATTTTTGACTCAACTCAATGAACCGTTAATAGCCACCCTAGAGAACAACAGTGCTTTACAGTCCCAGGATGGTGGGGTGACAGAAGCAATAGCCGAAGGGGTGATTAAAACTTGGCTATCCACCAAAGCCTCAGCATTAGGACCTAACCACGAGATTGAGGGTTTAGCTGGAATTTTAACGGGTTCTGCCTTGTCACAGTGGCGATTCACTGCCCAGCAAGTGAGAGCAAGAGACAGCTATCGGATGTATAGCCACAGCGTCAGAGTCGAAAATATCAATAAATTTGATAGAGATCCCGATCGCGCTTTAGTCAGAGCTACCGTCAGGGAAATCACTCAATTCTACGAAAATGGTCAAAGAAGAAATTCAACTGATGAAAATCTCCGTGTGCGCTATGAATTAGTTCGGCAAGCAGACGGGTGGCGAATTCAGAGCATGGCAGCCGTTGTCAATTAATATGAATTTTTGTATCTAATTGTTATGTTTTAGCGGCTTCTGCCACCAAATAAATTTATTTGAGGGTTGTTTGATGGATCTGAAGCTTTCGAGCAATCTATAATAACACGCTTATATTCGCTGGTATATCAACTATTGTCATGGAAACATGATATAGCTCTACTGTCAATCAAGGTAAATGTCAGGGGATCATAACAAATTGATCCCGCAAGAGCTTATAAGTTCGTAGAATAGGTAAAAAAGCCTGTTGACACCCCTTGATCCCTAGGAACGTTTACTAGTTAATATAAGTTCAACAAACTTAATTAAGTGACTCCTCAGATCCCAAAGTGCTGATTTTGGCATGAGTAAGAAATTGAAAGGAAGTGACCTTTATTTAACAAAAGACTAAAAAAAACACACTGGGCAAAACCAGGAGTCAGGCATAAGAAATTCATCTGGGATAAATGAAGTTTAATTAAGCATTTTGTTACCCAGGGAAATCATTTACCTTTCAAACTACTGGAGGCCAAAATTCATGGCAAAAGAACGCCCACCGCTAGAAGAGATGACACTGCGACAACTACGTAAAGTTGCCAGCGAATTTAGCATCTCTCGCTATAGCCGGATGAGGAAATCTCAATTACTAGCATCAATTCAAGAAGTTCAGCGTCAAAAAGCATCGCTTAACCCATCTCGCTCACTGGAGGCACAGGAAACCGTGGAAGCAGCAAAATTTGAACTTGGTCAAGAAGACCGTACTGGTGGATCTCTAGCTGATGTTGATGAAGCATTGGCAGATTTACCAGGTGGTTACGGTGACAGTCGGATTGTCCTGTTACCGCGTGATCCTCAGTGGGCTTATGCTTACTGGGATATCGCCAACGACCATAAAGAAGAGTTGCGCCGCCAAGGGGGACAACAACTGGCACTGCGGATTTATGACGTTACCGATGTAAATCTCGAATACCAAAGCCCCCACAGCATCCAAGAGTATCCTGCTGATGAACTAGCGAGGGAATGGTATATTCCTATTCCAGTGAGCGATCGCGATTATGTTCTTGATATCGGTTATCGTGCCTTTGATGGCCGTTGGTTGGTACTAGCTCGTTCAGCGCGTGTTCACATTCCCCCCGTTTATCCCTCTGACTGGATTGAAGATGTCTTCATCACCGTCAACTTTGAGGAAGATTTACGCGGCAAAACCCTGTACGAACTCGTTCCCCCTGCGAAGAAAACACCTGCTGTTAGTGCTAGTAATAGCAATGGCAACCCCATCTACGACGAAATCTTTGGCATGGCAGAGTCCGCCGAAGCACAACGGGTTGCTGGTTCGCTGTTCGGTTCTATGCAGCAAGTCCCCGGTTCTGCCCGTCCAGAACAAGCTATCAGTTCCTACGTATTCCCATCTGGTGTAGGTATGTGGGCAGTTCCCACCGCTTCCGGCATCAATATGTCCGGTGTGGGAATGTCCGGTGTAGGCTTCTCCGCTTCCGCCGTACCAATGCGTCCTCGTCAGTTCTGGTTAATTGCTGATGCTGAGTTGATTGTTTACGGTGCAACTGAACCCGATGCTACTGTAACAATTGGTGGTCGTCCCATCAAGTTGAATCCAGATGGTACATTCCGCTTCCAGATGTCCTTCCAAGATGGCTTAATCGACTACCCCATTTTGGCTGTTGCGGCGGATGGTGAGCAAACACGCTCAATTCACATGAAATTTAATCGTGAAACCCCATCTCGTAACACCAATACTAAAGACGAAGCTGTTTTAGAATGGCTTTCTTAGGAAGGTGACAGGTGACAGGGGACAGGGGACAGGGGACAGGGGACAGGGGACAGGATTAGTTTCTAGCCTCTAATCAGCAACCTTGATTGAAATTTTGAATTATTACCCGCTATAGTCATGCTGTAGCGGGTTTTAGTTTTTATGTACTTCAAAAAAATAGTTTCTTTATCTATATTTCTGGTTTCTGTCAGTTTATTGTCAGGTTGTCAAAAAATCGATGCTAGTTCAGCACCGAAAGTTGTAAAAGCTTGTGCTGGGGAAAATAGTAAATTTAGTATTGAATTTTTTAAAACGAATAATCGTGGTGATAAATTTGCTAAAGGTATTAATCATGTGATTATTTTTAATCCTAGGTCAGAGGCACTAGATTTTAAAGTGAATCTGGGGTTATCTCATCCAATTTATGCTAAAGATAGTAGGGGTAAATTTCGGAGAGAATATATACCTAAACAATTTCGTGAACTTATTTCTCATGCTAACTCTCAGCTAAATGGCAAAAAACCAATAGCAGCAATTAACGCCGACTATATAGACACGGAAAATAAACCCCAAGGCTTAAATATTTCTCGTGGAATTGAGTATGCAGGAGATTTTAAAAGTAAACGTTCTTCTTTTGGTATTTCTGGTGGTAAAGCTTCACAACGAAAGGCTACAATCGACGTTGGTAGAAGAGCAAATAATATTTTAAATTACAATTTAGTAGGCGGTAATGGCAGGTTTTATCGTCAAGGTAAATTTAAAGATATTTGTCAAGATTTAGGTGAGTTTGCCTGTAGACAAGCTACTAATCGTTCTATGGCGGCTATCACAAGTAAGGGTTATGTGATTTTGTTAGTTAATGATATAAAAGCTAATTCTACTATTGAGCCATCTGGGGTTAATCAAGAGTTGACACCAGATAAATTTGATGATGTTCTAGAAGGAATTGCACGCAATAATTGTTTAGGCAAAATTAAAGAAGGAATTTTATTTGATGGTGGTATGTCACCAGGACTTTATTATAACAATAAAATCTATGTAGAAAATCCTGGTTTTATTGGTTCGGTGTTTTTAATTTATAAAAAATAAATTTGATGAATTGCATTGACTGCATTAATGATCAGAGAGGATGCTGTTTCGATTTCTGCTTTGGTTGTAAATTTACCAATACCAATTCTTAATGCACCTTCAATTATATTTTCTGAGAGATTCATAGCTTGTAGAACGTGAGAGGGTGCAACAATACCTGATGAACAAGCAGCACCTGTAGATATAGCTAATTGATGGCGCAGTCTCGCAATTATGGCAGTATTGGGGATGTCAGGGATAGAAATATGTAAGTTACCTGATAAGCGGTTGTTTAAGTCTCCGTTCACTACTAAGTTAGGGATTTTTGATTGTAGGAGGTTTTGTAATTGCGATCGCAAAACTGCAATTTTACTTTCATCCCTTTCCATCTCCAAACCTCTCAATCTGCAAGCTTCCCCTAAACCAGCGATTCCGGGGACGTTGAGTGTACCGGATCTGAGTCCCTGTTGATGTCCCCCGCCGTAAATCATCGGTGGGAGATGATGATTTTTCCTGACTACTAATGCACCAACGCCTTTGGGTGCGTAGAGTTTATGTCCAGAAATAGCTAGATAGGTAATCCCCCAGTCTTGGAAGTTGAGGGGAATTTTCCCTACTGCTTGGGATGCGTCGCATAAAAAAGGGATATTGTGGGATGAGGCGATCGCGCCAATTTTTTCTATGGGGTAAATTGTCCCTACTTCGTTGTTAGCCGCCATCACACAAATTAAAGCAGCACCTTTTGAGCAGACTTTTGCTAGATGTTCTAAATCAATCTGCGCTTGTTGATTGACTTTTAAGCAAATAACTTCAATCAATCCTTTTTTAGCTAATGCTTTGCAGGTATCTAAAACGGCTTTGTGTTCAACTGGGGAAACAATGATTTTGGCGGGGGTATTTTGTTGAGAAATATGTCCTTGAATTGCTAAGTTAATGCTTTCTGTTGCACCAGATGTAAAAATAATTTCTTTGGGGGAAGCGTTGATTAATTCTGCTATTTGTTGACGTGCTTGCTTAACTGCTTTTGCTGCTTCGTCTCCATAACTATGATCTACACTATTAGCATTACCAAAGGCGGTAGTCATATAGTACATGACTTTCTCGGCTACTCTGGGGTCAACTGGAGTAGTTGAGTGGTAATCGAGGTAGATTATTTTAGTCATTTTTTTAAACGCGGAGTAACGCAGAAAATTATCATAACAACTCTCTTAACTCTCTGCGTCTCTGCGCCTCTGCGTGAGATTTAATCACTTTTACGGAAAGGTTAAATATTCTAAAATTAGTAATCGTAAATAATCTAACATTCTTAGGTATGATTTGATATTCTCGTATTCATGAGAATTATGCAAATACAACTGGGAAATACTAGGAACATCAAACACTCGTTTTTGTTTGAGTTTTTTAATTGCTTGTTGTGTATTCTCTATATATCCTCTAGCTTTAATTTGACTAGCATAACCTCGAATATCTGTAGTTAATAGTTCAATTTCTTCTAATAATGTAAATTCCGTTTCTGATACAGGTAATTGATGAGCGATCGCCTGACGTTCTGATTTACTATTTTGGTAGTCAATTGTTAACTGAGCTAACAGTTGAATGATATAATTTTTAGTTAGTTCAGGATTTTGATTAGTCAGGGTAGTATTAGTCATCGTTCACTCCATAAGTGACTATTTTTTCAGTTCCAAATTTATCTGGACGCACAATTAAATATTCATTTCCTTTACGATAAACGGCTGAACTATCTTGACGATAACCTGTTTTTGGTACTCTTATTGCTCCTTTTTTGTTAAAATTATGTGCTTTACGGAGTAATTTTAATGGGTCAATTTCTTTTCTGGCGGCATGATCTAAAATGTTATGAGAAACGCTGATATAACTTGCCTTATCCCACTCTGTTAAGTATTTTTCGATTTCTGCGATTTCTGAGGATGTGTATTCTTGACAGAGTTCTGTAAAAAACGGATCATTTTGTAGTTCATTAGACATTATTTTATCACTTCGCTATTCATTCTCTAAAAACCTCCTAGCGACTCTCCCCCAATCAATGCGGGTATCTTGAGCATTATCTTTAAATTTACCATCGGGCTGTTCATCTTCATATCTTGCCCATGCCATTAGCAGTAATTTTAAACCATCTAAAGAGTTAACTAAGCGAGAACGTAAGGTATCTATATCGGCTTTATCTACATCTTCTTCTAATATTTCAACTAAGTTTTTATAAGCTGGATGATTGGTATTTAGAGTAACAATAATTGCTCCGCCTCTAGGTTTAACGGAGAAGAAAGCAGGTGTATCAAGCGGAGATTCGACAAAGGTATACTTTAAACCGTCATCTACTGTTGTGGCGGCTAATAATTCGGCTTTGGTTTCAGTTACTCCGTCTTCTTTAAGAGTTTCTTTGATAACTTGTTTACGTTCTTCTTTGGGTAATTGTTCATCTATATCACTTTGACCTTTATAACCTTGTGATTTACGTTCTTTAGTTACAGTTGTTGCTACTTTTTCAGGTTTATAAGGGTCATGGCGTTTTTCTGGGTTACTACGAGTACCTTTTGTTTGTGCTTTGAGTAAACCACGGATAACACTTAATTGAGTATTTATTTTATGAGCTATATCTAAAAGAGGACTTTTTGGATCTCCGTCTTCTTTAAGTTCTTCTTTTAATTGGGTAATTGTTTTACCTTCATCCAATAAAGATTGAATATTGACTCTTAAAAGTTCACTAAAATTACGAGCGGATTGTTTATTATTGGTGACTCCAAAAATATCATCAAGAGAGGGTGGAAATTCTACTTCTACTCCCCACCAGCGTTCTGTTGCTTCATAACCATTCACAATTCCGATATCTAGCTCTAATTCTCTACCAGCACGAACTATAGAAACGCCAATGTTTTTCTTAGCGTGTTGTCCGTGAGGTGTACTTCCTGGATTATTCACTCCCTCTATTAGCCGTGCTTCTTCTTTAGCATAAGAAAAACGAACTTTGACTTCATGTTCTTGTTCATTAAAATTAATAGTAAAAGTGGCTTCATAAGATGTATCTCCCTGCCAAGTTTGGAACATCGCCTGATTATCAAATGGTGGATCGCAAGATGTTTTTTCTATTAGATAACCTGGGTCATTGGGTAGGGCATATTTTTCTAAAATCAGGCTATATAAAGCTTCTAAATCAAAGGCTACCATACGGATTTTGACTTTACCGCTATTAATAAATTTGCGGTACATTCTACCAATCACAAATTCAGAATTATCAATAATTGCTTTGCCGGTGCGCCATATACAACGGTCGATGTTTGACCATACTACTAATGTGCCACTGTCACCAAATTTATGACCGATGTTTCTCCAAGTCATGGGAATTGGTTGAGGTGTCGGTTCTGGTACTTCGGTCATCCGCCGAGTTTTGATTTCATCTAAATCTAGGTAACTATGCAGTGCGTTTTCTATGCCATTTTGCCATGACCAGACATCAACTCTCTGACATTGAGAAATAGAAGACGAGGGTAAACCCATACCAAAACGACCGATTCCGGTATGTTTATCTTTTTCTAAATGAGTACCATTACCAAATTGCAGGGCGAGACGTAAGACATTCGCATCCATCCCACAACCATTATCTAACACGGCGATTTGTTCAATGCGCGATCGCCTCCTCACTTCCCCCTGTTCTTTCCGTTCCCCACACAGCAGTTCTACTTGCGATGCACCGGCTTGAATGGCATTATCCATTAATTCGGCTAAAGCGTAGGCGGCGTTTTTATAACCGTTATCCCGCATGGCTTGGACTGCGAGGTGTGTGGGAACGATATCATGGGCGTTATTCATGGGTTTTCCTCCAAACGTCTTCCCAATTGTGGAAGGCTGATGCGACTGAACCAAAACCAGGGAGTTGACTATCTACAACGGTGACTATTTCGGCTGTAGCATTACCCCCAGCTTTGATTCCTCTGATGGCGCGTCCTACCATTTGGCTGTAGAGAACCAGGGATTTGGTAGGACGGGCGATAACAGCAGCACTGGTTTTAGGTGCGTCGAAGCCAGTGGTTAACACGCCGTAGTTACATAAAATCTTGGTTTGGGTTTGTTGGTCTTTAAAGCTTTGAATCAGTCTTTCTCGTTCGGGTTTGGGGGTTTCACCTGTCACCGCATCAGCATTCAAGCCTCGTAAACGCAATATAGAAGCGATGAGTTGGGCGTGTTCCACGCAGGTATTAAATACTATGATGCGTTGATGATGTGGGGCGAGTGCTTCCAGTTCTAGGATGATGCGGAGGTTGCGTTGTTCGTCTGCGGCTAACCGATTGAGGATATATTGGGGAATGTCTAATACAAATTCAAAATTCAAAATTCAAAATTCAAAATTAAGAATTTCAAGTGTAAACCCAATTAGGGCTAAAACCTTGCAGAGTAGCTAAAGAAATCAAAGGTTGGATAGTTTTTGTATAAACATTCATCAGAATTTCTAAATTTAATAAATCATCTGGTTGATCAACTTTCAACTCTGCCACAAAAGATTCAATATCATTTAACCATTTTGTTTGAGAGACATTTTGCTTATAAATAGTTAAGCCTAAATGCTGTAATGATACAAAATCACGTAAATATGTTTCTGATGGTAAATTATTAGACTTAGAAGAATTAACAGATTTTGTAGTTGGAATTAAATTCCATAACTGATCATGAGCTACAAAAGACCAAGGTAAATAATGATCTAAAGAAATTTCATTCTTATTTAATTTAATTTTAGAATAAATACATTCAATCTCTCGATGTTCTAAAATGGTTTTCCAATATTTAGTTTGATTACCTAGATAATCTCTCTCTTGTGGCATAAATAATTTATTAACTACATTAGGGGTGCTGGGGTTTCTCTGCTGCATATAATTCAACCATTCCCAAGCAGCCCAACCCCTAACTATTGTGTAATTCTCCTCTAAATACTGAATCCAGTCAGGATGCAAAATAATGGCGTTACAATTTTTTTGGTCTTCAGAATTGAAGCAATATAAAGGCTTTCTAGTATCAAATTGATTGTTAGCTAAATTAATAATAGCGGGATTAACATCATAATCTTTTAAGCCCCTTGTTTCTTGAGCAAAGAAAGGACGAATTAAACGATAAGACACATAGCGATTAATTGAAATAACAATATCATCGAGATTTTGGTTATTAATGGCTGTCCGCAAAAGCTTTTTATCAGTATCTCTAAACTTTAAAATCGGTTCTGTAATTTCAAGTTCAAGAGCATCTAATTTATTAGCAATTTGGTCTTGCTTCCCAAAAGACAGTTTAAAATAATTGTGTGGATACCAAGCATTAGCTAATATCTCGACAATAATTTCCCGAAAGCTAATAGGCGATAAAGTATCAAAATTTCTTCTTTTGAGAATATCTAATATTGATAAAAAATAAAGATATTTATATGAGTTAGTAATATTGTTAAATATTTGGGATAAAACTGTAACATTAACTTTATCTGACAGTGGTAAATCCTGATTCATGATGGGATTTCTAAATAAAATTAAATCTCCTAAATATACTTGAATAAAATCATTAGCAGCAGATTGATTAATCTTATTTAACGCCTTGACAATTTCTGCAACAGTTTCAGCCGTAGGATCAATTTTTTCATGATACCAACGGAAGACAATCGGACGCTCAACACCTAAACCCGCCGCGAGTTGGCTTTGGCTGATGTTGTAAGACTCTAAAACCTGTTTAAGTGCTTGTCCTGCTTTTCCCATAATTTCCATTATCACAGGATAGCGATCGCAATTTTGTTAACTTTTATGATAACTAACTTGTCGTAAAAGTTATCATATATGATAACAACACAGAGATAATTTTAAACAGGTGCGTTATGGCGGAAGAATTTTTGAGGTTAGAAGATAGCAGTAGCAATCAAGTCCAGGTGAGGCGAGAAAAGATAAAGCACATATTAGTGGGTAGTCCTGAACTAGTCAGGAGAACAATTTATCAGCTACATACTACAGGTTATGCAGAAGTGGGTTCTTGGTCAAAACCAGTCATAGCAGGAAGTTTAGGTGAATTAGGCGATGTAGTGAGTGTATTAATTAGACAGCAAGGTTAGGAAATAAACTATACAGGAGTTAGGGCGATCGCACTAGCTCTTGTCAAAATAAAATATTTAATATTGGTGAGAATTACAAATGACAAGCTAAACAAGGCAAATTATCATCTTCTTTATCTAAAAGTGCTTCTAATGTTTCAGCTACATAAGGGTTAAAAGCTTCGTTTTTCTCTTTAGCCATTAACTTTTCATGTTGAGCAATAATTTCATCCTTGCGTGCTAGAAGCTGCAATAAACTTTCCCCATCAGTCCAAGTATAGGTACGTCCATCAGCATGATTAGATTCATACTCAACAGCCTTTTGAAATAAATCAGGATGTTCCTGCGCCAACATTACCCATTCATACTTGCGTTGGAAGAAACAGAAAAAACACCCAGAACGACTGCGCCAGCGATAATAGTCAGGGAGTCCAATTCCACTTTCTTCTAAAAGCCGAATAATATCAGCCCTAACTAAACCCTGTTCCTTAAAAGGAAACACAGGTTTAATATTAGGTTTAGTGGAGATATAACCATCACGGTTTTCATCAGCACGGATACCAACATAACTAATAGCCTCATCATCCCCCACAAAATCCTCCAACGGCTTAATTTTCATCTTCACCGTACACCACCGCATTTGGGGAGAAGGTAACAAACCATCATGAATCGCTAACCAATGGTCAAAACCGCGTTTATCACTGAGATAATGAATTTTAAGCCCCAGACGGGCTTTAATGCGGTCAAGATAATCGTAAGTTTCCGGTAATTCCTTATGGGTATCACAAAAAAAGTATTCCATCTCTGGAATTTCCTTATGCAGTAATACCGCTAAAGCCGTGCTATCCTTACCCCCAGAAAGCCCCAGTATATGTCTAACTTTTTTCTCTGCCATCCTGGTTTTTAGTGCGCTTAGGCAAGTATATTAATCGTACTAATATTTTAGCAAATATGCAAAGCAAACGTGTACTTTTTTCAGATTAATTTGAAAACAATCTAGTAAATTTACTGATATTATTAGCTATTTATCCACTAACTAATCATGCTATTATACTTAACTTAAAATTTATGATCTGCCAATAAGGTTTAGTAGAGCTAAAAACCTTAATTTGCCTAGAGAGTGTATTGAGTGTCAAGAGCGATCATAGATATCGCTGCTCTTTTAGTTGCGATCGCATTGCCGAATTTTGGCATAATAACACGGTTACACATCAAAAATATTGAGATATAAGCCAAAAAATTAATTTACGAGTTCTCACATTGATTTACGACTCGTAAAGTTAATTTATCAATCGTAAACTTGATTTCTGAGTCGTGAACTTAATTTACAAGTTGTAAACTTGATTTTCGAGTTGCAAAACTTGATTTACAAGTCACCAATTTTAGATTTTAGTAAAGGCGGGTTCACAGATATCCTCAATTATTCACGATGATTCGGGTAAACCCGCCCCCACATCACTCATAACATTCAAATTAAATGACACGGTTCATACATGACAAATTCGCCAAAGATTATCTAGAAGAACTACTAAAAGATTACGGAGAAGTCAAAGCATCAGAAAAAGTCTCAGGAGAAATAAAAGAAATAGATGTTTTATTCACCCCGAATCAACAGCAAAAATCCAACTTACAAATTCTGGGATTATTAGGAAGATTTGCCGAAAATCCAGCCATCATAGAACCATTTCGCAATCCAGCTTCTGCTGATGAAATATGTGATTGTATACTCAAATTATTAGAAGTCAAAGCTTCACTACGACGAGAAGCTAAAACCAATAAAACTAAACTTCAAGACGCAGAAATTCCCCAATTGTGGGTTCTGACTCCCACAGTATCCGAAACCAGACTATCTAGCTTTGGAACTATGCAAAAACAAGATTGGTTATCAGGAGTACATTTTCTCCCAGATGCACTACGCACAGCAATTGTAGCCATACATCAACTACCACAAACACCGGAAACATTATGGTTGAGGCTTTTAGGTAGAGGAAACGTACAGTCACAAGCAATTATGGAATTGCAAGCGTTACCATTAAATCATCCATACCAACAAGCCACCCTCGAATTAGTTTACAACCTGCGCGAAAACTTAAGAATCAATCAAGAATTAGAAACAGACGATAGGGAGTTAATTATGCGATTAGAACCACTTTATCAAAAAGACAGAGAACAAGCCAAGCAAGAGGGAAGACAAGAAGGAATACAAGAGGGAAGACAGGAAGGAAGACAAGAGGGAGAACAACGTTTAATTATACGTTTACTCAATCGCCGACTTGGGGAAATTAACCAATCATTAATCGAGAGCATTCAAAGATTATCAATTGAACAATTAGAAAATCTAGGAGAAGCATTACTAGACTTTTCTAACATTGCTGATTTAGAAACTTGGTTAAACCAACAACAAGAATAAGTAGAACAGGGTCAATAATTAAAGGTTTGTAGTGAGAACTTTAGTTCTCAAAAAAGGACTAAAGTCCTTACTACGAACTCAATCTTAGTCTTTTTACATTACTTAACATAGTTTGGTTTTTTCAAGTCGTTCTACTTAAACCATCAAAAATCAAACTTAAATTGTAGGGTGTGTTACGGCTGTGAAAGAATTTGGAAGTGTGAGCAAATCATATCTAGCCGTAACGCACCATTATCATACGGTGCGTTAGGCGTTGCTTGAACGCACCCTACTGGCTATTAAAACTTTCCCGAAACTTTGAAATTAAATCTTTTGGTTTTTCACCAGACTTAATTAAACTTGCTAAAAGTTCTAAATCTAAATCTGGTAAAAGTTCACTTTTCGTTATTTGCTCATACTTATTACCGCGTAGATAATATAAGAAAAATTGATTATTCCGCCAAAACCAAACTTCCGGTACACCTAAACCTTGATAAATTAATAAATCATCAATTCCGCCACTGGTGACAACTATTTCAATCGCCAAATCGGGAACAGCTTTTTCAGAATTAAAACAATAACATTCATCTGGTTCTATACCCCTAGCGGCTACTTCTCTTCTAAAAGTAGTTGAGCCTAAAGGATAAAAATCAATCCCTTTTTCTAAAAAAAAGGTTTCTAACAATAAAGCAATAATTTTTTTATCGACCTCATGGCGACGACTAGGCGACATTATTTCTAAAGTACCTTCTAAATATTTAAAGCGATAATGAGAATTATTTTGACAACTTTTTAATAGTGTCTGATATATATCCCAGCTAATCCCATTCATCAACAAAATTTGGTCAGAATCAACGTTTTGTAGTTCTGAGTGACTTGTCAATTCTTCCCATAAACTCAATTTTGCTAGTAAACCTAACATTGTCACTACTCCAAAATCCTGTAGATTTATCTTAGCAATCACCTGCGGTAAGGGACTTCCAGATAAAAAATATCCAAACTGTAGGGTGCGTCATTGCGATAGAACCTAACTATACTCAGAAATTATTCATACTGACGCACCCTACCCAACCATCAATTGCGGATAATTTATTTTTTGGTGTGTCCTAATTAATGATTTACATCTAATTCACGCTCATCACGAAGTTCCTGCGCTAGTTCTGCAAACTCTTCATCTCCTTCAAACATCCCAATAAAGTCTGTCCAGGGATTATTTGCTACTTCTAGCGTCACAGTTAGAGGATTCATAAATACTGGTGTTAGGTTCTCTTTCTTCATCATAATAAGTAGAACAGGGTAAATAATTAAAGGTTTGTAGTAAGAACTTTAGTTCTGAAATAAGGACTAAAGTCCTTACTACGAACTCAATCTTATTCTTTTTACATTAATTAACATAGTTTGGTTTTTTTAACTCGTTCTACTTACTTCTATTAACCGGCATTTTTCCCCGCTATTTCATCATTCCCCTTATCCCCAATCTGCGTCACCGTCTCTGGTAAATCAGCATTTAAAATGCGTTCACTCAACCTTGCTAAAATTGCTTGGCGTAACTGCTGTTCATCGGGTAATTCCGCCAGAATCTTATCAACAATCTTCTCAACCTGAGACTCTCTCCCATGATCTACCCATACCATTTGATGGATTTCCTGACCATCGGGACGAGTCATGGTAATGCGTCGCGCTTCAAAACCTTCCCCCTTGGCGGCGACTTCCTTTTGCAAGGCTTCCAAATTCTTAAACCGCCGCACCAAATCGGCTAACTTCATCTCAAACGCAGTTGCATCATCATCAGTCCATGATTCCGCCGGTTTATCTGCGACAATCATCACCAAAGCTTCCAACCATTGAGCATCACTCTTGGTTTCATCCGATGCGGCGCGAATAAAGCGTTTTAGTAATGGTTCAATACATTTTCCCGCCAAATAATTCGCCCTGACTCGCAAATCTTCCCTGAGTTTTGTTTCTGGACTTCTCACCCCAAAGGCTTCATAAATCAGTTTTTGACAATCACTCAATAAATGATCATAAGCTGTATGAATCTCTCTCAGGGCATGAACTAATTTAGTCCGTAAAGTTCTCGCCGTCACGCCATCATCCCCAGTTTCCGTCCCAATTGGGGGTAAATTACAAGCTGCGGGTAAAGCCTTAAACAACAATTCATCTGGTTCGACAGTGGTTTGTAATGCTTTTAAAATGGCTCTCGGTTCTGCTTCTAGTCGTCGGGTTTGTTTGGTATATTTAGGTAATTTCTTAACAAATTGATAAAGCGGAGTGACCACAGTTAACAACGTGGCGTTACGCACTTTACCCAAATTTTTTAACTGGGGATTGCGTAAAATTGCTTCTAATTCTTTGAATACTTCCGCCCTTAATCCGACGACTGCAAAATACTTCACAGCAAACCGTTCAGGATATTTGACTAATAATTCAAAATGTTCTGTTCCCAACACGGGAATAAATGTTCCGTCTTGATACAGTCCCAAATCATCAGCGTGATATAAAAGCACAGCCGCTAAAATCACGGGAATAGCACCCTGTTTGACACCAAATGGAGGCGCGGCTAAATGTTGATAGAGTAAATTAAATGTTTGGCTGGTTTCTGTGGCTGCTAAACAAAAATCTTCAACTGCTTCCCACAGAGAGTTTAAGCCGGAATTGTCTAATGGTGGGTAAAAATCCCAGTTGTCATCTTCTTGACGGTGAATCCCCGTTTCCTCTAACAGAGAATAATACATACTCACTTCCGGGCCATATCCTTCTAACCCTAATCTCTCTTCATACTGGTGTTCTAACATCGCCTGAATCAACTCCCGTCTAGCTTTCGCCCCTTGGGAGGTTAAATCGCGGCGGTTGATTAATTCATTCCACAAAATGGTGCTGCGATGGTAAGTGCGATCGCAAATATCAGACAGCTTACTATTAAAATCAGTAATGTTGTGGAGTGTTTCGGTGTGTCCCTGAATCCAGCATTCCTGATTCACCCCAATACTAAAGCACTGATTCAGAGTTTCATCTAAAAATTCTTCAGCTTCTTGTAAGCGATAATTTACCTCTTTTCTCGCCACTCCATCACTTTGCAACTCTTTGGCGGTTTTTTTGATATTACTTAACGCCACAAATTCGAGGGTACGTATTCGCAATATATCTAAGCTAGCCGCAGTCAAAATCACCAATGGTTTACCGTCGCTAGTTATGGAGGGAACAGCACCAGGAACTGTTTCATCTACCCAATAACCGACAAACCCATCTGCATCAACACTACTGCAACTCAACTGGCTTAAATCTTGAGAACTATCTAAATAATGGCGTTCAAAATAACGCAAAGTCCCCGTTTTATAACTGTGACGCTGCGCGACTAAAGGCTTGAGAGGACGGTGCAGAGATAACAGTTTAACTAAAGAAGTTCTCTCTTGTTCTATATATGTACTTAATTCACTATCCACATTAAAATCAGAACCTTGCCAAATCCGTAACTCATCTAATTGACGACGATGAGTAATGAGATTCTGTTTTAGTAGTTTATCAATAATTTCCTGCCAATAATTAATCTCGGCGGCTGAGGGTAAATTACACATTGCTAAACAGACTAAATTTCTTGTCGCCCTCATTGAACCTGTAACTGTAATTAGGTTTAAAATCCCAATAGTTTTTAGTACCCTGAGACTATCTTCTTCTAGGCGTTTAGCATCATTAATTAAATCTTGAACCTCTACCCATCTTTGCAAATTAGGACGAGAAGCTAAACCCATTCCCGCAGATTCAATAAAATAATCATAAACTTGATATAATTTCAGACAGGGTAAATTATAGTTTTGAACTGTTTCTGAGTCTAGGAAATTCCGAAATGATAAAGGTTCACTACTAGTTAAAAATGTGAATAAAGAACGGTCATTTTGAGCATACTTTTGACAGAGGCTTGGTAACACCAAAGCGGATAAAGGATGTAGGGGATAAACTTTTTTAATAACTTGAGCAGTAACTTCTTCATCAACAATGATTGATTCTAAATACTTACTCCACTCTTCCGAATAAGTATTAGTAGCACTCTTAATATTATCTGCTGCTGACGAGTCAATTGCTTCACCAATCAAACTCATCATTTGTCCCGATGATTCAGTAAAAGTAATATCCTCAAATCGCCCCTGAATTTTCGCCCATTCGTTGCGTTGAACATTTGCTAATCGTTGACTATATTCACCAAAGGCTTGGTGTAAAATACCTAAAATATAAATAGGAGTTTTGCTATTTTTGGGTAATTCAGCTAATTGTTGTAAAAGATATAAATCTTCATCTCCTTGAGCATGAGCCGCATACTCTAAATTTTTCCCTAGTTCATCAATAACTAAGAAAATACCCGTTTGAGATTCCTTAGCTAATTCCAAAACTAAATTCGGAATTTCTCTACTATCAACCTTTCCCCCATCATTAATTTCTGCTTCTAAATCTACCAACTGACGCACAACATTGATTTTGTTCTTTTGGCTGGGAGTCCAAAAATTATCAACGCCAGTTAACAAAGCTCTAATAATAGTATGACTAATCGGTTCTCTTTGTCCTGTAGCTACAGCCTTAATTAATCCTTTCGAGTTAATTTTCTCTTGAATTAGTTGATAAATATCACTATCTTTACCTAATTTATCTTCAGCTATCGATAAAGCTTTGATATGTATTTTACTTTGGGATTTAGCAGTAAGGGAAATTAAGTAATGAGCAAAAGCCGATTTCCCAGTTCCGTAAACACTAGTTAAAGTCCAAGCTCTATTTCCTTCATCAGCATTAAAACTATTTAAAATACGTTTGAGAGAATCGATTGCTCTTTTAGTCAGCACATAACCCTCTAAAGCGTCCACACTATCTAAATCTCTTTCTAAATTTATAGACCGAGAATAGCGACGCTGGAGATTAAAATAATAGGATAGCTTTTTGTTAGTCATAACTTCACTCATTTTTATTAATATTTATTGATAATATTTTTCTAAAATTTCTTCAGCTAATATTTCTGGATTTTCAGGTAAAGATAATTGAATTAACCCAGCAGTATCTTCAAGAATTATCGTATCAAATTCTTTAGCAACCGTTTCAATAGCTGCACATAAAATACTTTCCGTTAGTTTAAATACCATCCCCGGACTACCTTCATCATAAAGTAATTTACGGATAGTAATTGTTTTGCTATCTTGACTTGCCCAACTAGCATATTCTAAACAAGTAGCCACTATAATTGATGCAGGTAAATTCACTTTCGCACCAATTTTAAACTGATAGGTTTTCCCAAAATGACGAATTAAACCTAGTTCATTAAAAGGACAATCAATAGAGTCTTCGATTGGTGCATTGTCTTTCACAAAATCCTGTGCTGCATACATTCTTAAAATACAACTTATATCTTTGATAAAAGAAGATTCAGCAATAGATTTATTGAAATTACCTATATAATCTTTAAGCCCTACAAGAATATCTTCTTTTGTAAAATCTAAATCTCGAAAAACATTAAAAACATAATACCAAGCAGCTGCTTCACAAGTAGGTTTTAGCAAATTCCAATGTAATAACCATAGTGAAGCGGGATCTTCTAAATAAGAGTCCCATCCGTTGTTTCCTAAAAGTTTTTCTCCAAATGGTGTGGGTGAGCTATTCTTATCAATAATTTTGAAAGCGGTACACCAATAACGAATAGCGCGTACCATGTTTTTCCCCACACCTAAACGTACAGGTGCATCATCTTGTAAGAAAATGCCGGGATTTCTCTTGGTTGCATCAAATCCTTTTTTCAACCAGCCAAAACGCGGGTGAAAAGTTTCATGGTTGGCAAATACTGGACTGACTGGATTTTCTTGATGTTTTAAGTTTAAGCTAGTTTGGATCACGATAGGATGGCGATATAGTAGCAATTATCTTGTTTATTATGACTCAAAGTAGATACAATTTAGTTAATTAATTCAAACACTAATAAAATAGAAATTATAGCAATAAGCTGATTTTTCTATACATTTGTTTAAATTAAGTAAACAATAATAGATTTAGTTCGTAGAAAATAAAATATCAACATACTACTTTTAGTCAGGGAACACCAAAACATAAATTATCCGCAATTCATGGTTGGGTAGTGTGCGTCAGTATGAATAATTTTTGAGTATAGTTAGGTTCTATCGAACTGACGCAACCTACAGTTTGGATATTTTTTTATCTGGAAGTCCCTAACCCTGGAACTGTAGGGTGCGTTGAATGTTGTTTTACTTACGGCTAAATTTTATCCTTGCTAACGCTCAATTCCCTAAGTTTCAGTAACACAAACTACTTAATATTTACTGTAGATTTTAGTTAACAAACACTTACCAATCTACCAAAACGAGCGCGGAGGGATTTGAACCCCCGACCCACAGAACCGGAATCTGTTGCTCTATCCACTGAGCTACGCGCCCTCGTTATTGACTGATTATATCACGATATTAAACATTTGGTGTTAGAGATAATCGGCTGGGTTGACTGGTGTACCATTGCGGCGGACTTCAAAATGCAGGTGTGGCCCGGTAGATAACCCAGTAGAACCGACAGAAGCGATCGCCTGACCTCTTTGCACTGTTTCTCCTTCTGTCACATATAATTCACTGCTGTGTCCGTATAGTGTAGTTATACCTCTGCCGTGATCGATAATTACTGTTTTACCATAACCGCCATACCAACCAGCAAAAATCACTGTCCCGGAATCCGCGGCGCGAATGGTACTCCCGTAGCTAGCAGCAAAATCTAACCCAGCATGAAAGCGGCGATAACCGAGAATGGGATGTACACGCCAGCCAAAGGAACTGCTTGTACGTGCATTGCTAGGAAGGGCAAATAATCCAGTACCGCCAATAAAAACGTTTTTCCGGTTATTGGCTTTAGCTTGCGCCTCCTCTCTGGCTCTGGCTTCTGCTACCTTTTGTTGAATGAGGGTTTCTAAATTTTGGGAATCTCTTTCTAATTGGTTTTGTGCGGCTTCTAAAGCTAGGCGATCGCTATTTAGCCTCTGCACTAATTCTGACTGTGACTGTGCTTGAGCTTGATAGTCAGCTTTTTGCGCCAATAATTGCTCTCTAATTACAGCAACTTCGTTCTTTTTCTCTTCTACCTCAGTTTTTTGCTTAATTAGCAAGTTGGCTTGTTGATTCAGTTTTGCCAAAATTTGTTGGTCTGCCTGATACACTAACTTTAATTGATAGCGACGACTGATAAAGTCGCTGATATCACGGCTTTGTAATAATACTGCCCATCCTTGACTGATTGGCGATCGCTGGAGATATCTTAATCTAGCGACTGTGGCTACTTGTCGTTCTTCATAGCTACGTTCTGCTACAGCTAAATCACCTTCTAGTTGCTGGAGACGTTGAGTAGCAGCTTGTAATCGCGCCTCACTCTCTTGAATTTGGCTGTTGGTAGTTTGCAGGTGCTTGGCTATCCCAGTCAGGTGATTTTGCGCCGCTTGTTGTAAATTAGTTAAGCGATCGCGTTCCTGAATCACATTCTGGCGTTCTTGATTAATTTGTTGCTGTTGTTGTCGGAGGTTGTTAACTGTTGGAGGTGTTGCAGATACTGGTAGCCAAACCAGCATCCAGCAAATTATAAGCAAACACCAGCACAATTTCCAGTGTCGAATCAATGCCGTTTTCATGCCGTTATGTTCAGCCAAGGGATTGCAAGCATAGATAGCATTGTTCCCAAAACTAAAGAACATCTAACAGCAAACAGTCTGTGAGTTGGGTAATTTACGGTTTAGGTGCAGAATTTGGATGTTTTCCTGCGTAATAAACAACGATTTTTAACTGTTCTTGATTAGGAACGTAAAACACTCTGTCCCCTTTTGTCACTTCATATTCCCATGCACCTTGATAAAGTTTGCCCTTTAAAGGGAAAACACGGCCAGGCTGTCTAGTGGTTGGTGCGGTACATAAATCCTCATAACATCGACGTGTGTTTTCTGGATGACGCTGCATTAAAGCTTCCCAGTCTCGATTGACTCGACGATTTTTAGCTACTACTAACCAAGTGCTTTCTATCTCAGATAATGCAGAAGCCGTCAATTCAACTTCTGGTGGCTCTACATTCTCCACTTTGGCATTTTCTGCTGGATTGTCTGACATACTCTTATTCACACAACATTCTCAGCAGATGGCTTGGTTAACTGTACTTCATCTGTCTCAGCACTAAACGCTGCTATGAGTTGAGGACTAGCGATCGCGATCGCACTCTCGTACCATTCATGAATAATCGCGTCAATCATCTCCCATGCTGTAGTTGAGGAATCTATTAACCGAAAAGCCTCACTGAGTTCTTTGATAAAGTCTTGCAGATCATCTTGTTCAAATACACTCAGCCATCTATAGGGATGCTCAAAACCGATTTCTTTACCCAATAATAGGGAAAAAGCCACGGTTAATCCTTCAAAAACAGCTTTACTCTGTGTTGCTGTCTTTACTAAAGAATTTACTTCCTCCCGACGCAACAACGCAAAAGACTGATCATTACGAGTAATTGTCACTGGACGTTCTAAAGCTTTGTCTAGAACTCGTCCAGGTTGACGATTTAATTCAGTGGCTGTAATTAGCTCATCTGAGTAGATATTGCCCAAATTCCCCAGATTCATAAGTTATGCGTGATCAATTATCTTTACGTATAATTGTACGTACTATTGATTTGGGGTCAATAGGAATGAAAACTCTTAAGGCTAATAACTCTTACAAATTAGCTTTCCAACTAGCCAAATCAGCCAAAGAGCGATCGCGATAACGTCCGTAACGTTCCTGTTTATTTTTGATTTTCACTCCTAAATCGGGGAAAATACCAAAATTGGGCGGCATCGGTTGGAAATGTTTAGGCGAGGCGGAACTGATAAAATCAAACAATGCTCCCATCATGGTTGTATTGGGAAGTATCATTGGTTCTTTCCCCAAAGCTAACCGTGCAGCATTAATTCCCGCCAAACAACCCCCGGCTGCTGCTGCTGTATAACCTTCAGTCCCAATCAACTGTCCAGCCGCCAACAATGTCGGACGCTGTTTAAATTGCAAAGTCGGTAGCATTAACTGGGGTGCATTAATAAAGGTGTTGCGGTGCATGACTCCCAAGCGCACAAATTCCGCTTTCTCCAAACCGGGAATCATTTGAAATACTCGCTTCTGTTCACCCCAACGCAGATTTGTTTGGAAGCCTACCATATTCCACAACTGACCGGCTTTATCTTCTTGTCGCAACTGCACCACTGCATAGGGACGTTCCCCGGTGCGGCTATCAGACAAACCTACTGGTTTTAAAGGGCCGTAACGCATCGTGTCTTCTCCCCGTTGTGCTTGTTCTTCAATGGGGAGACAGGCTTCAAAAAATTTCGCGGTTTCCCTCTCAAAGTCCTTGAGTTCTGTTTGTTCAGCTTGACGCAGTGCTTCCCAAAACAGCAGATATTGCTCCTTGTTCATGGGACAGTTCAGATAGGCGGCTTCACCTTTGTCATAGCGCGATGCCATAAAAGCAATATCGCGGTTGATGGAATCTCCTACAATGATGGGACTAGCCGCATCAAAGAAACTCATGTATTCCATCCCGGTGAAGCGGTGTAAGTCCTCTGTTAAGTCGGGACTGGTTAAGGGGCCGGTTGCTAAAACCACAATTCCTTCCGGGATGGCTGGGACTTCCCCGCGCCGGAACTCAATTAAAGGATGATTGGCTAACGTTTGGGTTAAATCTTGCCCAAATTGTCCTCTATCTACAGCCAGCGCACCCCCAGCCGGTACAGCGTGTTCATCGGCTTTGGATATAACAACAGAACCTAGTTGACGTAATTCTTCATGCAGCAAACCCGCCGCGCGATCGCTTGACATTGCGCCAAAGGAATTACTACATACTAACTCTGCCAAATCTTCGGTATGATGGGCAGGGCTGAAGCGTTTAGGTCGCATCTCATGTAAAATTACAGGTACTCCAGCTTGGGCTATTTGCCATGCAGCCTCTGTCCCAGCTAGTCCACCTCCAATTACTTGTATTGGTTGTTTGTCTATAGTCATTTTTGTAATTCCTAGTTTATATTTTGCACCATTCTTAATAATGGTAAAGTGGGCAATGCCAGCTATAGTAACAATTATTATAAACGTTAATTACATGGCAATCCGGGTTAATTTTTGAATATTGACTAATAACTAATGATTCAATTCATCTCCCGAATGCAGGCGGTACAATCGCCAATTATTCCTCTAGTTGGGGAATTAATTACAAATTCTCCTGGCACGATTTCTTTAGGACAGGGTGTAGTTTCTTATAATCCACCACCAGAGGCGATTGAAATTTTGCCGCAGTTTTTGGCTGAACCTACTAATAATTTATATAAAGCCGTTGAAGGTATTCCTCTTTTGTTGACTGCATTAGCCAAAAAATTATTAACATTTAACGGGATTGAAATTAATAGAGAAAATCATATCGTAGTAACTGCGGGCAGCAATATGGCATTTATGAATGCCATTCTCGCTATTACTTCTCCTGGTGATGAAATTATTTTGAATACACCTTATTACTTCAATCATGAAATGGCTATTACTATGGCTGGTTGTCGTGGGGTGTTAGTGGAAACGGATGAAAACTATCAACTGCGTCCAGACGCGATCGCCAAAGCTATTACACCCAAAACACGGGCAGTTGTGACTATTTCACCAAATAATCCTACAGGTGTGGTTTATTCGGAAAAGTTATTGCGACAAGTCAATCAAATTTGTAGCGATCGCAGTATATATCACATTAGTGATGAAGCCTATGAATACTTTACCTATGATGGTATAAAACACGTTTCTCCGGCTGCATTTACTGGCAGTAGTGAGTATACTATTTCCCTGTTTAGTCTTTCTAAAGCTTATGGTTTTGCTAGTTGGCGAATTGGCTATATGGTCATACCCAAGCATCTACTAGTAGCGATTAAAAAAGTCCAAGATACAATTTTGATTTGTCCGCCAGTGGTTTCTCAGTATGCAGCTTTGGGAGCATTGCAAGCTAAACCAGAGTATTTACAGGAAAATATTGGTGCGATCGCTGAAGTTAGAGAATTAGTTTTAGCATACCTTAAACAACTACAAGACTTATGTACTATCACTCATGCTGATGGTGCTTTTTATTTTTTCCTCAAAGTTCACACCCCAATGGATGCTTTTGAATTAGTTAAACAACTGATTCAGCAACATCAAATAGCCGTCATTCCCGGCACAACTTTTGGCATGGACAATGGCTGTTATCTAAGAGTAGCCTATGGTGCGTTGCAAAAAGATACTGTCCAAGTAGGCATGGCAAGATTAGTCAAGGGTTTAAAAACAATCTTGGCTACTGCAAACTAAGCACTTCTCAGTGCCACAATGGGATCGAGTTTAGCCGCACGTCTTGCGGGAACTACACCAAAAAATAACCCGATACAGCCGGAAATACCAACAGTTGAGGCGATCGCTACGGGAGATAGTGCTGATTCTAAGGGTGTAACGGCTGCTACCAACAAAATGCCACCAACACCAATCCCAGTCCCGATTAAACCGCCAATTGCTGATACAATCACTGCTTCAATCATAAATTGCAGTAAAATATCTTGCTCAGTAGCACCGATGGCTTTCCGCAGTCCGATTTCTTGGGTGCGTTCGGTGACGGAAACGAGCATAATATTCATGATACCGATACCACCAACAAATAATGAGATGCCGGCGATCGCAGCTAGCATAATTGTCAATGCACCAGTAATTTGCCCGACTGTTTGCAAAGCATCTTTTTGAGTTCTAATCGTAAAGTCATCTTCGCCGATGAGTTTGTGGCGTTGACGTAACAAATTAGTGATTTGAAAGACTGCTGCATCAACACTTTCGGCATTTTTGGCAGAGGCGACAATATAAGTTAACTCCAATCCATAGGGAGAAGTCCGCCCCACAATCCGGTTAGCCATCGTAAAAACAGGTATTAAAGCCGAATCATCGTAGTCAACACCTAAGCTTGAACCTTTGGTTTCTAATACTCCAATAATTTGAAAACTAGCGTTTTTAATTCTTAATTGTTGCCCTACAGGGTTACTATTACCAAAAAGTCTGTTGGCTAATTTGCCACCGATGACGACAACTTGATTGCTGCGTTTCATATCTACGTCGCTAAAAAATCTGCCTTGGGCAACTTCAAAGTCTCGCACTACTAAGAAATTAGGCGTTGTGCCGATAATATTGACATCGGTATTTCGATTACTATAAGTAACTACTTGCCTAGTGTTTAACTCCGCAGTGACGTTGACAATGGTAGGTACTTGACTAGCGATCGCTTTGGCATCTTCATAGACTAAAGTCTTTGGCAGTTCTCTAGAAATGCGTTCAGTCGCCTGATTCCCCGGAATGATAAATAATACGTTTGGCCCCAAGGATTCTAGTTCTTTGTTGACAAAGTTTTGTCCGGCTTCACCAATCCCAATCATGGCAATTACTGAAGCGTTACCAATCACTATACCCAGCATAGTCAGCGCACTACGTAGTTTATTAGCTAGCAGGGTTTTGCCTGCCATTTGCATACTTTCTAGAAAGTTCATCGATTTGTTTTTTCTTTAGCCTTTTGGATTTTGTAGTCTTTAGGCAAATCTATAAATACGCGATCGCCTGCTTTTAGCCCTGATATAACCTGGGTTTGGTCTTGGATTTGTGCGCCAATAGTCACTTCTCGAAACTGGGGTTTATTTTTGGCATCGGGTACTAACACGCCATTTTTGCCATTTTCGGTCAGGATGGCTACGGTCGGTAATAATAAAGCATCATTGACGCGATCGCCCAGAAAGGTCAAATCCACATTTAAACCAGAACGTAGTTTATCTATGCCAGTATCAAGAGCTACCCGTACTTGAAAGGAAGTCACACCTTGTTCTACCACTGCTTCAGGAGCAATAAGGCGAACATTACCTTTAAAAATTTCATCTGGATAGGCATCTGCAACAATTTCTACTTGCTGTCCCTGTTGGATGCGTCCAATGTCCGCTTCCGGGATTTGAGCTAATATTTCCAAACCCTTGGCTACAGCCACAATTGAGCTAGAAGTTGCCGATGCACTGGTTGAGGCGGAAGTTGTGGGAGTTACAAAAGCCCCAATGTTGGCATATTTCTGGGTGACAACTCCAGCAAAGGGCGCGCGAATAATGGTATCTTGCAACCTCACCTGTGATCCTACCAACTGTGCTTGGGCTGCTTTCACGGCTGCTTGGCGTTGGGCAATTTGTTCAGGACGGCTACCTTCTTCCAAAAGTACAAATGCGGCGCGTGCTTCTGTAACAGCAGCATCTCTAGCAGCCACAACCTCGCTACGAGTACCACTTTGCAGCAGTGAGACTTGTTTTTGTGCTTCTGCTAAGTTGGCTTTAGCACTTTTGTCTTCGCTAATAGCTTGATCAAGTAATTGCTTTCTCTCTGCACCTTGTGCGTAGAGGTATTGATAACGCTTGACTTGTTCAGATGTGTAATTTACCCTAGCACGGGCTGCATCTACTTGAGCTTGGGCTTTGGCAATTTCTTGGGGACGACTACCCGCTTGGGCTTCTGCTAACTGAGCTTGAGCTTGGGCTAAACGCGCTCTAGACTGGGCAATTTCTTGAGGACGAGTCCCCGCTTGAGCTTCCGCTAACTGGGCTTGAGCTTGGGCTAAATTGGCGCGGTATTGAGCAATTTGGGCTTGGATGTCACCTACATCCATCCGAGCAATAATTTGTCCCTTCTCCACGCGATCGCCTTGTTCTACATATAACTCGGCTAATACACCAGGGTTTTTGGGACTAAGATTAACACTTTGAACTGGCACAACCTTGCCACTAGCTGTAATCCGCAAGGTGAAATTTTGGGACTCTACGGGTACAGTCAGTTGTGTTACATCATCTTGATTCTTTCCCCCATTGATCAAGCTGTAGCTAGTTGTACCAACAATCAAAGTCCCAGCCGCTAACAATCCAACTAGCCATCTGGTTGGGTGTTTCACTTTACCAATAATGGGAACTTCTATGTACGCAATCATAAATATTGACCTATGAAAAGTATTGGTGGTCTGCTGAGAAATTTAAATCGTTAAGAATATTGTAGGAATAAATATTTTGTTTAACACTAACTAGTAAGACGCAAAATCCTTCTTTGTGTTGCTGAGAGTCTAGAAATTTAACTCTGTGTCTCCGTGTCTCTGTGGTTGAAAAAATTATTTTTACCACAGAGGCACAGAGACACAGAGTTGATTTTTGTCGCAGAGGTGGGATTTTGTTGTATTTTAACTCTGGGTCTAATTCATACTAAATTGATTATGCAAGCAAGCATTTTTACGGCTGTTATTTTACCTACGGCTTTAGCTATCATGATGCTGGGCATGGGTTTATCTCTTGTTCCAGAAGATTTTCAACGTGTTAGAAAGTATCCTAAAGCTGTCTCAATTGGCTTGATCAGTCAATTAGTGTTTTTACCTATTATTGGTTTTGTTATTGCTAAAATTGTACCCATGCAACCGGCGATCGCAATGGGGTTAATGATCGTGGCGTTGTGTCCGGGTGGGGTGTCCTCGAATATCATTACATTTCTTGCTAAAGGTGATGTTGCACTTTCAGTCACTCTCACGGCTGTTAGTAGTGTGATTACAGTTTTTACAATTCCGGTGTTCGCTAACCTGGCTTTCCAGCATTTTATCGGAGAAACTGCGGCTATTGCTTTACCTATTGGTTCAACGATACTACAAATTTTTCTCATTACGCTTCTGCCTATAGGCTTGGGAATGGGGGTGCGGCAGATATTTCCAGAACTAGCACGTCGTCTGGAAAAAGTGACTAGCAGATTGGCGATCGCATTACTTGCTGCAATTATTCTTATACTGCTGGTGCGGGAGTGGAATCGTCTCCCTGGTTTTATTGTGCAAGTGGGTGTCGGCGTTGTGCTGTTGAATGTTGTCTCTATGTTTGCAGGGGTTTATATTAGCAAGCTATTTAAGCTAAATCCTCCTCAGCAAATCTGCATTGCGATTGAAGTTGGTCTGCAAAATGGTACGCTGGCGATCGCAATTACCGCCGGACTACTCAATAATCCTGATATGGCAGTGCCGGCGGCAGTTTATAGTTTGTTTATGTATGTGACGGGGTTGATTGCTATTTTTTATGGTAGAAGGTTGGCTGCAATCAATGTTGAGGAGAAGGTTTTAGAGAGTAAGTTTTAGGAGAGTTTTTAACGCGGAGGGGCGCGGAGGTTAGCGCAGAGGGGCGCGGAGTTTTATGAGCCAGCAGGAAGTTGGGAATTTCGATCAGCTACTATCAAACCATCTTGAACTCGGATGATTCTGTGGGTTTGGGCGGCAATATCTGGCTCGTGGGTGACAATGACAATTGTGATGCCTTGCTGATTTAGTTCTGTTAGTAAGTTCATGACTTCATGGGAAGTTTCGGTGTCTAAAGCACCTGTAGGTTCGTCGGCTAAAACTAAGGCTGGCCTATTTACTAAAGCACGAGCGATCGCTACTCGTTGTTGTTGTCCACCAGAAAGTTGACTGGGACGGTTGGAAATGCGTTCTTTTAGTCCTACTCTTTCTAAGGCTTCTAATGCTCTTTGGCGGCGTTTGCGTTTGGGTATGTTGGCGTAAACCATTGGTAGCATGACATTTTCTAACGCTGTGGCTCTTGAGAGTAGGTTAAATTGTTGAAACACAAAACCTATTCGTTGATTGCGAATGTAGGCTAATTCATCATCACCATAAGTAGTCAGATTTCTACCTTCAAAAATATAGTCGCCATTGCTGGGACGATCTAGACATCCCATAATATTCATGAGTGTAGACTTACCCGAACCAGACGCACCCATGATGGCCGCATATTCCCCTTCTTCAATCCCCAGTTGAATACCCTTGAGTATGGGAACTTGAACTTCTCCGAGTTGGTAAGTTTTAGTAATCGCATCCATCCAAATCATTGTGGTCATAATTTAGTGCTGAGTTGTGAGTGCTGAGTGCTGAGTTGTGGGTTGTGAGTTGTGAGTTGGGGGTTGTGAGTTATAACAGTTATTGATTTTGAGATTTGAGTAGTCATTATAATGAGTAAAGTTGAGCGATTTGAGGATTTGATAGCTTGGCAAAAGGCAAGAATTTTGACTCAGGATATTTATCAAGTTACTCAGCAAGGTCAGTTTGCTAAAGATTTTGGGTTATCGGGACAGATACAAAGAGCAGCAGTTTCTATTATGTCTAATATTGCTGAAGGCTTTGAAAGAACTCATTTAGGAGAATTTCATCAGTTTCTTTCCATAGCTAAGTCATCATGTGCAGAATTACGTTCTCAACTTTATGTAGCTCTCGATATCCGCTATCTTGATCAGGTCAAATTTAATCAACTTTTAACTCAAGCAGAAGAAGTTGCAAAAATTATTGGTGGTCTTCGCATCTCTGTTGCTCGACAAAAACAGCAAAAAAAACAAAGTAATTACGACTAAACAAACTATATAAATTTACACTCAAAACTCCTAGCTCACCACTCCTAACTCAGCACTCAGCACTCACCACTCACTACTCACCACTCCTAACTCACCACTCAGCACTCAGCACTCACCACTCCTAACTCACCACTCCTAACTCACCACTCAGCACTCAGCACTCCTAACTCACCACTCCTAACTCACCACTCCTAACTCAGCACTCAGCACTCAGCACTCAGCACTCCTAATCACTACGTAAAGCTGTAATAGGATCTAATTTGGCTGCGTTTCTGGCGGGAATTACCCCAGCTACTAAGCCAACAGTTAACGAGAGGCTGAAGCCAACAATAATTGATAAGCCAGAAATCACAAAGGGGAATTTGAAAATAGTCGCAGATGCAAAGGCGATTAAAACTCCGCTACCTATTCCCACACAGCCGCCAAGGATAGAAATAACGATCGCCTCGGCTAAAAATTGATTAAGAATGGCTGAATTGGTCGCGCCTACTGCTTTGCGAATGCCGATTTCTCTGGTTCTTTCCACGACGGAAACTAGCATGATGTTGGCAATTCCAATCCCCCCAACTACTAAGGAAATGCCTGCGATCGCTACTACCATGATTGTAAATAAACCTACGACATTCGTAAATGTACTGACTATATCAGCTTGGTTTGTTAGCCGAAAATCATCGGCTTGGGGCGGATATATATTGTGACGCAGACGAAGGAGGTTGGTGACTTGGAATTGGGCTGCTTCTAATTGTTCCTGATTGTTGGCTTTAACTAAAATCCCATTGACGGAAACACCGGTCAGGGAATTGTTTCCTACGATTCGCTTTGACATACTCGTCAACGGGATGAAAATTTGGTCATCTCGATCCATTGGCCCTTGAGAACCTTTAGCCTCCATAATCCCAATGACTTCATAAGCCTCTCCCTGAATCCTGATTCTCTCACCTGTAGGGTTGGCACTTTCCCCAAATAGCGTTTTCTGGACTGTCGGCCCAATTACTGCTACCTGTGCAGCCATGTCTAGTTCTTCTTGGGTAAAAAATCTTCCTTCTTGGGGATAAGTATTTCTCGCATCTGGGTAGTTTAAATCTGTGCCGTAGATGGTGGTAGAGGTGTTTTGACCGTTGTAGACTACCTGTGCATTTCGTTGTAGGTAAGCAGAAACAAGTTCAGCTGACGGTGCTTGTTGCGCGATCGCCTCGGCATCTTCCCAAGTTAAGGTACTAGTAGAACCCACACCCCGACTAATATTGCCACTCCTAGCCGCCCCTGCCAAGATTTGCAGCACATTTGTACCCAAGGCTTGAATTTGTTGTTCTACACTTTTCTGTACGCCTTGTCCCACAGAAGTAATCGCAATTACAGAAGCAATCCCAATAATCACACCTAACATGGTTAATCCTGTGCGTAATTTATTACTCCACAAGGTTTCTGTTGCCATTGACAAAATTTCTAAAAATGGCACTGCACGAGGATTATCTGTTTTATAAAAACCCTGAATCATAATGTTTTATATAAAAAATTTATGGCGCAACATTACTGAGAAGAACGACCTCTTCCCCCTGTCCCCGGAAGCACTCCGCCTCTTGGTCTTGATTGCGTTCGCGTTCCTGGTGGGAAACTGAGCAGAACTTTCTCATCACCCGTTAGTCCAGATTTGACTTCTGTAAATTTATTGACTGTGACTCCAGTTTGAATGGGAGTAAACACTGGTTGATTATCCGCACTCATAACAAATACCCCCGTCGCGTTTTCTTGGCGCACTACGGAGGCTGTTGGTATAACTAGGGCATTTTCTAATTGACCGACTTGAAAATCTGCTTCTACGTTCATCCCCGATCGCAGTAATCTTTCTGGATCTGAAAGTGCTACCTTAACTTGAAAGCTGGTGACGTTCTGCTCGACTGTGGCTTGAGCTGCAATTTGACTCACCTCACCTGTAAAGGTTTTACCAGGGTAGGCATCGGCTCTAATTGTGACTTTTTGACCTAAGCTCATTTTAGCCACATTTGATTCTGATAAATTGGCGACTACTTCATTGGTTGCAGCCAAAGCCAAAATTGAAGAAGAGGTAGCGGAAGAAACCGCACTACCAGAGGTTGTTGGTGTCACAAAAGCACCAGGATCAGCATATTTTTGCGTGACTACACTATCAAAAGAGGCGCGTAGTATGGTGTCATTAATTTGAGATTGAATATTTTGCAGCGCACCACGGGCAGACATGACTTGGGCGCGGGCTACCTCAATATCTTCTCGGCGTGTGCCGTCTTTGAGCAGTGCTAAGGCTTCTTGTCTTTGCTTGACTACAGCCTGTACTTGGGCAATATCTTCTAGGCGTGAACCAGCTTTTTGTAGTGATAATGCTTGCTGGGCTTCGTTAACTTGAGCTTGTGCGCTATCGCGATCGGCGCGTTTTTGGTTGACAATCTGGAGAGCGATCGCTCCAGCGTTGTAAAGTTCTTGATTGCGGCGAAAATCATCTTCTGCCTTTTGCAAGTTAGCTTGAATACTGGCTAGACGTGCTTGGGCTTGGGCAATATCTTGAGGACGATTACCTGCTTCAACTTTTTGTAGATTCGCCTGGGCTTCGTCTAATTGTGCTTGAGCTTGAGCAATATCTTGAGGACGATTACCCGCTTGGGCTTTTTGTAGATTCGCTTCAGCTTGTGCTAGTTGTCCTCGTGCTTGGACAAGTTGCCCTCGCAAGTTGGAATCATCCATATAAGCTAAAATCTGCCCTTCTTTAACGATATCGCCTTCTTGGACTAACAGTTTTTTGAGAATGCCGGAATTTTTAGGACTAAGATTAATAGATCGTTCTGGCTTAACAGTTCCGTTAGCGGAAACTGTAATTTCTAGAGTCTGCCGTTCTACAGGTTGTGTCAGGACTCTGCGCCTGGCTTGTTGTTGAGGACTAACAGCGACTTGGTAATAAATTGTGTAGCTAATACCACCTAAAAGACTCAAACCAATTAACCAAGATAGCCAATTAGTTCTGCTCTTTTTCTTTGTCTGGGGAACTAATGGTAGTGAGTCTACAGGGTTTGATGTCTCAAGTGTCATATCTCATGCTGTATTGAAAATGGGTTTAGAGGTCTAAAAGATATTCTCAGCAATAGTTGTGGGAGTTTTCTGTGATTGATTGTATGGAAAAAATGGCTACAGAGCTAGTTTTTCCATACTAGAACTGTAACCTGGTATCTCCTTAACGTGAATTTTTATTTAGAGTCTGATGGTGATTCCGTTGGGTAGTCTGATTAGACCATTACCTTGTCTAACGACTCTTCTAGCAGGAACAATTTCTTGATTAGGAAGGATAACATCTCCGTTAGGAAGCCGCCAATAACCTGGATTACGAAATCTGACTACTCTTCTAGATGTAACTACTCGTCCATTGGGCAATCGATAGTCACCATTACGAAGTCTAACTACTCTTTGATAATTTTCTCTGGTTTGGTAAACCTGTCTATTTGTTTCGTACACCTGTCTATGACGGTTTCTGCTTTGTGCTTGGGCTGGTGTAGCCATTACCATAGGAGCAAATATTAAAGCAGCAGCTAATAAGATAGTTACACGGTTTTGTTTCAACATGAAACTGTCTCCTTTTCTATACTGTGGTTGCGATATGTTGGGTTTCGGTATAGGGAAAATATCCGGCTATGCCACCAATTATCAACCCAGTGGTAGTGATTTCATCAGTGAATAAAGTCACGTATATTTACTAATTGACGTATGAAAAAAGTCATGGATTGGGAAATGGGGACAAAGTAAAACATTCTCCCTTGTTTTCCTTCCTCTTAAGTCCGCCAGTGCTAACGACTGTAAAATTTACCTTTCACTCTCAAGCGGATATCGTTTAAGCTAGCTGAAAGATTATTTGATATGTGATTTAAGAGGCGGTAGTGTGCCTAGATACTTTCGGTTAATTTCCCTTTTAGTTGTCTGTGGTTTGTGGAGTATGCCAAAAACTGCTCAAGCCCAGGCTTTGATACCTCATGCTTTGCAATTAGATACTGCCAAGTTAGAGAAGCAGGGCTTAGGTTTAGCACAAGAAGCTGCTCAACTGGGACAATTTCAGCAGTTTGAGTTGGCTTTACCGCGAGCTAAACTAGCTAGTCAGTTAGCCCCTCGTAATGATAAAGTTTGGTTTCTTTTAGGTGGCTTGCAGCTGCAAACCAAAAATTATGATGCAGCGATCGCATCATTGAATCAGGCTAAATCCCTGAATCCTAAAAATGCAGACGTTTTATTTGCTTTGGGTTCAGCTAATTTTCAACAGAAAAAATATGCCGCAGCGATAGAAAATTACCAAGCAGGTTTGAAGTTAAAACCCAAAGATCCAGAAGGATTATTTGATTTAGGTAACGCCTACTATATGGTGGGACGTTTACCAGATGCGATCGCTGAATATAACAAAGCTGTTGCTCAAGATCCAAAATTTTGGCCTGCAATTAACAACATTGGCTTAATTGAATATGAACAGGGTAATGTTGACGGAGCAATTAAACGCTGGCGAACTGCTGTTACTATTGACAAGCAAGCCGCAGAACCATTACTGGCTCTAGCCGTCGCCCTATACGCCAAAGGCGACCGCCAACAAGGTGTGACCTTGGGAGAAGCAGCTCTCCGCATCGATCAACGCTATGGTGATTTAGATTTTCTCAAAGAAAATCTCTGGGGCGATCGTTTACTGTCTGATACGAAACAATTCCTAGAATTACCCCGCATTCAAGCGGCCTTGGAACAGAGAGAAACACCAAGATAATTTTGAGTGCTGAGTAGGGACTGGGGACAAGGAATTTTATATTTTGGATTTTAGATTATTCAATCCAAAATCCAAAATGGGAATTTTTTTAATTGGAAGTCCCCTATATTCCACTAAAAAGACGCAAAGAATAACTTTGCGTCTTTTTTTAATATCAAACCAAAATTTAAAACCAGCGAATATAATACTGGGTTACATATCCTAGCAAAATCTGCGTTTAGAATGCCTCGGCAAATGGATTTAAGCTACCTTTGATTTCCGCTTGATGAATGAACCAGCACCTACAGCACCGAAAGCTAACAAGCTAATAATAGAAGTAGGTTCAGGAACAGACGCAGGTTCAACGACACCAACCAATTCTCCTACAGTATTACGAGTTCGGAATATGGTGTACTTGTTGTTTTGATCCGTTCCCCGTGTTGGTCCACCAGATGTAGTAGTATTCAGGAACTCTGCATTTGCACTAATTCCAGCAATTTGACCCCAAGGCCGACCGCCACCGCTAACGTTATTTCCGCGAGTAAAAGAATTAACCCAATTCCCATTCTGAATTTCTTGAGCCAATTCTCCGTTCTTTGGCACATTCCCTTCAAATCGATCGCCAGCAGCCAAGAAACCTTGGTCGCGTTCAGCCTGTGGTACTGTGCGAGAGAAGGGGTTGGCGTTGTCGGAAATCATAAATTCCCAATCAGTTGCCTTACTCAGAAGGGTCGAACCATTGCTAAAACTAAATTCACCTACCCACATCTCATCAACACTTTTATCATCCCAGACAACCATATATAAGTAATCTTTTGAGTCTACGTCAAATGTCCAATTTTCTGGGCGAGACCAATTATAAGCTCCTTCACTTCCCTTACTTCCCAATTCGTTACGTCCGACAAAATTTAGGGAGTTGCCAGATTTATCTCCATAAAATAATCCGTAATGATTATCTGCGGTAACAGTTGCAGTTCCGTTGAGAGTCACCGCCATTGCTTGACCTGCACTAGCCATTGCTAAACCAACAGTCAGTAATGTTCCAGTCAAAAAGCTTTTAATGAGTTTAGAAGACATTGATTTATTTGTTGAGGTGTTTGCTATCCATAGCCTGACACGCCATACAGATATTTGTGTAGTCTTAAGCAGTAATTTTTACTGAAAAATATATTTCACCGATATAATCTTAAGTACCAATAAAGTTGTTTATTAGTCAATGTTCTAGAGATTGTCTTTTATCTAAATTTTCCATATATATACTTAATCAAAACTTTTGCTATGTATTTTTTAGTTTGTATATTTAAGGGTTATCAAGTAAAGTTCACTATTTTCAAGCTCTATCAATAGGGGGAGGGATAAAATCTATAGTTGACTTTACGGAACTACAAATTAGCATAGGGTAAGATTACTGTACTTTTTGCTGAAAATGAGGCAAAAAAATAGCGACCGTCTTAAAACTTAAGCGATCGCTCTACTCTGGAACTGCAAGTGGGGCGTTACGCTCCGCTAAAACACCCTACTTTTGTACGTCAACTAATCCATGTTCTTAAGGAATCGGGCAAGAATAAGTTACCTAATAATTTGACAAAGCAAAACGAATTTGGTAAGTATCGGCTATTGCCGATGATCACTAATTGCAGTACATATATACTATAGATGAGGAATTGTTCGCTAAAAACATTAGTGAATGAATATTCCTCAGAAAATGTCGGAAGTTTTTATTCTTTATCTGTAGGGAGAAGTGCCACAATTTGATCAACAAACTGTTGATGGTCTACAACAGGCTTGGAAATGTACCCATCAGCACCACTGAGCTTGAGGAAGTTTTCGCGATCGCCTTCCATCGCGTGTGCTGTGACTAAAATCACGGGTAAATTTGCTGTTTGGGGGTCAGACTTTAACATTTGGGTGATTTTGATTCCATCTACAGAGTTGCCTTGATAAACGCTTCTAGATAGAGAAACATCCATTAAAATAAGGTCTGCTTCCCCTGCTTGGGCAATTTTCATTACTTCTTCTACATTTTCAGTATGTTTAACACCTAAACCGCCCCGCTTGGTCAAAATCTTAGAAAAAACGCGAGCATTAATCAGATCATCTTCAACAATCAGAACAGTTTTCATGAGAATTTTATTTATAGAGCTAAGGGGGACTAATCAAGTCAAAAGTCAAAATTAAAGGAATCCAATCATAGCAATTATCTTGAGTAGGGAACTGTATGTGAGTTAGATGGGTGAAAATGAATAATCACTGGATGAAACTACTTACATTCTTTGTAATAGTCTATGTAGATCCCTTCCATCAAGGATGATACTACGGCTTTTTATGCTGTGATAATCAAGATTATGTTATGAATCCTATTGCATCCGTTATGCTTTGTTTGCTGCATTGTTTAGTAACACCGATTTTTGTGTAGTTCAATCTCAGGGAAAAAACTCATGGCAAAACAGTTAAACCTTCTCTCAAAGGGACAGGTAATTACAACAGCCCTGCACACGGAGATGCAACGGTCTTACTTAGAATATGCCATGAGTGTGATTGTGGGGCGGGCATTACCAGATGTTCGTGATGGTTTAAAGCCAGTGCATCGGCGGATTTTATACGCTATGCACGAACTGGGCTTAACACCCGATAGACCTTACCGGAAATGCGCTCGTGTGGTAGGGGATGTATTGGGTAAATACCACCCACATGGCGATCAGGCTGTTTATGATGCCCTTGTGAGACTGGTGCAGGATTTTTCCAGTCGTTACCCTTTATTGGCTGGACATGGCAACTTTGGTAGCGTTGATAATGACCCCCCGGCGGCGATGCGCTACACAGAAACCCGTCTAGCATCAATTGGTCATGAAGGGATGCTGACTGAAATTGGCGAAGAAACTGTAGAATTTATCGGTAACTTCGATAATTCTCAGCAAGAACCCACGGTATTGCCTGCACAGTTGCCCTTTTTACTACTTAATGGCTGTTCTGGGATTGCTGTCGGGATGGCGACAAATATTCCGCCGCATAATTTAGGGGAAATTGTTGATGGTTTAATTGCCCTGATTGACCAACCTGATTTGTCAGATGAAAAGCTATTAGGCTTAATTCCGGGGCCTGACTTTCCTACTGGTGGGGAAATCATTGGTGATACAGGCATTCGTGAGGCATACATCACAGGTAAAGGTGGAATTGTCTTACGGGGAGTCGCCACAGTTGAGGAAGTTCCCGGCGGTAGAAGTAGCAAACGGCGAACAGCAATTGTGATCACGGAATTGCCTTATCAAGTTAATAAGGCTGGCTGGATTGAAAAAATGGCTGACTTAGTAAATCACGGTCGCCTACATGGTATTTCTGATATTCGGGATGAAAGCGATCGCGAAGGGATGCGAGTTGTCATTGAACTCAAACGCGATACTAACCCCCAAGAAGTTCTCCAGCATTTGTATCACCAAACCGCCTTGCAAACTACCTTTGGGGCAATTTTGTTGGCGATAGTTGATGGACAACCCCGCCAGTTAAGTTTGCGACAACTTTTATTAGAGTTTTTGCAGTTCCGAGAACATACCCTCAATCGTCGTTATAACTATGAGTTAGGGAAGGCGCAAAGTCGCCTGCATACAGTAGCAGGTTTACTCAAAGCTTTATCGAATGTAGATGAAGTCATCGAAATTTTGCGACAAGCCGCCGATGGTAGTACGGCTAAAATTAGTCTTTGTAGCCGACTGGATTTAAGCGAAAGTCAGGCTGATGCTATTTTAGGAATGCCATTGCGTCGAATCACGAGTTTAGAACAGCAGAATTTACAGCGTGAATTTGAGGAACTCAGCACACAAATTGCTGTACTGGAAAACCTGTTAAACGATCGCAAAGAATTACTCAAGGCTTTGAAAAAAGATTTGCGATCGCTCAAAAAGAAATACGGCGATCCTCGACGTACTAAGTTAGGGACTACCATTACAGAGGAATTACCAAAAGGTAAAAGCACAGACGGACAAAAAAGCCTCACCAAAATAGAAGCAGAACCAGAATCAGCTGAACCTCTAGAGGAAGTAATTTTAGAATCTACTCACCGGGGTTATCTCCGTCGGATTCAGCTATCCGGGAAAAAGTCAAAATTAGACAACGGTTTAAATGACCACGACTTCATTATTCAAACCGAGTTGACCGACACCCACAAAGATTTATTAGTCCTGACCAATGGCGGTAAACTCTACCCAGTCAAAATCGGCGATATTCCCCCCACCACCGGACGTTCACCACGGGGAACACCTCTAATTACCATGCTGACAAGTACAGCTCAAGGTAATCAAGAACCTGTGGTTAGTCGCTTTATACTCCCGACAGATTTAGGGACTCAGCAAATTGTTCTCTTGACTAAGCAGGGAAGAATTAAACGCCTGTCTTTAGAAGAACTGACTAACCTGACACGGCGGGGAATTACGATTATCAAACTTAAAGATGACGATGAATTGTTATTGACACAGTTCACTAAGTCAGGAGAAAGCTTGATTTTAGCTAGTTCTGGCGGGCGGTTGCTGCGGTTTCCAGCCAATGACGAACAACTACCCATCATGGGACGGACAGCGATGGGCTTACAAGCATTACGCATCCTGAAACATCAACACATGGTTGGCTGTGTTAGTTCATCTGAAGCCACACACTTATTGTTAGTAACGGAAGAAGGATATGCTAAACGCTTACCTCTGAATCAGTTAAAATCGGCTAACCGTGCTGATTTAGGGACGCAAGCCATAAAATTTGCGAGTAAAACAGATAATCTTGCGGGAATGGTGACAGCGATCGCAGGGTCAGAAGTGGCGATCGTGACGAACAAAGACCGCGTAGTGCGGATACCTACAGACACTGTACCGATTTTGACCAGAGACGCTAAAGGGGAAAGTATCCTGCAACTTAACCGGGATGAGAAAATTGTCACTGTTTCTGAAGTGCGCTCATCTTGAATCAGTGCTTTTAGTGTCGTAGCAGGGGGTAAATCTGAGTATTGTTCTCTTCCCTGCTTCTTTCTTTCCTTCGACTTTTGAGTTTTGACTGCCGCTTAGACGCGTTAATCTACAACCTTGAGCAATCCTCTTTGTATACCATCAAATATTCTACTGATTTGTTGCCGTTCTCTTTCATTTAAGCCTTCTTTAGATAGCAGTGTAGACATGAGTAACTGCTGATCACGGCGCGTAATTCTGCCAATAGCAAATATGCGCTCCAAAACTGTCTCTAAAGACATTGGGGTTGAGGTACTGGTAGCTTGCATATTCCTCACCAAAACTTTATGTTTTTTTAAACTTAGTTATATCAAAATAACAATTTTTTATAAAGTGTGACATTAGTGGCTATACCGAATCACTTAAGTTCAATAGTGATAACTCTTATGCCTCCTCTGATACTCGCCTTTTCGGTAAAATAACTAGGTAGATTAGCAAGAAATAAGTTAAAGCTCATGGGTAATGCAAGGATTGGGATTATTGGTGGTAGCGGTTTATATAAAATGGAAGCCCTAAAAGATGTGGAAGAGGTGCAAATGGAAACGCCTTTTGGTTCACCTTCTGATGCGTTAATTATGGGGACTTTGGATGGAGTGCGAGTAGCTTTTTTAGCACGCCACGGGCGTAATCATACGCTGTTACCTTCAGAGTTACCCTTCCGTGCGAATATCTATGCTATGAAGCAACTAGGTGTAGAGTATTTAATTTCAGCTAGTGCGGTGGGTTCTTTGAAAGCAGAAGCAAAACCACTGGATATGGTAGTACCAGATCAGTTTATCGATAGAACCAAAAATCGGGTTTCCACCTTTTTTGGAGAAGGGATTGTGGCACATATTGCCTTTGGTGAGCCGATTTGTCACAATTTAGCGGGGGTATTAGGGGAAGCGATCGCATCTTTAAATTTACCAGATGTCACTCTACATCGTGGTGGTACTTATGTTTGCATGGAAGGGCCAGCATTCTCTACTAAAGCCGAATCCAACCTTTATCGCAGTTGGGATGCAACCGTTATTGGTATGACCAATTTACCAGAAGCCAAATTAGCGAGGGAAGCCGAAATCGCCTATGCAACCTTAGCACTGGTGACAGATTATGATTGTTGGCATCCAGATCATGATAGCGTCACAGTAGAAATGGTAATTGCCAATTTACAACGCAATGCCGTTAACGCTCAAAAAGTGATTCAAGAAACTGTACGCCGCTTGAGTGAAAACCCACCAAGCAGTGATGCACACTCAGCTTTAAAGTATGCGATTTTGACAAACTTAGCCAAAGCACCAGCAGAGACAAAAAAGAAGTTGGGTTTGTTGTTAAAGAAATATTTGTAGATTTCTCGTAACTAAATTTTGGTCGTTGCTGAATTGGAATATGAATTTTACCTTTTCCTCTCTATGTCTCTGCGTGTTAGCATAGCGCGGCGTAGCCCGACAAATCATATTTTTACTCAGCAACGCCAAATAAGCTTTTTTGTAGTAAGGACTTTAGTCCTTACTACGAACCGTCAAATATAAATTATTTATTTTTTAATTTTTTAATTTTTTAATTTTATAGGTTATAACTATTAACTGTAAATTCAATTATATTTTAAGCCTCATGAAATTCCTGAAAAACATCCTCAAAATATCGATTTTACTTACTTTCATTACCTACATTCAATTACCACCGGCTTGGGCAGATGTATTACCTCCCGGTGAATCTCCAGTTTCTTACTGTTTCCAAGTAGCAAATCTTAATAAATATTCCAATTATTTATTAATTGCACAGATAAGTTCACAAAACCCTAGTCTGCCAACATATAACAGAATTCTCAAACAAGGTAAATGCTTGGAATTAAATGGATATCGGGAATATAGCGATATCTACGCCATCAAAAAAACTCAATTAAAATCTGGGGATATTATCGAGAGTAAAGACGGTGCATCAATTAAGAACTTGAATAGTAAAAAATCTTTGTTGATTCCCAGCACAAATAGTATTTCCTCTCTGCGATTACTACCAGATAGATATGGAGTCAAGGAAGTTGCTGATATTCTAGAAATTGTAGCAATTACACCTAAATCTCTTGAATTAAAATATAAAGAGGTTATATACAATTCGCAAATAGGAGACTCAGAAGTAAAAGCTTATCAAGCACAAGATAAAAGACCATTACCTTCTTTTGGTAATCAATTAAACTTATTAAATTTAATAATTCCTGGAATTTCTATAGTTGGTATTATGCTAGTTTTTAGAAAAACAAAAAATTTTAAAGGACAGAACTAATTTTCAAAATAATGTCAATAATTGCGGCTACTGCTTTAATATTAATCAGTGCAATATTATCTGTTTCTTTTCCTCTTGCTACTTACACCTTTACTTTAGCAAGCTTTGGACTGAGCCATGTTTTAACAGAACTTCATTACGTTGACAATCGCTTTCGCCAGCGTCTGGAAAATAGTTTACGGTTTAGTATTAGCCAGCTATTGTTACTAATCATTTGTTTTCGCAGCTTACAAGTATTTGGTTTAATTCCTAATTGGGTAAGTATACCCTTAGAATTAAGTTGTGTAATCGGGTTAGTTATAATTGTCATCCCGGTGTTAGTAAAAAAAGACTGGCGATTAGGAATTTTGGGAACTGTATTATGTGCCAGTATCATAGTAGGACTATGTTGGTCAGCAACTCTCACATTGCTGTTGTTTGCTATCTTACATAATCTTACTCCTATCGGATTTATCGCCGAAAAATTGCGAGGTAAACAACGAAATGTTGCTTTATTAGCTTGTGGTGTGGTATTTATTTTAGTTCCTTTAGTGATTCTTTCAGGACTCCCTACTCAATTTTTATCGTCTATCGGTTTCATAAATTTAAACGCATCTTTTTTTCCAGTAGGAGAACTGGAGTTTAATTTGGGAGTCTATGTACCACCCCAACTACAAAATCAAGCGATTGCAATTCCTGCTTTTTCCGCCGCCGTCTTTTTACAATCCATGCACTACGTCGTAGTTATTGGAGTCTTACCAAAGTGGGAAAATGGTTATCAATCTAGAATAGCTAACAGTTTCTTTACTTGGTTGGTGGTGTTTTTAAGTACGTTGTTATTTGTTAGCTTTACTATATCATTCATTAATTCTCGTGCCGTATATGGAATTATTGCCGCAGTTCATGCTTGGGTGGAAATCCCGATTTTGCTGCTAGCTTTAGTAATTCCAGAAAACAGCACAATGAATACTGAAAGTTTGTCAAAGGAACAATTGATTAATTAGCAAACCTCCGAAAAAGGAAGCTGTATTAGCAATCATCGATAATAATAAACCTTGTCGCCCACCTAATTTTAAAAATAGCGCATACAAAATACCTTCAACAATTACCACGCAACTTTCTATCAGTCCTACTCTTAGAGTAAATTCCATATAGGGAATAAGAAGTTGGTTACTTTCCCAAGCTAAAGGGTGAGTGAAGAGAGTAGCAGCACAGGCTAAAATTACCACATTGCAGATGTCCTCAAGAGAAGACAACTTACGCGTAATTGCTAAGGCTATTAAAATTATTGGTACTTCAATTACCCAGGAAATCAGTAATGCTAACAACTGCGTCATAATTGAGAATCACAGTTAAATTTTCATCAGACAATATAAATCTTAATTATGTGCCATAGTCAAACAGAAGTTTTTTGATCAGCTATATATTGTTATGTTTACTTTCAACAAAAAATATTTTTACTTCACATTTCTACTATTTCTAATCGAGGTATGTATTGCTGTTTTTGTAGATGACGGCTTTATCCGTCCTTTTATTGGTGATGTTTTAGTAGTTATCTTAATTTATTGCTTTGTCAAAACTTTTGGTAAAATCAACTCATCTATCGTTGCTTTATCAGTTTTTGCCTTTGCTTGTACTATCGAAATTCTCCAATATTTTAATTTTGTAAATAAATTGGGGTGGCAAAAATATCAGATTCTGGCTGTTGCTTTGGGAAGTACATTTGATTGGAAGGATATAGTAGCTTATGCAATCGGTATAATAACAGTCCTATTTTTGGAAAATAGAAAAGCAATCATCAACAATATGGGATGAGGTGCAGTTATCTTATAAGCATCCCCCACAAAATTAAATTCTTGTAAAACTGGGGGATACTCACCAAAAACACCAATAGCTTTTTTAAGCCTTGTTTCTTAGTGCTAACAGAGGGTTAATTGTATGATCTCAAAATTGCAAAGATGCTATATTTCGCATCCCTATCTAGGCGACTTGAAAGCTAAAGTTTAAACTTGCCCAATTATTCACATCTAATATGTAAGAATCAGTAATTGTACTATTCATCTCAGCCTTGATGGTATTAGCATTGTGTAAGTCTTGCAGTAAAGCTTGGGCAATAACTAAAGGATTAACCAGCGTACTAATTGGCTGTTGGTCGCCTGTGGGATACTTAGCAGTTTCTAAAGCTTTCAAAGTTTCCTTAAAGGGTGCGGTACTGAGAATTAATTGGTATTCACATTCATAGCCTGGCCCAGAAATCATCCATCCCGATGTTGTGGCGGTTTGTGGTAAAGTGACTGTCTCACTAGGAGCAATGACTATAGGTTGCAGTTGCAGTTTATTCTCGGAAGTGTCTGCTGCTGAAAGAAGTTGCCAAGGGTAAAAAGCGATCGCAGTTCGATTGTTCTTAATCCCCAACAACATCAAATATATTGGTTTTTGGCTTTTGTTTTGGACTCGATACTGTATGCGACTCCCAATAGGAATCACGGGAGGCTTCAGGTTTGATAACTGAGTGCTGGGTGATTTTTTGGGGGAAGTATCAGCTACGACGGTACGCATGGTTTCCCGTTGCAATACTACCCTAGGTGCAATCCCCACAACCTCTAAACTTACTTTCACTGGTAAGCGAGAAGAACCTTCATTGTCTGTCAGCCGCCATAACTTAGCCGCTAAGAGAGTAGGTAATTTTGTCACTAACCGTAGTGCAGCCACCTTGACAGCTTCTCCAAATTCCCCCGTGGTGCTGGGTATCGGTTCACCACCCATAGAAAATAACCCGTAGCGGCTGGGTGTTTGCAGTAGCTTACCAAAGACATAATCTGCTGGTTGTTCTCCTTCTACGACAGTGGAAACGTGGGGAACTGAGGCAAAAGCACTAGTAGCATCCACCCGTTCAATTCTGTCTAATCCAATATCTAAGGCTACTGCTAATTTAAGATTTCGAGGTAAAACACGGACTGTTTCTTGCAGGAGTTGCCCAACTTTGAGGGGTGTAACATCACCAATTTTAACAAGTTGAGCTTTGGCTGTTAATCCGGTACGCGATCGCACTACTAACTGTTCTCCTGTTTCTAAAGCTAGTCTAGAATTGATGCCGTAGTGTTCTAAAACCTGGGCGGGTAGTCCTCCTAACCATATCTGTGCTGCTTTGTCATCGTCTTCTGTGGCAATAATTGCACCCTCAGCCCCAATCATTCTATCGGGGAGTAAATTTTCAATAGTCACTCCCGCTTGATTTTTTTTCTTACTTACGAGTCCTGGTTGCTGTTTGCTACCCAATTGGGACATAGCACTAGCTACACGAGCAAGACTAATTTGAATGGTTGTAGATGGCAGAGATTCCCATAACTGTTGAGTCAAAGCGTAAGTGAATAACCCTGCACTAAACCCAGATAGCAGCACTTCCCTTGCTGCTTGTTGCAAATCTGAGGTAGCCGACAACACCAAAGCCGGACTAGTAAGTTCAGCATCTTGAGTTTTGGGGGCGATTTGGGTTTTGAGTTGCTCAAGAAAGGCTAGTTCGGCTGGTGCTAATTGTCCTGGTGCTAATTCTGGACGGGCGCGAATTCTTAATCCTTTAGTTTGGACTGTGTTGGGTGGATAATAACTGGTATCTAATACTGCTGTTACTCGGTCTGTAGACAGCGATCGCAATAATAATAATAAGGTTTCTTCTAATAAATAATTAGCTACTGGAGCATTTTGTAATGCTTGATTTTCATCGGTGGGTACTAAAGCATTTTGTATTTGATCTGGTGCTACCTGAATGCGCGTACCGTAACCGCTAAAATGAAAAACTACCACATCCCCAGGTTTGGCTTGCTCTTTGAGGTGTTCCATAAAAGCAGCCTCAATAAATTCCCTGCTAGCTTCTTCTTCCGTCAGTGTCAGAATATCTGAGGATTGGAAGCCAAATCGATGAATTAATAATTCTTTTTGCAGTTCCACATCAGTCAGACAACCATTCAGAGAAAGGCTTTTTTGATACTGATTAATACCAATTAACAGTGCTAATTTACGCGGTGTTGGTTGTGCTAAAGCTTGATAATAGCGATTACCCAAAGTCAACCATTCAGCTTCAGTCACACCCAAAACAGCGAGTATTGAGCCAATCCTTTGTAAAAAACTCCGACGCTTCATAGTGTAGGTAGGGGGATAGGGGTGTAAGGGTATAAGGGTGTAAGGGGGTTTAGGGGTGAGGAACTCAGTTTTGAGTGAGGAGTGGGGCGTGAGCAACGTCCTGTTAGCAGTAGCAGGGTGTTGAGTCAAGAGTTAGTTTTTCTAGCCTGCTTCCCCTGCTTCCCCTGCTCCCCCTACTCCCCATGCTTCTCTTCTCCCCTATACCCTCATACCCTTATACCCCTTTTAGGCCAATACTTGTACTCGCATTGCCCGTGCCAATTCTGCCGCCACTTCGGGACGAGAAAATTCTGGTGGGGGTAACTCACCACGACGCAGCATTTCCCTAACTTTAGTCCCAGATAGGTGAACACGTTCCTCTGGTTTGCTAGGACTGGTTTTGGTGGTAGCCATTTGTTTGGTGCGGGTGCAGTAGAACGCGTGTTCAAACTTCATGGGTCTAATACCCAATTCCTCTGGCTCAAATTCATCGAAGATATATTGAGCGTCATAAGTGCCGTAGTAATCACCCACGCCTGCATGATCCCGACCGACGATAAAGTGAGTACAGCCGTAATTTTTTCGCACCAAAGCATGGAAAATGGCTTCACGGGGGCCAGCATAACGCATAGCGGCGGGATTGATTGCTAAAATCACCCTATCTGCGGGGTAATAATGTTCTAGCAAAATTTCATAGCAGCGCATCCGCACATCCGCAGCGATATCATCTTCTTTGGTTGCCCCGACTAAGGGGTGCAAAAATAGACCATCGACTGTTTCTAAAGCGCACTTTTGAATATACTCATGGGCGCGGTGGATGGGGTTGCGGGTTTGAAAACCGACGATTGTTTTCCAACCCTTGTCTTTAAACATCTGCCGTGAAGCAGCCGGATCAATTTGGTATGCAGGGAAAGAAGGGTGATCATTGCGTTGCAGTAGCCAGATATCACCAGCCAGATTCACTGCACCTTGGTTATAAACTACCTGTACCCCTGGATGTTTAGCGTCATCGGTGCGGTAAACATTAATTGCTTCGCGGGTTTTGTCATAGTGATATTTTTGGGTGAGTTGCAAAACCCCAATATATTCACCTTGGGGATTATCCAGACGCACAAGCTCACCTTCCTTTAAGGTGGCAGCTACGGCTTCACTTACAGACAGTGTAATGGGTATTGACCACACAACACCGTTAGCGAGACGCATTTGGGTTACTACGCGATCGTAGTCTTCCTGATTCATAAAACCGGTGAGTGGACTAAAACCACCGATCGCAATCATTTCTACATCAGAAAGCGATCGCTCATCAAGTTGTACCCGTGGCAAAAAATCACCCTTAGACAGAAACTCTTGTCTTTGTTCTGGTGTGGCAATACGATTTACTAACTGTCCACCGTGCGGCGCAATGGCATCTGGATGCTGAGTCAACTTAATCCCCTCTTAGCGATAACTATAATTGTTGCGAACTATGTACTAACTTATCAAAATGCTGGTACGACTAAAAAAATACTTTGCCAAGATTAAGATTATAAAGTTTGGTATTTTACCATACATTAAAACAAATAATTTAAACTAGACTTTGTTATTCATGAAGTTGTGATAATATACGATTGGAGAAGTTGAGTTCGGTGATAAGTATCTTGTTTTTAGTCATAATTACAAGCATCTCTCCCGATCAGCATCTCTATATCAATGGATTCTGGAGAGTTTCATGTCAATCTACGTAGGGAACTTGTCCTACAGCGTCACTCAAGACGACCTCACTAAAGTATTTTCCGAGTACGGAGCAGTTAAGCGCGTTCAGTTACCCACAGACAGGGAAACTGGGCGCGCTCGTGGCTTTGGTTTCGTAGAAATGGAATCATCGGCTGCTGAAGATGCTGCTATTCAAGCCCTGGATGGTGCTGAATGGATGGGTCGTGTAATGAAAGTTAATAAAGCTCGTCCACGGGAGGAGAAAAGCACTCGCTCTGGAGGTGGTAGCTGGGGAAAGAGTAATGGTGGATACTCAGGGCAATATTAAGTCTTGAGAAAATTCGACCTGAAAAAAATTAAATTATTTCATGATCGGCGGTTCAGGAATCTACTGAACCGCTTTTTGAGTTTGTACGTAAAATAACCCTATTGCTTGTAGCTTCTAGTTTCCAGGTCTAGCTGGGGCTTTAAATTTGGTTTCATTAGTATATAATGAGGGATTGTGTCGAATTAAAGCCAAGCCATGCCTAAACTTAAAACACGCAAAGCAGCTGCGAAACGATTCCGCGCCACTGGTAGCGGTAAGATTGTGCGCCGCAAAGCTTTTAAAAACCACCTTTTGGAACACAAGACCACCAACAAAAAGCGTCAATATTCTAAAATGGCAGTCGTGAACGAACGCGACGAAGAAAACGTGCGCTTGATGCTTCCTTATTTGTAAATTTGTTAGGTTCTTTAGGAATAAAATATGACTCGTGTAAAGCGCGGTAATGTTGCTCGTAAACGCCGCAATAAAATTCTCAAACTAGCTAAAGGTTTTCGTGGTTCTCACTCAACTCTGTTTAGAACCGCTAACCAACAGGTAATGAAAGCACTACGGAGTGCTTACCGCGATCGCAAAAAGAAAAAGCGCGATTTCCGTAGTCTGTGGATTACCAGAATCAACGCTGCTTCTAGACAACATGGCTTAAGCTACAGTCGCTTGATCGGCAACCTGAAAAAAGCTAACATTCAACTTAACCGGAAAATGTTGGCACAATTGGCAATTCTCGATCCCGCTAGCTTCGCTAAAGTTATTGAAATGGCGAGTCAAGTTCAAGGTTAAAGGTTAAAACGGATGAATAACGGATGTAACAGATGGCAAATAATTAGTCGGTTACATCTGGTATTATCCGCTACTATTATTTGCATTTACTGCGTATTTTTTGGGTCGGGATTGACTGCATCTGCCGCGCCAATGGCAGAAATTCAACGGCGAGGGTATATAACTGTTGCCGTTAAAGATAACTTACCTCCCTTGGGATTTAAAGATGGGAATGGGAAGTTACAAGGCTTAGAAATTGACTTAGCGCAGCGTTTAGCGGCTGACTTGTTGGGTAAAACCGATGCGGTGAAATTCAAACCTGTAATGAACCGCGATCGCTTATCGGCAGTATTTGATCATAAAGTAGATATGGCGATCGCTAGAGTCACAGCCACAGAATCACGCTCACGCTTAGTAAGCTTTAGTGTTCCCTACTACTACGATGGCACTTTCTTAGTTACCAAAAACCCATCAATACAGCAATTGAGTGATTTGAAAAAACAGAAAATCGCTGTTTTAAATCACTCCAGCACCATCGCCGAAGTCCGTTACTACATCCCTGATGGCGAGTTAGTAGGGGTTAATTCCTACGGTGAAGCGCAAAAACAAATAGAAAATAATACTGTAATAGCCTTTGCCGCCGATGCTAGCGTTCTCAGTGGTTGGGTGCAGCAAAACCCCGAATATCGCATATTACCAACAAAGTTATCAACCGCACCCTTATCTGTAGTCATGCCCAAAGGATTACAGTACGACGAATTTAGAAGAAAAGTCAATGAAGCGATCGCCCGTTACATCGCCAACGGCTGGCTGAAAGAACGCATCAAATATTGGGGATTAGCCACATCGCTGCACTCCGAATTCAAAATTAATCATCCCTAGTCCCCAATTCCCAATCTCCAATCCCCATGCCTCAGAAAGACCGATAATAGATAAAGAAGCAACTTTAATATTTTAATTTGAACCCAATGGATAGCAATCTAGCGGTCGTTTATCTCTCTGTTTTGGTGGGTTTACTGGCATTCGCAGTTGTGAATGTTCTCCGCCAGCTGTTCAAAACGCGCAAGCGTGAAAGTTCTTTATCGCGCTTACGAAATAAGTTGAGTAAAGACAAGGGTACGGCTCAAGAATATTACGAACTCGGCTGTATTTATTCTGAGAAAAAAGTGTTTACCCAAGCTATACCATTGTTTCAAAAAGCACTCAAAGCTGCTGAAGAAGAGGGAGAAGAAAATACATCTCCTATCTACAATGGTCTAGGTTACGCTTATTTTGTCCAAGAGCAATATGACTTAGCAATTCGTCAATATAAAGAAGCTCTGAAACTTCAACCCGATTATGTGGTAGCACTAAATAATCTGGGTCATGCTTATGAACGGAAAAAGTTGAATGCTCAAGCGTTACAAATGTACGAGGAAGCACTCAAATTTCAACCCAATAACGCTACAGCTAAACGTCGTGCTGAATCTTTGCGTCGTTTGGTAGCTGCTTAATTGCAAGATCCCCGACTTGCAAGATACCCGACTTCTTCAAGAAGTCGGGTATCTAATTATTCTGTTTTTTGTCTAATTTCTGGAAATAAATAACAATCAAGTTGTTTCTCAACACTCAAGCATGATTAAACGGCTACGGTTATTTTTTGGTTTACTTACTACCATTATTCTTTGCTTTGCTCTATCACTAAAATTAATGGGGATAGTTGCGGCTCAACAGTCAGCTATTACCCATCCTCTAACAGCGTTAACAGCAGCAGAAATTAAAACAGCTGTAGCAGTAATTAGAAAAGAAAAGCCTTTGACTGATATGGCTGCTTTTCCCCTGATTACCTTAGCTGAACCAGATAAAACCGAAGTTATAAAATTTACCCCAGGACAAAGATTTCCCCGCCAAGCTTTTTTGGTAGTCTATGAGCGATCGCAAAATAAAACCTATGAGGGTATTGTTGATCTCAAGACTCAAAAAATCGCATCTTGGCAAAAAATACCCAATGTGCAGCCTGCTATCATAACATCAGAATACGAAATTGCCCGGCAGATAGTCAAATCTGACCCCCGATGGCAGAAATCTATGCAAAAGCGGGGAATTAAAGATTTTGACAAAGTGCAGATTAGCTGCTGGGCGGCGGGAATTTTAAGCCCAGAAGAAACCGCAACAGGTAGCCGTCTGTGTCGGACTCTATTTTATTACAAACCCGGCTGGAATTATTACGGCAGTCCCATTGAAGGGGTACTAGCCACTGTCAATTTAAACACAAACACAGTTACCAATTTTATAGATAACGCCATAGTTCCCATATCTAAAACTAATTGGAACTACGATTTACAGTCTTTGGGTAAACTCCTGTCACCGCCAAAACTGTTAAAAATCCTCCAACCTAATGGCACAACTTTCCAAATCAAGGGGAATGAAATTACTTGGCAAGGTTGGAAATTTCGTTACATGATGCACCCCCGTAGTGGATTGGTGCTGTATCAAGTCAGCTATAACGACGGTGAAAATGAGCGTCCCATATTATACCGCGCCAGTTTATCGGAGATGGTCGTACCCTATGGCGATCCTAACCCTACTTGGTCATTTAGAAATGCTTTTGATGTCGGGGAATATAATCTAGGGTTACTCGCCAACACAATGGAATTAGGGAAGGAAGTCCCAGAAAATGGGATTTTACTTGATGCGGTGTTTGCCAATGAAGAGGGCGAACCTTACACCATGCCGGGAGTCGCAGGTATTTACGAGCGCGATCGCGGTATATTATGGAAACACTACGATTATAGTACCCAGCGTAATGATGTACGCCGCGATCGCGAATTAGTCATGACCATGACGGCGGCAATTGACAACTATGATTACAACATTAACTGGATTTTTCACCAAGACGGGACTATAGAGGTAGAAAACGATTTATCAGGGATTGTTTTGGCGCAGGGAACGGCTGCTAAACAAGAGACTTTTGATAATTCCTATGGCCGGATGTTGGCAAAAAAGACCTTTGGGGTAAATCACCAGCACTTTTTCAACTACCGCCTAGATATGGATGTCGATGGACAAGCTAATTCTGTGATGGAAATGAACGTCAACAGCTTGCCAATAGATAAGAATAACCCGCTAGGAAATGCCATTATTGTAGAAGATACCCCATTAACAACAGAAAAAGCGGCTGTGCGTGATGCAGATATCAAACACAGTCGGGAATGGATGATTGCGAGTGCAGAGAAAAAGAATACTTTGGGTGCGCCACCTACATATATGCTGATGCCAGGAAGTAATACTATATTATTTCCCGTGGAAGGGGCAAAAATTCGCCAGAAAGCTGAGTTTGCTAGCCATCATTTTTGGGTGACAAAATATCAGCCTAATGAATTATATGCTGGCGGTGATTATCCCAATCAAGCTGCACCGGGTGAAGGTTTACCAAAATATATTGCTGATAATGAATCTTTGACTGGTGAAGATGTTGTTTTATGGTACACAATGGGTATTACTCATGTACCTAAACCAGAAGATTGGCCTGTAATGCCTGTTCACAAACTAGGGTTTAAGCTATCTCCTAGAGGCTTTTTTAGCCGCAATCCGGCGATTAATTTACCGGAGTAGTGAATTAATCAAGTTTGGATAATTAGTTATCTTTCCCACAGTCCTGATACCCCTCCCCTTTATCCCCTCCCCGCAAGCGGTGAGGGGAGACATAATATTAGATGCAAAAATAACGCTATCAATACCACTCTTGAAAGTTACTTAATCATCATCGAATCACTAAACTAAACTCATAACGCACTCAATCAAGAACACAGGGTAGCAGGAGGAATGCGATGAAAGCAGTCATTATCCGGCGGTATGGAGCTACTGATGTTTTACAGTATGAAGAATTAGAGCAGCCGCAAATCAAACCTGACGAATTATTAGTGAGGGTACACGCTAGCAGTGTTAACCCCATCGACTGGAAAACCCGCAAAGGAATGTTGAGCTTTTTGACTGGGAATAAATTCCCGATGATTTTGGGGTTTGATGTGGCGGGGGAGGTAGTTGCTGTTGGTTCGCAAGTCACCCGGTTTCGAGTGGGAGATGCAATTTACGGTAGCACTAAGTTTCCAGGGGGAGCTTATGCAGAATTTACGGCTGTTCCAGAAAATTTGGCGGCGTTAAAACCGACCAATTTGAGCTATGAGGAAGCGGCTACCGTACCCTTAGCCGGAATGACAGCACTACAAGCTTTGCGCGATTTGGGTCATATCCTCCCCAGACAAAAGGTGTTAATTAATGGTGCTGCGGGTGGGGTAGGTATGTTTGCAGTGCAAATTGCTAAAGCTCTAAATACTGAGGTGACAGGTGTTTGCAGTACCAGAAATTTAGAGTTTGTGAAATCTTTAGGAGCAGACCGCGTTATTGATTATACAGAACAAGACTTTACTGCCGAGATAATACAGTATGACATTATCTTTGATGCAGTAGCCAAGCGATCGCTTGCTCATTGTAAAAAAGTTCTCAAACCCAATGGGGTATACATCAGCACTCTACCCACCCCAGACGTTTTAATCCAGGGTTTTTTCTCTATGTTCCTTTCCGGTCAAAAAGCAAAGTTTGTGATGGAGAAACCCAACGCGCAAGACTTAGTTTACCTAAAAGAGTTGATTGAAGCCGGGAAAGTAAGAACTGTGATTGACCGTACCTATCCCCTACAGGAACTAGCGGCGGCTCATGCTCATAGCGAGAGTGAACGCGCTGTGGGGAAAATTGCTATTTCCTGCGGTGGGGTGTAGTCATATAAAAACAAGATACCCGACTTTTTTCAAAAGTCGGGTATCTGAGCGTTAATATATAGCGTTTCCTAATCACATGAGGTACATCATAGCCCCCTCCTTGCTTGCGGGGAGGGGGGTGGGGTTCTTGTACCTCACTCAAGCGAGAACCGCTATACTTACTCATTTGGAAGTGCTTGCTGGACTTGTGCAACATCTAAGTCTAACGCCTGTGCTATTTGTTCCACGGTTAAACCCAGTGCTAAAAGCTTAGGTATAGCTTCTAGTTTACCTTCTTGCTTACCTTCTAGTTTGCCTTCTAGTTTGCCTTCTAATTTGCCTTCTTCTCTAGCTTCTTGATAAACCCGCGTTTGCTTCAATTCACTTAATCCAAACATCGCCTCTATCTCCTTTCGACTCATTTGAGGAAATTTATAAACCAATATTGTCTCTATTAGACATCTCCAAAATAGTATTATTCTGTGATAAAAGAACATTAAAGCGTTATTTTGACACAGAAGCATGAGCAATATACTGAATTACATTGAAGAGAATCCTAAACAAACCCAAAGGTTAATAGGTCTGGAATATGAACAGTTACAACAATTAATCATAAATGGGGAAAGATTATATCATGAAAAAAAAGCTTTACTGGAATCTAAGAAAGTGAGAATTATTGCTGGTGGAGGAGGTCGGAAACCAAAATTATCTATTTCTGAACAAATCATTTTAACTTTAGTGTATCTCCGACATCTGACAACCTTTCAACTTCTAGGTATTCAGTTTGAAGTAAGTGAGTCTACAGCCAACGATACGTTTAACTATTGGTTGCCTAACTTGCGAGAATTACTGCCATCAAGTTTGCTTGAACAAGTAAAAAAAAACGCTTCTGACTATGAAGTAGTAAAAGAAATGCTCACAGAATATGAATTAATAGTAGATAGCTATGAACAAGTCAGAGAAAGACCTAGAGACAATGATGAACAAAAGAAATATTTTTCAGGTAAGAAGAGTAATCATACATTTAAAACTCAAATGATTATTTTACCTGATGCTAGTGATATCGTTGATGTTGTGGCAGGTGAACCTGGTCCAAAAAGCGATATAACTTTGTTCCGAGAATATCGTTCAGAGTTTGATGCCAAACAAAGATTTAAAGGAGATAAGGCATATCTTGGAGAAGATTTAATTACAACTCCAATTAAGAAACCAAGAAATCAAGAACTAACAACTGAACAGAAAGAACAGAACAAAATATTTTCATCTAAACGAATCTTTGTTGAACATCGAATACGGTCAGTCAAAATCTTTCGAGTTGTCCAAGAGAGATTTAGGTTAAATACCCGCAAATATAAGCAAGTAATTTTGACGATTTGTGGGCTAGTAAGGTTACGGATTCGAGGGCTAATATTACCATTAGAAATATCAGCTATATCATCAGGTTAAAATTATCGCATATAACTAGATATTTTTGCCTAATTATCAACAGCAAATATCTCAAAGTCTTATTTCATCGTACAGAATAGCTAATTTAAGATGATTGCATTTAGTGGCTACAGCCTAGCCAAACAAAGGCTTTGACTGTTTTCGGAGATGTCTAGTGTGCATCTGGAAAATTGCGCCTGTGGAGGGGTTTGGGTTATTGCTAACCTGTAGGCTCGGCTCATATCTTGCGCCAGCTTTTTGTCTCACCAAGAAATTTATTTCTTGGCTAATAGCTAAAGTGAGATGTTGCGTTGCGAAGTTTCTGACTTGATATTTCTGCAATTTTCCTGTAATTCAGGCAACCTAGGCAACTTAGTAGATATACTCGTAATCAAAATATAAACAGACATAAGTATTATGCTGGACTGGTTAGCCTTTTGGGGAGCAACTCAGGCTGTCGGGTTGATTGTTAAGCCTATTCTGGAAGACTTGGTAAAAGAAGCGGGTAAAGATTGGGCTAAAGACTTTTTAAAAGGCATCCCTAGTAAGATTTTAGATAAACTGAACAAAGACGATAGAGAAATTGCTGCTGCTAAGGCGTTAAAAGAATTTCTGCAACTGATGCAGCAAGATTTAGAAGATAGTGGACTTTCTGAAGATGACATTAAAAAGTACAAACAGCCAATCAAGCATTATTTGAAAAATCAAGAAGTAAAAGAAAATTTGGGAAATGCTTTTAAAGATGATGCCCAGACTGTAAATATCAATAAATTAGTAGAATTATGGGATAAACTTAATCCTGCCATTCCTTTACCAGATGATTTTAATTGGAAACGGCTTGGTAAGAAGTATGTCCAAAAGGTGAAAGAGATTATTCTTGAATTTCCTGAACTCAGACAAGCTATTGATTCTAAGAATATAGAGCAAATCAAGGAATATACAAAAGAAACAGCAAGAATCATTCCTGAGTTTGATTTACAACGCTATCAAGAAGGAATTCGTGAACGCTATGGCAATCTTAAATTAGACAGCTTAGACACCAGTGGCTACGCCTATAACGAACTGAAGTTATGGCGAATATTTATTGCTCAGAATGTGCGGGAAGTACCTCATGTTTTACCGCAAGTACACGAATTGCCGAAAGAACATCTTAAAAGATTGCGAAAAAGTGACCAATTAGAGGCGGAACTTCAGGCGGAAGAATTAGAAAATCACAAGCGAGTTTATTTAGAACAGCCAATACGTTTAGTATTAGATGTTGTTAATGATAGGCATATTTATAAATATATTGTGATTTTGGGTAATCCCGGTGCAGGTAAGTCTACATTATTGCAATTCTTAGCTTTGAATTGGGCTGATTCACCACTGGATAATACTATCTCTCAAGCGATGCCGTTGCTGATTGAGTTACGCATTTATATGCGGCGGCGGGAAGACAAAGAGTGTCATAATTTTCTGGAATTTTTCCATAACTGTAGCGGTGCAATTGCTCATCTCAATCAACATCAACTCCATGAACAACTAAAAGCTGGTAACGCTGTTGTCATGTTTGATGGTCTAGATGAAGTATTTGACGCTGGGCAACGAGAGGATGTCATTACTGATATTCATCGGTTTACTAATGAATATGCAAATGTGCAGGTGATTGTGACTTCTCGCATAATTGGCTATAAACCACAACGATTACGTGATGCGGAGTTTCACCACTTCATGCTGCAAGATTTGGACTTAGAACAAATTCAAGATTTTATTCACCGTTGGCATGAATTAACTTTTAATGATGAAGCAGATAAAGTTAAGAAACGGGAACGATTACAAAGGGCAATTGAGACATCAAAATCTATTGCTGAATTAGCGGGTAATCCTTTATTACTAACGATGATGGCAATTCTTAATCGCAATCAGGAATTGCCAAGAGATAGACCAGAACTTTACAATCAAGCATCGCGCTTACTTTTACATCAGTGGGATGTGGAACGTGCTTTAGTAGAAGATCAGCGTTTAGATCCTAAGACTATTGATTATAAAGATAAGCAAGCAATGCTGCGTCAGGTTGCCTATTTTATGCAAACCAGTGATAAAGGTTTGGCAGGTAATTTGATTAATGTGAATGATTTAGAAAGAATTATGACTGGCTATTTAAAAAGTATAGAAGTTAGTCCAGCCAGGGGATCTGCGCGGTTAATAATTAATCAACTACGGACTCGCAACTTTATTTTATGTTCTTCGGGTGCTGATTACTATGCTTTTGTGCATCGGACATTTTTAGAATATTTCTGTGCTTGGGAGTTTGTTTGGCGGTTTGAGAAGGAACGCAGTATTACAATTGAGGATTTGAAATCGGTAGTCTTTGCTAAACACTGGCAGGATGAAAATTGGCATGAAGTGTTGGTGTTAATTGCTGGGATGATTGAGCCAACATTTGTTGGTGAAATTCTTGAATACTTAATGCTGCTGGATGGCGAAGAGCATAAGTTTATTAACTTGTTTTTAGCAGCTAAGTGTCTTGCAGAAGTGAGAAATCGCTCGGTGATTGTAAAAGCAGATAATAAGCTACTTAATCAGATACAAGACTTAACTAAATATGGTGATATAATTAACATATATTTGAAGGTAGATAGAGAAGATTTAGAAAAATATCAAGAATATGTAAACAATAATTACTCAGTTCAAGAGATTCGTACCAAAGCAATTACAGCAGTTGTAATGACTTGGCAAGATGATTCTAAAATTTTACCCTGGCTCAAAGAACGTGCAACATCTGATGAAGATAATAATGTGCGATACGTGGCAGTGAAAAAGTTGGCTTCATTGTGGAAATCTAACGTAGATATCAAAGCTTTATTGAAAGAAAGAGTCACATCTGATGAAGACGGTTATGTGAGATGTGCAGCATTGGAAGAGTTATCTTCTGGGTGGAAATATGATCCCGATATCAAAGACTTGCTTCAAGAAAGCAATACAGATTCTTGTGAAGAAGTTCGAGAATTTACATTGAAGGAATTAGCTCGTTTCTGGAAAGAAGATCCCGATACTTTAAGTATTATCAAAGAACGCGCTGTGTTAGATTTTCCATATGTTCAACAAACAGCAATACAAGAATTAATACGCGGGTGGAAATATGACCCTAACACTTTACCCTTTTTGAAACAACTCGCTGCTAATGATAAAGAAGTGCGACAAAGAGTTGTAGATGAGATATTTAAAGGCTACAAAGATAATCCTGAAGTCTTATGTTGGCTTGCAGAATATACTAGGTTTGATCATATTTTAAATCATCATTCTAATGTAACACTTGAAGCATTAAAAGAGTTAGTCCGCTCTTTCAAAGATGACATATATACAAAAGCTTTCTTAGAAAAACACGCTACCTCAAACGAAGATGAATCAGAGTTACCAGTTGCATCTGTCAGAGAATTAGCAAGAGCTTGGAAAGATGACCCCGATACATTAATTTTTCTCAAAAACCTTGCTACTAAAGATGGTAATTCTTATGTGCAAAGTGCAGCAGTCCAAGAGTTGGCTCATGGATGGAAAGAGAACCCTGACACATTAACGTTCCTCAAAAAACTTGCGACTTCTGATAAATCTAGTATTTATGTACAAAGTGCCGCAGTCCAAGAATTGGCGCATACTTTTAATAATGAACCAGGAATGTTTGAATTTTTGCGTTATGTAGTCGTTAATCAACCTTCTAAGAGTGAAGACCTGTTTGGTAGTTGGTCTCGGCAAGTAGTGCTTAAAGTAATTATCAAGGAATTTCCTCAGCATCCCCAGACTTTACCACTGTTACGCGACAGGGCAGAAAATGACCCAGATAGACAAGTGCGGGATTATGCTCAGAAGCAGTTGAACCACTGGGAAGGGAGAATGTAAGCTGAGATTATGCCCAATAAAATTACGCTATTTTTGTGGGAGTGCAAAATCTCACTCCTGTAATTGCGAGTGAAGCGTTCGCGGAGCGTCTCGCAATGACTATAAATGTTCCTATCCAACTATTTACCTCACGTATTCTAGATTTTAATGCTGATGAACGGGTGATTGAACGGCAAGCGTTGAGAGCATCTGATCAATATCCATCGCCATCGGCACTAAAGCGGATAAATAAGTAGGCTCAATGTGTTAATTTGCTCTTACCAATGGGCATTCTATACTTAGCAGTTATTGCTAATTAAACCATAGAATTACACTGGTAATTGTACTATGCCCTATCAAAATATTACAGCCTCCCTGTCGCCAGCAGATATTCAAGAAATTAAAGCAGCACTACAGACAATTCAACGCAAGTTACCTTTTTTGATTACTCTCAGTCCTGAAGAACGGCGCAAGTTGGTAAAAATGGGTGATAAAAGTCTGGCTTTTGTAAACAATAGCGTTTCGGCGGCTAAGTCTAATCCGGAAATTTTGCCAGCTAGTTTTGATGTTGATGAACTGGTGCGGGATTATCAATTAGCTACTACACTCGCTGAGGTTTTAACCTCTATGCACCAACTTAGCGAACAGGTGGATGATACGTTAATGGCAGTCAGTAGTGAAGCTATGACTAGCAGTTTGACTGTTTATGATTATGTGAAGACTGCGGCGAAAAAGACTCCGGGTTTAAAAACTGTCGCTGAACAGTTAGGGGAGCGTTTTAAGGCTATTAGAAGTAAATCTACTAAAGTTACATCGGGTTCTTGATCAATTAATTCTCGTTGACGAGTATTTTTGCTCCGTTCATCTATCTCAGATACTCGTTGACGAGTATTTTTGTTCCGTTCATCTATCTCAGATACTCATCGACGAGTATTTTTGCTCCGTTTATCTATCTCAGATACTCATCGACGAGTATTTTTGCTCCGTTCATCTATCTCAGATACTCGTTGACGAGTATTTTTGCTCCGTTCATCTATCTCAGATACTCGTTGACGAGTATTTTTGCTCCGTTCATCTATCTCAGATACTCGTTGACGAGTATTTTTGCTCGGTTTATCATTCTGTAATGTAGAGACGTTGCATGCAACGTCTCTACATCATTTATTTGGTGCAACTTCACAGAGAGTTGGTATTACATACTCCCCTACATAAAAAATATGCCTGTTTCTAGAAAAACTAAAATAAGGTGAAGAATTTGGTTGTTGAAGTACCAAAATTATATGATGGATATAGTAACTGGGAATACAGAAATTTGGGTTGTAGTCTTGTCTACTTGATATTCCAGGGGATTTGAGTACAGCTTAATATATCGCAAAATATCTGGCTGAAATCGTATCAGAGTCTTACATATTAAGTTTTTTGTAGCGAGTACAAAAATTCTGAACCCCTCACTTAAAAATACTAGTACCCCATATCTAAAACACTAGTCCCTCTACCCCAAGAGAAATTTGAAGCTGATGGAAGTTGCGGGTTGGGGGGGTTGAGTACAAGCTTAATTAATCCAATAAATCCAATCAATATGGGTTGTACTGTCCTGTTGGGAGTGGCCTGCTATAAGCATAAAAGCACACGGCTCTTTTACCCAGACAGTACCGATGCAACAGTCTTTAGATAATATCGATAATCCACCTAATTCTAGTCATACATCTTTGCTGAAAAGTCTTCTCTCTGGAAGTTTTTTAGAGCCATTGTTAAGTGATTTTCGCATTATTTTTGAACGTGACCCGGCCGCGCGTAATTGGCTGGAGGTGGTTTTTTGCTACCCCGGTTTGCACGCTATCTGTTTACATCGTTTATCCCATTGGTTACACCTCCGGGGTGTGGTGTTTTTCCCCCGGTTGATTTCTCATGTGGCTCGGTTTCTCACAGGAATCGAAATTCATCCAGGTGCAGAGATTGGTAAAGGTGTGTTTATCGACCACGGGATGGGGGTTGTGATTGGTGAAACGGCGATTGTGGGAGACTATAGCCTAATTTATCAGGGTGTGACTCTGGGGGGTACTGGGAAGGAAACTGGTAAACGCCATCCGACTGTGGGGAAAAATGTTGTGGTGGGTACTGGCGCGAAGGTTTTAGGTAATATTCAAATTGGCGATCGCGTCAGAATTGGTGCTGGTTCGGTTGTGTTGCGTGATGTCCCTCAAGATTCTACAGTCGTGGGGATTCCCGGACGGATTATTTCCCGCAAGGAAAAAAATAACTCATGTCCTCTAGATCATGGGAAATTACCTGATGTGGAAGCTAATGTGATGCGATCGCTGCTGGCTCGGATTGAGCAACTGGAACAAAAACTGCAAACTCTCACCAGTCAACCCCAAGCAGAAAAACTTGCGGGTAAGGATAAGTAATGATGTTGGGTTCTGATATGTTCGGTGATCATGTATTGCAGATACCATTGTGCGATCGCTGGCAAATTTATCACCGTTTGCAAGAGTTGATGATTCCCTGTTCCTGTCCCCCTGATGGCTCGTTACGGGTACAAGTGAACAGTTGCTTGACAGCAATTTTAGTTCGCAGTACAGTTATGCAATTTCTAGCCCCTCGTCAAGAGTTGCTGGATTGGCTAGAACGTTGTTGGAGTTATTAATTCGTAATTCGGATCAGGGTGCTGTTCGTTTGGCAAGGTTTAAACTCATATTGAGTAGCAACTGGTACAGCGCGGCGAAAAGCTGACAAAATAAGCATTATTTTTTTGACTTTTGACTTTGGAGTGAAGCGACGTGACTATTCACAATAAAGATATAGAATTGCTACATTTTTTACATAATGAACTTGAGCTTTCCCATAAAGATATTGCTATAGCTCTAAAACACCGCGAGTTTGATCATGCACCTTTACCGATGTTACTTTGGCAGTATGGCTTAGTTAATTTAGAACAATTGGAAAAAATTTTAGATTGGTTATATAAGAATATTTGATAAATTTAAATTATCTAGTCAACAAAAGCTTATTATTTTATTGATTTACTGAAAAATAATTATAGGTTTTTTCAAGTTATTAATGTATCTATTAGTTTGCTAACTAGTATTTAAACAAATATTAAATTTTTACTGCAATGCAAAAGTGATCCGGCAATTATCCTTTATTCTTAAGGGCTTGCGGATATTTTTCAATATCTAGATTTGGACATTTTAAAATTTTAAAATTCTGTAAAGCTTCCAAAGAGATTCTTAAAATATACATAGTTTCTGTCTACTGCCATACAGATATATTGTTATTGTTTAGGTAATATTTAGAAATGATGAAGATGAATTATTAAGAGTGGGAGATTAGAGCATTTACCGTTCATTCTTCACCAGTTATTCTCAGCATTTACCAATACCAGGGCTTGTAAAAAAGTGCGCTTCTCCACACAGAAAATATATTAAGAAAAATTGCTAAGAGGGATGTTTGAGATGAATAAAATTCTCATTAATGACACTACATTACGTGATGGCGAGCAAGCCGCAGGTGTTGCTTTTACCTTAGAAGAAAAAGTAGCGATCGCTAAATTTCTCGATAGCATTGGTGTTCCCGAATTAGAAGTAGGGATACCGGCGATGGGAGAGGAAGAAATGCGTGCTATCTCGGCAATTTCTAACTTAGGTTTAAGTGCTGATCTCCTCGCTTGGAATCGCGCTGTCATCTCAGATATTAAAGCTTCTATTGCTTGTGGAATGAAGCGTGTACATATTGCTATCCCGGTTTCGGGTATTCAAATCGCCGCGAAATTCCACGGTCAATGGCGGATAAGTCTGCAAAGACTCAAAGACTGTATCAGCTTTGCGGTTGATCAAGGTCTTTGGGTCGCAGTCGGGGGAGAAGATTCCTCCAGAGCTGATGAAAGCTTCCTCTTGGATGTCGCACTTTCAGCCGAAGAATGGGGTGCATCACGCTTTCGCTATTGCGATACCGTAGGAGTTCTTGATCCTTTCAGCACCTATGGCGAAGTAAAGCAACTGGTTTCTGCTTTATCAATTCCCGTAGAAATTCATACCCACAATGATTTCGGTATGGCTACAGCCAACGCTTTAGCTGGAATTAAAGCTGGAGCTACATCTGTAAATACTACAGTTATTGGCTTGGGTGAGAGAGCTGGTAATGCTGCTTTAGAAGAAGTGGTCATGGCCATCAAACGCATCTATGGCGTAGATATGGGTATTAAAACAGCCCGGTTGTTGGAATTATCACAACTGGTAGCGGCCGCCTCTGGTGCTAGCGTACCACCTTGGAAAGCGATCGTTGGTGAAAATACCTTTGCTCACGAGTCAGGAATCCATGCTCATGGTGTCATGCAAAACCCCAACACCTACGAACCCTTTGCACCGGAAGAAGTCGGTTGGGAACGTCGCTTGGTACTAGGTAAACATTCTGGACGACACTTGGTATCTAGTTTACTAGAACAAAATGGGATTTTTCTCAATGCAGAAGAAACCCAGTCTGTTTTAGATGCAGTCCGCCAAGAGTCCGTCAAGAAAAAGCGCAGTTTGACCACCGAAGAACTGCTGAACTTGGTAAAAGAACAGAGGTATTCTCATGCAGCGCGATGAATACGAGTTGGATTTAGAACCCGCTTTTGAACTTGGAGAAAAAGTCAGACTTCGCAAACAAATTAAGAATGATGGCACATTTCCAGGGAGAGAACTGGGGGAAATTTTAGCGAAAAAGGGAGACATCGGTTATGTATCGAGTATAGGAACTTTTCTACAGCGTTCCTATATTTATGCAATACATTTTTTGGACAAAGGAATCATTGTTGGCTGTCGGGAAAGAGAAATAGAATCTGCTGAGGAAAACCATGAAAGTGATGTTACGAATGGATAATGGCGGTAACTTAACAGTCTATGTTCCTAAAAAAGACTTAGAGGAAATAGTAGTTAAACAAACAGATGGTGCTGAAGGCAAGATTCTGACCCTAGCTAACGGTTGGGAATTAGAATTTCTGGAAATACCCGATGCAAGTAATTTACCTAAAACCCTAGAAGCTAAAAGAATTTCCTAAAATTTTTAGCGGCAGGTAAAAAACCATTTTTCTCTCTGTGTTTTTGTGTCTGGAGTGGTAAAAAAATATTGAACCACAGAGCCACAAAGACACAGAGTATTTTCTAGCCAAAACTTTTTGAGTTATTGAATATGGGTGACAAATTTTTGACGTTATCAGAGTTTAATCTTGAGGGTGATTTTTTAGGTTTTATTGGCAATAAACCTAAAAAGGTTAAATACTTAAGTTTGGCAATTTCCTCTGGAGATGTGTTAATTAAACTACCAAAAAAGTTACGGACTGCTTTGAGTTCATCCTTAGAAATAGGTGAACGAATTAATATTTATGGTGTCGGTAAGTTAAATAGATATAAAGGTACAATTAAACTCAAAGCTTATCAAGTTACAACGATTAGCGATGGGCTACACTCCCATCTTACTCAAGATTTACCACCGCAACCATCAGCCAAGATCATGGTGTGTCAAAAATCCGGTTGCATGAAACGGGGTGGTAAAGGTTTATTATCAGATTTAGAACAGACTTTATGCGATCGCGGTTTACTCGACAAAGTAACTATCGAACACACAGACTGCCAAAAACGCTGTAGCAGTGCGCCAAACTGTGTTTTAATGCTAGGTAAGAAGAAATACAAGAAAAACTGTCCTGATGCGATCGCCTCACTCTTAGAACAATACTTGACTCAAATCTATTAGATATCTGCTAATAAATATCACATGAGGTAACGTCATAGCCCCCTCCTTGCTAGCGGGGAGGGGGTTGGGGGTGGGGTTCTTATCCACTTTTATCATTAAAAAAATGGGGTCATTCTGGTGAGAACAACCCCATTTTTGATGTTTTTCAGCTAACAAAACTAGGCAAACGCGGCGGTTTTTACGTCGTTATTTACCAGAATTTCTTGCAATTCATCGGCATCTACAGTTTCTTTTTCAACCAGCATTTGCGCGATTTGATCTAAAATGTGGCGGTTACTTACTAACACATCTTTAGCGCGATCGTAGGCTGTGTCTACTAATTTCCGAACTTCTGCGTCAATAGCAGCAGCAGTTTCTTCAGAGAAATCACGCTCTGACATGATATCCCGACCGAGGAACATATTGCCTTGTTGACGACCAAGGGCGACGGGGCCGAGTTTATCACTCATACCAAATCGGGTAATCATTTGACGCGCTACACGAGCAACTTGCTGTAAGTCGTTGGAAGCACCGGTGGTAACTTCTTCTTCACCAAAGATAATTTCTTCAGCTAAACGACCACCTAAAGCCACAGCCATCTGATTTTCTAGATAGGCGCGGCTGTACAAGCCAGTATCCATGCGGTCTTCGCTGGGGGTGAACCAAGTTAAACCACCAGCACGACCACGGGGAATGATGCTGATTTTTTGTACTGGGTCATAGTCGGGCATCAAAGCACCAACTAAAGCGTGACCAGCTTCATGATAAGCTACTAGAGTTTTGCGTTTTTCGCTCATTACCCGGTCTTTCTTCTCTGGGCCAGCTAAGACGCGATCGATGGCATCATTGATTTCATCCATCGAAATTTCGGTCAAGTTGCGTCTTGCTGCCAAAATTGCCGCTTCATTGAGCAGGTTAGATAAATCTGCACCAGTAAAGCCAGGGGTACGGCGAGCGATTTTATCTAGGTCTACGTCTTTGGCTAGGGTCTTACCACGAGCATGGACTTTGAGGATTTCGCTACGTCCAGCATAGTCGGGACGGTCTACAACGACTTGACGGTCAAAACGACCGGGACGTAATAAAGCTGCGTCTAATACGTCAGGACGGTTAGTAGCGGCAATAATAATAATGCCGGTGTTGCCTTCAAATCCATCCATTTCGGTGAGTAACTGGTTAAGGGTTTGTTCCCGTTCATCGTTACCACCACCTAAACCTGCACCCCGTTGACGACCTACAGCGTCAATTTCATCAATGAAGACGATACAGGGAGCATTGGTTTTAGCTTGTTCAAATAAGTCACGGACGCGGGAAGCACCCACACCGACAAACATTTCCACAAACTCAGAACCGGAGATGGAGAAGAAAGGTACACCTGCTTCTCCGGCTACTGCACGAGCTAGGAGGGTTTTACCTGTACCGGGAGGGCCTACTAGTAGCACACCTTTAGGAATTTTTGCACCGACTGCGGTAAAGCGATCGGCATTTTTCAAAAAGTCTACAACTTCGTTTAGTTCTAATTTGGCTTGGTCGATACCGGCAACATCGCTAAAGGTGACTTGAGTTTGAGGCTCCATTTGCACCCTCGCCTTGGATTTACCAAAGTTCATAGCTTGGCTACCAGGGCCATTTTGAGCGCGACGGAGCAAGAAGAATAAGCCTACCAGCAGTAATACTGGGAGGAATAAGCTGCTTAGTGCCTTGAGCCATAATCCATCTTCGCTTTGAGGTGAAACGGATATATCAACGCCTTTGGTAGTAAGAGTATTTATAAGGTCTGGGTCGTTGACTAAAGTAACAAGTTTTTTACTGGGGTCGTATCTGGGTGTTACCAAAGCGGTGGAACGGTCTGCACTTAAGCTGACTTTTTCCACTCTGCCTTTTTCAACTTCTTGAATAAATTGGCTATATCGCCATGTTTCCCGACTTTCGCGGGGTTTATCAAAGAAAGCTGTGCCAAGTGCAATTACAACAATAAATAGCAGCGCGTACAGCCCCGCATTTCTCCATCTTTTATTCACTGAGGTTGATCCTCCCGTATTTTTGTGCGTAGGGCATTATTAGAATTATGTTAACTTATCTTAAGGTATAACAAAATCATAGTTCTGTCATGCTAAATAATAGTCCCCTTAGTTTTTGTAAGCTTGGATGGTAGGGATTATATTGTAGCGACCCTGTAGGCTGATTAACGGTATGTATGGGGATAATTTCCACCACACTATTAGTGTAGGCGATCGCTTCTAAGCTTTGGACGAATTTAGGTGTCCAATGTTCTTCATGCACTACCTGTTGATGATTGTGCAGCCGACTCATTAATTGCTGACGGCTAATTCCAGGTAATATACCCGCAGTTAATGATGGTGTCCACCAACTACCATTAACCCACCCCCAAAGATTACCTGTGCTGGTTTCCAGCCAATTCCCTGTGCCATCTACAAGAATGGCTTCTTGGGCATTTCCTGAGACTGTGTTTTTGGCTAACCAAGCACCCAGGTAGTTACCAGTTTTATGAGAAGGAAGACTACGAGACCATGCTGAACTAGCAACAGCACAAGCAACACCGTGTTTTTGCTTTGCTGACAAATCCTCTGGTAATATTCTGCCAATTATCCATTCCCTACCATCGGGAAAGATGGTAATTCTGAGAACGGGGAAGTGAGTTAACATCGCCTCTGCGCCTTGACGTAAGCGTTTCCAGTCTGGTTGTTGCCAACTAAAAGCTTGTAGAGAGAAAAGTAGGCGATCGCAATGTGCCTGCCAGTTAGTTAAACTACTATCTAGCGAACTGTTATACACTCGTAAAGTTGTAAAAATCGTTGCCCCATAAAGTAAACCTGGGTCATTAATATCTAATTCCAGAGTGTGGGACTGAATTAAACTACCGTTGTACCAGAACATTTTGGAAACAGGGGACAGGGGACAGGGAACAGGGGACAGGGGACAGGGGACAGAGGACAGAGGACAGAGGACAGAGGACAGAGGACAGAGGACAGAGGACAGAGGACAGGGGACAGAGAAAATGACTAAGAGAACTCCACAAAAAGAAATGCCCAATGTCATTCTGAACTGAACGAAGTGTAGTGTTCGCGAAGCGTTCCGTAGGAAAGAAAGAATCCTCCGAGATGCTAGTTGCTTGCGGGTGGGGGGATTACGCAGGGGCAAATCCAGAGGATCGGGATGAGTATTCCCTATTTCTTCAACCTTTTTGAGAAACCCAGGTCTAGCGAGAAGCCGCTCCGCTTCTTTGGAGAGGGGTTTTCCAGATCCCGTGAAAAGTCAGATATCCAATAACCAAATACCCAGTCCTCAGTCTCCAGTCCCCAATACCTTAATGACAATTAGCTAATGCTTGGGCTAGTTCCTTCGCCGTTTGATAACGATCGCGCGGTAAAGGTTCGGTAACACGCTCAATAATCTCCCTTAATTGGGGCGTGACAGTGGGAATTTTGCTCACGTCAAAGTGAAAACTGCGCCCTTTTTGACGATAAAATTTGAAAGGGTTTTCGCCTGTCAGCAGAAAAATTAGTGTAGGTCCGATCGCATATAAATCAGATTGTGTTAGAGGTTGTCCCCGTTCCTGTTCGGGGGCGCAATAGCCTTCTGCACCTATGCGAGTACCAGGGGTTGTACCAATCTCTTTCACTGCGCCAAAATCTAGCACAACTATTTGATTATTCGCATTTCGTACCATCAGGTTAGCGGGTTTAATATCACGGTGAATCAGTGGTGGTTCTTGGCTGTGGAGGTAATCTAGAATATGGCAGGTTTGAATCATCCAGGCGATCGCTAGCTTTGGTGTAACTGGCCCAGTTGTATAGATGCGTTTTTCTAAATCCTGGCCATGAACTAATTCCATTGCCAAGTATTTTTTACCAGCTTCTACAAAAAAGTCATAATACTTAGGAATTCCCTCATGATTCAGGGATTTAAGGGTGTTAGCCTCCCGTTCAAACAATTCCTGAGCTTTGGCAATTTTTGCCATATCAGCATTCATTTGCTTCAACACGAATAATTGCTGTCGTCCTGCAATCAAGCTATCTCCATCCCAAGCTAAATAAGTAGTACCCATACCTCCCTGTCCCAGAGTTCGCAACACCTGGTAACGGCGAATTGTCTGCTGTACAACAATAGGTTGACCACAATGAACACAAAACAGATTCCCAGGAGCATTACCTTCATGGTTGCAACTGTGGGATGAACTACTCGACTTGCTACTAGAAACAACTGGTTTAACAATATTTCCCGGTATCTCGCCAGCATCAGGGAATGGGCTACGCCCCACCGTAGGCGATGAACTACTGCTCACCGTAGGCGATCGCAAATTAGGATTCGGTGCTGTCTCCTCCTGAATCTGGAACTGCAAGATTGGTCCACCCTGCGCCAGTTGTAGCTGGGCATTATTAGGCAACGAACCCTGAATTACCAGCACACCGTCTAAAAAAGTGCCATTTGTGCCTTTACTAATCACTTGCCATGAGCCAGGATTCTTAGCAGAACTGACTTGCCGAATTTCGAGATGATGCCGGGAAACCAAACTATCAGTTAAAACAACATGATTATCCGCCGCTCGACCAATCCGAATTACGGCGGAATTTTCAAAACACCACTGTTTAAGGGGTGTTTTTTGTTGCGGTTCTAACAAGGTGAGAGTAACCACAATACAACCTGGATAAAAGTTAGGGATGGGGGACAAATCAAGTCAAAAGTCAAAAATCAAAAGTCAAAAGTTAAAATTAAATAACTAGAGACTGGGGACAAATCAAGTCAAAAGTTAAAAATCAACCAATTTTAGATTTTAGATTTTAGTAGAGGCGGGTTCACAGATATCCTCAATTATTCACGATGATTCGGGTAAACCCGCCCCTACGGCACTTCTACACTTTGATTTCCTAGTTCTGCAAAAGGGTTTAAATTTTGAATTTTGAATTGATTACTCGCTACTCCCCATATTCGGACGCACTTTTGCCCGGATAAGTATAGCAGTAATGTTGTCATGACCGTTGTATTGATTGGCTAAGTCGATTAATCCTGTGACACCTTGTTCCAAATTATTGGCAAAACTTAATAAGGGTTGGAGGTGGGTTTCCCAGTATGTTTCTAGTAAGTCATTGTCTGATAGACCATCTGAAACCAGAATAAAGAGACTGTCCTCATTAATATCAAAAAAATCGACATCGGGATTTATAGCTGTTTCGTCACGAGGTCCTAAGGCTTGAGTCAATTGATAAGCATCAGGGCGGGAATAAGCAATACTAGCTTCTACACCTCTATTGATTTCCCGTTGACCAACTTCATGATCTACTGTCAATTGTTCTAAGCCGCGTTTGCGAGTTAGGCGGTAGAGGCGACTATCTCCCACATGGGCAACGGCGGCTTGATTACCTTGAATTAGGAGCATCACCAAGGTAGTACCCATGCGCCCTACCCCAGAACGGGCATCTTGTTGATTCTGCTCGTAAATTGCCTTATTAGCTAAATAAACCGCTTCCCGAATGATTTCTTCTGTGGGCAGTTGATCAGTATTCCAGTGTTCTTGAAAATATTGCCGCAGGGTGTTGACTGCTAACTCACTGGCTACTTCACCGCCGGCGTGTCCCCCCATACCATCGCAGAGAATATATAAGCCTTGTGCTTGAAGAGAGCGGTTTTTTGGTAAGTCTACTTTTTCAATTTTAGTCGCAATCCCAAAGCAGTCTTCGTTATGCTGACGTTGACGACCAACATCGGTCAATCCTGCGTCTTCTAAACTACTTAACTGTACTGATAGCACAACTGTCGGTAGGTCATCTGCTCTACTGGCAGAATCTTCAAAATCATCTACCTGTAAGAGCGTGGGTGAAGTTGTTTGTTCTTCTTCCATTGACTGAAAAATAGGGGATGTTGTGACTTCTAATTCCGTGGCTACTTCTTGTAAACGCGATCGCAATTGTGCGATCGTCTGAATAGTACCTTGCTCTAAATCATCCAAAACTTGGATTAATAACCCGAATTGAGTGCGTTGTGAACTTCTAAACAACGCCTGCCAAACTCGCCCCAAGGCTTTCAGAGTTATAGGCTCTCCTGAAAGCTCCAGAGGTTCTTCTTCCTCCTCTTTTAATCCAGCCGATATCTGACTATTCAGTGTTTCTACATATAACCTTTGTAGTCCCAAAGATTGGTCTTCATCCAATCGCAGATTCGACAAATCTAACAAACTGTAATGACATTCAAGTGGTTCTAGTAAAAACCAGAGTTGGGTCATTTGATAACACCAGTGCAAAATCTGTAACGAACTGGTTGTTTCCTTTTTCCACGAATCTAGTAGATACTGCCAATGAGAACGGTCTTCAATGAGTATCACCTGCACATCACCATCCTGCCAAGCATCATGAATCTTGGGTATTTCTGGGTGATGGGGGGATTGTAAGACAATGTAAGGCTCTGCAATTTTGGGAATCCCATTAGCTTCTGCTACTGGCGCAATCAAGCCCTGTTGCTGATTGGCTAATATAGTCTCCACTAGTGAGACTTGATAAGGTTGGCAGTCTAAAACTTTGGCACACACTTCAGCATTTTGGGCTGATGGCGATTCCAAAAACTGATAGCGTTGCTCTTTATCTAAATAAGAGCCTACAGAGAATTGTGGTGATAAAGCTGGTTCATTGGGAATCGGGCATGGGGAATCGGGCATTTCCTCACCGATGTTCTCCTCCTCCCCTGCACCCCCTGCTCCCAATTCCCAGTCCCCAGTCCCTAATTGAGCAACAATTGCCCACCAAACTGTTCCACATTCTGCACCACAGTTATGGCACTGTAGAGCATTGACAGGAACATCGGTACTACATTGAGGACATACCTTGTAGGACAAGGAAGCACCACATTTTTGACAGAATTTGTTAGCGTTAGGGTTTTCAAATTGACACTCAGGACAAATCAGCATAGTGGAAGTTCCTTAATTCCCGTTCCAAGGTGCTTCTAGCCACTAAGATCCAAAGTGCCACAATTGGCCGCACCTTCCTACAGTAGACCTACAAAAAATTGTGGTTTCACCCGTGAATTTTGGTGGCAGTATTAATTGTGACGCATATTAGCTAAATATTTCAGATATCGGCAAGGGAATTTTTGTGAAATTGGGGATTGGGGACTGGGGACTGGGGATTGGGGATTGGGGAAGCAGAGGGGGAGAAGTTATAGCGTTTCCTAATCGCATGAAGTATATCATAGCCCCCTCCTTGCGGCGGAGAGAAGTCTGAGCGGCGGTTTCCGCCGAACAGAACTTCGGAGGAGGGGGTTGGGGGTGGGGTTCTTGTACCTGACTAAAGCGAAAACCGCTATATTCAATTTTGAATTTATATGCCCAATTCTTATCCTTTCAACGATAATTGGATAGTAAAACAGGTACGATTTGACCCGCTATCAACTGTAATTGTTCCAGCCAATTGCTTAATAAGTTTCTGGACTAATGCCAATCCTAAGCCTGTACCGCCTTGCTTGGTAGGGTCGTTGGTGGGAATACGATAAAATTTGTCAAAAATGCGGGGTAATTCAGTGCTAGGAATTTCTACACCGGAATTAATGACTTGCAAGAGGATGTTGTTGGCTTTTCGCTCGGCGGAAATCATAATGGCTGCATCTGGCGGGCTGAATTTACAGGCATTGGTGAGTAGTTCTATGACTATGCGTTCTAAAATAAATGAATCGCAGGCTAGAGGCGGTAGGGAGTGCGGTATCTTGATGCTTAAATTTTGCTGACAAAGGTGAAAATGACGCTGTTTAAATTTCTCCAACACTTGCCACAGCCATTGCTCAAGTTGAATTATTTCCAATACCAAAGGTTGAGAGTCGCGTTCTAGACGCTTTAAATCGAGAAAATTATTAATAAGATTTATTTCGCGATCGCACTCATTATTTAAAATCTCAAAATAGCAAGCTGCTTTAGAATTTTCTGCGTTCTCTACAAATTTCTGTTCTTTATGTAGTGCGATTCCTAACATCTGAATCGCCATTTTCATATTAGTGAGGGGTGTACGTAATTCGTGGGAAACCGTACTGATAAATTCTTCTTTCAGGCGAGTCAGGCTTTCTACTTCTTCTAATTTATCTGGTATTAATACTTGATCATGTTGTTCATTCTGTATCAGTGTATGGGGGCATGACTCACTGGCTTGCCGAGTATCTTCCGCTTGCTTGTGAGCAGTAATATCTTCACAAAGCATGATAATTACTGGCTTGTGAACTTCATAATCAGGTATAAATCGCAGTGTTACTTTTACCCATTTTATTTGACTCAGGGGACAGTCTAAACGAAAATCACCACAGTTAACCGCACCTTCTGAGGTATTTGTCAATAAAGCTTTAAATTCATCAGTTAGCCTTTGTTTCTCTGACTCGCCAAACAATTTTAAAATGGGCTGTTGAATTAATTGTTCTCGTGTGTAGCCGAGACAATTAGCTCCAAACTGGTTAACAGATAAAATTACCCCTGTTACATCCAAACTCAAGTACACAGACGGAATATTTTCATACAGCATCCGATACCGTTGCAGTTCTGCTTGGGTATGGCGTAGCTGTTCAGCTAACCCCAGTTCTAAATTAGAGACTGGTTCAGGTACAAGTTCTAAGCAACTAGGATTTGCAGACAAGATATTTAATTGATGAGTTTGAGGCCAGAGCGATATCTGAGGACAAGCAGCTACGCGTTTACGCTGATTCAGGCTCATAAGAGTTAAAATTGCACTCCAAGGCTGATGTTGACTAGTTGGGAAAAAAAACAGCAATATAGTGTTTTTCCTAGCTTTCTGGTAAAAATCAGCAAATAAAAATATTTTTATGCTTTATGCACCTTGGCAGATTTTCTATCTACGCCTAGCTATGATTTTTTCCCCGCTTTGCAGGCGAATTATGTAGCAGTTTAACTTCCGATAACGTTAAATCTCGCCACTCACCCAAAGCTAGACCATCTAAGCGCAAATGAGCTATGCTCACCCTGACTAAACGCAAAGTCGGAAAACCCACCGCCGCAGTCATGCGCCGTACTTGGCGATTTTTACCCTCTGTTAAGGTCATTTCCAACCAAGCTGTAGGCACATTTTTGCGAAATCTAATCGGCGGATGGCGATCGCACACAGGCGGATCTGCTGGTAATAACCTGACCTGTGCTGGTCGCGTGCGGTAATCTTGAATTTCTACCCCTGTTTGTAATCTGGTTATAGCATCTACATCAGGAATGCGCTCTACCTGTACCCAATAAGTTCGTTCATGTCCAAAACGTGGATCAGACAGACGATGCTGCAACCTCCCATCGTTGGTTAATAACAATAACCCTTCACTATCCCAATCCAATCGCCCCACAGCATAAACATCCGGTACATCGATATAATCCTTGAGGGTCTGATGTTTGGGAGTTTCCTGAGTAAACTGGCTCAGAACACCATAGGGTTTATGAAAAATAATATAGCGATCGTTATTAGTCATTAGTTATTCTCCCCTGCACCTCTACTGAATTGTCTCCCCAATTACCTAATAGTCACCTTACTAAGCCCCGTAGGGGTGTAGAGGTATAGGGGGAAGAACTTTTTTCCAACCACCCAAGGGTTAAAAGCCCTGCTCCTTGGGGCAACTTTCAATCCCCGTCCAACACCTTCAACCCTTACACCCCTACACCCCTACACCCTTACACCCCTAATGAACTAAACCGCTTCACCTTATAAATTGTTAACCTTCTTGTCCCCACCCATAAACAAGGTGATACACTACATCCATGCTAGGGGTGCTTGCACCAACAGGCTGAGATCACACCCTTAACACCTGAGACTGGGTAATACCAGCGAAGGGAAGCTGTTTATCGAGGGAATTTCATATGCGGAAAGAATGGGTTGCTAAACGTAGTGGGCAAAGCAATGTAACTCAAATGCACTACGCACGTCAGGGTGTCATCACCGAAGAAATGCACTACGTCGCCCAACGAGAAAATCTACCGGCTGACCTGATTCGTGATGAAGTGGCGCGGGGGCGAATGATCATCCCTGCTAATATTAATCACACTAACTTAGAGCCAATGGCGATCGGCATCGCCTCTAAGTGTAAGGTTAATGCTAACATCGGTGCTTCACCCAACTCTTCTAATCTTCAAGAAGAAGTAGACAAATTGAATCTAGCGGTGAAGTATGGTGCTGATACCGTGATGGACTTGTCCACAGGTGGCGGTAACTTAGATGAAATTCGTACTGCTATCATCAACGCCTCCCCCGTTCCCATTGGGACAGTGCCAGTCTACCAAGCTTTAGAAAGCGTCCACGGCACAATTGAAAATCTGACACCAGAAGACTTTCTGCACATCATCGAAAAACACGCCCAGCAAGGGGTAGACTATCAAACCATCCACGCCGGGATTTTGATAGAACATTTACCTTTAGTAAGAAGCCGCATCACCGGTATTGTTTCCCGTGGTGGCGGTATTTTGGCGCGGTGGATGTTGCATCACCACAAACAAAACCCACTTTACACCCACTTCCGCGACATTATTGAGATTTTCAAGAGATATGATGTCTCCTTCAGTTTAGGGGACTCTCTCCGCCCCGGCTGTACTCATGATGCCTCCGATGATGCCCAGTTAGCCGAACTCAAAACCCTCGGACAACTCACCCGCAAAGCTTGGGAACATGATGTCCAAGTCATGGTAGAAGGGCCAGGACACGTCCCAATGGATCAAATTGAGTTCAACGTCAAAAAGCAGATGGAAGAGTGTTCTGAAGCCCCCTTCTATGTGCTTGGCCCCTTGGTGACAGACATTGCACCAGGTTATGACCACATCACTTCCGCGATTGGTGCGGCGATGGCTGGTTGGTATGGTACAGCAATGCTGTGCTACGTTACACCAAAAGAGCATTTGGGACTGCCTAACGCTGAAGATGTGCGGAATGGTCTGATTGCTTACAAAATAGCAGCTCATGCTGCCGACATTGCCAGACATCGCCCAGGCGCAAGAGATAGAGACGATCAACTCTCTCATGCTCGTTATAATTTCGACTGGAATCGTCAGTTTGAATTATCACTCGACCCGGAAAGAGCGAAAGAATACCATGATGAAACGTTACCAGCAGATATTTACAAAACTGCTGAGTTTTGTTCCATGTGTGGCCCTAAATTCTGCCCCATGCAAACCAAAGTTGATGCTGATGCACTGACTGAACTAGAGAAGTTCTTGGCAAAAGAACCTGTAACGCAAAGTTAGTAACGTAGTAACGTAGGGTGGGCAAGAATTGCCCACCTGATTAAATACCTACCCTCATCAGCAACTACAACCATAAATAACTCACCTAGTGCAGTACGCTTTATAGTTAGAGTTTTGATTTTCCCCTCAATTTTTCTGGACTTCCAAAAGTAAATCTTCAACTGTATTTGCAGTTTTAATTGCCTGTTGAATCGATTTTAATCGCTCTAAATCATTAACTTGATAAATTGCAGGCATCAATTCTAAACCTTCACTACCAAACTTAATATCTAACAGCATTTCAATACCCTGCAATGCCAATTCAGCCCCTTCCTGTCTTCCTCGTTCTAAAATTTCTTTATACCAAGGCGATTCGCGTAATACAGCCATATCCCACCTCATTATTTCTTGAACTAGGGAGCTTTCTAATACAAAAGTAGCAAAAAATGCTAATACCGTCTCAAGTTGGTTTAACTGTTCATCAGACCGGAGTATTTGTAGAGCTTCCCGAATTGTAGCCTCATTCTCACCACCTTTGAGAATTGGTACAAAGGGTAATAAAGATGGTAGTGGTTGATCAAAAGCGATATTTACATCGACTTCCCATAAATTAATGACGCGATAATCCTGAATTGCGCGTAATCCAGCAATATTTGATTCATAAGTTGTAGATATTTCTGAGTTAGTAGTTTTGAGGATGTTGATTAATACAGGATATGTCAGTAATTTATATTTTTCTTCTGCAAGTGCCGCATAAGCACGCATTCTTCTTGGCATTTCTGATGTGGGACGCAGTTGTAACTCATTGAGAACGAGAAAATTACCATACTGGGGATTTTTTACACGAATTAAAACGTCACTTTCTCTGCTTATCCACTGAAATTCTGAGTTGACTATTTCCCCTGCTGTAATATCAGGAAATTGCCTTACCCATTTCACCCAGTTATCAGGTGCGAGGCTAATCAAGCGTTTTGTGCTGACATCTGCGGATTTTGTCATCAGGTTATAGATGCGCTGATTATCAAATTTTGATACTACTGTAATTAGTAGAAGTATCCCAGAACGAAATCAAAAATTACCTGGGGAGAGTCGCTACGCGACCCTAAATTACCCCACTAATTCCCTAATTCTCGATACCGTTCTTGAAGGTCTTTAATCGTAAACACTACTTCAAACTTCAACCCGACAGACTGGTAAAATTCTGCTCCCCCTTGTTGTCTGTCTACTAGTGAAATTACTTCATCAACAACATAACCAGCCGCCCTGAGTCGTTCAACTGCTTTCATCGCAGATTGTCCAGTCGTGACGACATCTTCCAAAACCACCACCTTTGCACCTTCCGGTAAGTTGGGGCCTTCAATATACGCCTTAGTCCCATGACCTTTAGCTTCTTTGCGAATAATCAAGGCTGGGATTGGTCTATTTTCATAAGCAGAAACTACACTCACCGCCGACACAATTGGATCAGCCCCCAGTGTTAAACCAGCTACGGCTTGAGTATCTGAAGGTAATAGAGATAAGAGAATGCGACCAATTGCTAAAGCACCTTGGGGATGGAGTGTGACCTGCTTACCGTTGATGTAGTAAGAACTGGGTTGTCCAGAAGAAAGAATAAAATCACCCTCTTGATAGGCGAGTTGACAAAATAAATCCAGTAGTTTTTGACGCAGATTAGTGACATCCGCAGTAGCTGCCCAAATATCTGACTGGGTAAGGGTTTCAGTAGAATACGTCATTACAAAACAGTAAAAGTTATGCTACACCAAAGGTTGAACTCATGAGAGTTCTGAACTTAAGCATAAGTTAAGATTTACCCAAAAATTGAGGAGTAAACAAGATGGGTATAAAATTTAAGTCTCTTAGTGGTTTGTTAGTGCTTTTAGCTACTGGTATGGCTTTTCCAGCGATCGCTAATGCTGAGTCAGAAATACCCAATTATGAAAGCACAAGTGATGTATTTGAGCGTGCTTATTTTCGCCACGATCGCAACTTTTATGAAAATAGTACCCCTAAACGTCAATTAGACTCATTTTTGGGTTCTGGCTCTGGTTTTCGCAATTCTTTCCCCGAAAATGAGATTGCCCGTGATGCGGAATTGCTAAATACTCTTTATAAAGATGTCTTAACACAGCAGTCAATGAATGATCCTTATCTTCGTACACCCGATTTACCAAATCCTTACAATTCATCACTGCTCATGTCCCCACGCTTGAATGCTAACAAGTTAAAGGTAGGAACAGAATTCCGCTTTGATACTTCACTACAAAGATAGGAGTGCTGAGTGCTGAGTGCTGAGTGCTGAGTAATGAGTAATGAGTAATGAGTAATGAGTAATGAGTAGTGAGTGGTGAGTAGTGAGTAGTGAGTAGTGAGTGAAACAATTTATAGTATTTGGCTTTTAGACCTAGTTTTTGTACTGTAGTCACTTAAAAATACTCTTATTTATCACTTAAGGCTCATAACTCAGCACGGGCTAAACGCCCCGCTACCGCTAACATAACTCAGCACTCATAGCTCATAACTCAGCACTCATCACTGATTAAATCCAGGGTGCAGGAGTTGAACCTGCCTTGGGCGAATTATGAGTTCGCTGCCTCAACCGCTCGGCCAACCCTGGTTAGAATTAAATTGTATCCTATTGTTTAGAGTTTGTGTACCATCCCAAATCGTCTTATTGATTTTTATACTACACAATTTATTTTTGGCATAGTGCAGACTATGATTAATTAAGTTACATTAAAGATTTTGGTATATAGCTTTAACACTCTTAATATACTCCAGCTAGTATAGACCAGCATTCTTTTGCAATAGCTTGTCAGCAATGAAGATAAATTCTACTGTAATTCTTACTCTGGTTTTGTTAATCCTCATGTTAGGCGCAGGTTCTGTTAGTGCCTTATTGGGTTTTAACTTGGGAAGTTCTGCACTCAAAGGTGTCACCACGCCAGATGGTCGTCCTACTAGCAAATTTGCTACCACTAAGTCCAATAGCTCCCAATCTGGAGAAGTGACACTTTTAAAAGAGGAAGAAATTCTGAAAACTGTTAAGGCACGAATTGAAGGTAAAGCTAAAGTAGCTAAATCAGACAAGCTAGATGAGGACGATGAGGAAATTAACAACCGCAAGCAGAAGCAAAAAGAGAAAACGGAGGTAGTGGTTGAAGAAAAACCTCAAGCCGGATTTCCTGTAACTGCTGAAAGTGAAGGTGTAACTTTGGCGGTGCAATCTGCTCGCTATTCTGGTGGTGATTTGCTACTGAAAGTAAAAATGCAGAATAAAGGTGCTGATTCTGTTCGCTTTTTGTATAGTTTCTTAGATGTGACTGATGATAAAGGTAGAACTCTGAGTGCAAGTACAGAGGGTTTACCCTCAGAATTACCAGCAAGTGGCACGGCATTTTCTGGTACAGTGAGCATTCCTACAGCTTTACTAGATGATGTGAAGAAAGTATCCCTTTCTCTGACAGATTATCCTGATCAAAAACTGAAGCTAGAAGTATCAAATATTCCTGTAGATAAATAGGGACTGGGGATTGGGAATTGGGGATTGGGGAAGGGCGAAAAACTAATGAATTTTGAGTTTTTTCTGCTCAATTCCCCAATCCTCAATAGCAAGAGTTTTGTATGAGCTGTGGCGGTGAATGAATTTCCTAGTTTGAGCTTGACAGATGTAGGGCTGCGGTTGTTATCGGTACTATTACTGATTTTAATCAATGCTTTTTTTGTAACGGCAGAGTTTTCTATAGTAACAGTGCGCCGATCGCGTATTCATCAGTTGGTTGAGGCTGGTGATATCCCAGCGATCGCAGTTGAAACGCTGCAACGTAGTATTGATAGAGTATTATCAACTACTCAGTTGGGTATTACCCTCTCTAGTTTGGCTCTGGGGTGGATTGGCGAAACTTCGATTGTGGTGGTCATGGGTTCATGGCTCAAATCTTTTCCTTTAACCGCCAGTATGAGTCATGCGATCGCTCATTCCCTATCAATTCCTTTAACCTTTTTTTTAATCGCCTATCTGCAAATTGTTTTAGGGGAGTTATGCCCTAAATCAGTCGCCATGCTGTATTCTGAGCAGTTGGCTCGGTTTTTAGGGCCTTCAGTCAAAGCGATCGTGCGTTTTTTTAGCCCCTTTATCTGGATTCTCAACCAATCCACTAGTTATCTGTTGCGACTATTTAGGATTGAATACACTGGTCAAAGTTGGCGACCACCTGTGACTCCTGAAGAGTTACAACTAATTATCTCCACAGAACGGGAATCTACTGGTTTAGAAACCACAGAACGAGAACTGCTCAATAATGTTTTTGAATTTGGTGATGTCACAGCCCAAGATGTGATGATTCCTCGTACTGGTATGGTTGCTTTGTCGAAAGATGCTACTTTTGATACTTTACTCCAAGAAATGCTCTCTACTGGACATTCTCGTTATCCCATTATTGGTGAATCTTTAGACGACATTCGAGGAATTGTTTACTTTCGGGATTTAGCCAAACCCCTAGCTACGGGACAACTCAATTTAAACAGCCAGATTCAAGCTTGGATGCGTCCGACTCGATTTGTGCCGGAAATAACCCCCCTGAGTGAACTTTTACCCATGATGCAGCAAGAAAAACCAGCTATGGTGATAGTCGTGGATGAGTTTGGGGGAACGGTAGGACTTTTGACTATCCAAGATGTGATTGCGGAAATTATTGGCGATGTGGGTGAATCCCAAACCAGTGACGATTTGCTAATTGAGATGTTAGATCCGCAAACATTTTTAGTCCAAGCCCAGGTTAACTTAGAAGACCTCAACGAAGTGTTGCATCTCAATTTACCCTTAACCAAGGAATATCAGACCCTAGCTGGTTTTTTACTCTACCAATTGCAGAAAATGCCTCATATGGGCGAACTTTTTCGTTATGAAAATCTTGAGTTCACCATTGTATCTGTTGATGGGCCGCGCCTGCATCAAATTCAATTGCGACGGTTGGAGGATTGACACTCCCCCATTAAGCATAAGGTAGTGGATCAACAAGTCCTAATTCGGCAAAAGCGGCTAGTCGCAAACGACAAGAATCACAGACACCGCAAGCGACATCACCGCCGGCATAGCAAGACCAAGTGAGATCCCAAGGTACTTCTAATTGGTTGCCAAGTTGGATAATTTCGGTTTTTTTCAGTTCTAGCAAGGGAGCAACAATTTTGATTGGTTGTCCAACCCTTCCTTGTTTAGTTCCCAGTCGGAAAACTTCTTGCATTGCTTGGATATAGTCAGGACGACAGTCAGGATATCCTGAATAATCTAGGGCGTTGACTCCGATATAAACACGTTCAGCTGCGATCGCTTCCGCATAGGCTAGAGCAAAACTTAAAAATATTGTGTTCCGTGCAGGTACGTAGGTTACAGGAATACTTTGTGACATCTCATCCAGAGAACGTGCTTCAGGTAAGGCGATCGCATCATCGGTCAATGCTGAACCACCCCATTGTCTTAAATCAAAGTTAACTACCTGATGTTCTACAACCCCAGCTTTTTGCGCTACAAGCAAAGCTGAATGTAACTCTCGGCGATGTCGCTGTTGGTAATCAAATGACATTGAGTAACACTCACAACCGTCAGCCTTTGCTTGGTAAAGAATGGTGGAAGAATCTAATCCCCCAGACAACAAAATTACAGCTTTCATTTCCGTTTCAAATTTTTAATGTAAATCGCCAAATCAAAATCACCGCTAAGAAAGTGGTCTTCCTGATTAGTACCCGTAAAAATCATTAGTCAAATTTGTGAAGAATGCAAATAATTATGCCAAAATCATTTAGTTATAACCGTAGTGGACATCTTAGATAAATCTTTTTTTGTGTAAGTATTCCAGTATGATATTGTGGTTAATTAATTTGTAATTTTCCTCACAATGGAATTGCTAATCTTTAGTCCAGATCATTTATTGTCTAATTGTCTTTTAAATATTTATACCTAGAACTACTAGGTTTTTAAAGGTAATAAAAAGGCTTATTGTAGTTTGTGTATAACAGAAAAAACCCTACACTTGAGCAATGTCTATACAAAAGACAGCCAAATTACGGGAACTGATCACAAACTTTGAAATTCTTCATAAACAGAGCCTCTATGTTACCATCTGGATGGTTTTAGACGGATAATAATCGGCTGTCAAGTATAAACGCCAACGGCCATAGCGTCTCTAAATTTGGTGGTTGAGGAGAGAACAATAGTGCAAAATAGCATATCAGTGGCAGAACCCAATTCATATACACAGCGCAACCAGCCACGACCGATTCGCATAGGTGTAATCGGCGTAGGCAACATGGGACAACATCACACCCGTACACTGAGTTCAATGAAGGATGTTGAACTGGTCGGAGTGTCAGATATTAATGTCGAACGAGGCTTAGAAACCGCCAGTAAATACAAGGTGCGTTTTTTTGAAGATTACTGTGACCTGCTCCCCCATGTAGAAGCGGTGTGCATAGCTGTTCCCACTCGCTTGCATTATGCTGTGGGCATCAACTGTCTTTTGGCAGGTATTCATGTCTTAATCGAAAAACCCATTGCTGCTAGTATTTCTGAGGCGGAATCCTTAGTCAATGCTGCTGCTGACTCTCAGTGTATCCTGCAAGTAGGTCATATTGAGCGATTTAACCCAGCCTTCCGTGAGCTACACAAAGTGCTGAAAACGGAAGAAGTGCTAGCACTAGAAGCTCACCGGATGAGTCCTTACTCTGACCGAGCCAATGATGTTTCGGTGGTGCTGGATTTGATGATTCACGACATCGATTTGTTGTTGGAATTGGCAGCTTCACCAGTAACAAAATTAACCGCTAGTGGTACTCGCTCCTTAGACTCCGGTTATTTAGATTATGTAACTGCTACCTTGGGATTTGCTAATGGCATTGTTGCTACTTTGACAGCCAGCAAAGTCACACACCGCAAAATCCGCCGCATCGTCGCCCACTGTAAAAACTCCTTTACTGAAGCAGATTTTCTCAAAAATGAAATTTTAATTCATCGCCAAACACCTGCTAACTCTCTCAACGATCATAAGCAAGTATTATATCGGCAAGATGGTTTGATTGAAAAAGTTTATACTACTAATATTCAGCCCCTCAGTGCAGAATTAGAACATTTTGTCAACTGCGTACACGGTGGTAATCAGCCTTCAGTGGGTGGTGAACAGGCACTTAAGGCTTTAAGATTAGCTAGTTTAATTGAACAGATGGCTTTGGAAGAACGGGTATGGAATCCATTAGATTGGGAGTCTGAATCAAGAGTGCAATCATTGACTCCGACAGCGTAAAAAAGTCACTAGCTAAAAGGTAAAAGGTAAAAGGTAAAAGTCAAAAGTAAAAAAATTGACTTTTACCTTTTTGTTTTTTAGTTGTTCGTAGTGAGGACTAAAGTCCTCAAAACCATAAGGACTAAAGTCCTTACTACAAACCTAACTTACAAGTTTTTAAGTAAATCTTTTATGTTATGTCATCGGATTGGATAAAAAATATTATTGAATCTTTGGGCTATGGGGGAATTGCTGTGTTGATGTTTGTGGAAAACCTGTTTCCACCAATTCCTTCCGAATTGATTATGCCACTAGCCGGTTATACAGCAAATCTTCCAGATTCAAGGCTAAATATTTTTGGTGTGTTCTTCGCTGGACTGTTCGGTTCTGTCACTGGCGCACTGATTTGGTATTATCCCGGTAAATTTTTGGGTGAAAGGCGTTTGAAGGTCTTCGCTAGAAAGTATGGCAAGTGGATTGGTGTCTCTAGTAGGGATATTACCAAAGCCAAGCGGTGGTTTAATACACAGGGTAATAAAGCAGTTTTCATTGGTCGTTTAGTCCCAGGCATTCGGACTTTGATTTCCGTACCCGCAGGCATGAGCAATATGCCGTTAATACCATTCTTATTTTATACAACTTTAGGTAGCGCAGCTTGGGTTGGTTTGCTAACATACTCAGGATATATGTTGGGTAGTCAGTATGAACTTGTGGATAAGTACCTAGCCCCTGTATCCAAAATTGTACTTGGGATTTTGGTTTTAGCATTTGTCGCCTGGATACTCAAACGTAAGCGCAGAAATAGCAGAATTTGAAAAACAGTTACTTTTAGTTGTCAAGTGGGGGTTACATCTGGTAAAAATTCGCCTACACTATGCCAAATAATGGTGAAGAAAGCGATCGCCTAAATTTTATTAAAACTTTAAAATTTGGCGTATTTGTAGTTACACTTGACGAAGCTGAAAATTTCTGGTATCCCGCATATTTGTACGATAGGCATGGTAACTTTTTACAGTTAAGTAAGGACTAGGAGCTTGTATGACTGACCAACCTTCCGCCGCTACCCCAATGAACGCTGCTGCCATCCCTTTAAACAGGGTGACAGCATCTACCCCCCTCAATACCACCACAGTGCCTAAATCTAATAATGGTTTGGGCAAATCTATTCTCAGTGTCGATTTAGGCAGAACCTCCACAAAGACCTGTGTGAGCCGCGAACCTAACAATGTGATGTTCGTACCTGCCAACGTCAAGCAAATGTCCATCGAACAGGTACGCGGTGGCGTGTTTGAAGCTCGTGCTACTGACCCTCTCATGGACTTATGGCTGGAATATCAAGGCAAAGGCTACGCAGTTGGTCAATTAGCAGCAGACTTTGGGGCTAACTTAGGAGTCGGCCAGTCCAAAGTGGAAGATGCGCTGGTGAAAGTTTTGTCCTGTGCTGGCTACTTCAAACTCAAAGATGAAATTTCTGTCGTGCTGGGTTTACCTTTCCTCTCCTTAGAACAATTTGAACGAGAAAAAGCCCAGATAATCAGCCAAGTCACCGGGCCTCATATGTTGAATTTCCGGGGCGAATCTTTATCTTTGAATATCTCCAAAGTTTGGGTCATGCCAGAAGGCTATGGCAGTTTGTTATGGTCAGAAGCCCAACCCAAAAAAGGTGGTAGCAGCCCTGATTTTACAAAAATATCTGTGGCGATTGTCGATATCGGACACCAAACCATCGATTTATTGATGGTGGATAACTTCCGGTTTGCTCGTGGTGCTTCTAAGAGTGAAGACTTCGGCATGAGCAAGTTTTATGAGATGGTAGCAGCTGAAATTGAGAGCGCAGATAGTCAATCTCTAGCCTTAATTTCTGCTGTCAACAAACCCAAAGGCGATCGCTTCTACCGCCCCAAAGGCGCAAGCAAGCCTACTAACCTAGATGATTTTCTACCCAACCTCATCGAGCAATTTTCACGAGAAATTTGCAGTCGAGTTTTAGCTTGGTTGCCAGAACGCGTCACCGATGTAATTATCACCGGTGGCGGTGGAGAATTCTTCTGGGAAGATGTGCAACGTCTACTCAAAGAAGCGAAAATTAACGCCCACCTATCAGCTCCTTCTCGACAAGCTAACGCTTTGGGGCAGTATATTTATGGAGAGGCGCAATTATCCTCCAGTCGCTCTTCTAGGGCTTAAAAAGAATGTTCCAATGGTCAAAAAAGGTAGTTAAATCGGTTACGTTCAACCCAGAGGTTGCTGACGAAAGTTTGTTAGCGGTTGTAGAAAATTATTTAGAAAAACAACCAGAAAAAACTTTCAGCGACCTCTGTAAAGAAGCCTTGTGGCAAACTCTATGCGTACCGGAATCCGTAAAACCTGGTCTCAAAACAGCAGAGATAGCTTCGGTTGAACAAAAAATTGATGACCTGCAACGTCAAGTAGCTGGCCTTGAGGAACGTTTTTTTGCCAAAGAATCCCATCGGTTGGAGGCATTAGAGAGCCAAATTATGCAACTAACCCAGCAAATGGCGCATCTGGCAATCATGGTTACAGAACGACCTGTAATATACTCTTCGCCTCCACCCGCACCCACACCCGCACCAGCAGCAGATGTAGTTAACACTACTACCTATCCTGTTGAACCACCAGAAGAGGTTGACCCAGTTATCAGTCGTTTAAGTCAGTTTCTGGATGATTTTTAAGAAAGCACCATAAATTGTGAGCATCTCATGCTCCTATCAAACTCCTTAATAGTTTTGACTATTAAGGATTATTAATAATTATATATTGGTAATTGGGCATAGGATTTCCTTCATCTGCTCCCCCTGTCACCTGTCACCTGTCACCTGTCACCTTCCTCTGCCTCTTTTGCTACTGAGTCAACTGTACAAATGCTAAAATCCTCAAGTGTACTACCGAGGATACCTGAATGCCAGTTATAGCTAGCCCGATCAAGTTTGGTACAGACGGCTGGAGAGGCGTAATTGGTGATGAATTCACCTTTGAACGTCTAGCTTTGGTCGCGCCAGTTGCAGCAAAAGTATTATATGATACATATTTTTCAGAAGTGGGTAGCCGCACTATTATTGTGGGTTACGATCGCCGATTTATGGCAGAAGATTTTGCCCGCGCCGTTGCCAATTCTGTTACAGCCGTCGGCTTTGATGTTCTGCTGAGTGAAAGCTATGCCCCAACCCCCGCTTTTAGTTGGGCAGCAAAACAACTCAACGCTTTAGGTGCATTAGTAATTACAGCTAGTCATAACCCAGGTGCATATTTAGGATTAAAAGTCAAAGGTTATTTTGGTGGTTCAGTATCACCAGAAGTTACAAAAAATATAGAAGAACAGTTATCTACAGGTGTACCACTAGCAGCTACTCCTGGAAAGTTAGAAACTTTTGACCCCTGGCCTAGTTATACCCAAGGCTTAGAAGGAAAAGTTAATATCGCCAAACTAAGAGAAGCGATCGCCTCTGGTAAACTCACCGTATTTGCTGATGTCATGCACGGTGCAGCCGCAAGCGGTTTGGGCAGATTATTAGGTGAACGTGTCCAGGAAATCAATAGCAGCCGAGACCCCTTATTCGGTGGCGGTGCGCCAGAACCTTTACCAAAATATCTGTCTGCACTATTTAATGTCATCAAAACTCACCGAGACACTGATAAATCAGGTTTAACAGTAGGGTTGGTATTTGATGGAGATTGCGATCGCATCGCCGCCGTTGATGGTAATGCTAATTTCTTAAGTTCCCAAGTTTTAATCCCCATATTAATCGACCACTTAACCCTGAGACGCAACTTTACTGGGGAAATCGTCAAAACCGTCAGTGGTTCAGATTTGATGCCCAAGGTAGCCGCACTACATAACTTATCAGTATTTGAAACAGCCGTTGGGTATAAATATATTGCTGACAGGATGTTAGCCGCACCAGTTTTATTAGGTGGAGAAGAATCGGGAGGGATTGGTTATGGTAGTCATATACCCGAACGAGATGCCCTCTTATCAGCATTGTATGTTTTAGAGGCGATCGTGGAATCTGGGCAGGATTTAGGAGATTATTACCGCCACTTACAACAGCAAACAGGCTTTACCTCAGCCTATGATCGCATTGATTTGCCCCTAGCCAGTATGGAAGTAAGGGCGCGTCTTTTGCAACAACTAAAAACTCAACCATTAACAGAAATTGCAGGTAAAACCGTAATTGACTGTAAAACCATCGACGGCTACAAATTCCGCCTAGCTGATCATAGCTGGTTAATGATCAGATTCAGTGGTACAGAGCCAGTTTTACGCCTCTACTGCGAAGCTTCCACCATTGAAGAAGTACATAAAACTCTGGCTTGGGCGAAAGATTGGGCAGAGTAAGATTAATTGACACTCTCCGGGCTGAAGCCACGGAGATTCTTAAGACCTCACGGACTTAATATCCTGATTGCTCAGGTTTCCAAACTCACCACGTGTGCTTCGTTGAGCGTGGTGATACGCCAGTTGCTCTACTTGGGGAGACCCCAAGACCGCACTGGCTAATCTTTTGGACGTTTAGCTGTTAAACAGCAAGTTTCGCGGAGTCCCCACGTACTATTCTTAAACCTCTATCCCTAATGGTCTTTGCAGCACCAATGTCAGCGTGTTCGCGATGTCCGCATTCTGTACAAATGAACTTCTCACCATCACGATTTGACTTATCGATATGTCCACAGTTTCTGCACTGCTGACTAGAGTGTTTAGGGTTAATTTTAATTACGGCCTTTCCTTGCTTTGCAGCGAGATACTGAATCTTTAAAATTAACTCACTCCAACTTGCATCAGAGATAGCACGATTCAAACCTTTTTTTCTGGATTGCCCATTCTTTAAAAATCTCCCGGTTTTTTCATCAACTTTGACTTTACAACGCTTCAACATTCCAGATATATTTAAATTCTCTAACGCAATAGCATCAACCTTTCTGGATACTATTTTGTTAGCAACATCCCACTGGTAGGCGACTCGTTTATCTGTAATCTTCTTGTGAAAACGTCCTAGTTTACTTGCTGCTTTTTTACGATTTTTACTACCCTTAACTTTTCTGCTAACTCGTCTTTGTCTAATCTTCAAAGTCCGCCTAGCTTTTTTGTTAGTTGAAAATTTAGGATTATCGATTTGATGCCTATCCGACAAGTGGACAAGTTTGGTTATTCCCAAATCACAACCAAGAATAGAATTGACTTCATCCAGTGGCTTGGATACGTAATCTGGAACGGCTTTATCTTCAATCCTAATCGAGACATACCAACCATCTTGACGCTTGCGAATTGTTGCAGCTTTGATGGTAAATCCTTTTGGTATCAAGCGGGAATTAAAAAAACGCATCCATCCTAACTTGGGAAGATAGATTTTATTGCTTTGAATTTTTACACCCATCTGGTAAGTAAAGGATGTAAAATTACTTCGGTTTTTAAACTTTGGAAAACCTCTACCCTCTCCTGACGGAGACGCTACGCGAACAAAAAAGTTTTTGTAAGCAGTATCTAGACGTTTAACATTTTGCTGTAGCACTGTAGAGTCAATTCGACCAAACCAAGGTCTAGCTTTCTTTAACTCTGGTAATGCCGTTATTTGGATATCTCCAGCACTACGTCGTGGGTTTTTGAGTTTGCCATCCTTGTCAACTTTGGTATCTTTCCAAGGTTCTCCACTTGCACCATTCTTGCTCACAAAACAAGTTAGTGGACAGGCTTCTCCTTTTGTCCTGATGTCGCAATATTCACCCTGAAAGAATTGCTGATTATATTGGGCTATTCTATCAGCTAGACTCCAGTTGTAAGTGGAGCGCAGCATATCTAGCCATCCATCCATTTCTTTTGACTGAGTAACATTAGGACGCAGCTTGTAGGCGTAATTTGTTAGCAAATACTATCACCTCCCGTTGTTGATTAGCTTAGTCAAATATACACTATATATATACAAAACACAATCAGCGATTATAGAAAAATGGGAATTTTTTCTCCAGATGAATACAGACATGAAGGCAATGCAATATCACTTCTTAACTATCACTTCGTTTTTATACCCAAACGCAGAAAGAAGGTATTAGTAGACGCAATAGCACAGAGATTACAGGAAATCATCTGTGAAGTTTGCAATGAGAATAGATGGAGAATTATTGCAATGGAAATCATGCCTGACCACGTTCACTTATTTTTGAACGTAAAGCCAACAGACAACCCATCCCAAATTATGACCAGAATTAAAGGACGGGCTTCTCATCACTTAAGAAAAGAGTTTCCAGAATTACTTAAGCTTCCAACTCTCTGGACACCGAGCTATTTTGTTTCCACTGCTGGCAATATTTCTACAAAGAATGTAATAGAGTATATTGCACACCAAAAAGATTAAGTCAGAACACCCTAAAGGGTGCTGTTAGCCTTCATCCCCTGCCTTAAGTACGAGATGCGGTGCTTACGCACCTATCTCTCAGGGGTTTTCGGCATTTCCCTTATAATTCGTAATTCGTAATTCGTAATGGACTAACGTCCCGCTACGCTAACGTAATTATGAACTACGAATTAGAAATTACGCATTTTCTCAGAACTAATGACTATACTTATCGTAGCTACGAGTAATCCTGGTAAATTGCGGGAAATGCAAGCTTACCTAAAAGATACCGACTGGGAATTAAAACTTAAGCCGGAAGAATTAGAAATTGAAGAGACCGGTGATACTTTTGCTGAGAATGCCTGTTTGAAAGCCTCTGAAGTAGCGAAAGCGACAGGAAATTGGGCGATCGCAGATGATTCTGGTTTACAGGTAGATGCCCTCAATGGCTCACCTGGGGTATATTCTGCCCGTTACGGTACATCTGACTCAGATCGCATTGCCAGATTACTGAGGGAATTAGGTAGCGAAGTTAACCGCAAAGCTCAATTTATGTGTGTAGTGGCGATCGCCTCTCCTGATGGTAATATTGCTATCCAAGCTGAAGGGATTTGTCCTGGCGAAATTCTTCATGCACCACTTGGTGATGGTGGTTTCGGCTATGATCCAATTTTTTACGTGCCAGAAAAGCAATTAACTTTTGCCCAGATGACACCAGAATTAAAGAAATCTGTTAGTCATCGGGGTAAAGCTTTTGCAGCATTACCAAAAAACTGGGTTTAAAGTCCCGTTCACTTCGACAAGCTCCCTTCTCTCCGTTCCCTGCGGGAGGCTTACGCGTAGCTTGCTTCTCCGTTCGCGGAGCGTCCCGCAGGGAAGGAGTACGGGGAGCGTGTCGTAGACACGCTCAGGGCATCGCTTTTAGGACGGCTTTTTGTGATAAAGTTAAATAGCTACCAATTAATTACCGTTAAAATTGTTACCTTTGCAAACTCTCGATCGGCAGTCACCAAGCTGGCTGAATTATTGATAGTCATTGCTGCAATTATTGCATCTGGTAGTTTCAACCGATATTGTTGGCGAATTTCAATGATTTTCTCAATTAACACAGCATCATTCGCCACTAAATTGACAACCTCAACTCGTTGTAAAACTGATTAAAAAGCTGACGATCCTCTTTATTTAGCCCAGAAAACGCCTGAAATTCAATTTGGCTAATAACTGAAACTCCAATCCAATCAGCATCTTGAAGTAATTGAATAAGTTGAGAACATCCTTGAAGCAGAGACACATCGCATTCGTATCCAACACGTAGCGATTACCATTCATCGCGTAGATTCCTCTGCGTTTCTACCGCGTCTCCCCGCCAAGTTAATCGCCCTACTAAATCGGAGAAATCATAATTAGGTTGCAGCTTTCCCTCTGAAGAAACTGGATTCAAAACAACTACAATATTCACTTCAACCGCCGCTAACTGCGTGGGAATATGAAGATTTAAATATCCTGATTGATCGATTTTTGTTGTAAGTTTTAAAACTTCCATTGCCAAACAATTAGTAACCCTGATCTTATTCTAGATTTTGTAGAGCGAAGATTGCGAACATTTATTTCTGGCGAACGGGTCGCACAAGGTCTAAAGACAAGGTGCTTCTTGATTGTTATCCCCCCCCGTACTTGTATCCAAAATAATCTAACTACTGGTGAAACTTTGACCAGCCTGCATGACTTAATTCTGTAGAGACGGCGATTTATCGCGTCTCTACCAACACTGGCTAACGCGTCGCTACCGATAACAGCACGGCAATGATCGCATCAATGCTGCTTAGGACATGGACTAGTGCGCCGCTACCGCTAACAGCATTCACACTGCTTCTGTATTCTTTTCGCCAGTCCGAATCCGAATCACTTGCTCTACAGGTGAGATGAAAATCTTACCATCACCGATTTCTCCAGTGCGAGCTGCTGAGATGATTTTGTCAACCACCATATCTACTTGATTATCCTCAACGACAATTTCTACTTTCAGTTTTTGCAGAAATTCAACGGTGTACTCAGAACCACGATAGCGTTCTGTTTGTCCTTTTTGCCGTCCGAAGCCTCTAACTTCAGAAACGGTCATACCTACAATACCAGCGTTGACTAAAGCGATTTTTACTTCGTCTAGCTTAAATGGACGGATAATTGCTTCTACTTTTCTCATGTGATCGACTCCTAATTTTTAGAAGGTGTGTTTATATATCTAACCAGATCAAATGTCTGATACTTTAACTATTCGCCTTATTTTAAAGACAGATGTGAGAATTGCAACTTTTTTTAATCCCATCTGACCGCCTGTGTAGTGAAAACATGATTTTTAACCACGGAGACACGGAGACACAGAGAAAAATCTATGACTTCTAGGCTAGAGATTGTTACAATCCTTTTATCCTCGTAACTACTCTCGCAGAACGCAATCAGAAAAGCGATCGCTATGCTTCAGTATCCTCATCTCGAACAGGCGTTAAAATATCACTTCGGTTATGATCAGTTCCGTCCTGGACAACGGCAAGTTATTGAAGATGCGCTGCAAAATCGGGATTTAATGGTGATCATGCCTACGGGTGGAGGTAAGTCTCTGTGCTTTCAGTTACCTGCACTGATGAAAACGGGGCTAACTGTAGTGGTTTCGCCGTTGATTGCTTTGATGCAAGACCAAGTAGAAGCATTGCGAAATAATAATATCTCGGCTACGTTCCTCAATAGTAGTTTGAATGCGTATCAGGTGCGATCGCGGGAAGAAGCCATTCTTAATGGTAAGGTAAGGTTACTCTACGTTGCCCCTGAACGTCTTTTGAGTGACAGGTTTCTCCCGTTTGTCGATTTAGTTAATGAAAAAGTCGGGATTTCTATCTTTGCAATCGATGAAGCCCATTGTGTTTCTGAGTGGGGACATGATTTTCGTCCAGAATATCGTCAGTTGAAGTCTCTGCGGAAGCGTTACCCGAATATTCCTGTTCTCGCCCTTACCGCTACAGCTACAGATCGCGTCCGGGCTGATATTATTCAACAATTAGGATTAAAACAGCCGAGTATTCACCTGGCTAGCTTTAATCGGCAAAATCTTTATTACGAAGTCCGTCCTAAAAGTAAACAGGCTTACGCTGAATTATTAGAATTAATTCGAGATAGTGAAGGTTCAACTATTATTTATTGTTTAACTCGTAAAAAGGTTGAAGAACTTACCTTTAAACTACAAAATGATAAGGTGTCTGCTTTGTCATATCATGCCGGATTACCTGATGATGAACGTAGTAAAAATCAAACGCGATTTATTCGGGATGATGTGCGGGTGATGGTGGCGACTATCGCTTTTGGGATGGGGATTAATAAACCTGATGTGCGGTTAGTTGTTCACTTTGATATTCCCCGTAATTTGGAGAGTTACTATCAAGAATCAGGTAGGGCTGGGAGAGATGGTGAACCCTCACGGTGTACTATATTTTTCAGTTTTGCTGATATTAAAACTATTGAATGGAGTATTGAACAAAAAACTGACCCCCAAGAACAATTGATTGCTAGGCAACAACTCCGGCAGATGATAGATTATGCTGAGGGGACAGATTGCCGCCGCACAATTCAACTGGGTTATTTTGGGGAACGCTTTGCTGGTAATTGTGGTAATTGTGATAATTGCCGCCATCCTAAACCTTTAGAAGATTGGACAATTGAAGCCATGAAGTTTTTATCTTGTGTGGCGCGTTGTAAAGAAAGATTTGGGATGTTACACGTTATTGATGTCTTGCGGGGGGCAAAAAAAGATAAGATTCTTCAATACGAACATGATAAACTTTCTACCTACGGTATTGGTAAAGATAGAACTGTAGATGAATGGCGAATGTTGGGGCGATCGCTTTTACATCAAGGTTTATTAGAACAAACTAGCGACGGCTATTCTGTACTGAAATTAAATGCTTTAAGTTGGGAAGTCATGCGGCGACAACGCCAAGTTATGCTATCTGTTCCTTTGGTGCAGAAGCTTAGTGTAGTCAAAGAGAATCCCAAGGCAGAAGTCGCAGAAGCATTATTGCATAGACTGCGATCGCTGCGTAAACAATTAGCTGATGAACAGTCTGTACCGCCTTATGTGGTTTTTCATGATTCGACTTTAAAATTGATGGCGCAGGTACAGCCGAAAAACATGACTGAATTCGGTAAACTGTCGGGTGTCGGTAGTCACAAACTAGCTCAGTATGGGGAAACATTCCTCACGGAAATTCGCGCCTACCGTCAAGAACAAAACCCGACAACTCAACCTGTAAATTCTACATCTTCATCCAGTTCAGTCTCTGGTAGTGAATTACAAACATTACAGTTACATCAACAAGGTTTAAATATTGCTCAAATTGCTCAAAAACGCAATCTGAGTCCATCTACTATTGCTAGTCATTTAGAAAAACTCATTGAGAAAAATCAGCCAGTGGATTTAAATCAATTAGTCCCTCTAGAACATCAGCAAAAAATTTGGCAAGTTTTAGAAGTGCTGGGTGATCTTGCTTTGACACCAATTAAAGAACAATTGGGCGAAAGTTATACTTTTAATGAGATTCGCCTAGTTAGAGAAAAGTGGCGGCGACAAAATCGGAAGTAATTGAAGGGTATAGGGGATAGGGGATAGGGGACAGGTGACAGTCTTTAAGAAGGATAGCTGATTAGCGATCGCATTAATTAAAGTTTGCTTTTTATTAAATTTGTAGCTTTTTTCAACTATTTGTGTTTGTTAATTTTTCTGTGCCATCGCCCCCGGTGGGGCGCAGCCGATAGCTTGCTGCTTTGATCAAGAAACTACATCTACATAACTAGGAATATTAGCACTGGCATCTTGTGATTCCATCACAGGCTGTGCTGATACAATATTCTTAGTTTGTGTAGCCAAAATGACAGATAGCAACTTTGGTAGCACCAGACAGACAGCAGTATTTACCAGAGTCAAGAGGATACCATCAATCAAACTCATAGAATTTACCCCTGTTTTAAAATTTGTGATTCAATCCTTATATTAGTGTGAATTGCGAATTGCATCATTAATCACATATTTTGATTTTCTTCTGCTATCCATAAGTTTGGTCTATGTATATTTTTGTTAAGCAGAACTATGTTCATATCTATTTCTCAAAACATTAGGACTTACGCAACTGGCATATTTTTCACGTCGTAGGGTGTGTGACGCGGCAAAAGTATTTGAACGTAGTCATGAGACTTATAGCGTCACGCACCAACCATCGATTGTGACACTTGCGGAAGTCCTGAACATAAAACTAAAATATATCTTATCTGTATAATCAATTTATATATAAAATTAAAAATCCCTTGCGAAAAAACTTTATTCAAACTGACTATAACAGTCTAAATTTGAAGTTTTCGCAAGGTTAAAACATAGACTATAAATCAAAAATCTCCCGAACTAATAACAGTACAAATTCGGTCTTAATTGTGCAGATATTAGAACCTGAAATACTCTATCAATTCGGAGAACATTTGTCACAGAAGTGTGGACTGAATTTACAAAACTCACTACCAGTTAAAGCGTAAGTGGTGCAGTATGGAAAGCTGGTAATTCCCCTACCTGTTTGCTGCAATTTTGCCACCTGGGGTAATCTGTGATTATGTTTGCTTTTAGGCGGGGAGAGAATCAATGATAAAAGTTTGGGTAATGCCAAACAGGCTAAAACATTGATCAGTGTTAGCAGGCAAGCGTCTAGTAACTCTATAGGTAATCACCCCCATGTAATAATTAGGTGGTCGCTATTGATAGTTGCAAATTGGATTTAGCAGTCAGAATTCAAGAGTCAGACGTATTACCAAAATCGGGAAATTATTCCACTCAATGAATTTATCAACGATACCAAACGCTGATAAATTATCAGTTCTGACTTCTGTGTTCTGAATTCCTACCTAAAAACCATAGATTTTGGTTTATATAAATTAACTTTAGCATAGAGTTATATCCTGTCATGTCCGCTTGATTACTTATTCAACACGAATAACCCCACCCCGCCAAAGCTATACTTTGTCTCCGCAGGGGTTTAATGACTAAGAGAATGATCCAGAATTAACTTGAATCTCAAATGTTAAGGTTACGAAACTGACTACACCGTGAGTGATGTAGATAGAGAGAAGCGATATTGTAGCGTAATAGCAGAATCAATTTAGACAGAGCCAATTTTGAATTTGAGGTGATATGTAATGGTAAGCATCCAACCAGGGTCTTCTCTTTTAGCCAATATCAGCAAGCAAGAAAGTCTATCAATACAGCGTTTGGTAGATTACACCAATGTAGAATCACTGCCAGAAATTTGGCCTTTGGCAGCGCAAAAATTTGGTAACATTGTTGCTCTGCATAACCCCCATGCTAAACCAGAGGTAAAAATTACTTATAGCCAGTTAGCAGAAAAAATTCAGCAATTCGCGGCTGGGTTACAAGTCTTGGGGGTGCAATTAGGCGATCGCCTTTCCTTGATTGCAGATAATAGTCCACGTTGGTTCATCGCCGATCAAGGCATAATTACCGCCGGCGGAGTAGACGCAGTGCGGAGTTCCCAAGCTGAACGGGAAGAACTGCTGTATATCGTGGCGCATAGTGGTAGTAAAGCTTTAGTCATCGAAGATTTAAAGACACTCCAGAGACTCCGCGATCGCCTTAACGATTTACCAATTGAGTTCATTATCTTACTTTCCGACGAAACACCACCAGCCGAGGAAACTATTAAGATATTGAACTTTCCTCAATTAATCGAACTTGGTGCTAACCATACCCTAGTGAAAGTCAAGCAAACCTCAGAAAACCTCGCCACCTTAATTTACACTTCTGGGACTACAGGTAAACCCAAGGGAGTTATGCTTTCTCATGGTAACTTGTTACACCAAGTCAAAACCATAGGCACAGTAGTACAACCCCAACCAGGGGATATAGCCTTGAGTATTCTGCCGACTTGGCACAGCTACGAACGTAGTGGTGAATATTTCTTGCTTTCTCAAGGTTGTACGCAAGTTTATACTAATTTGCGTTCCGTTAAAAAAGATTTAAAAGAATTTAAACCCCATTACATGATTGCTGTTCCCCGACTGTGGGAATCCATTCATGAAGGTGTGCAGAAGCAGTTCCGTGAACAACCAGCCAAAAAGCAACGCCTCATCTATTCTTTACTAGGTGCAAGTGAGAGATATATCAAAGCCAAGAGAGTTGCTCAAAGGTTAAGTTTAGATCACTTCCATGTCTCATCTGTGGGACGTTTAGGCGCGAAAATATTAGCATCGGCGTTATTCCCCCTCCACGCCCTAGGAGAACGTTTAGTTTACGCCAAAGTCAGGGAAGCTACGGGAGGACGCATTAAGCACGTCATTAGCGGTGGCGGTGCATTACCCCGACATATAGATAACTTTTTTGAAATTGTTGGTGTAGAAATTTTACAAGGTTACGGTTTAACAGAAACCTCCCCCGTTACCAACGCCCGCCGTCCTTGGCACAATTTGCGCGGTTCATCCGGACAACCAATTCCCGGTACAGAAGTTAAAATTGTAGACCCTGAAACTCGCAGACCTTTAGCAGATGGACAACGAGGTTTGGTGTTGTTGCGAGGGCCGCAAATCATGCAAGGTTATTACCAAAATCCTGAAGCCACAGCCAAAGTCATTGATGCTGAAGGTTGGTTTGATAGCGGTGACTTAGGCTGGATAACACCATATAATGACCTAGTGCTGACGGGCAGGGCAAAAGATACGATTGTCTTGACCAATGGGGAAAATATCGAGCCGCAACCCATCGAGGATGCTTGCTTGCGATCGCCCTACATTGACCAGATTATGCTAGTTGGACAAGACCAACGCTGTATCGGTGCTTTGATCGTCCCCAACTTGGAAGCCTTGGAAAAATGGGCTGAGGGTCAAAATCTTACCTTAGTGACACAGGATGATAATTTAACCTCTTCATCCAGTAAAACCATCACCCTGGAGAGTAAAATGATCCAGGATTTATTCCGGCAAGAATTGAATCGGGAAGTGCAGAACCGTCCGGGTTATCGCCCAGATGACCGTGTAGGGCCGTTTAGACTGATTCTAGAGCCGTTTTCGATGGAAAATGGCTTAATGACACAAACGCTGAAAATCCGGCGACACGTTGTCATGGAACGCTACCACGATATGATTGCCGCCATGTTTGCCTAATAATTCCAGACTGCAAAATACAAGAGTGAACGTGAAACTTTTATGACAGATTTCTCCAACCCGAATTTGCTGTTAAAGCGCGTCGTTAACGTCAAAGTCATTGTCACCCCCCTCTGGAAAGAGGAAGTGCAACAACAACTGCAAGCGCAGATCAACCAACTTGATCAGCAATTGCAACAGTTGGACGTTGAAGGACAAAGAGCGATTTCCGCCATTCAAAAGCAAAGTCTCCAGCCACCCGGCCCCCAAACCCTCCAACAAATTGATAATATCCAACAGCAAATCAATCAAAAGAAAACCGAATTCCTAGAACAGAAAAACCAAATGCTCCAAAATCTCCAGCAAGTACAGTTGCTGGAGTTGGATCAAGAAGTGAATCAATTTCAAATGGAAGGCTTTTTCCGTGTTGAACGGGGCGATAACTTAATTAGCAAAATGCAAGTTGAAATCGTTCTCCGTGATGGAGTTGTCGAAGACATTCGTGGCGATCTTTAATTAAAGTTACGAATTCTCAAATTAAATTTGTGATACCCCGCCCCTAGTGGGCGGTCTTTTAACTCAGGACGTTGCTCACGCCCCGCTACCGCTAATAGCACTCCACACACCACACACCACACTCACCACTCACCACTCACCACTCACCACTCACCACTCACCACTCACCACTCACCACTCAGCACTCACCTTGACATTGAATTTGAGAACCTACCCAAACAATTTGCCAGATTGGCGGTGAACTTGATAAGAGCGATCGCCCAAAGCTATTCATCTCCAATCGATATCTTATAGACTCAGCCGAATCGTCTTGAGACGGTGTTTGGATCACTGTCACTAAAGCTTGATTCGGTTGTGGATAGACAACTTCTACCTTGCGTTTACCCTTTGTGGGTATAAAATCATCCAAGAAATTCACAGCCAGCTTTGTCGGATCGCTACCTTGTAAAGGGGAATTGATATTTTCTAAAGGTATAATTTGATATTGAGCGCGTTCCGAATCTTCCACAATCTCTTGAGAATGTTGTACATCTGACAATGGCTGTGGTTGAGCATTGATATTATCCACAATTGGCATTGCTGTTTGGTGCTGAATCATATAAACACCAGCACCAGCAGCAGCAAAGATACTAAATATCAAAATCAAAAAGAACTTCAGTTTTACTGACATAAAACTAAACACGCATTTCAAAAAAAACTAATGGTCAAGTTGGGATTTTCAATTGATGTTTCACCACTAACTATTCCCTATCATCTTCCTTGAGAAAGCTCCTAATTTCTGATAATTTGTGATGAGTGATACAAAAATATATAAAAATTGTAGGGAAATTGTGAAAAACTCATGCTACGGACTGATAACCAGCACCAACAATTGATTATTAGCATGGAAGCATAGACTTCAATGTTGCCTGGATGTTCCGAGGGGATAGGGGATAGGGGACAGGGGACAGGTGACAGGTGACAGGTGACAGGGGACAGGTGACAGGGGACGGGTGACAGGTGACAGGGAAGATTTTCAGTCAATTCCCAATTCCCAATTCCCGATTTAAAATAGAAAATCTCAAACATAAAACTCTCCAGCCAAGATACAATTCGATCTGGCAAAAGCTGTTAAAGTCCATAAACCCATCGATTCTAGAACCACCATATGAGCATTCACGAAGTATTCATGCCGGCGTTGAGTTCCACTATGACCGAAGGCAAAATTGTCTCCTGGGTAAAATCGCCGGGGGATAAAGTGGAAAAAGGCGAAACAGTGGTGGTTGTTGAGTCAGATAAGGCAGATATGGATGTAGAAACCTTCTATGAAGGGTATCTCGCACATATCGTAGTCCAAGCTGGTGACAGTGCGCCTGTAGGAGCTGCGATCGCTTATGTTGCAGAAACTGAAGCCGAAATCGAAGCCGCCAAATCTATGGGAAATGCCGGCGGTGCAGCAGCTACTCCTACCGCTACGCCTGAACTAGTTGCAGCTACAGCCTCAGTAGGAACACCAACTGTAGCATCTCAAAACGGGTCTAACCACAAGGAAGGTAGACTTGTTGCGTCACCAAGAGCGCGGAAGTTAGCCAAAGAACTGAAAGTGGATTTAACCACCCTCAAAGGTAGTGGCCCTTACGGTCGGATTGTCGCCGAGGATGTAGAATCTGTCGTGGGTAAAATTACTGCACCTGCTGCTCCCACAACTCCTGCACCAAGCATCACCCCAGTTGCACCACCAGCACCACGGACAGCAGCACCCGCACCTGCACCAGTAGCAGCAGTTCCTGGTCAAATAGCACCATTCAATGCTCTGCAAAATGCCGTGGTTCGGAATATGGTAGCTAGCCTAGCTGTCCCAGAATTCCGGGTTAGTTACACAATCACCACTGATGGGTTAGACAAACTTTACAAACAAATTAAATCTAAAGGCGTAACAATGACAGCGTTACTGGCGAAAGCAGTAGCGGTGACATTACAAAAACACCCACTTTTAAATGCTAGCTATTCCGATCAAGGTGTGGTTTATCATGGCGACATCAATATTGCCGTAGCTGTGGCGATGGATGATGGCGGTTTAATTACACCCGTATTAAAAAATGCTGACCAAGTAGATATTTATTCCCTTTCACGCAACTGGAAGTCTCTAGTAGAACGCGCTAGAGCCAAACAACTACAACCTGATGAATATAACAGTGGTACTTTCACCCTGTCTAACCTGGGAATGTATGGCGTAGATACATTTGATGCCATTTTACCCCCCGGACAAGGTTCAATTTTAGCGATCGGTGCATCTCGTCCCCAAGTTGTAGCTACCCCAGATGGTTTGTTTGGTGTGCGTCAACAAATGCAGGTCAATATTACTTCTGACCACCGCATTATTTATGGTGCTGATGCGGCGGCGTTTTTACAAGACTTAGCTAAGTTAATTGAGACTAATGCTCAATCTTTAACTCTTTAGTTAAGTGTTAAATCAAAATTGATTTTTTGACAGCCTCATAATTTAGAACCCTGGCTTCTTTGAGAAGCCGGGGTTCTTCAGTTTCTGGAACAAGTGAAAATACTGGGATATTGAATGCTCAAGAAATGGTGTGATCAAAATCACCAAACTCCCGAAATTTCAAGCATTCATGAGAGCATCACGATAAATTGATAAAAAAATAATAAACTTTCGATAGTGAATTGGTAGTTAGTGTGTAGAGAAAATTATGATTTTGCAAAGAACCAGTAATGCTACTAGCATAGATAAAAAAATGTGGTTAGATTAAGAACATTACCAAGCAGCCATTATTTGATCTATGAATCGTTTTTCTGGGAACATCACAAATCTTCGTGAGTACAGCTTAGAGCAAAATCTGCTGGCTCAAATGTGTGGTTCTAAGCAATTATTCCGCGATCGCTATGAAATCTTACGCATTTTAGGTAGGGGTGGTTTTGGTATCACTTTTCTCGCACAAGATGCGGTATTACCCGGAAATCCCCTATGTGTGATTAAACAACTTTGTCCCAAGGCTACTAGCACTAAAAGTTGGCAAAATGCGTGTCAGCGTTTTGGACAAGAGGCTAAAATCTTAGCTAAACTCGGTAGCCATTCGCAAATTCCCATGTTGCTAGACTATTTTGAAGGCGACGGGGAACTGTATTTGGTACAAGAATACATCCAGGGTTCGACTTTAGCACGGGAAGTCAGATGCAATGGTACGAAAACAGAAGCTGAAGTAAAACAGTTTTTGCGGGAATTACTGCCAGTTTTACAATATCTTTATCAAAATCAAGTCATTCATCGAGATATTAAACCCCTAAACCTACTGCGCTGTGTGGATGATCAGCGCATAGTCTTGATAGATTTTGGTGCAGTCAAAGAAAATTTGGTTGATGTTGGGAATGATGCACACAATACAACCATTAATACTAACTTTGTCGGCACAATGGGGTTTGCACCGCCAGAACAATTTTCTCTGCGTCCAGTATATGCTAGCGATATTTATGCCCTGGGGATGACGTGTGTTTACTTGTTAACTGGTAAAGCCCCATTAGAAATGGATAATGATAGCCAGACTGGTGAAATTTGTTGGTATAAATATGTAACCGTAAGTGATAGTTTTGCTCATATCTTAAACAAAATGTTAAAATTTTCCCTCAATGAACGCTTCCAAAAACCTAGTGATGTGACTAGAGCTTTGAGGGTAGAAAGTGATATACCAAACTTGAGTAACTGTTTGACTACGCAACCCATTAAAAATAAACTTACAGAAAAAATAGCCCCGTCTCAGGAATATATACCACCTGTAGCCAGAACTGCGATCGCTATTCGGGAATGGAAAGCTAAACTAAAAACCAAACAGTCTCAGCGTCCATTATATTAAGCCAGGAAAGTTGTAGGACTGTAGGTTGGGTTGACACAAGGAAACCAACACCAATATTCATGTTGGGTTGCGCTGCGCTTAACTCAACCTACTACTAGCACCTCTAGAACAAGATATTTTATTGCGGAATATTATATAATCGGGAGAATAATTAATCAGGTAGAAAAAATCCTGCTTAGGAACTTCCTGTTTGTACTAGCATTTACCAAGATTTACCATATCAATAAAACCCCAATTCCTGATACCCGTGTGATCTACCAAAAGTACACAATACCTATTCTACATTCAGGGAATTTGCGGGGTTAATTTAACATAAATTGTCATGCAGCCGCACCTATCAGAACATGATCTGCTGCTTAAATCCAGATTGCCTAAATCCTCATAATTCAGATGGAAAAAAGTCCTGTCAAAGCTGTGGTACTCCCTTAGTATCACTGTTAAGAAATCGCTTTCGTGTCATCCGAGTGCTTTCTGATGAAGGCGGATTTGGTAGAACCTATCTATCAGAAGATAAAGATAAATTAAATGAACATTGTGTCATTAAACAACTAGCACCAAAATTTCAAGGAACTTGGTCACAAAAAAAAGCCGTAGAGTTGTTTGCTGAAGAAGCGAAACGATTACAAGAACTAGGAGAACATCCCCAAATTCCCACGCTGCTGGCTTACTTTGAACAAGACAACTGCTTGTATTTAGTACAACAGTTTATCAATGGACAAAACTTATTAAAGGAGTTACAGCAACGCAAAAACTATAGACCAGGGGAAATTCAAGCCATTCTCTTAGATATATTACCTGTCCTGAAATTTATTCACGATCGCGGTGTAATTCATCGTGACATCAAACCAGAAAATATTATCCGTTGTCGCAGTGATGGGCGATTAAATCTCATCGATTTTGGTTCTTCTAAGCAATTAACCGCCAAAGCCCAAAATTTTGGGACATCAATTGGTTCACATGGTTACTCACCCCTAGAACAAATCCGCGATGGTAAGGCTTATGCAGCTAGTGATTTATTCGCCTTGGGGGCTACCTGCTTTCACCTGTTAACGGGAGTTTCGCCGTTCCAATTGTGGATGGAACACGGCTATGGTTGGGTAACTAATTGGCGGAAATATTTGCACCGTCCTATTCATCCAGAGTTGGATTTTGTCCTGGATAAGCTGTTGCAAAAAGACCTCAAAGACCGCTACCAATCAGCCGATGAAGCCCTCCAAGATATTACTCCCAAACAGCAGCTTGCATTACCAGCCGCAGGTCAAACATCGGGAAAAATCCCCTCCACCCAAGTACATCGGAAACCACGTTTAGGAATCTTATACGGGTTAATGCGAACTGGTGTTTTAGTGGCTGCTTTGGTGATGTTATTCGGATTTAGTGAATCTTGGTATGACCAATATCGCCGAATTTACAGCAATTTATCCCCAAAGCTAATTCAACGTCGCAATAATTCCGCACCAGGGAAAGCGTTTTTAGCACAGCCACAAAAGACAACCTTGAGAGAGGTGGCTTTAACCAACACCCTCCCAGGACATGAAAACTCTGTTTCCTCCGTCGCAGTCAGCCGAGATGGTAAAATCATTGCTAGCAGTGGAGACGATCGCACCATTAAACTCTGGAATATCGCCACAGGTGAAGAAATCGCCACTTTAAAAGGACACTCCCGCAAAGTCAATGTTGTAGTCATTAGTCCTGATGGTAAAACCTTGGTGAGTGGTAGTGATGATAACACCATTAAAATCTGGAATCTCAAAACTCGTCAGGTAATTCACACCTTAGCAGCCCATAGCGACGCAATTCATGCCTTAGCTATCAGTTCCAACAGTAAAACCTTGGTGAGTGGTAGTGATGATAAAACTATCAAAGTCTGGAATCTAGCTAACGGCAGATTAATCACTTCACTGAGAGGTCATAGATTTTGGATACGTTCAGTTGCCATCAGTGCTGATAATGTAACTATTGCTAGTGGTAGTTTTGACAAAACCATCAAAATTTGGAATTTACAAGCTGAATCCCTCATCCGCACAATTGCAGGTAGTGGTGAGACAGTGACATCAATTGCCTTTAGTCCAGATGGTAACACCCTCGCCAGTGCTAGCCGCGATCGCACCATCAAACTCTGGAATATAGACGAAGGTACAAGACTCCGCACCCTCAAAGGTAATACGGAAACAGTGACGGCTATTGCCTTTAGTCCCAATGGTAACACCCTCGCCAGTGCTAGCCGCGACCAAACTATCAAACTCTGGAACTTAGAAACCGGTGAAGAACTTCGTACCCTCCTTGGGCATGAAAACACAGTCACATCCGTCGTTTTTACACCTGACGGTCAAAGTCTCATTAGTGGTAGTGAAGATAACACTATCAGAGTTTGGCGTGTGGGTAATTAAATACTTAGAAGCGAATTGGAAGTCAATAATTTATATTGGTCGCAATTCATCAGGCCGCGCGTTGGGCGGCTACGCCGACTTGTAGCAACTGCCGTCTCCCGGTAAGTTTGTAGCTGTACCGGGAGTTCTCTGGCTCTATTCAGATAAAATAGAGATAATATTCGTTGTCAGAATTTGATATGGATGCCTTAGTTCAAGAACTTGACATCAAACTGCGCCAATGGAAACCTGATATTGTTGAACAGGTACGCCAGTACCTTGTAGAAATCATTGAATTGGCAGACCAAGATGCTCTAGATATTCTTCGCTCTAGAGTAGTTGAACAAGAAGTATTGGATCTGATTGATGAGCCCTAAAGCTGGTGAAGTCTGGCTGGTCGATTTAGGACTTGCAGCTAAGACTCGTCCGATTGTCATTGTGTCTCGTTATGATCCAAATCCACCTCGCGCTTTAATTCTCTACATACCTGTGACGACACAAAATCGAGGGAGTAACTACGAAGTTAAACTGCCCAATGTGTCTTCTCTCCGACAGGGTTCTGTTGCCAATGTACAAGGTTTAGGCTCAATTTCTGCGGCAAGACTAGAGCGCAAATTAGGAGAGTTGTCAGACGAAACGATGCTTGAAATCAAGCAAGCTCTGATTTTTGTATTGGATTTAGCCGGCGGGATACAGCAGGATAGTGCGGCTGATCCGGATACCACTTTTTAAAAGTTTTACTACACTACTAAAAGAGCGGAGAACGCACTAAATAATTGTCAGAAATCCTATTATTTCAGAACCTATGATTTTCTCTACTCCCCACTCTCTATTTTCAAGGCAGGTCTAACAACTGATTCATTACCCAATATCCAATCCCCATTATCTATCCATTCGCCAAGATAATTGACAAATAGTACCATGAGGAGAAAGGGGCGATCGCTGAAATTTCCCTTTTAGTTGTTGTGCTAAATTAATAAACTGTTGCGTTCCCCGGCCTGCTTTAGCAGAACTGACTCCTACGCCATCGTCAATTATGCTCAAAGTGTACCAACCGTTAGATAAAGCATAAGTAACTTGCAGGCGGGTTGCACCTGTGGCGTGCTTACCAACATTACACAAGGCTTCCTCTAAAAATCTACAAATTCCTCGCTTTTGTTCGATGCTTAAATATCGCTCATCTAGAGGTTCAAAACTGCGAATCTTAACTCGAATATGTTTAAAACAAGCAAAATTCCTCTCTAAAGTATAACTATAAACTTGATAAAGAATGTCGTGCAGAGGTTCTTGTAAATTTAATACCAAATTATTTCCCAAATAAAGACTTGTATCTTGATCTAAGGATTGCTGCTGTAAATATTCATAAATTCCTCTTAATTCATGGTTTAATTTTTCTAGTTCCTTTTCTATTTGTGGAAGCAATTCTTTTGTTGATTTATCTTTAACTCGTAGCAGTTGCAAAACTTTGGCGAGACTTTGCAAAGGGCCATTATGAATTGTTTCAAATGTGCTTTCTATAATAGCTTGACGAATTTTTATTCCTGAACGTAAAGATTGATCATATTGATATAAAGCTGTGAGTTCCATCCCATTTATAATCAATACCAAAATAGCGGGAATGACTGGCAGCCACCAACCCCAAATTAAGAATAAATAACTAATAATTACCAAAGCACAACTAACTAAAATAACAACTATCAAATTTTTCAAGGGAGACTTAGTTAGTCTAGCAATCGCAATTCCGCCAAAACCCCAGGAGAAAATCCATATATATTCCCAGTGATCATCCCAGGTATTTAATAGGGGTCTACCATCAAGGACGGAACTGATGATTTGACTAACAGCATGGGCTTGAATTTCAACTCCATAGACTCGACCTTGGGCGGTTTGGGTGGATGGAGTTGCAGCAGTAGTAATAAAATCTTGACGACTGGGGGCGATGATGCCAATAATCACGATGCGATCGCGTATCCATTCAGGATTTATTTTACCACTTTTGATATCATTCCCCAATACAGTGCGAAATCTGGCGCGACCACTACGAAAATTGAGCAATATCTGGACTCCACCTGCATCAGTGCGGATATATCCCCCAGAATTAGGTAAAAAGCGCGGTAGTTCGGTTTTACCGAATCGCATGGTGGCGCGATCGCGAATGCCATTTTCTAAGAAAATATTCTCATGGGCTAAATAAGCAGATGCTAATTTCACAGACAAGGATAACTTGTAGCCATGAGATGTTGGCGTGCCTAATAAAATTCTTCTTAATTTACCGTCAATATCAGTAATTTGGTCTACAAAACCAATTCGTTCGGGTATCAAAACCTCCGCTAGTTCACTATCACTAGGTCTGACTGGTAAGTCTCGATAAATATCCAGACCAATAACTCTAGGCTGATATGTCTGCAATTTTAATAACATTGCAGCTAAATCGCGATCGGTAATAAAAGACTCTATTTGATAGTCATTATGACGATGAATATCTTCTTCATTAATTCCTACAATCACAATTCTTTCATCAATAGGTTCTTCTGGACGCACACGCAGAAAATTATCAAATGCTAGCCATTCTAAAGACTGAATTAAACCCAGGGTACGAGCTAATATTACTAGACCAATGACGGCACATCCTGGTAATATTCCCACACGCCACATAGCAATTTCTGCTTTGATAATATTCCAAAGTCCAGGAGGCATAAGTTCATTCTCCAGTCTTTAGCGATAGGTAAAGGGGACAGGTAACAGGTAACAGGTGACAGGTGACAGGTGACAGGGACAAGAAATATTTTTTTGACTTTTGACTTGATTTGTCCCTAATCAATTAACCCTTCAGCCCTAGCCCTCATTTCTGTTTGAATGCGAATGTTTTTACCCTGATCGGGATAAATGTCTAAAGCATCTTGCAGCTTACTCCAGTAATGACGTACCATGCGTTCAGAGATAGACATTCCTTCAGCGATCGCTTTATCTTGTAAGCCTTCATCAAATGCTAAATTTAATACCTTTAGCCACTCTGGTTTAATTTCTAATCCCGAATGAATGCCTTTGATATCTTTTGTATGAGTTAATCCTTGTAATGCCCAATCAACTCTGGTTAACATTTCTTGGGTAGAAAGACTCTTATCAGCAACAGTAAAACCTCCTTTATGAGTATCAACTTCCGGTTTAATTCTGACTAATGTTCTGATATGTGCGCTTTGCACAACAATATTTAAATCGGGATAATTTTTCATGAATGTTCTGAGGAGTTGCACTCCCGTATCAGGACGCGCTGTTACTCCCATATTTTTGGGAATAGACAGATCCATAACTACAAGATCAGGCTGTAAAATACTTACTTGTTCTAGTGCATGATAAGCGTTTATAGCAGTGATAATTTCTGCATCTAAATAATGTTTTCGTAGTAATTCTACTGTTCCGCTTAAAACAGATTCATGGTCATCAATAACTAAAATTTTCAGGAGTGCCTTTTCAGTTAATGTTTGTTTCATAATTAACACCCTGCCAACTAATTTTAGATTTACAATTTACGATAGTGTTCGTGTCAGCCTCTCTGTTCGCAGATCGTCCCGTAGGGAAAGAGAAGCTGATGCAGTGCAGCATTTGCGGAAAGTTTTGTAGAGAGTATTTAGGATTGACCTCACAAAGAAAAGAATGAGAGAATGTAACTATCAAATTTTAGATTCTTGATTTTCAGAATTACCTAGTGAGATTATTCTATCGATGAAATGATTGTGGAGAAAGCATTTTTAGGTGCAATACAAAAATTTTTAGGACAATAATTACCAAAATAAATACCAAACTACTTTGTGATGACTAGTACGATAAAAACATCTACCTGAAGTTAAAAATTGAAAAGTATCACAAAGATAATCTAATTCTGGTAAGCTAGTATGGCAAACAAATGTAGTGACATCAGGATAGTTAATTTGTACATTTAACTGCCCCATATTTTTTTGCTGCTTTAAACTAATACAAATTGTAATTTTACTTAAAATATGGGGCAAAGTGATTGTCAGTAATTCCTCTAACGTTGATAGGACAATCAAACTATGTGATGCTTGTTCATGTCGCCAATAAACTGGTAAATCAAGATGAAAATATAGATGGGGGTTAACTGTTAACCAAGGTTCTATTAAGCACTCAATAGCTAAGGGAAAACTATCTTGAAGTGATTCGGGAAATAAGCGGTTGCTTAATTTTACTAAAGAATTGTGGAAATTATCAATTTGTCTAAGATATTCCTGAGTTTTGTGGTTGGATAAATTGAAATTATCTGTCGCTAATACATCTAGATTGCGACGAATTGTAAAGGCTTCTTGCAATAAATCATCCCGAATTTTTTCAGCTTCGAGAAAAAGCTTTATTGACTGTCTAGAAGACCACCATTGCAATGCTTGTTGAATTCTCTGATAAGATGGCAGAAATTTAACAAGGGTCATAGCTTATAGGGGACTGGGGACTGGGGACTGGGGATTGGGGACTGGGGATTGGGGAAGAAAATCAATGCTTTATGCCGATTTATAAGTCAGTAACTAATCGGGCTTTTCTGAGTATGAATTGTAATGCGGTTTCTTGTTGAGAAATAATGTTGGCGTTGGCATTCATCCCCGATTGGATGTGACATTGCCGATCGCCATCACCAAATTTAAGACTTTCTGGTTGAATTGTTGCCTCAAAATATCCCCCCGTGGGTGTTACAGCATTGCTTGCACCTGTATTAGTATCATTGCGCTGTGGTGTGATGGTATCTGGAGAAATGGCACTGACTACACCCTGGAGAGTTCCATAATCAGGGTAGGGACAAGCATCAACGCGCAGTTGTACTTTCTGCCCTACGTCTACTTTTTTAATGTCTGCGGTGGGAATCATGGCTTTGATTACTAAAGGAGTATTTTGGGGAACAATCTCTGCAATTGGTTCACTCGCGCGTACCACTTGGCCAGGGTTGCGTAAATTTAACTTGAGAATTACACCATCGCTAGTGGCGCGAATAATACTACTTTGTAATTGTCTTTCTACTTGTTGTAGTTCTTTGTGATATTGGTTGAATTGGGCTTGCATTTCCACTCTGCGCTGCTGGAGGGCTTGTTTTTCTTTGTTTAGCGTAGCCATGCTAGCCTCCCCTCTAGCACGTTCCTGGGCGATGCGTTCTGTGGCGATCGCTACTGTTGCGTTACTGGGGTTCACCGCCGCTTTTGCAGATTGCAATTGGGCTTGGGCAATTTCTACAACTTGTTTTTCGGCTGCTAGTAAGGCTTTAGTCTGTTCTACAACGAGTTTTTTCTGTTCGTATTCCCGCCTACCAATCGCACCTATTTCTGTTAACTGCTGGTAGCGATCGCGATCTACTTTGGCAAATTCTAAATCAGCTTCAGCTTTTTGCAAATTGGCTAGGGCTTTTTGTAACCCCGCTTCAGCAGCCAGGGATTCACTAGAAGTAGTAATTTTTCGTTCTTGGTAATCTCGTTGATTTCTGCTTAAATCAGCTTGAGCGGATGCAATTGTACGTTCAATTAACCTAGCTTCAGCAAGTATTTGAGTCTCTAGAGTGCTGATTTGGGCATCAATTTGGATGAGTTGTAATTTACCCTGTTGAATATTGCTTTGTAATAGACTTTGTTTGATTTGTAATTGATCTGTATCCAAACGCGCGATCGCATCACCCCGCTTGACAATTTGATTTTCCCTCACTAATACACTCTCAACAGTCCCCTCCATTTCCGGCTGCACTAGGCGCACATCACCCACAGGCCTGACTGTAGCAGGGGTTCTGACGACGACATCATATTTAATCCAAGCCGCAAGTGCGATCGCAGTCCCAACAGTTCCTACTAGTAAAATTCCTACTAAAGATGTCCAAATGCTAACAGGAGGTAAAAAATCATCATCTTGGGGTGCTGTGAGGATTTTCTGATTCTGAATATACAGCATATTTCACCTATACTAATCCGCTTTGATGATGGAAATTATTTGCGTAGGTAGAGCGTAGCGGGGGGGAGCATCGTTACGTTAGCGGAGCGGGGCGTTAGCCCATTACGAATTACGAATTACGAATTACGAATTACGAATTACGAATTACGAATTTAAAAAGTCTAAATGGTCTCCTGTTTTAGCTCGTAGTTCGTCTACAGAACCTTGCAACTTTAACCTACCTTGCTCTAACAAAACAATCCAATTAGCTCGATTAATTACTTTTGGACGATGACTAATTAAAATTGTAGTTTTACCTTGGCGATGACGTAATAATCGATCTAAAACCTGCGTTTCACTGACTGGATCAAGCCCGCCTGTAGATTCATCTAAAATTAAAATTGGAGGTTCTGTAATTATCGCTCTAGCTATTGCTAAACGCTGACGTTGACCACCAGAAATATTAGCTCCAAATTCGCCTAAAACAGTTTGATATTTATCTGGTAGTTTACTAATAAATTCATCAGCATTAGCTATTTGGCAAGCTCTCACAATTTGTTCAAAACTCACATAGGGCGCACCTAAGCGAAAGTTCTCTACAATTGAACGACTCCAAAAGTGAGCATCTTGAGGAACTAGCACCACCTGCTGACGTAAACAATCTAAAGCTAAATCTTCTAAATTATATAATCCAATGCGGATATTACCAGATTGCAGAGGATATAACCCAGTAATTAGTTTAGCTAAAGAGCTTTTACCACAACCAGACTTACCAATTAAAGCCGTAACTTTTCCGCCAGGAATAGTTAAAGTAAAATCTTCTAAAAGGTCAACTCTTCCTGCATAGTGAAAGTTAACATTAGTACAAATAATATCCGCATCAGGCAGAATTTTAGCAAATGGTTTCTTCCCATCATCAGCATTTTCTGGTGTAGTGTCTATAACTTCTGTCAGGCGTTGCATGGCAGTTTTAGCGCGGGTAAATTCCTCAACAAAGCTGATGACAGTAGCAATTAAACCGAGAAAATTACCATTCATCGAATTAAAAGCTAATAGCTGTCCAATACTCAAATTTTCTGCGGGGTTAATCACCAAATTACCGCCAAACCAGAGTAATATTACACTACCAATTGCCGAGAAAAATCCTGAAAAAGTATTATTGATAATACTTATTTGAATGGTGCGTAATGTCAGAGTCGCCAGACGATTAAAGCGATTATTTAATTCCTCTAAAAATTGCGAACCAGCAGTAGTAGTTTTAAGAGTCAGCGCACCTTTAAAAGTTTCTACTAAAATACCTTGATTTTCTGCATCCTGCACTAATAACTCACGGGTTTTTCGCCGTAAAGTTGGCTGAAACACAATGGTAGATGTGGTCATCATCCCAGCAACTAACATAGCGACCAATGTTAGTTTCCAGCTATAAAAAGCCATCAAACTAAAGGAAATTACCGCAACGAAAAATTTACTAGGTAGACTAACAACAACTTGAGCGACTAACTGATTAATTTGGTTAATATCTTGCAGACGGCTAACAATTTCTCCACTCCGACGAGCTTCATAATAACTCAGAGGTAAGCGCAGAATCTGCCGTCCAAATTCTAGGACTAAACCTAGTTGTAAACGTTGAGCAAAATGAGCGATCAGGTTAGATTGTACCCAAGCCAGACTACTAGCAATAAAATTCATGACTACGACTGCGATCGCCATCGTAGTTAGTAGCTTAGTATCACCGCGAACTAAAACATCATCCGTAAGAATTTGTAACAAAAAAGGAGACGCTAAAGACAAAACTCCTAATAAGAGATTTAGGGGTAAAGCTTGAGCTAAAATGCCGCGAAAATGCCAGACACGCTTGAAGAAACGCCAAAAACCGCCAATTTTATCATCTTCTCCATGCCAAAATAAACTCGGATCTGGTTCTAACAACAACATTAACCAATCTGTCCAACCCTCTACTAAATCTTTTGGTGACAGATAACGAATACCTACAGCCGGATCAGCAATTACACATTTTTTACCTTTTTTACCATAAAAAACTACCCAATGATTTCCTTTCCAGTGAATAATTGCTGGTAAAGGTGCTTCATTTATCGATTGCAAAAGTTCTGGAGATGTTTTCACTGGACGAGCATTAAAACCTATGGTTTCTGCTCCCCTTTTTAGTCCTAGTAAAGTAGTACCAAATTGTCCTGTACCTACAGCTTCACGAATGCGACTGAGTGTAAAATTGCGTCCATAATGTTTAGCTACTGCTGCTAGACAAGCAGCACCACAATCTTCTTGACTATGTTGTAAAACGTAATCGTATTTCATAAAGCAAAAATGCTTATACAAAGCCAAAATTAGAGAATATTACTCTTGAACTTCTTGATAAGCTTGTGCCGAATGCACTTGTATTAGTGTTGTCATTACTTACTTGAACATCTTTAAAAATAAACGAATTCATCCACGCAAAATGAATTTCTGCGGAAGTAAGTCCAGGATTGCCAAATACGACAGCAGCACCCAAAATATAGAAATAAGTATCCAAGTCAAAACTAACTCTTACTCCTCCCCTGACAGCAGCAGATTCTTCAGAAGATAGTTCTGTAAAAAGTGGGCTTTTTTCTTCCATCGTCTTTATCTCATCAGCAGTATTACGATTAGAAACCTGACAAACCTGGAACTTTAATTACATGACTCTCATCAGCATAAATTAGCTGTTGAACTCAATCAAGGCTCACCTTCATTTATCGCCTTGTAGGAGTTACATCTACCATAGATGGTAAAGCTATCTCTTGATAAGGAGCCGCAGTTGGTTGAGTTTTTTTGTCCGAAGTTTGAGAACCATAAATAGTTACGTCTTGTCCATAACCATCGGCATTTATGATTCTACCTTGTGTATTTTGCTCTGTAGAATTCATATCAAAAAATGGCATAGCACCGCCACTAACAACACAAGATTCTTCAGCACTGAGTAATCTAAAAAAAAGTCTGTTCTCATTCATGAGTCTTATTTTCCTTGAAATATCAGTAGCTATTTTTATGCTTCTCCAAGGGATTAATCTAAATACTGGAACGTTCAAAATGCTCCAGTATTTAGCAAATTTAAAATTACTCAATTATCCCTGAAGTATGATTAGGCAACCTCTAAAAAGCTGGGCATAATATAATTTTTCTAGCTTTTTAATGCCAATCATTTGAAAATTAAGCAGTTGTGTTGTTGTTGAAACCAAATGAGCTTTCAAAAGCAAACTGGATTTCATCTGTTGTCAATCCAGCGTTACCAAAAGTGACACCAGCACCTAAAACGTAAAGGTATTGATCGAGGTTGAATAAATTAGTAACTTGACCACCGCTAACAGTAGCAGATTCTTCAAAAGAAACTTCAGTAAACAGGTTATTATTGGTGATAACTAGCATGATATTTGACTCCATTAAAGGGGTGAACAGGATGATTTTCAGTTGAATTAGCTATTGGGTAATTGCTGATTAATTCAACCTTGAAAAGCTAGTAATTAATTTTTTAGCTTTTCAAGGTAAATATTTCTGATTAAGCTATATAGCTATCATGGGGACTGCGTTGTTGTCATTAATAAATGCACTTTCAAAAGCAAATTGCACTTCTGCTGTAGTCAATCCAGGATTACCAAAGGTGACACCAGCACCTAAAGTGTAAAGGTATTGATCAAGGTTAAATAAATTATCAACTTGACCGCCGCTAACAGTAGCAGATTCTTCAACGGTGACTTCGGTGAACAGGTTATTTTCGAGAACTAGCATGAAACTTGACTCCATTAACAGGATTGTTTTGAACTAGATAAGCTACTAGTTGATTGCCTCTTGTTGGCTCTTCAACTCTTCGCTTGCTTATTACAATACCTGTGATTAAATAGCTGAGTCATTTACACTTACTGCAAACTTAATTACCAAATTCATGAAGCTTAATTTCTTAATTAAGTTTGTGACTTTTCCGAAAAATACAACCTGAAGTTATAGTTTAATCTGGTTTATATCAGACTTATTTTTGAAGTAATATAGGACTCATATTTGATTTTTGAACAGATACGTAGGGTGTGTTAGCGACAGCGTAACGCACCCCCCAAAGTCTTCGGTGCGTTAAGGCTTACGCCTAACACACCCTACATATACTGAGATTTTTTCAGATATCAAATCGGATTTCTATAAGTAATAAGTCATGGGTCTTTACTCATTACTCATTACTCATTACTCATTTATCACCGACTCACTTAATTAATGCAGATTGATCAGTTAATGACTAGCGGAAGAAAAATTTCCTAAAAGCCGATCGCGAATTATTTTTAATTGTTCTTCATTATTAATTGGACACCTTGGACTCGGTAATTCAGTATTAGGCCAATCTGGTAAATTGTTGCATGGACAAAAAGCCGCAGGCATACCAACAGTACGCATAGCTACCGGCATAGTGCAGCGACCGCAAGGTGACATTTCCCATACTGGGGTTAGTAACTCGGCAATAGTCTCCTGAGTTCCCTCTAAATAACAATTACTTGCCGATGAGAGAATCTTTTGCCAACATTCTTCAAACTCTTTGCTGTAGCGATCGCCTTGGAATATAGGTTGAGGTAGCAAGCTTGTTCCCTCATTCCCGACCACTACCTTCTTTCCTAACTGAAACCAGTGGGAAAGATACCTTTTGACTTCTTCTTTAGTTGCCATACCACAATTTTACAGTCGGTATGAGGAAAATTTTGATACTGACTGTTTAATTTTGTATTAAGAATCAGACTAAAATTGCACTAATGAATAATGATATATTTCTCTTAAAATTTCTTAAATTAACCTTCATTATTCATCATGTATAGATTGTGGCAATGGTGTGCCAAGTATACTCAGATTTAAAACATGACCACCAGTAACCAAATAAACAGCTTCGCAAATTGAGCTTAACTGACGCACCAAAGCCCCCAGGCGATCGCGAAATGCTCGACCTAAAGGATATGCTGGTACAACTCCCCAACCCGTTTCTTCAGCCACAAACACCATATCCGCAGCAACTAACTGCACCGTTTCTAAAAATTCCGCCAAGGTATTTTCCCAACTCTCATCATCTTCCTCTAGCAGATTAGCCACCCAAGTCCCCAAAGAATCGACTAAAACACAAGTATTAGGTTTCGCATCAGCCAGAGTTGCAGATAGTGTCACCGGAACTTCCAACGTCACCCAATCTTGAGGACGGCGGTTTTGGTGTAATTGAATGCGTTTGTGCCACTCTGCATCATCCAGGTTAACAGTAGCCGTCGCCACGTAAACCACCTGTTTACCTGATTCTATAGCCAAATTTTCTGCCCATTCACTTTTACCAGACCTAGCAGGGCCAGTGATTAATATGACTTTACCCAAAGCTGTTTCCCTAGTATTTATAGTCCCCAATCCCCAGTCCCCAGTCCCCAATCACCTGTCACCTGTCACCTGTCACCTGTCACCTGTCACCTATTCCCTACCCTAACAGTCTTCGTAAGTTATCAAATTGCCTGGTCATTTCTGTGATTAATTGAACGAAATCAATACCATTATTAATATCGGTCGGACTGTTAGCCAAACTATTCATTGGTGTATCTAGATAATACTCGAATGTAAACTCAGTTTTCGGACTCTGAGATGTTTGATTATTGGTCATTCCAGCCGTGGGATTTGAGCTATCAGTGACAGTATTGATATCTGGTAAAGATTTGATGCTAAAACTAGAAGCTTGAGAGAATGAGCTAGTAGTGGAAAAATCTCTAAAGAACTCATCTAGAAAAGGGTTAAAGTCAAAATTAGAGTCTGATGTTGGTGTATTATTGCTAGTGTTATTATTACCTGCTGTGCTGGTAATGATTTCTCTGACTTGGCTTTCTGTGAGAGTCGGGTTAGCACTGAGCATGAGAGCAACTACCCCAGCAACGTAAGGTGATGCCATTGATGTACCGCTATAATTCGCGTACTCATTACCTGGAACTGTAGAATAAATACTCTGTCCTGGGGCGGTGACATAGGCAAGTTGATTACCACCAGCGCGGTTAGAGAAGTCTGTTAGATTACCCTCTTGATTGACAGCCCCCACAGCAATTCCTGACTTATCAGCATAGCGGGCGGGATAACCTGGAACTGAACCGCCTTCATTACCGGAGGCCATGACGACAATTACCCCTTTACTGCTGGCATACTCAATAGCTGATTTGAGTGTCTGGCTAGAAGCATCACCGCCTAGACTGAGATTAATGATATTTGCACCATTATCTACAGCGTAGTAGATGCCCTTAGCGATCGCACTATAAGAACCAGATCCAGAACTATTTAAAACTTTCACAGGCATAATTTTGGCATTATAAGCCACGCCAGTCACGCCATAGCCATTATTCTCACCTGCGATAATCCCAGAAACATGAGTACCATGTCCGTTATCGTCTAAAGTGTTGTTGTTGTTGCCGTTAAAGTTCCAACCCTGCACATCATCTATATAGCCGTTGCCATCATCATCGATGCCATTCCCAGCAATTTCTTTAGTATTAGTCCAAATATTATTTTTTAAATCATTGTGATTGTAGTCCACACCAGTATCTATGACTGCCACCACAATCCCATTACCTGTATATCCATTTCCCCACACCGCCGGGGCTTTAATCATATCTAACCCCCAATTATTACCGCCAAGCTGAGGCACATCATTATAGGGATTTTGCCCAGCCGCTTGTGATACTGATTTTGAGGCATCGATTAAGCCATAGCCATTATTAGAATTATATTGACTAGTTGCATGAGCATCTGTTTCTGGGATAGAGCTACTACGGCCATTCAGTTGGGAACTATAGTAATTTTCAGTATTAAAAGTATCTGATGAGGAGAAATAAGTAGAACTTTGCCCGTCAAAAGAATTTGATTTTCTACTAACATCATGATTAGGCATTGGTAGTTTCTCCTCAAATAACATAACTGTTTTTTGGCAGCATTAATTGTTAAAACTGACATAGCAGTTTCTCAGGGACAAATTCGCCCTCCTAACCCATAATTACTATAAAATAAATAAGTAAAATGACTTGATTTTTACAAATTTAACTGGATAAAATTGAGAGTCTATTTTTAAAGTAAATATTAAGTAGGGTGTGTTACGGCTGTGTCAAGATTTAGACTTCTGAGTAAATGATATTTAGCCGTAACGAACCATATCCCGAATTTGTCACCAATTCTTGCAACCTCAGTCCAGAGTCCGTAGGGGCGGGTTGAGCGAAATATTCGTGAATATCTGTGAACCCGCCCCTAATGTTTGTGAGAAATGCGGGGTTAGTCCATTGCGAATTGGTATCACAACAAAAACTTGAACAGTTTGGCTAGATGGATCTGATTTAGCTTTTATTTCATCCGCGACAGATTGAGGAATGTAGAAATCATCAGGAGATTCAACAAACAGATTCAAATAGTTTAATTTTGACAGGAAAATCAGTGGCGATGAATTAATAATAATTTGCATTCATTCACCAGCTTTTTTCTAAAGCAACATCTTCTTCACAGAGATACGAAAACTCAATTCCCATCAAGTCTAGAATTTTAAGTAATTCTGCTGGTTCTAGCTGCATGACTTCCGCAGCTTTTTTTAAGCTGATTATTTTAGCAAGTAAAGCACCGAGTAAAAACAGAAAGTTTTCTTTTTGTTCGATATTCTGAAATAACTGAATTTCGGAGGCGATCGCTTGAGTCAGTTCTTTATTCATTGGTAATTTTTCACTAATTCATATTAATAACTTTAATTGTCATGAGTTTGATTCTGAGGATTGTTTACTCTCGGCATCCTGAAATTCTTGGATTTTGGCATATAAACTAGCAACTGTTTCTTGAGCAAACAGTTTTTCTTTAACTTGTAGATAGTCGCCTTCACTTAGTTTACAGATTGCCCAAAATTTCATTACTTTTGATGGTTCTAAGTGAGTGAGTAAAACTTGCATTACTTCATGTAAATTTTCTTGATCATTAATAACTTTAATTGTCATTCTCTACCTCAAAAATAAAATTATTTGGATTGATGACTGTGATTGATAAATTCTGACATCGGTTGATTAGTCTCTTGTCACAAGTGATAAAGTAATCACTGTGAGAAGCTTCTGCACACGCTACATGAAGTGCATCAATAGCTTTAACTCCTTCCTTTTCTAGCTGTTCTGCCCTGTTTCTAATATTTTCATCTACCAATATTCTCAAAGCAGCTATTTGTAAGTATCTATCCATTGATTGCTGATTGACAACAAAAGGGTTACGGCTATTTTCATATTGTAGAACTGAAGAACTCACTAATTCTATCAATCTTGCTTCTACCATTTGTAAAATTAAGATAACAGCCTGTGTTTCCAAAAATATTTTTGGTTGTGTTTGGTCATCAAATGGACGATTATAAACACTGGTGTCTAGATAAACCCTAGTCATATAGATTTTTGTCACACTGTCTTTTAAAACAAGCGATACTTACAGTAAGCTGCGCTAACGGGATTACATTCATCTTTCACTTCTCACAGCGATGTCTGACGACAAGCCGCAAGCGTTGACGCACCTCATTTTACACTCCCAACAGCAACGATGTCTCCGACAAGCTGCACCTACGCCTTCACAACACCATCATTCCGCCTTTTTTAGTAAACTGCAAGCAGTTAAGAATAATTCAGAATTTAATTGACAACCTCAGCACGTACTAAATAACATCAAATTAGACCCTATTTGAATACAAATATCTAAACTTACTATGAAAACTGATTTTGTTATCAATGAAAAGCTCATAGATGAAGCAATTAAAGTAACTGGTCTAAAGACTAAACAAGAAGTGATTGAGCTTGGATTGAAGACACTAATTAAACTAAAGCAGCAAGAAAAAATAAAAGCTTATCGAGGTAATCTCCGATGGGAAGGCAACCTTGATGAGATTAGAACAAATTCATGATTATTGTAGATTCAAGTGTATGGGTAGACTATTTTAACGGTAGGGAAACCCCAGAAACAAATAAACTAGATACTCTTTTGGGAGTAGAACCGCTTGCGATTGGCGATTTCAACAAAAATATAAAAGTGCCAAGAATTAATGAGAACACAAAACTTCGAGTCAAAAGGTAGAGCGATCGCTGATTTTTGTTATCATCTAACAATAAAGAGTGTATATGAGGAATGTGTGTCATGGTTAGCACCACCACCATCACCACTACAGGACAAGTAACTATTCCTAAAGAAATTAGAGATTATCTGAATCTTGATGCAGGTAGTAAAGTTGATTTTGTGATTGATGAAAATGGGACAGTTAAATTGATTCCCCTGAATGTCCCTGTTCAAAGTTTATCGGGTATTTTACATCGTCCGGGAATGAAGAGTGCAACTTTAAGAGACATGGAAACAGCGATTCAAGAGGGTTCAAGTGATTGGAGTTGATACTAATATCTTGGTGCGCTATTTGACGCACCCTACCAACTGTTTTGATTTGCCAATAAGCGTTATATTTAGTCAAGTAATTAATATCAGAAATATTTTTATGTTAGGTTTAGACAGAATTACATTTGACCCCAACATTATGGGTGGACAAGCTTGTATTCGTGGGATGCGAATCCCAGTTTCTTTAGTGGTGAATTTGGTAGCTAATAGCAAACCTGTAGAGGAAATTTTAGAAGAATATCCAGATTTAGAACCAGAAGATATACGTCAATCTTTACTTTACGCTGCATGGTTGACACAAGAGCGAGTTTATCCCTTCAAAACGGCTTAATGATAAATTATGAAGTTTTTGGCAGATATGGGAATTTCGCTACGAACTGTATCTTGGTTGCGTAATTGTGGTTATGATGTGTTGCATTTGCGTGATGAAGGGTTACAAAAGCTACCAGATCATGAGATTTTAATCAAAGCTCGCATAGAAGAAAGAATTTTATTAACGATAGATTTGGATTTTGCTCAACTTTTAGCAGTGAGTGGGGATAGTTTACCTAGCGTAATTTTGTTTAGGTTAGGTAATGAAAATTATGATGTAATTAATGAACGTTTGACACAAGTTTTGAGTGAGTGTCAGGATGAGCTAGAAGCAGGGTCAATTATTTCTGTCAGTAATGAAACTTTCCGAGTGAGGCGATTGCCAATATGAGTAAAATTATCAGTTTATTTTTGCGATTTTGAAGGGCGATCGCTGATTTTTGTTATCATCTAAAAATGAACAGGGAACTTCGAGTCAAAAGGTAGAGAGTAAGCGTAGCCAGCCGTAGGTAGGCATCGCCTTCACAACACCATCATTTCACCTCAAAACAAGAACGTTCTCGTTTGAAACACGAAACTTTGAGTTTAGAACATGAAACTTCGAGTTCAAAACACGAAACTTTGAGTTCAGAGCATAAAACTTCGAGTTCAAAACACGAACATTCTCACTTGCAACAGGAAACTTCGAGTTCAGAACACGAAAGTTTGAGGTTAGAACATCAAAGTTTGTGTTTGAATGTAGAAAAGCATCGCCGCCAGCATCGCGTATTCAAGAATTATCATTATAATTGCTGATCTGAGTTGAGGCGATCACGAAGTTTTGCCAAATTGTTACGACAATTAACAGTATCGGGATGATTCACGCCTAACTGTTGCTCAAAAATCTCCAAAGCTTGCAGATAGAGTGGTTCTGTTTCTGTATATCGTCCTTGAGAGTGGTAGACTACTGCTAAATTGTGAAGGCTTTGAGCAAAATCTGGATGTTGCTGTCCCATTAAGCGTTGTGTTAATACCAATGCTTCCAGAAACAGTGGTTCGGCTTCGCTGTATTTTCCTTGTGAGTAATAGAGTCCTGCCAAATTATTTAGGCTAAGTGCAACATAAGGGTGTTCTTGCCCCAACAGTCCTTGCCATAGTGACAAAGCCTTTAGGTATAAGGGTTCAGCTTTGCTGTATCTTCCTTGGGAGTAGTAGAGTGCTGCCAGATTATTTAGGCTAAGTGCAAAATCGGGATGTTGCTCCCCCAGTAAGCGTCGTCTTACTTCTAAAACTCGCAGGTATAGAGGTTCAGCTTCGTTATATTTTCCTTGGAAATCATAGATTAACGCTAAATTGTCAAGGCTATTGGCAACATCTAAATCTTCGTCTCCCCGTAGACGTTGCATTAGTTCACAAGCTTTCAAACACATATGTTCAGCTTCGTTATATCTTCCTTGGGATTTGTAGAGTAATGCCAGATTGTTGAGGCTAGTGGCGACAGATGGATGTTCTTCACCCAGGAGTTTGCGCCGCAGTGCCAAAGCTTGGATGTACAAGGGTTCGGCTTGGCTGTATTTCCCTTGGGATTTGTAGAGTAATGCCAAATTGTTGAGGCTAGTGGCGACAGATGGATTTTCGTCTCCTAGCAGGTGTTGCGTTAGCGTCAAACTTTGCTTGTATAGAGGTTCGGCTTTGCTATATCTGCCTTGGGATTCATAGAGTCCCGCTAGATTGTTGAGGCTAGTAGCGACAGATGGATGTTCTTCCCCTAAGCGTTTTTTGGTGATTTTTAGGCACTGCTCAGACCAAGGTATAGCTTGGTTATACAATCCCCGACCATTGTAAAAACGAGCATTACCGACGAATGGCCAAAGTAAATCTTTATCGCTGACATATTGAATGAGATTGTTTGCTACTTCAGCTAAGTGAGGTATTGCTGGGGCGACATCCTTAATTTGCTCAAGTGTGGGGGTTTCAGGAATATCTTGAGCAACTGCTATCATCACTCTACAAACTGAATGCTTAAATTCCTCTGCCTGTTCTAAACCTGTAAGCTTAGATTGGAAAAACTCCCGCAACAGGGGATGCAATTGATATATTCCCTCACCTTTAGGCTGAAGTAGGTGTAACTGTAACAACTCACGTCTGGCTTTTTTCCAATTTTGAGCCTCATTATTTATTGTTATCCCCTCCACCAACTCCCAAGAAATGGGAGCTAAAGCAAATAAACTCAAAACACAGCCTAAATGTTGGGCATTTTCTCGCAAACGTCGCCAACTCAACTCAAAAGCAGCCGCAACACCCCATTTCACAGCCATTTCTTGGGGAGCTTCGTCTAAAGCCTCATGCTGCAAACGCTCATTTTCCAAGTCTTGCAGCATTTCTGCTAGGGATAATTCCTCATCACCTAACAAATAACGCCCGACTAATTCTAAACCCAAGGGCAAATATCCCAACCATTTACAAAGCTTTCTAGCAACTAAAGCCTCACGTCGCAGTCGTTCCCTACTCACTATGGATTTTAATAACTGCATCGCCGCTAGTGGTGTCAGCACATCTAAATCCAAGCGCGCTATTGGCGACTGTAATTTTTCCCGTGTGGTAATTAACTGCTTAAACCGCGAAGGAACAGATTCTAAATAACACCTAACCTCATCTCGATAGTTAGTGACGTTATCAATTACCAATAAAACCTCACCCTCATGCCAATTTGTCAGACAATACTGTACTCTCCCAACTAAATCTAAATCTTCTGGCGGCTTTAATTGCAGTTTATTAGCAGCGAACTGCACCAGTTGCACCCCCACATCCTGTAATGCAGACAACCAACAAATCCCACCTTGATAAGTAACGCGGTGAGAATTGGCGTATTGCACAGCTAGTTCTGTTTTCCCGACTCCACCCATCCCAGCAATAGCCGCAATTGCTACCTGTTGATTTTCCTGCAATAGTTCATGCAGTTTTTGCAATTCCGTTTCTCGTCCGACAAACTCCACCACCCAACTAAAAGGAATATTTTCGTAACGGGTAGGCTGGGGTTGAGTTTTTCTACCTTCCCCACGCTGCACACCTGGTAATTCTTCTCGGCGGCGTTGCCATTCTGCATCAAATTTCTGTAAATTCCCGTCTTTGTCGCTTTTATCATGCCAAAGCTTCAGTCGAAAGTGCCAGTCTGCCGAACCTTGCTTGTGTTCGCGCAAATCTTCGAGAATGTCTAAAAAATCTTTCAGTCGATTTAGTGCTTCTCCGACTTGCTTTGTGGTTAAACCGCTAAGTTCCGCCAAGACTCTTAGCTGTGTTCTGACTATAACTTGCTGTGAGTTTTCCCAGTTAAGGGCAATTTTATAAAGTTCACTGTTTTCTAACTCATGATTAACATAAGCCAAAAACTTTTCTAATAGCAGCCTTACCCGTGCTTTGACATCATCACCATAGCTAACACGCGCCATCAGTTATTCTTGCCCAAATTTGCGACAAAGTTTAGGGAATCCCCAAACTTAATCTAGCATCCCCAAACTTAAACTTCGGCATATTCACGCATTACCACGAAGAAATAACCGCTTTTGCCTTCAGGTACTACCCCAAATTTAGCTTTGCTTCAGCATTCAAGGTAAAGCAAATGACATCTAAAAGGCTGATAGCGGTTTTGTGTTTTCTGATTCCATTAGTTGTTGATTGGTTGTTTCCCGGCTCAGGAATTGTGATGGAGTTAGCTATCCTAATTTGGGAATTGCTGGAACTAGAAGCAACAGAGGAATAGAAGGGGGATAAAGATCAATACAGTTCAGTTAAGAAAATAGTTTGTAGTAAGGACTACCCTTCGGGAACGCTCCGCGAACAGTCCTTAGATGAGGACTAAAGTCCTCACTACGAACTCTTCCCCTACACGTTTGCTTGCTGGCGTTGGTAAAGTGACCAATACAAACCCTTTTGCTGCAATAATTGTGGATGAGTACCACGTTCAGCAATCACCCCTCGCTCTAACACTAAAATTTGATCAGCTCGTTTGAGAGGTGCAAAGCGGTGAGCAATCAAAAATACAGTCCGGTTAGCGGATATCTTTTGCAGATTTTGTAGTACCTGTTGCTCAGTTTCACTATCTAAAGCACTGGTAGCTTCATCTAATACTAAAATCGGTGCTTCCGAGAGAAACAACCTCGCTAAAGCAATGCGTTGTCTTTGTCCTCCAGATAAGGCTGTACCCCGTTCCCCAACATTATTTTCATAACCATAGGGTAATTGACTGATAAAGTCGTGGGCTACCGCCATTCTTGCCGCTTCTACTACTTGTTCGGCGGTAATATTGGGATTGCCCAGGGTAATATTTTCCAAGATAGTACCATTAAATAAAAAGTCTTCTTGGAGAACTACACCAATTTGTTGCCGCAGTGATGATAAATCAGCACTCTTAATATCAAAACCATCAATCAGAATGCGTCCTGATTCTATTTGATAGAGTCTTTGTAAGAGTTTAGATAGGGTACTTTTACCAGAACCACTGCGTCCGACAATCCCGACAAATTGCCCTGGTTCAACATTAAAAGAAATGCCTCGCAAAACAGGTTCAGTGTTAGCTTTATAACGAAAAAATACTTGTTCAAAGCTAACTTCTCCTTTCAGGGGTGGTAAGACTAAACCTGTCCCCATTTCCGCTTCTGGGGCGACGTTGAGAATATCCCCAATTCTGTCTACTGAGAGTAAAACTTGTTGCAGATTTTGCCACAACTGCACTAACCGCAACAGTGGACCTGTCACCCTACCAGATAGCATTTGAAAGGCTACAAGTTGCCCAACTGTCAGCTTTTGATCAATCACTAATTTTGCACCTACCCAGAGGATTAATAGGGAAGATAAATTAGTGAGGAAGTCACCAATATTACTGCTAATGTTAGAAGTAGTGGAAGCTTTAAAGCCAGTACGGACAAAACGAGCAAATAAGCCTTCCCAGCGATCGCGGGCTACTGATTCGGCTGCATGAGCTTTGACAGAATGGATACCCGTGATTGTTTCTACTAAAAATGACTGACTATCAGCACTGCGGTTAAAGGTTTCGTTTAACCAGTTACGCAAAATCGGTGTTGCAACTATCGTCAAGGTGGCAAACAGTGGTAAAACTGCTAACGCTACAAAGGTGAGAGGGATGTTGTAGTAGAACATCAACACCAAATAGACAACAGCAAAGATGCTATCTAAAATTACCGTTAATGCTGTACCTGTAAGAAACTGGCGGATTTGTTCCAGTTCTTGCACTCTGGCGACAGTATCCCCGACGCGCCTAGACTCAAAATAAGCCAAGGGCAAGCGCATGAGATGACGAAATAACTGTCCTGATAAACTTAAGTCTAAGCGTCTGGCTGTGTGAGTAAAGATAAATAGCCGGAGAATACCGAGTATAGACTCAAATAATGCGATAAATAACAGTGCGATCGCCATGACATCGAGAGTGGGTAAACTCTCCTGTACCATGACTTTATCAATCACCACCTGGGTAATTAGTGGTGTCCCCAACCCCAATAACTGCAAGGTAAAAGAAGCTAGTAAGACTTCTCCTAACAGTTTGCGATATTTCCAAACAGCTGGAGTAAACCAACTCAGGTTGAATTTTTCTTGCTGGGATATCAGTTCTACTTGCCACAACTGCCCATCCCAGACTTGCTCAACCACTGATTGCGGCAGGCTCTCACAAATACTATCAGGATGGAGGGGATTAGCGATAATTAAGCGATCGCCTTTCACACCATAAGCTATTACCCATGACTGTGATTCCCATTGGAGTAAAGCCGGAAATGACAACTGTCGTAACTCACTCCAACTAATTTGCACCCGCCGCAGCACTAACCCTAATTTTTCCCCGGCTTCAACAACTTGTTTGGCATTCTGTCCCCTGAGTTGGCGTTGTACCCATTCCAATTTCACGGGATTATTTAACTGTTGGGCTGCCATTGTTAAACAAGCGGCTGCTGTATTCCCATTAGTAACAAAAGGATAATTCTGGGCTGTCGGCTGAGGAGTTGGGGTTGGTTCTGGTGTAATGGGCTGGAATACTTGTACTTTGGTGGCAATGACTGGACTCTCAGGTTGTGCTACACCTAACCAAAAATCTTCTATTTCTGGGGTAGATAGTTCCGCCCACAGTTTTGTATCCCAACAAACTACAACTACTTCTTTAGTAGCAGCTACAGCTTTATAATCCCCTGGGATTTTTTGTAAGTCGCCAAACCAATCTCCCACCTCTAAGGCTACTAAAGGTGTACCTGTATCTTCTTCCCGCAGGCGAACTTTACCAGCAATAATTAAAAACTGGTAGCCGCCTAATTCGCTCGACCAAATTTTCTCTCCCAGTCGATAGCGACGGGTTTCTAAACGTTGTTCTAATTGGGATTTTTGTTCAGGATTGAGCAAACCCAGAGGTGGTTGATTCCAAGGTATACTAGCTAGCACGTATTGTCTTAGAGATTCATGATCCTGAAGTTTTAACTCATCTGTAATTTGACTGTCAGCTTTTGAATTTTCTCCGCTAGCCATTGTTCAAATAATTCGTTTTGTAGTGCTTGTGTTAATTGCGTATCTTCTAAAGACGCGGGTAATAATTGTTCTATGCGAAACAACCCAAAGCGTCCATCAAGTTCTATAGGGCCTACTACTTGTCCAGGGTTGGCGGCATCAATAGCAGCCCTTAATATATCTGGCATTGTGCCTCGGCTAATCGGCCCCATCATACCGTTGACAATGCGATCGTCTGCTTGGGAATACTCCTTGGCTAATTGCTCAAAACTACCTCCTTCGGTGATTTGCAGTTGTAACTCTTCTGCCAGTTCCCCACTATCCACCACAATTCGTGAGAGTACCACACGATCCAGAAAAATTTTCCGTTCAATAAAGTATTCAGAGATTTTTGCCTCTGTCACTAAAGCTTTTAATTTTTCTAATTTAAAATTGAACGTAATGGCAGCGTGGAATGTATTGTAATCAGTACCATTTCTCCTCAACCATTCCTGAAAAACTTGAGGATCAGCTAGTTGATTTTTCAGGCGAAAATCAATAACACTCTGTTCTGACAGGGCTGAATTGATTTCTATATCCTCCCGCGTGCTGATTTCTTGCTCAATTACATACTGACGAAGCACATCACTAATAAACTGAGACAATTTTCCTGATGTTTGCAGATATTTTACTGTTTGTTCAACAGAAATTGGCTGCTCGTCAATGCTCAAAAACGATAAAGTTTCCATGAAATCACCTGGTAAAAGAGCTAAAACTTTATAAACAGATTGGGGATTGGGGACAAATCAATTCAAAATTCAAAAGTCAAAATTAATTAAATAACTCTTGGGGATTGGGGACTGGGAAAAACTTTGGGGTTTACATTCGTTTCAAATATACAAAATGGTCCACTTCTGCGTCCTAGCTAAAGCGACTCTCAATTAGAGTTATTAAAATTAACAATAACTACGGGGCATCAACAGTCAACAGTCAACAGTCAACAAATTGAAATCTTCCCTGCACCCTTAACTAAATAAACTTGCCCAGATAAAAGCGAATAGCATAGCTGCGATCGCACCAATTGAAGTGTTAACAATATTAACGACTTCATTTGTCAGCCAAGTGTATTTAGCTTGCAGGGTTGCACCAATGACACTTTCTAAATTTGTGGCAACGAATGCTGCTAAGACACACCACAGTATACCCATCGGTGAAACTAAACTCACACCCCAACCTAAAATAGCGATCGCAATTGAAGCCACTACACCCGCTAAAGTCCCTTCTAAACTCACAGCACCCTCTGTCCCTCTCGCTACGGGTTGCAGTGTAGTAATTAAAAAAGTCCTTTTACCGTAGGCTTTACCCACTTCACTAGCACAGGTATCAGACAGCTTTGTACTAAAACTTGCCACATAGCCCAACAAGAGTAGAGATTGGGGATTGGGGATGAGGGACTGGGAATTAGGTAAAATTATTCCAGCATTAATTAGTCCGAATCCTACTGCACACAACGCCGCAGTCAAAGCCGAACCCCAGACGTTTTCCGGGCCTCTCGCACCTGAACGCTTTTCAGCAATACCTTCGGCCTCTTTTTGTGCCAAGCCGATGCGCGTCACACCAGAACCCACTAAAAAATAAAACATCACTACTACATATCCCCGCCAGCCGATAGTTCCCCAAATCAATACGCCCAATAGCCAAGCGTGGAATACTCCCGCCGGAGTCAGCAGCTTTTTGGGAGCAAACCAAACTAAACTCAATAAAATGGCGTTTAGTCCTACTCCTACTAACCAAGGATTGGCAGAGCTAATAAATGAGAACATCAGCAATGAACCATGTGTAGTGTTGCCCAGATATCAACCAGAATAGCGAATTTTAGAGCTAACAACAGAATTCAGGAGTCATAATTCAGGAGTCAGAAGTAAAACAGGCTGTATATCTGGCTTGGAACTTTATTTCCTTTACCTCCCCATTCCCAAAGTGCATAGTTTATATTTTCTTTACAGCTTAAGGGAGAAATAAACAGGCAAAATAGCAAAAAAATGATTAGCTAACCTGAGTTCGGGTTAAAGATAAGGAGGTAAAAGCCACTCCAGTTGAAGGCTAGGTTTCTTAGGTTGATGACAATAAGCGATTAATCCGCAAAGAACGTTAACGCAAAAATTAACAGGGCTGACGCCGGGGTACCGGCTACCGCTTCGCTATCGATGTCTGGAATGCTCAATTTGAGAAATATTTTTGAGTTGGTCATTAATCGTCTCAATAATTGAGCGTTTACGGGACAAAAGCTTGTCATGAAGACGCATTAGCTTATTCTTCATATTGCGACGGGGTTTGGCAAAAAATTCAATTCCGAAGTCTTGTAAAAGTTGAGAAGCAAGTTTTTGTGAAACATAACCTCTATCGGCAAATATTTTGCCAAACAGACCACTCAGTAAATCGGGTACTGGTTGACGGTCATCGACATTACCAGGAGTCAGAGATACATTTAAGAGTTGACCAAACTCATTGACGACCAGATGCAGCTTAAAACCAAAAAACCAATCCACAGAAGTCTTGCCACGAGCGGCTAAACCTTCAAACACCTTATGCCTAGAAATCCGACGATTATGACATACCTTCAAGCAAGTTGAATCGATAAAACCGATACCTGTACATTGTCCAAAACAATGCTTCAGATAGACACACAAAGGTATCAAGGTTGATGGCATCCATTCAATAAATCGTTGATAAGAAGGAAGACCTGGAAATGCAGAACTCCACTGTTGTTTCACTTGATTTAAATAAAAATGCTTGAAATTCCGGTAGTGATTTTGATGAAAAGCGATGATAATTGTCATGATTTCACTTAAACATAAGCTTTTAGCACGAAAACGTTTTATTCCTCCATGATTTAACAATTTTTTGTGCCATTGCGCTTCAAACGCTTTACAGAAATCATCTACATGACAGAACAAAGCATCTAAACTAAACATAGGACAGGCTGCTGGATTTGTTGTTATTTTCAGCTTACTACCTGTCCTTTTCCTTATCCCGAACTCAGGTTAGCTAAGTTCGTAGTCAGGACTTTAGTCCTTATTTTCTAAGAGAATAGCCAAGCAATTTATAAATAACCTCTAAGCACTAAAGTGCTTACTACAAACCACTAATACCCAATTTCCAATTAAAACTATGAACCAAACTTTATTTCACCTAGCTTTCCCTGTGACTGATATTGCCCAGGCAAAAACATACTATGTTGATGGCTTAGGCTGTATACCCGGTCGTGAAAACCCCCAAGCCCTCATTCTCAATCTTTATGGTCATCAATTAGTAGCCCATTTGACCAAAGAACCTTTAACGCGTCAACGCACTATTTATCCTAGACACTTTGGTTTAATTTTTACCCAAGAAACAGACTGGAAAGAACTACTACAAAGGGCGCAACAAAAACAGCTTTTATTTCGTGAAGAACCCAAAAATCGCTTTGTTGGTTCTACCCTAGAACATTGCACTTTTTTTTTAGAAGATCCGTTTAATAATTTAATGGAATTTAAATATTATCGCCACCCAGAAGCAATTTTTGGGAGCTATGAATATACTCAAATTGGTGATAGGGCTTAATTGGTTCTGCCAAAGCTGCGGCTACTTCGGCTATGCAACGAGAGTCTGTGAGCATCCATGAATGCAACGCTACTGGAATGATTACTTCTTTACCTATGGGCATTTTGGAACTATTCGCAGGAATAATCATCAAATCATAATTTGTCCAAATAGAAGTAAAATTTAACTGTTCTAACATCATCGCATCAGCATTTAAATCTTTGAGAAATTCGCTGTTAGGACGCATTTGTAAGCACCCAAGATTGTGGGAAGCATAAGCAACAACAGTTCCATGATGCGGTGAAGAAATCGTAATAAACCGTTGCACACGCTCAATTCCTCCCAGCCGTTGGATATAGTAACGGCTAACAATTCCGCCCATGCTGAAGCCTACTACATCTAAGGTTTGTTCTGGTGCAAAGTTTCTGGCAATGTAGTTAGCAAGTTGCTGTGCCAATACATCCAAGCCTACTTCACCATTATTTGGGACTAAATCTAGTGAATACACAGGCCAGCCCTGTTTTCCTAAAAAAACAGCCATTTCATCAAAGACTGCTTCCGTATCAGTAATGCCATGTACCAACAATACAGGATTACGCTGTTGGTTTTTTGTCTTCATTATTCTATATGGTTGACATTAGTTCTGTAGAAAATGTAACTGAGTCTAATCCTTGCTAGAAGCCAGATTATGACACTCTTCGGACTGGTTGATGGAGTGAGGAGTGATGAGTGATGAGTGATGAGTGATGAGTTGTGTTAGCGGTAGCGTGGCGTTTTAGCCGATGCTGAAAAAATCTCCCCTGCCCCCTGCCCCCTGCCCCCTGCCCCCTGCCCCCTGCTCCCTTGCTCCCCTGCCCCTCAACAAATAATTCTACTGGGTCAATTCTGTTGGATAATCATTACTGATGACAATAGATAACTATCAAATAAATTTATGTTAATTTTTGTAAAGCAAGCTTTCAGAATCTTGCTTTAGATTAGGGTAAAATTTAATAATTAGTCTTCAGTGTTTACATATTGCACAGTGCTGCTAAATAAGACTTGAGACTCTTGTAACTCTCGCTCTAAGCCTGATTGAAACAAAGTCAATCAAGTTGGATCATGAATAGCTGACCATCACAAAACGTAGCATTGTGACGTAATTATTAATATTGCGGTCAAATTTTACAGAATTACGTATAGAATTCAGGAGAAATATCCCATGTTCGGTTTTATCAAAAATCTAATCGCTGGCATCGTAAGTTTCATTACCGGGCTGTTACCTGGCAAGAAAAATGGTGGTTACTACTTACAACTAGAAGAAACTGGTACAGGTTCAGCACCAGTTGTTGAGGCTAAACCAGCAGCAGAAACATCTAACGGTACGAAAGCAAAAGTAGCCACAGCACCACAGCCAGAACCATCTCCTGTGAAAGCAGCTAAGAAAGAAGCTTCTCAGAATGGTAAGGCTGCTCCAACTGAACCAGTACCAGCACCAGCCGCTAGCACTAAACCCGCTACACCTACTGAAACTACATTTGCACCTAAGTACCTAACTCCCTCCGTTAGTGGCTCAAATGGTCGTCGTCGTCCAGGCGCGAATATGAATACTTATCTAGATATGGCGCGTCAAGTTAAAACTCCTGGTTAAGTATTGAAGGTGATAGGTGATAGGTGATAGGTGACAGGTGACAGGGAAAAGAACTAATTACCAATGACTAATAGTTTTTTGCCGTGTCTTTGTTAAATATCAATCCGCTATATAAATGAAATGCTGGGTCCCAATAGGTCTTCTCTCTGCGAAACAGGTGAATGTGAGACTGAATTTTACCCAGCATTTCTGTTTGCTCTAGGACTGTCTGTGCAAAGGGTGTAAAGTCTGAGTAATGTTTGACTTGTGGTAGATACTGAGTCAGCCAGTCTAGTAAATTATGCTCAAAGGCGATCGCTACTTGCTCAATCATGGCAAAATTAAGAAATTCAGATGTAGTCTGTTACAGTGCAATATTCTTCTTCCCTGTCCCCTGTCCCCTGTCCCCTGTCACCTACATTTATACTTCACACGCTGCGGAAATTAGGGATAATGCTACTATAGGTGCTGTTACTGCCCGTAAGATACGACGACCTAAAGATACTGGTTGAAACTCTGCGGCGATCGCTTCCTCAATTTCTCTATCTGTCCATCCTCCTTCCGGGCCAGTAGCTATGACAACATCTCCCGCAATCTTGGTAATTACGCTCTGAAGATGGCTATACTCACCACGCGCTTCACAAATATAGCGGTGACTAGCTGTGCTATTAGTTACAGCATCTTTAAATGTTACAGGTTCTAAAATTGTTGGGACAAAAGCACGCTCTGATTGTTCTGCGGCTTCGGCTGCAATACGCCGCCAACGTTCCAGCTTTTGCGGACTGGGATTTAGTAAAGTGCGATCGCTCAACACTGGAGCAATACAAGCTACACCTAACTCAGTACAACTCCGCACCACTTCATCAAAACCGCTACCTTTGGGTAAAGCCATCATTAAAGTAATGGCTACAGGTAACTCAGTCTCAACAATTAGCGATTCTAAGACCTTTGCGTGTTCTCCAGTTATCTGAGCTAACCACCATTTACCCAGTCCATCCATAGCAATAAATTGCTCACCCTCACCCAAACGCAACACCCGCTTTAAGTAATGTTGTTGTGGTGGTGTGAGTAAAATTTGATGTTCTTGGAGTTGGGAAGGTGCGATCGCAATTCGTTGTAGTTGAGACATGGATATTTCTGCGCTGTGGGATTAGAAATGATTTGTTTCCCGTCTAGATGGCTTTTGGGCGATATATCTTATAAAACATTAAAATTAGGTGGAATCACTTCCGTAGTTTCTCGTAAGTATGCTAAAACAGACCTAAGAGGTAATTAATGGAGCTTTAAGAACAGATATCGATGACCTACACCAACGATAGCCAGATTAGAATTTTGTTTTTAACTGCTGAACCTACTGATACGGCTAAACTGCGTTTAGGACAAGAGTTGCGAGAAATCAAGCAAAAGTTACAACAAAGCCAGCATCGAGAAAGATTTCAGCTAGAGTACGTATTATCTGCACGTTCTGGAGATGTTAGCCAGGAATTACTGAAATTTGAGCCTCATATTGTGCATTTTTCAGGACATGGCGCAAGTACAGGTGAGCTTTGCTTTGAGGATGGTTTGGGTAAAGTTCAGTCAGTCAAACCGCAAGCTTTAGCTGCATTGTTTGAATTAGTAGCCGATCAAGTCCAGTGTGTACTTCTGAATGCTTGTTATTCCGTCACTCAGGCGGAGGCTATTGCTAAGTATATCCCTTTTGTCATTGGTATGAACACTGCTATTGGCGATCAAGCTGCGATCGCTTTTGCTGTGGGTTTTTACAAAGCATTAGGAGCAAATCATTCCCCTGAAAAGGCTTTTAAATTTGGGTGTGCGGAGATTGGACTAGAAGGTATTCCCGAAGAACTAACTCCAGTTCTCTATCAAAAAACAGTCCAGCAATCTCCTGATGGTTTTTATGTAGAACGCCCTCCCATCGAACAGCAATGTTATGAAGAGATTAGACAACAGGGTGCTTTAATACGGATTAAAGCACCAGATAAGATGGGTAAAACATCTTTAATGAATAGGATTCTTACCTATGCGAGAGCGAATAACTATCAAACCGTAACATTGAGTTGCAGAGGGTTAATAGATCGCCAATTAGCAACTGATATGGAGAAATTTCTCCAGTCATTTTGTGCTGCTGTTAGCAAAGAGCTAGGTTTAACCAATCAGGTACATGAATATTGGGACAACCGAGTGACTCCTATTTATAACAGTAGCGAATATTTTAAAAAATACCTGTTGCCAAATACGACTAATGAGTTAGTGCTAGCTCTAAATGATGTTGATTTAATTTTTGAACACAATGAAATTTCTCAAGACTTTTGTAGCCTTCTCAGAAGTTTTTATGATATGGCAAGGCGCGGCGATCCTAATAATAGGATTTGGGAAAGACTTCGTTTAATAATTGTTCATTCTACAGAAGTTTATGCTTCACTAGATATCAATAGTTCACCTCTTGCCAATGTGGGATTGATAGTTGATTTACCAGAATTTAACCAGAAACAGGTGCAATGTTTAGTCAAGTTATATGGACTCAAATGGAATACGAATCAAGTAGATAAACTTATGGCTATGGTAGGAGGACATCCCTATCTTTTACGAACTGCTATTAATAATATTAAATCGAAGAAAAAGAACCTTGATAAATTTTTAGCAGAAGCATCCACCTTATCAGGAGCATACAGAGATCATCTACAAGAACTCTTGGAAACACTCGAAAATAGTCCAGAGTTAAGAATGGCATTTATTCAGGTTATATCTGCGGATGAAAACAATCCAGTTCGGTTACATCCGAGAATTTCTAGGTCTTTGCAACGCTTGGGATTAGTCAATTTACACGGGAATTTTGCCAAGCCGCGTTGTGAATTATATCGACTATATTTTCGAGCTTTTCTTTAGTGATTACTTGCAATATAGGGTAAATAACTAACAATGAATAAAGCACAAACATATTATCAAGTAGGTGGAACTTTAAAGCCTGATACTCCTAGTTATATAGAGCGACAAGCAGATAAAAACCTATACAAAGAACTGAAAAGTGGAAATTTCTGCTATGTATTTAACTCTAGGCAGATGGGAAAGTCTAGCTTACAAGTAAGAGTAAGTAAAAAATTAGCAGAAGAAAATTTTATATGTGTAGTAATCAGCCTCGATAAATTTGGGACTAGAGGCGTGACTCAATTACAATGGTATAATTCTTTAGTCAAAAATCTGGCAGATACTTTCAATTTAAAACCAGAGCAATTATCAACTGCAACTCCGTTGCATCATTTAAGTGATTTCTTTGAGAAAAAATTATTACTAAAAATTAATAAAAATATAGTTATTTTTATAGATGAAATAGATACTGTTCTCAGCTTAGATTTTCCAACTGATGATTTTTTTGCTTTTATTCGACATTGCTATAATCAGCGTGCTAATAACCCCATTTATGAACGCATTACCTTTGCATTGCTAGGAGTAGCTACACCCTCACAATTGATTCAAGATACTCAACGTACACCTTTTAATATTGGCGAAGCAATTCAATTAAATGGTTTTTCATTACAAGAGTCTCAACCTTTAGCAAAAGGGTTGGAAAGTAAAGTAAATGACCCCCTAATTGCTGAATATATTGTTAGAGAAGTGCTGATATGGACTAGTGGACAACCATTTTTAACCCAAAAAATATGCAAAATAATTGCAGAGGATGCAAATATAGTACCTAGTGATGAAAAAATAATTCCTAAATGGATAGAGGTATTTGTAAAATCACGAATAATTGAAAATTGGGAATACCAGGATGAACCTCAACATTTAAGAACTATTCGTAATAGAATTATCAATAGTCAAGTATCTCTGGTTAAGCTGCTTAAATTTTATCTTCAAGTTCTTCAGGAAAAAGAATTACCAGTTAATGACAGTTTGGAGCAAAGAGAATTAATTCTCTCTGGTTTATTAGAAGAAAAAAATGGTAATTTAAAGGTTTATAACCTTATTTACAAAGAAGTATTTGATGCTGGATGGGTTACTGAAATGTTAGCAGATATGAAACCCTATGAAGAAGAATTATTAGGATGGTTGTCTTCTAATCGTCAAGATAAATCCTGGCTATTGCAAGGTCAAGATTTACAAAAAGCCATTGTATGGTGCGATGGTAAAATTTTAAATATTGAAGATTATCAGTTTATTAATGCCAGCCAAGAATTAAAAATAGCTAATTTAGGGATTAAAATTCAAAAAAAAGAACATTTTCAACGCTTACTCGCAGGAATAACTTTTAGCATGATAATTATTGCTGGAATAAGTGGATTCCAACTACAAAAAACAATTCAATCAGAGGTGTTCCATGTACCATATATTTTAGAGCCAGAACTCTTTAGCCAAGGAGAAAGAACTTTCTTTTCTGGTGATGGAAATTTTTTTCAAAAACAGGGTGTTGTAGCTTTTAAGCAAGGTAACTATTCAAAAGCAAGAGAGCTTTTCCAAAAATCTAAAAATGTAGATCGTAATGATCCTGAAGCAGAAATTTATTACAATAATGCTTTAGCCTATGAAAAACAAAATCAACATAATATCAAGCCTTTAACTATAGCTGTAGTTGTACCTATATATGCGAGAAAAGAATCTGCTATATCCATATTGAGAGGAGTCGCGTTAGCCCAGAATGAGTTTAACGAAAATGCTCAACCCCAAGATAGACTTTTGAATGTTGTTATAGCCAATGATAGTAATGATCCAGTCCTAGCTCAAAAAGTGGCTAAAGAATTAATTAAAGACTCAAATGTATTAGCAGTGATTGGTCACAATGCTAGCAACGCTAGTAAATCTGCACTTTCTGAATATGAAAAGGCAGAATTAGCAATGATATCTTCCAGCAGTGCTAGTAATGAATTACGCAGTAAGGTTTTTTTCAGGACAATCTATTCCAATAAAAGCACTGCTGAACACTTAGCAGACTATGCTATCAAGAATAAGATTAAGCAAGTTGTTATTTACTATAAATCTAAAGATGCTTACAGTGATGATATAAAGGAAAATTTTGCAACTTTTTTTAAGCACAAAGGAGGAGAAGTGAAGTCTTCTGTAGATTTGAGTGATCAACAACAGAATTCACCAGAAAAATTTAGAAGTGATCTCATTGATAAGAATCATCCCGATGCGTTTGTTTTTTTTCCAAATACAGAATTAATTTCTGCTGTAATTGAAATGTTGCGTGCTAAAGAAGGTTTGCCATACATATCAAAGGATGTAATGTTTTTAGGAGGAGGAACTTTCTATAATTCAGAAACCTTGAGACTAGGTAAAAAGTATGTTGAAGGTCTAATACTGCCAGTTTCCTGGTCGCCTGAAGAACAAAACTCGCAAAAATTTGCACAGAAAGCTTGCGAAAGATGGGAAGATAAAGTTAGCTGGCAAACAGCTTCTAGTTATGATGCAACTAAGGCTTTTATTGCAGCCATATCAAAATCTGATCTATCTAACAAGAATGTACATGAACAGCGAAAAGATGTAATTGAAAAGCTAAAATCTGTTCATTTACCAGCTAATGAAACTTCAGGAAATGAACTCAAATTCATTGATGGTGAAAGGAAGGATGCTAAACCAGTTTTAGTCCGAGTAGTTAAAGGTAGTAGCAAAGATTGTGGAAGTGTTGAAGTCGGCGGCTTTCATTTTAAGAAACTGGAAGAACCCCAGTAATTAAGTCAAATTTGCTTAAATATTTTTCTCTTATTGATAAATCAATTTTAGGTGGGTCAACACGGAGATGAAGGGGGAATGATAAAATTTCCCCCTTTCCTGTCTTTGCTGGTCAGCACTAAAATGCTTATTAAAGAGTTTGGAAGTAAGTTTCCAACGCCTCTTTAACTAACTCAGTCATTGATCTACCTTGGCTGGTAGCTGTGGCTTTAACTTTGCTGTACAGGTCATCATGCAGGCTGACGCGATACCGTGACTTGCGAGACTTAGCGGTAACTGATTCTGCTTCTGGCTCATACTGGGCGGTAAATTCACGAATAGCATCAAAGCCGACGCGATCGCAAAAATCCCCAAAGCTTTCTCCAGGTGTGCGAGACTTTTTAAAGTAAACAAAAATCGGCTCTAGGAAGCTTTCTATGTCATTATCGTGCAAGCGTTCTACATAAGGCTGGGCTAGGCGTATCTGATTAGGTGAACCACCTAACCAAACTTGATAACTTTCCGGCGCACTACCCACAAAACCTAACTCCGCCATATAAGGACGGGCGCAACCATTGGGGCAACCTGTCATCCTTACCACAAAATGCTCATTTTGTAAACCAAGTTTATCTAAGAGGGCGCGAATCCGGTCTAAAATTCCTGGGATTGCTCGTTCTGACTCGGTGATAGCCAAACCACAAGTAGGTAAAGCGGGACAAGCCATCGCATAACGGACTAGAGGTTCGATGGTGTTGGGGTCGGAAACTATGCCGCAACGGTCGAGAATTGCTTGAATTGCGGGTTTGTTTTCTGGGTCAATTTCGTAAAAAATCAGGTTTTGGTTAGCTGTGAGGCGGATGGGTAAGTTAAATTGCTCGACAATTTCCCGTAGCGCGGTTTTCAGTTGAAACGAGCCTTCGTCCTTCACTCGACCGTTATCAATGGAAATGCCTAAAAATAGTTTGCCATCGCCTTGTTCTTGCCAACCCAAGAAATCATGATATTTAAACTCTGGTAATTCCTGGAAAGGTGCGAGGGGTTTGCCAAAATATTCTTCGACCTTGGCGCGGAATTTATCTACACCCCAATCATTGATTAAGTATTTTAACCTAGCGTGTCTGCGGTCAGTGCGATCGCCATAATCTCTCTGTGTAGCCACAATCGCTTTCACTGCATTATACACATCGGCTTTATCAATATAGCCAATGGGGTCGGCAATTCTGGCGAAGGTTTCTTCTTTGTTGTGGGTTCTACCTAAGCCACCACCAGCAAAGATATTAAATCCTTGGAGGTCGCCTTGGGGGTCAGTAATGACTACTAAAGTCAGGTCTTGGGAATATAAATCAATCGAATTATCTCCCGGTACTGTCACACTCACCTTGAACTTACGCGGCATATAATATGTGCCGTAGATAGGTTCTTCTGTGCCATGAATAATTGTACCATTGCCATTACTGTTTCTGGCGGCTTTGACCTCTGGACTTTCCTCTGCACTGATGGCTTTTTCTCCATCTAACCAGATTTCGTAATAAGCACCAGTTTGGGGTGAGAGTAAGTCAGCAATATTTTGGGCGTATTCCCAAGCATACTGATATTCAGGGCGATTCTTAAATGGAACTGGCGGGGCCATGACGTTGCGGTTAATGTCACCACAAGCACCCAAAGTTGAACCGAGATTTTTAACTATTGTAGCGATCGCTGCTTTCAGATTCTTCTTTAAAATACCGTGCAGTTGGAAACCTTGACGAGTCGTTGCCCGCAAAGTATTGTTGCCATATTCATCAGCTAACTTATCTAAAGCCAAGTACAGTTCCGGCGGTACTAACCCACCAGGGTTTTTAGTCCGCAGCATGAACTGGTAATCTTTCTCCTGTCCCTTAACGCGGTTATCGCGGTTATCCTGTTGATAAGAACCGTGAAACTTGAGGATTTGTACTGCGTCTTCGCTAAAATGAGTAGTATCCTCAAGTATCTGCGTTGCTACAGGTTCACGTAAAAAATTACTATTTTCTTTCAACCCTTCAACTTTGGAAGGCTTGCGGCTGGCGATCGGGGAAGGAGCAGATTTAACCATCAGAGTTCTATAGTATTCTCAATAAGGCATCAGTAATTGCCGAATTAGCAAGTTAGCAGCATTGCTGCGTCTGGCTATTCCCGGTAATCCGGTCGGAAATGTGCAGAATATCTCTATCTTAGCACGACAAAAAGCTGGCTTTATTCAGTGATTAAACACTTCATCAAACCAGCTTTTGACGTTTCTGAGTTTTTAGTGCTGAGTTAAATATATACTACCGCAAAAAGTGTTGAACGCACCCCATCTAAATCAAAGATTATAGATGGTGATTCATTCGCTAAAAATAGCGTTACCAGAAAAACTGGCGTTCTCAGTGTGTCGTTGGAACTTTTGCCTACGGACACTCTAGTAAAAAATTAGTAATAATAGCAACAAAACTAGTAATTACTAATATAAAAATGGTCGTGTCTCCAGGCTTTGCCTTTTACCGTACCAACTGTATTTTACCATGTACCTTGGGTTTCGCTTACCCTACCTATAACGCAGTTTAGGTAGGGACTGCGCTCAACATTTTTGTTCAAAATTCTACCTTGTCTACCTTCCTCTGCTCCCCTGTCCCCTGTCCCCTGTCACCTGTCCCCTATCACCTGTCCCCAGTCCCCAGTCCCCAGTCACCTGTCACCTGTCCCCTATCCCCAGTCCCCTATCTAAACCGATAACCAATCCCACCATTAATACTGACAGCAGACGCGGGGCTATTTTGGTAAGCACGCAATCCTACTTTGGCGTTGGTGTAAACCAGGAAGTTGTTAGCCACTTCAGATTCAATCCCCGCACCTACGACAACAGCATCTCTATTTCCCAAGGGAGTAGGTGAGCCATTTTTTTCTACGAAGGAATAACCACCAGTTACAAAGGCATTAGTGCGATTAGCAATAGGTACATCAAAGGAAAGTTCTGGAATAATTGCACTCGTTTTATCATTCCAAAGTACGTTACCGCGTGCTGAGAATGGTGTATTGCCTAGTTTGACGCGTCCTGTAAGATTACCGCCAAAGTTAGGAGCATCGTTAGTTTGTCCACCTTCGGTAACACCTGCGGCGACACCAGCACCGACATAACTAGCATCAGTACCTTTTTTAGTTTCAGCCGCAGCTTGACCAGAATTAATTACAAAAGCGGTCATAATTACGGAAGACAATGCAGAGATTGTCACTAGAGACTTGAGTATATTTTTCATAATCTTGAGCAAATTGTTTATTTCTTACATTTATTTTTAAAGTCGAAAGATATGTCAAATATGTTCCAGACATTTTTACGAATTTCTGTATTAAAAATAGGTAATATGCACTTTTAAAACTGGCACAAGCTGAAGGGAAAAACAGGTTGACAGGAAAAAATTAGGTTTAAACCCGTACTTCTATCCGTTCCCTGCGGGACGCTGCGCGAATGTGGGTGGCTGTATTTAATTTTGAATTTTGAATTTTGAATTGATTCATTCAATCCTGTTTTTTGATTATTTATATAGAAAGAATAAATAAGCTGTAGCAGTTACTTCAATCATCTCTACAGGAAATCTATAAAGTTAATTTTGAGTAGTTTGCATGGAGATTTAATAAATGCTAACCGCTACAAAAACGTTATCTGGTTTGATGGGTTTGTGTGTCGGTGATGCGTTGGGTGTGCCGGTGGAGTTCACTAGCCGCGCTGACTTAGCTCAATCTCCAGTCACAAAGATGCTGGGTTATGGGACATGGAATCAACCCCCAGGAACATGGTCTGATGATAGTTCACTGACATTTTGTTTAGCGGAGAGTCTGTGTAGGGGCTATTCTATAGATGCGATCGCAGATTCTTTTTGCCGTTGGTATAGAGCAGCTTACTGGACACCCCGTGGCGAAGTCTTTGGTATTGGTGAAAGCACTTACGCCGTGATTATGCGTCTCAAGCAGGGAGTTCCACCTCTGGAGGCTGGGGGAACTAGTGAAATGAGCAATGGTAATGGTTCTTTGATGAGAATTTTACCAATGGCTTACTGTCATCGAAGTTTAGCTTTACAGGAGTTGATTACCAGAGTACATCAAGTTTCTAGTATTACCCATGCTCATCTGCGATCGCAAATGGCCTGCGGTATTTATATTAGTATTGCCGTGGAACTGCTCAAAGGTGCTAATCCCCAAACAGCCTATTTAAAAGGATTAGAAAACATCCAAACGGTTTATGCAGCAGATGAATATCTTCCAGAAATGCCTTATTTTCAGCGCATCTTCCGGGGTGAAATTGCCAAGTTACCAATAGCAGAGATTAATTCTGGTGGCTATGTAATTGATACACTAGAAGCCTCCCTCTGGTGCTTGTTAAATAGTTCCACTTATGCAGAGGCGGTACTAAAAGCTGTCAACTTAGGAAGACATACCGATACAACGGCGGCGGTGACAGGGGGTTTAGCTGGTATTTATTATGGGGTGGAAGGTATACCCCAACAATGGTATAACCAAATTGCTCGCAAACAAGACATTATCAACTTAGCTACGCGCTTTGCGGCGGCTGTTGACTAACAACTGTAGAATGATTAGCGATCGCTTCTATAGGAAATATGCTGAGAACCCCGTCCTTTCAAGGCGGGGATGAAAGCTAGCCGCAGGTTAAGAAGTGCCATGTATTGGTAATAAACTTACTCACGACGAAAGACAAACAGATTACTCGTCGCACCTCTCCCCACCCTGATTTCTTCATCTAAATATGAGGTTATCCATACAGCCTCTTTTCGCAAAAATTCTAATACCGGGATTTTCAATAGCGGTAAACTCCAGCCAGATATCCCCAAGGGTTTGATAGCTTGCACAGCAAAGGAATAAAAACTCACCTTTGCTACCTGCTCATCATCACCCCAAGTCCAAACTCCATCAGCCGACAGCTGCCAGTTTCCTAATAGGGGTAATTCAAACTCAGCACTATTAGTAGCAGAAATTTTCCCGTTATCGCCTGTAACTAAGCTTTGCCAAACTCCAGTGATTTTGATTCCTCCCCAAACATCTGTAATTGATGCCAAGGGACGAGTAACAACAGTTCCGCGAGAAGCATACACCAACTGCCAGTTACCAGTTAAATCAGCCCGGTGATTTACACTCAGGGGATTGGCGATGGGATTGATATTCTCTAATTTCTGCACTATTTCATCAATCTTGGGTTCTGATGAGGGAAACAAGGCTTGCTGTAAATCTAAGACTTCTATTCGCTGCAATAGTTCATTTTTCAAGGATATTCTCGCAGTATCATTGCCAATCATTTTTTGATACCTCTCCTTGATAAGTAATATTTATTAACGTCATCAGCCTTTTATTGTCAAGCCAGGTTGACACTTCGTAACAATTTTGTTAAATTTATTTACATAAGTTAATAAAACACAGAAAAAATTATGTATACCACCATTAACGAAAACGGCATCCTTAATAACTACGCAAACGAACCTAAAATGTACTACGCTGCTTACCCCAACAAAGAGCAACAACGCAGCTACGCATTGCAAGCCGCATACGCTACATTGCTTGTTACTACTTTAGTTTTGGTTGCTTTGGGCGTTAGCTAAAATTTTTAACTTCGGTTTAACTTTCTCATCTTCATTCGGACTTCTCTAAATCACCCCAGTTGCAAGGCTGGGGTTTTTTGTTATGAATAGGACTTACGCAGTGATACGAAGAATCAAGGGTTTGGGCGAGGGTATAGGGGTATAGGGGTGTGGGGGTGTAGGTGTTCAAAACCCTTACACCCCTACACCCTCATACCCTTACACCCCTTCTTCACAAATAACCTCTGTGCGTAAGTCCTGATGAATACTCATAAATTTCTAAAGGCAAGTTATCAGGGTCTTTAAAGAATGTAAATTTTCTGCCTGTAATCTCATCAACTCTGATATTTTCTACTTCTAGATCATGCAATTTTAAATAATCAACAGTCTCTTCTATATCCTCAACAGCAAAAGCTAAATGTCTTAAACCACAAGCCTCTGGATTACCGACTCTTTGGGGAGGGTTAGGAAAAGAAAATAATTCTATTTGGGTAGTTTCGTTAATCTGCAAATCTAATTTATAGGAATTTCTGGCAGCACGAAAAGTCTCTTGAATAATTGCGAAACCTAGAACATTTACATAAAATTTCTTTGAGCGTTCGTAGTCTGAACAAATAATAGCTATGTGATGAATGCCAGTAGTTTTCATGGGTTCAAGAACTCTGTAAAATTGTTTTGGAGGCAATGCGAGTTTTCTTGAGGTCTGCATCTGAGAGTTCTTGCCCAGATTGTAGGCGGGTAGCGGAAGTTTGTAAAACCGTGGCTGCGTTCTGATCACCGATTTGTAAAGCAGTTTTAGCAGCAGTTTGTAACATTGTCGCCGCACCAGAGCGATCGCCTTGTTGTAATTTAGTCTCAGCTAACTGAGTTTGGCGATATTTAGCTAAAGCCAAAATCGACTGATGCACTTGGGAATTGAAATCTGGTTGATATACCTCTAAAACGTTGGCATACACTGGACAAATAGGCGACAGTAACCCCTCTTGCTCCAAAGATGGGTCATCGTAGCGGATCTGTATGTTACCAATTACCTGTTCTCCTGGGGGTAACTTGCCTAAGTACAAATTAGCCAAAACCACCCGTTCCACGTCTTTCATTAAATCTCCCAAACGCACAGCAAAACTACCATCATTTGTTTCTACGGGTAACTCAATAATATCTGGGGAAATTTGGGCAATGGGTTTGAGTTCTGCTAATCTGACATGGGGTGTCAGAGACAGCAGCAGGTAAGCGTTGGTTAACCCCACCGACTGCACCCGCGTAAATAGGCGATTAAATTGATGAGTGGCTTGTTCTGGTCGCTCAATATGGGAGAGAGTCCCGCCACCAGCATCAGCAATTTTTTCGAGTAAATCGTGATTCCAGTTATTACCAAATCCCAGAGTGTTGATAGTCAGGTTGATTTTTGCGGCTTTTTTAGCGAGTTCCAGACACAGCTTACCGTCATCAGTACCAAATTCCCACTTCCAAATTTTCAGACTGCTTTCACCATGACCATCGGTTAGGAGAAACGCTTGGGAAACAGCACCTCTTGTCCCCTTCATTAATTCTGTAATTCCCAGCTGCAAACCCTCAGAAATCGACGTACCACCACTAGCGGCTAGTTTCTTTCTAATTTGAGATTTGATATTTTCGGGGTTGAGAACTAGTTGGTTAGGGATAATGACCGTAGCAGAACCCGCAAAAGCGACAACAGAAATGCGATCGCCAGGCTCTAGTCTATCTAATAATCGCTCTACAGCCTGAATCACTGTTTTCAGAGGCTGACCGTGCATAGAACCACTTTGATCTAGAATTAAGCATAAATTTAGGGGTAAATTATGCTCAAACTGCTCGGCGATGGCAGAAACGGAAATTGCCAATTGACGCTGGCTATTGAGTTGAGCCGCATCAATATTGTGATCACTTAAGGCTGAGAGCAATTGGACTTTCATTGAGGAGGGGTATCTTGCAACACAGTTTTCGAGACAATCCTAGTTTTCTTGCGATCGCTTTCTGATAAATCTTGACCAGCTTGGAGTTGAGTTGCTGAGGTTTGTAAAACTGTCGCCGCGCCTGTATCACCCATTTGCAGAGCAGTTTTCGCCGCAGTTTGTAACATAGTAGCCGCACCAGAGCGATCGCCTTGCTGTAATTTGGCTTCTGCTAATTGGGTTTGACGATATTTAGCTAAAGCCAAAATCGATTGTTGCACCTGGGGATTGGTTTCTGGTTGGTAGACCTTAACCACATTGGCATAAACGGGGATATTCGGTGTGAATATCCCGGCTTGATTTTGAAACGGGTTATCATACCTGACTTGCACATTAGCTATGGGTTGTTTACCTTCTGGTAACTGTCCCAAATAAATATTCGCCAAAATTACCCTTTCTACATCCTTCATCAAATCTCCCAAGCGGACAGCAAAGCGGCCATCAGTTTCTTGTTGCAAGGGTAACTCAATTGTGTCTGGGGCAACTTGGGCAATGGGTTTGAGTTCTGCTAACCTGACATTGGGCATCAGGGAGAATAAAAGATAAGCATTAGTCAAGCCTACAGTTTGAATCCGCGTGAACAAACGGCCAAACTCATCCACCGCTTGGTCTGGTTTTTGAATATAAGATAAAGCACCTAAACCCGCATCAGCGATTTTTTCTAAAATATCTTGATTCCAGTTGTCGCCAAACCCCAGAGTATTTAGAGTCAAGTTATAACCAGCAGCCAACTGAGCAAATTTTAAACAGCGATTATTATCACCATGTTCATTTTCCCCATCGGTTAACAAAAACGCCTGGGAAATTGTGTCTTTCTTCCCCTTGGCTAACTCCTCAATTCCCAAGCGCAAACCTTCATCTATGGCTGTACCGCCATCCGCCGAGAGACGGTTGATTTGTTTTTTGATTTGTTCTGGGTCTGCAATCACTTGATTAGGTATTAAGACCTTAGCACGGTGATCGAAGGCTACCACACTCAGGCGATCGCCCACATTCAATCTATCCACCAGACGATTCGCCGCTTGTTTGACAATTTCTAGCGGTCGTCCATTCATCGAACCGCTATGGTCAAGAATTAAGCATAAATTCAGAGGAACAGTACGATCTTGAGGTTCTGCACCGGCTGAAATGGAAATCGCCAACTGACGCTGACTACTGATTTGGTTAGCGTCCAGATTGGCATCATTGAGGGTAGGCTGCAAATTAACTTTCATAAAAAAAATCGGTAAGTTGGAAACGAGCGGGTCTTTAGACCTGAGAGGAAAACGACTCGTGCGGTTTTAACCGCCTTAAATAATTAGAAACATTATCGCCTTGGGGTTACTCTGCTTGGTGTGCTGTTGTAATGCACTTTCAACGGGACAATTACCGATCAAACTTTTCACCCTGTACGCATAATGTTTTGCTCAATAGAGCCTTCCCTTGCGGGAGTAAAGTTAGCCTAGTCAATGTTTTAAGAGCTTGTTAGGCTTGCAACACTGTTCCAGTGACCTTAGAACTGTTTAATCACAAGCGACAGAGCAGGGGACTGGCTGCGTATCCCAGGGTGTCGTGACTCAAAAAACGTAGTCAAGTTTTGACTTAGACGGGTCAGTACAGCTTGCTTGATTTCTCTTACAAGCTCAGTCCCTTTAGGCCTGGGTTACTGACAACCCAAAATTTCCAGGATAATTAACAAACATGGGTAAGGGAACTTGTCTTACATATTCTTGAATAACTTCAAATCATTACACTAGTGCTACGGAAAACTTAATTAAAGCAATCCATTAATATATTGTCAGATAATATATTCAGAATATCTTAGAAGCCACCCATTGGCAGATGCCCAGCTGTCTTGCTAATTAGCGAGAAAACCGCACTTGAAGATAGCGAGCATCGCGCTAGGATGTATTACAGTTAACGGCACAATATCAGGCGATCAGTTGCTATGGAAACTTCCCCCGTCAAGGCTGTTCAAGCCCCTTACTACGGCGACAGCTCCTACAGAACACCACCACCAGATTTAGCCTCCCTACTACTGAAGGAGCGAATTGTCTATCTGGGGAGTCCCCTGGTTTCAGCAGATGAATATAAACGTCAAATGGGGGTTGACGTAACAAAGTTGATTATTGCTCAGTTACTCTATCTGAAATTTGACAATCCAGACAAGCCAATTTTCTTTTATATCAATTCAACTGGTACATCCTGGTATACAGGGGATGCGATTGGCTATGAAACGGAAGCGTTTGCCATCTGCGACACCATAGAGTATATCAAAACCCCCGTACATACAATTTGCATAGGTCAGGCAATTGGCACAGCCGCACTGATTCTATCAGCCGGAACTAAAGGCTATCGAGCTAGTTTGCCTCATGCGACCATTGTACTTAATCAACCTCGCAGTGGTACACGGGGACAAGCAACAGATATTCAAATTTATGCGAAGGAAGTTTTAGCAAACAAGGCCACTATCCTAGATATTTTCTCCAAGAATAGTGGACAGACTCCTGAAAAAATTGCTAAAGACACTGAGCGGATGTTCTATTTGACTCCTCAAGAAGCGAAAGAGTATGGGCTAATTGATATCGTCCTAGAAAGTATGAAGGATCTGCCCAAGGCTATACCAGTCCTGACTTAAATTGCTTCTAATCATTCCTAATCTTTTCCTATTATCCCTATGCCTGTTGATTCAGAACTTCGCGTTCCTTATAACATTCCTGCTAGTAATTCCTGGCAATGGGTTACTATTGGTCAGCGCATGGCTCAGGAGCGAATTCTCTTCTTAAATCAGCCATTCACTACGTCTTTGGCAAATTCCCTCATTTCTACAATCCTGTATCTAGAATCAGAGGATCAGAGCAAACCAATCTACCTTTACATCAATTCCCTGGGTGATCCTGTCCTAGATGGCAGCATAAATGAAGCATCTGGAATGATGTCAATTAAAGCTTGTTTGGCAATTTATGACACAATGCAGTATATCAAGTCAGAAATTGTCACGATCTGTTTCGGTCAAGCAGTTGGCATGGCAGCCTTGATTCTATCATCTGGAGCGAAAGGAAAACGGGTGAGTTTACCTCACGCCAATATCGCACTTACTCAGTTCCGGGTCGGAACGCAAGGCCAAGCAACAGATATTCAAGTTAATGCGGAAGAAGTATTAAAGAAAAGAGCCGTAATTCTTGATATTTTCTCCCAAAATACGGGACAATCAACTCAAAAAATTGCGAAAGATAGTGAACGTATTTTCTATATGACTCCCCAGGAAGCCAAAGAATACGGGTTAATTGATCGGGTTTTGGAAAGTACCAAACAGTTGGAAAATTCTATTCTGGCTTGATCTAAATCCTAGACTCTGGTCTCTCAAACTTTACCGAAAATCTACAATTTTATCTTCTAGTCTTTACCCAAATTGTCCTATGCCTATTGGTATTCCCAAAGTTCCTTATCGCCTCCCTGGTAGTAGTTATGAGCAATGGATCGATCTCGAAGATCGTCTATTTCGGGAGCGAATTATTTTTTTGACAGAGGAAGTAGATGACGGTATCGCTAATGCGATCGTTGCTTATTTGCTCTATTTAGATTCTGACGATCAAACCAAACCGATTTATCTGTATATTAATTCCCCTGGTGGATCTGTCACCGCAGGTTTAGCAATTTACGACACGATGCAGTACATCAAATCTGAGGTAGTAACAATTTGTGTCGGTTTAGCAGCTTCGATGGGTTCTTTCTTGTTGGCGACTGGTAGCAAAGGTAAACGCCTAGCATTACCTCATTCCCGAATTATGATTCACCAACCCTCCGGCGGGACTCGTGGACAAGCTACCGATATCGAGATCGAAGCCAGAGAAATTATCCGAATTCGTCACCAGCTAAATCAAATTTATGCTGACAATACTGGTCAAACCCTAGCCAAGATTGAAAAAGACATGGATCGGGACTTTTTCATGTCCGCCCACGAGGCAAAAGAATACGGTTTAATTGACCGTGTGATTGAAGACCGCGTTTAGGATTGAGGGAGCAGAGGAGACTTAAACCAATTCGCAATTCGCAATTCGCAATTCGCAACGATGCTCCCGCCCCGCTCCGCTAACGCAATTACGTGTTGTAACGGGGATTTAAACCCCGCCACAACACTTGCGGCTTGATAGAAGCCGGGGACTTAAACCCCTATACTTTGTTAAAATCAGTGAAGAGTGAAGAGTGAACAGTTACCAGTCAGTTGATAACTGTTCACTCTTCACAGATAACTGTTGAGGACTAATTCCCAAGACTTAACTAAATCTGTCAAATATGAACTATAAAATATAAGATTATTCAATATTATTAAAACTTTCGGTTGGCAGATCATAGCTGATAGCCGAATATTCACCACTAATAGATCAAAATGGATCTTGGAGATTGCTACCGTTTATTGGGTTTAAGGTCGGGAGCTTCTTTTACCGATATTAAAGCCTCTTACCGACGACTGGCGCATCAATATCACCCGGATATCAACCCCGGTGATAAAAAAGCTCAGGATAAATTTATTGCCTTGACTGAGGCATACAGATTTTTATTGACTGTCGTCCCACCAGAGGAGACAAACCCACAGACAAAGCAGTCGCCTACTTCTACATCTAAACGCGAAGAGACGAAAACCACCCAGCCACAAAAAACAACTACAGCCACCGCAACAACTGAGAAACCACCGACCACCCAACCGCCGAACATTGTAGAAATCGAACAACGGCTAAAGTGGAAGACATACGAACAACTGCAAAGATTCTTGAGAGAGAGGAGATTTCCCCAAGCGATCGCCTTAGCAGAAGCCTTAGCCGCACGTTTACCCAAAGACGCAGAAGTGAGACAATGGCAGGCGATCGCCTATCAAATTTGGGGACGCGCCCTGATTAATGAAAACCAACTACTAAAAGCCAGAGTTTATCTCAAAAAAGCCTTAAAAACCGACCCCCATAATAAAACCTTATGGGAAGAAATACAGCGCGACTTCCAAAAGTTAGATCAGATTTTTTAGAAAAAGTCAATAGGCATTGGGCATTAGCTGTCACCTATCACCTATCACCTGTCACCTATCACCTATCACCTTTCCGCGTGAATGTAGTCTACAAAGTAAAATTTTGGAGTTAGCCAGAATTTTAGCCAAGCATAAGCAACAAGACCTAAAACTCCGCTAATTACTAGAGGTAAACCTAACTTCAGTCTGAGGCTGTCTGGAAGGATGGCAGCCGCAGCCACAGTAATGGCAAAATATGCCAGGAGGATGATTTGCGATCGCTCAATATTCTTCAAAGCATTACGGCAACTACTACAATGCTGGGTATGTTGTTTGTAACGATCTAATACCACAGCGCGATCGGCATTGATGGTTGAGCTTTCTGCAACATTGATACCAACTTCTGCCCAAGGTAATTTTCCCTGACAATACTTATCAAACCATCTACGAAACTCAATTACTAAACGGTCTGCACTAGTAGGCATTTGGTAGGCTGTTTTCCAGCTTTCCGTTAATTGTTTTTGTTGGAGAATCTGTTCTTGTTGAAGTAATAGAACCATATCTCCATCTAAAACAGGATTACGGTTGTTGATGTGATCCCACCAACGGGGTGTAAAACGATGGAGTTTTTTGGCAAAATTACGGCTAAATTGTGCCACGATTCGAGATTTACCGGGAGATACAGGAATACAGTAAGTAATCAATCCTACTTGTTTTCCAGCATCACCGAAACTGATAGCATACTCTAAACGACAAGGTGGCTCGAAAATAATTGTGCTTTTCAAGTTTCTACTCACATTGACTTCAATCAAATCTGGTGTAGATTGCACAATGTCGATAGGAATTGGTTTTGCTTGTTCTCGCCTACCCTGCACGCCATGATGAGAAAAAGGCACATGACTAGGATCGGCGACATTTTCTACTAAAGTTTGCCAATCATATGCCAAATCACGGACAAAAGAACTCCAAACAAAACCTTTACTAGCATCTATCTGAGGTGACAAAGGTAAAGGTGTTTGATCAGCTAATTCTGTTGATTTAGCATCCGGCCAGACCCAGAGTAAATCATTCGCTTGCCGAACTGGTAAAGTCGTAACACAAAAATTATCTTGATTCTTAGTCACAATTTCTGGATTCTCAGCTTGGGGAATGTGAGTACAAACCCCTTGAGTATCAAATTGCCAACCGTGATAACTACACATCAAATTCCCTGTCTTGTCGTCAACTCGTCCTTCACTTAAAGGTGCAAGACGGTGGGGACATTGATCTAAAAATACTCGGTAAGTTTCCGAAGATTGAGGCTTCCAGATGACTAGACGCAACCCTAACAGTGTTATAGGAGTTGGTCGTTGAGGATCGATATCTTCAATGGGTGATACTGGATACCAATGCTGAAAAAAGTTGAATTCGGGTTGCATTTTGCTCAAAAATTAAATAAATTTTAAATAAAGTGTATATAACGACCGTTAAAACAAAAAGTTAGGGTTTTTGTTAGTGATAGTCAACAGTAAACCTCAAATAATCGCCCAAACGTTAGAAACCTTGTCAATCTAGTCTACGTCCTTAACAAGGCTCGTACCGTAAAACCCCGGACGATAAAATTATATGTGCAATTCTGCCATCACCATCACCGTCAAATTATTTGCTGTCTATCAAGAAACCTATGGAGTACCAGAGCTAGTGTTAGATTTTCCTTATGGTACACCTGTTAGCGCAGTGTGCGATCGCCTGATTACCGAACACCCAAAACTCAGCCAATGGCGCGATGTTACCCGCTTTGGGATTAATTTGATTTTTGTCGAACCCGATACAGTCTTAAAAAATGGTGATGAAGTGGTGTTAATTCCACCCGTTAGCGGTGGTTAGGCTAGAGGTGACAGGTAACAGGTGACAGGTGACAGGGAAAACTAATGCCCAACTTTTACTTTACTTTAGCTCTAAAGCGTACAAAGCCGTAAGATTCTGGAGGTGTACCGCTACCAGTTGCAAAGGGTAGCACGGGTAAAATCAGAGTGCGGGTGATTTCTACAACTATAGCCCCATTGGTGTTGCTACTAGAGCAGAAGTTGGGTGTATTGGGGTCATTGGCTGGGTAAAAAGTGCCGCGATCGCTATCTGCTACATTACTAAAATATACTGTAGGTTCAGTAGAACCCACTGCCATTGCAATCCCTTGATCAGCCCCAGCTAAACCACTATCATTGGGCGTTTGATTATTAAAAGCAGCAGGGAGAAAGGTGACATTACTAGGCACTAAATCACACAATTTCACATTTACCGCATTATTTTCACCATTAGACAAGAAATAGATAGTGTACTCTAATTCATCTCCTGGCTTGACAATATCAGTATGAATTAAACCCTGTAAATAACCATTCGGCCATTTGGCATCATCATCATCAATATCCCGTGGCGTAGCTACATATTGATCATCATCGGGACTGACATCACTACGTCCATTGATAGTATTATCGTAATCTTGGTTGTTAATCCGAGTAATACGTTTGACTAGAATGAGATTAGAGGTTGAACTTGAAGAAATAATATTAGCAACATCAGGGGGGCTAGTATTATTAGTATTATCGCCATCACCACCACCAGATACAGTTGCAGTATTTGTCACAGTAGTAGCCGTAATATCGGCATCAATAGACACATTAATGCTGATATTAGGATAACTACTACCTGCGGCTAAAACATCGCTGCGAGTGCAAGTTACGGTTTGTCCTGAAATTATACAATTCCATCCTGTACCTGAAGCGGCTGTGGGAATAATGCCAGTGGGTAGAGTATCTGTTACTGTCACTTGAGTACCATTAGTAGCGTCACCCCCAGAGTTAGGAACTGTGATTACATAAGTACCTGTACCACCCTTAACAAAATCAGTTGGTGTATGGGTTTTACTAATTGTTAAATCAGGACTAACAATATTGAGAAAATTATTAGCCGCAACACTGGGAAAGAATGTCCATTGATCTAAACCTTTGGTGTCCCCAAACGAGCCATTACATACAGTATTGGCGTTACCTAAGTTACCACTTTGCCCAAAGGCGCGCTGATTGGTGCTAGTGTCAAATCCTGTAATTTGATTACTGAATGTAATAGTGGGTGCGCCCACACCGCAAAGAGGATTATTATTATCAATATCAGCTTGTGTTGCCCCTGTATGGACGATAGTACCATTTTTAGTTCTATATACACGGTCATCATAAAAACCTGTGGTGAGACCAAAACCAGGTAAGTCAGCAGGGTATGAAGCAGGAGGATTAAGTAAAGTGACTGTTGGTCCACCGTAGAAATTATTTTCTGCATCTAATACCGGAAAGTGATATTCCCCAGCATTGATTCTGATAGCGAATTGATAATTTGTCCCCACAGGAAAGAAATTACCAGCATTATCTCTACCATCCCAAGTGGTAGTTTGTGTACCAGATGAGTTCATATAACCCCTAATAACTCTGTTTATGGGGTTTTTCGGGTCAAAATCTGCGCTACCACTACCTTTGATGACAATTTCGTATGACCCTGTAACAGTGCTATTGAAGCTAAAAGTACCACCATTACCGACTTTACTGTTGTTACCAGATAAATTACCTACAAAACTAGCACTACCTACAATGGGAGGAACTGGGGTAGAATTAATACCCACACCCTGGAAAGTCCCAAAGCGGTCATAACGATTAATAAAAGCTAAAGCATTAGGATCAAGCAGATTAAAAAATGTGGGAAATTGCGGACGTGCTAAGGATGCACCACCTTGGATGTTAGATACGTTACCGTTAGTACCAACAACGTTACGGTATAGAGTGGAGATACCATCACTATCAAAAAAACCAGCTTCGTTACCATAAAGAACAAAACCATTGGGGTCTAAACCTCTAATTTCTGTTCTATATCTATAACCGTCTGTGGTGACAGGATAAACAGTTGAATAGACTGGTCTGCCATTATCTGCTGTAAATAATGCTAAATAATAAGAAAATAAACGTCCGTTTAAATCTGTGGTTGAACTGGTACTACTGCGAACAGTTACATCCCAAGCTGCCACACTAGTACGCTGATTACTGTTAAAGTTATTAGCATCAGTCAATGCGATATCCGCAGGTAAGCTGTTTCCACCACCATCTCCGCTACCATTAAACCCCCGTGGACCAAGAATAACTACATCATAAATCCCTTCCGAGGGTGCTTGATAGTAACAAGGTGTATATCCTCCCAGATTGCCTGTACCATTAATATCTTGTGGTCCCGCTAATTCCTGAGTTCTACTAGTAATTTTTCCCCTACCAGTTTGACTAGTACATAGAAAACTAGGTGTACTAGGGACAGTTTCGCTACCTATTGAACCAGTTACTAAGCCAGGATTATAGATATAAATATCACCATTATCAACCCCTACAGCTGTAGAACCAACAAGAATATATTCGTCTTTCTTTGCATAAACTTTTAATAATGTTCTTCTTTTAATTAAGTTACCTGTAGTCTCTGTTCGCCATTCTAAATTAGCTCGATATGCAGTCCCAGGGGAAGAGGCTGGATATAAATTGCGGCTTCCTTCGGCTTGGACGGGTTCGATACCAATAGCTAAGATACCTACAAAAAGAGCCGCACCTGTAGTAAAAGATTTGATATTTGGGATTTTTTTGGGTGTTTTCTGATTAGTTGGACTACGATTCATAATTTTATAGTTTTTAATTGTTAATTGCTATTGGTTATAACCCAGAGTAGAGATTCTTGTGCTTTTTATACCTCTATTGTTTTTGGGGTGCTGCTACAGGTTTCTGTAATCCAAAGCCATCAAATAATTCGTTAAGTTTGAGCGTCACACCCAAATACAGCCCCCCCGCCGATCGCGTTCCTGAAAAATCCCGGTCATCAACTTTACCAAAAGCATAACCAGCACCTAGACGCAGGTTAGGACTCAAATAATAACCGGCTTCCACCACAAAGCCCGTCTCAGTATAGTTAGGTTGACCAATCACACGCGCCTCACCGACTAAATCCCAACTATAGCCGAGGCGATAGGTAGCCCGTAATTGTCCGAGATTTACCGTACTCGTACCCGCTAAATCATTAGCTAAATAAGAAGTGCTATTACGCAACGCATACTTACCATAAAATTCCCATTGCCAATTAGGTGCATAAATTGCTTCTACGGCAAAGGTATGATCTTGTGAACCTGTACCACTACCTAACAGGATGGTGTCGGGAATAGTTGCAGGGTTTTGGCGATATTCATAACGCAACAAGGCGTTAAATTTATCGTTGGCGGGGTCGCGGTAAGCTAAACCCAATTTCAAATTCACTGTATCACCCAGTCCCGAAAGTTTTTGATTGGCTGAGTTAGCTTGTTGATAGCGGACTAAACCTGTCAGCGCAGGGGATATTTTACCTAAAGCTGCGGCGGAAATCACGGTATTAGAACCGCCGGAGGAAGTGCGATGTTCATAACGCACACTGGCTTGAAACTCAGGATTATCCGAATATTCCAAGCCAACACTGTAACTATCACCGCCATTAAATCCAATAGCGGAAGCACTTTGTCCAGGTGCAAATGGTTGGGGAAATTGTTGACCTGCGGCGGTGCGGTTGAAGAAGTTACCAAAGACGTGTTCGTAAGCCAGATTCAACCGCAACCCAGAAGCAATCATCCAGTGATTCTTAATCCCTAAAGCACCTTGGGTAGTAATTTCATTAGCCCCACCGATAATGGAGTAACGACCAGTTAAGGTTGTATCTGTACCAAGTTTATGTTCGCCGTTGACACTTAAGCTGGTGATGGAATTTCCTGCTAACTGACCACCACTGTAAAACTGTTGGGCGAGACTAACATTGATACCAGATACAACAGCCCAATTCAACCCTAAAATAGTGCGGTCTGGGTAGACTGTATCTTTTTGGGAAGATAAGGTAAGTTCATTTTGGGCTTGGAAAGTCAGGTTATTGGCTAGAGGATAGGTGAAACGACTACGCAATTGGTCTGATGAGCCATTTAAGGCGTTAGTCGAAATCCGGTCTTGGCGATCGCGGTGAATCCAATCAACGTCTATACTAGCTTTACCTAGGCGTTGTTGTATCCCCGCCGAAATTGTTGTGAGGGAATTATCAACTTTACTACCGGGGATGGCTTCTGAACGTGGTGAAAATAATTCTTCAAATGTATCTAATGGTTGGGGTGCAATCCCAAAGTTATCTTCATGGTCGTACTGCACCCGAATATTTGTAGTTTTAGTAACTCTCCCTGTTAACTGTCCGCCATAGCGAGTTTGACCAGGAACAAAGCTAATGGTGGCGTTATTCGCAAAACCTGTATCGGCGTGGCGATAATAGGCGCGACCTTGTAAACCTTTAAAAATCTCTCCCTGGGCTTCTAGACGGTAAGCTTCACCGCTTACCAGTCCCATAATGTCAGAATCATTGGTGGAATGGGCATATTCTGCGGTTAACTTACCTTGAGAACCTAAAGAGATCATGGCATCTGCGCCATAGAGTTCAAAACCCCGTAATCCTTGATTTTCTCTGAGGTAGGTAGCACCTAGCCAACTTTCTTGATTGAGGGTGCGGGAAAAGTTGTATTGCAAACGAGCTGCATAGATGTTGCTGTCAGAGTTGTCACCGTCATATTGATAGCTAACAACAATCCGCCGCACGAGAACTTGTCCCGTTTCGTCAATATCTGTCCGCAGAATTGGTTCACGGAAAATGAGAGTACCGCGATCGTAATCTATTTCGTAGTCTCTTCCCCTGTTTAGTTGTTCCCGTTGCAATACTGTACCGGGGCGATTTAATTCTTCTAACTCAATGAAGACATTTTCACTCCCAGGAACTAATAGCCGACGGGACAGGAAATAATAACCGCTAGTCCCATCAGGAGGAATTGTATCCCGTTGAAAAGCCTCTAAATTATTGCCATAGAAACCTGTAATTTGCAGATTCCCTAAATTGTAGTTGGCTTTGAAACCGTGGAGTTGTCGCGTTACTGCTGTAAACTGCTGCGAAGAACGGGCAAACTCTTCTGTATTGTAGTCACCCCACATGGCATAATCAGGGGCAGCTCCAGGGATACGAGAGGAACGCTCAAAACGTAGATATAGGCTATCAATGGAAGGTGTCACAGCATCAACTGTGGAACTGTCACCGTAAACGGGATAGTTTTGTTCGCTAAATTGATAACCCCTAAACAGGCGATTATCACAGTTACAATCTTCGTTCAAACTACGAGAACTGTTGTATGCACCCGTAAATAACCATTCGCCAAAAGTACCCGTAGCAAAGATAGCTGACTGAAAATCTAATTGGGTGCTGTTATCTTTATCGGGAGGGAGAAAATCACGGAAGCTACCGTAATAGTTTGTTCCCCTCGCACCTAAACGCAAATCTATCACCCCAGTTACCAGACTGGGACGCAACGCCGTTTCAAATTGCAGTTGGGTAAAAGCTTCTAAATTATTAGTTACGGCTCTAATTCTCACAGTTTGGGCTTTGAGATCAGAACGCAATTGAGCTGTAAATTCTCCTTTCTTCACCTCTACCTGAAACCCTGGTTGTTCTGGTTTCAAGTCTGTTCCTACTAACTCGCCAGCCGTGGGGATTAAAGTAGCGATCGCATCTTGATTAGATCGATTACCATTTATATCTAGGAGTTGACCTTTAATGGTAGCTATTGAACGTCCATCAGCCGGGATACGAGACTCAATGGTTTCTATGGTTAATTTGCTGGCTGTTCCCCTAACTACTACTCTAGCTGTAACAGGTGTTTCTGTACTTCCGATGATTTGAGCAGAAAGAGTATTTTCACCGTCTTTCAGAGAGACTCCATACCATGTCTGCGTTACTAAGTTAGTATCCCCATCGGTTGCTGTTTTTCCTATTAACGAAGCATCAACTAATACACCATTTACCCGCAGTTCCACCTGACTACCAACAGGAAACTGTACCGTTACTGTAGTTGCTGGAACATCTACAATGCTGTCAGTTATGGGGGTGAGGATTGTGATTAGGGACTGGGGACTGGGGATTGGGGATTGGGGACTGGGGACTGGGGATTGGGGATTGGGGATTGGTTCTGCTGCTATTAACTTACTTAAGCCTCTTGGTAAGTGGGTTTCGGTAGCTGGTTGGAATGTGGGGATTTGTTGAAGTTTTTCTGGGATGGGTGCGGTGAGTTTGCTTAAAGCTAATGGTACTTCAATTTCATCTGAGGGTTGAAATGGTGGGATGGCGTTTTCAGAAATCTGAAAATTTTCCGTTTCTGCTTCTGGGGAAACTTGCTTTTTTAATTGAGTGGTTGTTTGACCTAACCCCCTAACCCCCTTCCCTACTAGGGAAGGGGGAATATTTAAAGGTTCTTGTTCTGTTGGGGGCGAGGGGTTTTCTAATTCTGGTAAAAATTCTGCGTGATTATTCGTCTCAGCAGTTTCACCATGAGCTATAGCCGGATACAAAACACAGCTAAAAGCCCCTACCATCACTCCCATTAACCTTAAATTGAAATTAGTTACAGGTTTCATGGCTTAACTACCTCCTCTGAGATAGGAGTGATGGCGAAATTCATTCTTACCAAGCCACCTGGTTCTAAACGCACTAGGCGAGATTGGCTATTACGTTCACGGAATTTTTTGTTGGGTGCGAGTTTGTAACCGGGAACACTGGTGAGGTCTAATACGCCGGCGTGACTTCCAGGTAAGGCGTTAGCTACGGAAAACAAACCATTGGGGTCAGTAGTAATGCGGTTGCCGTCTTGTAAGAAAATCACCGCGTTGGGAACGCCTGGTTCTCCTGGTTGTTGTTCCCCATCGAAATTTTTGTCTACAAACACCCGACCGATAATTGTGCCGCAGTCAGAAACTATACCGGGACGAATTCTTAATTGATGGGTAGCTGGGCCATCTTTAATACTAAACTGATTATCAGCACGTAGAGCATTAGCGATCGCGCTATTCTTCCCAGTCCCCCGCAGAGAATCGGTTGTTAATTGCGCTGCGTAGGCAATATTTAGCACTTTCCCGACGGGGATATTCACATCTGTGCTGAAGGTGACTGTACTACCGTTACGTGTAGAGGTGATGGCGACTGATTGACCATCTATTTCTCCCCGGACAGCTTTCGGTAAAAAGTTAAATCCTAAAGGTAAGTTATCGGTGACAACTACATTACTTAAAGCCGCATCAGATAGGTTACGGACTGATAGACGATAGATTACAGTATCGCCTGGTTCAGCCGCAGCGCGATCGCCTGTTTTGATGATCTGCATCTGGTTGGCTTGACACATATTCGTAGTGAAGTTAAAAGCTAGTAAATCCAGTCCCTCCACTTCCGCATTTGCCACTAAAACCACTGTGTCTTCTACTCTGGTATCACCTGTAAGACTAATTGGTTGACCATCTAAAGAAGTGGCAAGATAACGTACAATACTGTTATTAATTGCGCCTGTACTATTAAGAATTTCAATCTTGATCCGTCGTTGCTGATAAATAGAATTAGCTGGCGGATTAACTACAAGAATGTAAGTTCTTCCTGGATCAGTTTGACCTTTATTGGGGTCAAATAAGAAATTATAAACACCAGCCGGATTATTGGTAATGAAATAAGGGTTACTATTTTCTATATTTGGTGCTTTACCACCAGGAATATTATTATTAGGAATATCAGGTAATTCTGTGCGTGTTAAATCAACTAATTGCCCCAGTTCTGTCCCAGTTGGATCATTAGGATTAGTTTCATATACACTCACCGAAAAACCTGTATAATCTGGTAAAATCTGACCTCCACAACCTAAAATTCGTCCTAATGGGTCAACTAAAGGCTCAGGATTTAAACTAAGCTGACTAGTAAGTCCTTGATATCGATTATTGCTAGCAGTATCTTGATAAGTATAAGTAGCTTGATTTGTGAGATTGACCACACGAGCATCTTGTGCAGTAGCTGGTATAAAGACGCTAGTCTGCAACAAACTGCTAAGGAGAATTGTTGCTGTTAACTGTTGATACCTGTTACTACCAAAATTATTTTTTTTCCTGTTATGAGGAAGATTCACTGACTTATCTCCTCAGAAGCATCCTGATATTTATGAATAAAGGCATTTATTTAAAAGTGACAATTATTGTCAGACCAAAGAATTAAGGCTTGTAGTAAGGACTTTAGTGCTGAAAAATTAAGGACTAAAGTCCTTACTACTAACTTGCTAATAGGTAAATGTTGCCCAAAAACAGTACAAAAGTAGTCAGTTAGCGTACCTGAGTTTGATAGGTCGCCTGAACTGTAGTTTTTGCTGCTACAGAGGGAAGTTTTAAGCGGATGTGAGTATAAGCAGTTGCAGGTGCTGGTTTAGTTTCGACTTTGCCACTAGGAAGGGTAACTTTAATTGTGGGATTGTCTACAAAATTACGTCCGCCATCGATGCTGTAGGTAATTTTGGCATCTTTATTAGTCATATTGGCAGACTTCAACACATACAACATCCCTTTAGGAATGGGTTGATTGAGAGTAAGATTTTTAATGGGGCGATCGCTCTTATTTTCCCCACTCAAGGTATAACGTAATATATCCCCTGGTTGCACTACAGCTTTACCTTGTAATGCTTTCCATGCAATCTTTTGCTTCCCTTGTTGGTCTTTAGTCACAACTTGCTTTTCTGCTGCTAAACGCAGTTGCAATTGTGGTTGCTTTTGAACATTTTGCGCCACCACACTGCTAGATGACCAAGAAGTGACCCCCGGTAAATTCCCGATAAATGGTACAGTAGCAATTAGAGCAAATGCTCCCATACCTGCAATTAAAACACCCTTCATTCAAGTCGCCTCAAAAACTCTTAGATATATAATTCCCATGTTTGTAGTAAGGACTTTAGTCCTTAATTCCTCAGCACTAAAATACTTACTACGAACCTTGCAAACCTTTAGTTAACCTTACGACGGAAGGTAAATGTTCTTAGCTGACCCGGTGCTACCTGACCAGTCACATTATTTACATATCTAGTCACATCGGTAGTTAAGGTTGTCCCAGTCTGGTCACTACCAGAGGTAGTAGCTGGATTACCGTTAAAGAACTGGATATTACCATTAGGATCAGTTGCTGAACCAATAATATTACTGGTATCAATCTGACCATTACTATCGTTATCTAATGCCCAGTTATTAGGAGATGTCACACCATTTTCATTAATCACCACATTGCTGGCGTTCAAAATGATGTTATTGTTTCCAGACTGTGGCTCAGAAATATTACTGTACTGAATCACGTATTCAATAATATTTCCCGGTACAGGACTCTTGGCAGTATCACTAAGTTGACCATCAGCACCTGCTACTGGCTGTCCATTTGCATCTAAGATTCTGGAGAGTTTCTCCAGTTTCAAGTAACCAGTATATACACGGTCGATAGTTGTATTACGGACAGTCTCAGAACCCAAACCACCAGTACCATCATCGACAAAAGCTGTAATTGGAACTGGGAAACCTCTGTCAATATCTGTAGATAATTGAGTTCCAGCAGGTAAATCAATTTCCACACCGTAGTTAACATTAGTGCCAGCCGGGACATTAGGAATGGTAATGTATTCAGTGGTAGCATCAATAGCTGATTGATCACCTGTGGTTGCAGGATTGCGATCAGTATCAAAGAGGAAATTAGTTCCATTCCAAACATAGGCTCTAGATTCAGAACCATAGGTAATGGTGACTAATGTACCTGTGGGTAAATCGCTAGCAGTTGCAGGTGGTGTAGGTACTAGAGAATAGCTGCTGGGGTCAGTACCACTATTTCTGATTGTGTTAGTGAAAGCTACTGGTTGCGGGTTAAGTGTAGAACCTGGTGTTGTACCTGCTGGTACTAAAGAAGATTTGTTAGTGAAGTCATCATTGGTTGTACCAGATGGGCCAATGGCATCAGGAGCATTGACAGGGCCATTGAGAACTGCTGAAGTTACAGGAACTTCTATAGTGAAGATGTTGGCTTCACCACCTTGTCCAACCCCAGTGTTATCGTTATTACCGTCAACTCCTGTTTCTGGCGTAGCTGGTGTATCAATAAAACCATCATCAACACTAGTGTCAGGAAGAGTATCAGGAACACCATTGCCATTAGTATCTGTACCTAGAGGTGGTGTCATGTTACCGGGTTGACCATCAAAGTTACTGGGGTTTTGATCACCAGATTCATCGTATACAGGCGCGTTAGTACCGGGAGTTTGACCAAATACTTGGGCGATGTTGGCAACTTGCAGAGGTGAGATTGCGCCAGCTTCAACCGCTAATTGAATCGAAAAACCCGTAACTGTGACATTTGGTGCAACAGAAGTAACCGTAGCAGGGTTGTTGATAAAACCAACACGGGTAACTGTACTTAGAGTACCGGGTGCTGTTGTCGTCCATGTAGCAGCATTCGCATCTGTTGTTACTGGAGTGGTAGTATAAACTGGTATCCATCCAGTCGGGGCAGTTGGTACTGCTGCTAAATCTGTACCCATAGGAATTGCATCGGAAATTAAGATGCGTTGTTGAGTAGTTACACCTGAACCTGTATCAAGTTGAATATTTGTCCCCTCTAAAGCGGTTGGTGTAATTCCCTGTCCTGTAGTATCATTGCCTTCAACTCTTAAACTCAACCCATAGGTGAGGGTGTCATCTGTAATTGTGTTAGTGGTATTGTTGTTATTGTAATTAGTACGAGTCTTGAGAATAGTAGCTAAAGAGTAAGTCTTAACTGCACTACCTACTGGGACATCTATAGATGTATCGCTAGCTTCCCTAGTACCATTCACAGGTGCGCCAGCTACTTCACCAGGACTACCATCAGCATTATCTACGGTGTAAACGTCACCACCGTCAGGACTTCGCAAGACGTTTTGAGCATTGGCGGGAGTATTACCCAACTTAACAGTGATTACGTCACCAGGTTGCGCGCCTGACTGTACAGTAATTGGGACTCTGACTAAGACCTGACCCCCTACAGGAATATTGGGTACGGTTACATCTGAGCCAGTGATATTAGTCCAGGTTGTACCATTGTCTATACTATATTGCAGATTATTTGGTGTCCCACCATTAGGTAATGTTCCTGAGACTGTTGCTGGCCCGGTTGTGCTGGCGAGGTTGGGTATGCGGAAGCCGGTGGGGTCGTTACCGACGTTGGTGATAGTGTAGTTGAAAATTAATTGATCGTTTACTTCAACGTTACCGCCGTTATTATCTACTAAACCTGTATATTCGACGGTAATACCTGCTACTTCTGCAACCGTTACAGTAACAGTGTTGGAAGTAGTATTCAGTGGTTTGTCTGGGTCATTGGGATCTTCGTAGGTGGCTGTAGCTTCGTTGCTGATGGTTGTACCTGCTGTCGTTCCCTCGGCTAGTACAGGCGTAACAAATTGGAAAATACCGTTAGCTAGGAATGCTGTTGCTATTAAGGCGCGGTAAAGTCTAGACTTACTGGTATTATTCATTCTATGATGAGATTTCATTGGGTGTAGTTGCTGGGTAGAGTGCTGCCTGATAAATTTCGATAAGAATTAATGCAAAATACACCTGAGCCATTCAAATCTAAAATTTGATGTAAGTTGCAGTTATTTCTTTCCATAGGAAACTGATTCCAAAGCAATCTCAATTACTTCGGAACACTAGTTTGAGTTCATATCTGAACTATGATGTAACCTGATTTTTGCTTGAATCAGCTTTATTTACTGATGTCTCACCGATTAATTGTCACAGAGCGATCGCGGAACAATCACAACCTTAAATCAAAAACATCAGATTTCATAACCGTTAAACTACCAATATTCAAAGATTTACATCAAAAATATTTAGTTTTTTTCACTCATGTCAGTGTAAAAACTTATCTATTTTTTTATACAAATTTATTATTTTGATTCAGTAATACCGTAGTTTTAGTTACGTATAACTGCGCTTCAACCAAATATTGTTCTGCTGTAGAATACCCGATAGTTTTAGTCGGGTATGTTTGACGGGTATTTTTACTCGTGTTACTATTCAGCCACAGTTGACGGACAAACAGGGAAAGATAGTTACTATGACTCAGGCAGTATCCACTCCTACCAAAACAAGCAACGCCACCTTTAGTGCTTTGAAATGTAAAGAATGTGGCGCGGAATATGAACTCAAAGCCATTCATGTATGTGAGTTATGCTTTGGGCCTTTGGAAGTGAAATATGACTACAATGCTTTGCGTCTGACTGTCACCCGCGAAACCATCCAAGCTGGCCCGAACTCCATTTGGCGTTATCGTCCCTTTTTGCCCGTCGCAACTGACAATGTAATTGATGTGGGAACAGGTATGACTCCCCTGGTGCGTTCCCATCGTCTGGCTCGCCGCCTGGGTCTAAACAAACTATATATCAAGAATGATGCGGTAAATATGCCCACCCTGAGCTTTAAGGATCGGGTGGTGTCCGTCGCTCTTTCCCGTGCTAGGGAGTTGGGTTTCACTACAGTTTCTTGTGCAAGTACCGGTAACTTGGCAAACTCTACAGCTGCGATCGCAGCTCATGCCGGTTTAGACTGTTGTGTATTCATCCCCTCCGATTTAGAAGCTGGTAAAGTCTTAGGAAGCTTGGTATACAGTCCTACTTTAATGGCTGTTAAAGGTAACTACGACCAAGTAAATCGCCTGTGTTCGGAAGTTGCTAATACACATGGTTGGGGTTTTGTCAACATTAATTTACGCCCATATTATTCTGAAGGTTCTAAAACACTAGGCTTTGAAGTAGCAGAACAATTGGGTTGGGAACTACCAGACCATATAGTTGCACCTTTGGCTTCGGGTTCACTGTTCACCAAAATTTATAAAGGTTTCAACGAATTTGTAGAAGTTGGTTTGGTGGAAGGTAAAAACGTCCGCTTTAGTGGCGCACAAGCAGAAGGTTGTTCACCAATCGCCGAAGCATTTAGAGAAAACCGCGACTTTATTAAACCAGTTAAACCGAATACAATTGCCAAATCAATTGCGATCGGCAACCCAGCCGATGGTGTTTACGCCGTTGAGATTGCGAAGAAAACTGGCGGTAATATTGAATCAGTCAACGATGCAGAAATTATCGAAGGTATGAAGCTGTTAGCCGAGACAGAAGGTATCTTCACAGAAACAGCCGGCGGAACTACCATTGCTGTACTGAAAAAATTGGTAGAAGCTGGCAAGATAGATCCAGATGAAACTACCGTGGTTTACATCACTGGCAACGGTTTAAAAACCCAAGAAGCAATACAAGGCTATATTGGCGAACCTTTGACAATTGATGCCAAACTCGATAGTTTTGAACGTGCATTAGAGCGATCGCGCACTTTAGACCGCTTGGAATGGCAACAAGTTCTTGTTTAGGGAACACCAAAAAATAAATTATCCACAATCGATGGTTGGGTAAGGTGCGTCAGTATGAATAATTTCTGAGTATAGTTAGGTTATATCGCACTGACGCACCCTACAGTCTGGATATTTTTTTGATCTGGAAGTCCCTTAGTCATTAGTCATTAGTTATTAGTAAACTACATAATGGCTATTGACAATCTCTCTGTAACAACTGACCACTATTAACTCACTATGGCTGTAAAAGTTTTAGTCCCTACTCCTCTACAAAATTTCACTAACAATCAAGCTGCTCTAGAATCTAGTGGTAGCACCATTGCTGAACTTTTAGACTCTTTAGAAACAAGCTTCCCTGGGATTAAATCGCGGTTGTGCGATGAAAAGGGACAGCTAAGACGCTTTTTGAATTTGTATGTCAACAGCGAAGATATCCGTTTTTTGGAGGGTATCGCTACACCTTTGAAAGATGGGGATGAAGTTAGTATTGTCCCGGCTGTCGCAGGTGGCTGATATAGTAAAAGTTTGTCCAACAATATAGTTTTAGTCTCTCTGGATACTATATCTAGTAAGTTACGGCAGAAATAAAACCATGATCTGAGAAGAGGTAAAAAGCGGTTTTTTATTTTGCTTTGTAGTTCTAGAGAGACGGTAGATGTCAACTGTTATTAGCATGAGTAGTTTTTATTACTCGTGCTTTTTGTGTTTCACTTCAGCTTGGGCGACTAGAAGTGGCGGCTACACAAACAAAACCTGCGGAAGCAGGTTTAATAACGCCTTGATTTTGCATTAGTACAGGGATGCTCTATACTGTCTCCTGTCCCCTGTCCCCTGTCCCCTTACTCACTTATGTCTTCCACTCCTCTGACATTAAATCTAGTTGAAGGTTCTATTGGTTTCAGTTTTTCCCCCGAAGCGGCGAGGGAATTAAAAGCGGCGATTGATCAATTGATGGTAGGACTGAAAGCGGTGGCGGCCAAATCCAACCCAGGTACTAAAGTTAGTCCTCAACCACCTTTGGAATATCGTTACACGGGTGAGGTATTTTTAGAAATTTTCTGTAATCCTAATATCTGGCCTACCCCCTTTGCAGCTAAGGTATTGCTCACTGTGCGGGATGTCAATATTCGGTTGACTACGGAAGCTGAATTGGTGCGGGTGATTGAAGATATTAACCAGTATTTAGAGCAAGTTGGATAAATAAAAGCAAGATGGTGCGTTTTGTGAACGCACCCTACAATTTTGACATCATTTAAACAATTGACAATACCCAATCGCGGAAAATTGGGTTTACCTGATCTGGTACTTCATCATGGGGACAATGACCAGCGTTGAGAAAATATTCTGTTAACTCAGGATAATATAGGCGAAACTTTTGGGAACGTTCTCTAGCATTCATCCAAGGATCAGCTTCTCCCCAAAGTAGTAATAAAGGGCAAGTTAATTGCTTTAATAAGACATCAACTTTTTCACCTTGAGGAGTGCTAAACACTGAGACAAACACATCCAAAGCACCAGGTTCGTAAGCAGGACGGGCAATTTCTGCTACTAATTGATCTGTGATTGCTGTTTTATCAAGATAAACTTTTTCTAAGGTTCGGCGAATTACCCAATTTTGTCGCAAGTATTGAAATAATAAAAACTGGGCTAGAGGTTGTTGAAAAATCCATTTAACACTAGTACCCAAAAGTTTTTGTAAGGGAGATGGTTGTTTAGGTGGTTGAATCTGTGATTGTAAAGCTTCTGGTTCAGATGTAGATGGAGTGACACTAAAGGGGCCAGCACTGTTAAGTAAAACTACACCAGCTACACTGTCAGGACGTTGAGCCGCTACACATAAACAAGCATAACCCCCAAGGGAGTTACCAGCTAGTATTGCTTTTTGACCAATCACTTCACTAATAAAATCATGGAGTTGGTCGCGCCACAAGTCGCCGCCATACTCTAATTTTGCTTTGGCTGAACGTCCAAATCCTAACAGGTCGATCGCAAATACTTCAAATTCAGTACACAAACCTGTGATATTCTTACGCCAGTGGTCTGTGGAAGCACCAAAACCATGCACTAAAAGTAATGGCGGACGGTGAGGTTGTTTTTCTCCCGCACGGACATAATAAATTTGATGCCCTCGCCACTGCCAATATTGTCCAGGAATAGGGGTTGTAGAAGGGGCGGTTTTTACCTGCATAGTTTTAATAAATGTTAAGTATTTTTATTGATTGTAAAGCAGATGTGGGGGAAGGGGACAGGGGACAGGGGACAGGGGAGACAAGGGAGAAAGACTAATAATTATGATTACAGGCAAAACTAAACTATTGGGTGTGATTGGGTATCCGGTGGGACATTCACTGTCACCAGTGATGCACAATGCAGCAATTGCTCATTTGGGGTTAGATTATGTGTATCTTCCGTTACCTATTGAGCCACAAAATTTAGAAGTGGCGATCGCAGGTTTGGCGGCTGTGGGTGTTGTCGGGTTTAGTGTGACAATTCCCCATAAACAAGCAATTATCCCGCTACTCTCAGAAATTACACCCCTGGCTCAAGCTATAGGTGCAGTTAATACCGTGAGCCGGAAAAATAATCAATGGGTGGGTACAAACACGGATATAGTAGGATTTATTCACCCTTTGCAAACTACTTATAAACAAGATTGGAGTCAGAAAATAGCCGTCATTTTAGGGAATGGTGGCGCGGCTAGGGCGGTTGTTGCAGGTTGTCACCAGCTAGGTTTTGCAGAAATTCACGTGGTGGGGCGAAATCTAGAGAAATTAAAAGATTTTCAGCACAGTTGGGAATATTCACCCATTGCGGACACTTTACAAGTTCATACTTGGGATAAATTAACACAACTCATTCCCCAAGCCGACCTACTGGTAAATACAACCCCTATCGGTATGTATCCCAACGTGGATGATTCGCCTGTGAGTGTAGATGAAATGACGAATCTACAATTGGGTGCGATCGCCTATGATTTGATCTATATCCCCCAACCGACCAAATTTCTCCAATACGCACAACAACAAGGGGTAATCGCAATTGACGGCTTAGAAATGCTAGTCCAGCAAGGTGTTGCAGCCTTAAAAATCTGGTTACAGCAAGACGATATACCTGTAGATGTCATGCGCCAAGCTTTGAGACAACATTTAGGCTTAGAAAATAGGTGTTAAAGAACAAAAAATTGTTTGTAGTGGTTCTTTAATTACGAATTACGAATTACAGATTACGAATTACGGATTACTAGAATCAACCTTTTCTAAAATAAACTTAATAGCATTTACGATTAAATCAGGTTGATCAATCCAAACAAAATGGCTACTTTTATGAGCTTTAACTTGTGTACAATCTGTAGATAAACTAATTATTTGCTTGTGCATTTGATCTCGTAAATGATTAGCTGCTTTTATCGGTAAAAGTATCGTCCAAATAGAAGCCTGAAAAAAAGTATGCGCTTTAATGCTAACTATAGGTAATGACCCAAAATTATTAGTTAATTGGAGTTGGCGACTGCTCTTATCCAGGTTTAAGAGTTCACGACTCATGGTAATCCAGTGTTTAGGGCGGCAAAAAGAACGCTTAATTGGGTTGAGTGCGGCTTGAGGAAATTTAATTAAATCTGGCTTAATAATTTCAAAAGTACCAATCAATTTGAGTAATCTGATAATGCCAAGCATTGATCCTAAAATTGACATGAAGAAACCAGAAACAAAAAATAGTTTCAAAGCTTGTAAATAGATGGACATTTTCAGCATTCCTGTTTCATGGAGTCCATCAGTAAGTACCATCCCGATTACTTTTTCGGGAAAATAATGGGCATATAACCGGACGTTATAACTACCAAAGGAATTACCTACAAGAATATAAGGTGGCTCAATTCCTGCTTGTGTGAGGAGAGAATCTAATTCTGTAACAATTTGCTGACTGGTGCGTGGATGAGGACTATGATTACTCCAACCATACCCAGCACGATCATATATACAAACTCGTGATAGCTTGGCTATTTCTTGTACAAGTAAATAACCTTCCATTCCGCCTAAACTGTGTTCTAAGACCACAGTGGGGCTAGACTTTCCCGCCGTGTAAAAGTGTAAGCGATATCCACCCACATCAATCAGTTGTCCTGGTGGCGGCTGTCGATTTTCTATTAAACTTGCGATCGCCTGATAAAAAGTTGTGGCTAATAGTACGATAATTTCGATAGGGGATGGCATTCTAGATGGTTGGCGTAAAATTCTAGAATAGCCGTCAATTAGCCAAACCGTTGCTTTTGTAGTTGGTACTGTCGCCATTTTTCTTGCTGACACACTCTTTTCTCTGGGGTGAGATGATCAAAACAGTAGGAACAGGACATACCTAACTCATATTTGGGTGAGGCTTTATCTTTTTCAGATAGAGGATGTCCACAGCAGAAGCATAATTGATGATTCCCTGTTTCTAACCCATGACCTACGGCTATGCGTTCATCAAAAACAAAACATTCCCCTTCCCATAGACTTTGTTCTGGGGGGATTTCTGCTAAATATTTGAGAATGCCGCCTTTGAGGTGATAAACTTCCGTAAAGCCTTGGGAAAGCATGAAAGCAGAGGCTTTTTCGCAGCGAATTCCCCCAGTGCAGAACATGGCTACTTTTTTGTGTTGATTGGGGTCAAGGTTTTGACTGACATATTCGGGAAACTCGCGGAAGGAATCGGTTTGTGGATTTTGCGCCCTTTTAAAAGTACCGATATGTACCTCGTAATCGTTGCGAGTATCAATCACGGTGACATCTGGGTCAGCAATTAAATCATTCCATTCCTGAGGGGTGACGTAAATACCTACCTGTTGATTTGGGTCAACTTCCGGTACACCCAAAGTCACAATTTCTTTTTTTAAACGCACCTTCATCTTTTCAAAAGGTGGGTTTTCAGCCGTAGATTCCTTGTGTTCTAAGTCTGTGAAGCGAGGAAAAGAACGCAGATGGCTAAGAATTGAGTCTATTGCTGGACGCGAACCTGCGATCGTCCCGTTGATTCCTTCTTTGGCTAAAAGAATCGTTCCCTTAATGCCTTGTGCTAAACAATAAGACAATAAGGGTGCTTGCATCTCGGTAAAATCCGGTAAACTCACGAATTTATAAAACGCGGCAACAATTTGGGTATTTTCTTGGTTCATCCCTTTGGTAAAATTACAACTTTCTGGTATATTTATCTAAGTGAAATAAAATTACTCACATTTTTATTTTACGGGGGTTTAGCTCAGTTGGTAGAGCGCCTGCTTTGCAAGCAGGATGTCAGCGGTTCGAGTCCGCTAACCTCCATACTTTCATTGAGTTAAGTTTGTTTGTAGTAAGGACTTTAGTCCTTAAATAGAAAAGCACTAAAGTGCTTACTACAAACCTATTAAAATTAATGTACTGACTTGAAAAAGGGGTGTAGGGGTGTAAGGGTATAGGGGTGTAAGGGAAAGACTTTTTCATGTTTTCTTGTGTACGCAGTTCATGATGGCTACTTAGAACGATGAAATACTACTGACAGATTATTGGCTGGCATTTGGTAAGTTGCCTGTAAGTTGAGATTTTCTTTACTAGCGACTGCTACAACGTCCTCTAAGTTGCGTACACCCCACTCTGGATTTTGAGCGCGTAAAGATTCGTCAAACGCCGCGTTACTGGGTGCGGTATGTTTTCCGTCTTGTTTATAGGGGCCATATAAATAGAGAATACCGCCTGGGGGTAAAATGCGCCCAGCACCCGCCATTAGTCCCAAACAGGCTGACCAAGGGGAAATGTGAATCATATTAATATTTACAATGGCAACTATGGGGGAGTAATGACTGTCTTGGTCTTTTTCTACTGGCCAAATTGGTTGTGCAGCATCCAGTTCTAGAGGGGGATAAAGATTATCGCTGGGGAAATGTTCTGCCCAAGTTGCAATACTAGCCCGTAATTCGGGATTAGGATCAGAAGGTAGCCATTGACGGGGAGTGAGGCGGGGGGCAAAAAATATGGAATGTTCGCCAGTACCGCTTGCTATTTCCAAGATAGTGCCACTGGTGGGTAAGACTTGCAAAAGCAGTTCTAGAATGGGTTCACGATTGCGCTGTGTAGCTGGGGCGTATTTCCGTGCGTCTTCTTGTGGTGTATTCATTTGACTGTGTAGCCTGTCTGGGATATTCATCTGATAATTAAGCTAACAGCGATCGCCCGCGCATATTATATTAATTTTGTCTTGAGGGTTAAGCTATGACTCAAGCCTTATTACCTGGATTCCAAAAACTCTTCAACTGTCAATTCAACGTCACTCGCAATCTGTTTGAGCAGTCTGGGGGAAATATCACGACCTTTGTGAAATGGAACAGTTGTTGCTCGACCGTCTTCATGGCGAAACTGCTTATGTGAACCTCTTTGACGAACTTCTACAAAACCGAGATTTTCTAGTATGCGAACAACCTCTTGAGGTTTCAAAACAGGAATACTGCTCATGAGCTAAGAAATGACAATTTGCTGAGTACCAACAAATTCAGTTGTGAAAGTTGGATTTTTATCCTCTAGTAACATCTCGATTACTTCACGCAGATTCATCTGTAACTCGTCTAAAGTTTCAGCTTGAGAATGCGCGCCAGGAAACCCAGGAACGTAGCCCACATATAAACCAGTGTCCATGTCTTTCTCAACAACCGCAGTAAAGGTTTTCATAATGGCTTAAGTAGAACAACTTGAAAAAACAAAACTATGTTAAGTAATGTAAAAAAATAGGATTGAGTTCGTAGTAAGGACTTTAGTCCTTATTTTAGGACTAAAGTCCTTACTACAAACCTTTAATTATTTACGCCGTTCTACTTAGAACTTATTGATTTGTTAAGCGTTGCTCACCAACTCCAGGGAAGACTTGCCTGTAATTCGAGGCTACCATGCTCCTGCTGATTCAGGTGTAGTCGCTCTGGGATATTCATCTGATAATTAAGCTAACAGCGATCGCCCGCGTATATTATATTAATTTTGTCTTGAGGGTTAAGCTATGACTCAAGCCTTACGCCAGTTAGTGACATTTGATGAATTCGTTGCTTGGTATCCAGACAACCCACAGCGACGTTATGAGTTGCATGATGGAGTAATTATTGAAATGCCGCAACCCACAGGCGACCATGAAGAAGAGATTGGATTCTTGGTTGAAGAAATAGTTACGGAATATAGGCGTTTACAACTACCTTACTTCATTCCCAAAACTGCATTAATTAAACCATTAGACAACGAATCTGCATATTCGCCAGATGTGGTGATATTGAATCGCCCCAACTTAGTTAACGAACCTCTGTGGAAAAAAACATCAACAGTTAGCCAAGCTGCATCAGTTCCGTTAGTTATTGAAGTGGTGAGTAGCAACTGGCGAGATGATTATGTTAAAAAGGCTAGTGATTATGAAGTGATAGGAATTCCAGAATATTGGATTGTTGACTATTTAGGATTGGGTGCGAGGCGATTTATTGGCAACCCTAAACAACCCACTATCTCAATCTACACTTTAGTAGAAGGCGAGTATCAAGTCAATCAATTTAGAGATCAGGACTTTCTCATCTCACCGACGTTCCCAGAACTAAAATTAACCGCCGCACAAATTTTTCAATTTGGTCAATAGTTCTCCCTTGTCTTCCCAGTCAACAGTAAACAGTCAACACTTCCCGGAGATTCCTTTGCCTAAATTTATTACATCTGTCCAACCGCCGCTAAAATTTATCCCTCACCGATTTAATCCGCTTATCCTGCGAATCTTTCACGGGTTGTTGCCGATTATCTTACGGTTTCGGACTCGTCCTTGGCTACCGGCGGGAATTGTCGGAGTGGAAGCGGAAAATGTTGAGGTCTTGGCGGAACTATATGCACAATTCCAAACTGGTAAAATTCGCCTGTTGATGGCATTTCGTCACCCAGAGGTAGAAGACCCCCTGTGTGTACTATATATGTTGTCGCGTCTTGTACCACAAGCAGCACGTCAGCAAGGAATCAAGCTACAATACCCAATTCACAGCCATTTTCTCTATGACCGAGGTATGACTATCTGGGCTGGGGAGTGGTTGGGGTGGTTGTTTTCGCGGTTGGGTGGTGTGGCGGTGCGTCGTGGACGGCGATTGGATAAGCAGGCGATTCAAACGGCGCGGAATTTATTTGCGAATGGGAAATTACCGATCGCCATTGCCCCGGAAGGAGGTAATAATGGTCATAGTGGCGTTGTTAGTCCCTTAGAACCTGGTGTGGCGCAAATGGGGTTCTGGTGTGTGGAAGATTTGCACAAGGCTAACCGGGATGAAACTGTGGTGATTGTGCCGATTTCGATTCAATATCACTATATTCAGCCACCTTGGTTAAAACTAGATCAGTTATTAAGTAAGTTAGAAGCTGATAGTGGTTTACCAGTCAAGTCTATTGGTGATGGCGTAAATCAACCGGAAATTTACTATCAACGGATTTGTCGTTTAGGTGAATATCTGATTACGGAGATGGAAGAGTTTTATCGCCGCTTCTATCATCAAGATATCCCGAAAGCGAGCGTATCTGAAGCCTCGAAGACACCCAATGAGGTGTTAATAGATAGGCTACATTACTTACTAGATAAAGCTTTGCAAGTTTCCGAGCAATATTTTGGCGTGCAACCCCAGGGTAATTTTATTGACCGTTGTCGCCGTTTGGAAGAAGCTAGTTGGAATCTGATTTATCGGGATGATTTACCAGATATAAATACTTTACCACCCTTTAAACGGGGACTCGCTGACTGGGTAGCCCAGGAAGCAGACTTACGGGTACAGCATATGCGCCTGGTAGAAAGTTTTGTAGCTGTTCAAGCTAATTATCTGCAAGAACAGCCAACTGCTGACAGGTTAGCAGAGACAGCTTTACTGATGTTTGATATGTTATCCCGTATTCAATCATCTACATTACCAGGGCGATCGCGTTTAGGTTTACGAAAAGCAACACTAAAAGTAGGTGAACCCATTTCTGTGACTCAACGCTGGGAAAAAGTGCAGCATGACCGTCAAGCAGCTAAACGTGCTGTAAGTGGTTTGACGCAGGATTTGCAGTTGGCGTTAGAACATTTGATTGAGGAATAGTGTATGAGGTGACAGGGGACAGGGGACAGGTGACAGTGATAAAGAAGAAAATATTGGGGTTTTTTAAGAAAAAATCAAGGATTTGTGACGGTTTTTAGTTGTGTAGGTTGGCTGAGACTACGGAAGTATAGACTACCTACGGTTAGCCAAAACAGCAGATAGGCGATCGCCTGGACGAGATACAGTTTTTGGGTGTAGCCAAATAGGGTTTTGAACAAAATACCTGGAAACTGTCTATCAGGTAAGATTCCTGATAAATCCCACATGAGGGGGCCGAGAAGACAAGAGGTGTTTTCTAGTCCGCAAGTGTTAGATATTGAGGGATTGATGTGGTTAAAGGCGATCGCAGCTGCATCTAGATGTCGCAAAGCTGAAATCACTAAGCCAGAGACAATAAGCAGTAACAATACACCCATTGCTTGGAAAAATTGTCGCAAATTAATGCGGATGCTCCATTTAAATAGCAGCATACCAATGACAACAGCCATACCTAGTCCAGCGATCGCACCCAGTACAGGTGTCCAGCCTTCTTGAAACTTAGCGACGATAAACACAGCCGTCTCTAAGCCTTCTCGAAATACAGCGATAAAAATGAGGCTAAAAATTCCCCAAGCTGCTTTGCTATCTTGACCTAATGCACTTTTAACAGAGCCTTCGATTTCTGCTTTGAGAAACCTTGCTTGTTTAGTCATCCAGATGAGCATCCAACTGAGCATAGCGATCGCAATTACACCCAGTCCCATTTCAAATAATTGTTTGAAAACAGGTGCATATATATTCTCAGATGTCTGTAATCCTTGGATACCTAAATTTAGTAATAAACCAACCACAAAACTAGCTATAGCGGCGGTAAAAATTCCTAAATATACCCAACGATGCAATTTTTGTTGTTCAGCTTGTTGTAAACAGGCGAAGACAATACCGACAACTAAAGCAGCTTCTACACCTTCTCTGAGGGTGATAAAGAAAGTTGGTAATGCAGCACTCCAATCCATATTCCTAAATGTTTTCTGTAGGGGATAATTCTACGGTTTTAATAGCCGCAGATTCTTTATCTTTAACAGATTTTTCCTGGTGTGAGCCATGCTTTGATTTTTTGGACTTATGTCCTTGTGGTTTTTCGGGGTTTATCTAATAAACCCCTACACCCCTGTATCGTGAAAGTTTACAATAGTTTGTCTGGTGTGATGGGCAGGTCACGGATGCGTTTACCTGTGGCGTGATAAACTGCATTAGCGATCGCAGCTGCTACGCCGACAATTGGTAATTCACCCAAGCTTTTAGTTCCCAGTGAGTTGACATGAGGATCGTGTTCTTCAATAAATTGCACTTCCATGTTGGGAATATCTGCATGAACGGGAATTAAGTAATCGGAAAGGTTTGCACCAATTATTTTACCGCTATTCATATCCATAACGGTTTTTTCCATCAATGCCATCCCAATCCCCCAAGTAATACCGCCAATTACCTGACTGCGTGCTGTCTTGGTGTTGAGAATGCGTCCTGCACTGTATACGCCTACGCACCGTCTAATTTTGACTTCACCTAATAACTCATCAACGGCTACTTCTACAAATACCGCACCAAAGGAATATTTGGAATATTGTTTACTTTCTGGATTGGGAGATGTAGCTTCAGTCACTACTAAACTTTCTAACCCATGACGCTGCAAAATCTCCGTGTAGCTATCTCGCCTGGATGGTTCTGGTTTTAAAAAGATTTGTCCTGACTCAACGCTGATATCTGTTATTTGACACCCATAAAGTTGTGAGTTTGAGTCTGCTATTGCCATTTGTATCAGCTTTTCTCGTGCAGCAGTAGCGGCTTGATGCACAGCAGGGGATACACTAGCCACGGTGATGGAGTTACCTGTAATGGGTGCTGTGGGAAGATTGCTATCACCTAAGCTAAACTGCACTGGTTGACTAGATAAGCCTAACGCCTCAGCCGCGACTTGAGTCATAACTGTATAAGTTCCCGTACCAATGTCTTGAGTTCCCGTTTGGACGCTGACTTCCCCTGTAGCAAAAATTTCTACTTTGACAGTTGCAGACATGGAATGGGTGGGAAATGTTGCACTCGCCATTCCCCAACCTATCAGGAAGTTACCATCCTGCATAGAACGGGGTGTAGGGTGACGTTTTGACCAGCCGAAAAGTTCTGCCCCTTTTTGGTAGCATTGTTTGAGTGATTTACTTGACCAAGGTAAGCCTGTTTGGGGGTCGATATCTGCATGATTTCGCAGTCTAATTTCGATGGGGTCAATATTTAAGGCATAGGCTAGTTCATCCATTGCCGATTCTAAGGCAAACATCCCCGGTGCTTCCCCTGGCGCACGCATAAAGGTGGGTGTACCTGCATTTATTCGCGCTAAACGGTATTTTACTTGCAAATTAGGACAGGCGTAAATCATTGTAGTGGCTGCGCCTACAGGTTCTACAAAGTCATCAAATATGGAAGTTAAGGATGTCCCGATGTGTTTGATGAGGGTTAGCTGTCCTTGTTTGGTTGCGCCTAGGGTGAGTTCTTGGTGAGTTTGGGATCTATACCCGCAGTTAGTATACATTTGCGATCGCGTCAGCACAACTTTCACCGGACGCTGGACTTGACGAGATGCGATCGCGGCTAGAATAGTATGGGAACGTAGCAAAGCTTTACAACCAAATCCCCCGCCTAAATATTTGGAGATGACACGGACATTTTCTAGCGGTAGTTTTAGCACCCCTGCAAGGCGTTTCTGTGTACCGGAAATACCTTGCGTAGTTTCATATATTGTTAGATTATCACCTTCCCAAATGGCGATGCTAGCAGAAGTTTCTAGGGGATTATGATGTTCCATTGGGGTGCTGTACACCTGTTCAATGAAAATATCTGCCTGGGGTTTACCTAATTCAATATCGCCTCTGGTGATTTTTCCAGGCATAATGCCAAAAAAGATAGATTCTGGCTCAAATACTTCTGGTAGTGCTTGCGCCATTGTGACTGTCGGCGGTTCTTCCTCGTAGGTGATTTTTACTAGAGATGCACCATATTCAGCCTGTTCTAAGGTTTCGGCAACTACAATGCCCAAGGGTTGCCCATGATAGTGAATATTATCATCTTTCTCTGGTGGGGTGGGGGTGGGAATAAAGGGGATATTGATTAAGTTGGGGGTTTGATGATAGGTGATAATATCTATTACACCAGGGACGGCTAAGGTTTGGGTTGTGTCTATGGTGAGGACTTTACCTTTAGCGATCGCACTTTGAAATATTACTCCATAGGTTAATTTTTCTATAGGAATATCGGCTGTATATTGAGCTTCTCCTGTCACCTTTAATCTACCATCGACGCGATTGAGGGGTTGACCGATAATGTTATTCATATCTTTTCGCTGGGTGTTGGGGATTAATTTGGCTCACGCAAAGGCGCAAAGACGCAGAGAAGAGGAGTTAGAGAACTTGAATTTTCAGCTTGTTTATTTCTCTGATTCTTCCCTCTGCGCCTCCGCGTCTGGAGCGTGATAAATCTTACTGATTATTCACTAAGTGCGCGTATTAAAACACGTTTTACTAACTCAATTTTGAATTCGTTATGTTGCTGTGGTTTGGCTTCTTTAACTGCTAATTCTGCCGCAGTTGTTAATGTATCTTGATTTAGTGGTTTCCCTTGTAGAAATTCCTCAACTTCCCACCCACGCCAAGGTTTAGTTCCTACTCCACCGAAGGCAATTTTGGCAGTTTTAATTGTGTCTTCTTCTCTATCTAAAGCAATGGCTACAGATGTTAAAGAAAATTCATAAGCTGCTCTATCTCTGACTTTTAAATAATGTGATTTTGTACTAAAATTATCATTTGGTATTTCCACAGCCACAATTAATTCTCCAGGCTGTAACAGTGTTTCTTGATGTGGTGTATCTCCAGGTAATAGATAAAAATCATGAATAGAAATTCGGCGTTCTTGTTCTGCACCTTGAATACAAATTACTGCATCTAATGCCGTTAAAGCTACTGCTAAATCTGAGGGATGTACGGCAATACAATGTTCACTAGTGCCGAAAATAGCGTGCATCCGGTTGTAACCGTTAATTGCAGAACAACCTATACCTGGGGTATGTTTATTACAGGGGAAAGTTGGATCACGAAAATAAGAACAGCGTACTTTTTGCAATAAATTACCGCCAACTGTCGCCATGTTTCTAAGTTGTGGTGACGCACTTTGATTTATGGCTTGGGTAATAACTGAATAGTGTTTCTGAATATAAGGATGAAAGGCGACATCAGTTAGCCGACAAATTGCACCAATGCGAACTCCTGCGGCGGAGACTTCAATATTAGCTAAAGGTAAACTGTTAATATCAATTAATATATTGGCTGACTGCACCCTATCTTTCATTAAGCCTAATAAATCTGTACCACCTGCGATAAATGCCGCAGTTTGGTTTTGTGTTAAGGTCAAGATTGCTTCTTCTTTTGTTGTTACTTTGGCATAGCTAAATGGCTGCATCTTCTATTCCCTCTAGTACCTCTTGAATAGCTGCAATAATATTGGGATAAGCACCACATCGGCAAAGATTACCACTCATTTTTTCACGAATTTCTGCTTCTGATTGGGGTATTATTTCAGCAATCATCCCTAAGACAGATACTATTTGACCAGAAGTACAGTATCCACATTGAAAGGCATCATGGTTAATAAAAGCTGTCTGTATTGGGTGGAGTTCACCATCTTTTGCTAATCCCTCTATGGTAGTAATTTCGCTGTCTGTGTGCATGATTGCTAAAGTCATACAAGAGTTAATTCTTCGCCCATTTATCAATACAGTACAAGCACCACATTCACCGCGATCGCACACTTTTTTAGTCCCTATCAAACCCAGCTTCTCTCGCAGCGCGTCTAGTAACGTCATACAAGGTTCTAGATTTACCAAATAAGACTGATTATTTACACATAAAACCATTTCTACTTCTTCTGAGGGAAATATTTTTATGTCTTCATTAGCAAAATTATGACTTGTTGGAGATATAATTTTTTTGTCCATATGTAATTGGATATTTTCTCTTTTGTAGATGAATTTTGGCAATATTTTCAGCTAAAGTTCTCAACATAGTATCTCATAAAAAATATGATAGATTCAAAATTATTGGTACAAAAAGTTGCAATTATTGGTGCTGGCCCCGGTGGTTTAGCTGCGGCGATCGCGCTCTCAAATCTGGGTTTAGATGTGCAAGTTTAATTGTTGATATTGTTTACGAAGCTCAAAGAATCTATATTAAATATATTTTAACTCACGCCGAATATGATAAGGATAAATGGAAAAATGACGCGTACTTTTGATCCTGAATCTTACGGTAAATTGCTAGCTGAGTATCAACCAAGAACAATTAATACGGAAAAAGAAAATGAACAAGCTATCAAACTGGCTTTAACTTTAGAACATCGTCCCAATCTTACACCAGAAGAGGAGACGCTGTTGGCACTGTTGGTAACATTAATTGAAAAGTTTGAAGAAACTCATTACCCAATCCCTCAAGGTACTTCCCATTCGATGCTAAGGCATTTGATAGATGCACGCGATATGACTCCAGAAGCCTTAGCTGAGGTAATTGGATCAGTGGAAGTTGTCAGGGAAATTGTTAATGGCGATCGCCCGATCAATCCAGCAGAAGCACAATTGCTAGCAGATTATTTTCATGTAGATGCAAGCTTATTTACTTGAGTGGCTAAAATAAAATTAGGCTACGCTGCTGTGTGTAGGCAATAACTCGTTAATCAGCACTTGCAAATCAACTTGACGAAGTTGAGCCAATTGAATTAATGCTGCTGCACGTTCTGCATCTTGTTGTTCGACGCGCTCAACATACATTAGTAGCTCTTGATGTTCTGTCTCTGTAATTTTTCCAGTCTCGTTTTGCTGACGTAAATAAGCTAATCTTTCTTGTTCTTCGGGGGACAAACGACGTTGAATAATTTTCAGTAAAGCTGCTTCGTCTGCTTCTGTTAATGATGCTACTGATACCCTCAAAGACTCTTGAGAAAGAGCTTCCAAAAATTCAACGGCTCTCATTAAAGATTCTCCTGGCAATTGTTCTAGGAGTGCGATCGCTCTTTGACGAATTTCTGTAGGCACAACCATAAGAAATATCAACTCATTTGCTTATAGCTTAGATTAATAATCTGCAATTAGGCTACTGAGTCTTTCTTGCCGTATTTGGTCAAAAAAGGTTTCCAGATTCCCAATTGGGGTAGATTGAATAACTAAGGCCGTTCCAACTCGATATAAATGGGGTTCAGTAGTTAGTAAATTTTCGATTGCGGCTTGCACAAAAGCTTCAGCCGTCATACCTTTCGCGGCGGCTTGAGCTATCAAACGAGCTTCTATTTCTGGAGTTAATTCAAGGGTAATTGCCATAGAATCATCCAATTTCGTTCATTATCTAAATTATAAAGGCTTTGTTGGGTTTTGCTGTCGCGCAACCCAACCGATTATTTCTCTTAACTCGCAGCCAACCTACCCCAACCCACATAGGGTAACTTAGCAGCCGTCGCCCGAATTTGCTCAGTATTTGCCACTAACTGACCGCACGCATCCCAAGCACCAGAAACAAAGGTGCTTCTAGTACCTTCATCAAGGGTAACTGGGGCGGTAAAGTCGCCAACTTGTACCTGCAAAGTTTCTAAATTCACTGTGACACTAGCTTGGGGATTAGCTGCTACTAATTCTTGTAGTTGTTTAACTGTCACCTCATCAACTGTCAAACAAGGTATACCAATTGCCACACAATTACCAAAGAAAATTTCCGCAAAGCTTTCACCGATGAGGGCTTGAATACCCCATTTGGATATAGCTTGGGGTGCGTGTTCCCGTGATGAACCACAGCCAAAATTGCGGTTAACAATTAAGATATTCGCGCCTTGATATTGGGGTTGATCAAAAGGATGCTCACCATTTAGGGCAGTGCGATCGTCAATAAACGCCCCTTCACGCAATCCATCAAAGGTGACAGCTTTCAAAAATCTCGCGGGAATGATCCGGTCTGTATCGATATCATTACCCACTAAAGGTATGCCACGTCCAGAAACTTGTTTAACTTCACTTACCATAATCAATTCAAAATTCAAAATGACGCTCGTGGACTCGCTAACGCTGCGCTAACAAAATTCAAAATTGAACAATAGGGAATAGGGACTGGGGACTGGGGACTGGGGACTGGGGACTGGGGACTGTGGAAGAGGGAAAATGTTATGTATTGTCTTTCCCCCTATACCCCTACACCCTTACACCCCTATACCCCTTCTTAAAGCAGTTCTCTTACATCAGCGACTTCACCTTTAATTGCCGCAGTTACTACCATTGCGGGACTCATTAGGAGTGTCCGCCCGGAGGCTGAACCTTGCCGTCCTTTAAAGTTGCGGTTGGAGGAGGAAGCACTAATTTGTCTGCCTTCTAGTTTGTCGGGGTTCATCGCCAAACACATGGAACAACCGGGTTCACGCCACTCAAAGCCGGCTTCTTGGAAGACTTTATCTAATCCTTCCGCTTCGGCGGCTAGTTTGACTCGTTCCGAACCAGGGACGACAAAAGCTTTAATTCCCGCCGCTACATGGCGACCTTTGGCGATTTTGGCTGCTTCTCTGAGGTCGCTAATTCTGCCGTTGGTGCAGCTACCAATAAAGCAGACATCAATTTTAGTTCCCTTAATCGGTTGACCGGGATATAAATCCATGTAGCGATATGCTTCTTCTGCAACGAAGCGGTCTTCTTCTGCTAATTCTTCCGGCTTGGGTATCAACTGGTTCACGCCAATACCTTGTCCGGGGGTAATTCCCCAAGTCACGGTGGGGGGAATATCTGCCGCGTTGAAGACTATCACATCATCATATTCGGCATTAGCATCACTCTTGATGGATTCCCACCAAGCCACTGCTTGCTCCCACTCTGCACCTTTCGGCGCAAAGTCTCTACCTTGGAGGTAATCATAGGTGATTTGATCAGGATTAACGTAACCACATCTTGCACCGCCTTCAATGGCCATGTTGCAGACTGTCATCCTCTCTTCCATGTTCATCTGCTCAAAGGTCGTACCTGCGTATTCGTAGGCGTAACCTACACCACCTTTTACTCCCAGGATGCGGATAATATGCAGGATGACATCTTTAGCGTAGACACCGGGGTTAAGAGTGCCGTTAACTTCAATTTTGCGGACTTTGAGTTTAGATAATGATAGGGTTTGGGAGGCGAGAACGTCCCGTACTTGGCTTGTACCGATACCAAAGGCGATCGCACCAAACGCCCCATGACTGGAAGTGTGGCTGTCTCCACAGGCGATCGTCATTCCTGGCTGGGTGAGTCCCAACTCTGGGGCAATGACGTGGACTATACCTTGGTTGCCAGAACCAATATTATGGAAGGTGATAGCATTTTCTTGACAGTTTGTTTCTAGCGACTGGATCATTTCTTCTGCCATGCGATCGCTAAAGGGACGTGCCTGATTATCTGTAGGTACAATGTGATCTACAGTGGCTACAGTCCGCTCTGGAAACAAAACTTTTAGTCCTCTCTCCCGTAACATAGCAAAGGCCTGGGGACTGGTAACTTCATGAATTAGGTGTAGCCCAATAAATAGCTGTGTCAGCCCTGAAGGAAGTATACCAACCGTATGTAAGTCCCAAACTTTATCGAACAGTGTTCCTTTGCTCATAAGTCAATGGTTAGGTTACAAGAGTCAAGAGTTTTTATAGTATCAAAAAAAGTCGAGCTTTTTTCTGGTGGAGTCACGTCGCTGAGTTGTTATCTTTGCGCTTATTTTACGCCGTGCTGTACTAATGAGGTGAAGATAGTGGCTTTTTTGATTGCTAACAACAGAGTTGGCAACCAAAGAAGCCATGACTAAAAATTTTGATTATTCTAATTGCGATCGCCAAATTTTGGACTTTACCCTCAAATGTTTAAATCTTTCAGGGCTAAACGAATTTGTTCTAAACGCCTACGGTTAACTCCCAGATCGGATTCTCCTACGCGGGATGCCGATCGCATATGAATGACTGACTCATTAGGAGGTAAATAAAACTCTACATCATCCACAAATTTGAAAATGCGGCTTTTGGAAATCGCGTAGATGTAATTTTCTTTTTCTTCTAAAACCTCTGTCCGGGGAACAACGGTGAGAACTTTGAGTAAGGTTTCTCGTGCTTTGTCGCGATCTACATGATAGGCGATCGGTTCAATGGCGTGTTTGGCATCACCATCTTGACTTACAACACAGTTATCTGAAACTGGACAAGCACTCAGATGTCCTAACTTAACTCCCAAGCCAGAAGAGTCAGCCCAAGTTGTAGCAGGAAGTATTAAACTACAAGTTAAAGTTAAAAATATTACACAAGCAATACTCCACAGTAGTTGCTTTGTCCAAGCTGGTGAGAGACGGAACATGATAAATTTACTCCTCAAGGTTTCAATAGCACTCAATTATTTTCTGTTATTTTGCGTGGCTGCTGTGAGTTGCCGTTTCACCTGATACTGTATCATCGCCCCATATTTACGATTTAGATTGTTGATACCAAGTTTTCCGCCACTGTTTCATTTGATTAATTTCTGTATTTTGACCTTTGATAATTGCTTGCGCTAAATTTTTGATTTCAGGACGCTGGGATTTTTTTAAAGCATCTTCAGCCATGACCAAAGCTCCTTCATGATGAGGAATCATGGCATTGATAAAGCGGAGGTCAAATTCTGCATCAGCCGCGCCTAAGTCCATGCTCATCATCATGGCTTTAATTTGCTCTGATGACATTTCCATCATGTGACCCATTTTGGCATCATAAGCCATTGGTTTATCTCCTGCTTTGGGATACCAAGTTGTTCGCCACTGTTTCATCTGGCTAATTTCTTGGTTCTGAGCTTTGATAATATCTGTAGCTAGCTGTTTGAGTTCAGGGCGGGTGGATTTTTGTTGCAATTCCTTAGCCATATCTAACGCCCCTTGATGGTGAGGAATCATTGCGTCGATAAATCGCAAATCATAGCCAGCATCGGCTGGACCTAAATCCATTGCCATGTTGTGATTCATACCACCATGATTCATGTGCTGCTTATCGCTAGCATCAGCAATGGGATTAGAGTTTTTATTTTGGGCTTGAGAATTTGGAGAACACGCTGTTAAGACTACAAAGCTAAAAGCTAAAAAACTTTTTTTCCAAGCGGGGAATCGCATAAGTTTCACGTACCACATAAGCGAGCAGTTCAATTATTTAGTTTGGCAAATAAAATTAAGCTTCTCAGGTCTAAAGACGCTGAGATTTCTAAAGAGTCCATAGAAGAACTTTCTTAGGCGCACTTAAAGCACCTCTACTGATTCCAACTAAATCAAATTTAGCTATCATCGCTACTTTTCGGATAATATTTGCAGCCCCGTTACAGTCTGCATTTATCTTGATTCCAGTTGCTGTTTTGAATAAACCGCGATTGGTTCTAACACCACTGCTTTTCCACCCTTTGGGTTTTGCGCCAAATTTAGGTAGAACATCATCATCTAAGAACGATGTTTTTGAAGTATAGCTTTCTTCTGTTTCAATAAAGTCTATTCCGTATTGTTCACAGAGTTGTTCAATGCGGTTTTTTAGTTTTGCTGTTGGGATTTGAACAAACTTTTGATTGTTCTTTTTGCCCAGATCAGCACCATCTTTTTGACCCTTATTCCAACCAAAAACTATTGAACCGATTTTATTATCAATACAGTGGTTAATGACAATTCTTGCCGCTTTGTTTACAGCGTTACGCATTAGGCTATTGCGCTTTTCTGTGATCGCTGCAAGTCGGTTAGACCAAAAACCTTGAGGTTTATTTTCTTTGATTTTAGCAACTGACTTGTTGTACCACTGATTCAAACTTTTGAGATGCAATCCATCAACAATAAAGGAAGTCCCAATATTGGAAACACAGGTTAGCCAATTATTTAAGCCGTGGTCAATTCCTAGCACCTTAGATTTATCAAGCTCAACTACATTTATAGTTTGCTGATAAACGAACTCAGCATAAAAACATCTATTTCTTGGTAAAATTCGCACCTCTCTGATCGATTTAAAATCTAGATTCGCAGGCATTGGCAGATAGAAACCATCAACCCCGAACCAAGTTTTTACCAAACTTCCCAAGGGGAATCGAAGTATTCCGTCTTTCAACTTAAGAGAACGCCCGGTAAAAGTTGCTAGTGCTAAACCTCCAGATGTCCTGTAATTCGGTAATCTAGGGTTTTGAGTAACTATACCTTTTTTTATCCCCTTGACTAGTCCCATGTAAGATTTGAACGATTCAGCCACGCCAGTTAATATTTGCTGTGCAGTATCTGAATACAAAGCTTGATAATGCCTGTTCTTTTGAATAGTCCCTATCTGCTTATGTAAATCAACTTTACTCGGGAATTTACCAGTTTTAAAATAATATTGACGACTGTAATAAATTCCACAGTTAATCAAATTATTTGCTTCGGTACAGACGTACTCAAGCAAGGCTTTTAATCTGTTGTCTGGAGTAATTAAAATCTGCTGGCATCCGTAAGACATCGGTTGCTCGTAACTATGTTATATAGTTAGTATATCAACATATGTAGCTAATTGCAATGCCATTCCAGAAAAAGAACAAGTTAGGTTTTACGAGTAAACAGCCATTCGACAAAGACCCTGTTTGCTTTAAAGTATTGCCCGGTGTCAAAGACAAACTAAAAACCGTTCCTGACTGGCAAGAACGGTTAAGAGAATTTGTTGATAGACTTATTGTTGAGGCAAAGACTGAAGGCGACTAAAGTCGCTAGTGCCGCTTTCCTCTCAGCACTCTTCGTGACTGAGCTTCCAGCATCCCGTGTTTTTCCTGTGAAATCTGGATGAATTTTTCTTTGTGCCTCTGTATCTTTGTGTCTTTGTATTTAAACGGAAATTACACCCTTTGCGATTTGGGCAGACTACAGCGTCCGTTATAGATTAGTAATGTATCTGTATCACCTGACTAATTCGGGCTTGGTCTTTCACAGCGAAGGGTTTGGAAATGTTTACTTCGTCAGAGACTCCTATACTTGGGATAATTTTGTTAGTGGCTTTTGCCATTTTAGGTTGGGGCTTTTATCGCGCTAGACCTTTTGGGAAACTGGGAATCTTGGCCTGGTTGCAGTCGGTGGTGTTAATGACTCCCTGGCTGTTGTTCTTCGGTTTGTTTGCAGCCGGAATTTATATCAACATAGCTGGTATATTGTTCTTGGTGGTGGTTTCTGCTGGCTTGTATGTCTACTTAGGCAGACAGTTGCGTGCTGCTGGTCAAGATGCCATCCTGAAGCAACGAGCAACCCAAAGGTTGGCGGATGAATCTTCTCAAGCATCTGAAAACTTACCACAGTCAACAGCAGTAGTTGTAGAAATACTGCCAATTCCAGAAGAAGACTTGAGTTCCATTAGAAGCATTTTTGGGATTGATACGTTTTTTGCCACAGAAACGATCGCCTACCAACAAGGTGCTATTTTCAAGGGTAATTTACGCGGTGAACCCCAAGATGTTCACCAACGTCTGACTACCAGTTTAAAAGAAAAACTTGGTGATAAATATCGCTTGTTTTTATTAGAAAACACAGACGGTAAACCTGTGGTTATTGTTCTACCTAGCAGCAATGACCCACGCCCAATCACGTTACCGCAAAAAGTTTTTGCAGCTATCTTGGCTGTAGCAACTATTGGCACTAGTCTAGAAACGGCGGGATTATTGCTCAATTTTGATGTCCTGGCTAACCCAGAACGGTTGCAAGAGGCTTTACCCATCGGCTTGGGTATATTTGCGATTTTGATCGCCCATGAAATTGGACATTGGTTACTAGCCCGTCGTCATCAAGTCCGCCTCAGTTGGCCTTTCTTCTTACCGGCGGTACAGATTGGGTCTTTTGGATCAATCACCCGCTTTGAGTCGCTGTTACAGAATCGCTCAGTATTATTTGATATTGCCGTGGCAGGGCCGATTGCTGGTGGTATTGTATCTTTACTGATGCTGATTGTGGGCTTGCTGCTTTCTCACCCAGGTAGTTTATTTCAACTACCCAATCAGTTTTTCCAAGGTTCAATTTTAGTAGGTAGCCTAGCACGGGTTGTTCTGGGTTCAGCGTTGCAATCACCGTTAGTCAATGTTAATCCCCTCGTGGTGATTGGTTGGCTGGGATTAGTCATCACTGCTTTAAACTTGATGCCAGCCGGACAATTAGATGGTGGACGCATTGTACAGGCCATTTATGGACGCAAAACTGCAAATAGGTCAACGATCGCTACTTTAATTGTCTTAGCTTTGGTAGGCTTGGGTAATGCTCTGGCATTATATTGGTTAATCGTCATTCTATTTCTACAACGGGATTTAGAACGCCCCAGCTTGAATGAAATCACTGAACCCAATGATGCAAGGGCTGCTTTGGGTTTATTGGTTCTGTTCTTGATGATTACCACCCTTTTACCCCTAACCCCCGGACTGGCTGGAAGGTTGGGAATCGGCGGGTAAATGAGTAATGAGTAATGAGTAATGAGTAAATACCCATTACTTATTACTCATAATTTATTTTTGAATTTTGAATTTTGAATTTTGAATTGTTACGCTTTCCACCCCCTCAGCAAATTGGGATACTTAGCTGGGGTTGAAAACATTTGTTTCAAGGCTGTCTGACGTTCTAAGGGTTTTTCCTTAGTGAGATTCCAGAGGGTTTCATAGAAAAAGAAGGAGACTCCGGCAAAATTGCGATCGCGTACTTTCTCCACTTGGGTTTGAATTTGCTGCATGGGTACGGATCTATTTTTCAATCCAGACAAAATCCCAATACTCACAGGTATATGTTTTTGGGCTGCTTTGACTTCTGGATACTCTAATTCTTTGACAAAGACATTAAGATCATCGCGGTAAATCTGCAATACCAAGTCTTCAACTATTCCCATACGTTCCCAGCGTTGCCAATCTGCGAGAAAATATTCGTAGGAAAAACGCTGGGGGTTGGGTGCAACGGAAACTAAGCAATCTTTTTTGACAGATTTAATCGCTGTAAATACCCGCTTCATGAAAGCAGTGATTTTGCTAGCTCGCCAACGTACCCATTCTGGATCTTTGGGGTTTTTGGATGGTGCTTGACCACGATGTTCTTTTTTGTATAAGTCTATGGTGTAGGCATCATAGCCCAGTTCCGAAGGTAAGCCGAAATGGTCGTCAAATTGGATACCGTCGATATCGTAGTTTCTGACGATTTCGACAATTAAATCCTGGATAAATCGCTGTACATCGGGGCGAAAGGGACTTAACCAAACTCGTTCATGTGTGCCTTCTTTAACAATGCGAGTACCATTGCTGCGACTTGTCAACCATTGGGGACGATTTTTAGCTAGGAGAGAATCTGCTGGGGCCATGAAGCCAAATTCAAACCAAGGAATCACGGTTAAACCTTGTTTATGTCCCTCGGTGACAATTTCTTTGAGCATATCGCGCCCTTGTAATCCAGGAGTAGGATCAAGCGATCGCCCAATCACTTTCGCTGCTACTTGACTCGGATACAGTGTATATCCCCAGTTCCACACTGCTGGATATACGGTATTGAAGTTAAGTTCATCTAATTTTTGTAAAGATTTTTGCAGGCGATCGCGATTAAACAGCACATCACTATCAATATTAGTTAACCAAACCCCCCTCAATTCCGATGCTAATGATGAGTTGGGAGTGATTTGTGCGTTTAAAGGTAACGATAAAATAACTGTAGTCACTACACTCAAAACCAGCATCACTGCAAAAAATACTGGCTTGCTTTTTTGATTAAAATTCTGCAACAAAAACCTCATATCCCACTTTCTAAACATTTTCATAAATTGTTACATCGGCAGAAAATAAAACAATAATTATGACGCATTCACAAGCCAGAAGTTGCTCCAAATAAGGATTATTAGTAGATGAACACTTTTATCTATAGAGATAGAAAGGGATAAATCTTTATGTTTTCTTTATATCTTAATGTAATGATTTCATCTGATTCATCTGTTAATATCAACGCATCATCTTCATATTTGTTTGAATAAAGTAAATAATATACCGAATGATTGACCATTAGAGTATATTTAGCAGTATACTAACTAGTAATTAAAAAGTTTCTATCTAGTTACCTAGGGATACGTAAACCCAAAATAGCTAGTAGACGGTGGATACACGGTTATATTTACAACTTTCAACCTAAAATCTCAAATTTAGTGATGAATAGCTTCAGTAACTCGCAAAATCATCTGGCAGAAACGACAGCAGCCACCAAGAGACTAGAAAGGGCAATCATGCTTGCTGCTGGTGATTTTTCGTTGATATTCGCTTGCTGTAACTCCCTTCACAAACAACAGCAAATACTCAATTTAGTCACTGAATCTTCAGCATTCAATATCCAAGAAATTATTCTCCAGTCAACCGACGAGACACTATACACAACCATTAACAAGGAAATTGGCACAGTTCACCCAGAAGCCTTGATGATTAGGGGTTTAGAATCTGTCGCGGCGATTAACCAACTCATCACCAGTACCAATATGATGCGAGATGAGTTTCGCAAAACTTTTGACTTTCCCATAGTGTTGTGGGTCAATGATGAAATCCTTAATAAGTTAATCTGGTTAGCACCTGATTTTAAAAATTGGTCAGCCAACACCATTCGCTTTGATATTCCCCATCATCAGCTGATCAACAGTCCGGTCTTAATTGCGTAATACTTAAGCATTGAACTACCGGTCAAAAGCCAAAAGTTTTGTATAGGACTAATATTTGATTTTTGAAAAAGCTGCGTACATCTGAAGAGTAGGAAAATCAAAGGTGGTGTGTCGGATAAACCATTCAAACATCCATTTCAAATGGGGGAATGAAGGTATTAAAGCGCAGAAACGTCGAACCCAGGTTTTGGCTTGCAACCGAACATCCTCAATTGGATTTTGTATTGGGCAATTGGGAGCAAAACGAACGCAATGTATCTTCCACTGGTCAGTCGAAAGTCCTTGATTCACTTCATCTAAGAAATTTTTAATTTCTTGAGAACGATGGTAACTAGCTCCATCCCAAAAAATTAGTAATCGCTGATCAGGAGACTGTTCTAGTAAATAACGTAAATAATCAATCGTATTTTTTGAATTTCCTGCATCATAGCTTTTAAGTATTAATTCTCCTTCGAGATAGTCAATCGCTCCATAATAAGTTTGTTTTTCTCGCTCATAGCTAGTTTATACTCCAACTCTCCTATTTCCCAATAATCCTTTGTCTGAAGCCAACTCAATACCTCCTCTCGCTGCTCGGTACTCAAATAGCTCTTTCTTCCTTTGTAGTTTAGTCTTAGACCATCAATTCCATTTTCCTCATATACTTGTTTCCAACCTGTTATTGAACCAAGTGAAACGCCAAGAATTTTCTGGATTTCCTTATATAAGTAACCTTGATAAACCAACTTGACAGCTAACCCTTTTCTCGCTTCACGGGTATTTAGATTTTGAACTACAAATTCCTGTAGTTCAGCGATCGCCTGCTGCAAGTGCTGGTTCATCATTGTTCCTCATTATACTTGTGACCTATCTCCGTCTTATCTCTTAGTTTTTTTTCAAAAATCAAATATGATTCCTATATTACATTGATAATAATCTACTCATACGTTTACTTTCATTTTCTCTATTCATAGTAATATCAAATTATTGCGAAGCTGCGTGAATTAAGAAAAGAGTGAAAACATAGCACTGTAAAGGTTTTAGCTTTCTCTTTTTATGCAACTTTATACAAACTTAGCATAAGTAAAAAAAGGTTTTGAACAGAAGTATTTTTATTGAAAATTATAGTAATATAAAATACAGAGTTTTGAGAGTATATGCAATCACATCATCCCTTGGTCTCAGTTATTATACCTGCCTATAATGCAGAAAAATTTATAAGTAAAACATTACAGTCTGTTCTATCTCAAACATATATAAATATTGAAGTCTTAGTAGTTGATGATGGATCTTTAGATAGAACCACTGAAATCGTTGAATCTTTTGCGCGAAACGACAATCGAGTCATTTTAATAAAGCAGTCAAATAAAGGAGTTGCAGCTGCTCGCAACTTAGCAATTTCCAAGTCTACGGGTGAATATATTGCGCCTGTTGATGCTGACGATATATGGTATCCCAAAAAACTAGAAAAACAAGTAGAATGCTTCTTGAATGCTGATTCATCGGTAGGAGTAGTTTATGCTTGGTCAGCAATCATTGATGAGGATGACGCTATTATTGGCGAGTACAATTATTGGTCTTACCTAAATATGAATAGTGTAGAGGGAGATGTGTACAAAGAAATTTTGTTCAGAAACTTCCTAGGAAATGCTAGTGTACCACTAATTCGTAGAGTTTGTTTTGAAACAATTGGTGGCTACAATAGTGAACTGAAACAGAATAATGCTCAAGGATGTGAAGATTTAGATATTTATCTACGTCTTGCTGAACATTATAAATTTTGTGTAGTCCAGGAATTTTTGATTGGATATCGTCAGGTAAATGGAAGTATGTCTAGATCGTATACAATAATGGAAAAGTCTCATAACTTAGTAATGCAATCTGCTCGACAAAGACATCCAGAAATTGCCAGTTATATATTTAATTGGTCTGATAGCTATTTTCAATACTATTTAGCACTTCGAGCCTTCAAGGCTGAGGACTTTGGGAATACTATACTCTACCTGTACAGAGCCGTAAAGTTTGATGCAGTATTTCTTTTTAATCCAGACTTATATGAGTTGATTTCCAAGATAGTAATGAAGCAGCTATTAAAAACTGTAATCGGGGGAAAGTATAGAGATTTGTTAAAATTTAAACAAGAATTGGAATTTAATAAAAATCCAATAACTGACATTACTCAAATAAAACTAAAAGAAGAAAAACCAAAATTTTGGCATATATATAACAATGTTGTTTTTAGAAGATGTAAAAACAATTAATGATATTGTTTGTCAAGGTTTTTTCTCTAGGATAAATCAACATGAAAAATATTCGGCATAATTATATTCACTTAAGCTCATATGTATATAAAACTTATGAATAAAAATAACGTATACAAAAATGTATTATCTCTTTTAAAGTTTTATCCTTTGGCAATTCCTGTAATTGTTTTGCTGGGAACTCTATCCTCTTTATTTGAAGGAATCGGCATTAGCTTATTTATGCCATTACTGCAAAGTTTATATCAGACAGAGGTGCAAATAGGTGACAGCAATTTTTTAGTAGATTTGCTCAATCGTATATTTGTTGATATCCCTACTAACAACCGTTTGATAATTATTGCTGTGTGTATTGTAGGAAGTATTTTCTTAAAAAACTTGCTGATTTACAGTAACAGTATTTTATTCTCTAGGTTCAACTCACGTATCAGCCATGATTTGCGGTCAAGAATATATAGGCAACTTTTAAGCATTAGCTATAGTTTTTTAGAAGGGAATGAATCAGGCAAATTGATGAATACTTTGGCTTCTGAAACCTGGCGGACTAGTCAAGCCTTATCAGGTTTTGTTAACCTCATCATCAATTGCTGTACGATATCTGTGTTTATAATTTTGCTGTTACTGCTTTCTTGGCAACTAACTATATTAGTTTCTATCTTGATGGCATTAATATCTATAATTACCTATCTAGTTACACGTCCAGTTAAACGATTAGGAGAACAAGCATTAGAGAGTAATTCTGCTCTGGCTAATCGTATGTGGGAAGGATTAGCTGGGATGAAAGTAATTCGAGCTTTTGGACGCGAAGATTACGAGCAAGAACGCTTTGATAGGGTTTCAATAAAGGTACGTAATACATTTTTCAAACTTGATATACTCTCTGCAACTGTCAATCCAATTTCTGAGGTTCTGTCGTCAATTTTATTAGTGAGTATTTTAGTAATTACTTTACTGCAAGACAAAACATCTCTACCAAGACTACTCACTTTTATTGTGATCCTCTACCGCTTACAGCCTAAAGTAAAGCAACTAGATGCTGCACGCGTAGGTCTAAGTGCTTTATCTAGTGCTGTAGAGGATGTATTATCTCTCTTAGATAGTTCTGATAAACCTTATATTCGTTCTGGTCATATTAATTTTAAAAGTTTAAAACAAGGAATTTATTTTGAAGGTGTCAGCTTTGCTTATAATGTGGGAGAAAAATCAGCCCTTCAAGATATTTCACTGTTTATTCCTCAAGGTAAAACAACTGCTATTGTAGGTCCTTCTGGTGCAGGTAAATCTACACTCATTGGCTTAATTTGTCGGTTTTATGATCTAGAATCAGGAGAAATTTATGTTGATAATTATGCACTCAGAGAATTAAATTTAAATGATTGGCGTAATCAAATTGCGATTGTTAGCCAAGATGTGCATATGTTTAGCACAACGGTGTTAGAAAATATTGCCTATGGTCGCCTGGGAGTAACAGAAGATGAAATTATAGAAGCAGCAAAACTGGCAAATGCTCATCAATTTATTAGTGAATTACCTCAAGGGTATGATACCAAAGTAGGCGATCGCGGTGTTCGTTTATCGGGTGGACAGAGACAACGCATCGCTTTAGCAAGAGCGATAGTCCGCAATCCAGAGATTCTGATTCTAGATGAGGCTACAAATGCGCTTGACAGTATTTCTGAACATTTAATTCAAGAAGCCCTTAATACCCTAAGTGAGAATCGTACAGTAATTGTGATAGCCCATCGTCTAGCTACCATTGAACAAGCAGATAAAATAATTGTGCTAAATGAGGGACAAGTAGCGGAGCAAGGTAATCTTCAGTATCTACTCCAGTTGAACGGACTATTTGCCCAACTTTATAACTTACAACACCGTAATGCTCATATTTGAAATATTTTAAATCTTTAATTAAATTGTTATGGCTTATAAGATTCAAGAAATAGAAGTGACAGAACCGTTACCTACTGTATCACTCTCTCCAGATGAGACAGGTATTGCTTTAATTGTCCGCCGCAAAGATAGACCTATTGGGTTTGTTCTCCAAGCATTACCAGCCAAATCGGTGCTTTCTAGTGCAGAAATAGCTCAATTGATTACTCCAGAAATTAGCAGTAAACTGATTCAAGAATATCTACTAGAAGAATTAGATTATTGTGTTGCTCAAACTCCCTTTCCCTCTTTAACCATTGCAATTTGTACAAAAGACCGCCCAGAAAATTTAACCCGTTGTTTGCAATCTTTACAAGAATTAGCAACACAAATTACAGGATTAGAAATTTTAGTCATTGATAACGCGCCATCTGACGAACGTACCAAAAAATTAGTTGATTCCTTATCTTGGGTGCGTTATGTGCGAGAACCAAAACCAGGTTTAGATTTTGCTAGGAATCAAGCTATAAACTCAGCAAATGGCGAAATTCTGGCCTTTTTAGATGATGATGTCGTTGTAGATCGACGATGGTTAACAGGATTGATAACAGCATGGCAAGAAAATCCTCATGCTGCGGCTTTTACAGGGTTAGTATTACCTTATGAATTAGTGACAGAAGCGCAAATTCTTTTTGAAAAAAGAGGGGGATTTCGTCGCGGGTTTCAAAAAATTTGCTATGGTCAAATTTTACCCGGTAATCCCCTGTATCCTTGTGGCGCAGGTATATTTGGTGCGGGATGTAATATGGCATTTCGTCGAGAGATATTATTAAAAATCGGTGGATTTGATGAGGCCTTAGATACAGGTGCGCCCTTACCGGGTGGTGGAGATTTAGATATTTTTTATCGTGTAATTCGGGCAGGTTATAACCTAGTTTATGAGCCTGAATACTTAGTATTTCATCAACACCGTCGAGAATACGAAAAACTGCATCGCCAATACTGGACTTGGGGTTTAGGGTTTATGGCTTTTGTGATGAAAGCTTATCAAACTGACCCGGCTCAACATTCACAGTTACGCAGTCTCATATTGTGGTGGATCAAAGATCAACTTAAGCAATTGAGAGAAAGTTTACAAGGTCGCCATGCTTTACCGCCAAAAATGATATTAGCAGAAATATGGGGTGGAATTATGGGATTTTTTGGGGAATACCCTCGTTCTTTAAAACGCATTGAAATGATTAGGAGGCAATTTTCATGAGTAATTTTGCTCCCTGGAAAGTTTTGCATCTTGACTTGAGCGAAGACTTACCAGAACTGAATCATGAAAGCAATTATCAAGGAATATATGTTGTTTTTTGGTGGCGGGGTATTCCTCTTGGCGATCGCGAAATTCTCACAGCACAGTTACCTATGGCTGCAACTACGCTGCGGAATATAGCATTGCAAGCCATCACACCAGCCGTAGGCGATCGCTTACTAGAAAACGGCTTCAAAGCACCTTTACCAGTGGTTTGTGCAAATCCAGCCAGGGATAAACCATCAGATTTTCAGGCTTTGTTGGCTTTACAGCAACCCCTCCAAGAACTGCAACAAACTTACACTCAACCAGTCAATAATTCTATATCTGTAGTGATTTGTACGCGCAATCGACCAGAACAACTAGCACGGTGTTTGCGATCGCTAGTAAATTTATCTCAACCTCCACAACAGATTATTGTCGTCGATAATGCACCCTCAGATGACAACACACGCCAGGTAGTTGCACAAATACCTCAGATTGAGTACGTGTTAGAACCACGACCAGGGCTAAGTGTAGCGCGTAATACTGGGATTAGCCACTCGACAGGAGAGATTATTGCTTTCACTGATGACGATGTAGAAGTTCACCCAGACTGGTGTCTTCGTTTACAGCAAGCTTTTGTAAATCCCAAAGTCCTAGCTGTTACCGGACTCATGTTACCAGCTGAACTGGAAACAGAAGCACAATTCATCTTCTATAAAGGTTCAGGAGGCTCAGGGTGGGGATATCGCGCCATCCATTTTGATATGCAGTTCTTTGAAGATATGAAGCATCTTAGTGTTCCCGTGTGGCGCATTGGAGCAGGTGCTAATATGGCCTTTCGCCGTCATGCTTTTGATGTAGTAGGGTATTTCGATGAACGCCTGGGTGCAGGTGCATCTGGATGTAGTGAAGACTCGGAAATGTGGTACAGAATCCTGGCTGAAGGCTGGATTTGTCGCTATGAACCGACATCAGTAGTTTTTCACTATCATCGCCGGAATTTTGATGCTTTCACAGACCAAGCTTATCAATATATGCGTGGTCATGTGACAGCGTTATTAATACAGTTTGCTCAATATAAACATTGGGGAAACTTGCGTCGCTTATGCTTGGCTTTGCCTAGATATTATGCCAAATTAACTTTACAAAGACTGAAAAAAGGTTTTCAGCCGCGATATAGTTCTGTATTTACCGAAATACTTGGCTGTCTAGCTGGAATCAAGTTTTACATAAACAACAGGAAAAAACCAGCTTGGTCAAGTTCCTTATCGACAGAATCTTACGCCAACGCGAGAATTGAAAAATCAAACTCTAAAATGCAGAATTAATAACCTCACTGATAAATTCGGGTGCTTGAATAATATGGTTTTAAATAAGGATAAGCTAATATCGATTGATTTAGTTATTTGCACTTACAATAATGCTGGCTTACTCGATAGAGTCTTAAATAAAATTGCTAACCAACAAGTACCAGACAATGTAAAGTGGCAAGTCTTAGTTGTCAATAACAACTGCACAGATGAAACACCAGCAGTTGTTGAAAAATACATTCAGTCTCAAAGCATACCCCAAATATCTATGCTTTTAGAACCAAAACAAGGCTTAAATCATGCGCGTCTCTGCGGCATCCAAAATACAACCGGAGATTGGATTGCCTTGGTTGATGATGACTGTATGTTAGACCCAGACTGGGTAGCAGAAGCAGCTAAATTTGCTTCTCTCTATCCAGACTGTGGTGCTTTTGGTGGAAAAGTCATTTTAGATTGGGAAACGTCTCCACCTGGTTATGTATTGAAGTATGGATATTCATTTGCCCAACAAGAGCATGGCATGAATATTATGCAACCAAATTGTTTAGTTGGGGCAGGATTAATTATTAGTAGAAAAGCCATTTTACATACTAACTGGATCAAAGAGCAATTCTTGAGCGATCGCGTGGGTAAAAAGTTAGTCTCTGGGGGTGATGTGGAAATGGTTTTGCGTATCCGCAGCGCAGGTTACGATATTTGGTACAATCCCGCCTGCAAATTACTGCACTATATTCCTACAAGACGCACTGAACATAAATACCTCGTTAATATCAATTATGGTTTAGGAATCAGCCAGTTAATGGGTGACAGTTTGACTTGGAATAATTCATACCAACGCCTGATTATAGAATCTATTTATTCTACCTTTACCGCTACAGTTGATATTTGTAAAGAAGCCTTAAAAGTTCGGCTAAAACGTAGTTACATGGAAGCGGCAGAAATTCCCATCGTCTTGGGTTTTGTTCTGGGCAAATGGACAGGGATATTCAGAATAATCTGCATGAATAAACAAGAAAGACAAAAGTTAATAGGTTCTGCAAAATTAGTTAATTCAAATACTTAGAAAATATGGTTACTCTATCCGCTAAAAAAGATAATTTCAAATTGCATTTACAGGAATTTTTAGCCTACAATCCTTTTCCAGAGCCTCTGACTCAAGGATTTTTTTATCGGGAAAAAATGCGTGCTATTCATAATGTCGCTCCCAACCAACCATTACAAAAAATTCTAGAGGTAGGTGGTGGTCAGAGTGGACTAACATCTTTACTATATCCCCAAGCAAAAATTACTAATATAGACTTTAATCCTGAATACGCCAACGCTCCTTGCAACCAACAAGAACAAGTCAGCTTTGTTTGTGGAGATGCGACAAATTTACCTTTTGCAGATGAATCATTTGATGCTGTAACAATGTTCGACCTATTAGAACACGTACCAGATGATCAAAAAGCAGTCTCAGAGGCGTTACGAGTATTGCGTCCAAATGGTTTTCTGTTAATTAGTACGCCTAATGAGAATTGGCGGTTTCCTTACTATAAATTTATGAAATCTGTTTGCCCTAGTGAAGCCGATGTGATGGCGGAATGGGGTCATGTTAGACGTGGTTACACGTTAGCAGAACTCAAAGCTTTAATCAATTTACCCTGTCAGGAATATGCTACTTTTATTAACCCTTTAACAGTTATATGTCATGATGTAGCATTTTCTAACTTATCACCTCGTAAGCGTCGAATTTTGTGTAATATGCTGAGTCCTTTGACATGGTTGAGTTATTATCTGCACAAACCACAAGGATTGGGAACAGAAACAGCTTCAGTTTGGCAGAAAATATAAGAGCAATAATGATTATGGAAATTTCAAAAAAAACTATTAATAATAAGTCGGCTTTAGTTTAGTCAATAATTAATCTTCATCATCTCATGAGCAACCAATCAGAATTTACTATTGCCCTTTTACATTGGGGTGATTTAATTGAAGATTTTTTAGACACCATCGGAGTTACTTTCGAGGCTTTTTGCAATGAGATGACTGGCGGTTGGATGTTCGGTTATATCGATGCTTTAAAGCTGGCTAATGTACGGACAGTGCTGTTTTGTATTTCCGCACGGGTAACTACAACTGTGCGCTATACCCACAAGCCTACAGGTGCAACTATCTGTGTATTACCTGCGCCTAAACTTTATCAAGTTGTACGTCGTCCCATGTTGAACCCCTACGGTTGGAATATTACCGAGGTATTTGGGGATGTACAGGGAGTCCGTCGTAATCTGTTAGCAGTGCTGAGAGATGCTGCACCTTATCTAGCTACACCAATATTACATCTTGCCCGTGAACTGCGCCACGAAGGATGTCAAGCTATTTTGTGTCAAGAATACGAATATGCGCGATTTGATACTTGCGTATTGTTGGGATGGTTAATGCGTTTACCTGTATTTGCTACTTTTCAAGGAGGTGATTTTCAACTCTCACGCTGGGAAGGTTTGGTACGTCCAATCACACTTTCAGCCTGTGCTGGTTTAGTAGTAGCTACCCAAACGGAATTGGAACGATTACAGTCTCGGTACAGTTTGCCCTCTACCAAGATAGCACAGATTTTTAACCCAATGGATGTAGCGAATTGGCACGCCAGCGATCGCACTGAAGCTAGAACAATATTAGAGATTCCTTTAGATGCTGAGGTTGTAGTGTATCACGGGCGGATAGAAATATATCGTAAGGGGCTAGATATCCTGATGGATGCCTGGCAAGATATTTGTGAAAAACGCCCTGATAGGAATTTGCGTTTACTTCTTGTCGGTACTGGTTCTGATGCAGAGAAGTTAGGACAACTAATTGCCCAGAAGCAGTTACCGGGAATCATTTGGAGAAATGAATACGTCCGCGATCGCACTGCTATTCAACGTTATTTATCGGCGGCTGATGTCTACACCCTCCCTTCTCGCCACGAAGGTTTTCCTGTCGCACCCATCGAAGCCATGTCTTGTAGTCTACCTGTAGTAGCTACTGATGCCCCTGGTGTTCCTGATATTTTGCCAGACAGAGAGTTATCAGGGGGAATAATCGTACCTCGTGAAGACAGCACAGCCTTAGCTGAAGGTATTGGTTCTCTCCTAGACAACCAAGCTTGGAGACATGAATTGGGTAAACGCGGGCGCGATCGCGCAGAAAAATACTTTTCTTTAGAAGCTATTGGTAAGCAACTACGTGAGTTTATTTTGGCGCAAAGTGACTAAGTTGTTAACGATAAAATCCGACCTCACAAAATTGCGTTGCTTCCTTATCCATCTTGATAACCGATTTAAAATCCCTGATTAATGGTTGATCATCTCCTCCAAAAAATTCTCTCTTCATTTTTTGGGGAAATTGCATAAACTTTAAGTAAATTCCTGATAAATACGTAGAATTGACGTTACCGACTAAAATTCCCGGTTGGCTTACTATTTCAATTCGGATAAATCACGTCTGTTTTTCATTGTTTATATTTATCCTACTTATAGCATAATACGGTTAAGTTAAGCCCAAAAACATCATTTTTAGGCGTGATTTATCGTGTCTTTTAATGTCAATTATCTGAACAAATAATCCTTAACTTAACCGTATTGGACTATAGTCAACAATCTAATTGTGAGATGGTTAATCATGTTTACAATTGATGAATCACCCCTGGCTAATACACTTGGATTTATAGCATTAGCTAGCTATATAGTCACATTACTGCCGACAAATCTCAGAATTGTTTTTCCAGAAACTAAAGCTACTGGTATTCCCCAATGGCTACTAAAACGCCGTCGAATCATAGGTATTGCATCTTTCATTTTAGCTTTAGGTCATGCTTTACTAATGATTCAAAAGAGAAAGTTTGATTTTTTAGACCTCAGCACATTTTGGATATATATCCAGGGTGTAGGAACTTTCATAATTTTTACATTGCTATTCATTACTTCTAATAATTGGAGTGTAAAAATTATGAAAAAAACCTGGAAACAATTACACCAACTCACTTATATCGCTCTGGCTATTTTGATTTGGCATATTTGGGATAAGATGTCAGGTCATTGGACGTATCTAACACCAATTAGCCTGATTGCTACTACCATAATTGCAGTTTTATGTATCATCCGATTTTGGATGGAACACAAAGGTAAGCAACAAAGAAAAACTACTAAAGTAACTCAAGTAGATTTAGCAGGAAAAAGCACTAGATAGTTTCATTAGTAAAACATGGCAGAAGTAACTAATTACTTGAAAAAGGTAAAACCAGCGTTTTTTTCTTCTGCCTTCTTTTTTCTTGTACTATTTGTCGCTCAAATTGTGTAAATGGAGAGTTACTTTGTAGTGTCAAACCCAATAGTTAAGCAAATTACAGCCATACTGGCAATTACGTCTACAGCAACCTTGGTTGGGTTGAACTCTTGTCGTTTGCAATTACCATTCCCAATGGTAAAACCTGACATTATTTCCTTGCCAATTATTCAACCTGATCGAACCCTTCAAGGACATTCAGCCTGGATTTATGCGATCGCTATCAGTCCAGATGGTCATACCTTGGCTAGTGGTAGCTATAAAGGCGCAATCAAAATTTGGCATCTGCACACTGGCAAATTACTCCACAGTTTTAAAGGTCATACGGATGCAGTTGTATCCTTAGCAATTAGCACTGATCAGCTTGTACTCGCCAGTGGCAGTTGGGATAATCGAATTAAACTATGGAATCTGAAAACAGGAACTCTTATACGTACCCTTGATGGACATAGAGACGATGTACAAGCGATCGCTATCAGTCCAAATGGAAAATTACTTGCTAGTAGCAGTGCTGACCATACCATTAAACTCTGGAATCTAGATACAGGAAAAGAACTCTTGACGCTCCAGAATGTAGGCTGGGTAAAGTCTGTTGCTTTTAGCCCTGATAGCCAGAAGTTAGCCAGTGGTAGTAAAGATAATTCCATCAAAATTTGGCAGTTAAGCACAGGTAGTCCAAAACTCATCCAAACTCTGACAGGTCACTCCCAAGGAGTATGCTCTGTTGCTTTCAGTCCTGATGGGCAAAAGCTTGCTAGTGGGAGTATGGATAAAACTATTAAGCTCTGGGATGTAACTACTGGCAAAACCCTTGCTAACTTTGCAGGACATACCAATTCTGTATGGTCTATTGCTTTTAGTCCGAATGGAAAGACCTTGGCCAGTGGTAGTTATGACACAACAATTAAGCTCTGGGATCTCGCTACTAGCAAAGTGCTTGCCAACTTTAAAGGACATACCAAGTCTGTATGGTCTGTTGCCTTTAGTCCGAATGGGCAAACCCTAGCAAGTGGTAGTAGTGACGAAACCATCAAACTTTGGTCTGCACCCCACAATACCACTACTCATACTCAAATACTGGAGAAGAGGAAACAGTACGAGAACAAGAAAGGGCTAAAGCCCTTACTACAAACTTACTCAGATGTAGAAGCATCTGGAGATGAAGATTGAGGTTGAGATGGCTGGCGGGAACGACGTAAAGCATTCCTTAACCGACTAGAACTAGAAGATGGGGCTTCTTCTGTCTGATTTCTTCTCCGCCGCCGAGTTGCATTTGGTTGTGATGAGGGTGATGATTGGGTAGCTGTACGCTCACGTCGCACCCTACGTAAAGAATTTCTGACACTTGTTTGATTGTCCGATGTTCTTCTATTATTGGTGCTTGATGCTGTTGATTGTTGGGATGTGGGAGTGTCTGGAGATGATGTAGGAGATAACCGCCTGCGTCTGACTCTAGTTTCTGTATTACTTCTTGTGGGAGTTTCTGTATTACTTGATGCTCTAGAACTTTGCCGATTACTAGATGCTGCTTCTGTTGTATTTGTATTAGCAGCAGCTCGTTGTCTTGCTTGTCTTTTGCGTTCTTGTAGTTCGCGGTAACGCCGAGAACCGGCAATGGCATATTCAGTATCGATAGATACTCCACTTCTACCACTAGCAGAAGGTTTTAATTTCCAGTTACGTGCTTGTCTCAAGGTTTCTTCATCTAAGTCACGATTACCACTGGAGTTGACAATCCTGACATTAGTAACATTACCTTTTTCATCAGTATCAACAGCTACTCCAACTTTGCCTTCTACGCCTCGTCTTCTAGCCGCTTCTGGATAATTAGTGCCGCAATCACGACAGGCTGCACGGCCATTTCCTGATCTGGAAGAGTTATTAGTATTATTACTGCTTGATGGAGTTTCTATTTTGGCCGGACTTGGGGCTGTAGCTTGTGTTTCCATGCCTCTGCTTCGTCTATTATTACTAGACTGTACAGGGACGTTAGAGCCTGTATTTGTAGAATTGTTTGACTCTCCTACAGCATTACTATTTGCTCTAGCATCTCTAATGCCACTTAACAACCCTCTTAATTTATTACTGCTTTGCTCTACAGCTTGGGTTGTCGTTTGTTGTGTATTGGTAGGTTCAGATGTGAGGACTTTTTGGGGTTGTGTTGTTAACTGTGTTTTTACGGTTGGTGCGATAGTTTTATTAGGCTGCTGTTGAACTTGAGGAGTTTTGAGGTTATTAGAAATCTTTTGTACTGGCTCAGGGTTTAATTTTACAGGTGCGATCGCCACGGGAGCGATCGCTTGAGGTTGTGGTCGAGTTTCTGGTTCAGGTTTTGGTTCAGGTTTAATCTCCAGTGGTGTTGGTTCTGGTTCTACCTTCGGAGTATCAATGATTGTCACCTCTAGAGGTTCATTCTCAACCTCAGAAGTTCTTTGCAACAGATTGCCTATGCCTATGGCTAATATCCCAATATGCAACGCCACTGAGCCAATCAGACTGTAAACCAGAAAAGACCTGAGAGCCTCAGTTTCCTTTGAACGCTGCTCAACAGCTATGCCCGAAAAGGTCATAATTTATTGCGAGCTAATATTACTAACTTAAACATAGTAGAATGCTTAGATACAAATATCAAGTAATTAAATAGTCAAGTTATTAGCTGTATTGAATGACTATAAAATAGTTACAGAGACGTTTATAGCGTTTTTATTAGGAAAATTATCATAAATTAATTGCAAAAAAGTTGCATATTTATTTAAAATGTCTTGACAATTCCTCTCAAGTTATCTGAGGATGCTAATAGTCTCTGTGTTTTTAGTTTAACGAGGCTCTTCATGGGAATTACGAATCTGTTTACAGCTGGCGGCGTAGTTATGTGGCCGCTATTGGGATTTTCTATATTGGGGGTGGCACTAATTATTGAACGTGTCAGGTTTTGGCTGAGAATTAATAATCGTCAAAGTCGTGTCATCGCAGAGGTATTGAAACTCTATCGGTTAGACAATGTAGTAGGTGCAATAGATAAACTCCAAAAAAATGCAGATTTGCCCCTTGCACGGGTTTTTTTAGCTGCGCTGGAATTAGAAGAACCAAATCCAGAAGAATTTCGTTTAGCTTTAGAAAGTGAAGCGCAAGCTGAGATCCCCATACTCAAACGCTTTCAAAATCTTTTTGACACCATCATTGGTTTAGCACCACTGTTAGGTCTACTCGGTACAGTATTAGGGTTGATTGCTTCCTTTGCTTCTTTGGATATTGGGGATGTGGGAGGGACGAAAACCGCAGAAGTTACAGATGGGATCAGTGAAGCTTTAGTGTCTACAGCCGCCGGATTAGTGGTTGCTATATTTACACTGTTTTTCGCCAACTCCTTTCGCGGACTTTATAGCAGGCAAATGGCCTTATTTCAGGAATATGGAGGACAGTTAGAATTACTCTATCGCCGCCGCTATGAAAGAGGGGAGAAAACCTATGCGTCTACAAGATGAACCTGATATCCCAGCACAGATTAATATTGTGCCGATGATTGATGTCATCTTTGCGATTTTGACATTTTTTATCATGTCAACGCTGTTTTTAACTAGATCAGAAGGTTTACCAGTAAATTTACCGAAGGCATCTACAGCTAATCAACAGCAAGTACCGACAAAAATTACCATCAGCATTGACGAGAAAGGAGAAGTTAGCCTGAATCGCCAACTAATTTTAGTTAATTCTCTAGCAGAACAAATACGTAATATAGCTGGTTCTAACTCAGAACCCTTGGTAATTATTAATGCTGATGAAAAAGTAGGACACGGTAAAGTAGTAGCTGTTATGGATCAGGTAAGGCAAGTTAAGGGAGCAAAATTAGCGATCGCTACTCAAAAGTAGTTTTGGGACTGGGGACTGGGGACTGGGGACTGAGGGAGAAAAATTCAATACCAGATACCCGATTCCCAATTCCCAATTCCCAATTCCTATTGACCATTAACTGGTTTCTGATACTTACCGGGATATTTGCGTTGGAAATGGTCTTCCATGATTTGTAAAATCATTGGTGCTGCAAGACTACCACCACCACCCCCAGAATGTTCAGTAAAGGCAACAATCAAAACTTCTGGCTTGTCAGCCGGGGCATAAGCACCAAACCAAGTATGATTTTGCTTGATACCGCGCTTCCAAGCCTCGGCTGTACCACTTTTCCCGGCTACTGGGGGAATAGTGGGTTTGTTTAAAACTTTGCCTGTTCCTTCAGTGATTACTTTACGCAATCCTTCCTGTAGAAGTTTTATCGTTGAGGGCTTCATCTTCACCTCTTTTCGCCAACTTCTGGCTTCTTCATTGTCTTTAAGCAAATGTGGTTGGACGCGATCGCCACCATTAGCTGGGATAGCAAACATTACCGCCACTTGTAGAGGTGTACCCAATAAAGCACCTTGACCAATAGACATATTAATCGTGTCGCCTATAGTCCAAGGCATCTTGCGAGCTTTCCGCTTCCATGCGTCATCCGGGACTAAACCTTTTGATTCTTCCGAAGTGAACTCAAAACCTGTTTTTTCCCCAAAGCCATATTTACGAGTCCACTTAATCAGAGTCGGACCACCAATTCCCTTAGCAACTTGATAAAAGAAAGTATCACTACTCCACTGCATTGCGCCCACAAAACCTAATGGGCCGAAACCAGCATGATTCCACTCACCAAATCTAGTACCACCAATAGTTAATGAACCGTAGGTTTGTAGAACTGTGCTAGGAGAATACTTACCTGATTCTAGCGCGGCGGTTTTGGTGACAATCTTAAAGGTACTAGCGGGTGGGAAAGCACTCAGGGCGCGATTAACCAGGGGATGATCTTCACCTTGTACAGACTCCCAATCTTTTTGTGTCAGTTTTTGCTTGGAGAAAATATTGGGATCAAAAGTGGGGTGAGACACCATAGCTAAAACAGCACCGTTTTTGGGATCAAGCGCAACGATCGCACCATTGCGACTTCCCAAGGCTTTCTCTGCTGCTAATTGCATATCTAAATCTATGGTCAGGCGAATATCATTACCTGGTTTGGCTTGTTTTTCTCCTAATACCCGCAGTGGTCGCCCAGCCCCATCCACTTCTACCTGCTGACCTCCCCATTCACCCCTTAGTGAGGTTTCATAGGCTTTTTCTATGCCCATTTGCCCAATCACATCTCCTAGACGGTAGCCGTCTTTTTTCTTTTCTTGGAGTTGTTCGGCGGTTAATTCTCGTGTATAGCCTAGTATATGGGCTAATTCCCGACCTTTGGGATAGTAACGAACGGCTTCCGTATGTATTTCCACATTTTGCAGTTCGTTTTCATACTCTTTTATAGCTGTAATTTGGGCTTCATTCAAATCACGTGCAATCCGAATCAGTGAAGATGAGTTAGCACCAGCTTCTTCGAGTTTCTTTTCAATTTCGTCTTGGGGAATATCCAAAATTTGGGCTAGACGCGCCCCCACGACTTTCCACGCAGGTTTGGTATGTGCCATTGGCCACAAATAGACAGAGCGAGGATAACGTGTACTAGCTAATAGTTTGCCATTGCGGTCAAAAATATTACCTCTTTCTGGTTGTTTGGGAATCATCCGAATCCGATTTGATTCAGCTCGTTTGCGGTAGTATTCTCCTTCCACAATTTGCAAATATGCCAACCGCACGCCAATCCCAGTCGTCATTAATAAGGTAAATATAATCAAAAATATAGACTGGTAATTCCGTCCAACTGTACGTGTATCTTTTTTTCCTCCCAGGGGAGTTGGTTGGAATGTAGCCATAGGAAAAAATATTGTAGATGAACTAATTTTACTTTTGAATTTTTACTTTTGAATTTTTACTTTTGAATTGTTAATCCCAGTTCCTTGTACGTAAAGTTCCCAGAAACTGCTACTTAATGCTGAGTATGTAACAATTGGGAATATTCTTTTTGGCACAGAGGTTTTAGGCGGATACAATAAACCCAAGTGTGATGTTCTGTCTGCTTAATAGGCTACATTAGGTGACAAAATTACGTAAAATCACGGCATTCTACTAAAGATTATGGCTCAAACTGTGACCCAGCACCAGAGAGGAATTGTGGCTTTTCAGCCGCTTGATGTTGAACTGCGTAACGTGTTCAAGTTTTTTAACCAAGAACCGGCAGTACATGGAATAGATTTGGATATTAGACAGGGGGAGTTTTTTAGTATTTTAGGGCCTTCTGGTTGTGGAAAAACTACTACACTACGCCTCATTGCTGGGTTTGAACAGGTTGATGCGGGTAAGTTATTAATTCAGGGTCAGCCGATGACTGATGTACCACCTTACCGCCGCCCTGTGAATACAGTATTTCAAAGCTATGCTTTGTTTAACCACCTGAATGTCTGGAATAATATCGCCTTTGGACTACGCCTCAAAAAAGAGAAACTCCGTCAAGCCGAAATTGATAGTCGAGTCAATGAAGCTTTAAAGTTGGTGAAAATGGAAAGTTTGCGATCGCGTTTTCCTCATCAACTTTCTGGTGGTCAACAGCAAAGAGTAGCATTAGCTAGGGCTTTAGTAAATCGTCCGGCTGTGTTGCTGCTAGATGAACCATTAGGGGCGTTAGATTTAAAACTCCGTAAGGAAATGCAGTTCGAGTTATCAAATTTACACAAAGACCTGGGTTTAACTTTCATCATGGTGACACACGACCAAGAGGAGGCGTTATCATTAAGCGATCGCATCGCCGTGATGAATCAAGGCAAAATCGAGCAAATTGGCAGTCCTAGCGAAATTTACGAACGACCTAAGACATCTTTTGTAGCGGATTTTATTGGTGATACAAATTTATTTAGCGGTGAAATCACAGCCGTAGAAGCTTCACTGGTGCAAGTTGTCACCAAAACCGGACTCACTATTGTAGTTAATCGCACAGAAGACACACCAACGGAACTATTAAAAGCTGTAGTAGTTAGTGTGCGGCCAGAAAAAATCCAGCTTTCCTTATATCAACCTACTTTAGTAAACAACTGCTTTGAGGGAAGACTAGTAAATATCATGTATTTAGGAACTCACGTTAATTATGTTGTGGAATTAATTAACGGTATCAGTCTTAATGTTTTACAGCCCAACACCTTTGGCAGCTTACCAGACCGTGACACCCCTATTTACGCTTGGTGGGTAGAAGATGATTGTTTAGCGATTGATTCTTAACTAATGACTAACAGACGCAATTTTTTACAAGGAGTAACAGCACTTGCTACTTTATCTTTAGCTGGTTGTGGCTGGAGATTGGCTGATGTGCGGGCTTCTACTAGTTCTGGGCGCACTGATAGATTATATCTATATACTTGGACGCAATATTCTGATCAACAACTATTGCAAACTTTTAGTACCCAAACGGGAATGAAGGTGTTTGTAGATCCCTATGATTCTAATGAAGTGATGTTAGCTAAACTGCTAGCTGGGGGTGGTGGTACTTATAGCGTGATTTATCCATCTGATTATATGGTAGAGAAGATGGTAGACAGGAATTTATTAAGAGAATTAACACCCGATCGCCTGATTGGTTTAGATAATTTATTTCCTCAGTTTCAAAATCCCAGTTACGACCCCAAAAACCGCTACAGTATCCCCTTTAATTGGGGAACAACCGGATTAATTTATAACTCGGAAGTCCTGAAACAAGCACCGGAAGATTGGGATTATCTCTGGCAAAATAAAGCCATACTCAATAAGCGCATGACATTATTAAATGATGTGCGGGAAGTTATGGGTGCAGTATTGCGAATGTTGGGTTATTCCTACAATTCACAAAATGAAAACCAAATTAAAGAAGCTTATCAAAAATTAACAGAACTTAAGCCAGCGATCGCAGCGTTTGACACTGATGCTTGGCAAAATCAAATATTAGCAGGTGATTTAGTTTTAGCAATGTGTTATTCTGCCGATGCCATCAGAGTGATGAAGGAAAACCCCAAACTCAAATATGTAATTCCTCGCAGTGGTTCTTCACTATGGACTGACACAATGGTAATTCCCAAATCAGCACCAAATATAGATGGTGCTTATGCTTGGATTAACTTTATTTTGCAACCAGAGATAGCAGCAACTATTAGCAAAAGATTAAAAATTGCCACACCCAATAGTGCAGGTTTTGAACTATTACCTAATGAAATTAAAAATAATATTAATTTGTTTCCTCCAGATACGCTTTTAGAAAAGTGTGAACGCCTTAGTCCCTTGGGACAATTTGAAGAAGTTTATGAGCGATATTGGACTCAATTAACTAGCAGTTAAAATAATTCGTAATTCGTAATTCGTAATTCATAATGGGCTGCGTCCCGCTACGCTAAAGTAATTTCTCAAATAAAAATTGTGTCTATTGAAATTCGTAATATTGAGAACATAGAAATAAATCGCCCCCGATTTAATTGGTTACAACCTTTAACATTACTCGCCCCGGCTGGTGTTTGGTTGTTACTTTTGCTGGTGCTACCAACACTGATCATTTTTCAATTAAGTTTAGTACCGGATATTCGACCAGGTGATATAGTTAACCCAAGTGGATTTGATAACTATATCCGCATTTTTGATCCTTTATACTTGAGAGTGATTGTGCGATCGCTAGGGTTAGCCGTTAGCACAACAATTATTTGTTTAATTCTTGGTTTTCCCGTTGCATATTGGATTGCTCAAATTGCACCGCAACGTTGGCGTAATTTACTGATATTGGGTTTTGTCTTACCTTTGTGGACTTCTTCTCTACTGCGTTCCTATGCTTGGATTACGATTTTGCGCCGCACGGGTTTATTCAACAGTCTGCTAACTAGTCTAGGTTTACCTACTTTACAATTACTCCACAGTGTACCGGCTGTATTGATTGGTATGAGCTACAGCTTTTTACCCTACATGGTTTTAATTTTATATGCTTCCCTCGAAAAGTTAGATAGGCGTTTATTAGAAGCAGCAGCCGATTTAGGTGCAAATCCCATCCAGACTTTTTGGAAAGTGACAGTTCCGCAAATTTTACCAGGAATTATGGCTGGTTCACTGCTAGTATTTATCACAGGATTAGGGGATTTTATTGATCCAGAATTGTTGGGTGGTAGTTCTAGTATGACGGCAGCGAGGTTAGTTTATAACCAATTTCTCGGAGTTACTCAAAATTGGGGGTTTGGTTCAGCTTTGAGTATGACATTAATTTTAACTGTGAGTATTGCGATCGCTCTACTAATTAAATTTGGTGAAGCCACACCTAAGCAATAATAGTTGGAATACTGAGATACCCTCATAATTTAAATAATTCGGGTATCTATATCCCCCACACTTTCGATTGAGTGCAAATCAGGGTTTAACGCACCGGAACAGCTTGTAATTGTTGTACATGGGTTTTAAAGATATACCATGTTTGCCCCTGCTGATTACAAGCCAGTGTTTTGTCAAAAGTTACTGTGTAATAATCTTTGAGTTTTTCCACCCGATTACCTTCACGAAACTCTGTAGTACTATTTTTATTATCATTAATAGACGCAACAAAAAATTTATCGCCTGATCTGAGAGGACACTTTTTGTTATTTTCTTTAATTTCAGTTGACTGGCGAAACCAATTTTCTTGTAGCTTGAAAGTAGTACCTCCATTAGAAGTAACCCTTAAAATCCTGATCACAGGTACGCTTTGAGTCTGAGAATAAACAGCATTAGGAACTACCACACCCAACACTCCACAGACGACACCTAAACCAACAATTAACGGTTTTGGATACAACCTGGTTTTACCAATAGCCATTGAGAATATCCTTAATCTTCAGTATGATTCACATTGTCAATGGCATAATTTTACACGAATCTTGATTCTAGGCAAATCTAGTATAACTTTATAATATACTGCATTATTCTCAATAAGAATTAAATAATTGGGTTTTTTAACTAATAAATTAGGGTTTTAGCTTAATTTATTCTCAATAAACCCGATTCTTCCCCAGGTGGAAGAGATCAATTACAAATGACGGTTAAACAAAAAAGACACTCATATTGATGCTTTAGACGATTCTTAACTAAAAAAGTTGGATTAACGCCTATATGTGGGAAATATAAGCTTGTTAAAGCTTGTATAAATTAAGCTACAAGGTGATATTCATTTCCTAGAGAATGATGGTAGCGATCGCACTGAAGTTTGTATTTTCGATTTTGGTGAGTGGTTGGTAGTAGAATTTTTCCGTGGAAGAGGTAGTGAAACGCGCTTGTTGGAGAATAACTTGAGAAATCAGCAAATTCTTTTTGGTGATTCTCCGCTATCTGTTAAAAAAATTCGCTGTTTAGGTGGTGATAAGCACGATCACGTTTATCTTTGGCAATTCTTTTGTCGCCAATGGCTCAAAGATAAAGGAATTTTCCCCAACGCTGGTACTGCACCTTACAACAGTCCTACAACATATCAATGGCAAGAGAGAGAAAGAAAAATTCAGGTATGGAACACTGAAATTCTGAGACTTGAGCAAGAAGCCAAGAATTACTGCAATAGGATTGGTTTTTGTATGACCTGAAATATCAACCCTGAATTTTATAACTCAGGGAATCGGTTATCCTATCACCCCTGAGATTTTTAAAATGCAGCACCTACACGTTAAGCTGAATGAAGGTAGCAATTTGTTGCACTTTTTAGTTTAAACTGGCTATCCCTGCTACTTTTAAATTTTCCCTGCTTGAGAAACCTGGAATGCTAGACCAAATTTTTGATTACCTGCACTTTCATCTCAGCATTGAAGCCTCTATAGTCCTGCTGATATTGATACTTTTAGAAGCAGTGCTATCTGCTGACAATGCGATCGCGCTGGCCGCCATAGCCCAAGGACTAGAAGATAAAAAACTGGAACGTCAGGCACTCAACATTGGTTTAGTCTTTGCCTATGTGCTGCGAATCACCTTACTGTTGACTGCCACTGAGATCCAAAAATTCTGGCAATTTGAACTGTTGGGTGCTGTATACCTGCTATGGTTGGTATTCCAACACTTTTCTTCAGCAGAAACAAAAGACGACCATCACCACGGGCCGCGTTTTAGCTCATTGTGGCGAGCAATACCAGTAATTGCTTTCACTGACTTAGCATTTTCTTTAGATAGCGTCACAACCGCGATCGCAGTATCTCAAGAAAAGTGGCTAGTGCTAACGGGAACAACCATAGGTATTATTACCCTACGCTTCATGGCTGGCTTATTTATCCGTTGGTTAGATGAATTTGCCAACCTGGAAGATGCCGGATACATCACAGTTTCGTTAGTGGGTTTACGCCTGTTATTGAAGGTAGTAAACGATGATTTTGTCCCCCCAGAATGGGTAATGATTACTGCGATTGGTTTAATTTTCGCTTGGGGATTCTCTAAACGCACTCTCATTGAAGCACCAGCACCCCAAGTTGAACCGGAAAAAAGTGAAGTAACGAAGTGAGGGGACAAACCAAGTCAAAAGTCAAAAGTCAAAAGTCAAAATTAATTTACTCCTGACTCCCGACTCCCGACTCAGCACTCAATTACTCAATCACTCGTGCAACCAAGGTGTTAACTGAGGTTGCCAATTGACTAATTCTGCATCCGTGAACCACAGGCTGACTTCCCGAACAGCAGTTTCTGGTGCATCAGAACCGTGGATGAGGTTACGACCGATATTAATCCCGAAATCGCCCCGAATTGTTCCTGGTTCTGCGGTTAAGGGATTTGTCGCACCAATCATTTTTCTAGCAGCAGCAATCACACCATCACCTTCCCAGACCATTGCCACCACTGGGCCAGAAGTGATAAATTCAACTAAACTGGGGAAGAATGGTCTTTCACGGTGGACATCATAGTGCTTTTGAGCCAATTCCTGACTTACTTGTAAAAACTTCAAACCAACCAGGGTAAAACCTTTGGTTTCAAAGCGACGGATAATTTCGCCTACCAGTCCACGTTGTACGCCATCAGGCTTAATTGCTAAGAATGTGCGCTCCATTGCTATCTCCCAAAACTTAATAAAATTTTTATTCGGTCAAGAGTCACAGTCAAAAGTCCATAGTCTACAGCCTCAGACTACTTTGCTAATAACTAATAACTAATTACTAATGACTAATTACTAACGACCAATCAGAGTTTATCTCAGAAATTATCGCTGAGTGCATATACGTTGCCAAATGAATGCGTTAAATTGTTTATTCGTGGGTGAAACACAGAGGTCAGACATGGGTGTTGAATCAACTGCTACATCAGACGAGGTGGTAAAAGTACCGTCCAACGGGAACAAACTCGAAGGAAAAGGTTACAGACAGAAAAAGCTGTTACCACCAAGTACAGGAGATGTATCTCGCGCTTGGAAAATTGAGGATAGCGAAGATTTATATCGGATTGAAGGTTGGGGACAACCTTATTTTTCGATTAATGCGGCTGGTCATGTGACTGTTTCTCCCAAAGGCGATCGCGGGGGTTCTCTTGATTTATTTGAACTCGTCAACGCCTTGAAACAGCGTAATTTGGGGCTACCCCTACTAATCCGCTTTTCAGATATTTTGGAAGACCGCATTGAACGGTTAAATGCTTGTTTTGCGAAAGCGATCGCCCGTTATAATTACCCTGGTGTATATCGTGGCGTGTTTCCTGTCAAGTGTAATCAGCAACGTCATTTGATAGAAGATTTAGTGAGATTTGGCAAACCCCATCAGTTTGGTTTAGAAGCCGGTTCTAAACCAGAATTGATGATTGCCTTAGCTTTATTGGATACCCCAGGCGCATTGCTCGTTTGCAACGGCTACAAAGACCGGGAATACATCGAAACGGCGATGTTGTCCCAAAGACTAGGCCAAACGCCTATTATCGTCTTAGAACAGGTGGAAGAGGTCGATTTGGTGATTGCTGCTAGCCACCAATTGGGAATTAAACCGATTTTGGGTGTACGCGCCAAATTAAGCACCCAAGGGATGGGACGTTGGGGTACATCCACAGGCGATCGCGCTAAGTTTGGGCTGACGATTCCCGAAATTATCCAGGCCGTTGACAAGTTGCGTGATGCTGATTTACTCGGTTCTTTGCAATTGCTGCACTTCCATATCGGCTCGCAAATTTCCGCCATTAACGTGATTAAAGATGCCATCCAAGAGGCTAGCCGTATCTACGTGGAACTAGCAGCCCAGGGTGCAGATATGAAATACCTCGATGTTGGTGGTGGCTTGGGTGTAGATTATGACGGTTCTCAGACCAACTTCTACGCCTCGAAAAACTACAATATGCAGAACTATGCTAACGACATCGTAGCAGAGTTAAAAGATACCTGTGCGGAACGACAAATACCCGTACCCACACTGGTTAGCGAAAGCGGTCGAGCGATCTCTTCCCATCAGTCGGTACTAATTTTTGATGTTCTTAGTACCAGCGATGTCCTCCTTGATTTACCAGAACCGCCCCAGGAAGGTGAATCTCCAGTGATTAATTACCTGTGGGAAACCTACCAATCAATTAACAAAGAGAACTATCAAGAGTTCTATCACGACGCAACTCAATTCAAAGAAGAAGCCATCAGCCGCTTTAACTTGGGAATTTTGGGACTCCGAGAACGAGCTAAAGCCGAACGCTTATACTGGGCCTCCTGTCAAAAAATTCTGAACATTATCAGACAGCATGATTACGTACCCGATGAATTGGAAGACCTAGAGAAAATCATGGCTTCCATCTACTACATTAATCTCTCAGTGTTTCAATCAGCACCAGATTGCTGGGCGATCGATCAGCTATTCCCAATTATGCCCATCCATCGCCTAGACGAAGAACCAAAACAGCGCGGAATCTTAGCAGACCTCACCTGTGATAGCGATGGCAAAATCGACCGTTTTATTGACCTGCGGGATGTCAAATCAGTTTTAGAGTTGCACCACTTCCAGCCGGGAGAACCTTACTATCTGGGAATGTTCCTCAATGGTGCTTACCAAGAAATCATGGGTAATTTACACAACCTCTTTGGCGACACTAACGCAGTTCACATCCAATTGACCCCCAAAGGCTACCAAATTCAACACGTAGTCAAAGGTGACACCATGAGTGAAGTAGTTGGCTACGTGCAGTATGACTCTGAGGATCTGGTAGAAAACATCCGCCAGCGTTGTGAAAAAGCCTTAGAAGAAAAGCGCATCACTCTAGCTGAATCTCAAAGACTGCTGCAAACCTATGAGCAAAGTCTCAGAAGATACACATATCTAAATAGCTAGGATTTGGGGACTGGGGCAGAAAAATTCAAAATTCAAAATTCAAAATTAAAGAATTTTGGGCATTGGGCATTGGGCATTGGGCATTGGCGATAAAAAATTATCCTCCTTGTCTCCCTTGTCTACTCCCTGCCCCCTGCCCCCTGCCCCCTGCCCCCTGCCCTAACTAACTTACATTCGTCCCCAGCAACTCCTCAATCGCCTGTCGTTCTACGGGCGTGTGTTCTGGTGGTGTTTGCCGTGCATCGGTAATCAACCAATCCAGGGAGGCGGCTTGGACATCAATAGCTGATCCTGTTTTATCTACGCAGTAACGACCAAACACCAACTTATCAACCAATCTCACTCCAGCCCCCAATCTTGACCATTCAAAGATGACGCTGTTATCGACTGTTGCGCCACTGCATATCCAACAGTTGGGGCCAATCATCGCTGGTCCAACGATTTTTGCTCCATCTTCTATTCTGGTCATACCACCAATATAAACTGGGCCGGTAATATCTACCTTGTCCCAATTCACCGCCACATTTAAACCAGTGTAGATACCAGGAGCAACTTCATGACCAGGAATTTGCACATTTTTGATTTCACCTAATAACACGCCACGAATCGCCCGCCAGTAGTCTGGGACTTTACCAATATCCACCCATTCAAAATCCATAGGAATTGCATAGAAGGGCGCACCGATTTCTACTAGTTTGGGAAATAATTGACCACCAATGTCATATTCCACTCCAGAAGGTATGTATTTAAATACTTCTGGCTCAAAAATGTAAATACCTGTGTTGATATTAGTGCTAAGTGCCTCCTCTACTGAAGGTTTTTCTTGGAAGGCTTTGATTCGGCTATCTTCATCAGTAACTACTACGCCGTAACTAGAAACTTCCTCTTGAGGAACAGTTTTGGTGATGATAGTCGCAATTGAGCCTTTGGATTTATGCCACTTAACAGCTGCGGTCAAATCTAAGTCAATTAAAGCGTCACCGCACAAAACTACAAAGGTGTCATCGAAAAATGGTGAAAAATCTTGGATGCGTCGCATCCCTCCCGCCGAACCAATAGCTTCCCCTACGAGTTTACCGTTGTCATCGATTTTCCCTTCAAAAGAATAGGCAATCTGTACGCCGAACCGTTGACCATCACGGAAATAGTTTTCAATTTCCTCAGCCAAATGGCTCACGTTGACCATAATCTCGTCAAATCCATGTTGACGTAGAAGTTCCAGTAAAAATTCCATCACTGGCTTTTGCAGGATGGGAATCATCGGTTTGGGAATTGTATAGGTAATCGGACGGACACGAGTACCTTTACCTGCTGCGAGAATCATCGCTTTCATAAAAGTTTATTCCTCAACCACCAGCCAGTTTACTTTCTTTCATTGAGTGATACTTAATCATCAGTTTTTATGTCTGCTCTAAGTAACCGTTGATTAACCTCTGTCAACAGGGATAGCAGGAATCTAGTGATTAATGCAAGCAGAGGTACGGACAAATGACAAGCGATCGCTTATCTTTTTAAGATAATCGGATTTTAGCCTTGACTGAAGCCCTCGTCTGTAGATTCCCGGAATTTCATTGTCTGCTCCCAAGATTGGCAGGTGTTAGCTGTGATCTGTAATTAACCTAATTTTAATATCTTGGTAAAACTCTTCTTGAAGCAGCTCTACTTTGGATTGAGCCGATAGCAGCAGTAAAGCCCAGAAAACACTAACTAAATGGCTATTTTCTGATTCATGGTGAGAGCTATTTTCTGGTGCTGGCTTAGTCTGAGTCCATAATTGTACTAGTTGTTCTAAATCTAAGTAATTTTGCTCTAAAAGTAACTCTTGTGCGGAAGACAGCAATACTTGTTCTAATTCATCAGCCACCTCCGTTAAATTTTCTTGGTGCGCTAACTCCAGTGCCTCACGCATACTTTTGACACTGGATTGGCGTTTGGCACGGATAGGTTTACTGACTTTCTGCACCAGCTTGAGCTGGTTCGCCATGATTTGCAGTTGCTGGATTAACTCTTGCAGTGTTACGCGCCGTTTTGGTGGCGGCATTGCTGCTGGACGACGGCGCAAATGTCGCTCTAACTGTAAACGATGACCTGGATGTAATAATCCGTTTTCACCGTCTAATAAAGTATCATCTATTACATTTTCTAATTCGGCGGCTGCTGTTGACAATTGCATCAAAGTATTAGCCTTGAATAGAACTAGCATTGATGCCGATAAAAAAGCCTGTCCAGATTGAGACAAGTCAGCTTCGTAGCCTCTAGCTGTTGTTTTTGGTGTCATCAGTTGCAAATAACGGTCAATCACCTCAATTACTTGGACATCCCAAGGATCTATTTCTCCTTGTTCTGCTTGCTCAATTAGGAGTGTAATTGTTTCTAATAGCTCGGAAGCATCCATGCTGATTTTTGATGGCGCAAGTTTTTACTTACAGTATTTTGTTGACCACTATATAAGCACATAGTGTGGTATGGAGAGAAAAATTATTATAATCTTATATTTTTATCGTCATTTTCACCAATCTAATAGAAATATAAGCAGATTTATCTTACTTAGGAAAGGTGTAGATACAGTTAAATTCTTATCAAAAGAAAGATGATTTTCTATCAATGATGACTTGAAATAAGATTACACAATTTAAGTTTATTTCATGAAGATAGGAATTTAATAATATGACACTACTATCTATTGATGAATTAAAAACTCTTGTTGAGAATTCCCATACACCCTGCCTATCTCTGTATATTCCCATGCAAAAATTAGGTGCAGAGATCAGACAAAATCCTATTCGATTTAAAAATGTTATCCGTGAAGCTCAAGAACGTTTAGAAGTAATAGGAATGCGCTCTACGGAAGCTATAAACTTTCTGCAACCTGCAATGGAACTGGATCAGAATGATTTTTGGGAACACCAAGACCAGGGATTAGCCATTTTTATTTCTCCCGAAATATTTCGGTATTATTGTTTACCAATGGAGTCACCAGAGTTGGTAGTTGTTGGTAATAAATTTCACATCAAGCCATTACTGCATTTAATTAATAGCGATCGCCAATTTTACCTCCTTACTTTGAGCCAACAAGATGTCCGCTTCTTTGAGGGCGACTACTATGACATTAAAGAAGTGGAAGTAGAAAATATGCCCAAAAATTTAGAAGAAGTTCTGCTGATGCAGGATAACTCAGAAAAAGGCGTACAGCACCGAATGGCCACATCAAGAGGGGGAACGGCTAATCCTGCTCAACAACCAGGTCAATTTCACGGGGAGGGAAGTCCAGAGATGGATAGACCTCAAGCTGGCATTTTACAATTTTGCTACGCCGTTGATAAGGCATTACATGACAAACTACGGGACAAACAAGCACCTTTAATTGTGGCAGGGGTTGAGTATCTTCACCCACTTTATCAGGAGGCGAATACCTATCCCCATTTGCTGGAAGAAGGGATAACTGGTAATCACGAAGTGACAAACCTGGAAGAATTACACCATCAAGCTTGGCCAATTGTGTCACCGTTAGCGCAACAAAAACAAGAGGAGGCGATCGCACTTTATGAACAACTAGCTGGAGAAGATGTTGTTCAAGCCTCTGGTGACATCAAAGAAATTGTCCCAGCGGCCTATTATCAAAAGGTTGACACTTTGTTTGTCTCTCTGGGACAGCAACTTTGGGGTAAGTTTGACCCTGATACCATGACTGTAGACTTACACCCCGAACCCCAGCCAGATGATGAGGATATGTTAGATTTTGCTGCTGTTCACACCTTCTTAAACGGTGGTCATGTTTACACGGTTGAGCCAGAAGAAATGCCAAATAATCAGCTAGTAGCAGCAATTTTCCGATATTGAAGCTTCCACTAATTGTCTCTAATTTTAAATTTTGAATTTTGAATTTTGAATTTTGAATTGTAGAGAAGCGACTTGACGTGCTGTTGCTAATATTAAACGTTGTTCAGCACGAGCGATCGCTTGATATGTTCGCTCTACTGCTTCCGGTTCTACAGAAATAGAAGTAATCCCCAATTTTACCAGTTGATCAATCATTTCTGGATAGGTGGCTGGTGCTTGACCGCAGATGGAGCAAGGTATACCCGCATCTATTGACATTTGAATAAGTTGCGAAATTGCCGCCATCACCGCCGGATGACGTTCATTTAATACCCTGGTTAATTGTGCCTGTTCGCGGTCTACTCCCAACAATAATTGGGTGAGGTCATTTGTACCAATGGAAATACCTGCTACTCCGGCTTTGATGTATTCTGGGAGCAAAAACAAGACGCTGGGGACTTCAGCCATGATCCACAATTGAAACTGGGGTACTTGGGTGAGGCCGATTTGCTCAACTTTTTGTTTACAGTAACTAAACTCAGCGACACTGCGAACAAAGGGTAAAATCAGGTGAATATTGCCATAGCCTGCTTTTTGAACATTGGCTATGGCAGTCAATTCTAAATCAAAAACGGCGGAATTTTGGACATAGCTAAATGTCCCGCGATCGCCTAAAACTGATTGCTGTGTAGATGGTAAATTAGTTGATGATAATTCGTGCGATCGCCAATCTAAGGAGCGATAAAAAACTGGTCTGGGAGCAAAAGCACGGGCGAATTGGGTAATTTGCTCCGTCAAATATGCTAATAATTCTGATTGTCGCCCTTCTATCACCCAAAGATGGGGATGTTGTCCCTTCAAGAGCGAGACTAGCATGAGTTCTGAGCGTAATAACCCCACGCCATCCACAGGTAATTTTTGTACTTGCTCTATTAAACTGGTTTGACTCAGATTAACCAACAGTTGGGTAGCAATCATTGGTAAGTGGGAAGTAACAACAGTTTTAGGTGAGGTAGTCAGGGGTTGTAAGGGTGTATTTAGCTTTTGAGTTTCCCCCTCGCTGACTTCATCATCCCTCAAACGATACACTTCGCCGCGATCGCCATCTACAAGTAAACGTTCTCCACTGTGAATAATCACTGTCGCATCTGCTGCATTGACTACGGCTGGAATGCCCAATTCCCTAGCCAAAATCGCTGCATGACTAGTCATACCTCCCTCTGCTGTCACCAAACCCACAACCTGTTCCATCAGTGGCAACCAATCTGCCGTAATTTTCGGTACTACTAAAATTACTTTTTTAGGTAATTGTGCTGGTTTTAATTGGGCGTTGGTTACTACATGAGCATTGGCAGTTACCCGTCCTCCAGCTGCACCTACGCCTTTAATGAACTGTAAATTGGGAATTGCTGATTGGGGGGTGCTAACTTGGGTGATGTAGATACGGGGAACTGGGTTTTCTTCGGCAATTGTCCACTCAATGGTAAAGTTTTTACCTAACTCACTGACAAGCTGATGCCCTAGGGTAATTACTTGTTGAAGTAATTCTTCTTGTAAAGCGTATTCCTGTTGTTGGGCTTCCTCAATTAAATACACATTGGGAATCCTGTGATCGATAGTTAAGACTGGTTTATCGTGATTCAGGTGATAAGCCAGGATTTTATGACCCAAATGCCTTTCTAAAATAACACCTGTTTCTTGTTGAATGTAGTAGGTATCCGGGAGAACTTCACCTTGAGCGATCGCATTTCCTAACCCCCAAGTTGCTTGGATGATCCATCCCGTAGCATTCACTTTGAGTAAACCGCTAGCGATCGCATTTCTGACGGGTTGGATGAGAATTCCTAAATTAACTTGTTGTAGGTTAACTCCCATGCGCCGCCAATATAGTAGGCTTTTGGCACGAAACAGTTGACTCCAGATATTTTTTAGTGAAGAAGCGATCGCAGCTTCATCACAACTACAAAAGCTGGACTCCAGCAATCCGGCAGTGTTCCTCACCTTTGGCGTTGCTAGGGTTGGGCGTAAAATTAAATACTCAGATTGCCATTCTTTTGCTGACGTAAAAATGGTACTCACCCAGTCGGGTGGTACATTTGCATTAATAATTTCCTGACGCAAACGACTAGCCACTTGTTGAAGTTGTCGCCAGTTACCTACATCCAAGTGCAAAGAAGAATTGGGTAAGTTAGCGACTAATGACTCCGAAGTGTTGAGAGTTTCTAAAAATAACCGCAGCAATTCTTCTGGAACTACAAAACCAGGGGCAACCGGGTAGCCACGCTGTCTGAGTCTACTCAAGTAAAACGCTTTATCACCTACTTTGGTGCGGTCTTGCAGTTTAATTTGGTCAAGCCAATAGAGTCTATCCACTCAATTTTTTTGATTATCATTTGCTTAGTTTACAGCTACAGCTATCCAACCTGACTTGAAAAAGCTGGGGGAACAGGGGAGGTAGGGGAAAAAATTCTTCATCAGTTCTGGTGTACGCAGTTCATGATGGCTAATAAATATCTCCCAGGAATAATGCCTGAAGTGTAATAATTTTGCCAACTTCATCTCCTATTACTCAAAATCCAGAGGCAGGAAGTATAAATGCTTATTGCAGAATCGTTTTGAATTTATCAACAAAATATTTATTTGTGTCAAAGTTTACTATTTAATTGCCCATTAAATCTAATTTTATATTTATATGTGTTTGTATGGGATTTTTTCCTAGATATTCACTTTTTTCTCCTACACCTCTACCTTGTTTCTAATTATTCCTAGTTAAATAATTCTAGTGCTTTAGCGAAAACTACTTCTTCTGACCTTGTTTCGAGGATTGATTTTACTAAATAGATAAATTCACTATCTGTTTTAATATCCTGTTCAATTGTTTTACTAGCCGCATAAAAACTAGCATCATAAATACTTAATTCATTGGTAGTACCTGTTTGTAGTTCGTGTTTTTTTCGATCCCATGAAAGTGACTTACCACGCAATGTAAATTGAAACCATACTATTTCAGTATGTTCAAACTCAAAAAAAACATCAAAGTATGGCTCTTCTCCTTGAAACCAAATTTTTGATTTACCCCCACTGGAATTTTGTTTGAGAATTTTTTGTTCAATTCTTCGTAAAGATTTACCTAGGGATAAGATTTCACTGTGATTTAATATAAATTCTGTTTCTCGCATAAGGAATATCTTAATCAATAATAGGCATTTATTAGTCAATAATTATTCTCAGAAAAACTTTTTTTTTCCTGATAAACATAGCTTAATTTATGAGATCACATTTGTTGATAATATTTTTCCTGCTTGTACACACATAACTTGAGAAGAATTTAACCACTGAGAGTCAAAAGAACTCAAATGAGTGGTAGTGATTAAGGTTTGAAAGCGGTCTTGAATCGCATCAAGCAATTGATTTTGGCGAGAAGGATCTAGTTCAGCTAGAACATCATCAAGTAAAAGTAATGGTGGTTCTTTGATAACTTCTTCAATAAGTTGCAATTCTGCTAGTTTTAATGCTAGTACAAGTGTGCGCTGCTGACCCTGAGAACCGTATTGACGAGCCGGAGTTTGATTGATTGTTAATTCTACTTCATCACGATGAGGGCCTACCAGGGTAGTATTTCGGTGTAGTTCAGCAACGGCGCGTTGTTGTATTTTGGTTAAAAAAGCTTGCTGTACTTCTTCGGGATGGGTTTGGATTAGGGGGACATTAGGGGCGTATGTAATTTGTAAAACTTCTGTACTACCACTAATGCTAGAGTGCCAAGCAGCCGCCAGGGGAGCAAGTCTTTGTAGAGCGCGATCGCGTCTTCTAATTACCCTTGTCCCTGTGATGGCTAATTGTGCATCCCAAAGGGCGAGTTCTGAGTTGTGAGTGCTGGGTGCTGAGTCTTGTAACTTTTTTAATAGGGCGTTACGTTGGCGCAACACATGGTTATATTGCTGCAAAATGTGAGCATAAACCGGTTCTAACTGAATTAGGAGCGTATCTAACCAGTTGCGCCGGACTTCAGGACTACCACGGACTAATTCTAAATCCAAGCTAGAAAACTGGACGGCATTGAGTACGCCCAGAAAGTCCATTTGTCGCCGCAACGTCTCCCCATTTAACGCCACACTCCGGCGACCGTTGCGACGGAAAGTTAAACTTAGGTCACTCACGCCATTTTGACGTTCGACGGTGGCATTAATTTTAGCTACTGGTTCACCTTCTTGGACAAAATCGCGATCGCGTCCCATCCGATGCGATCGCAATGTTGCCAATAACTCCACTGCTTCTAACAAATTAGACTTTCCCTGGGCGTTATTACCTACCAAAATTGTTTTAGCAGCAGTAAATTCTACTTCTTGGTCTTGGTAGTTGCGAAAATGCCGGAGTTGTAGAGTTTTTAGGTACATAATCAGGAATTGGGAATAGGGCAGAAAACAGTCAAAAGTCAAAAGTTAAAAAATTATTTCTTGTCTCCTTTACCCCTCTGCTTCCTTCCTGTCACCTGTCACCTGTCACCTGTCACCTATTCCCCCTCTTCTACACAGTCTTTTTGCCCATAAAGCGGAAGAAGAGTTTCTCCATTTCAATCCAGACAAACATTAAAGCACTGAAACCAAAACAAATTGCCAACTCTGTAGGTGGTAGCCATTGAGTGCCAAAGAATGCTCGCAGGGGTGGAACATAAACCAGCATTAGTTGCAAAATCGTGGTGACAATTACTGCCCCTAATACAAATAGATTAGAGAAGGGATTTATCTCTATGGTTAGGCGATTATTTGAGCGAATGGCTATAGCATGACCCATCTGAGCTAAACATAAAGTAGTGAATACCATTGTTTTCCAACGCTCAGGATCAAGTCCTCCCTCTGTGTAGGCTTGAGCATGATGGTATGCCCACTGCATCAAAATAATTGTGATGATGGCGAAAACAATCCCAATCCGAATCATATACGAACCCAAACCCCTAGAAAAAATACTTTCACGGGGACTGAAGGGGGGACGTTTCATTACATCTGGTTCTGCTGGTTCTACTGCTAAGGCTAAAGCAGGTAAACCGTCTGTCACCAAGTTCATCCACAAAATTTGTAACGGTGTCAATGGAACACCACCCAACCCTAAAAGCGGGGCAGAGGCAATAGTGAGAACTTCCCCAATGTTACTGCCGAGGATGTATTTAATAAAACGGCGGATGTTGGTGTAAACCACCCTACCTTCCTTAGTGGCGGCAACGATGGTAGCAAAGTTATCATCCAGTAGCACCATATCACTGGCTTCTTTACTGACATCAGTACCAGTGATACCCATCGCAATCCCGATATCAGCTTGTTTTAAAGCGGGGGCATCGTTCACACCATCCCCTGTCATGGCGACAAATCTGCCCCGGCGTTGCAGTGCTTGCACAATCCGCAGTTTATGTTCTGGGGCTACCCGTGCATAAATGCTTACTAGGTCAACTTGTTCTTCTAGTTCCTGGTCGCTCATGCGTTGCAATTCTTGACCAGTGAGAACTCTGTCACCTTCTTGAGCAATACCTAAATCCGTGGCGATCGCGCGTGCAGTTAGTTGATGGTCGCCAGTAATCATCACTGGACGAATCCCAGCTTCCCGGCACTCTTGGACTGCGGCTCTCACCTCTGGACGGGGTGCATCTAGCATTCCCACTAAGCCCAACCACACCAAGTTCTGCTCTGAGGTTTCATCAGTACCTTCTGGCGGCACTTCTCCCAAGGGTTTGTAGGCAAAACCTAACACCCTGAGACCTTTACTTGCCATTTGGTCATTTTGAGCCAAAATTTGACTACGTTGCTCTTCGCTAATGGCTGCTGAGTTGGTACTTACATAAATCTCACTGCAACGCGCCAAGATTAATTCTGGTGAACCTTTGGTAAACATGATGTAAGGTTCACCATTGATCAACCCGGCAAGTTTTGGATCAACATCTGTAAAAGACTGTTCCCCTGTGTCTACGTTCTCCACCTGAGTAATTACACTCATGCGCTTGCGTTCTGAGGTAAAAGGAAATTCGCGCACACGGGGTAATTTACTATGCCATTGGTCTTTTTCAATCCCCACTTTCCCCGCCAAGGTGACTAAAGCTCCCTCTGTGGGGTCGCCTAAAATCGCCCATTCCCCTTGTTCTTTTTGCAGCACCGAGTCATTACAAACAGCACAAGCAACTAGTAAAGCTGGGATTTCAGGATATTCATCGGGAACAACGGCATAATCTGCTTCACCATCTAAGTAAAAATCACCCACAGGAGTATAACCTTCTCCTGTCACCCGAAAGTTAGTGAGATTGGTGTAAATTGATTGCACCACCATTTTATTCTGAGTCAGTGTCCCGGTTTTATCAGAACAAATAGTGGTGACAGAACCCAAAGTTTCCACCGCCGGCAATTTGCGAATTAAGGCATGGTGGCGGATCATGCGCTGAGTTCCTAGTGCCAATGTCACGGTAATCACAGCTGGTAGACCTTCCGGCACAACAGCCACCGCCATACTCAAAGAAACTTCCAACAAGTCTTGTAAATTGCTGAAGCCTCTAGCTTGAATAATACCGCCGATCACAACGATCGCTACCAGCACTAAAGAACCCGTCACCAGCACATTACCTAGCTGGGTCATCCGTTGCTGTAAGGGGGTCGGTTCACTCTCCACCGACTGCAACATCACAGCAATTTTACCCAGTTCGGTAGTCATGCCAGTATTAGTTACTAGCACCTTCCCGCGCCCTTGGACAACTTCCGTACCTTGAAAAACTAGATTAATGCGATCGCCTAAAGATGTTTCTTCTGGTAGTTGTATCGTGGCTTGTTTATTAACAGCTTCGGCTTCGCCAGTCAGTGCAGACTCTCGCACCTGTAAATTTGCTTGTTCAATTAAGCGTCCATCGGCGGATATCTGCACCCCAGCTTCAACCAGCATCACATCCCCTGGGACTACATCCTTGGCTGCAACATCCAGCAGTTTGCCATTGCGGATAACTCGCACTAAGGGAGAAGCCATTTTTTTCAGTGCTGCGAGGGCTTTTTCCGCACGGCTTTCTTGGACGTATCCCAAAATACCATTAAGAATCACAATCGCTAAAATAGCGATCGTATCTTTAAATGGCACTTCTCCAGGCTTGAGCTGATCAGTTTGCCAAGCTATAAAATCTAGAAACCCAGAAATGAAAGCCACCGCAATCAGCATCAACAACATAATATTCTTGAACTGATCGAGCAAAATTTCCCAGGCGTTGCGGCCTCCATGTTCTTCTAGTTCATTGGGGCCATATTTTTGCAACCTCTGTTCAATTTCTTCGGTTGTTAAGCCACTGTCTGGATGACTATCAAGCAGTTCTAGTGCTTTATCAACTTCCAAACTATGCCAAATGGCAACACCTTCTCCTGACGGAGATGCTGGGCGAACAGGCAGAGAATTAGCAGACATTGTGTAAGTCACAGGAAATGGTTACAGAATTCGATCATAATTTAGTGATGGCAAGAAAACCATCTACTAAAGTTACATTACAACTATTGCCAAGCTGTATAAGTATGATATTGGATTCTCAGCAAGGATTAATTTTTTCGTGAGCAACATATGTATTATTCCCTAGGTAAGAGTTTTTTAGACAACATTTTAACCCATAATGATGACCGACCTAAATGATGAAGGTGACAGGTGACAGGTGACAGGTGACAGGGATTAACTTTTTTTTCCCAATCCCCAATCCCCAATCCCCAATCCCCAATCCCCAATCCCCAATCCCCAATCCCCAATCCCCAATCCCCAATTAAAGATATGCCACAATTAATATTAGGTGTGCTAAACCGTTGACAAATATGCTTAATATGAGTTTTGCACCCACTAGTTTGACAGCTAGCCAAATGTTTGGGCAAAGAACAATTCGACCATTGACTGCTGCCACATTATGTGGTATTGCGTTTCTCCAAGATAGACTGATTGCGATTGACACGATTAAAGGGCATTTATTAGAAATTGACCCTAATACCGATAACAGTAGAATTCTCAATCCTCACCAAACCGAAGAATTTAGTGAGGTGACAGGTTTAGCTGTCTGGGAAGATACTCTGTGGGTAACTCGTGGTAACGGTGTTTATGTATCCAAACTTCCGTCTTTGGCTTTAGAGCATTTTGCTACATTGCCCTATACTGCCGATGGTGTCGCTGTTTGGGATTCCACAGTCTATATTAGTTGCCAAAAACTCGGCTATATCTTGATTTATGACCGTGATAGTCGCAAAGAAATTACTAGATTCTATACTCCTGGGGTTGGGGTAGAGAATTTAACAGTCAATAGAGAAACCCTGTGGATTTGCGATCGCACTGAACAAACAGTTTACTCTATGGATCGGGCAACTGGGGAAGTTAGATTTAGCGTCTTAACCCCATTTGATTCGCCTACAGGCATAGCAGTACATCTAGACACTCAAACGGGCAAGGAAAGCATTTTTGTCGCCTATGCTTCGGAAGAGCCTTACATTCGGGATAATCCTAATGCTGATCCTAATCATGAATTAACATACCGCGATCGCACTTTTATTCACCCCCTGTATTATCATTACGACCCAGAGAAAAAATACGCTCTCTCTAATGGCTATCTAATTGAAATGTCCTATGTTGAGGAAATAGCCCCTTTAGAAGAGGTGCATATACCTGATGTGGAATGGCGTATTGCCCTCCCCTCAGAAACCGAACGCCAAAAGGTCAAGCATATCGAACCCATTGGTATCCCCTTCACAGAAGAGATTATTGATGGACAACGGGTAGCTTTATTCAAATTTGATTCCCTCGCTCCTGGGGAACGTCACATATTTGGTTGGAAAGCACAAGTAGAAGTGCGGGGAATTAAGTATCGCATCACACCTAAAGATGTGGAAAATATTCCCGAAGTATCACCAGAACTGCAAACTCGCTATCTGGTGGATAATGATGATTTAGCAATGGATACTCCCATTGTCCGACGTTCTGCCCGTGATGCTATTGGTTCAGAAACAAATCTGCTGCGGAAAATGTACAGCATCCGCAACTACGTTTATGATGAATTATCCTATGGCATCAAACCCTACATTGATACACCAGATATTGTTTTAGAAAGGGGTGTAGGTTCTTGTGGCGAGTATGTGGGTGTGTTGCTGGCACTGTGTCGTTTGAATGGCATTCCTTGCCGCACCGTTGGTAGGTATAAATGCCCTCCCCATAGCGAACACCAAGGAGTTCCCCTACAACCAGATTTTAATCATGTGTGGTTAGAGTTCTACATACCGGGTATGGGCTGGTTACCAATGGAATCTAATCCCGATGATTTGGGTAATAACGGCCCTTATCCCACTCGCTTTTTCATGGGCTTATGCTGGTATCATATTGAAATTGGCAAAGGCATCTCTTTTGAGACGTTAAGCAGCCAAGGTAAGAGGTTAACCAAAGATGATATCCCTCTAGGTGACTTAGCGATTAATCATATTCGCTTTACAATTCTTCAAGAATTACCACCTTTATAAATGAGTAATGAGTAATGAGTAATGAGTAATGAGTAATGAGTAATGAGTAATGAGTAATGAGTAATGAGTAATGAGTAATGAGTAATGAGTAATGAGTAATGAGTAATGAGTAATGAGTAAATACCCATTACTTATTACCTCAATTCTTTTCTCAAATCTAAAGGTAAAATCACGGTGAAAGTAGAACCAGTCCCTAGTTGAGAGACTAGGCTAATTTCACCTTTTAATAGTTTGACTAACCGCGCTACTATTGCTAAACCTAAGCCAGTGCTTTCGGGAAGATAGGGACGTTCTTTAGAACTAACGCGAAAATAAGGTTCAAATATCTGGATTTGGTCTTTTGGCTCAATACCAATACCAGTATCAGAAACTGCGATCGCCCACTTCTCATGATCCAGCATCTGACACAGTATACTTATACTGCCTGAGTCTGTGTAGCGAATCGCATTACTAACAAGATTTGTGACAACTTGTTGTAATTGAAAGCCATCTGTGAATACTTCTGAAGATATACTTTCACAATCAACCAGGATTCGTAAATTCTTCTCCGCCGCTAAAGGCTCTAACATCTCACAGACATTGTTGATCAATTCCCGTATATTAATAGATGCTAATTCCAATTGGAGTTGACCGGCTTCATAGCGTGAAAGTTCTAATACATTATTAATTAAACGCAGTAAGTGTCTACCATTGCGTAGTACACGTTCAATATGTTCTACATTGGCGTAGCTATCTTTTCTCGGAATCTCTCTTTGTTGCTGCCGTAAAAATAAATCTGAGTAACCGATAATAGATGTTAAAGGGTGTTTGAGTTCATGGGCTAGTTGTGAAAGTTTTTCTTGATTAATATTAATTAAACGTGTTAATTCTTCATTGTGGAGAGTAAGAGAAGTTTGCAAATGTTCTAATTCACGCAAGCGTTCTTTAACATAACTATGAAAACACCGAGCGATCGCTTCATCAATCACCGCATCAATTAACCGCATATAACGAATAATTTCTGTTGGTGTTGCCTGTACTAAATCGCCTTCTACAGTGTCAAATATAACTGTTCTTAGTAGACGATATTCGCGGGCAATTTCGGACGGATCAAACCCTTGTTCCGCGCGTAGTATACCATGCTGCCAACTAGCAGTCACTATTGATTTAATATCACCCTCTTGAGAAGGTGACAGCACTTTTACCATCGCCTGAAAAACTTCAGGAATATGATCTTTAATTGCTCTGTAGGATAAATCATCAGCACTTTCTATATGCTGATCATTCCTAACTGCTAAAACCCATTTTTCGATGATATTGTGAGTATTTTCAGCCAGTAATTGACTAAAATCCATGCTTTTAAATTCACCGAGTAAATAGAGGAACTAAATTATCTATGTCATTAGTTTAGCGATTACAGTGACGTTTATCGAAACTATTGCCAAGTTTCACCTATCGGATGACATATATTTACCTGTTATTAACTTTATTGTGTGCCGCAACACAAAAAAAATCAATAAAGTGTAATTTTGTGCTTTGACCCTATACTATACGCTAAAACAGCATTTAATATTGGTATTATAATAAGAAAAATTTATCAGGTTGAAGTTGTTTTTATTGGATCAATAATGTTATCTTGATCAAGATTACTATCTATTAAAAGTAAGTCAGCCTAATCCAACAGATCACAGTATGTAATGTTGGAGCGGAGGAACCAAGTTTTTGGGGCGTATCTTGTAGAGAGTAGCAAGTTCAGAACTCAGAACTCAGAACTTAAAACTCTTATGAGAAGGGCAACTCTCAGCCCTAGCCCGTCAGCTAACTTCGTAGGCATTGGGAGGAGACTGAAGAGACAGCATTTTTTAATGTTTTGCTCTCATCAGTGTCCGTGGCTGGTACTGCTCAGTTTTTTGTACCTGCACTTAACTCTGTTGAGGTTGCCTGAATGATATTGCAATTAAATTTAGCAGCGATCGCATCTGTTGCGAGTCGAGCTGTTTGGAAAAAGACTAAACCTGTAATTTTGAGGGATGTATTCCTATTACCTATCATGGGTTTTTTAGGAATTATCTTGCTGTGGTGGGTTGTAGCACTCATGAACCACGAGTTAATGCCTACACCACCTGAAGCATTCGTGGCTAACTTAGACTACATACTTCATCCATTCTATCAAAGAGGCCCAGGTAATTTAGGGATTGGTTGGTTATTGATAGCCAGCCTAAGACGGGTACTGATAGGTTTTTTATTAGGTGCAGTAGTAGCTATACCTTTAGGCTTTTTGATTGGGATGTCTAGACCAGCCATGCTAGCACTTAATCCCATTATTCAAATTTTCAAACCAGTATCACCCTTAGCTTGGCTACCCATAGCTTTAGCTATCTTCAACTTAGCAGAGCCTTCAGCCATTTTCGTAATTTTCATCACCTCCCTATGGCCGACCATTATTAATACAGCCCTAGGAGTAGCCAGCGTTCCCAAAGATTATTTAGACGTTGCAAAAGTCCTAGAAATCCCTCATTGGCGGCGAATTATCAAAATTATTTGGCCTGCTAGTTTACCCTACATTTTTACAGGCTTACGAATCAGCTTAGGAATTGCGTGGCTTGTCATAGTTGCAGTAGAAATGCTCACCGGCGGAGTAGGTATAGGCTTCTTTGTCTGGGATGAATGGAGTCGTTTAAACCTCAGTTCAGTCTTCCTAGCCGTTTTCGTCATTGGCTTAACTGGACTCATCCTAGATTTCGCCGTCAGCAAATTGCAAGAACTAGCCACCCATCGCCCCATAACTTCTAAATAAAACTCTCATTTTTAATACACTTCCAGACGCAGCCTCTCTCTCTGCGTCTGGAGCGTCTGGAGCGTGAGCTAATCACACCATTGAACTCAACATGAGCAACTATAACTGGACAAGACGAGACTTTATTAAAGGCATAGGAGCAACCACAGCCGGAATCACCTTATCCGCCTGTGCTATATCAGGAGACAGATCAGCCAAAGGCTTGACAGAAGAAGCTTTAGCGATCAAACCACTAGTTAAATCTGATGACCTAGAAAAACCGGATCTAATTGTCGGATACGTTCCCGTTAATGATTGTGCGCCATTTGCGATCGCCTGGAAAAAAGGCTTATTTCGCAAGTATGGTTTAAACGTCCAACTCAACCGCGAAGCAAGCTGGGCTACCTCCCGCGACGGTTTAATCTTTGGTCGTCTAGATGCTTCACCTGTAGTCTCTGGTGCAGTCACCAACGCCCGCATAGGTGCAGAAGGCGCACGCCATGCCCCCCTATGTGCAGCCATGACCATTCACAGCCACGGTAACGCCATGACCATGAATAAGGCCATGTGGGATTTTGGCTTACGTCCCTGGTACGAGTATCAACAACAATATGGCGATGGGGCATTAGCAGCCTTCGGCAAAGATTTTCGTGGCTACTTTCAAAAACAACCAGCAGAAAACAAAGTCTGGGCAGTAGTTTTGAGTTCATCGATTTATGAATACTTCGTCCGCTATATCTCTGCGGCTGCTGGTGTCGATCCCCTAAAAGAGTTTCGTGTCATCATTGTTTCACCCCCGCAGATGCTAACAAACGTGCGAATTGGGGCAATGCAAGCCTACATGGTAGCAGAACCCTGGAACACCAGAGCCATTACAGGTAATGAAAATATCGGCTTCACCTTCGCCCAAGGCAAAGAAGTCTGGTTAGGACACCCAGATAGGTTACTAGGGGTGATGGAATCTTTCATTGACAAATATCCCAAAACCTATCGTTCTTTAGTCAAAGCCATGATAGAAGCCTGTCAGTATTGCAGCAAGCCTGAAAATCGTCAAGAAGTCGCCGAACTCATGACAGACCGTTCCTTTACAGGTGCAACACCAAAAAAACAGAATGCACCAATTACCAAATTGACCGCACCCGGAATTATCGGCAATTACAACTATGGTGGGTTTGATGGCAAAGACCGCACCATCAACGCCGCAGACACCACGATTTTCTATGATATTCCTGACAACCTACCCAAAGAACCAGGCGAACACTCAACATTCTTATGGAGATCCAGAAGTATCTGGTTAATGACTCAAGCCGCCCGTTGGGGACAGATCAAAGAATTTCCCAAAAATGCTGACAAACTAGCAGCACAAGGCTGGAGAACAGACTTATATCGAGAGATAGCCAGTGAAATGGGCATTGAATGTCCTAAACAAGACTATAAAGTTGAATCATCAGAAGTATTCATCGATAAAAAAAGCTTTGATCCTAGCGATCCAATTGGCTATTTAAATAGCTTTGAAATTAGAACTAACGCCCCCACAAATTTCTTCATGTCTTAAATTTCTCTCTGTGCCTCTGTGACTCTGTGGTGAAAAATGCTAGTTACTCTTCCTCTTATTTCAGCACCCAGTAAAGTAAAAACTTGCAATTATTAGGAGTATGTCAAATGAAATATATACCATTGTCAGTTGATACTCACGAAAAAGCTAACTTTCCCACAAACTTTTTACAAATCGAAAATTTAGTCAAGTCTTATCCGACACAGGATAAAGGTAACTTTGTAGTTCTTAATGAAGTTAATTTAAGCATCGGTGAAAATGAATTTATTTCTGTAATTGGACATTCTGGTTGCGGCAAATCAACTTTGTTAAAAATTGTAGCGGGGTTAGAGAAAGCAACCTCTGGCTCAGTCAGGCTTGACGGTAAAGAAATTCGCCAGCCAGGTGCTGAAAGAATGATGATATTTCAAAATTATTCTTTGTTACCTTGGTTAACAGTTCGAGACAATATTCGTCTAGCTGTAGATGAAGTATTAAAAAATGCTAATCGGGCTGAAAAAATTAGCATTGTGAACAAACACTTGGCAATGGTAAACTTAACGGCGGCAGCAGAGAAGTATCCTGATGAAATTTCTGGAGGGATGAAACAAAGAGTAGGCATTGCGAGAGCTTTAGCTATACGTCCAAAAATGTTACTCATGGATGAACCTTTTGGCGCATTAGATGCGTTAACTAAAGGTAAATTGCAAAAGCAAGTATTAGATATTTGGGAAAATAATCGCCAAGCCGTCATGATGATTACCCACGATGTTGATGAGGCTATTTATATGTCCGATCGCATCGTCTTAATGACCAATGGGCCAGCAGCTACAATTGGTGAAATATTAGAAGTCCCCTTTCCCCATCCACGGGATAGAACTGCTATACGAAACTCAAAAGAATATTTTGAACTTCGTAATCATGCCTTAAACTTTCTTGATAAATATTTTACTCAGGAAGAGTGAAGTGGACTATGATTTTTGTAGTGGGTGGCCTAATTCAAATTCAGTCAAAATAGATTTGAAGCGGAGAAACCAAATCATGGGGCGTATCTTATAGAGAGTAGCAACTTCAGGGTGTGACTAAGTAGGAGAATATTGTTAGCAATAAAGGAGGTGATTAAATAGTGGCTAAGAGTAAAACTCCATCTTTTGTAAATACAATTCCTTTATTGGTTGATAGCAAGCAAGAATCAGAGTTACTAGCTCGTTTTCAAGCAAGTAGACAGCTATATAATGCTTGCCTAAATGAAGCAATGACTAGGATGGAGTTAGTAAAAAAATCTGATTTTTACCAAGCAGCTAAAAAGCTGTCTAGAGAACAAAAGAAACAACGTTCTACCATGTTCTCTGAAGCTAGAAAGTTGTATAGATATTCAGATTATGAATTGCAAGCTTATGCCACTAATGTGAGCAATAAATCAAAGTGGATTGCTGACAAAATAGACTCGAATACTCAACAGACAATAGCTACTCGCGCTTTTAGAACAAGCGAAAAAGTTTTGTTTGGACTAGCTAAAAAAGTCAGGTTTAAAACCCCTAACCGATTCAGGTCTGTTGAAGGCAAGTCCAATAAACAAGGCTTACGCTGGAAAGATAATCAATTAGTCTGGGGAAAAATTAAACTCAATCCTATTATCGATGAATCTAATCCAGTAATACAACATGGGTTATATTCACCTGTTAAGTATGTTCGCCTTTTGTGGAAAGAGATTAATGGTAAACGTCGCTGGTTTGTACAGTTAATTCATGAAGGAGTTCCATACCAAAAGCCACAAAACTATATTATTGATGGCGTTGTTGGACTGGATGTTAATATCTCCAATATTGCTTTTGTAGCGGATAATCACGCTGGATTACTACCCTTTGCTGATAAAGTTCCTAGTTTCCAGAAGGAGATAACGCGACTACAAAGAAAAATGCAACGTTTCCAACGTAGCTTTAATTCTGATAATTATGAGCCAGATTTTATAGCTAAGAAGGGACGTAAAATAGTTGTTACAAAAGGTAAAGTAAAAAAAGGTAGTCGCAAGTGGAACAAGTCTAATATCTACAAAAAGATTGCTCAAAAAAAACGTGAATTAGAAAGACTAAAGGGTGCTTATGCCAAGTCTCAAAACCGTAAATTAGTCAATGAGATTTTAAGGTATGGCAATATCATAAAAACCGAGAAAGTATCGATAAAAGGTTGGCAGAAGCGATATGGTAAGGCGATTTTAAGCAAGTCACCTGGATTTGTACAATCTGAATTGAAACGCAAAGCTGAAAATGCTGGTGGTCAATTCATAACTTTTTCTACCCAGAAAACTGCACTCTCTCAAACTCATTTAGATGGTAGCCGTGTCAAAAAATCGCTATCCCAAAGAGTTCATAGAGATGTGACAGGAATTGTTATGCACCGTGATATTTTCAGTGCATTTCTGAGTAGATATGTTAATGAGGATGATACGTTGTCATTGCGGGATGCTGTGAATCAGTATCCGGGGTTGGAGTTAATCTTAAGATCGGCATGGCAGCAATATCAAACAAACTGCGAACAAGTAAGCGCGTCTGAAAGTAGGCTATCTCATTTATCCTCAGAGCAGTTCGATCTAAAGGGCAAAAGCGTTAACCAGATAGTGAAAAGCGCGAAAAGTTAGCGTGAACTTTGCCTGAATCCACCAACTTCTAGTTCGTGGAATGGCTCAACTTCCAGTCTTAGCCCGTCAGCTAACTCCGTCGGCAATGGAAGGAACTTCCAAAACTTTGGCTGTATACCAGTTGTTCTTGGAGATTCCTAGCGAATAAGGCTTTATCTATTCGTTTCTACCCTGCTTCTCATTCATTGTTTAGTTAAATTTAGGAGAAGTCAAAACTGTGAACATCAAGCCAATGTTAGCACGCTTACAAAGCGCGATGGGTCGAGATGACTTAATCGAACAAATTCTATTATTGCCAGAAGCAAAACAAGCTGTTTATGAGCAATGTCAACTAGCTAAATCAGTTAATTTAATTGTTGCTTATGATGGTTCTCCTAATAGTCATACTGCACTAGATATAGCTTTTTGGATTGCATATCAAACACGGTTAGCAACTAATCAAGAAGTCATAGTGCAAGCTGTTTATGTATTAGAAGAAAGTCATGATAGTCAAAATAATAATAGATTGCAACTGGTCGATAAATTACCAAAATTAGAATGTCCTATTGGTGAATTATCCAAATCTAGCACATCTGTATTAACTCAACCGAAACTTCAGGGAATTGCATCACATCTACAACAAAAGACGCTAAATTCCCTCCATGAAGCCGATAGAATTCTTTGGCAAGCTAGAAGTTTAGCTGAAGAATGGCAAGGTTCTTTTAAATCACATTTGCGCTTTGGTGGAGTTAGCACAGAACTAAGAACAGTGGTGGAAAATGAATCTGCTGATATCTTATTTTTGGGATGTAAATCTGTTTACCATCCCCTTATTAAACAGCTACATTCTAATTTTCCCTGTGCTGTTGTAGGTATTCCTAATTGCATAGATGAATAATGGCATGGGAATTGGGAATTGGGCAGTAAATATTTCTCCCCAATCCCCAGTTCCCAGTCCCTATCCCTGATGGTCAGCTAGAAAAGATTCGACTTCAGCTGGGGTGGGTTGAGAAGCGATCGCACCTGGTTTAATGGTAGTCAACGCACCTACAGCACTAGCATAAGCAATCATGCTTTTAGCGGTGTCTGCATTACTGAGGCTATGGAGGCCATTTTGACTTAGTTGGTGGATGAATCCTGCTAAAAAGCTATCTCCTGCACCAGTGGTATCAGTGACAGCAACATCAAAAGCAGGTAGCTTACCTTCATTTTCACCCAAGCAATAGGCACAACCATGTTCACCATCTGTCACCAGTACCCCTTCAATCGAACCTAGGCGGTAAGTGATAGCACCTGGATCTGCGGTGTCAAATAACCATTCCGCCTCTTCTTTGGAGAGTTTGAGAAAATCGACACGTTTGAATATAGCTTGAATTTTTTGCCGTGCAATATTTTCATCTTGCCAAAAGACTGGCCGCCAGTTGACATCTAGCACAATTTTTAAATCATACTGTTCTGCCAGTTCTAGAGCGCGATTAATTGCCTTTTCGCTGTCAGGGTAAGCTAGTTCTAAAGTACCTAAAACTAGAAACTCTGCATCTTGAAACAGCGACTCTGGCAATTGTTTGGCTTGTAAGCGAGTATCGGCAAATTCTGAGGTGTCATATTTACCAAAGCCTGCAAAATTGCGATCGCCTGTCATATCCCGCACCACATAAACTTGGCGCGTTGGCGCAGTAGAATGACGCTGTACACCCCTTGTATCTACACCTACTTCTTGTAATAGCTTGACTAGTTCATTACCTGGCTCATCTTCTCCAACACATCCAATAAATGCGGTGGGAGTTCCCAACTTGACTAAAGCACAGGCTACATTAGCTGGCGCACCACCAGGGTAGGGAGTCCAGGATTGCACTTCTTCTAGCTTTAGCCCTAACTGATCAGCTAAACAATCGAATAGAATTTCACCGAGGCACAAAACACGGGGATTACTCATCTCATTTTAGTCTTTCAAGGGGACTGTTCATCTCATCTGATTTCATTTTAAATTTTTGTTGATTTTTTATTGGTATTTGAGGCTCATTCACCTCTAATTTTCTATTTTTATGAGAAAAATAATAAGTTTAATTTTATTCAACTAGTCTTTAGGTTCATAATATCGGCAGCTTTCACAGGGGCCGTTGGGGTTAATAGCACAACGGAGATAGCCGGAACGAGCATTAAATTTGCAGCTGATGTCACCAATTAAAAAGCCTACTCCCTCTAGGTAATAGCGATCGCCTGTCACTGGTCTGAGATTTTGCTGTATCCTGGCTCTAGAAGCATTAATGGCCGCTTGTTGCAACCGTAAACGTATCCGCCACTGAGTTTTACGGATCACCCATAGGGAAAACAGGGAGGGAAACAAACCAATGGTAATTAGCAAAAGTGTTTTGAACACCTTGTCTCCACCTCTTTGATTAGGGACTTCCAAATACAAAAATATCCCAAATTTTCTGGTGGGATGGGTGTCCCCACCCTTCCCAGATTCCGGGCGCACCTCACAAGATGGATAATTTATTTCTAGGAAATCCCATATTTTGAGCGATATCGCCCTTGTTTCCTGCATCCTTTTGTTTCTAAAATATCCCAAAAGAAAGTCTCAGAGATACTTTATAAAGTAAAGCTTAAATTGTAGGGTGCGTTAAAGCAACGCGTAACGCACCGTGTGATTATGGTGCGTTACGGCAATTTATACTGTCGCTCATACTCAAATCATCACACTGCCGTAACACACCCTACTTAATATTTACTTTATAAATAGGCTCTCAGCAAGTCAAGATTGCCAAGGTGAGGGAATTGGAGTTGTGGAAATGACTTGATTTGCCATCAACTTGATTGCAGTTCTACCACAACTAGGACAAGGAACATCTAGAGTTTGTGATGATATTCCTTCCACCTCACTTAATAAACCTTGTTTACAGTGCCAACACTCAAAAATGATGCGATGAACTGGTTCATTGCAGTCCAGTATTTTAACGTGTTGAAAATTCCTGATTTCGTTGTCTTGGTTTCTTGGTTTGTAGGGTTTCTTAATTTCTCTTACTTCCATCATTTTACCTGTCTAACTCACTGATCAATCCGTCCGGTACTTCAGTGATGGGTTGTTACTGAAAATCAGGACTATTACAATAATGCAAACAACAACAGTAAAAAGAAATAACACTTTTTGATGTTGTCAGCTTTTTACTCATTTTAGATGGTAGCTTTATTTTCGCGGTGCTGTATTAAGGAATCAATATTTTAATATTTATATTTCGCTAATACTAGATCAAATTTATCTGAGTTAAGAGTTACGTATTATCAACAAAAAAAACAAGTATTTGGTAAAACTAAACACCAATTCGTAAATTTCTTCTGACATTGGGTAGATTAATTAATAAAATTCACTCATTACACTAAATCAACTGGCTAAATTTATGGCTGACTTAAAAGAAGTATTAAGATTTATTGAGAAGATCGAATCTGAAAGTTTTGGTCAATGTGCTTATGAAATAGCGAATAAGCTACGTGGGTATACCAAACCACAATACACAACTAAGCTATGGACTCTAGCGACAGGATATAACCAAAAATATATTCAGGGAGAATTCCAAGGAAAACTCAATCAGGAATTAGTGTTAAGCGGTAAGCAGACTGATTTTGCTCACTTCATCGCTTCCCTGTCGGACCAAATCAATCAACAGGGAATACGTAAGTCTGATTTAACGAGTTGGACAGGCGACCATACTTCATGGGCGGGGGATATTGGTTCGGCTATTGTGTTTTATCGCTCCCAATCTGAACGCACTGCTAAAATTACCCTTGATGAAGCACTCAAAAGACTAGCAAGTGATACTGATTACACGGCAAATATTGCAGCTTATGTCATTGGGAATAAGTTAAATTGCGATCGCAAAGCTATCATTTCCCAAACAATTGTGCAATATGACACTACTGACTATGCCGCACATATCAAAACATTTCTCACCAAACGTCTTGGAGGAAATATTTTAGGTAATACACTCCAGAATCCCGACACTGTAGAAGCTGAAATTCGCCGTACTGTCTCTACATATATTAAGTTGTCTAGTGCGGCATCTAATGTCTATAAATCGGTGAAAAATCTAGTCAAGTTACAGCCAAACTTAGCATCAGAAAACGATAATCTACCAAATGCTACTGATTTGCTGACTGGTTCTTTACATTTTTTATCTCACCTAGTTAAATTTGGCGGCTTAGATAGTCTGCATTTTCAGCCATATCAAGTTCCTGGAGTTTCTTGGTTAGGAAAGGTAGATTATTTTGTCAACACTCAGTAGTCAACAGTCATTAGTGATTGGGTTTTTTCTTCCTTTCTTCCCCTGTCACCTGTCACCTATCACCTGTCACCTGTCACCTCTCTCCCGCTTCCACTCTTAAGCCGAAGTAAGTCAACACTAATTCAGTCGTACCATTATTCACAATTTCGTGAACTTCTCCCAGTTCGATGGCTATACAGTTTCCAGGTAGCAAGGGATATTCTTCGCCATTAATGCTAATTATCCCTGCACCGGCTTCTACAAAGAATACCTCACACATATCTTGGTGGGCGTGGGCTGGGGAGGTTTGTCCGGGTGCAAAACGGGCTTGAGAAAAGTTGGTGAGGTGGGGTAAATCACCAAACCTCAGCATGACCTTTTTTTTAATTTCAGGATTATGGGAAACCGATTCTTCTGGTAAATCGTTCAGAGATGTGGTGATCATTGTGGTCTTAAATCGTTTGATAATTCCACAATACCCCTAGATCCATCAATTCTGACCCGTTGGTCATCTTGTAAAATCCATGTAGCACCTTTGACATCCATAACTGCGGGAATCCCGTACTCACGGGCAATGATCGCACCGTGAGAAAGTCTACCACCAGCTTCGGCAATTAAGCCTCCAGCCCTGACTAATAAAGGGGCCCAACCGGAATCTGTATAAGGTACGACTAAGATTGTATCTTTGTCTATCTCTGGTAGGTTTTGTAAATTCCGCACCACCTTAATTCGCCCTTCAGCTTGTCCGTGACTGGCGGGAATGCCTTGTAAGATTTGGTCAGAGTAAACACCGACGGCGGTTGTAGGATGGGGAGGTATATCACCGTAGACGACGAGGGGGATTTGCTCAATTTGGCTATCTTGGTAAAATTGCGATCGCCTAAATTCGATTATTTGGTTTAAGTGTTGTACTAATTCGGTGTTAGCATCCGCGACTAACAGGCGCACTTCCTCCAGTTCCAAAAAGAAGATATCCCCTGGTTGTTTTAACCAGCCAGACTGTAACCAAATCTGCTCTAAAGCTAAGAATTTCCAGCGTAATACTGCCAATAACCGCGAATAAACCTCTGTAACTCTGCCTTTAATATCTATCCGCTTCTGGACTATGCCGCGTTTACGTTTACTTGGTTCTAAAGCCGCTTTTTCGGGTTCACTCAACTGAATCAACTGCACAAATAACTGTCTGATGGGTTGGGGTTCTTCCTTCCAAGTAGGAACGGCGATATTAGTACCCACATCACTTAAATAGCCGTAGTCCTCCAGTAGTTCATCTAATTCATAGAGAATCTTTTCTCCCTCTGGGGTTTGCGTCAACTGCTCAAATACTTGCTCCGGTTCACATTCCGATAATATTTGTTTAGCATCGGCGGCTAAGGTTCTCAGGGAACGCATGGCGGCTACTTCTGGGGTGATGCTGTTATCAATTTGCTCATCTTTCACCCGAAAAATCCCCTGTCTGATGGCAGCACTTAAGGGGGCTAAAATGCTGTAGTAAGTACCAATACGGATTAATTCTAGGTTAAAATCTATTCTTTCTAATAGTTCCGCCGGTTCTAATTCTTCTGTGTTTTCATTAGCTAATCTTGACAAACCGGGAATAAATACCTTTTGATAGTCCCGCTTAAAATCTTTTTCTAAATTTAGTTCTTGCTGGAGTAATTTCATTAACCCTGGCAGATTCTTAAAGGTAGACTGCAAGGGCGGTTTAGTCATTTTTGCGCCCCTAGTTAAAAACTCTAGACTTTCTGGCGGTAATCCCATCCTCAAGAAAATCTCTCCTAGGAGGGAGGCATTAAAATAGGCTCTAGAGTAGTGCAGAGTTGCAGTTTCTGTAAAATCTAATCCCGTAGCGCGATCGCCTAATACTAAACTAAAAATATCTCCCCAAACTCCGCAAGTTAAAGGACGATTAATCGACCAAGTGAGGGGATGAACTACCCCAGGAATTACTTCAGCCGCGATTTTGCGCGTCCAGATGGGGAGTAGGGTAGTGATAGGTCTAGCTTGGAGTAACCACAGGCTTTGACCGTCGTAACTCCATTCAATATCTTGGGGTACACCAAGGTAACGTTTTTCAATGCGGCGGGCTAGGTATGCTACTTGCTTGATAATAGCTTGGGGAACTCGTCCTGTACCCTCCAACTGCACAGATGAAAGATTGTCTGCTTCCACCACAAACGCCCGATATTGTTCTGGTGTGACTTTCCCTGAGACTACTTGTGTGGGGCTACCGGGTAAGGCTTCAATCACGACTGCATCGCCTTGCTGGGTGATGGGATCACGACTAAAAGCGACTCCCGAATATGCGCTTTGGACTTGCTGTTGAATCAGTACCGCCATCGCTGAGTCTGGTAAACCGCGATCGCGCCGATACTGTACCGCAGCTGGATAATTATAAGAATCCCTAACAATGGCAATGGCTTGCTGTAATTGCTCTTTACTGGTAACTTGCAGCAATGTTTGATATTGTCCAGCCGCCGAAGCTTGTTCTGAATCTTCCCCAATGGCGGAGGAACGCACCACCAAGGGCGATAAATCGGAAGGTTGGAGGAAATTTAATAATTTTTCGGGATCATCACCGGGAACGAGTACCCAACCTTTCGGGACTGAGTAACCCCAACGTTTAATTTGCGATAGGGTAGAGGCTTTTTGTCCGACTAGGGCAGTATCTAACTGATCATCTAAAGAAAGAATAACGCGATCGCCGCGCAAATATTCAAAGACTGCCTGAGATTGAGCATCTCCCTCTTGGGATGGTAGGTTCAAATCATCGGGGATTTTTTTGTAAATCCATCCTAATAACCCAGCCAAGGCCACAGCCGCCAGAATTTTCGGTAAATCTTCGGCATGGAGAATTACCATAAATAACGGAAACACAACTAAAACTCCATACTTCACCAAAATTCTTGACTGCAACAGGGTAAAGCTAATAATCGCTAGTAACCCGATAAATATTGATAATAGCGGATCATGTACCAGCAACCCCCAAACAACATTAGTTGTCCCTGCGCCTCGCCCCATCGAGTATCTACCAAATACCAAGGTAATTAACGCCAGGAGTTCCCAAACTGATCCCTCTGGGAAAAAAGCACGGGCGAGAAAAATAGCACCCATACCTTTAAGGGCTTCTGACAAAACTGCCAAAACCCCTACTATTGTCCCACCATGATAAAAAGCGGCGGAGACACTGATATTTTTCGTCCCAATTTGTCCTAGTCGTCTCCCCTTCAGTGCGTAAGTAATCCAAGCGATTACAGGTAACGCACCCAAGAACGGACAGACAATTAAAATAGTTAAAGCACCCCAAAGTTCTCTCATTATGGATTTTGGATTTTAGATTGATTTTCCACCTAAAATCTCAAATCTTAACATCTTAAGTTTTTCCGCAAGTTTTTGATAATTTTTAGGGCGCACAAGAAATTTAGTTAGCGGACACGCGGCTTTAACCGGTGTCCTTCTTCGCTGCTATTTGCTCAATTAAGAGCGTAAGCAGACTGTAACGCCCAAATAATCAAAACAGCGATTGATCCCAATAGTAACACAGTAGAGATTGTGACTAGTTTGGGGGCATCTGCCCCTTCAAATTTCATAATTCCTCTATTTAAGTCGGACATAGCTTTGTATTACTCCCTTTGTTACGGTGCTAATTTGTCCGCTTTAATCTTAGTCTTTCTATTTGCAGATAGAACGATTTTACAGATAATATTTTGTTTAAGCTTTGCAACGTTTTCCACATTAATTTTACGGTTTATTATAATTTCGCTGTTTAAATTTATACAAACATTTTTTGTAATTAATTACTAGTTTCTAGAGTACCATTAAGTAAGAAGATGCTTACTACCACTTGGTAACACTATGCAAGTTGAAAAGCTATCAATTTCCTTACCAGCTTCCCTGGTGCAATTTATTGAAGGTTACAAAGTAGCCCATGAATGTAAATCTCGCTCCCAAGTCATTGAAAAAGCATTGCAGTTGTTGCGAACACAGGAACTAGAACAGGCTTACCGAGAAGCATCTGCGGAAGTTGACAATGATTGGGAAATCACGATTACAGATGGATTAACTGATGAAGCGTGGTGATATTTATTACGCTAATCTCAGTCGGACTTTAGGCTCTGAGATGGATAAACGCCGCCCAGTGCTGATAGTTAGCAATGATGCTAATAATCGCGCAGCTAGCACGGTAACAATTTTACCCCTTACATCCAATGTCAGCCGTGTTTACCCCTTCGAGGTTTTACTGAATCCAGAAGATAGTGGTTTACCATTAGCGTCCAAAGTACAGGCGCAGCAGGTAAGAACAATTTCCAAGCAAAGGATTGTGTCAGAGGTGGTAAATAGTTTAAGTGAAGAGTTGATGCAATTAGTAGATGCGTCTCTCAAACTACATTTAGAGTTGGAGAAAAGGTAAAATCTCTGCTAAACATTAGGGACTTCCAGAAAATAGGTTCTTAGACTGGGAAAAGGAGGGTGTTTGCAGGTGAAATTATTATTGGTGATTTTTGGGGTAGTCGTGGTAGCTTTAGTGCTAGGGGAAATCGGATTGCGATCGCTATTTGGTTTTGGTAATCCTCTGACTTATATTGCTGATGATAATATCGGTTACTTGTTAGCACCAAACCAACGCACGCGCCGCTTTGGTAATCGGATTGAGATTAATGAGTATTCTATGCGGAGTGGGTCTATATCCAAAATACCTGCACCCTCAACCCTAAGAATATTAATCTTAGGAGACTCAATTGCTAATGGTGGTTGGTGGACAGATCAAGCTAATACTATTTCTAGCTTGCTGATGGCTAGCCTGTCTCATCGTCAACCTACAGAAGTGATGAATGCTTCTGCTAACTCCTGGGGGCCAAGAAATGAACTCGCTTATCTCCAGAAATTCGGGACTTTCCAGGCTCAGGTGGTAGTCTTATTGCTGAATACAGATGATTTATTTGCTACTGCACCTACATCATTACCAGTAGGACGCGATCGCAATTACCCTAATCAAAAACCAGCCTTAGCATATATAGAAGTATGGCAGCGTTATCTACAAAAGCCAACGCCACATCCAGAACTCAAAGCCATACCCAAAGAAAAAGGCGATATAGTTGCAGTTAATTTAGAGACTATTGGTAAAATTCAGACATTCGCCCGTGAACACAATACCAAATTCTTGCTAGCCATGACTCCCCTGTTGCGAGAAATTGGTGAACCCGGCCCCCGTGACTATGAAATTAAAACCCGTCAACGCCTCAAAGACTTTACCCAAGACCAACAAATTACCTATATAGATTTTCTCCCCATATTTAACGCTACCGACAACCCCAAAGCCTTATACCAAGACCACATTCATCTCAACTTACAAGGGAATCAGTTAGTTAGTCAAGAAATTGAGCGATCGCTGATGAATTGAGTTTGTAGTCAGGACTAAATTTCTGATGAAGTTCCAAATATTTAAGAAATTTTCCTAGTAAGGCGATCTGAGGTAAGTTAATTAATAGCAACTTGTTTATATGCTTTGTGAGCAATCTCAGCTTATGAGTAAATCTAACTTATTTCAGAAACTATCTTCTGTAGGACTAGCTAGCACAATCTCAACCCTGACAATCATCGGGACAATTCTAACGCCAGGAATAGAAAGTATGGCACAGGCTGCTACTTATATAGGAGAAATCGGTGCTGGAAACCTGATTCCAGGATCTGGTCCAGTCACAATTCCTGCTTTCAACACAATTGAAGGGATTCTCAGAAATGGAGGAGATATTAATTTATATCAACTTCAGCTAGGCTTTGATGGAAAAGTGGACGTAGCAAGCTTTGAACCCAGCTTAAATTTATTCCTTTTTGACAAAAGCGGCCAAGGTTTAGCAACAGGTTTTAGTAAGTTAAGCTTTAGCGGAGTAAAGGATGACATTTTTTATCTAGGAATCAACGGTAGCGTTGCTTTAAACGCATCAGGAGATCCAATTCTTGATCCATCTGTACCAAATTTTATCGGTTCAGGAACTTTAACAAGCTGGAAAGATCCTGGGATTGCTACACAAGCACTCATAAATTATCGAATATCTTTGACAGCCAAACCAATTCCAGAAACCTCTTCAACTCTAAGTCTCTTCGCCCTTGGTACTTTAGGTGTAGGTTCAACTCTTAAAAGCAAACTGAAATCTTGTAAATCTTAAAACTAAAAAGATGTTTGAAAAATCATGATTGATGTATCAAAATATCTTTTTACTCCACTCTAACCCTACCCTTGGAAATGGGAGGGTTAGGGATTTTCTTGTTTCCCCACTTTAGAGTATGTTTGAAAAGTCCCCTTTTATGTCATGCTGACGAAGGAAGCATCCCAGTATAACGGTGAAAACGCGGATTCTTCCTTCCGCAAAGCTCCACTCAGAATGACAAAGGATACCTGACAAAACTTTTAAAACATCCTCTTAGAGGATGTTTTAAAAGTTTTAGGATGTATAAAATGTCATTTTGAGCGCAAAAATTATATTAGGCTATTGATAATTGTGCAAACATCGCCTTAAATAAAACTTAAATTAACGCGCACAATCATATCATTATAATCTCTATCACCACCATTAACTAAATCTTCAAAACCGAAAGTATTATCACCCAATAAATGTATATGATCTGTCTTGTCAGCATTCGCACCTAAAAAGGGAAAATAAACCGCCGGATTATTTTCTCCATTCAGAACTGCATCGGGTCTACTATTAACAATCATAAATGGCGCAAAAATAGCCCCATGCTCGAAAAAACCAGTGTAAATTTCTGTACTTTGGTTACGCACAATCAAATCAATCCCACTCACTCGTCCACGCACCGCCGCTTGTGTATAACCAGCCTGTCCTACTAAAATATCTGCTGTCCCATCGCCATTAGTATCAATCCCGCCATTCTCATCAACCACTTGATAGAAGCCGACAAAATTATCAAATGCTGCTTCTCTATTGACGATAAATTCAGCTTTGACTGGTTGTGTTACACCCCGCAAATCAATCAATTCACCTTGATGTTTTGTTTGTTGACTAATACCCAGGGGTAATACTTGTTGTGTAGTTTGAATCTTCACTCCGAAATCTGATAAATTTAAAGAGAAACCATCATCTTCTACTTGAATATTTTGATTCGAGAGAAACACTACTTCAGAGAACGATATTTTTCCTGATAACACCTCATTAGTTGTACTATTAGGTATCAAGTAAAACCTGAAATTCTCCCCCGAATTAAATTCTATTATTCTTTGTAAGTCAAGGGGATTAAAAGCATTGGGCGCATCGGCTAGAGAGAATAAAACTACTTTAGCTCGTTCTAATGCGGTGAGATTGTAATTACTTGTACCTGGGGCTATACCATTAATATTACCTTGTGCATCATCAACGCTAAATACGCCTAACTCATAAATAGTATTAGCACTAATTTTTGTGAGTTCAAATTGTAGTTTTGCTTTGGTAGTAATATCTGAATTTTTGATAGTAAAAATATCATCTTTAGTGTTATTTATGATTGTTCCCTGGACATTAATAGTTAATTTATTCGCCTCATTACTATCTTCTGCACCATCATTAACTTTGAATTGAAAACTCGTATAATTGTCACCGATCGCAGTTTTATCAGTCTGGAACTTTAGCTGGCGTAACTCTGCTATCTGAATAGTTTGTCCAATAGCAATAAGTTCGCCATCGTTGAGCTTTTGATCGTCATTGCTATCTAGAAAAAACTCTCCTAATTGTGGTAAACTGACAATCTGCACAGCTTGTAAGCTGTCGTCAGTGTCAGCATCACTAAATGGGAAGTCAGCAGATTTGAAGGTGTAGAGGCTGTTGGGCTGAGTGTAGATGTTGGTATCTGTGGAAGTAGGAAGGACATTTTGGCTAAACACCGCTACAGCCGCATCAGCAAATCCGACTGCATAGATAAACTTACCATCGGGGCTGGTGGTGAGGGAGAAAACACCATCTAACCCATCTACACCGTCGGTATTATCTTGTTGAAATTCGATGAAACTCAGTTTACCTGTAGCTGCATCCCGCCGAAATATAGCCACTGCGTCATCTGGAAATATAGCCGCATAGAGAAATTTACCATCGGGGCTGATAGTAATGGCGTTGACACCAGCCAGTCCCTCGGTATCGCTTGCAGCATCTTCTTGAAGTTCTACTAAACTTAAACTACCTGTGCTGTTATCTCGCTCAAATACGGCGATGACACCACTCACTCCCACCCCATAGAGATATTTACCATCGGGGCTAATAGTTAGAGAGTAGGGAATAAATGGCTCATCAATACTATCTGTATAACCTGTTTGAACCTCTACAAAATTCAGTTTATCAGTGATCAAATCGCGCTCAAATACCGCTATAGCTTCATCAACAATTCCAACTGTGTAAATAAATTTACCATCAGGGCTAAGGATGAGGGAATAAGCACCACCTAGCCCATTCACATCTTGTATAACTTCAAAGAAATTCAGTTCACCTGTAATGGGATCTCGTGCAAATACTGCTATAGATTCCTCATTAGAAGCGATCGCATAGAGAAATTCACTATCAGGACTAATAGCGATCGCAGTGACACCACCCAGGAGATCATCATCTTGTTGAAAGTCGATAAAAATCAACTCGCCTGTAATCGTATCTCTCTGAAATCTGGCGATCGCTGCATCATCAAATCCCGCTACATAGAGGTAAGTACCATCAGGGCTAATTGCGCTCGAATAAGCACCACCTAACCCATTAATATTGCCTATATCATCCCGTTGAGCTTCTACGAAACTTAGTTTACCTGTAAGAGCATCTCGCCGAAATACTGCGATCGCTGACTCATTGATTTCCGGTGTTAACGGATTATCTAATGTTGTTGCATAGAGAAATTCGCCGTCAGCACTGATCGTTACAGAACTAGCGAGATGCAGATTTTTTTGCACTTCTACAAAATTCAGAATTGTGTTTAGCATAATACGTACTAAAAACCCAATAACTTTTTTAATAAATGTTCAAAATAATTCAGCAATTACTTCTAATATTTTATATTGTCCTATAAATTAGTTTCTTTTGTCACTTGATTTAATACTGTAATTTAGTTTTGTCAGAGATAAATATTCAATTTCTTCAATTTCTTCAATTTCTTCAGTTTAACAAGATTCCGCCTACCAAAAATGCTAAATGTTGATTGCTAGAAATGCTATATTAAGTTTTTACTTAGTCAGGAATTACGTAACTGGCATATTAGTAGGGTGCGTCAGACAGATCAAATGCTGTCAATAAACAGATTCTTGATATCTGACGCACCCTATACGATATATATCATATGAAAATTGCGTAAGTCTTATTAGTGCTGTTCTGCCAAGCTAATAGTTGTTTGACAAGTGTATTCTCATCATTGATCTGTAATTAAATCCTGAATAAAAAGCTATGATGCTAAAGCGACATCACTTATTAGGATGGCTATTTCTGTGTAGCCTGATTTTCAACTTAGTAATCAACCAGATTTTTATCACAGATGGATCGATGGAATTGGCAGCAGCAAGAAGTTTAGTAAAGACAGCTAGTGTATTATCTAAAGTCAATACAAAAAATGATATTCAACCAGCATCTGGAAATTTAAAAGAAAATCGTGGTGATGTTTGTATTGATCAAATAAATTCGCAGTCTGATAATCAAGGTATTGGGGAAAATTTCCGCCGTCAATCAATTGGTAACAAACTAAGTTTAGTAGCGGAAAATATCCGGTATACGAGTAACAATCTTAACTCAGCAATTGCCGATATTGGTGATTTGCAAATGATAGAGATAGAAAAATATTATGGTCGGAATTGTCACTTCTTGGCAAATAGCCAGAGAACTGATTTAAGTTTATCAAAAACCAACACAGCAATTTTTCACTCCATCATTTTAGAGGAACGGACTGCAATTATAGTGAGTTTTCCTAGGGATAACCAAAGATTAAAATTGCAGTGGATTAACGTGAATAGCCAAGCTTTCCGAGAAGAAGTCAACCAATTTCGCATAAGTTTAGAAAACTATGCAAACATTACTTACAATCCCCAGCAAGCACAAAAGCTGTATAACTGGATCATTCGACCTTTTATTAATGATCTAGAGTCATTGCAAATTAAAACTCTCGTTTTCATCCAAGATGGAATTCTTCGCAGTGTACCAATGGCTGCACTGCATGATGGCGAAAAATTTTTGGTTGAAAAATATGCGATCGCCACTACTCCTAGTCTAAATGTGACCAATCTGCAAACATCAAGGCAGAAAAAAGCGCGAGCATTAGCTGTTGGCTTAACTAAAGATGCCATCATTGATGGGCGCAGATTTCACGCTTTAAAAAACGTCCGCGCAGAAATTAATCAAGTTAAGATGCAGATTCCAGGTAGCAAGCAGTTGCTAGATGAAGATTTTACACGCGATCGCCTGCAATCAGAACTCAGCCAAAATTTTTACCCCATTATTCACATTGCTACACATGGTCAGTTTGGTGAGCTTCCCAATGATACTTTCCTCGTCACAGGTGACAATCAAAAGCTGACTATCTCTGAGTTAGACCGCATTTTACGTAGTATTTATAACTACTATAAATATATAGATTTACTAGTGCTAACTGCTTGTGAAACCGCCATTGGTAATGATCGTGCTGCCCTAGGTTTGGCTGGAGTGGCAGTACAAGCTGGTGTAAAAACTGCCTTAGCTTCCCTATGGTCGATTAACGATGCTTCTACTGTGAAACTAGTGACTAAATTTTACGAAGCCTGGTATCATTCTGGTGTGAGTAAAGCAGAGGCTCTACGCATAGCACAGCGATCGCTAATTGCAAGTGATGGAGTATCTTCTCACCCCGCTTACTGGGCAGCATTTATACTTGTGGGAAATTGGCTTTAGGAAGGTTACAGGTTACAGGTTACAGGTGAGTAACTCATGCCCTATCTCCAATTCCCTACTCTTTGTTGATCAAAGCGATATTTAATAACTTGTCTGTTTCTACAGGATTCTCTAATTGGGCAAGACTCGCTACTAAATCAGTTAAAGTTTGACCGATTCCCTCTTTGGTAGTAAATGGAAGAGCCTCTTTGATAGCGTCATACCACATACCATATCTTCCATATAAATTGGCTTTGAGGGATGGATCATCAGTAGTAGCCAAGTTATTTACAAGAGTTAGAGGTGCTGGTACAACTTTTATTTCTGCTCTAGCAATGGGATGACGAGAAGGACGGTTAGGGTTACACAAAATTTGCACCTGCCAGAGATACCTTTTACCTACGGTCAAACCTGGTAAGTCTTTGGATAGCGATCGCTTCATGAGACTTGATGAACTGGGGAAAGTCTGTGTATAACTATCGAGTTTTTTGGGTTTGAGGTTGCTATCGAATTCGTAGAGGCTAAATTCTATGGGTATAGGCTCGTTATCAGATGCAACCCAAGCAAACGTCGGGTGAGTTGAAGTAGTTTGTCCTACATGGGTGACAGGAGCTAGTAGTCTGAGCGATTGTTCACTGATAGTACGACACCTTCCTCGTACACCTGATGAGTCTGAATACCCGCTTGGAGGTTTTTGATCTTTGGGTGGTTTATACCCAGCGAGTGCAGTCTGAGTTACACCTAGAATCCCACTCAAAATACAACTTGTTAAAACCCTGGTATGCCAAAGTTTATGCCAGGATTTTTTGTTGTCAGTCGTCATTGGGTGTATTTCACTATTAAAGATACTAACTAAACTACACAATGAAGATTTTGATTTCCGCATTTTCTCACAACTATTTTTGTTAAATAAAGATGTCCTCATGATCATCTCCCCTTATTCAAAATTGCAGAAATTAAATCATTAAAAAAAGCTTAACCTCAACTTAACCTCAGCAAAAAAAAAGCAAAAACGCATAAGTTAACCGCGCATTTTTACCCAATAATATGAATGTTCTGAGACGGTTTAATTGCCGAATCTAAATTCCTTTAGGTTTGCTATACAAAAAAATAACCTTTACATTTTTTTCGGCTATTGTGCTACAAAATACTAACAGATTACACTAATTACTAACAACGATTACGTGTATACCTAAAGGTATAAAACCTTTACTTTTAATCTTATCAGACTTTGTGTGTTTATAACAACTTTTGAACACCAAGTTTCTGCCGCAGGGAGAATATCAATGAAAGCATTTTATTGCATCTTTCTAAAGAGGTATTATTCATTAGTGTTTCTCCCTACTTCCCTACTCCCTGGTTGGTGAGCGCAGTCGAACCACTACTCCCTCACTTCCACAACCAAACCTTTGACATTGGCCAAGAGAACTCGCAAAGAGTACCTCTAGGAGAAAGAGATACGCGCCGAAATTTGCCTTTGAATTGTCTGGCTAAGTTTCTAAACTGTTGAGTACCACGACCTTCTGTAGATGAAGTGATACCCAAACCATCATCAACAATGCTGAGAGTGTACCAACCTTCCGACGAGGAGAAAGTTACTTCCAGACAAGTTACTCCTGTGGCGTGTTTACCAACATTACACAAGGCTTCTTCTAGAAATCGGCACAGACTTTGTTTTTGTTCAATAGTCAAATGTCGCTCGTCTATAGGTTCAAAGTTACGAATTTTAATTCTGATGCTTTTGAAACAAGGAAACTCTCGCTCTAAGGTATATGTGTAAACTTGATAGAGAATTTCATGCAGAGGGTCTTGCAAATTTAACACAAGATTGTTTCCTAGGTAAAGACTAGTATTTTGAGTGGGTGGTTCTCGCTGCAAAAATTCATAAATTCCCCTTAATTCTCGATTCAATTTTTCTAGTTCTTGTTCTATTTCTGACAACAATTCGTTAACTGGCTTATCTTTGTCTCTCACTAGTTTCAAGGCTTTAGCCAGATTTTGCAATGGGCCATTGTGAATGGTTTCAAATGTGCGTTCAATTATGGCTTGACGGGCTTTAATTCCTAACCGTAACACGTGATCATTTTGATATAAGGCTGTGAGTTGTATCCCGTTTAAAACTAATACTAGAAGTGCGGGGATAACTGGTAGCCACCAACCCCAAGTTAGCAGTAAATAACTAACAAATACGAGGCTAATGCTCCCTAAAACCACAACAAAAAAATTGCTGAAAGAAGATTTAGTCAGTCTAGCACTAGCAATTCCTAAAAGACCCCAAGCTATAATCCAGAGATATTCCCATCCATCTTGCCAAGTTTTTAAGAGTGGTCTAGAGTCAAGCACTGCACTAATAATTTGACTCACAGCGTGTGCTTGAATTTCTAATCCATAAACTCGGCCAGTAGCAGGTTTGATAGATTCAATGGCTGAAGTTGTGATAAAGTCTTTACGACTGGGGGAAGTTATGCCAATAATAACGATGCGATCGCGTATCCAGTCGGGATTGAATTTACCATTTTTGATATCATATAGAGATATCATTCTAAATCTGCTTCGGCCACTACGAAAATTGAGCAGTACCTGAACTCCACCTGCATCTGTTCGCACATATCCCCCAGAGTTGGGTAAAAAGCGGGGTAACTCTGTATTGCCAAACATCATCGTAGCGCGATCGCGAATACCATTACCCAAAGCAATCCGTTCTTGTGCTAAATAAATTTCTGCCAAACGCAAAGACAAAGAAAACTTGTACCCTTGAGATGTTGGTGTGGACAACAAGCTACGCCTTAATTTGCCATCACTATCCAGAATTTGATCAGCAAAACCAAGTTGTGCAGGTGACAATGTAGGGGGTGGTGCAACTTGATCAGGTAAGACTTTTTCAATAGCAATGAGATTTTTGACGCTTTGATAAGCTGCAACTAATTCATCATGGCCAGGATTAACAGGTAAATCTCTATAAATATCCAGACCAATTACTCTCGGCTGATAAGCCTGTAATTTCAATAGTAGTTGGGCTAAGTTACGGTCTGAAATTACAGAATTTAGGGAATGCTCTTTCCGAATACGCGCATCATCTTCATTAATCCCCACCAGCAAAATTCTTTCATCGATAGGTTCTTGAGGCCGTAAACGGAGAAAATGATCAAAAGCTAGCCACTCTAAGGATTGCAATGCACCAGTCAGACGAGCCACAATCACCAGTCCCATCATTGCAATACCTGGTAATGCACCTACACGCCAAATGCTAATTTCTGCTTTGATCCTTCTCCAAAGTCCAGGCTGCATAAGTGTTGATTTGTGATACTCCAGACCCCCAGATTCTTGAATAAGTCAGGGATATATTGTTTAAATATTACGACATAACTAATCAATTAATCCTTCTTCTCTAGCTCTCATTTCAGTTTGAATACGGATATTTTTCCCCTCTTCAGGATAAACATCTAAAGCGTCTTGCAGTTTACTCCAGTAATGGCGCACCATCCTTGCAGATATGCACATACGTTCAGCAATCGTCTTATCCTGTAATCCTTCCCCAAATGCTAACGTTAACATCCTGAGCCACTCTGGTTTAACTTCCAATCCTGAATGAATACCTTTAATATCTTTTGTATGAGTTAATCCTTGTAATGCCCAATCAACTCTAGTCAACATTTCCTGAGTAGAAAGACTTTTATCAGCAACGGTGAAACCTCCTTTATGGCTATCAATATCAGGTCTAATTCTTACTAGAGTTCTCACATTAGCACTTTGAACTACAATATTTAGATTGGGGTAATTTTTCATTAAAGTCCGCAGAAGTTGCACACCTATATCGGGTCTGGCTGTTGTTTCAGGTTGTTCGGGAATAGAAAGATCCATAACCACAATATCCGGCTGTGAAATCGCAAGTTGATTCAGCGCATTTTTAGCATTGATTGCAGTGATAAAGTCAGCATCAGGGAAATGTTTTCGCAGTACATTGACAGTTCCAGATAAGACGGATTCGTGATCATCAATTACTAGAATCTTCAGCAATTCATTCTCTGTCAAAATTTGTTTCATAACCAAATTGCCACCTTTTGAATGCTTGTTATGCAATGGTTTTACATGAATTTACATTTGTGATTATTATACTAAATCGTCTGTTATTATTAACCAAGCAAGCATAATTATGTATTGTTTATTTACCAAATTAAGGCAAAAAATAGCAGATTTGTTAGATAAAATCCTCATCACAGGAAGTATATCATAGAACTAACCCAAGAAGTGAGGAATTGTTGAGAATAGAGATTATTTTTACCAATAAAAGTAGTAAGCAACAGCACACTTATTTCTACGATAAAATAATTTCCCCGATGTTAAAATTCTAAAAGTTTTACAAAGATAATCTAATTCTATCAAACTCGAATAAGGCAATAACATAGATATATCTGGATGCGTAATTTTGACAACTAACTGAGCTAAAGTATGTTTTTGCTGCAAACTTATATTAATTGAAGTTGGAGTCAACAACTCTGGCAAAGTTATGACAAATAATTCTTCTAACGCATTTAAAACTATCAGACTATATTCAGCAGATTCATATCTCCAACTAAAAGGCATACTAATATGAAAATCGAGATAGGGATGGGAGAAAATCCACCTTTCTAATAGAGATGCAATAGCCAGAGGAAAGTTATCTTGAAGATAGGATGGAAATAGGCGATCGCTCAACTGTGATAGAGAGCAATGTAAATGGTTAATTTGTTTTAAATAATCTTGAGTTTTTTCAATGGATAATTCTTGGTTTTCGATTGCTGATAATTCTAAATTACGACGGACTGTAAATAATTCTTGTAATAATTCTTCTCGAATTTTATCAGCCTCCATAGATAATTTCATAGATTGTCTAAACGACCACCATTGCAATGATTGCTGCATTCTATGATAGGTGTTAACAAACATAATCATGGTCACGTCGCTGCATTAGAAATTCAAAAAAACCTACGCGTAGAGAATTATTGATAATTATCTTGGTGAAATATGTCTTACTCTCCATTCCCTACCTAAATAAGTAAGTATATCTACGCCACGCTGCGCGAACAAAAATCAAAGAAAGATTAATAATAGCTTACAAATCAGTAATTAATCTAGCTTTTCTCAAGATAAATTGCAGTGCTGTCTCCTGTTTAGAAATAATGTCTGCTTTAGCCTCCATCCCAGCTTGGAGATGACACTGACGGCCATTTCCAAAGGTGAGACTATCGGGTTGAATAGTCACTTCAAAATAGCTAGCAGCAGCAGTTGTTGAACCTGACGTGGAGGCATTTGTATTATTAGGTTTAATCGCATCTGGAGAAACAGCCTTGACCACTCCATTAAGAGTGCCATAATCAGGATAGGGACAGGCATCAATTCGCATTTGTGCTGTTTGACCAACGGAGACATTTTTAATTTCTTGGGTGGGAATAACTGCTTTAATAATCAGAGGAGCATGATTAGGAGCAATTTCTGCTACAGCTTCACTAGCACGTAAAACTTGACCGGGGTTGCGTAAATTCAGCTTCAGAATAATCCCATCACTGCTAGCGCGTAAAACAGTATCTTGTAATTGAGTGGCTATCTGTTGCAACTCTTTTTGAGATTGTCCGATTTGATTTTGAATTTCTACCCGCCTCTGAAGTAAGGCTTGTTTTTCTTTTTTGAGTGTAGCAGTAGTAGCTTCACCCCTAGCAGTTTCTTGAGCAATGCGTTCTTGTGCGATCGCTACTGTAGCATCTGTCGGATTAACAGCCACTTTAGCTGATTTAACTTTAGCTTTGGCTATATCAACGGATTTTTTTGTAGCTTCCAGAATGGCTTTAGTTTGCTCAACCACAAGTTTTTTCTGTTCAAATTCACGCCCACCAATAGCACCAATTTCTGTTAATTGTTTATAGCGATCGCGGTCTACTTCGGCAAAACTTAAATCAGCTTGGGCTTTTTGCAAATCAGCTTGGGCTTTTTCTAAGTTAGCTTGAGCTGCGAGTAATTCGCTGCTAGTAGTAATTTGCTTCTCCTGATATTCCCTTTGATTGCGTGCTAAATCTGCCTTTGCAGATAAAATTGATCGCTGGGCTATTGTCGTCTCTGCAAGAATTTGGCTATCTAGAGTTTTCAGTTGAGCATCCATTTGAATAAGTTGTAACTTACCCTGCTGAATGTTACCTTGCAGTTGACTTCTTTTAATTTGCAATTGTTCATCTTCCAAGTGAGCGATCGCATCACCCCGTTGGACAAGCTGATTTTCTTTCACCAGAATACTTTTAACTGTACCTTCAACTTTCGGTTGTACCAGGCGAATTTCCCCTGTTGGACGGACCGCAGCCGTTGCTTTTACTGTCACATTGTATTTTATCCATGAAGATAAACTAATTGCAGTACCAACACTAGCGATGAGGAAAATTCCGGCTAAAGATGTCCAACGACTAACAGGAGGAAGAAAGTCTGCACTTTGAACAGGTGGTAGAAGCTTTTGGTTATGTGTGTAAAGCATAGTTTTTAATACTATTTATTTGCTCCTTTATTAACCTTCAAATACCCAATCCCCAACTTAAGTATTCAATAAGTATTCAAAAAGTCTAAATGTTCTCCAGATATAGAGCGTAAATTCTCCAAAGAACCTTCAACTTTTAATTTACCTTGATCTAGCAACATAACCCAGTCAGCCCGATTAATTACTTGGGGACGGTGGCTAATTAAAATAGTAGTTTTACCCCGACGATGTTTAAATAATCGCTCTAAAACTTGTGTTTCACTGACTGGATCAAGTCCAGCAGTTGATTCATCCAAAATTAACACTGGTGGATCTGTCACGATGGCTCTTGCTATGGCTAATCTTTGCCTTTGTCCGCCAGAAATATTTGCTCCAAACTCACCCAAAATGGTTTGATATTTATCAGGTAATTTACTGATAAAGTCATCAGCATCAGCAATTTTACAAGCCCTAACAATCTGCTCAAATGTAATATGAGGCGCACCTAATCGGAAGTTTTCAACAATAGAACGACTCCAAAAATGGGCATCTTGAGGGACTAAAACTATCTGTTGACGTAGACAATCAAGAGCAAGGTCTTCTATATTATAAAGTCCTATGCGGATATTACCTGATTGTAGAGGATATAGGCAAGCTAATATTTTAGCTAAAGTGCTTTTACCACAACCAGATTTACCAATAATAGCGACAACTTTACCACCTGGAATAGTTAGTGAAAAGTCTTCTAATAACTCCACTCGACCAGGATAATGAAAATTGACATGACTACAAACAATATCAGCATCATCAGGGATTTTGGCAAATGCTTTTTTACCATCTCCTTGATTTTCTGGTGTCGCATCTATTACTTCTGTGAGGCGTTGAGTAGCAGTTTTTGCTCGTGTAAATTCATCTACAAAAGTGATCACAGTCCCAATTAAACCCACGAAATTACCATTCATGGAATTAAAGGCTAGTAATTGCCCAATACTCAAATTTTCTTGGGGATTAATTACCAAATTTCCCCCATACCATAGCAAAGCAATACTACCTATAGCAGAAACAAAGCTAGAAAATGTACCGTTAATAATGCCAATTTGAATGGTGCTGAGTGTGGAAGTAGAAATTTTCCCAAATCTGCCTTGTAATTCCTCCCAAAATTGTGGTGAAGCTGTGGTTGTTTTCAGCGTGAGTGCGCCTTTAAATGTTTCGACTAAAACCCCTTGTGATTCAGCTTCGCTAACTAAAACCTCACGAGTTTTCTGTTGTAAAATTGGCTGGAATATCACTGTAGATAATGTCATTACCATCGAAATAAATAGAGCTAATACCGTTAATTTCCAGCTATAAAAAGCCATGAGACTAAAGGAAATAATAGCAATAAATAATTTACTTGGTAAAGTTACAACAACTTGAGATACTAACTGATTAATCTGGTTAATATCTCGTAGACGGCTGACAATTTCGCCACTACGTCTAGCCTCATAATAAGAAAGTGGTAATTGTAATATTTGCCGACCAAATTCTAAAACAAGCCCTAATTGTAGACGTTGGGCAAAGTGAGCAATTAAGTTAGATTGTACCCAAGATAAACTACTAGAAACTACATTCATCACTACCACAGCGATCGCCATCGTAGTTAATAGTTTAGTATCACCCCGCACCAGTACATCATCAGTAAGAATTTGTAGCAAAAAGGGAGAAGCTAAAGATAGCAATCCCAACAAGATATTTAGGGGTAAAGCCTGAGCTAAAATCCTCCTAAAAGTCCAAATTCGCTTAAAAAAACGCCAAAAACCACCAACTTGATCCCCCTCTTGCTGCTGAAACCGTATCGGATCAGGTTCTATTAACAGCATTAACCAATCTGTCCACCCTTCTGCTAAATCTTGTGGAGACAGATAACGCAAACCTACAGCCGGATCAGCAACTATACATTTTTTGCCTTTTTTACCATATAAAACTACCCAATGCTGCCCTTGCCAGTGAATAATTGCTGGTAGAGGTGCTTCATTCATCCGCTTTAAGACTTCTGGTGAAGTTTTGACTGGACGAGCATTAAAACCAAGTGTTTCTGCACCTCGTTTTAGCCCCAACAAGCTTGTACCTAATTGTCCAGTACCTACAACCTCACGCACATGACTAAGAGTAAGAGTCCGCCCATAGTGTTTAGCAATTGAGGCGATACAAGCAGCACCGCAATCTTCTTCGCTGTGTTGTGCAACATATTGGTATTTCATACAGCAAAAATGCTTATCTTGAGTTGAGCCAAAAATTTTTCAAAAAATACCCATTAGGTGATGATCCAAATTGCAGAAATAGCAATTTTGAACAAGACAGGCTAATTCAGCCTGCCTCATAGCAGATATACTTGCAAATGTAATAATTTCAACGCCTGTTACTGCGTCTTCCTCTGCGAGAGGGTGGTGCATATTCAAATACAAAGGCTGACTCCCAAGCAAACTGAATTTCGTCAGGAGTAAGTCCAGGGTTGCCAAATACAACACCAGCCCCCAAAATGTACAAGTAAGTATCCAGATCAAAACTTACTTGTAAGAAACCTCCACTGACGACAGCAGATTCTTCAGGGGTAATTGCTTGAAAAAGTGTGTTATTTTCTTCCATCGCTCGCTTGCATTCAACTATTTATAACAATGAGCAACCTGACAACCCAAGAGCATGAAATAGACAATGAGTAAACTGTTTATTACTCAATCTGAACTTGTAATTGGCGATCGCCCATAAATTCCCACTTACAAACAACTTACAAACTTAATTGGTTAGTTAAGTCGTTGTTCGGTTGAGGTAAGGGGCTAATGGTAGGAGAAGTAAGAGTGAGAATTACTTCCTGACCTTGCCCATCTACGTTTAAAATCCTAGCGGTTGTGCCGTCGTAAATAAATATAGGCAACGCACCACCACTAATAACCGCAGATTCTTCGTTAATTAGCTCTGTAAAAAGTGGAACTTTGTCATTAATGCTCATTTTTTACCTTCAGATTGATTCCAATACTGGAACATTTTGAAATGTTCCAGTATTTTCTGTAATCATTCACACTCAGCCATTCCTGAAGCATGATTAGGTAAGCCTGAAAACCGATATATCTGATCAATTTTCAGGACAATACTTTAGATCAAGTCATTACAAACTGATTGCTTGTTGGAAAGCAAAGTTGGTCTCTTCTGCGGTGAGTGTAGGGACACCAAATACAACACCAGCACCTAAGATGAACAGGTAAGCATCTAGGTTAAATCTAAAATTATTCACTCCACCACTAACAACGGCGGATTGTTCAGCAGAAATTTCGGTAAATAAGGCGTTGTTTTCTAGAACTTGCATGATTTTTTCCTGAGTAATAATGGTCAAAATTAGGTTTTGCAAAGATTTGCTTGTCAGTAGTTCAGCGTGCGATCGCTTTACAAACTGATTGCTTGTTGGAAAGCAAAGTTGGTCTCTTGTTCGGTAAGTGTAGGTACACCAAATACAACACCAGCACCTAAGATGAACAGGTAAGCATCTAGGTTAAATCTAAAATTATTCACTCCACCACTAACAACGGCGGATTGTTCAGCAGAAATTTCGGTAAATAAGGCGTTGTTTTCTAGAACTTGCATGAATTTTCTCCTAAGATCAAAATTGTTGCAATGAATGTTCGCTCAGAGTTAATGGTTACTTTTGTTTCCCTTCAACTCCTTGCTTAATTAAGAATCTACGGGAAAATACCAAGTCTCGTCATGTAGAGTTTCTGCAAATTTGTCTGCCAAATTCGGTAAAGTACATTACATAATTACGCCACGACCATTTCCGAAAAATACATACTAGCTAGCAAAATCCTTTCCCAGAAATAGTCAGGTATTGCTCCAGAAAACACCTGAGCGACATCTGTCCTAACTCTAGTTGGTATCATTACAATACAATCAGTGCGATCGCCTCATCTTGAGTCAATCTGTAAAATATATACTTTCATCAGATAAAAAAATAGAGAAGTGCTGTCTAGGAAATATCTTCCCGAATCCAAAGTGCTAAACCTCCCCCACGTCCCCGCGCTGCAATCAAATCTGCGTTAACTAAAAAGAAGGCAAAAAAGGGTAGTTTAGCTATGGGTTGGTTGTAAAAATCTTCAGATTCACCTTTACCAGAGCGAATATTTTGCTGATAAATGGTACGACCAAATAAACTGAGGAACATTTGGGTAAAGTCAAAAGCCAGTATATTTTTCTTGCCTAAATACTTTGCTGGCCCTGTAAGTTGCAATGATATTGACCCTAATTGCACCTGATTACCAATTTCGCCACTATTTAAATCTTCCTCTGGAGTCGCCTTAAAGGAAATATAAATAGTAGCCAGTTTTGGTACATACCAACCCTTACCTAAAACAATCCCCCCGCTCTCTCTGGCTTTCTTTGTCCCAGTGGCAAAACATAAACGCCATTGACCCACTAGAGACTCAAAATTATAATTCAGCCGTTGTTTTTTGGCGATTGTTTCTGCTGCTAATAACGCATTCACTACTTCCTCAGTTGTAGGACGTTGATTTTTTTGCCCTCGATATGCAGCAGCAACTTGAGTTAAAATTCTCACAAAATCATGTGTATTGGTAGATGTCATGATAGTTTAATTTTTTCTTTATTTTTTAACAGTTAAACTGGAGATATTTAATATTATTATATTGTTTTTTTTACACAAAACCTACACTGACTATATAATGTGTTGCGGTCATCTATTGCAGACATCACCTAATTTTACGCCTAAAAACAAAAAGCGATCGCCTGAATTGTCGCTGGTGCGATGGGTTGCAACCCACCGTAGGCGATCGCTTTTCTTTCTAATGGTACAAGACAAATGAATAATAATAGTGCAATCTAAAATTAGAGCAATCTAAAGTATGGATGCGGCTAAAAACCTGACTACATCTCAAATATTTTGGCTCTACCTTTGAATCTGAATATTTAAAACAGGAAAGAGAATATCATGACACAGCAAAACGCTACCCAATTATTGGAAGCTGTTAAAGAAGATCAAGCATTACAAGCAAGACTCAAAGCAACAGATAATCCAGAAGCCTTCATAAAAATTGCTAGAGAGTGTGGCTATGACTTCACCATTGAGGAACTAGAGGCTGAAATCAGCCAACTATCAGACGAAGAGTTAGCCGCTATTGTCAATCCAGGTTGGGGGACTAGACGACACATTCATCCTAGATAATTTCTCAACTCAATTAAAGGTTCAGGACTTAATCTAATACACCCCTATCCCTATTAGATTGAGTTCACGTAACTTAATTATCAAAACCTTGGAGTACATCACAGCAATGGAAAAAGCAACATTTGGGGCTGGCTGTTTTTGGGGTGTGGAGGCGGCGTTTTATAAGGTAAAAGGAGTAACATCAACCTCCGTTGGCTATATGGGAGGGCATTTTATTAATCCGTCTTATCTTGATGTGTTATCGAGGATAACTGGTCATGCTGAGGTAGCACAGGTAGAATATGACCCTCAACTTGTTAGTTATGAGGACTTATTAACCGTATTTTGGGATATCCATGACCCGACAACCCTAAACCGCCAAGGGCCAGACAAAGGAGAACAGTACAGGTCTGTGATATTTTTTCACAATACCCAACAGGAAGAACTAGCGAAGCACTCAAAGGCAAAGCTTCAGATATCGGGTAGGTTTGAACGCGATATTGTGACAGAGATTAAACCTGCTGGTGAATACTACTTAGCAACCCCAGAGCATCAACAGTATTTTGAAAAAAAAGGAAGATCCTGAATTTTATATCTGTGACTTTTTCTGCATACGCTTCCAGCCAGTAGCCAAATCTCTAAAGCTTGGATGTCTTAATGACTAACGCGTAGTAACTCTGCACATATCTATTCGGTATATTTCCGTGAAGTAATTGTTCATAACGCTAAAAAATATATGACAATCAAATTACTAGTTTTTATTAAAAATTAGGTCTTTGATCAATCTGCAAATTGTCTTTGGTGTGGTTGGGGGAGTGTTAACTCACAACTTAGGCAGACCTACCAACAAGTAATGGGAGGTGAAAACAGATGGATGCTAATAAGCTCCTGGATTTATATACAGCAGGAGAAAGAAAATTTGAGCAAGCAAATCTGCATCAGGTCAATCTTTACGCCACTGATTTGAGCGGAGTAAATTTTACAGAGGCTGATTTAAGTGGTGCTAACCTCAGTCACGCCAATTTGAATGGCTGTAATTTTAGTCGAGCTAATTTGACTGATGCTGATTTGAGTGGTGCTAGCTTGAGTGGTGCAAACTTAACTGAGGTTAACCTCATTGGCGCAGATTTAATGAAGGCTAACCTCAAAGATAGTAACCTAACTCGTGCTGATTTGCGCGGTGCTAATTTAATGCTAGCCAACTTATTAGGTGCAAACCTCTATGAAGCAGAAATGAGCGGAGCTAATTTCACTGGTGCTAATTTCAAGCAAGCTAATCTGATGGGTAGCAATATCATAGAAGCGGAACTGAGTAGCGCAAATATGGTTGACGTAATTATTTCTGAACGAGAAATTACCGGAACAGTGATGCGTATAGGGCTATCTCACAGATGGGTAACTTGGGCTGGCTGTCACTGACAAATCAGAAACGTAGGTAAGTAACAAGTGCAATAGCAGGTTTTGTGACCCTGAAAAAAGCAGACAGTCGCCATAATAAAGTTAACCTCTAACTTGCGACTGTCTTTTGTTGTCCATGCCAATACAAATGCAATATATTGCAGATTTTATTAATGAGTTAGTACACCAAGGGCGTTACACCCCGCATTTGACGCAAAGAATTAATACAAGCAGGACAGTCGCAATTAAATAAATCAACGGCTACATCACTTTCTTCGTCGTTGAACTCTAGCATAGGAGCATCCTCTCTAGAAAACTCAACTTCCGGCTGATATTTAGGAATTTGGGCTAAAACCGAAGCCCTAGCACATACTAAACCTACTTTATGTTTATTTCTAATACACGATAACCGATCTGTGTTTTTAGCTTCTGGCTCAATAGCTTGTGCTTGATTGACCATAACTGTCATAGACAACATAGAAGCAATCAGAACAGGGCTAGAAAGTACGCTAAGTAGAAATTTGTTCATGGGTTTCCTTGGAAAATAATCCTGATAGTCCAGAATACTCCGATTAAATTTTACACAGAAAGTAAATGTCTATCAGGACATAGTAACAAAGGAAAATTGGGCATTGTGTATTGGGGGGTAAAATTTCCGCTACTTTTTTTACACCCCTACACCCCTACTTCATTTAATGAAAATTGACATTGTGTCGAATTAAATTCATAAATTCTTCACGGGTTCTAGCGTCTTCGGCAAAAACGCCGCGCATCGCACTGGTAACAGTCCAAGAGCCAGGCTTCTGCACGCCGCGCATTACCATACACATATGAGTGGCTTCTATGACTACAGCTACTCCTTGAGGTTTGAGTAAATCTAGCAAAGCATCAGCAATTTGCATGGTGAGACGTTCCTGCACTTGTAAGCGTCGTGCATACATTTCACAAATACGGGCAATTTTGGATAATCCTATAACTTTGCCATTAGGAATATAAGCGACATGGGCGCGACCAATGATTGGTAAGATATGATGCTCGCAGGAACTGAAAATATCGATATCCCGGACTAATACCATTTCACTGGCATCTTCTGTAAATACTGCTCCATTTAACAGATCATCCAAAGATTCATCATATCCCTTTGTCAGAAACTGTAGGGCTTTCATCACCCTTTTTGGAGTATCTTTTAGTCCTTCACGGTCTGGATCTTCTCCTAATCCAATCAACAAAGTTCGCACAGCCTGCATCATTTCTGCTTCTGTGACATTTTGCTGTTCTTTAGGTGCTAAAGACAACAGTACCTGATCGGCAGAAGTGAGATCGGGACGAATCGATAGAGTCATTTGTGAATTCTGTGAAAAATTGTAATATATCTTAATGCTTCTTAACTATATCAAATTTTCTTGAAATTGTGTGTTGAGTAATCCAGTTGCCATCCCACGGTAGATGAGGTCTTTGGATTTGGTAATTGCTAACAGATCATCTTGATAGAAGTCTCTAAGCCTTATGATAACTAACGCGACAAAAAGTTTAGCTCAGACTTTGAGTGAAAGATAGTGTAAAAAAACTATGGTTTAGATAGATAAATTGATATAGAAGGAGGCTCATTTTATACTGATTTATCTGAAGTCTGCTTTTCAAGAAAATTCAATCCTGTTTTTAATCGAAACATAAGATGCAAAGTTTCATCGCTGGTTTCTTCAATAAAAAATGCCTGCTTAGGCAGACATTTGTGAGGTTTTCTGTCACTTTAATGGGCTACAATCATGTATTTATCATGATGCTTTTATTTTTGATGAAGAAGAGTAATAAAACAAGTAGCTTGATATCATGAATTAGACCTAAACCATTGAGTTATATCTTTATTTCAAATATTTATAGCTATTTTGTCTGTCTAATAATAATAATTTACGATTTAAAGATTGGCGGTGAATACTAAATATGACTAATCCGAAAAACACATATATAATAAGGCTTTTTCAAGGGTGAATCCCTATAAAGTGGATATAACTACTAGGTTTTTAGCTATCACATCAAAAGGAATACTTCTAATTTTATTTCTGACATAATTTACAGATTTAAGTCTGATGAGATGTGAAATTTACCATGTTTTTTAAACTATAAAAGTAGAGGTGGTCAGGTTAACAACCCCAGAAATTCCCAGTTCTGGGGTTTTACTTCATTACAAAAAAAGGGTGCAATATTTTGCACCCTGAGAGATGGTAGAAACTAAGTTCTAACCTTTGTCATCTGGGAACGCTGTTAACCGACATCATCATGGGCGAAACGGTTGAAGAGGAAATCTAAGGCGTAGTTACGCAGCTTGTAATATTGTGGATCTTCCATGATCAGGGCGCGATCGCGTAACCACCCAGGGTAGCTGATTGCTCAGTATCTAACGGCAGAATTTGCGATCGCTATCATTTTCTGGATATTGCCAAGAATAGGCAAAATGACTCACCCCTTTTAGCTTAGGTGCAAATTGTTTTAATGCTTGCATTTGTGCTTCTAATGAGGGACGATTACTGACTGAGCCTCCCCATTTACCAGCTAAAGCCGGAATGATTTGTGTACCTGGCTTGGCTAGACTGATAACTCGTTGTACTTGCTCTACAATACAGCTAACGTTACCGCAAGTTGCGTAAGACATGGGATGCCACTCTAAGGAACTAGGAAACTGATCCCAAGGTTGCAAGCGAGAATCATATCCTTGTCCTACTGTTTGGTTACCTTCTGGAAAAAATACCACCCCAGAGGGAATACCTAGTTGTTTCGCTGGGTTGCTAGCTAAAGTGACAAAATCTATAATACCTTGCATGGCATGGGCTACAGCCAACAACCATAATTCTGTTTGTATTAGTGGTTGTCTCTCGCTAGGGGACAAAAGTGATTTTTCTTTTGCTGCTACAACACGTCCTTGCCACATCGGTTCATTTTCTTGGGGATAAAGTTGATCAACTTCGCTAATATCTCCTGCGGTGACATATCCTTTACCTAAGAAACGCCGAATTAACTCTAGTCCTTGGTTATTTTGGGCGCGGCGAAACAAAGCCTCTTGGGTAGCTTTAGTAAATAACCATAAATCTGCAACTTTGGTGGCGATGGAATCACTACCTGCTTGACGAGGATAACGGATATAGTCAAACAACAGACCATCTGGGCGACGACGTAAAATTTCTTGTACTAGGCGGTAGTAATCGCGTTTGGCTTGTTCGTTGTAGGGGTCGATAAATACTTGATTACTATCATTGACAACATATAAACTAGTTTGACCCTTACCATTGCGTGCGATCGCAGCTTCTCTGTCTCTTCTCAGTGCATAACTATAGCCAAAATTCTTGGTATATAACCAAGCATAAACTTTTAACCCGCGTTGCTTTCCTTGTTTAATTGCTGTGGCGAGTAAGTCAACTTTTTCTGCACCAGGATTGCGAATCACTGAAGGCCAAACTGTGGGGTTAGCTGCGGCTGGTAACAAGACGCGCCCATCATAGAATGCTTCTACATAAACTTGGTTGTAGCCATCATTGACTATCCGATCCATAATCTGATCTATAGCCCCTGGCTTTAAATCGCAAGGATATAAACGTATCCAAACAGCTTGAATTTTTGGCCAAGTACGGTTACGACACTGCTGTACTTCTTTGGCGTGTTTTTGGATCAATTGCTGATAGCGTCTCTGGGCATCTTTATTACCTTTGAGGGCTAATAAGCGTAAATTTTCTTTTGTTTTGGTAGCGGCTGATGATATCCGACAATATTCTGTAACTTGTGCTTGTGCTGGTTGAATCGTCAAGTAGGGAATCAACAGACTGCTGCTAAAAATAGCAGTAAATAAGTATTGCCAAAGTAATTTCACTCTCACACGCTGCAAGGGACGGTTAAACATACTGGATCAAAACAGAAAAAACCAATCATCCACCCTATTGCAAATATTAGGGTGAACCTGTATCAAATGTTATATCTTACAATCAAGGGTTTTGAAGCTTTAATCCTCAATCCTATGTTGGCGATATCACAAGAGACCTCTTGCAAAAGTCCGAAAATGAGATGTGTCATTCTGAATGAAATGTATAAGCCTTGAGATGTTTCGCTTCGCTCAACATGACAGCTTAAGCATTTATGCAAGAGGTCTAATGTTTTATTCTGTAAAGTTATCCGAGTAGCTTAAACAACAACATCTTACTAACGGGATATTTATTTTTTATCCTCACGGAGAGGCTACGCTTTAAGGGATGTTATAAGGGGAATGCTGAAAACCCGTGAGAAGCAGGACACGCAGGTGTCCGAACTTCGTACTTCTCCCAAGGGGAGACGCTGCGCGAACAGGCACGGGATGAAAGCTTCTTTATTGCCTTTAGGCTTAAGTCAATTTTGTTGATGAACATGGTAAAATACTCTAATCAGTAAAAGATTTAAAAACCTACCCCCGGACTGGGGGAAAGTCTACGCCCGAAAAACCTTGAGGAGATATCACTACGCCCTACTGGGCAAACGTGGTGAGCCTGGGAATCTGTACAAACAGAATATTAAGGCTGTGAGGTCTTAAGAATCTCCTTACCTTTAGGTCGGAGAGTGTCAAAAGCAGAGACTGAGGATTGGGAAAATCAATGGCTATAGTCAAGAGCCTCTATATTTCTGACTCTTGACTATAAGAATAGAGAATAGTAGTAGTTAAGCACCTCGTCGGAGTGCTGATTCTACCTGCTGGAATTCTTGCTCTAAACGAGTTTTTAGCTTTTCTGGTACTGGTCTGTTAGGGTAAGAACTGTAGTGTCCAGCCAAGGAGTTGAGGGCTGTTCGCATAGTTGTAAAGGAACTCAGCCCGACAACAGAGTTAACCCGTTGGTAGCGAGCAGAAAAATCATTAATTTTTAGCCTAGCTTCCGCTTGAATTGCTGCTCTTTCTGGCGAATCTGGGGATACTTCTAAGGCTTGTTTTAAGGTATTGACCACCGCCAAGGTATCTTGGCGGTAATCTCCTGTTAAACTATCTGGACTACCACAGCCTACTAAGCCAATGGCAACAACCAAGACGAGGGCAAGCAGACGCGACCAATAGCGATTCATAAGCATATTATGTAAAACGATACGTAAATCAACGTCCATCCTATCTTGGATTGGTATCTTGGGGATCAAGTGAGTAATGAGTAATGAGTGCTGAGTAATGAGTAATGAGTGCTGAGTAATGAGTGCTGAGTAATGAGTAATGAGTAATGAGTGCTGAGTGCTGAGTGGTAAAGAATTATTTTTTTATGTTAATAAATTTTAATAATTACGAATTACATTAGCGGAGCGGGGCGGGAGCATCGTTACGTTAGCGGAGCGGGACGTTAGTCCATTACGAATTGTTTAATGTAGGGTGTGTTGTCGCACAGTGCAACGCACAGTCAACAAGTCAAGGTGCTTTAGCTTACGGCATAACACACCCTACCGATCATTTACTACAAACTTGTAAATTGCAATTAAATTTTATTGGAATAATCTTCCCCTGATGAGTAGCCGCCAGAGTTGCCAGCTTCTCCAAATCCACTGGGACTATTTTCTTTGAGGAATCCACTGTAGGCTTCCATACCGTGTTCATGGATATCTAAACCTTCCAGTTCTTCTGTTCTGGTGACTCGAATACCCAAGGTATATTTCAGTGCTAGCCAAAAGATGCTGCTGAGAAGCACAGTCATACCACCGACTGCAATCACACCTAGAAACTGGATACCTAACTGTTCTACGCCACCACCAACAAATAAGCCTTTGATTGGCCCAGCACCCTCACCATACCAGGAATAGACACCAGGTCCAACAGACCATAGACCAACTGCAAGAGTGCCAAAAACACCACAAACAAGGTGAACTGAGGTAGCACCTACTGGGTCATCAATACCAATTTTGTCAAATAATGTGACAGAGAAAACTACAATCACGCCAGCAATCAAACCAATAATTACTGCACCGGGAATGCTGACATAAGCACAAGGGGCTGTAATCGCTACCAAACCAGCCAGAATACCGTTGATAATCATCGACAGGTCAGGCTTACCTAAGTAAAACCACGCTGTTGCTGTAGCTGCAATTCCGCCAGCAGCCGCAGCCATGTTGGTTGTTAAAGCAATATGAGTAATAGCATTGGGGTCAGCAGCCATTACAGAACCGGGGTTAAAACCAAACCAGCCTAACCACAGAATCAAACATCCTAGAGTGGCAATACTCATGTTGTGACCAGGTAAAGCCACAACTTTTCCATCTTGATATTTACCGATACGGGGGCCAAGAAAGGCTGCTCCCATTAAAGCTGCCCAACCACCAACTGAGTGAACTACCGTAGAACCAGCAAAGTCCCAGAACCCTTGTTTGTATAACCAACCACCACCCCAAACCCAGTGTCCGGTAATGGGGTAGGCGATACCTACAAGTAAGATGCTGAAAATTAAGAAGTCAAGAAACTTAATTCTTTCGGCAACTGCACCAGACACAATTGTCGCGGCTGTTCCCGCAAATGCCAACTGGAATAAAAATTTGGCAGCTAAGGGGACACCAGCCCAATTTAAAGCACTGAAGACACCTTTATAAGCATCTCCGGTAACAGGACTATTATCTTCTCCTGTTAAGAAAAACCCATTTAACCCAATAAAATCGTTGCCATCGCCAAACATTAACCCAAAACCAATTACCCAAAAAGCTATGGTGGCTAGTGCAAACACAATTAGGTTTTTGGCAAGGACGTTAACAGCGTTTTTCTGGCGACAAAAGCCAGTTTCTAACATCCCGAAACCAGCATTCATGAAGAATACTAAAAACGCTGCGATCGCTACCCAAAGTGTGTCCAGAGCAATTTTCAATTCTGCTGTTGTCGGGCCAGCGTCTGGGGTTTGGGCAACTGCGACATAACCCCATCCCAAAACAATCAAACAAGCCAAAGGTAAGCAAGCTTGCCAACTGGGTGATAGCCGCTTAATGAAATTAAATAACTTGATTGTTGAGTTATGTTGCGAGCTTTTAGCGGAATTTCTTGCGGAAAATCGCCTATTTTTTATTTTCGATTTATGCTTGTACATGGGTTGAAACAACGTCCTCCGAACGATCCTTGATTGCAAGAAACAGGTTAAGCAGAAAAACTAGCATCGGTATTGCCAGCCAGTGATTTTGATGTTTTTCTTTGAGACCACTGATTTGGTAAACCAAAAACTCAAATAATTATTTAGGAGTTTAAGAAATTAATGACACCTCTGTAAATATTATTTGTAGATATCCTTAAGAAATTATGATGTAATTTCTACAACAGTCAAGTATTCTTCATTTAATCTTTAATCAGGAAAAAATATTTTGACATAGCGATAACGGTTATTTTGTCAATACAATCTCCATCAAAAATGAGCAGAGAAATTAATCAGTAATTTGTGGCACACATTACTACTATTTGTTAACTTTTGTCAATTGATCAGCTTAACTGGTTCATTCATTCTCAAAGGTCGTAACGTCTGAACTTTTGGGATGATATTTTTTCTCTTCTACTAACTTGTCAACTGCATAGACATCAGGCCACACCGATGCACCATGCTCATAAACATCAATACCTAGGCGATCGCCTTCGGGATGAACACGCAAGCGTCCGATGGCTTTAAGACCAGCGAACATTACAAAGCTTAAGCCAACTGTAAAAACTGCGATCGCTACGACACCTAGAAGTTGTATACCTAATAATTCAATTCCACCCCCTAACAGTAAGCCTGCTTTTTTGTTCAGGGTCAGTTCCGCTTGTCCCAAAAAACCGACAGAAAGAGTACCCATCATGCCGTTAATTCCATGTATGGAAAAAGCGGCTACTGGGTCATCAATTTTCAGTGATTCAATTAGATCAATCCCCAGCACTACCAAAATGCCAGCCGTTAATCCAATCAGCACAGCAGCCCAAGGTACTACATAAGCACAAGCAGCTGTAATTGCTACTAATCCGCCTAAAGAACCATTCAGACAATACTCTAAATTCCACTTACTAGTGCGGATATACTGAAAAATCATTGCCGCTAGTGCTGCTGCTCCAGCCGATAATGTGGTATTGACTGTCACCAAACCAATCAATCCTGTGTTCCCAGCACCGAGAGTTGAACCAGGGTTAAACCCATACCAACCAAACCAGAGAATCATCGTTCCCAATGTCACCAAGCTTAAATTATGGGCTGGTGGTGGCGTTCCCCAAGGTGTACGACCAGGGCGAGGCCCCAGCAAATAAGCTCCAACCAGCGCAGTCCAACCGCCTACAGAATGCACAATAGAACTACCTGCAAAGTCGTGATAACTGAGTTTAGATAACCATCCGTCAACATTCCAAGCCCAATGGACAATAATTGGATAACTGAATGCTCCCATCACGGCACTGTAAATTAAGTCACCAATAAAGTCAGTTCTACCGAGCAGAGAACCCGTAGTGATTGTACTGGCGGTTGCTGCAAAAGCAAACTGGAAAAAAAACAAGGTGTAGGTATTAATAGCAGCCATAGAACCAGGCGCACCCATTGGATAGATCCCATCACTATTAGGTAGCTGGCTCAAAAAAAATGTGTCTGTTCCTAACAAACCTCCAGCACTTGTACCAAAAGCAATCCCAAAACCTATTGCCCACCACGCTAAGATAGTGACAGCCGCATCAACAAAATTTTCCAATAAAGCGTTAACTACACCTTTTTGCTGGGAAAAACCGGCTTCTAACATTGCAAAGCCAGCTTGCATAAAGAATACTAAAAACCCAGTGATTAGTACCCATATAGTGTCAATCGAAATTTGCAGTTTGATCGTAGTTTCTGATAAAGACTGCAAATTGGGAGGATCTGCTGCTTGTACAACTGTAGGGGCAAAAATTGCCAATACCACCGAACCGATCGCCAGCACCATCATGCGTTGCCAAGGTCGAATACGCTTATTCATTAGCTCATTTTTTCCTGCTTGAACAGCGATGATTGATCATGGTAGCAGACTGACCAAAATCAATCACTTTTGATCAGAAAATCTGGCGATCAAGTTTTACTTAAAGCCAAGTTTATTCTCTTTTGTTTACCACTCTGCTCATTCAACTAAACAGAGCGTGGACAGACAGTGTAATTCACATAAATAAGGTTAAATTTTACAACATACTTTGGTTAATCCATGACTAAATTTGATTTATGATGTTTTACTTAAGACATTAATTCTGTATTTTTTAATACATTTATTATTTCGTATGCGTAGAATTTAGTTAGTGAATAGGCAATTAAATCATGTGAAACCTTTATATAATCAGTAGTTGCTGATATTTACATATAATTACTAATAAATTTATTAATTTTATATACAAAATTTTAAGTAAAATGTCTGGGGATTGGGGACAAATCAATTCAAAATTCAAAATTCAAAATTAAATAACTGGGGACTGGGGACTGGGGACTGGGGACTGGGGATTTGATGGCCAATGCCTTTTAAAATTCTTGTTCTAAATATTGGGTATATCCTAGTTCTTCTAGTTTTGCTTGCTTGCCCATGACCATATTAGATAAACTTTGACGGTACTTTTGGACTTTTTCTAGTAGTTCTGGCTGGTGAGTAGCCAAAATTTGCACGGCTAAGAGTCCGGCATTTTTAGCGTTACCTATCGCCACTGTAGCAACGGGAATGCCTGCTGGCATCTGAACAATAGAATACAAAGAATCCACACCTTGTAAATTGCGGGTAGCGATGGGAACACCAATCACAGGTAATGGTGTTAAAGATGCTACCATGCCAGGAAGATGAGCAGCACCACCAGCTCCAGCAATGATGACTTTAATTCCTCTTTGGTGCGCTTGTTGGGCATATTGCACCATCCTTTCTGGAGTCCGATGGGCAGAAACGATCGCTACCTCGTTCTCAATGCCAAACTCATCACAAACAGCGATCGCATCTTTCATAGTGGGCAAATCGGAATCACTGCCCATAATAATGCCAACAACAGGAGACATAGCTAATACAGCAATCTGAGGGTGCAATTATCATCTCATATTGAGTGCTGAGGGACTTCCAAATAAAAAAATATCCTAAAGCTGACGCAAAAATTCTCTCTATTTCTCCTCTCTCTGTGTTCTCTGCGTCTCTGTGGTTAGTTTATCTTGGATAATTTATTTCTTGGAAATCCCTAAGTGCTGAGTTGTGAGTAAAAAATTAAGAGACAAGAAGTATTATCCGCCTTTTTTCCTTATCCCCATCTCTGTGTCTCGATATATCGCTATTACTTCACTTGATTAAATAGTCGGTACATGAGTTAATACCAATGAATCATGCCCAATGCCTAATTCTCCATGCCCAATTCCCACCTTGTAGACATTATCAATGCTAGAGTTCCTGGCTACCAAGATTTGCAGATGCTTTCAGTTAATCAAGAGGGCATAATTGAGCAAATCCTGCCAATAGAGACAGTATTTAAACGGGTTTCGCCACCGTCATTGCAAATATTAGATGTGGCTGGGGATTGGATTTCTTTGGGCGGTGTTGATTTACAGATTAACGGTGCTTTAGGTTTAGCTTTTCCTGATTTATCTGTTGAAAACTCTTACGTATTAGAGAAAATTAGCAAATTTTTATGGGATGTGGGGGTAGATGGATATTTACCGACACTGGTGACAACTTCAGTAGAGAACATACAGCGATCGCTAGCTGTGATTGCAGATTTTATCTCGACTCCCAAAACAGGTTCTCAGATTCTGGGAGTCCATCTAGAAGGGCCATTTTTAAATTATCAAAAGCGTGGCGCACATCCGGCAGAGTATTTATTACCCTTAACTATTGATCAGGTAAAGCGGGTTTTGGGTGATTATGCTCATGTTGTCAAAGTCATCACTTTAGCACCAGAGTTAGATCCTACTGGGGAAGTCATCCCTTATTTACGTTCTTTAGGTATCACCGTCAGTTTAGGACATTCTCAAGCCACAGAGACACAAGCAAAACACGCCTTTGAACTGGGTGCAACAATGGTGACTCATGCCTTTAATGCGATGCCACCCCTACACCACCGCGAACCAGGTTTATTAGGCGCAGCCATTACCCATCCTGGGGTAATGTGTGGTTTTATTGCTGATGGACAACACATTACACCCACCATGTTGCAAATTCTCCTCCGTGCCAGTCAGGGACTATTTTTAGTTAGCGATGCCCTTTCACCTTTAGGACTACCTGATGGGGTTTATCCTTGGGATAGTCGGGAAATAGAAGTAAAAAACGGCACTGCACGGCTAGCAGATGGAACATTATCGGGGACAACTCTACCCTTATTGGTGGGAGTACAGAACTTGGTGAACTGGGGTGTTTGTGACGTAGAAACTGCGATCGCTTTAGCTACGGATGCACCTAGACAGGCGATCGGTCTACCAGGAATTTCCTCTAATCAAAAAGCTAACTTATTACGTTGGCATTGGGATGAGACGACAAAAGAACTTAATTGGAAGCGATTAGGGAATTTTTCTGGCTAAGAAACTAGTAGCTCCGTAAAGCGAAATTTGATCAATTAATGCCAATAGCTTCAAGACCTTCCCACAGTTGAGCCACCGGGATAGTTTGCCCAGTCATGGCTTCGCGCCAAGCTTGCCGGAAATCTGCTAAGACTTCTGCTTGAGATTGATCTTCCAGAACTTCTTCTTCAGGGATTAGCACAATTACTTCTACTCGGCTATTTTTATCAGTTAAAAGCGGATGATCTAAAGTTAGTTGTCCCTCCTCATTGATTGTTGCCATAACTTTAAGTGCTTTCATGATTACTCCCAGATGGTTTAAGTGGTGGCAGTTTAGGGTGATGCCTAATGCTTCAAGTTGCTGGTTTATCCAAGTTGTGGCTGTCGCTTCATCAGTCTCAATTGCCCGTTTTATTCCTGTTTTAGAAATTTGTAGCAGTTTTTTGCACTTTGCCTACAAAACACCTTTAAAGTAAAGAATCAATCAAGTTCAAAAGTTCTGGCAATTTGTTTTCAACAACATCCCATATCACATCAAAATCAAGCTGATCGTACTCATGGACTATCACATCTCGCATTGCTGCCATTTGTCGCCAGGGAATTTCTTGATGTTGCTGACGGAACGACTGGGAAAGCCTTTTGGTGGCTTCGCCAATAATTGTAATTTGGTAGAGGATTGCAGACAATTTCTCGTCATTAGTTTCTAGTTCTGATTTGCTAACTCCATTTGCATAGCGTAAGCTGCGCCTAATGGCATTAGCGATGTCGATCACAAATTCTTGGTCACGCGGCATAAATGACTTGTGCAGATTCCAAAATATTTTTACGTCTGAGCCAGTTTTCACTGCGCTTGATCGCAGCTTTTACAATCAAATCTACAGGTCGGTTAAAAATAGCTTGCAGTTCATCGCGCATTTGCAGAGTTTCGGTTAACCCCCGTTTCGCAGTTGGAGAAAAGGCGATCAACACATCAATATCGCTTTCGGGGCGAAAATCATCGCGTAAAACAGAGCCAAACAAGGCAAATTCGGTAACTTGCCACTTGTGACAAAACTCACGAATCTGATCCATTGGTATATCTATTGCAGTAATCGTCATGACAGTTCTACCTCCAAGGCTTCAAGTTGCCGATTTATCCAAGTTGTGGCTGTCGCTTCATCAGTCTCTATTGCCCGTTCTACTCCTGTTTTAGCAATTTCTAGCAGTTGTTTGGATTTTAGTTTTAATAAAAATGATGAATTTATCTTTTCAACAATCTTTTGCTGTTGAGGTTTTGGTAAAATCGGAATTAACAAATTGGCTAAATCTGGTTGAGAAATACTGTAGTAAGCCACACCATGCACTCGACGCTCAACCTGTAAGTAACCAAATTTTGAATTCAAAAATAAACTTACATACTCTGGTAAAACTTTTTGTCTAGAAACTGATGTTAAACGTACAAGCATAATTTCACTGCTAATAATCCCATTAACTTCTAGTTCTGTAACAACTGCGGAATTACCAAAACTACCTTTACGGGTAAAAAGAATATCTCCTATTTGTAAACCCACAGGCTTATCAACATCAGCCATCGTAATTGGAATTTTTACGGCACTTTCAAAATTAATCTGTCCGTTTTTGACATCGCCAACGCGAATATAAGGCGTACCTTCTTCTGTATACTCCCGATAGTCAAAACCGTTTTGAATTGGTTCTATCAATGAACCTAAGTTTTGAGATGGAAAACCACAATTTTTAATAGCTTCTTCTGCTTGATCATATTTTGGTTGATAATATTCAGCATCTAAGCGACCAGAGGACAGGAACGACTCAGCAAAACTCTTGACGGCAATGGTTTCTTCCTTGGGTTGCCAGTCATTCAAGCCAAGCTCTGACAACAGCAAATCTTCAGCTTGTTGATACATTTCCTTAGAAACCTCTTTTGTTTCCCAAGATAGGTTAATTAATGATTTTATTCTTAGTTGAAATTCTCTATTTAAAAGAGGTATGGGTATTAATCTGACCTTATTTAAAGGTAATCCTTGCTGAACCATACCGGAAGAATTTCTAATAACCCAGTCATAGCCGATATTTGAATTTAGGTAGGTTAAGAGATATTCAGGAATAATTAGGGAATTTGGAATAAGTGCTATTCTGGCAATATCTTGATCTATATTTGCTGGCAAAATATCCCTTTTAACAATAGAACAACATCCTACTGTTCCACGATTAGCAAGAAGAATATCATGTTCTTGAAGAGAAGAGCGTTTATTTTTATCATCAACCCATTGAGCTAATCCATCTGCACCAATTTTATCTGTAAACCAGTTTTTCGTATTTTTAGCTGTTATGTGAGCAATGTTTGATGTTTGATCTACTTCATGATAGCCATGCTGACCATCGGTAATAAATGCAATATCACCAAGAACAATATTATCAAATTTATTTCTTTGAAAATATTCTTGTAAATATTGTTTTTTAAAAAAATCACTATCTACTCTAAAAGAAATATTTTCTTTCAAAGCTTCATTCAAACTCAATTCAACCGCTTCAAGCCCATCCATCAACTGCTGATACCTCACAGCATCAAACTGTGTAACAGATGGGCTGAGTTCAAAAAAACTGAAGTTCTCCTTTTTGGCAAACTCAACAAATGCTTCCGCGATACCGTCTTCCGTCAGTCCCTCGTGGTTATACAGGTCATGATCCACCACTAAATGACCGTGTTCATCTTGTAAAAAATCGCTCTCTACCCCAACAACTCGTTGCACCGGAGAAGGCGGCATCAAATCGCTGATTTCCTCATCGCTTGGTGAAGCTGTAGACGATGAAATCTTCCGCCAAATCTTGTCTCCAGAGTTATCCTTCCCCGACTTTCGCATGGTGGCAAAAAAAATGTTGTAGTCATCCTTTCGGGGGCAAAGTGCGCCAGCTTTGGGGTCGTCGTTCCATTTCTGTAAAAACAGCACTGAAGTTTTTGTGCCTGTGTGCGGCTTAAAGGTGTTGCCGTGTAGTCCGACTACCGCCAAAATTCGGCAGCGTTCCGCAATAAAATCTCGAATGTTCTTATCAGATGAGTTGTTGAACCGTCCCTGGGGAAGCACGATCGCCATTCTGCCCCCTGGTTTCAAAAAATCCAAGTTGCGCTCAATAAACAAAATGTCGCGCCCTACCTTACTTTGCCACTTGCCATCCGGCTTTTTCGCCAAGTCATAGCGGGCAATCATGCGCGGTTCTTTGATGTCCCCTGCAAAGGGCGGATTCGCCATTAGCACATCAAACTGAAACTCTCGATAGTCCTTGCTACCTTTCGGTCGCAGCTTTTTCAGTCGCCTGAACCCTTCATGGTAAATGTTATCCCAATCTTCTTGCTCGGTGACTTCATCCCAGAGTTCATAATCCAGGGTGTTTAGGTGCAATACATTCGTCTGTCCATCACCTGCAATCAGGTTTAGCGTCCGTGCTACCCGCACCGCCTTTTCATCAAAGTCGATGGCAAAAACCTTGTCTTCCACATACTCTTTGCACCGGGGTGGCTTATCTTCCAGGGAAAACAAATGACTCGCTTGCAATCCCTCATCTGCCAAAATCTGCCGCCACACATGAAAAATCGTATGCACCGGAAACCCCGATGACCCCGCAGCCGTATCAATCATGTACTCATCCTCTTGGGGGTTGAGCATCTTTACGCACAGATCAATTACATAGCGCGGTGTAAAAAACTGTCCCTTTTCGCCCTTGCTGCTCTGGTTGATCAAATACTCAAAGGCTTCATCGATTACATCCAGGTTGGAGTTAAACAGCTTGACATTTTCTAACGACGACACACAAACCGACAGGTGAGATGGCGTGAGGCTAATTTTGGCATCTTCACTAAACACCCCTTCCCACTTTTTCTTGGCTTTGTCGAATAGATCCTGAATCTTAGTTTTCAGTGCGGCTTCTGTCTGTCCCGTATTGCGAAATTCTAAAGAACGGGTCGATCGCCTGTTGCCTTGCCCAGAATACCACTCATCATAGAGCTTGGTGAAAATCAGCTTAAACAGTTCCTCAAATACATCTACGCCAGCATTGGCTAACACCTCATCTTCCATTTCTTCGATCAAGGTCTTGAGAGATTTATTCTCCTTCACCAACTTGTCATTAGCGATCAGGTCTTCCAGGGTGAACTTTATCTGGAGAATATCTGCTAGGGTTTGATTAGCATTGGGTAGCCCCGGAATATCTTCAAAATAATTGGGGTCTTTGCGCTGGTAGTAGGAAATTTGATCGCCATTCGTCCAGACTGCGATCGGCGAACCGGTGGCGTTACAATAAGAGCGCAGCTGGTCTTTGCCATCCTTGAGTTTTGGCTTTTTTAGCTCTACAAGTATGTAGACTGTGTTAGGACGGTCTTTGTCCATCACCACGATGTCTGCCCGTTTCACTTCTCGCCCAAAGTTCACCCCATACTCAACCTGAATACGACTGAGGGGATAGTGTAAGCGATCGCGTAAAACTCGTAAATATAGTTGACGAATTGCCTCCTCTGGTGTTAGCTTAATCGCCTTTTGGCGCACCAAACAAAGCGTATAAGCAACCTCACCGTTTTTGGTTGTCTTGAGGGTAATTGTCTGCTCTAACTGCTCAATTTCAGCTATCGTAAACTGCGACAGCTTGTAATTTGAGTCTTTGAGGATATCGGCTAATTTCATCAGGGGCTATCAAGTTGACTCTAAGGGCTGCTTCGTCATAAGAGTTTAGCGTCATTGTAGTCACTGCCTGATAAATTTTTTTTAATTGTTTAATGGCGATCGCTTCTTCTATACCTAAAGACATCCAAACTGGACTTTTCTCAGCCCTTTTTCAATGACTGCATGAGCAGAGACAAGAGTTTGCGATCGCAATAGCAGGTTAAGTTTGAAATAGCGTAATCAAAATGGCTTTATGCCCTTACTACGAACTTTAATTAATGCAATCATGAATGAGATGCTCCCAATAATACAATTGAGCAGGTCAATTCGTTAATTACTTGAGTCGTCACTTCACTAACAGCAAATCCGCCTGTTGTCCGATAACGAACAGCACGCAACACCGCTAAATCAAAAGCTGAGGCTTCTCGGATAATTGCTTTAGCAACGTCATCATCTCTAATTGTTTTAATCTCTATATTCACTTGCACCTGACTGTTAGCAACAATATCAGACAATTGCGATGTAAACTGCTCTATCAGAGGTGCTGGTGTATTCATGGCGCATACGTGTAATAGCACTACCTCACCTTGATTACTATCAGCCAGGATTTGAGCAAATCGTAAAGCACCCACAGTTTGCGGCATTAAGTCCCCTACTGGGACTAAAATTCTGTGGATTGTACCTGGGCTATTTAACAACCGTGCTACCGCTACTGGACAATGAGATGACCAGAAAACACTATCAATCACATTACCAAATAAGCGGGCGCGTAAACCGGTTGTCCGAGACCAACCCATCAGCACTAAACTAGCGTTTTGTTCCCGACTAGTGCGGCTAATGCCTAAAGCCACATCATCATCAATCCGAATAGCAGTTAGCACTTGCACATCGAACTCTTGACTAATATCTTTAGCTAATTTCAATCTTTGCTGACTCTTTTCCAGTGCTATTCCTAACTGTGGATCATCCATATGTACATGAGCTTGAGCGATCGCCAATGGCATGATCCGCCCTGATTCATGACGCGCCAGTAATGCTGCCATTTCTATCAGATATCGCTGGGTTTGTGGGTTATAGATTGGTACTAATACCGTAAAAGGATAGTGATTTTCTTCAACTAGTTGTTCGTCAGCATTTCCCCACCAAATTGCTAGGCTATCTGTGTCTAATTCTGCTTGGGGAAGTTGTAAGGAAGCGGCAAATCTAGCTGTAATTATTGGCCCCAAAATTGCTGTCACCAACATCAAAACAATGACACTATTTAAGACACCTTCATCAATTAACCTTTCATTCGCACCATTCACAGTTTGATAAGCCACTAATGTTGCTGCTAATGTAGCCGCTACCTGGGGTAACGAAAGCGACCACATTGTTAGCAATTCCGCAGTGTTGTAGCGGTAAATCAATTTAGCGAATAATGCTGCTAAAAATTTGCTGCCAATTAACGCCAAAACAATAAATAAAGTCAGCCAAAAGGAAGAAAGAGTTTTGATAAAGGCAGGAATATTAATTAATAATCCCATATCTACAAAAAAACAAGGGATAAATAACACACTACCCATAAACTCAACTTTTTCTTTAACAGGGCTACGTCCCAAAACATCATTTACAGCTAAACCTGCTAAAAACGCACCAACAATTTTCTCTACTCCGATAATCTGCGCTCCCACAGATGCTAGAAATAATGCTAGTAAAATGAACAAAAACTGATTACTCTGTTCATCTCCAGAGCGACGAAAAAACTCTTTACCTAACCAGTCAAAACCAAACAGAACGATAATTGAGTAAATTGCTAGCCCACCTAACAAAGTTAATAAACTAAGTGTTGTGAATTCTCCGTTATGAATTCCCACACAAATTGCTAGCACTAGCAATGCACCTGTATCAGTGAAAATCGTAGCCCCAATTGTGACGGTAACAGCTTCATTCATCACTACACCCAGGCGACTTACAATTGGATATGCCAAGAGGGTATGAGAAGCTAATAAAGAACCAATTAATACAGAAGCATTCCAGCTAAAATCAAATAATCTACCTACCATAATGCCAGCAATCATTGGCACTAAAAATGTTAAAATCCCAAATCCAATTGAGCGATTTTTAGTTTTTCTAAATTGCTCAATATCAATCTCTAACCCTGCCACAAACATTAAATAAACTTTGCCGATATCCGAAAGTAGTGTGATGGTGTCGGAATCTGGATCTAGAAGCTTTAATCCACTTTGTCCCAAAATGACACCAGCTAATAGTAACCCTACTAATCCAGGTAATCTTAATCGTTCAAATATCGGCGGTACAGTAAAGATTACTGTCAGCAGTATTGTAAACGCAATAATAGGAGTATCAGTTAGTAAATTTGCACTCATATCTAATTATAATTATTGTCTGGAGGTTAAAATATGTCTAAAAAACGATTTTTTGCCAAAATTTATCAGCTACAATACTTACATAAATTTATAAAGCCTGAAAAAATGAATAGGCTTATAATAGCAAAACTTATTCACTTTTAATTTAATTGATAGACTAAATAACTGATTAGTAACCTAAGTAAGAATTAGTATCAGAAGTAGTTAGATGTAGATGTTATCAAGTATTTTTACTCATCAATCAGTATAGAGGCTAATTCAATAGAGATAATTTGAGAAAAATCTGGAAGAGTGTTCTTGATGTTGACTATCAATGATAATTTTAAGGATTGAGAACCCTTAAAAATCGAAGTTTATGAACGCAGCCGACGATAAAACCATTGTTCGTGAGTATTTCAATTCCACAGGGTTTGACCGATGGAGACGGATTTATGGCGATGGTGAAGTCAACAAAGTCCAGCTAGACATCCGCAACGGCCACCAGCAAACTGTGGATAGTGTCATTGAGTGGCTGAAAAATGATGGCAATTTAGCAGAGTTATCAATCTGTGATGCTGGCTGTGGTGTTGGTAGTCTGAGCATTCCTCTAGCTACAGCAGGTGCTAAGGTTTATGCCAGCGATATTTCTGAGAAAATGGTAGAAGAAGGCAAGCAAAGAGCCTTAGAAGCCTTGGAAAATACCGAAAATCCTACCTTTGCTGTACAGGATTTGGAATCTTTAAGTGGCAATTATCACACTGTTATTTGCTTAGATGTCCTAATCCACTACCCCCAAGATAAAGCTGATGAGATGATTTCTCACCTCTGTTCTTTGGCTCAGTCTAGAATCATTCTGAGTTTTGCACCTAAAACCTGTGCTTTGACCTTACTCAAAAAAATTGGCAGTTTCTTTCCTGGGCCAAGTAAAACCACCCGCGCCTATCTGCATCGTGAAGCTAATGTCATCAAAATTTTAGAAAGTAATGGCTTTGCTATCCAAAGGAAGGCATTTACTAAGACTAGCTTTTACTTTTCTCGGATTTTAGAAGCTACACGTCAACAATAAACTCCTCACCGCTAGATGAGGAGTATCTGAATCTAGCGGGAGGTTGATATTTACAGAAACAGAAGTGACAGTGAAGATTTAAAGAGAAAGCATCTTTTTTCTTGGTCCTATTGTTTAAAAAACGGTAGATTGTTAATTTTTCTACCGTTTTTTATAAGTCAATTGATATTTCTCTTTGCTATTATGTCAAGGTTAATTGGGAGTATTTATTTCTCCACAGGTGTTAGTTTTACAGGATACAATGGCTCAGATCCATTTAATTGCCAAATTCTCAATACCAATACAGCCGCTACAGTTAGCCAGACACAAGAAAATGATAAAATCATTCCCGCTATAGGATTAGTTTGCCAATAAATTGTTGTCACCACTACAGCAGATAACCAAGGACCTAAAATCACTACAGGAACAGCTGCACCTAATCTCCGTTCTACAGTAAAAATTGTATTCCAAGTATCCCCTAAAGCCAGATGTACTACAAACAAAATTAAAGGTAGCACTAAAAACTGGTGATTCATTTGCTGCCAAACCAATATAGAAGAAATTACCCGCAAAACGGCAATTATCATCCAAACTATGGGAAATGCTAAAGGTGGAGGGGCCCATTTTGGTCTGATTATCTGGTCATAAGTTTGACGAGAACGGGTATTATCTAAAAGAGAAAAAATTCTTGAACGGATACTTAATAGAGCAAAAAATAATCCAGTCAATAAAGTGCTAAACCAACTGGGCAAAGAAGAATTATTATCAATCGATAAAACTAATTTTTCCATTCCCAGCAACACAAGAATCATGACTACTATTTGCAGGATAGTCCCTATTTTATAAACTAAAACTGCTCTGACATCTAGTTCTTGTGTAGTAGCTATTGATGTATCTGGAAACTGTTTTTGATTAAGAGTTTTTACCCCCATCACTGTATTGACAAAATTTTCAAGTATTCCACTATTATTGGATTGACTCATAATTAAGAGCTTGTGCGTAGTTTTTAGTTAGTCATAATAGGTCATTATATAGCGGTTCTCGCTTTAAAGAACCCCACCCCCAACCCCCTCCCCGCTAGCGGGGAGGGGGCTATGATATACCTCATGTGATTAGGAAACGCTATATGATAATCTAATGGTAAAAATAATTGTTTTCATGGCATAAATAAAAATACATATTTGTAGGAAAACTAAGCGTAATAATTAATATTATTAGATGAAGACTAACGGAAAATTAAGCTTTTTAAACCTGGGTCGGCAGGTTTTGTCTGTGTAGCCAAGCCACTGCTTTGGGCGGGTTTCCCGACTTGTAGCAAGTGGCGCGCGATTTCTAATTGCCTGGGCTTTAGTTACCATCAACATCCAAATTCTTGAATAAAAAAGCCCACTTATCTGCTGCTTCTTCAATGATTTTCGCTGTAGGTTTACCTGCACCGTGTCCCGCTTTCGTCTCAATTCTAATCAGCGTCGGTGCATCCCCAACATGAGCTGCTTGCAAAGTTGCCGCAAATTTGAAACTATGAGCAGGAACAACGCGATCATCATGATCTGCTGTAGTAATTAAGGTAGCTGGGTAGGCTGTACCTGGCTTGAGATTGTGCAGAGGTGAATAGGCGTAAAGCGTTGGGAAATCTTCGGGATGATCTGGCGAACCATATTCAGCAGTCCAAGCCCAGCCGATGGTAAATTTATGAAACCGCAACATATCCATTACACCAACGGCTGGTAAAGCTGCACCGAATAATTCAGGACGCTGAGTCATACAAGCACCGACCAATAAACCGCCATTGCTACCACCTGCGATCGCTAGTTTTGCAGTTTTTGTGTAATTATGATCAATCAGCCACTCAGCCGCCGCAATAAAATCATCAAAAACATTCTGCTTTTTCTCCTTCATCCCCGCTTGATGCCATTCTTCACCATATTCTCCACCACCACGCAGATTTGGCATCGCATAAACACCCCCCATCTCCATCCATACCAACATATTCACAGAAAAACTGGGAGTGAGTGAAGCCCTAAAACCACCATAAGCATAGAGATATGTGGGATTATTCCCATCTAATTGCATCCCTTTTTTGTGGGTAATAAACATCGATACTTGTGTACCGTCTTTACTCTCGTAAAAAACTTGTTTGGTTTCATAATCATCATGATTAAAATCTATAATTGGCTGTTTAAAAATCTCACTTTTTCCCGTTACCATGTCATAGCGGTAAATAGTTCCTGGTGTTGTGAAACTGGTGAAGCTATAAAAAGTTTCTGTATCATATCGCTTACCACCAAACCCACCAACTGAACCAAGTCCAGGTAATTCTACCTCACGAATAAATGTACCATTGAGGTCAAAAAATTTAATTTGGGAGTGAGCATCTTTTAAATAATCAGCCACAAACTGATTATTCAATATATTTACCCCTTCTAAAGTTGCCTCATTTTCAGGAATAATTTCTCGCCATAATTCCTTTGCAGGGTTTTTAATATCAATCGCAATTACTCTACCCCTTAGTGCTTCTAAATCAGTGAGAAAATAGAACACACTATCATCATGATCAATAAAACTATAATCGGCTTCAAATTGATTAATTAGTTCAACAACTTCTGCATTATTTTTAGCTAAATCTTTGTAAAAAACTAAATTTCGGGAATCAGTTCCCAACCAAACAGAAATAATCAAATATTTACCATCTTCCGTTACATAACCACGAAACCCCCACTCTTGTTGATCAGGACGATGATAAATTAGGCTATCTTCAGTTTGAGGTGTACCCAAACGGTGATAATAAAGCTTTTGATAATAGTTAACGTCTTCTAGTTTCGTTTTTTCATTGGGTTCATCATAACGACTGTAGAAAAATCCTTGGTTATCCTGTGTCCAAGACACACCAGAAAATTTCACCCACTTGATATGATCTGGTAAATCTTCACCAGTTTCTACATCTCGCACTTGCCATTCTTTCCAATCAGAACCAGAAGTAGATAAACCATAAGCTAATAATTTACCATTATCACTAACAGCAACTCCTGAAAGAGCAACAGTCCCGTCTTCAGATAATTTATTGGGGTCTAGCAAAACTCTTCGTTCACCATCGAGGGATTTTAAAGTATAAAGAACACTTTGATTTTGCAGTCCATTATTTTTGAAATAGAAATAATTATCTCCCTCTTTAAAGGGAATACCATATTTTTCATAGTCCCAAAGTTTAGTGAGACGCTGTTTGATTTTCTCTCTGGCAGGAATTTCTTCCAGGTAAGTGAAAGTAATTTGATTTTGTGCCTCAACCCAAGCTTTTGTTTCTTCTGAGTCAGGGTCTTCTAACCAACGGTAAGGATCTGCAACTAAAGTACCGTGATAATTATCAACTTGATCATTCTTATGGGTATGGGGGTAAATCATAGTAATTCAGAATAAATTTTATCAGCATCAACTAATAGTTTATTATCAAATGAAAAATGTTCGTTGATATTCTCAAAAGGAAAACTTCTATCTTTGGGCTGATAATTATTTAAATTAGGGCAAGAATAATTTTATAGGAAGAGGGGATGAGAGCGATCGCAAATTCAATCTCATAATCATTCATCAGACCTAACCTCGATTTTAGCCATGCGATCGCAAATAAACCACATAATCCTAGTATGGCTGCTGTGACAAGGCTCATCGCGAAAGTCCACTCAATTCGACTGGATTCCGCCTATACACCCCTTGCGAAAAACATGACATATTTTATGACACATAAACTGACTAGATTATGGGTGTAAAGAATTAACGTAAAAGGAGTTCTTGCAGCTATAAGCTTAAAGCAGTACGCGTAAATGTCCATAGCACAGAGGGCTTTTGCCTTTATGCAAGTTTTAAGGCAGTTAAGGCGTTATGTCAGTACTCTTGTTAGTTGTGATGTATGCCAGGAACGAGACTTGAACTCGTGACACGAGGATTTTCAGTCCTCTGCTCTACCAACTGAGCTATCCCGGCTTAGGCTTTTTTTGAGCCACGATTAATCATCTTAGCAAACTTAAAATGATGTGACAAGAGGTTGCAGAAAAAAAATTATGCTGATTTCCAGCGCAATTTTACCCACGTGAACACAGCCACAAACAAAAGAAACTGAACCAGCACGATACTAGGGCCGGAGGCTAAGTTAAAAGCACCGGAAACAATAATCCCCACTAGGCTACTAGTAGCACCAACTATTGTTGATAAGACGAGAAAGTTGCTGAAGTGGTGACTCATTAATTTAGCTGTAGAAGCAGGAATCACTAAAAAGGCGTTCACCAATAAAACACCTACAGCTTTAATTGCGACAGCTACAGCCAGTGCCAGCAACACCACAAACCCATAGCGGTACAATTGGACGGGGACACCTTGAACTTTTGCCACATCTAAATTTAGCGTCAACAAAATTTGCTGTGGTAGGGTTGATAGTAAAAATATGCTGCTAGCTACCAGTACCAGCATTGTTAAAATCAAGTCTGTAGCATCAATCGCCAAAATATCGCCAAATAACACGCTCATTAAGTTACCGCGATAACCTTGAATGAGATTCGTCAAAATCACGCCGATCGCTAATGCTCCCGAAAGCACTATACTGAGTACGCTATCACTAGCTAAATCGGTCTGATCAATCAAGTAAAGAACAATCACCCCAAACACTAGGGTAAAAGGTAGCAGCATCCAAGTGGGGTTAATCTGTAGTAGCACACCCAATACCACACCTACCAATGCTGCATGACCAACAGCATGGCTAAAAAATGATAACTGGCGCAAGGTAACAAAACTGCCGAGCAAACCCCCAAGTATGCCCATGAGAATAGCACCTGCGATCGCACGCTGCATAAATGGGAATTGCAACAAATCGATCAAATCACTGCTACTGGCTACAGCTAACCAGTCGAGATTGTAATTATAAATTAGATACACAATATTATTTATTACAACTTTTAAAGTTATAAATAAAGTATATATTTGTTTGTGTTTACATAATCGGGCGAAAAATTGTAATATATAAATATAAATTTAAATACTTTTTTAATAAAAAAATAGATTCTACAATCCAAATGCTGCAATCAAATACCAAATACTCTCTGATAGATAGTAACGTTGTCCCATCTATGCCACATGAGTTACTCGCAATAGAAAAAGCTCAACGTATGGCAGATTTTTTTAGTTTTTTGGGAGATGCTAATCGCCTCAGAATTCTCTCGTTTTTATCCAATAAAGAGCTTTGTGTGAGTGATTTAGCTACTTTGTTAGAAATGAGTGAATCGGCTGTTTCTCATCAGCTACGCAACTTACGAGCCATGCGTTTAGTGACGTATCGTAAACAAGGACGCAATGTATTTTATAGTCTTCATGACAATCATATCTTTCATCTTTATCACGCTGTAGCTGAACATTTAGATGAAAAGGATGAATAATTCGTAATCAAGGGGTTTAAATCCCCGTTACAACACGTAATTACGTAAAGCCTGCGGCATAGCTGCGCTTAGGGCGGAGCGGGGCGTTAGCCCATTACGAATTACGAATTACGAATTACGAATTGATTTAATGGTGATGTTGGTAGCGGCTAAAACCTGGGCCGTAGGTAGCTAAGAGATTTTGGGGTGAGAGAGCAATTTCTGGTTGTCCGGTACAGACAACGGTTTGGTTAAGACAAAGGACGCGATCGCAATGGCGGTTTACCATATCAATATCATGGGAAACTTGCAAAACCGTCCAATTTTCCTCTTGCTTCAATTCATTCAGCAACGCATAAAAATCTGCTGCACCTTGCATATCAATTCCAGCAAAGGCTTCATCGAGTACCAATAGTTTCCTAGGGATAACTAAACAGTAAGCTAGCAAAACTCGCTTTAATTGACCACCACTCAGTGTCCCAATAGCTTGATTCTGCAAGTGATAAGCATCTGTTCTCCTTAAAGCTTCGGCTACTGCTACAGATTTTTCCCTGGGTTCACTTCGTAGTTTAGAGAAAAATGAATAGTTATTTCTACCTGTGGCTACCCATCCTAAACCTACTAACTCTTTGACCGAAATAGGAAAGCTGCGATCAAAGACAAAATTTTGCGGCATATAGCCTAAAAGATGGCGTAAATGCCCTAATCTAGTTATAGAAAGACCAAAAATTTCAATCTTTCCAGCACTGCGGGGAATCAAATCTAACACTGCTTTGACTAATGTACTTTTACCCGCACCATTTGGCCCAACTATAGCTGTGTCAGTTCCCGGTATTAACTCAAAGGAAACATCCCTTACCGCTAAATAATTACCTTGATATACAGTTAATCCCTCAACTTTGAGAACAGGGGATGTCACGTCGCTTCACTCCGAATTCAAATTACAAAATATTTTAGATTTTAGTAGGAGCGGGTTCACAGATATCCTCAATATATTCACGATGATTCTGGTAAACCCGCCCCTACTTACAGGCTGTTTCTATGGTTTGTAAGTTAGCTTTCATCGCTTGGAAATAATACTGCGGGTTTTTTTCGCCAGTTTCTAAAGGATTTAATGAACCCAAGGTTAACTTCAGGTCTTGGGAAAGACTAGTAAGTAATTTGTTGTCTACTCCTGGTTCACTAAATAAAGCTTTTACGTTGTAACTTTTCACCGCTTTGATAGTATTTTGTATATCTACTGGAGAAAGTTGATCTTCAGGAATTTGCACTACTGCTACTTGTTTGAGGTTATAACGTTGAGCTAGGTAGGGATAAGCATCATGAAAGGTGACAAAGGTGCAGTTAGGAGTTTTTTGTAATCTCTGCTGAAATTCCGTATTTAGATTTGCTAATTGTTGAATGTAAGCACTAGCATTAGCCTCATAGGTAGCTTTATTCCCTGGGTCAGCTGCAATTAAGCCATCGCGAATATTTGTTACCTGCTGTTTTACCAACACTGGATCTAACCAAACGTGAGGATTACCCTCAGCATGATCATGAGCATGGTTATGGTCGTGGCCTTTTTTACCTTTTGTGGCTTTCACCACGGGTGAGATTTCATTCAAGGGTTTAATTCCCGCACTAGCATCAATTTGCTTCAATTGAGAATTTTGGGCATTTTTGATGGTATTTTCCAGAAATACCTCTAATCCCAACCCATTTTTGACTAAAACATCTGCTGTAGCGATCGCTTTGACATTATCTGGTGTTGCTTGGTAATCATGTACTTCCGTCCCTGGAGATATTAATATACCTACCTCTGCTGCATCTCCAGCTACAGCCTTTGTAAATAAATACATCGGTAAAAATGTTGTGACAACCTTGATTTTTGGTGACTGCGCTACAGGCGTAGACGCAGCTTCCTTCGCCTGTGGTGACTGTTGAGCAGATGTCTCTTCAATCTGGTTGGATGAGTTACAACCAACTGTAACTGACAACATTAGCAAGGTGATAAAGGACAGGATGCCTTTTCTTGTTATACTCTCTTTTCTCATAGTATTTCCCCTCCGCAACCATGCTGACGCTGCTGCGATAGCCAAAGGCTTAAGCTTCGCTTATCGCCTACGGCGGGGCGCAGCCCATCGCAATTTAAGTATGGATTTTGAGAATTGAATTATAATAATAATTCTCATTCTCATTTTTAGGATAACATGAATCTGCGTAAGTAATCACGACAATGTTATGTCCTAGTACATCTAAGTAGAAGTTAAACACGAAGCTTAACCTTTACATAACTCCTACTTAAATTAAGAAATTTATGAATTCTTGATTTTTACTGTTACAAAATTTGCTAAGTACTGCTAATATCTTGTCAATCCGTTTTCAGTAGCTCTGCGATCGTCAATGCTTGGTATTGGTGTTATCAAGTAATTATTAAGAATATTTAAGTGTGAGGACAAAATGCCGAAAATGTGGAAGTATTTACTAGCTAGTCCAGTCCTTTGCAGCATGGTGCTATGTTCTGCTACTGCTGCATTCGCAGGGGAAATATCTACCCCAGCAGAAATTAATGAATCATCAAGCACCACAACACCAGTTGTTAAAGCTGATAACTCTTCTCAAGACCAGGTAATGTCACAAGTTACCTCTGTGTCTCAATTATCAGACGTACAACCAACAGACTGGGCGTTCCAAGCATTGCAATCATTGGTAGAACGTTATGGTTGTATTGCAGGTTATCCTAATGGGACATATCGTGGCAATCGCGCCATGACACGGTATGAGTTCGCCGCAGGTGTAAACGCTTGTCTTGACCGAGTTAACGAATTAATTGCGACCGCCACCGGTGATTTAGTCACCAAAGAAGATTTAGCTACCCTGCAAAAACTGCAAGAAGATTTTTCCGCAGAACTAGCGACACTCAGAGGACGAGTAGACGCATTAGAAGCACGTACATCTGAATTAGAAGCCAATCAGTTCTCCACCACAACCAAACTGCAAGGACAAGTTGTCGCTGTAGTGAGTGATGTATTGTCAGGCGATCGCGTTAATAATACGGACATTACAGACAAGAATACCACTCTGGCATACAGAGCGCGTCTTGAACTTGTCACTAGCTTCACTGGCAAAGATACTCTATTTACCAGAATTGAAGCTAATAATATTACCAACCCTAATATTAATACTCCAGAGGGCAACCTATTTTTTGCTAGTGCTGACCCCAGTTCAAACGCTAACATAGGTACATTATGGTACGGATTCCCCGCCACCAAGAATACTCAAGTGAAGCTGATTGCAGTCGGAGGTGCAGCAGATGACCTCACCAGCACAGTGAATCCTTTTGATGGTGATGGGGCTTTTGGTGCTTTATCAACTTTTGGTACACGTAACCCAATTTACGGTCAGATAGGTGGGACTGGTTTGGGTATCACCCATCAATTTAGTGATAGATTGGCTCTGAGTCTAGGGTATTTGAGTGGTACAGCTAATGACCCAGCACCCAAGAATGGTTTGTTTGATGGTGCTTATGGTGCATTGGCACAGCTAACAGTCAAACCAAGCGATCGCATCACTGTAGGCTTAACATACATTAATTCCTACAGACAGCCACTAACCACAGGTAGTAATGCTGCGACTTTCCAGACCTTGGGTGACGCATTTTCTAGCAACTCCTATGGTGTCCAAGCATCCCTCGGAATCACTGATAACATAATTTTGGGCGGTTGGGCTGGCTATACCAATAGTCGCACCTTGACAGGCCAGCGTGGCGATGTTGACATTTGGAACTATGCTGTGACTCTAGCCTTCCCTGACCTTGGCAAGAAAGGTAATTTAGGCGGTATCATCGCTGGTATGGAACCTAGAGTGACAAGTTCCAATATCGCGGCATTACCTGAAGATAGTGATACTTCCTTCCATCTTGAAGCATTCTATCAATACAAAGTCAGCGATAATATCACCATCACACCCGGTGTTATCTGGCTAACAGCACCAGACCATAACGATAACAACGATAGCGTGGTGATTGGTGCGCTGAGAACCACATTTAGTTTCTAATTTTTCAAATTTCCCTAAAAAGACGCAAAGCTGTTCTTTGCGTCTTTTTTTAATTTTTAATTCCTGTTGTAGCAATACCTCTGATAAACTGACGCTGACCAATTAGAAACAGCAACATCACCGGAACAGTGGCAATGGTCACAGCCGCCATCATCAAAGGCCAATTATTGGTGAACTGTTCCTGAAATTCAGCCAATGCTAGCTGCACCGTTCTTAATTCTGGTCGCGTTGTAAATACCAGTGGCTTAAATAAATCATTCCATTCACCGATAAATGTAAATAGAAACAGCGTCACTAAGGCCGGACGTGCTAAAGGTAACATGACTTGCCACAGAACTTGTAGTCTATTCGCCCCGTCGATAGTTGCAGCTTCTTCTAACTCTACGGGAATTGTCTGGAAATATTGACGTAAGAGAAAAATGCCAAAACCGTTGACCGCAGTTGGTAAAATTAATGCCCCATAGGTATTTATCAGGTGTCCCCACTTCAAAACCAAAAAGATAGGAATCACCAATAACTGAAAGGGAATGACTAAAGTGGCTAAGACGACTAGCAATAATGCTTGTCTACCGCGAAACTTCAACCTGGCCAACGCATAACCCGCCAACGCCGAAGTTACAATTTGAAATGCCGTCACTGCGATCGCTACCAAGGTAGAATTAGCAAATGCCAATAAAAACTGACCTCGTTGCCACGCATCGCGGTAATTAGCGAAAGACCAATTATTTTTGGGCAAAAGTTCTATGTTTGCTCCTGGAGGTGCAAAAGATGTGAGAAAAACCACAAATAGTGGTGATAGGACAATCACCGCACCTAGTATTAGTCCTCCTAGGCTCAAAAAATTGGCAAATTTCAGACTCCAGTTTGGTTTAGACATGAGTTTAGGGGTGTAGGGGTGTATGGGTGTAGGGGTGTAAGGGTGTAGAGGAGATTTTAGCCCAATGCCCAATTCTCATTTTCAACTAATAACTGCACCAAATTTAGGTAATACTAGCCACGACCTATTGAATTGGTTAAATTGATATAACTATCACACCCTACAAAAGCTAATCTATAACATAGTGATTTGTTAAGTAAAATTAAACAACAGTGAAGATTGCCCGAAATTTATAGGGTAGATTAAATTCTGGTATTAAATGATTCAGTTTACAGGAGTGAACATACTATGCAGCAGGTTGCAACCGATTTAGAACTTGATTTCAAGAGCGAGAAATATAAAGATGCCTATAGTCGCATTAATGCGATCGTGATTGAAGGTGAACAAGAAGCTTATGAGAATTACATCACACTAGCTGAACTCCTACCAGAACACAAAGATGATCTGATTCGCCTCTCCAAAATGGAAAATCGCCACAAAAAAGGCTTTGAAGCTTGTGGAAAGAATCTGCAAGTAGAGGCAGATATGCAATTCGCTAAAGAATTTTTTGCCGGGTTGCATGGCAATTTCCAAGTAGCAGCCGCAGAAGGTAAAGTGGTTACTTGCTTGTTAATTCAATCTTTGATCATTGAATGTTTTGCGATCGCAGCATACAACATCTATATCCCCGTAGCCGATGATTTCGCTCGCAAAATCACCGAAGGAGTCGTCAAAGATGAATATAGTCACCTCAAGTTTGGCGAAGTTTGGCTACAAGAACATTTTACTGAATCGAAGGCAGAATTAGAAGCAGCCAATCGCCAAAACCTGCCCATAGTTTGGAAAATGCTAAACCAAGTAGAAGTAGATGCTGCAACTCTCGCTATGGAAAAAGATGCCCTAGTGGAAGATTTTATGATTCAGTATGGAGAAGCCCTAAGCAATATAGGCTTCACTACCAGAGATATCATGCGCTTATCAGCCTACGGACTCGCATCTGTTTAATGAGTGCTGAGTGGTGAGTGCTGAGTGCTGAGTGGTGTTAGCGGAGCGGGGCGTTAGCCCGTGCTGTTAGCGGTAGCGCGGCGTTTAGTCGGTGCTGAGTGCAACACAAAAAGTCTGTCAAGAAAGCCTTTTCTCTACTAAGTCAACTAAACCCCTATTTAAAAGGACTTTCTACATAAAAACTCATTACTCATTACTCATTACTCAGCACTCATTACTCAGCACTCACAAATCAGCACTTTGTATAGTATTTTTAAGAGTTAGGTATCTCTTACCCACCGAATCCACGCTTTTGACAAGGCACGCGCCTAATATATCACTACATGTTTGGTCTAATTGGACATCTGACAAGTTTAGAACACGCTCAGGCGGTAGCTCAAGAATTGGGATACCCGGAATACGCCGATCAAGGGCTAGATTTTTGGTGTAGCGCACCACCCCAGATTGTCGATCACATTAAAGTTACTAGTATTACTGGTGAGACAATTGAAGGGCAGTATGTAGAGTCTTGCTTTTTACCGGAGATGCTGGCAAACCGCCGGATAAAAGCAGCAACACGGAAAATACTGAATGCAATGGCTCATGCTCAAAAGCATGGTATTGATATTACTGCTTTGGGCGGTTTCTCTTCAATTATTTTTGAAAATTTTAACTTGGAGCAGTTTAGCCAAGTCCGTAATATCAAGCTAGAGTTTGAACGCTTCACTACAGGCAATACTCACACAGCCTACATTATTTGCCGCCAGGTAGAAGCGGCATCCCAACAAATAGGAATTGACCTTTCCCAAGCCACAGTAGCGATATGTGGGGCTACAGGTGATATTGGCAGTGCAGTGACTCGGTGGCTGGATGCTAAAACTGATGTTAAGGAATTGTTACTGATAGCGCGTAACCAAGAACGTCTCCAGGAATTGCAAGCCGAATTGGGACGGGGAAAAATCATGGTTTTGGATGAAGCCTTACCCCAAGCTGATATTGTCGTTTGGGTGGCTAGTATGCCTAAAGGGGTGGAAATTGACCCCAAAACTTTGAAGCAACCTTGTCTGTTAATTGATGGTGGCTATCCCAAAAATTTAGGAACGAAAATTCAGCATCCTGGCGTGTATGTTTTGAATGGTGGCATCGTTGAACATTCTTTAGATATTGACTGGAAGATTATGAAAATAGTCAATATGGAAGTACCAGCACGCCAGTTATTTGCTTGTTTTGCTGAATCAATGCTGCTGGAATTTGAGAAGTTGTACACGAACTTTTCTTGGGGGCGCAATCAGATTACCGTAGACAAAATGGAGCAGATTGGTCGAGCTTCAGTCAAACATGGGTTTAGACCACTGCTGGTTTAATGACTAGGGGCTAGGGACTGGGGACTAGGGACTAGGGACTGGGGGAATAGAAGAAAAGATGATTCCCAATGTCCAATCCCCAATCCCCAATACCCAATGCCCAATCCCCAGTCCCCAATACCCAGTCCCCGATACCCAATCCCTAATACCCAATCCCTAACTATGGCTACTACCGAGCGCAAACCGCTACTGTTGGATTTTGAAAAACCGTTAGCTGAACTAGCAAACCGGATTGACCAAATTCGGCAACTTGCAGAGGAAAATGGTGTTGATGTTTCTGGTGAAATTCGCAAACTAGAAGCACGCGCTACCCAACTGCGGGAGGAGATTTTTAGTACCCTATCTCCAGCCCAACGCTTGCAAGTCGCTCGTCATCCCCGTCGCCCCAGTACCTTAGATTACATTCAAGCTATTACTGATGAATGGATGGAGTTGCATGGCGATCGCTCTGGTGGTGATGATCCGGCTCTAATTGGCGGTGTGGCTCGTTTGGGTGGGCAACCTGTGGTGATGTTGGGTCATCAAAAAGGACGCGACACTAAAGATAATATCGCCCGCAATTTTGGCATGGCAACCCCTGGCGGTTATCGCAAGGCGATGCGCTTAATGGAACACGCCAATAAGTTTAGTATGCCAATTTTGACCTTTATCGATACGCCGGGAGCTTTACCCACGGTGGTAGCAGAACGCCAAGGCGCAGGGGAAGCGATCGCCTACAATCTGCGGGAAATGTTCTCTCTGGATGTCCCCATTATCTGTACAGTCATCGGTGAAGGTGGCTCTGGTGGAGCTTTAGGTATTGGTGTAGGCGATCGCCTATTAATGTTTGAACACGCCGTCTACACCGTAGCTACCCCCGAAGCCTGCGCGGCGATTTTGTGGAAAGATGCTAGCAAAGCTCCTCAGGCCGCCGTAGCCTTGAAAATTGTCTCCCACGACCTGAAAAATTTGGGTATCATTGACCAAATTTTGACTGAACCCATTGGTGGCGCACACACCGAGCCTCTTCAAGCTGCTACTACCCTTAAACAAGCATTACTAGATAATTTGGAAGAGCTAAATCGTTTAACATCCCCAGAAAGACGACAACTACGCTATGAAAAATTCCGCAAAATTGGCGTTTTTACGGAAGTTGCTCATTAACAAGCGTTAGAAAATGACTCAATGACACCGTAGCAGTGCTATAATGCCTGTGGCTCTTAACGATTTTTAACAATCTTATTAGCCATAGGCATTTGTATGTATATCTGACAAATCAACTCTCTGGGAGTAGATTGGACAGTATTCATTAATTAGCTTTAATTACATGACCTGAGTTTACAGGTTATTATTTGTCGTCCTTTGCGGGGAAACGCTTAATTAGGACACTAATAATAACAAACAATAGTAGCATTTTTCAAGGAAAATTATCGGAATTTAAGATTAAATTAATCTATTTATTCCGAAATATTTTCATAATTGAGTGGCAAGGGCTTGCAAAACTGCCAAAAAATTTGGGAGACAGCATGAGTTTTGAGCAGAAACGACGCGCTCTAATTACAGGGGCGAGTAGTGGAATTGGGAAAGCAACAGCATTAGCTTTTACAAAAGTGGGCATAGATGTGGCTTTAGTGAGCCGTTCTCTCGATAAGTTGGAGGCTGTAGCAGCAGCAACACAACAGACTGGAGCAACAGCAAAAGTCTATGCTGTTGACCTAGCGGAAGTATCGCAAGTAGAAGCAAAAATGCAAGCGATCGCCCTGGATTTCGGAGATATAGATATTTTGGTCAACAATGCGGGGATAGGGTACACAGCGACCTTAAGTGACACCCCTCTTGCAGACTGGCAACAAGTGATCGACTTGAACCTGACCAGCGTATTTCAGTGTATTCAAGGAATTTTGCCAGGAATGAGAGTTAGACACACAGGGACAATCATCAATGTAGCCTCCATTGCTGCCAAACAAGCCTTTCCTAATTGGGGTGCGTATTGTGTGAGTAAAGCTGGCTTACTAGCTCTTTCTCAAACTCTCGCACAAGAAGAACGCGCCTATGGTATTCGTGTTACTACTATTTGCCCTGGTTCTGTGAACACCCCACTGTGGGATACAGAAACCGTTGATGCTGACTTTGACCGTTCCCAAATGCTCACCCCAGAAATTGTGGCTCAATCAATCCTCCATACAGCTTTATTACCACCACAGGCAGTCATTGAAGAATTAATTCTCATGCCCAGTGGTGGCGCACTTTAACAGTTAACAGTTAACAGTTAACAGTTATCAGTTAACAGTTATCAGTCTGTCATTGATAACAGTTAACTGATCGCTGATCACTGATTTCATCACTCACCATTAAACCATAACCAAGTATTCACATCATGACTATTGCTAGTTCCAACGGTTCTAATCGTTCTCAATCGCCACTAATTCCTGACTTAGCAGAAGCCATCAACACCAGACCAGACCGCAATACCCACGATGGGCGAACACCAGAGTTGCATCCACCTTCTGAGGAAGATATGGAGCAAATGAAGGATGCGGTGAGAGCAATATTAGTAGGCGTTGGCGAAGACCCCGAACGGGAAGGCTTGCTGAAAACACCCAAGCGCGTAGCAGAAGCGATGCGATTTCTGACTAGTGGCTACAACCAATCTTTAGAAGAACTCATCAACGGAGCAGTCTTTGATGAAGGGCATAACGAGATGGTATTAGTCCGGGATATTAACTTTTTCAGCCTCTGCGAACATCATATGTTGCCTTTTATGGGTAGAGCGCACGTGGCTTACATCCCTAACCAAAAGGTTGTGGGATTGAGTAAGTTAGCCCGTATTGTCGAGATGTATTCTCGTCGTTTGCAAGTTCAAGAAAGGTTAACTCGCCAAATCGCTGAAGCAGTCCAAACCATCTTAGAACCGCAGGGAGTAGCAGTAGTCATGGAAGCTAGTCATATGTGCATGGTGATGCGGGGTGTGCAGAAACCCGGTTCTTGGACAGTTACTAGTGCAATGGTTGGTGTATTCCAAGAGGAACAAAAAACCCGTGAAGAATTCTTTAACTTGATTCGTCATCAACCAGCATTCTTTTAGGGAATGGGAAATAGGGAATAGGGAATTGGGTAATTCAAGACGTGGATTTGGGCTTGATGATTTTGGATTAGGAATTCCCCAATCCCAAGTCCCCAGTCCCCAATCCCCAATCCCTACTCCCTACTCCCCAATTTCTGAAACAGTAATGCTACCTTATCTAAGTCTTTATCGCCGGGTTTAATTTCTACACCGCTAGATAAATCAATACCGTCTGGTTGAAGCTGACTCAATGCTTCTAGAATGTTATCTGGGCTAAGTCCACCAGCCAGTAACCAAGGACAACTGGGGCGAAATTGTTGTAACATCTGCCAGTCTAAAGTTTGACCTGTGCCACCCAACTGCTGAGGGTGATAGGCATCAAGTAATAAAGTATCTATGTATGGGGTGTAAATAATCGCTTCCTGCAAATGCTCTATATTGCGGATTCTGAGAGCTTTAATAATTTCTACTTGGGGTAAAGCTTGACGTAGGTGAAAGCAAAATTCAGGGGATTCGTCACCATGTAACTGTACACCAGTTAACTCAGAACTGGAAACAATCTGACTAATTTCGGCAATACTGGCATTAGCGAAAACGCCAATTTTGTCAATAGTTTTTGGTAAGTGTGCCACCGCAGCTTGAATTTGCGTTGTGGTGACATAGCGAGGCGAAGTATTTATACAAATAAATCCTAGCGCAGTTGCACCCAAAGAGGCGATCGCTATTGACTGTTGTGGTTGAGTGATACCGCAGATTTTTATACGCATAGAAATTTTAAATACAGCAAACTTAAAAACCGAATTTTGGTTGATGAATTTCGGTTGTGTCCTAACTAACTCTATAATTTTCTAGGTCTAGATTAACTTTGACCAAACTTAGTGCTAAGTGCTGAGTATAACTTTTCATAGGAGACACAACCTTGATTACATCTACCTTATTAGCAGCTGCTGCATCTGTACCAGTCACCCCTGAATGGAATCCCACTGTAGGAATTATCATTAGTGTTAGCAGTGTAATAGTTGTTTTGCTCACCCTCAGAATTCAAAAGCCCCAAGTCGGCCCCAAATTTCCTGGACTACCCTTAAGTATCCCCGCATTTGTTGGTGCTATGGCTTTTGGTCATGTTATCGGTATTGGTATTGTCTTAGGATTGACTAACATTGGTCGTCTATAGGTTTGGATACCAGTAATACGTTATAGCGGTTCTCGCTTTAGTGAGGTACAACAACCCCACCCCCAACCCCCTCCCCGCAAGCAAGGAGGGGGCTATGATATACATCTCACCAAGTCCAAAACTTGCAATACTAACTTCTGTTCTTTCTCCAGCCATGAGACTTGAGACTTGAGACATGAGTGCAGCCTATTTTTGAGTAACAAACTCGACTGAAGAGATATTGTTGAACCTTTCTATTGAGGGAGGTTTATCTAACTTCTGTTAGTGGAGTATTAACTGGGCTATTAACTCATAACCAGGACTTACGCACAGAGGTTATTTGTGAAGAAGGGGTGTAAGGGTATGAGGGTGTAGGGGTGTAAGGGTTTTGAACACCTACACCCCCACACCCCTATACCCCTATACCCTCGCCCAAACCCTTGATTCTTCGTATCACTGCGTAAGTCCTAATAACTTCAAGAAATTCTACTCATGCAGGAGAAAGAACTATGTTTCCATTAACACTGTTAGCAGTGCAAGTTACTGTTCCTAACACTGGTACAACCTGGAACTGGACTGGAACACCGATTATTATTGGTAGTTGTTTATTAGTGCTTTTAATTGCTGGGTGGTCAATTCGCTATCCCCATGTTGGCCCCAAAATGCCTTTACCTTTCCCATCTTTGTTTAATAATCCTAGTGTTGCTACATTCTTGGCAGCCATGAGCTTTGGTCATATCATTGGTGTTGCGGCTGTTTTGGGATTGACTAATATCGGTGTGATTTAAGTCAGTAATGAGTAATGAGTAATGAATAAATCCCATTACTCATTACTTAAAGACAGTTGAAGTCGGGGAATTAAACCCCATTCGCTATTTCGGGATAAATTTATATTTTTTTATTTTTTAAACGCTTAAGTCAGTTTGATTGTCTATTCTAGAATCTAGGGCGGATCAAGCAGCGATCGCTTATTTGGTTGTGTCTGCCAACAACACATAACAAATTTATATATTAAAGTAATGCAAACAAATTGGAAAATCGGGTCTTTATTTGGCATTCCCTTATTTTTAGACCCTCTGTGGTTTGTAATTTTGGGGTTAGCTACTCTGAATTTTGGTGTAGCTTACCAAGAATTGGGAACTGTCACAGCCTGGACTGCGGGAATTATCATGGCGTTGCTGCTGTTTGCTTCCGTGTTAATGCACGAATTAGGTCATAGTTTAGCAGCGCGATCGCAAGGCATTAAAGTTAATTCTATTACCCTATTTATGTTTGGTGGGATTGCGGCGATTGAAGAGGAATCTAAAACGCCGGGTAAAGCCTTTCAGGTAGCCATTGCGGGGCCTTTGGTGAGTATTGGGTTGTTTTTTCTCCTCCGATTAGGAGGTAATGTTGTGCCTGATACTAGCCCAATCAGTATGATGGTGGGTGATTTGGCGAGAATTAACTTGGTTGTTGCCTTGTTTAACTTGATACCTGGTTTGCCTTTAGATGGTGGTCAAGTATTAAAAGCTGCACTGTGGCAAATTACCGGAAACCGCTTCCAAGCTGTACATTGGGCAGCTAGAGCGGGACAAATTTTAGGTTATAGTGCGATCGCCTTGGGATTTGTTGTAGATTTCTTGACTAGAGAGTTAGTCACCGGTTTATGGATTGCGTTGTTAGGTTGGTTTGCTGTGCGTAACGCCAACACCTACGACCGCATGACCACATTACAAGAAACCTTACTGAAAATAACAGCCGCCGAGGCGATGACTCGGAACTTTCGGGTTATTGATGCTGACCAAACTTTACGTTCCTTTGCTGATGCGTATTTATTGGAAGCCACAGCACCAGAGGTTTATTTTGCTGCTTCTGATGGACGTTACCGGGGAATGGTCGCCATTGAGGATTTGCGCTTGGTAGAGAGAAGCCAATGGGAAACCGAAACTCTGCATAGTATTGTCCATCCTCTGACCGAAATACCCACGGTTACTGAGTCAACTTCTATGGCTGAGGTAATCAACAAGCTAGAAAATGAGAACTTAGCGCGTGTGACTGTCCTCACCCCTGCGGGTGCTGTGGGTGGGGTAATTGACCGGGGAGATATTGTACAGACTTTGGCACAAAAGTTAGGCTTACAGATTACTGATGCGGAAATTAAGCGCATTAAGGAAGACGGTAGTTATCCGCCGGGGTTGCAGTTAGGGGGAATTGCTAAGTCTACTGTAAGTTAAGAGTGTCAATCATGCTTTCTTGTAAAACTATAAATTTGCTGAGTCTCTAAACGATCGCCTACCACAGATGGTAATTCCTCATTGGAAATTATCTGTCGGTCTAGCTGGACTTGCAAGTTACTCAAGGGGTCACTACCGGAAGAAATCAAAAATTCTAGTTTCTGGACATAAGGTAAAGTCGCTAAGTTATCCAGAATCGGCAAAATAGCCGCCAGGTATGGATGACCAGCTTGCTGATACCAATCACAATCTGCTACTTTTGCTTGGTCAAAACCTAAGTGTACTGTTAACGATGGCTCATCAAACAAAGCGATCGCTAATGGACGAGCTTCTTCCTGTAACAATAAATCATAGTCTTTAGCTAAATGGCGCAGTTTCTCTAGGCGTTCGTAGCGTTTTGTCACCAATTGCGGGTCATCTTGCCAATGAATTGCCACTGTGACTAAATAGGTCTGTAACAGCATATGACCCAGCTTCTTGGCTTTAGTTGCTAGGTAATAGGAATTGTAGTCATTACTTTCAATTAACAATGGCACGCGATCGACCACTTCCAACCCATAACCTTTAACCCCCGCAATCTTCCGAGGATTATTAGTAATTAGGCGAATCTTTTTTATCCCCAAATCCATGAGCATTTGCGCCCCCATCCCGTAGTCCCGCAGGTCGGCGGGGAATCCTAAACGCTCGTTGGCTTCGACGGTATCCAGTCCCATATCTTGCAAGGAGTAGGCTTTGAGCTTATTAATCAAGCCAATACCCCGTCCTTCTTGGCGGAGGTAAACCACCACACCTTGACCCGCAGTTTCAATCATTTTCAGTGCGGCTTGTAACTGCATCCGACAATCGCAGCGCAAAGAACCCAAAGCATCACCGGTGAGACATTCTGAGTGCATCCGCACCATCACCGCCTCATCTCGAAAGTTAGCGGGGTCGCCTTTAACAATGGCAACGTGTTCTGTATTATCTAGGGTGTGGCGATAGGCGTAAATGTCAAACTGACCGAATTGACTAGGTAGCCTAGTTACCACTTCCCGATATACCAGGCGATCGTGTTTGAGGCGATAACTAATTAAATCGGCAATACTAATAATTTTCAGATTGTGGTGTTTTGCATACTCAATTAACTGGTGTAACCGCGCCATTGAACCATTAGGGTTTTGAATTTCACAAATTACCCCGGCTGGATATAGTCCTGCTAATCGAGATAAATCCACAGCCGCTTCCGTGTGTCCGGCGCGTTTGAGGACACCACCAGTTCTAGCCCGTAACGGGAAAATATGCCCAGGACGGCGTAAATCTGAAGGTTTTGTAGCTGGGTTGAGAGTTATCTGAATAGTGCGGGCGCGGTCATCGGCTGAAATCCCAGTAGATACGCCTAAATGGGGACTTGCATCAATGCTAACAGTGAAAGCCGTTTGGTTAGGATCTGTGATGTTCGTCACCATCAATGGTAAATCTAGTTCATCCAGGCGATCGCCTGTCATTGCCAAACAGATCAACCCTCTAGCTTCCACTGCCATAAAATTGATCATGTCAGGCGTAGCAAATTGCGCCGCACAAATCAAATCGCCTTCATTTTCTCGATTTTCGTCATCTACCACGACAATGGCACGACCAGCCTTGAGGTCTGTCAAGGCAGCATCAATAGAATCAAACATAAAAAGGGAGTTGGGAATAGGTAGTAGGGAGTGTAGTGTGGGTGTAGAAGTCTAGCTTACTTCTCCTAGAGTTATGGTAGGGAAGAAATCAGGGGTGAGGTTTAAGATTAAATTGCACAGGGAGTTAATTAGTAATCGTAATTTTTTTTAATAATTTCTTATTGTAGATTGTAGCTCTTTTGTGAAACAGAGATATAGACTAGCAATGTTTCGTTGACATCAGGAATTTTCTACTGTCTTGAAAAAGGGAGTAGGGAATAGGGCTAATTTCCTGTCACCTGTCACCTGTCACCTGTCCCCTACTATCACAAGTCATCAATACCATTAAAATTGGGCTTTAGTGCTGGTGTTCTGTGGCGTTTTGTCAGTTTCGCCTCTGGTAGCTAGTAGTTGATAGATAACGACAGATTAACCAAAAGCGGATGAGGATTTGAGATCATGGGTAATTTTAGACGCGTACCCGTTGGGATTGTTGGCGCGTCAGGCTATGGCGGAGTGCAACTAGTACGGTTACTAATGGAGCATCCAGAAGTCGAACTAGTTTATTTAGGTGAAGAGAACAGTACAGGTAAGCCTTTTACATCTGTTTATCCCCATCTGGTTAATGCAGTGAAATTGCCAATTGAGGCAATAGACCCAGAAATCATTGCCAGACGTTGTGAGGTAATATTTCTTTCATTGCCGAATGGTCTAGCTTGCCAAATTACACCTACATTACTAGAAACAGGATGTAAGGTACTGGATCTGAGTGCAGATTATAGATTTAGAAATTTGGCAACCTATACCAGTTGGTATGGCAATAACAGAAGCGACCAGACTACAGCAGCTAATGCAGTGTATGGATTACCCGAACTTTACCGCGATCGCATTGCTGATGCTCAACTAGTCGGCTGTCCTGGGGCTTATCCTACAGCCAGTCTGTTAGCACTTATACCACTCTTCAAACAAGGCTTAATTGTCCCCGAAACCGCAATTATTGATGCTAAATCTGGTGCATCAAGTGGCGGTAGACAAGCCAAAACTCACTTATTATTAGCGGAAGCCGATAATTCCCTAGCTGCTTATAGCGTTGCCCGTCACCGCCATACTCCAGAAATCGAGCAAATTTGTAGTGAACTGGCAGGACATGAAGTCACGGTACAGTTTACCCCCCATCTTGTGCCGATGGTGCGGGGAATTTTAGCAACAGTCTACGCCTCACTCCGCGATCCTGGTCTTGTAGGAGATGATTTAACTACAATTTATACAGCTTTTTACCGTAATTCCCCTTGGGTAAAAATTTGTGAAACTGGGATATATCCTCATACCAAATGGGCAAGCGGCAGCAATATTTGTTATATGGGTCTAGAAGTTGACCCGCGAACTGGCCGAGTGATTGTGATGTCAGCTATAGACAACTTAATCAAAGGACAGGCGGGTCAAGCAATTCAGTGTCTCAACATCATGATGGGTTGGGACGAGACATTGGGGTTGCCCAAGTTGGGGTTTTATCCTTAGTCAGTGCTGAGTGTATGAGTGCTGAGTGCTGAGTGCTGAGTTGAAAAATTACTCATTACTCATTACTCATTACTCATTACTCAGGACTCACTTTGGCCCTAAACCTACAGCACCAGCATAAACTGCGCGATCGCCTAATTCATCTTCAATACGGAGTAAACGGTTGTATTTAGCTACCCGTTCACTACGACACAGAGAACCAGTTTTGATTTGTCCTGCACGGGTGGCGACGGCTAAATCAGCAATTGTGGTGTCTTCGGTTTCACCAGAACGATGGCTAATTACTGACCGGAAACCGTTCCGAGTTGCCAAGTCAATTGTTTCCAAAGTCTCAGTTAGAGAACCAATTTGGTTGAGTTTAATCAAAATGGAGTTACCGGCTTTTTCTTGAATACCTTTTTGTAACCGAGTGGCGTTAGTTACAAACAAGTCATCCCCAACCAATTGCACCTTTGAACCAATCTTTTGGGTGAGTAATTGCCAACTCTGCCAATCTTCCTCATGTAAACCATCTTCAATGGAGACGATCGGGTATTGGTCAACCAACTGCGCTAAATAATCAATAAACTCTGTAGGTGCGTGAGGCTTACCATCATAGACATACTGCCCATTCTTGTAAAACTCACTAGCAGCCACATCCAAGGCTAAAGCCACTTGTTCCCCTGGCTTGTAACCAGCCTTCTCAATAGCAGCCACCAGCAATTCCAAAGCTACTTGATTAGATTCTAGGTTAGGCGCAAAACCACCTTCATCACCGACACCAGTCAGTAAACCCTTATCATGCAGCACTTCGCTGAGGGTAGCAAACACCTCCGCACCCCAACGCAACGCTTCCCGGAACGAAGATGCACCGATGGGGACAATCATAAACTCTTGAAAGTCTACGTTATTAGAAGCGTGCGCCCCACCATTAATGACGTTCATCAAAGGCACAGGTAGCAAATTCGCCAAAGGATTACCCAAATAGCGGTAAAGAGGAATCCCCAAAGATTCCGCCCCAGCTTTTGCAGTCGCCAGGGAAACTGCCAAAATCGCATTTGCTCCCAGGTTAGATTTATTCGCCGAACCATCCTGAGCAATCATTGTCCGGTCTATCAGTTCTTGGTCGAGGGCATCCAAGCCAATTAACTCCGGGGAAAGTATCTCATTGACGTTGTGTACTGCCTTGAGTACCCCTTTACCGCCGTAACGGCTTTTATCCTTATCTCGTAGTTCATGGGCTTCAAATGTGCCTGTAGAAGCACCACTAGGAACTTGTGCTAGTCCAATAGCACCACTTAGCAAATGTACTTCTGCTTCTATTGTTGGTCTACCCCGTGAGTCAAGAATTTCGCGGGCGACAATTGCCTCAATAGAAGTATCTACAATGTTACTACTCATTAGTTTTTGCTCCTTCTTACCGTTGATCACACAAAATCTATTAGCTCAACCCAATCGCTAGCATATGCTCTGAGGCGAACTATCGGCTGAGATTAAATGAAGATTTCCAAAGATGAGGTAAATCGATGTTGAATAGACGGACTTTGGATTTTGGATTATTTACTGGTCAATAGTCAAGTCGCTGCGCTCCGAATTCAAAATTCAAAATGACGCTCGTGGACTCGCTCTAAGCGAAGCTATGCCGAAGGCTTTACGCTGCGCTAACAAAATTCAAAATTAAGAAAGGTCTTGGAATATGAGTTACGCTCTCCCTTGTATTCCCAATCCCCAATCCCCAGTCCCCAGTCCCCAATCACTCTGTAAAATGTTGGCAGGTGAACACACTCACAGAAAAGGTCTATATGCGCTTACTACATACAATGTTACGGGTCGGCAATCTTGAAGAGTCTTTGAAATTCTACTGTGATGTCTTGGGGATGAAGTTACTGCGGCGGAAAGATTATCCCAGTGGGGAATTTACTCTGGCGTTTATTGGTTATGGCGACGAAAGTGACACAGCAGTCATAGAACTAACCTACAACTGGGGCGTAGACAAGTACGAATTAGGCAATGCTTACGGTCATATTGCCCTTGGGGTAGATGATATCTATGGAACTTGTGAAGCGATTAAAAATCTTGGCGGTAAAGTAGTGAGAGAACCGGGGCCAATGAAACACGGTTCTACAGTGATTGCTTTTGTGGAAGATCCAGACGGATACAAAATAGAACTAATTCAACTAGGTACTCAAGGCTCAACAGTGAAACAGGAATCAACAGAACAACTTGTAACTCAGTAATTTACAGATTGGGGACTGGGGACTCAGAAGTAATTCTCCCTTATCCCCTTATCCCCCATCCCTCTGTCAAACTAAATATTTTCCCGAACACTATTATCTAAACTCACCTCATCTCGGTGTTTTCGTTTTAAATTAGGGAATAGGTAGTCGGTAAAACCATAACTTAGTTGCTATATCCCTGACTACCACAAAATAAATACGCGGATACACGCTGAAAATATTTGAACTACTGATTAGGGAGTAGAAATTGGAAAAAGTCCTGCGTAACAATACTAACCTCTAGACTCTTCTTTCCTGATCACGCAATTTTTACCTTAAAACTACAAACGCTGAAAGTTTCACATTCAAAATCTTAAAGATGCAGCCTACAGATCCTAATAAATTTACTGATAAAGCCTGGGAAGCCATTGTTAAATCTCAGGATATAGTTCGTGGATATCAACAACAGCAATTAGATGTTGAACATTTAATTATTGCCCTATTAGAAGAACCAACTAGTTTAGCGATTAAGATTTTAGCTCGTGCGGAAATAGATCCAGTTCGTTTGCAGCAACAATTAGAAGCTTTTACTCAACGTCAAACTAAAGTAGGTAAAAGTGATCAGCTTTATCTGGGACGCAGCTTAGACACTCTGCTAGATAAGGCTGAAGAAATTAGAACGGGGATGAAAGATGGGTTTATCTCTGTAGAACATATTCTGTTAGCCTTTGCCGATGATGAACGTGTTGGTAAGCGTGTACTCAAAGGTTTTAATGCAGACAATAGCAAAATAGAAGCGAGTATTAAAGCAGTGCGCGGTAGTCAAAAAGTGACAGATCAAAATCCAGAGTCTCGCTATGAAGCTCTGCAAAAATTTGGTAGAGATTTAACAGAACAGGCAAAATCTGGAAAACTCGACCCGGTAATTGGGCGCGATGATGAAATACGCCGGGTGATTCAGGTGTTGTCTCGCCGGAGTAAGAATAACCCTGTGTTAATTGGTGAACCAGGGGTGGGTAAGACTGCGATCGCAGAAGCTCTGGCACAGCGTATCATCAATGGTGATGTCCCGGAATCTCTGAAAAACCGTCAACTCATCTCTTTAGATATTGGTAGTTTGATTGCTGGGGCTAAATATCGGGGTGAATTTGAAGACCGTCTCAAAGCTGTTCTCCGGGAAGTTACGGAATCTAACGGTCAAATTGTTTTATTTATTGATGAATTGCATACTGTTGTCGGTACTGGTTCTAATCAAGCCGGGGCGATGGATGCAGGTAATTTGCTCAAACCCATGCTGGCGCGGGGAGAACTGCGGTGTATTGGGGCGACTACCCTTGATGAATACCGCAAGTTTATTGAGAAAGATGCAGCCCTAGAACGCCGTTTTCAGCAGGTATATGTTGATCAGCCCAGTGTGGAAAATACTATCTCCATTCTGCGGGGGTTGAAGGAACGCTACGAAGTCCACCACAACGTGAAAATCTCAGACTCGGCATTGGTGGCGGCGGCGACTTTATCAGCACGTTACATTGCTGACCGCTTCTTACCAGATAAAGCTATTGATTTGGTGGATGAAGCCGCAGCGCAATTAAAAATGGAGATTACCTCCAAACCATCAGAACTAGAAACCATTGACCGCCGCTTGATGCAGCTAGAAATGGAAAAGCTATCTCTAGCTGGGGAAGAGAAAGTCCCAGCCCAAACTAGGGAGCTTTTGGAACGAATTGAGTTAGAAATTGCTAATTTAACAGGAAAGCAGCAGAATTTAACTAATCAATGGCAAGGTGAAAAGCAGGTTTTAGAAGCCATCAGTGCTTTAAAGAAAGAAGAAGACGCTTTAAGAGTGCAAATCGAGCAAGCCGAACGCGCCTATGATTTGAATAAAGCTGCTCAATTGAAGTATGGCAAATTGGAGGGAGTACAGCGCGATCGCGAGGAGAAAGAAGCGAAGCTGTTAGAATTACAAAGCCAAGGTTCTACTCTCCTGCGCGAACAAGTCACCGAAGCCGACATCGCCGAAATCGTCGCCAAGTGGACAGGTATCCCGGTCAATCGTCTGCTGGAATCAGAACGGCAAAAATTACTGCAACTAGAAAGCCACTTACATCAACGCGTCATCGGTCAACAGGAAGCAGTGGAAGCCGTTTCCGCCGCCATTCGTCGCGCCCGTGCGGGGATGAAAGACCCCAACCGCCCCATCGGTTCATTCTTGTTCATGGGGCCGACTGGTGTCGGTAAAACCGAACTCGCCCGCGCTTTAGCCCAGTTTCTCTTTGACTCAGATGATGCTTTGGTGCGCCTAGATATGTCTGAGTATATGGAAAAACACTCAGTCTCCCGGTTAGTTGGTGCGCCTCCAGGTTACGTAGGCTACGAAGAAGGTGGTCAACTTTCGGAATCTGTTCGCCGTCATCCTTATTCGGTGGTGCTATTGGATGAAGTAGAGAAGGCACACCCCGATGTGTTTAATATTTTGCTCCAGGTGTTGGATGACGGTAGGATTACTGATTCCCAAGGAAGAACAGTAGATTTTCGCAACACAGTTATTGTAATGACCAGTAACATTGGTAGCGAACACATATTAGATGTGTCTGGTGATGACTCCAAGTATGAGACAATGCGGACGCGGGTAATGGAAGCTTTGCGATCGCACTTCCGCCCCGAATTTCTCAACCGCGTTGATGATACAATTCTCTTCCACACCCTCAGCCGTGAGGAAATGCAGTACATCATCCGTATTCAACTCAAGCGCGTGGAAAATCTGCTGCGAGAACAAAAAATCTCCTTTGAAATCTCCCCAGCCGCTTGTAGTTTATTAGTAGAGAAGGGTTATGACCCAGTTTACGGCGCACGTCCCCTGAAGCGATCGATTCAGCGAGAAATTGAAAACCCCATTGCTACCAAGTTATTGGAAAATACCTTTATCGCTGGAGATACAATTTACATTGATAAGGGTGAAGATGGTCTAACTTTTAGCAACAAAGCACCAGTTAAGGTGACAGTTTCATCATCTACTGTAAAGATGTTGGAATCAAAAGAGTTGTAGTATTCTTGTCAATTCTCGAAGAGAGGACTTTAACAAAATGTAGGGGTTTAAATCCCCGTTACAACACGTAATTGCGTTAGCGTAGCGGGGCGTAGCCCATTGCGAATTGCGAATTGCGAATTGCGAATTGCGAATTGGTTTAAACCTCTCTTCAAGAATACAAAACAGACAGCCTATCAAATTCCTTTTTAGAGTAGCTCTAAAATCAACTGTTTCGCTGTACGACCAGCAACTTCCCAGTTAAGACGATATAAATACTCATTAAATGACGACATAGCTAATTGTTCATATTCGTGGTAATGAGTCAAATATTTAACTATATAATGACAATATTCTTCTATTGCTGCATCGACTGCAAAAGTTTTCCCATTGATATCATCCCTAATTACAGTTGGTATCCCTGCTATATTCGTTGTTAAACAAGGAACACCAAAAGCATTTGCTTCTACTAAAACATGGGGATTAGTATCTGCTTTAGTAGGTAAAATCAGAAAGTGAGAATCACCAATCAACTTACACATCCGAGCTAAACCATCGGGTTGATTTTTGCTAATATATCCCAATGGTTTAACAAAACTTGGTAATGGTTCTTCAAAACTAGGTTGACAGCCTATAATTGTCAACTCTGTCTCTAAACCCATTTTATTTAATTGTTTAGCTACTGCTAGAGCAATATCACCACCCTTGCGTTGCCAATCAACCCCAGAGTAAATTAATTTACATATTTTTTCTCCCCTTGATTTAACTAATTCTGTAATATCTGCAAATGTTCTGGCTGGTTTTATTTCTATATTTGCACCTCTAGGAATCACATGAATTTTGGATTTATCTATTCCATATGTTTTAACTACCGTTTCAACTGCCCATTTCGAGGTAACTATAAGTAATTTGCATTTTTCCAATGCAGCTTTTTCCATTTTGTAAATATTACTTTTAGTCTCCTGACAAAGATTATTCATGTGAGGAAAAAAATTTATTAATTCTGTTAAAGTTGTATCTATCCACAGCACTATAGGCTGTTTACATTCTAGATAAGCAATGGGTATTGCTCCTTCAGGAGAAATAACAATATCAATATTTAAATGAGCTAATTTTTCAGCTACCTGATGGGCATAATTCTGACAGACAATTGGTTCAGCCCAACTATAATAATCTTTTTTAAATAAGTGGTGATAATATAGCCATTTACTTCTAGTTAACCAAGATTTTCTTTTCTGTAGAGGCCCTAGATAATTAATCAAAATATCTTGATTGGTTAATGTCTTGGCAATAGAATTACTAGCCCCATAGTTTCCGCCATTATATTTTGACCAACTAGCAGGATTTTGGACATCATAAGTAGTAACATAAGCAACTTTCATAAATTTCCCTTGATCTGATTTTTGATATTACAAATTTCTTCAAAGTATTGAATAGTTTTTTTGGCTAAATCTGACCATTCTAAATTATCTAAATTAGGTTGTAGCGATCGCTTTTCTTGAATAGCCCAATCTAACCCTGTAGCCAAAATTTCTGGAGTCAATTCTCTAGGGTACATCTTCACCCACTCTACCCCAACAACTTCTTGTAGTTCTGCCATTGATCCCTTATGAGGTACTAATATAGGAGCATCAAAAGATAACGCTAACAAAGCACTACCTGAATTCAAAATCTCTTGAAAAGGTAAAACTACTAAATCAGCAGCCTTAAAATATATCTGCAACTGTTCATCTGGGACAAAAGAGAAATGTAATTTTATCCTGGAACTATTGGCTTTTAAAGTTAATATATGATTACTTAGTTCAGGAACTTCAACTTTACCTGCTATCAGCAATATCCAATCTGTGGGGTCTAAATCTTGAAACACCTTTACTAAATGAGGAATATTTTTGTAGTAGTCGATATATCCCAGGAATAGTAGTAAATTACAATCAGAGGGAATATCTAAACTTGATCTAGCTGCTTCACGGCTAATTTTATTAGGGTAAACCTGTCTATAATGACCATGAAGAATGACTATATGAGAAATATTCTGTAAGCTAGGAATATTTTTTTCTGCTAATTGTTTAGCCACTTGACTATGACTAATACATCCATCCACCTGGTTAATAAAATTAGACTGAAACCAATTAGCTAGTTGAGGATGTAATAGAGAATGAGGAGAATTATCGTGAATAGTCCAAATAATTTTTGTCCCCCTAACCTTAGCCCAACTTATAGCCAACAACATTGTAATTGCTCGCAAAAGAGCCACAATTAAGTTAGGGTGACGCAATATAGTTTCAATTGGCCAATGCAGATGGAAGATGTCATATCTTTGGCATAGCAACTTTCTTACAGTAAATTCCTCAACTGTCACACCATGCTCAACCATATGTGAATACAACAGCCAGTTATAAGGGTTTTTATACTTGGTTTTAAATGCTGGCCAGGCAATAATTTTCATCAAAAATTACCTATACTAAATCAATGATTATTGATTGTGCGCTCTTTTCTCTACGAGACGCTTCGCAAACTGTCGGCTTTGCGATAAATTTTTTCTAGCTAATACCAGCTAGTAGTGAAATCCGACCAGTAATTATGGGGTAAACAAACCTTGATAGGGCAAACGATCGCCACTATTATGCCCTTAAAATTCACAGTAGGCAAATTTTATAAAACGAAGATGATGCTAGAACAAGGCACTATCAGTATTCATACTGAGAATATTTTCCCGATCATCAAGAAATCTCTTTATTCAGACCATCAGATTTTCTTGCGGGAACTGGTATCTAACGCTGTAGACGCAATTCAAAAGCTAAATATGGTCTCCCGTGCTGGTGAATATGCGGGAGAAGTCGGTGAACCAGAAATTCAAATTGCGATCGATAAAGACAAAAAAACCCTTTCCATTACCGATAACGGTATTGGTATGACCGCCGATGAAGTGAAAAAGTACATTAACCAGGTGGCTTTTTCCAGTGCGGAAGAATTTATTCACAAATATCAAGGGAAAGCAGACCAGCCGATTATCGGTCACTTCGGTTTGGGTTTCTATTCCTCCTTCATGGTGGCGCAGAAAGTAGAAATTGATACCCTCTCCTACAAAGAAGGCGCGCAAGCAGTTCATTGGTCTTGTGATGGTTCACCACAATTCACCCTGGATGAATCACCCCGCACAACTCGCGGTACTACCATCATTCTGACTCTGTTACCCGATGAAGAAGAATATTTAGAAGCAGCACGGGTTCAAAATCTGGTCAAGACTTACTGTGACTTCATGCCAGTTCCCATCAAAATGGATGGTGAAGTTTTAAACAGACAAAAAGCACCTTGGCGGGAGTCTCCCAGTAACCTGACAAAAGAAGATTACTTGGAATTTTACCGTTATTTGTATCCTTTCCAGGAAGAACCGCTACTGTGGGTACATTTAAATACTGACTATCCCTTTATCATCAACGGGATTCTGTACTTCCCCAAAATGCGTCCTGATGTAGATGTAGCAAAAGGACAGATCAAATTATTTTGTAACCAAGTTTTTGTCAGCGATAACTGCGAAGAAATCATTCCCCAATTCCTCGTACCCATGCGGGGTGTGATTGATAGCAGTGATATTCCCTTAAATGTATCTCGCAGTGCCTTGCAAGGCGATCGCACTGTCCGCAAAATCGGCGATTATATAGCTAAGAAAGTAGGCGACAGACTCAAAGAACTATACCGGGAAGACCGAGAACAATACATTAGTGCATGGAAAGACCTGGGTACTTTTGTGAAGTTTGGTGTTCTCAACGACGAGAAATTTAAAAAACAAGTCGAAGACATCATTGTTTTCCGCAGCACAGCCAAATTTGGGGAATCAACTACTGAAACCCCAGCCGTTGAAGTGCAAACAGAAGAAGGCGACGCTTGGCAAGATGTCAAACCTGCTACATCTAGCAGTCCCTACACCACCCTGAAAGACTACTTAGAACGCAACAAAAAACGCCACGAAAACCGCGTCTTATACAGCACCGATGAAGCTAGCCAATCTACTTATATAGAACTGCACAAAAACCAAGGCTTGGAAGTCCTGTTTCTAGACTCCTTCATCGACACCCACTTTATTAATTTCCTAGAACGGGAATATCAGGATGTCAAATTTACACGGGTAGACTCTGACTTAGATAATACCCTGCTTGATCAAGACAAAGCCGGAGAAATTGTTGACCCCACAACCAATAAAACTAAGAGTGAGGTTGTTAAGGAGTTATTTGAGAACGCCCTCAATAAACCCAAAGTCAACATCCGCACCGAGGCGTTAAAATCAGATGATCCCCAAGGTACACCACCTGCAATGGTTCTGTTACCAGAAATTCTGCGTCGCCTGCGGGAAATGAACGCCATGATGCAGCAGCAGAATGCAGAGTTCCCCGAAGATCATATCTTACTGGTAAACACTGCCCATCCCCTGATCCAAAACCTCACCAGCCTCAATCAAGGTACTATCATTCAAGGTGATGGACAATCAATAACAAATCCATTGGTAAACTTAATTTGCCAACACGTTTATGATTTGGCGTTGATGTCTCAAAAAGGATTTGACGCTGAAGGGATGAAATCCTTTGTTGAGAGGTCAAATGAGGTACTTACCAAGCTAACAGAACAAGCTAGCAAATAATCATCCGTTTGTAGTAAGGACTTTAGTCCTGATTTTGCTAAGGACTAAAGTCCTTACTACGAACCGTCAAAACTAAAGTAGAGACGTTGTATACAACGTCTCTACAGGATTTATTATAAATCTCCCTGAAAAAGATAACCCTAACCCCAATATTTGCATTAGAGCTTCTAAAATAGAAAGGTTGTACAGCAATTCCAAATCTGGAGATAAGTAATTATGTCTCGCCGTTGTGAACTGACCGGTAAAAAAGCAAATAACGCCTTTGCAGTTTCTCACTCTCACCGCCGCACCAAACGCCTTCAGCAAGTTAATCTGCAAAGCAAGCGCGTTTGGTGGCCAGGTGGAAACCGTTGGGTCAAACTAAAGCTATCTACCAAAGCTATCAAAACCCTAGATAAGCTAGGAATAGAAGCAATGGCCAAAGAAGCTGGTCTTAACCTGAATCATTACTAATACCAGGTTGCCAAAATTGTGAGGTCTAATGTTCCTCACAAGTGGCTATTTATTAAGAAATTGGTAGTTAAATGCTGAAAAAATCAGTATAACAATACTAAATCATTCCTGAGACATTAAAACCCCGCTTTTCTCAAAAAAGCGGGGTTTTCAATTTGTGCTGACCTATATTGCATTACGGGTAAGTTGTGAATTTTAAAGATACCTTAATAAATTGCTTTTGAACTGATATGTTTTCTTTACTGAATGGGTAATATAAGTGCAATCTATTCACAATATATTTACAAAATCATAACTCAATAAAATAAAGTTCTGCCACATTTATGTGAATTCACGGTGTTATTTTACTTGGGTAGCTACAAATTACAAGAACTCATGAAAATCAGTATTTTCCGAATAAGATGGTCAACTTCTTCAATGATATAACTTGAATAAATAGTAATATTTTGTGTTGCTACTAAGTTTAGTGTTGCTAACACAGGGTGATTTGTTAAATGAATCTAGCCTCTAATCATGCCAGATATATTAATTTACTCAATAGGCATGATTGCTAATACCAAAAGCATTTTCTAATTTTTTGTAAAACACTTCACAGGAAAGTAGCTATGTCGCCAAAACGCCAGCTATTCAAAGGAAAAAAAAAGCTTTTACAACGCCTTCTTAAGAAGTTTTTATCTGCAATTAACAAGCCAATTATTTGGCTGCTGCGGAATTTGTTTGTCAATAAAAAACGGCGGACTGAAAATGCTGGTTTCGTTTTGCCGACAGTAGTGATGGTATCTCTGGTAGTAGTCTTACTCACCACAGCTATTTTATTTCGGTCTTTTGAGCGTTCTAAAAATGCTAGTAATGTCAGGGTAAATGAGACTGTTCTTAGAGCAGCAACACCCGCTCTTGATCGAGCTAAGGCTAAAGTAGAACAGTTATTTCTAGACCCTAGATTACCACGAGCCACACCCTCAGATGTATCTTTGTATCAAGTCATTAGCGACAATATCAATGAGTTTACATTTGGTGATGAAATACAGTTAAAAATTGTCAGCGATTTTAACGGTACTAGTGGTATTCAAGAAGATGAAGAAACTCTCAAGACAGCTTGGAAATATCCTGTAGATACTGACAATGATGGTAAGTTTGATAGTTACACGATCTATGGTATTTACTTTAAGACTCCTACTGCTACTAGAGCTAGAAGCCCCCTAGAAGCCAGAACCCAACCAATGGACGAAGGAGCTACTAGTCAGCGATGTCAGAGTGATATTGCAACTAGTGCTAATTTAGTTGGTAGCCAAGGTTGGTATAAGGTTGGAAGCAAACTTAAAAGAAGTATTTTTGTTTATACTGCTACTATACCTATTACAGAGTTAGGAACGGGACTTGATAGTAATAAGTATGAGGTGTTCTCTGGTAATAAAGGTTTTGTTGCTTTAGAGTATCAGCAAGACCGAGAACGAATACCTCTAGCTAATAATGCAGTTATCTATGAAGATGACTTAGAAATAACTCCCGGTGCGGCTTTTGATCTGAATGGACGTATCTTTACCAATGGTAATTTTATGACCAGAGGTTCTAACATTAGATTTTACCTAGTCAGTAGTCCTAAATCTTGTTACTACACAGAAGATAACAGCAAGATTGTGGTAGCAGGTAATGTCATTAATAGCCGGGTTAATGAAACTAGCGGTGGTAGCAATGTCAGAGTAGATTTGTTTGACAAAGCTTATAATGTCGATACTATTACCTCTCCTACTAGTGACAATATTAGTAACACAAACAAAACTGTACCTACAGCTACACACGGTAATACAGGGGCTTACAACGATGAGGCATACGCTAAACGAATTGATCGTTTAGTAGCAGCAACAGAAGCAGGTTTAACAGCTTCTACTCCCCTGAATTTGCCAAAAGAAGTTCAAGAAGCAATTAATAGAAGTTTGGCTGCTGATGCTAGTTTAAATTTGGTTGATGTCCGCAAAGAACAGCTAAAGATTTACTTCAGAAAACGGACACGTCGCGTTCCCTTGAATGAAATTGGCTTTGGAAATGATGGACTCGTCTACAAATTTAATAGTGTAGATTACGATTATCTAACCAACAGTCCGCTTCAAGGAGATGGTGATTCTCTAAGACCTGTAGATTTATGGGTGTTTCCTTTCGCTCCTTCTGATGGTAAAACTGCTACTGACTATACCGGGATAGCTATTAACGAAAACGGTACAACTAGAATTTATCTACCTGCCACAGAACCAGTTACACAATCAAAAGCTGGAAAAGAGTCCCGTTTGGGCGATCGCATTTTAGTTGGCAACAATATGCCACAATTTTGGTACGACACAACCAAAAATGCTTTTTTAAGTTCACCAGAGGAAGGACAACTGATTTCCGGTAGGGAATGGGATGACTCAACAACAGCAAATAAAAAGCCTCGCAAGCGATTTTCCCAAGCTTATCAATTAGACGATTTAGGCATTACAAATCGGGATGACTTCTGGGAAAAGTCAGCAGCACAAAAACCAAATGGAACTCTAGATGTAGTTGGAGGTTTGCGCGTCATCACAGGCGCAGGAATTTACTTACCTAATGACTACGATAAAACTGCAAAAACATTTACTAACACAATCAAGACAGTCTGGGCAGATTCAATGGCAATGGGTGTTACTAACAAAGATCAGGGCTTGCCCGATGATAAGACACCATATCTGCAAATGCGGGCTACGGCAGTTTATCACTATAAAGATGGCTTCTACGATCCTACAAAACCTAGCGATTACCAAACACCCATAGCCTGTGTTAGTAGCTACTATGACCCTACTAGCGAAACTACAGCTAAGAATTTAGTAGGTCTACCGGATTTTGCTGCTTTTGCTGATCCTGGCAGAGCTTTAACAGGACTATCCAACATTACAACTGGCAATGGAGGTAGTTCTAATAATGGCGTTGTCTATTCAGCTTCATCTCTTGCAATTACTGGATATAGAGATGTATTAGACTACCAAGCTGCATTGAAATATCCCAGTGGTCGCTTGGTAAATGAACCAATTAAGAATGCTTTAGAAAAAATTGACGCTAGTAAGAATCTTACCCTTTCAGAACAATCGGCCGTTGATTCTGCCATGTGTGCTTTGAAAATTTTGGATGGCACTATTAGTAGCCCTACGGATACTGCCATTCCTCACGGTGCTATTATGGAAACTGCTTTTCTGGATGCTAGGCAGATTAAGGCTGTTGATCAAGTCACAGGCTCAAGAAAATATGATGTGGAGTTAGGATTTCGTCAGCCTTTAGAAATTCGTGCCACAGTTTTGGATTTAGATTTATTGCGGAGAACATCTAAGACTGGTGGAGAATTCCTACTCCCAAACAGTGGAATTATTTATGCTACTCGTGATGATGCACTAGCAGACCAAAGTGATGCTACTAGCCCAGATGTAAGTGCTACTGACTTTAAGCTAGACCCCACTCGCCGCCCCAATGGAATTATGCTGATTAATGGCAGTGATTTAAGTCGTAATGCCACCTATAAGGCAGAAGAAAAGGGTCTGATTGTAGCATCTAATTTGCCAGTTTACATCAAAGGGGATTTTAACAAGCACACCAAAGAAGAGTTTACAGAATCAAACACTTGGGGTAATGACTTCTATAAACGCAAAACGTTAGATCCTAATTTTGCTTGTCGTCAGGGTCAGTTTACAAGCTGTAGCACTGGAGAAACTTGGCGATCGGCAACAGTAATTGCAGATGCTATTACGGTATTGTCTGATAATTTCCGCTTGGGTTTCCGTGAAGATGGTGATTATGGATTGAGAGACAATTACGGTAATTATGCCCTCGGTTATGACTTGAATAATGATAACGACGCTACTGACAACGTTCAACTGAATGAAACATTTGTTAAGTTTGATATCAACAACGATGGTGCTATAACAGACACAAATGTAGATATAAATGAAAGCAACATCACTGCAACTGTTGCTGCTAGATTAAATGGTTTCTGGGATAACAACTTTGTCACTAGTCGCAACATTACGGATAGTCAATACAGAAGCACTGGTAATACTAATCCTTTAATCAGAAGTTCTTACTTAAATAACTTTGTTACTCCTATTCAGCGTCGGATAACATTTTCTGAATACGTCATGGAAATTTGCCCAAAGCTAACGGTCACAGCTTGCAAACCCGGTGATTGGGTTGTTGGCTATGACTTCAATGGGAATGGAAGTTTTGGTGATACTAACACTTACAACGGCGTTAGTTACTCTGAAAACCAAATTAAGGCCAATCAGCTACTTAAAGCTTTAGCTGATTACCAAATAGAACTAACTGCTTTTAAGGCGGCTAATTCTACCGCTACATATCCTAATTCCCAATTTGCTAGCTCTACCTATACATTCAATAGAGCTAGTCTATGGGCAGGCACTACAGCAACATCGGCAGCAACGGATTCTAGTGATGCAGCACTTCAACGTTATCCAAGACGTGTGGCATTTTTGAGATACGGTAATAGCCTTACAGTTACCAAACAGGATAGTACGGCTTTAAAAAATGTTCCATCGTCTCCAGTAGACGACAAATTAGTGCTTGATGATAATTATGCTCCAGTCCCCCTGGGTCTCTACGGTAGCGGTACTGCGAGTAGTCCTTTGCAAGTCCGCTACTATCCTTTTTTAGACCCTTTAAAAATTAACAGTGTTGACTACGAGAAATATAGTTCCTCAGATGCTACTAAGCGACCTCGCACACAAAGCAATACTCTATGGTTTAGAACAAAAGACGAATCTACAAGCCCTCCAACCATCTACTACGATCCTAAGTATCCTTTAAACATTGAAAATACCTTAACTGGCACAAGAACCGCAGAACAGCCGCTTTTAGTCCCCGTATTACAACTTCAGTATCCCACCAACACTTCAACAACAAGCCTAAATAGCACTGGAGATGCGATGTCATCACACTGGATGCAACGTGCAGTAGAAACGGAAACAAATTTGGTGTTTGCTCAAGGTAATGCTCCAGAACGCCCCTCCAGCACTGGGAATACAGGGGAATATAATGGTGGTTTAGAAAACTTTGTCCGTTACTTAGAAACTTGGGATTTGGGTAGTACCAACCTCAAACACAAAGCTCTTGGTTCTTTCATTCAGTTTAAACGTAGCAATTATGCAACCGCACCCTGGCAACCTGTAATTGCTGATCCAGCAGGGACAGGAACTATTTTTGCGTATCCGCAACGTTATCAATCCGCCACTGGAAACCTTGGTCGTACACCTTTCTATGCTGCTCCTAGTCGTAGTTGGGGTTATGACGTAGCTTTGCTAACTCAGCTACCAGACTTGTTCTCTCAACGCTTTACTGCACCTTCTACAAACGATCCTAATGAGTTTTATAGAGAAGTGGGTCGAGATGATACTTGGGTGAAAACTTTGCTATGTGCTGCTCAAGTGAGTAGCGTATCTGGCGGCTATGAAACCGCTCCCAGTGCCTCATATGGTAGTGAGCAAAAATACGCTATTAGCCCAGATCAACGTCCTCTTACTGGTTGTCCTTGATTTCATCTTATAGATTCGTAGTTAGTGCTAAAACATTAACTACGAATTAGAGTCAAATACTCGAAAATAACTCACACAAAAACTATATCTATTTCAGAAATCCCGCCAGTTTAATCTAATTAAAATAAATATGATTTACTACAAACTGCGGCAAACATCCCCATCCAATGAGTCTGGTTTTACCATTATTGAGTCATTAGTGGCTATTCTGGTTGCTGCCATTTTACTAGCTGCGATCGCACCTGTGATCGTCATATCAGTCGCCACGCGAGTACAAGCAAAGCGGATTGAGAGGGCAAGCGATGCTGCTAAAAGCTATCTTGACGGTATTCAAACAGGTATCATTACACCTCCAGCAGTTACAGGAGGCAGTTACACCATAACTACTTACCCTGCTCCTACTATCGGAAGCTTGACGTGTAGCACTACTGATTCTTCCTATCCTTATTGTTCTGTCCCTACACCTGCTAATAGTTTGTACTGTGTGGATGTTGACGGTGGTGGTTGTACTAATAGCAGCAGTGTAGACTTCGTGATTCAAGCTTTTCGATACAATAAAGTTTCTAGTAGCACTGCTGATAATGGCTATCAGTTGGGCTTGCGGGTTTATAGAGCAGATGGTTTTGCCAGTGATGGGGGTAATCTGAAGACAGCACCTAATAAACAAGCAACCTTCACAGGGGGAGTAGGCGATCGCAAAACGCCATTAGTGGAAATGACAACAGAAATATCCAACGAAAATACAAAATTTAGTGATTTCTGCGATCGGCTTGAAGATACTGGCAATACAGCTTCTAGTTGTAAATAGCAATACTCATATTCATTGCTAAATATCTGCTATTTCTAGGAGGAAATATAACATTATGAAACAGCTTAAATGGCTTTTAAGTCATCAGCTAAAATATTCTAAAGTAAAACAAAAAACAGGTGGCTTTACTCTTATTGAATTACTAGTAGGTCTTCTTCTCGCCTTTCTTGTAATTACGCCTTTATTGGGATTTATGATCAACATTATGGACAATGATCGTAAAGAACAAGCTAAAGCCACTACTGAGCAAGATATCAAAGCAGCACTGGATTATATTGGACGAGATTTGCAGCAGTCGGTATATATTTACAACGCTAAGGGCATCAAAGAAATTAGAGATGAACTACCTCATTATGATAAAAAAGATAAATATTTTCCTGTACTCGTATTTTGGAAACGACAATATATTCCCCAGGGATTAGTTGCTAAAACAACAACTACAGATAACCCAGATGGAACTAAAACAACTACATCTGAAAAAGATGATACTTTTGTCTACTCTTTAGTTGCCTATTATGTGATTAAAGATGATAATACTACTTGGTCTAAAGCAGCTAGAATTGGTAGATTTCAAATTAGTAATGGGTATGGATTAACTGATACAGAAAAAAACAATACTAGAGACACAGGCTTTCAGATGTTTAGTCTGGATAATGAAGGAAATCTTGAAGCCAAGATGAATAAATGGACGAAGAAGACTGATGAAACTTATGAGCAACAGGTTTTACCTTTGGTTGATTACATTGATCAAACTACTACAGGTACTACGAATAACCCTACACCAACTTGTGCAAATGGTGAGTTAGTACCAAAATTTTCTGGTAGTGGAGATGATGTTGCTACAGATAACGTTAAAACACGCGGTTTTTATGTCTGCGTAGATTCAGCTAAAACTGTAGCAGAAGTTTATTTGCGTGGTAATGCCCTAGCTCGTATTCAGAGTAATAATTTCGATTTTGATGACAATCAGGATAGTATCAAATCTTATTTTCCCCAGTCAAGTATAAGAGTGCAAGGAATAGGATACTTGTTTACTAAATAAATTTAACTGCATATTTTTAATCCCAAAATTAGATAATATGCAGTTAATAAATATCGATTAATGATTGATTACCATTTATCTGCTTAGTTGTTTAATTTCATTAATAAAAACCAACCTTTTATGTATAGCCTATTTTTAGAAAATGCGATAAATAAACCAATTGGAAATAAATTGAAAGCACAACAAAAAATATATTTACATACTACTCACAGTAGTGCTGGATTTAGTTTAGTGGAGATGTTGGCAGTAATAGTAATGATTGGTGTTTTAGCAGCGATCGCAGCACCTAATTGGATAGCGTTTGTAAATAGACAAAGAGCTAGTAAAGCTAATGATGTTGTTTTGTCTGCTATCCGAGATGCTCAAAATGAAGCTACAAAACAAAAACGCCGCTACAGTGTTAGTTTTAAAACTGATAATAACATTCCACAAGTTGCTATTTATCCTCATCCCCAAGGCTATATTCTCCCTAGTGACTCTAACATCTGGCGACCTTTAGGCGAAAATTTAGACATTAGCCCAGGGCAAATTGTCATTGGTACAAATATTACCAGTGAAAACACTAGCAGCAGTTCGGTAACTTACGCTTCTAATCCTACATTCACTGCCACTAGCAAGCCACAAACAATTACTTTTGACCATACTGGTGCATTGGATCTGTTAGTAAAGACAAAGAGTGATAGTATCACATCTGTGCAAACTAGCAAACTAGGCACTAAAGGGTTAATTGTTTCTGTCGCTGTGGCTAAACCTGGGAATCCCACTCAAGAAAGTAATGTTAAGAGATGTGTAATTATAAAAACAATCTTAGGTACAACAAAAACTGCTAGAGATGCTGAATGCAGCTAAAAATATATTCATGGAAATTTTAACCTAAATTTCAGTGAATCAACGGAATGCTATACAGGTTAACACAATTGAAAATTGATGTATCTAGTTAGCTTTTGTTGTTATAGATGATTATGTGTATTGATTTTACTGTAGCTATCCCAACTTACAACGGGGCAAAGCGTTTACCGAAACTTCTGGAACTTCTCCGCGATCAAATTCATACTGAAAACTTGTCTTGGGAAATTATTGTTATAGATAATAATAGCACCGATGACACAGCAAAACTTATTCAAAATTATCAAGAAAATTGGTCATACCCTTTTTCTTTAAAATATTTTTTTGAACCTCAACAGGGTGCAGCATACGCTAGAAAACGTGCGATTAAAGAAGCCAAAAGTGAATTAATTGGTTTTCTAGATGATGATAACTATCCTCAATTAAATTGGGTGCTATCTGCTTATAATTTTGCGAAAAAATATCCCCAAGCGGGTGCTTATGGTAGTCAGATACATCCTGATTGGGAAGTAGAACCGCCAGAAAACTTTGAACGTGTTGCTGCATTTTTAGCAATTACAGAACGTGGTGATTTACCTTTAAAGTATGAACCAGCCAAAAAATTACTTCCTCCTTCTGCTGGTTTGGTTGTGCGTCGGCAAGCGTGGCTAGATAGCGTCCCAAATAATCCAATTTTAACAGGTAGAGTTACTGGTAGTATGCTCACCAGTGAAGACCTAGAAATGTTATCTTATATTCAAAAATCTGGTTGGGAAGTTTGGTATAATCCAGAAATGGAACTATTTCATAAAATACCGAGTTCACGGTTAAACAAAGAGTATTTAATTCCGTTTTTTAGAGGTATTGGACTAAGCCGTTATGTTACTAGAATGCTAATGATTAAACCTTGGATTAAACCATTAGCTTTATTGCTTTATATGCTCAACGATATCAGAAAAATATCATTACATTTACTTAAATATAGATTAAAGATAACTACAGATTTAGTTGCTGCTTGTGAAATGCAATTATTTATAAGTAGTTTAATTAGCCCCTTTTATCTTTGGAAAAATGGGTATTTAAAAAAATAAAAATATTGTAGGGCTAAAGCCCTGACTACAAACGTTAGATTTTCTATTTATTACTTACTTAATTTTGGGTGCATACTTTTTGGACAAATATTCAGTGCGTTTTTGGCTTTTCAGCAATACGAGAAATTGTTGTACACATAGTTCTAGCCTGGGCTTTACACTAATAGAGATTTTAGTAGTTGTTCTTGCCTTCGGTGTATTAGCTGCACTAGCACTACCTAGTTGGCAAGCTTTTGTAGAAACTCGCCGCCTTAACGATGCTCAAGAAAAAGTTTTTTGGGCTATGCGTCAAGCCCAAAGCCAAGCTACCAAAGAAAAAATAACCAGCCAATTAAGCTTGCGTGAAAACAATGGGATTATACAATGGAGTATTCATGCAGCAGATGCCGATCAATTTATTCCTGATGCTTTTAAAAATAATGATCAACTATGGCAAAGTTTGCATCCAAATATTCAAATTGATCAAGAAAAAAACAACAAAGGGAAAAACGAAACTACTTTCCCAAAACAATCTTCACAGCAAGCATGGCGGGTGTTATTTAACTACCAAGGATGTCCAGTTTACAAGATTGAGGATGAATGTACTAAGACATCACTGAGAACCCTAGGACAATTAACTTTCTATAGTCAAAAGAATGGTAAAGTTAAGCGTTGTATCTATGTTTCTACGATTATAGGCGCACTAAGAATGGGCAGAGAAAATGCTAAAGCTAACACGAATGGTAAGTATTGCTATTAATATATTTTTAGTCAATTCAAACTAGGAATTTTATTCTGAAACCAATTAAAACTGCCAAACAGCACCTCATTATTTTTACGCGCTATCCAGAACCGGGGAAGACGAAAACCCGAATGATTCCAGCTTTGGGTAGTCTTGGTGCTGCTGACTTGCAACGACAGATGACTGAGTACACATTATCTCAGGCGCAAGCATTACAAAACAGTATATCTATAGAAGTGCGATTTGCTGGTGGTAATTTGCAACTGATGCAAGAGTGGTTAGGAGATAGCTTATTATACCAGTGTCAAGGCGAAGGGGATTTAGGCGATCGCATGGCGCGATCGCTCGTCGAGTCTTTCCAGAAAAATGCCGCACAAGTAATTATCATAGGTACAGATTGCCCTGACGCTAACTCTCAAATTCTGGCTCAAGCTTCTGCACAACTGCAAACTTTTGACTTAGTGTTAGGCCCAGCACTTGACGGGGGCTACTACTTGATTGGCTTGCGTCGGTTCATCCCGGAATTATTTATTAACATCAATTGGGGAACGGCTCAAGTTTTCCAACAAACTGTAGATGTCGCTAAAAAACTTAATATCTCGTATGTTTGCTTACCTGCATTGTCTGATATTGATCGTCCAGAGGATTTACTGATTTGGGAACGAATCTTAGCTACAGACGACGCTAACATTGATAAAAGCAATGCACAATAGATTACCCTTGTATATTAAAACACGCCTTTTTTGATAAGACACCCCAGATAACAAATGTTACTGTAGTGTAGTTGGCAACAAAAATATATCTACTCCATCTTAATATGTGCAGGCAGATTCACATGACAAACAGCATTATGGGAACAATATTCCAGTAACTTTAAATAGGATCATCATTTCTGACTTGAGTAAGAGTTTGCACAACTATGGTTAATCGTTTTACTTCTGCAAATACCGCTCTCACCCTAAAAGTGGTGGGAATAATTTTAATTGTGTCCTTTTTGCTTGACTTTTTGATTCTGTTGCTACCTTTCCAACCCACGAATAGAATCTGGCAAATCAACCTTGCAACCGCACTAGTTGATCGAGGTATCGTACCCTTGGTTGGTGTGGGAGCATTATTTACGGGTTATTGGATGCAGGAATCTAGTGATGGCCCCAAAGGTTTTGACTTCAGATTTCCTGTTTTAATACTGTCTAGCATCTTAGGGTTAATATTCTTGCTGATTTTTCCCTTGCACCTGAACAATGTGCGACAAGCTAGCACTCAAACAGTAAATCAAATTAGCCAAGATGCTGAACAGGCAGAAAACCAACTAAAAAATCAGTTAAGCCAATTCCAAGCGCAATTAAACAATGAGCAAGGTAAAGCTCAGTTAGAACAATTACGCGCCCAAGCAAAAGCTCAGTTTACGGAATTACTCCAAGACGAGCAAAAATATCAAGAAGCACTCAAGAGTCCCCAAATTCCAGCCGCGCAAAAAGAACTGCTCAAGAGATTTAAAGCCAATCCCAAAGAACTTGATCAGTTTATTGCCCAGCAAACAGATCCTCAAGGACTAGCTAATCAAAGAGTAGCCCAAATTCGCCAACGCAAGGAAGATGCTTCCAAACAAGCTAAAGACAACGCTTGGAAATCAGGAATAAGAATTGGTATTAGCAGCTTACTCCTGGCTATTGGTTACATCATCATTGGTTGGACTGGGTTAAGAGGTATGGGTGCTTTTCAAGGTGGTAAACCTAAAGGTAAAGTTCCAGCACGTTAATTTAAGATTGACTGGGGCAGTATAAAATATTAAACAATTTTTGATAGTTTATACTGTCTTTAACTACTATTAATCTGATAATAAAAAGATACTTAGCATCTAGCAAAATTACTATACTTTTAGACAATGTTCTCAATTTACATACTGACTTATAACGAAGAATTAGATATTGCCGCCTGTATTGAATCGGCGATGCTCTCCGATGACATTATTGTTGTAGACTCATGCAGTAGCGATCGCACCGTAGAAATCGCCAGTCGTTATCCTGTGCGCGTTGTCCAACACGCCTTTGAGAGTCACGGACAACAACGTACTTGGATGCTAGAGTCTATCCCCCCAAACACGAATGGGTGTATATTCTCGAAGCCGATGAACGAATGACACCAGAACTCTTTGCTGAATGTGAACAAGCAAAGCTAAACCCAGACTACATTGGCTACTACGTTGCTGAACGTGTGATTTTCCTCAATCAATGGATTCGCCGTAGCACTCAATACCCCCGCTATCAAATGCGTCTTTTCCGTCATGGGAAAGTTTGGTTTACAGACTATGGTCATACTGAACGGGAAGTGTGCGATGGTGCAACCAGTTTCATAAAGGAAACCTATCCTCACTACACTTGTAGCAAGGGTTTAAGCCGTTGGATTGAAAAACACAACCGTTATTCTACTGATGAAGCTAGAGAAACATTGTATCAATTAGAAAAAGGAAAGGTAGACTGGCGAGATTTGTTTTTTGGTAAGTCAGAAATTGAAAAACGACGGGCGTTAAAAGATTTGTCTTTGCGTCTACCTGCTAGACCTTTACTGCGCTTTTTGTATATGTACTTTTTTCTGGGTGGCTGCTTAGACGGACGCGCTGGTTTGGCTTGGTGTACATTACAGGCTTTTTATGAATACCTAATTTTGCTGAAAGCTTGGGAGATGAAACACATCCCCACACCTAGCCTAGCAGCACCCTTGGCTGAAGATAAACACAGCCAATTAGAAGTAAGCTACACAGTTTCAGAAACGCCTCAGTGAATAGGTGACAGGTGACAGGTGACAGGTGACAGGTGACAGGTGACAGGTGATGTCCCATGTCCTGTGTTAGTCACTTAATTTAGGCTGAGTTTATTTAGCAGTGATGATACGTTAAAATTTTTAAATACCATTCTCAGAAAAATCATCCCCCCTTGGTTGCAAATCAAGATAATAAACTACGCTAATTACTGCTCTTCGCTGATTTTTCAACATTAGCAGCTTTTAAATAAGCGCGATAGGATAATTAATATCTCCGATATTTGCAACAATCGTTTACAACTCGTACAAAGAAAAGTAACAAACTCAAATACCAACTGGCTTTGACCAAATTGGTAATTGGTAATTGGTAATTGGTAATTATGTGGGTTTCAAGCCCCCCCTAAATTGAAAATTTAGCGGTCTACCCTTCTCCTTCGGAGACGCTAACGCGAACGGGAACGCCAAGGGCGAACAATCAATCAGTGGTGGGTAGCCTACGGCAAGCAAGCTACAAGACCCCACTGATTGCAATTGCGAATTGCGAATTGCGAATTGCGAATTGGTTTGACCTTAGTTGGGATGTGCGTATTTGCACTTTTGCAGGAAAATAACTAGTTTCCTCGTCAATAGGGCGTATTGTCATGGTAACAACTCAACTACTTGTCGTTGAAGATAGTAACTTGCGGTAAAAAATATCACAAGTTATGTCTTAATCATTGGACAAATCTAATGGCATGAATACGAATAAAGAAACTTCCACTATTCTAAAGAAGGAGAATAGGGGCTTGGGAATTGACCGTCTAAAACAGGACTTGAAGAATGACTTAATTGCTGGGTTGTTGGTAGTGATTCCACTAGCAACGACTATCTGGCTAACGATTACCATTGCTAATTGGGTAATCAACTTTCTTACTCAAGTTCCTAAACAACTAAATCCCTTTGATGGGTTACACCCGATTCTAGTAAATTTCCTGAATTTAGCGGTAGGGCTAGCTGTACCATTACTCAGTATTCTGTTGATTGGGTTGATGGCTCGCAATATTGCTGGGCGGTGGTTGCTAGATTTTGGTGAGCGATTATTACAGGCGATTCCCTTAGCTGGTCAGGTATACAAAACGCTGAAACAGCTTTTGGAAACTCTCCTTAAAGACTCTAACAACAAATTTCGGCGGGTTATTTTAGTAGAGTATCCCCGCAAAGGAATATGGGCGATCGCTTTTGTCACAGGTGCGATCGGGAATGAAATTCAAGCCCAAATGTCTCGCCCCATGTTAAGTATTTTCATCCCCAGCACCCCCAACCCGACCACAGGATGGTATGCCGTAGTTCCAGAAGATGATGTAGTCAACCTGTCTATTTCGGTGGAAGATGCCTTTAAAGTAATAGTCTCTGGAGGGATTGTCACCCCCAATACACCCTTATCCCCTCTAGCGATCGCCAAAGAACAAAAACTAGAAAAGTCAACTACTGACATCCAGCATCCCATCATCCCGATCGAAGAAACATAAAAATAATCCGGTAAATTTGTAGCCAAACAGAATAATATGGTTGTTTGGCTCAATAAAAATTGATAGATTTGTAACTCTGAAATTACATTACTACTGAAACAGTTAAATTTTTATGCAAGACCGTAAACCTCAACAAATAGCCCGTGAACTGGCACTTTTAAGCCTGAGCCAGTTACCAGTTAATCCCAAAAAATTGACTGAAGAACACCTACCCAAGCTGGTGTTAGCAACAGTCCGTACCCTTAGAGCAGAAGTACAAGATAGCTTAGACAACGCCACTGGGGAGCTACAACGCAGTCACGATCGCCTTTTAACTAGTGAAACTCGCGCCTCTGACTTGAATACTGCCAGAACTATGCTCAAAGAGGCGATCGAATGTACCCAAACGGCCATTAATCAGTTAGGCGCAGCCCTAGAGTTTCCTGAATTAATTCAGCTAGCCAATCAGGATCGGGAAGTCGGTAAATATGCCATCAAACTTGTCCAAATCATCAACGAACATCGCATTATCATTGATGAACAAATTTCCTTGGCTTTAGTAGATTGGCAAGTTACCCGTTTAGCCCAAATTGATCGGGATATTCTGCGAATTGCTGTGTCAGAAATGCTCTTCTTCAATCTCCCAGATAGAGTAGCCATTAATGAAGCTGTAGAGCTAGCAAAACGCTACAGTGGCGATGAAGGCCATAGGTTTATTAACGGTGTTCTGCGCCGAGTCACAGAGCAAAAACAACCTGCATAGTCCCACAGGGCGGAAGTCAAGTCGCTTCCCTACGGGACGCTACGCGAACGAGGGAAGTAAAAAGTCAAAAGTCATAGACGTTCACGAAAAGAACCATCATGAGTGGTAAGTTGTGAGTGGGTAGTGAGGAGGACGAACAGGTGAGGATAACCCGGAGGTTTTCACACCACATCAGAGTAACAAGTTAAATTAAACTCATAGCTTCTAACTCATAAACGCATAGCTCCTACCTCACAGAACAACTAACACCGCTAGCTGCAATGGTTTTTAATTGGTTCAATCGTCAAGATAAAAATTCCCCGAATACACAACCAGCAGAAACACCTCCGATACAAGAACCCCAACCAGAGTCAGCCGCAACGTCACCAACAACAGCAGACGCTGCGCCAGACTCAACGGCCGACTTGTTGGCGTTTGCTAAAGCTGCTTATAAAAATATCCAAGAGAAACAACAGCCTCAACCAGACTTAACAGATGTTTCCACACCAGAGGAAACGCCTGAAGTTGAAGCAACTACAACTGCTATAACTGAAGTTACAGAAACTACCCCAGAAGCAGAAGTAGCTACTGAAGAGTCTCCAGAAATAATTGTTAATACACCAGAAATAGTAGAAGAAACTGCAACTGTTGTCGAAACTTTAACAGAGCCAGAAATTACCCAAGAAACGGCAAAACCTGCAACTTTATCCTTTTTAGAAAGGGCAGCAGCAGAACAAGCAGCCAAGCAGGAACGACTCATTGCCAGCGCGATTGAAGTACCTGAACCCGAAGTAGTGCAACCAGTAGAGACTACAACGGAAGCGGTAGAAGCAATTCCTGGATTAGATTTTGATGACGGATTTGTTTGGTCAGCTGAAGTATTAGCATCACAAGGTAGGCGGCCGGAAGATATTTCTATTGAAGAAATTACCTGGCTGAAAAAGCTGCGGGAAGGATTAGATAAAACCCGTCGAAATATCCTTAACCAACTGAAGGCAATTGTTGGGCAAGGGCCACTCAACCAAGCGGCTGTCACAGAAATTGAGGCGTTACTGCTACAAGCGGATGTAGGTGTAGAGGCAACTGATTATATTATCAGTGCGCTCCAGAAAAAACTGCTCTCAGAAGTTACACCACCAGAAGAAGCGATCGCCTACTTAAAACAAATCTTGCGGGATATGCTAGAAGCACCCCTCAAGACCACCCATACAGCCAGCTTTGCCCCCGAAAAGGATACCCTAAATATTTGGTTAATCACTGGGGTGAATGGTGCAGGCAAAACCACCACCATCGGTAAAATTTCTCACCTAGCCCAAAAATCTGGCTATCGATGCTTAATTGGCGCAGCCGATACTTTCCGGGCGGCGGCGGTAGAACAGGTAAAAGTTTGGGGTGCTAGAAGTGGTGTAGAAGTAATTGCCAACCCTGGTAAAAATACTGACCCGGCAGCCGTGGTATTTGATGCGATCGCAGCTGCTCAAGCCAGAGAAACCGAATTACTTTTGGTGGACACCGCCGGTAGACTGCAAAATAAGAAAAATTTAATGGATGAACTCAGTAAAATCCGGCGAATTATCGACAAAAAAGCCCCTAATGCCAAAATAGAATCACTTTTGGTTTTAGATGCTACTTTAGGTCAAAATGGATTGCGACAAGCTGAAGTCTTCTCCCAAGCCGCTCAACTCAGTGGCGTAGTCTTAACTAAACTCGATGGAACGGCTAAGGGAGGCGTAGCCCTCGCAGTAGTTCAACAGCTAGGCTTACCCATCCGTTTTATTGGTGCAGGCGAAGGAATGGAAGACCTACGTCCTTTCTCTAGTTATGAATTTGTCGAAGCCCTATTGAGTGGCTAGCACCGCGTAGCGGAATTCAAAATTCAAAATTCAAAAGTCAAAAATAACGGCAGGAGGCAGAAGGCAGAATCATCTAACACCCCCAGGAGACTCCCGCCACAACGCAGTTTGGCGGTGAGAGGAATGGAAGCGAGAAGCTTCACCCCTGAGTCGAGTTGTTGCGTAGCAACGACAGACAACGGGGTGAGCGACGAGCTAAAATCTCTGATTCCAGAAAAGACTATACCCACAAACTGACAGCTCGACTGATTCGTGAAAACCAAACGATAGTGGTTGAGGATTTGGCAGTTAAGAATATGGTCAAGAATCCCAAACTTGCCCGTGCTATCAGTGATGCTGCATGGGGCGAGTTGGTGAGGCAACTGGAATACAAAGCCAAGTGGTATGGTCGAAACTTGGTAAAAATTGACCGATGGTTTCCCAGTTCTAAACGCTGTGGCAACTGCGGACATATTGTTGATAAACTGCCGTTGAATATCAGAGAGTGGGACTGTCCCAACTGCGGAACACACCACGACAGGGATATCAACGCCAGTCGAAATATTTTGGCGGTGGGACACACCGTTACAGTCTGTGGAGCGAACATAAGACCTGATAGGCATAAGTCTAAAGGGCAGTTGCGAAAAACCAGTAATGGGAAGAAACAGAAACCTAAGTCGTGAGTCTTAGGAATCCCCCGCTACACCCGCAAGGGTTAGCGGTGGGAGGATGTCAATCTACCCCAATGCCCAATGCCCCATTTTTCTAGTTCAAGCTAAAATTTCCCACTAATACTGCACTTAGCCCGGATTTATTACCAATTATTGCCACCTCAGTCCAGAGTCTGTAGGGGTGGGTTGAGTGAAATATTAGTGAATGATTAGAGCATATCTGTGAACCAGCCCCTACTGTTTGTGAGAAATGCGAGTTAGGTATGGCATGATGTGCTTTTTTGCATTTATGTGTTATCAACATTTATAGTTCTTTTTTGAATTCATCAAAAAACGTCTGAATAGTTCGGAATTTCTATATCTAAAGATGTATGATTTGCTAATTGTGATGTGTAAGGGTAAACTTTTTTCCCATAGAGAAGGATAATTGCTGATTTTTACGGAGCAATTTTTGCCTAAAACTGCATTTATTAACATTCCTCTCTTGAGATATAAGTTTTATAACCCAATGCAATACTTGTATCGAGTTATGTCTTACGTCTTTTTACTCTTGCTAACGTGACAAATCTTGACCCAATATGGTTTAGCAATGTCAAGGCAAAAATTGTATAAGTAATCTAATGTCTATTTTTCCAGTGCAATATTAACTGTAACTGTGTCTCAAGTGCCATCTCAACCTACTGACAACAATAATAGTGCTACAACAACCGATGTCACACCAGTTGTAGCACTCAAAGAACTCGTGGCAAGGTTGCACCGGGAACAGAATAAAATTCAAGATTTGCTGAGTTCTTTGGGATTTGCCCTCAGAAGCTTTAATAATTTGAATCAGTTTTTGGAACTGATTCCATTAATGGCGACAAGAGTTACAGATGCTGATGGTAGTGCGCTGTTTCTTTATAAGCCCAATGGTCAAATTAGGTTAGAGCAGTTACATTGGCAAGATAGTCGCCAACGCAAAAACATCCGCAAAGCTTTAGAAACAGCTAGTAGTCAAGTTTCACTAGCAGCCAATAGCGCACCCCTCGCCACAGCTACAGGGATTTTGGACGCGCAGATGCACCGCCACTTGGGGCCGGATGTGCAGATTTTCGGCACAGCAATTTTGGTCAAGCACACAGAACGGGGATGGTTATATGTACTCAGCCGCGACCCGGAATATAGCTGGACAGAAACCAGACAAAAGTTAGTGCGGCTAGTAGCAGATCAAACGGCGGTAGCGATTGAAAATGATGAACTAGCAGTAGAACTGAGAAAAAAAGAACGCCTAGACCAAGAATTAGAAATTGGTGCGGAGATTCAAAGGCGACTTCTACCCCGTCAATGTCCTGCGATTCCTGGTGCTGTCTTGGCAGCACGCTGTAAACCTGCTAATCGTGTAGGTGGAGACTACTATGATTTTATTCCCACGAATCACAGTCAAATTTATCCCCACATTATTAACAGTAGTCAGAATGCAGGACGTTGGGGTTTGGTAATTGGGGATGTCATGGGGAAAGGTGTCCCGGCTGGTCTAATTATGACAATGATGCGGGGAATGCTGCGAGGAGAGGTTTTGCATGGTAATTCTCCAGGGGGAGTGCTGCAAAACTTGAATCGAGTCATGTATGCAGATTTGGAAAATTCTCACCGCTTTATAACGCTGTTTTACTCGGAATATAATCCGCACAATCGCGTTTTGTCTTATAGTAATGCGGCACATAACCCTCCGTTGTGGTGGCACGCAGCGACGAAAAGTATTAGCCGTTTGGATACCTTGGGAATGTTAATTGGCTTGGATGCGAATAGCCAATATGAAGATGCCCAGGTACAGTTAGAACCTGGGGATACAGTTATTTATTATACAGATGGTTTGACTGATGCGGCGGCGGCTAGTGGCGATCGCTTCGACGAAGAAAATTTTGTTGCTGCCTTCCATACAGCTTGTAGGTTCTGTAACAGTCCACAGGAAATTGTTGATTACCTGTTTGATCAGGTACAGCAATTTATTGGCCACGATGGACAAAACACTGATGATATGACGCTAGTTGTGTTGCAGATTTATTAGTTATTAAGTCCCAACCAGTGAGGATAAGCGTAGGAATTAGCAGCCTGTAATGCTGCACTTTGGTAAGTATTGAATACCCAATTAGCTGTTGCTTGAAGATTTGCCATTAGTCGCACATCATCACCATTAGCTTCAAAAGCCAGACTCCACCAAGGAGAATCTTGAACTAGTAATTGCGTAATTTCCACACTACAGCCGTTATTGATATTTTCATGATTAGTAAGTGGTATTACTGAAAAATCTGGCAAAATTCGATAAAGCTGTAAATAGCGAACTTTCCGCACACTTATCCAAGCAGCATTTCCTAAAACTGTTGCAGGTTGAAAAATTTCCCCGGTGGAATCGCTACAGGAGCATTTAGCCCATGTTTCGACTTTTCCTGATACTAATTTACTAAAATCAACTATACCTAGTTCTGCCTTGCGCCATTTGACTTCCAGCCTACCTTGTCGGAGTTTGATTCCCAAAAAATTAGATCCTGGCACATATAGATAAATATCTTCTCTTACTTCTGGTGGTTGCAATTGATCAATCAAACAATTTTGCTGAAACCAAACCAGAATATCTGATGGAAGCGTACCAGGATGAAACCAGCGTAATTCGTTAGTGGTAAGCATATAGTTAGTGATCCTCAACTACAAAATTTGCGAAATAATGCGAAGCGACACAGTTGATGGGACAATGAAAATGAGAAATTATGCTTGCTTGTGTTGCTTCCAGCCGAAAGGAAACTGTAAAAATGTGGAAAAGACTTGTATTTATTTTGCTATTGGTATTAAGTTTCAGCTTAAGTAATCCTAATATTGCCTCTGCTGCCGGATTCAAAAGCTTTGTAGACACAACTGATGGCTATGAATTTTTATACCCTAATGGCTGGTTGCAGGTAAAAGTTGCCGATGGACCTGATGTTGTGTTTCACGATTTAATTGAGATATCAGAAAATGTCTCTGTGATTATTAGTCCTGTGCCAGAGAACAAAACATTAAAAGAATTAGGAACACCAACGGAAGTAGGATACAAGTTGGGTAAGTCAGCTTTAGCACCTGCTGACTCTGGACGTTCGGCTGAATTGGTTAACGCCCTAGAACAAGAATCTGATGGGAAAATATATTATATTCTTGAGTATTTGGTAACACTTCCCGATCAGCAAAAACGGCACAACGTGACTAGTGTTGCTGTGAGCCGTGGTAAACTTTTTACCTTTAATGCCTCTATTCCTGAAAGACGTTGGCAAAGAGTTAAAAACATGATGAAAGATGTAGTCAATTCTTTTTCTGTGTATTAAATGGGGAATGGGGAATTGGGCATTGGAGACAAGGTAGAGTAACTAATGAGTGTTGACTCTTACCCAAAAATCTGATGAAAATTCCCCAATTCGTACTAGCTTCTGCTTCCCCGGCGCGAAGACGCTTGCTGCAAACTGTTGGTATTGAACCAATAGTCCGTCCTAGTGATTTTGATGAGTCACAAGTTCAAATCACTGAACCTGGACAGTTAGTTCAAATTCTGGCTCAAAGCAAGGCGGAAACTGTAGTACCGCAGTTTGCATCAGGATTGATTATGGGTTGCGATTCAGTATTAGCAATCAATGGTAAGATTCACGGTAAACCAGCAGATGCAGATGAAGCGATCGCACGTTGGCAATTAATGCGGGGTAGCTTTGGCGATTTATACACAGGTCATGTGTTAATTGATGTTGACCAAAACCGCACTATAGTTAAATGTCAGGTGACAAGAGTATATTTTGCTCAAATTAGCGATCGCGCTATTCAAGCCTATGTAGCTACAGGTGAACCCCTCAAGTGTGCTGGTGCATTCGCTCTAGAAGGTTTTGGTAGTCTATTTGTAGAAAAAATAGAAGGTTGTCACAGCAACGTTATCGGACTTAGTTTACCCCTACTCCGGCAAATGCTAGAAGAACTAGGTTACGAAGTTACAGACTATTGGCAATAATTCTGTGAAGTAGGGAATTCAATTTCATTGGCGTAGATAGGTGACAGGTGACAGGTGACAGGTGACAGGAAAAAATTTGTGCAATTAATTCCGTCTGAGTACGAATTACGTAGCTTGCTTCTCGCTTTGCGAGTATTACGAATTACGTTAGCGTAGCGGGGCGCAGCCCATTACGAATTACGAATTAATTCTTCAGGTGTGAGGTGGGAATTTACAACTTGACCGTCCCGAAACCAGACAATACGCCGGGTTTGACGAGCAACTTCTGGTTCGTGTGTCACCATAACTACCGTGATACCACTAGTATTAAGTTCGGTAAAAATATCTAATACTTCTTGGGTGGTGTGTGAATCGAGTGCGCCGGTAGGTTCATCAGCTAGCAGGACAACGGGACGGTTGACAATCGCACGGGCGATCGCTACTCTTTGTTGTTGTCCGCCTGATAGTTGAGTGGGTTTGTTGTTGATGCGATTGGCTAAACCGACTTTGGTGAGTGCTTCGGCGGCGCGATCGCGTCTTTCGCTAGGATTAACACCAGCATATATCATTGGCAGCATCACGTTTTCTAATGCGCTGAGTTGGGGTAATAGATGGAATTGTTGAAAGACAAACCCCAGTTTTTTATTACGGATATGCGCCAAGTCTGCGTCATTCATTTGCGCCACATCGACGTTATCTAAATAGTAATGTCCTGTAGTGGGACGATCTAGACAGCCAATAATATTCATAGCTGTAGATTTACCTGAACCTGAAGGCCCCATAATGGAACAGTATTCACCCTCATTGATGACAAGATTTACATCATTGAGGGCTTTAACTTCAGTTTCTCCCCTACCGTAGATTTTAAAGATGCTTTCTAACCGAATGATTGTTGATTTCGGTACAGGATTAGGAACTAGTGAATCAGTAATTGAAATAGTATTTGGCATAGATAAATAGTTATTAGTTATTAGTCCCCAGTCCCCAGTCCCCAGTCCCCAGTCCCCAATCCCCAGTCCCCCACTAATCTAGTTTAAACTCAACAAATTCTGTTTGTGTAAAGAGCATATTCTTATCTATTGCTGACAGGACTTTATTATTCGCACTCTCAGCATTTAAACAACGACAAACTAACTCTGCTACATCTGCGCGATGGATACTCCCAACAATGCTTGTGTCTTCCGTTAACACAGCGTTACCTGTGGCTGGCTCTGATTTTAGCCCACCAGGACGGATAATCGTGTAAGTCAATCCACTAGCAATTAAATGTTGTTCGGCTTTGTCCTTTTCTACTAAGACTGTTTGCAGTGCGTTTAAAGCTTGGGGAGACAAAGCACCGACACTGTTACCAGTCCCAATGGAAGTTACCAGAACAAACTTCTGTACACCAGCTTTCACTGCGGCATCAATGATATTCTTATTTCCTAAATAATCTGGTTTTTCTTGGTCTGTAGGTAAACCGCCTAGCGTACTGATAACAGCGTGAATCGGTTTGTCTGTGATGATGGCACGTTCTAGGTCATCTATATTTAAAGCATCTCCTAAAACTACCTCAACTCCCATTGCTTCTAGTTCAGCACGGGATGTTTCGTTTCTGAGCAGTGCGGTGACTTGAATATTCTGTTTACTCAAGTAATTGGCAATTTCTTTACCAACACCGCGACTAGCTCCTACAAGGAAAATGTGAGATGTACTTGTCATAGGAATTTTGAATAAAAATCAATTACGCTCAAAGGATTGTATCAGACGTGAAGGCGTAATTATATTTAACCCTAACGTGGGAGGTATTTTTATCGGCGATCGTGCGAATCTAGTTAAGTAAATCCTCTAGGCAAAATTTATGGCTCAACAACCACAGGAAGATGTCAGGGTTACTGCTACCTCTAAAATTTGGGGAATGACCGTTGGGATGTTCGTAATTTGTATTCCACTCTCGGCTGTGACTCGAAGTGGCCCCATCCTCCCGTTAGCAGCTATTGGGGGTGCAGTTGCTAGTACAGTTGCTGTCTGGCGTTCTGATGATAAAAAATCACCATCCAAATCCTTATCAGGTGAACCGATAGAGATATTAGAGCAAAGAATTGCCGATTTAGAAACAATAGTCAGTAGTGAAGAATTTGATTTGCACAAAAAAATTAAACAATTAGAATCAAACGATGCTTATATCTTAAGGAATGAATCTTCTACGCCGGAAAATAAAACTTAAAATTGGTGAAAATGTATCTTTAGATGACAAATTACAAGTATATCTAGCTGATTTTGTAACATTAGCTTACTTTTAAATCATCTTGTTGAGTTGAGGCTTTCTAAGCATCTCAACGAATACTCGTCTTTAAAAATATAACTGTTTCTAGGGCAACAGTATCTTATTGTTAAGGTTAGTTAGAATTGACGGACATCATTTAAATTCTCAATACTTCAGTCCCGTTCTCAATCAAGGGTCTTCATCCTTTATGGTGGATACTCTCTGCAAATTCTACCTTTGATTGTGTTCTATTAGACTGCGAGGATTACGGAATTTTTAATTAACTAGAAGTTATAAACTTGAGTCATTGCATTGGTATAGCTTACCTTAAGTATGCAACATTGTGCCGCAGGAATGCAGATGGATTGGATTAGCTTACTCAAAGCTCAACAGGCTGACTTCCTTCAACGTGTGAAAAAACCCAAAACTTACGATCTATCTTTGTTAGAAAGTCAAGTTAGAGGGTGTCACAGCGAAGTGATGGCATTTTGTGGAGAGCCTTTGGCAAAAATTATCGAATTTTCTCGCCAACAAGCCAAAATCCTGGCGAAAAATCCGCCTCCCATACCCCCTGAATATCCCGAACCCCCTGATTGGACTATCCCTTTTCCCACATATTTCCAGCAGCAAGCGGAAGATTATATTTTGCGTGAGCAAATAGTCGATCGCATCATCAGCACGCGTCTAGGGAAGCTACTGAAGAAAATTCCCCAAGACACCGTGCAGAATATGGTGCTAGACGATGAAGGTAACTTGCGGGGTGAAAGTAAGTTTACTTACTTGCTAGCAGATAACCCTAAATTGAGTGTACAAGTTTATGTTGCTGATGGCGAAAGTTTTAATGGCATTAAGAAAGATAAAATCAGGTGGTCAGTCACTCAAGATGATTTAAGACATCACCAAGTATTAATTTTTCTGTGTCTATTTTATCCATCTACTGGTAAGTTGGGTTGTGAAAAACAAGCTGTGATTGCTGGCTTTTTACCCACCCATCAAATCGGATTAACAGAACCCAAAATGTATGTTGCTCCTAGTAACTTGTTGTATTCCGGGGGTTTAAGTTGGTATTTAGAATCATTAACTCTTAAAAAAGATATTAAAAAAGATATCTTGCCAATAGTTGTTGAAAGAACCATCCCTGAAACAATTCAGACTCTATCATCAGACCATCCTAAAAAAGAAATTATTGGTGATTGGGAATGTTGGCAGACGTTAAAAGGACATACTAAAGGAATTAATTGTTTAGCTTTTAATTCTAAGTATGACAACGGCATAATTACACCAATATTAGCTAGTGGTAGTCATGGAGAGACGAAGTTATGGGATTTAAGCAAGGGTGATTTAATCGATACTTTGTCAGAATATCCTTGGGTATTTTCTGGACTAATAGATGAAATTAGTTCCCTAGCTTTTAGTGCAGACGGACAGATGTTGGTGAGTGGTGGCGCAGATTCGTCAATTAAAATTTGGCATACAGGCGCATTAGATTTAATAGATATTCTGCACAAACATCATGGCGTGGTGCGCTGCGTTGCTTTCACTCCCGATGGACAAATGTTAGCCACTGGTGGGGATGACAGAAAAATCTTCTTTTGGGATTTGATGAGTCGTCAGGTAAAAGCCATCCTGTCTTTAGATGATACGGCTGCTCATTCCTTGGCGTTAAGCCGTGACGGTCAAACTTTAGTAACTGGTAGCTATCGTAAAATCAAAGTCTGGCACACCTCAGAACCCTGGAATACGAAGAATCTCAAAGACAAAGAACCCCTACATACCCTCACGGGTCACGGTCACATTGTCCGTGCTTTGACAATCAGTGCAGATAGTCAATGGCTGGTAAGTGGTAGTTGGGATCAGACCATTAAAATTTGGCATCTGGAGAGTGGTAAATTAATTCGCACTCTTAAGGGACATACAGATAAAGTGTATGCGATCGCGCTTAGTCCTGATGAACAAATTATTGCTAGCAGTAGTGCTGACCAAACTATCAAGTTATGGCATTTTGACTCTGGCGAGTTATTGGCTACCTTTACAGGTCACACTGATATTGTCACCGCGCTGACTTTTACCAGTTCCGGCGATATGTTGGTGAGTGGGAGTTTGGATAAAACCATTAAAATTTGGCAAAGGAGTTAAACCAATTCGCAACGTTTCTCGCTGCTGTCTTGCCCTTGTTTTAGTTCGGCTTCTAGGGTATTGCAGAGGGACATCAGGCGATGTCTGCGACTGGCTACGCCTGGCTACGCCTACGCACTTCTCTACAATCCGTTTTTGTTCTGCAATGGGTGGTATAGCGTTTCCTAATCACATGAGGTACATCATAGCCCCCTCTCCTTGCGTGCGGGGAGCAGGGTGGTTTCATACGAAAAAAGAAAAATCTATAAGTTTTGATTTTTCGTTTTGTAGCCGAGATTTTTACCCCTCTCCAAACCTCTCCCCCACGGGGGGAGAGGCTTTGAAAGCTAGGTTTATTTTTTTCTCTGGTTGTATGAAACCACCCTGCTCTCCTTCTTACTCTCTAAATTTTTCGATGAAATTTAACATATTTAGGCAATTTTGTCAATATATAGTTCCTATTCTTTATTTGCTAAACTAAAACTCTCTGAGAAATTTTAAGATTGCCAGATACATCACCTCCAGCACCGCCGCAAAATATGCCCCCAGTACAACCTATAGAACCATCATTACCAGCACCTATTAATGGTAATTGGTATTTACTCAGCGTCCGTTCTAAAAAAAGAGAATCGTTTTTGAAATATCTAAATCTTGCCATTACTCAAAATAATTTACAAGAATTAATTTTAGAGATAAAAATTCCGCAAGATAAAGTTTATGAAGATATTGTTTTGCTGAATTTAAGCAACTTTAATACTGCAAATTCTCAACTGCAAAAAATTGATCATTTTCAAAGTCTTCAACGCAAACCATTACCCTTGGCACAAGTTAGCCGAATGATAGGAAACTAATAATGTGCTTTGACAAAATATCCAACTGTAGGGTGCGTCAGTGCTATAGAACCTAACTATACTCAGAAATTATTCATACTGACGCACCCTACCCAACCATCAATTGCGGATAATTTATTTCTTGGTGTTCCCTGACCTAGTACGGTGGACGGAACGCCAACGCCTACAGTAGTCGCAGATCATCGCAACTGGTCGTGTAGTCCAACTCAGCACTTCATTGGATTACACCCTCAAAAACTGCTACAAGCGTTTCTCACCCACAAATACTGAACCTTTGGTAGTTTTATTGTATAGGTGAATACGTTAATATATTATAAGCACAGGGATCTTGTTTAACTGTTTTACTCGCCTAGCAGTGAATTTAGTTATGCTTAGACACAAACTACTATCATTAATAGCTATAACTTTCAGCCCTATTTTTCTGTTATTAACTACACCCTCAATAGCTGAAACTTCATCAATCCCCAAATATTCAGATGCACCTCTAAATCTAGAGTTACTGAATAATCCCAAAGGTGGTGTAGTTACAGCCAACACCATTAAATTAACAGGATTAACTACTCCTAGTTTATGGTTAGCAAAAGAAATCTCTGAGAACAAGTTGTTAGATAACTGGATAGCATATCCAACTACTCAAGCCGAATCTAGTCGAGTAGACCTAGTAGTTAATCAACAAATTTGGAGTTTGTTAGATTATCTAGAACGTTATGAGTTTGTTAATCGCTTGGGTAGCACAGCTAGAAAAGACAAATATAATTTGCGGGTTTTTAATTATCAAGGGGATCTATTAGCAACCTATACCTGCAATTTCCAGACTAATCCTACTCCTTGTAATATCCAGATGAATGTTCAGTATAAGTTAGGTTCAAACCGCTAGACCTTTGAAACGCAGAGGCGCGCAGAGGTTTACGCAGAGGGATATAGAGGTTTAAAAAAACTCACCTAGTTTAATCACAAAATGGTTATGCTTTGATTTTGGTAAATAAAGTTTCGTATTGTTTGTTAGTTTCTGGTGAAAAAGGAAGTAGAAATTCGCTTTTGTCGAAAACTTCACGACTATTTAGTAACAAACTCGTAAATGATGGCTGAATATCAGCAGTGTTAATATCTGTAGCAATTGGAGAATTACTTTTAGTTTGTAAAGAAATTTGCTTGGCACTCTTTGGCTGCCAACAAAAATCAATCCATTGTGATGATAAATCGTCCTTAGCTGCACCCTTGGGACTTACCCATAAATCTGACCACATAGCTGTCCCAGAAAGGGGAATAACCATGCTCAGTTTTGGATAACGACTTAAAATTGGTACTACATCACTTGACCAACCAACAGCCAACCAAGTATCGCCCATAATTAAAGGTTCTAGGTAGGTATTAGAACTGTAGAATTTTACCTGTTGGTTTAAGGTTTTGAGTTCTGCTTCTAATTGTGGAATTGCGTCTAGATTTTCGGTGTTGTATGATTTTCCTAGCTTCTTGAGGACTAACCCAATTACTTCTCTAGGTTCGTTGAGTAAAGAAAAATGCGATCGCAATTCTTCCCGCCACAAATCACTCCAATCCTGTGGTGTCCATCCCAATGCTTTAAACTTCTCTCGGTTATACACAATGACTGTACTACCCCAACGGTAAGGCGCAGCCCAAACTTTTCCTTGAGGATCTGGAAAACCTTTGTCGTTGCGTGTCACTAATTGTTGCCATCTAGAATCTAAACCAGGCCAATTCTTTAACTGTGTTGGTTCTATTGGTTGAATTAATTGCTGTTCAATTGCTGTTTGCAGCCAATAATCTCCCAATGTCACCAAGTTAGCTAACGTAGGCGTTGGGGATTGTCTAAATGGGATGAAGCGACTCCATCCTGCATCTTCATTGCTTTTTGGTTTCTGCTGCCAAGTTTGCAATTGCTTAAAAGCATCTTGGATATTTGAAATTGGCGCAAACTTAAGTTGTACCTTTTGTTGCAAATTCTTGCGAAATTTATCAACTAATTGAGGAGGAATAGAACCTTTTAATAATTGGACGTTGAGTTTTATTTGCTTGTTGTTAGCACACCCAATTAACAGTTGTGAAACTGCTAGCCCACCCATGCTGGCGAGAAAAGACCGGCGATTAATAGATTTAAGATGATACATATATAGAAATATATAAGAATATATTATTGATTAACTAACACAAACATCCTCGTTTTTCAACATGGGTGTGAGTAAAAGATGACAGTGACTAATCTCCAATGCCCACTCTTTTTCCAAGCTAATAGCTTAACATTGTCAACGTTTCCTTATGATTAGAGTGTTGATTTCTACAACTTCATGTTAAGAAACCTACAAATCAATCATAAAGGTCAATGAGCAATAATTTATGCCTTTAGGCTATATTTTTGTCAATTTTGAAGCAAGTCAAAAAGCCAGTAACTTGAGAAATTTGCCAAAAATAATTGCTAAAGGTTAATTAATCTCAATATCTAATGAGCGATAGCCATAGAAAATGTTGAATCATGTATAAACATAATTAACTATGTGTCATATTTCTCAGAAAGATTTGAATAATTAAATAATTCATAAGTATTTTTAACATTGCCAGTAAATTGAATAACATATAGAAAATGTGCAGACGAGGGTATTAAATGGAGCTATTACAAGAACAAATTCTGACTGTAAGCAATAAACTGGATGCCCTCTACCAGTTTATTGAGCAGCTCGACTTAAAAGTTGCTCAAGCTGTTTCAGAATGCTCTTTAGCAAGAACAGAAGCAAAGGAGAATGTCCAGGAAAGTAGCGATCCTACTTACTCCCAGTTCAAAGGACAGATCCGATTGAATTCGGAACTAGAACACAAGGATGTATTAATAGACGGCGTTTATTTAGAAATGAATCGCCAAAGTGGAGAAAGAAATTTATCACCAGAAATTCAAATACAGAGACTAACCGCACAATTAACCGCCGCATACAATCGTATTGCAGCTTTGGAAGAACAATTACTTAGAGAGAGAATTCATTAATAGTGCTGAGTGCTGTTAGCGGTAGCGCGGCGTTTAGCCGGTTATGAGTGATGAGTTATGAGTCTGACTTTTCACGTTATGTGGAAAAGCTAACGCGAAACCTAACCCCCTAACCACCTTTCCTAGTAAGGAAGGGGGAATATGTAGAGACGTTGCATAAAACGTCTCTACGGTTGTAGGGGATAATTTTAGAGAGGGGTTTTCCAGCATCCCGTGAAAAGTCAGGTTATGAGTTGGGGGTTGACTCAGCATTCGGTATGGGTTTATACCTGGATGCACTAAAGGAATTTATTTGTTCAATTTGGGTTTCTATCGCAGCTAAAAGTTGATCTTGCTGCCAATTTTGAGTGAGATTGGCGGCTATACAAGCTGCGCCAGCACCTACACCTTCCTTAACAAATCCCCGTTCATAGGCTTGGAGTTGGGGGTAAGAAGAATTAGCAAAACTCAAACTGGTAGCTAGTAAGGGAGGAGATTGGCTATCAGGATATTTGCTATTTTTGCCTAAACTCAGAGCGAGGTTAACTGTATCACCCGTAGGATCTTCCGCTACCCATCGGGTTGTACCTACAACTACTGCGGCTGGTTGCCAAGATAAATTATAAGCCTGAGCGATCGCACTAATGAGAGCATAAACCGCTAGCATTTGCGTCCCACCAGCCAACATTACACCACAACGACGACTAGCGGCGATCGCCATCCCAGCCACTACTACCTGCATCGGATCACCAACCGCCGCAACTAGTTCTAGAGGATCAATCGGTACAAGATAAGGTAGAGATTGAGATTCGCCTCTGCTTTTCATCCTCTCCAACCCTTGTTGCACCACTTGCCACTTTTGTTCGTGGTTACAAATAGGGTGACTACTATTAACTTTGCCTACTGCGTTTATACCCAAGCCCGTTAAAATCGCTAAAGCTGTTGTAGTCCCACCAACAACACATTCACTTAAAATTAGATATCCCTGATATCCCTTTTGAGTCTTATCCGCCAGGCGATCGCCCCAAAGCATTCCTTGCTTAAATAAGTTATGTACAGTTGTTAACTCTATTGCTGTACCTGTACTTAAACATCTAGCTGGACAACCACCCAAATCAATGACTGGCATAGATGGGATTTGAGGTAATCCAGCATTAAATAAATAAACGGGTATATTCAGTGACTCCACCACAGCGCGAGAAATCAGCACAGGCGATGCTCCCGCCGTCAGTGGAGGTAAAGCATATTGGGGTTTGTGTTTTGCGCCGTAATATAAAAACTCAGCATCAGCACAGGCAGTATATTTCCGATCCTCTGGAGTGCAACCAGCTGCCGAAATTCCTGGAATCAACCCAGTTTCCGTAAAACCTAAAACACAAGCAAACAGAGGAATATGACCGCGATATTGCCTCAGCCATGCTTCACCCTGTTCTTTTTCGGTATAGATGCGAATCATACAATTTGAGTGCTGAGTTGTGAGTGGTGAGTGGTGTTAGCGGTAGCGCGGCGTTTAGCCGGTGCTGAGTGTTGAGTGGTGAGTGGTGAGTGGTGAGTGGTGAGTGCTGAGTAGTAAGTGCTGAGTTGTGAGTGGGCATTGTATTTTTCTCCCCCTGCTTCCCCTGCTCCCCCTGCTTTCTTTTCCCCTGTACCCTGTCACCTGTCCCCTGTCCCCTGTCACCTTCAATAATCCATCAAAACTTGCACCCAATGTGGTGGACGGGGGATGGGATTGCCTAGTCGATCTAATAACAACGATGCGGCCAAATGTACTACAAATAGGTAGATAAAGTTATTAATAACAATCAAGGCTACTGCCCCTATCTGAATGAAAAATACATTGGGACTAGCTAATAATCCCAACTTTAGGAATAGCCACTCTGTCAGTTCTGTGACTTGGTTGATTATATAAATCCATAGGTCTTCTCCCGACAATATAGATAGCAACCACAGGCGAAAAAATACGCCTAAAGTACCTAATAGCGTCCCCAAGGTGATAGATACTAGCCAAGGTACACGACGATGCCATGTAGCCCCAAGTAGTACACCCATAAATGCAAAGGGCATAACAAATAATAGACTGCGGACTGGCCCCATCAATACTGATAGGAGTAAACCAGAGGTGACAGCCGCCATCCATGCTGCTCGTTTGCCCCAACGCAGGTAAACTAAAGCGATCGGGACAGGGAAGAATATCCGCAACACTGGCCCTAAGGGAAAGTAAAAATTGATGAACCAAATCAAGCTAGCAGCACTGGCTAAAAATGCTGTTTCTACCATTCTTAAGGGTGCATCAACCTTTAATTGCGGTTGTTTTAACTGTAGTGGCTGATCTGACCTTTGATGTGGTGAAGATTGAGACTCAGGGGATGGATTTTCTTCAGGGTCATTTGGCAGAGAATCTAAAATACTCATCTGGAAAAATTTGTTAAACTATCATTTTCTCTAAGGCTGACAAATCTGGGATACAAATGCTGTCTTGATCTCGCTTAATCAAGCCTTTTTTTTCTAATCTTGTCAATACTCTGGTGACTGTCTCCCGCGCTAACCCACTCAAACTACTCAATTCTCTGTGTGGTAAATTGGGAATTTCTGTTCCTGTTTCACCTCGTTTTCCTTGCCCTTCTGCCAAAAATAATAATGTGTCTGCTACCCGTGACAGACTATCAGATTCTCGCAACCGCAGTCGTCGATTTACTTGTCGTAAACGCCGAGCCATTAGTTGTGATAAGCGGACTCCTGCTAAAGGTTCTCCATAGATTAACTTAACAAAATCCTGAGATGGCATACTGCCAATTATTGTAGGGGTTAGGGTGATGACATCTGTAGAACGGGGTACTTCATCTAATGCCGCCATTTCCCCAAATAATTCCCCTTTACCAAGAATATTTAGTGTTACTTCTTTCCCTTCTAGATTGTAAGTACGAATTTTGACCCAGCCATCTACTATAAAATACACAGAACCACCCCAGTCATTTTCTAATAAAATCACTTGATTGGCTGGGTGTGTGCGTGTCACAAGATGGTTAAGGGCTATCTCCACTGAGGTTTCTGGTAAACCTTGAAAAAAGGGAGCTGAGTTTATCCACGGATTGTCTTCCATTACGACATTATTAAGGCGGTTATATAAAATGAGCAATAACGCTAAGTTTTACCTAAGCGTTCATAATACATTTAATTGTAAAAGAACACTAAGTTATGTTACACAAGCAGGGGCTTTAGAGCGGTTTTTTAAACAATTGTGACCTACTATTATACAGTCTGTACTTTCTTACACACTGTTTTCGTCTTGAGGAGTAATCTTGGAAAAAGGCCGCCTGCATTGCTAACAGCACTACTCAAAAATATAACTAGGCAACAATTATGATACTCAAAGTTGCTAATTTTTGCTAATTTTAAATTTTTTGCTGTTGGCAGATGAAAGGTAATGAGTAATCTGGCTTGGCGATTTGAATTTTTTTATGTTTTTATACTATTGAAGTCATCAAGGGGATAACATCGCCTTGAGAACTACCTGATACTAGCAATCTGAGAATATTTTTGTGTTCTAGGATTACTACTTGCTCAAACATATGTTGCTAAATGGCCATGGCCTGCGGCAAATTTACATAACCCTACAACTTGCAGTTATCTATCAAACAATTACACTGAGTTATATTTTGCACTTGAGTAATTGTAAATTAATTTCTACCATCGGTTGACCTAAAATTTTAGCTAAGGTAATTTAAAGTGACTTTCCGCAACGATGAAATTCAAAAACTAATTGCAGATATTGACAACTTACTGAACAGCAATAGTACGCGCCTGTCTAGGCTTCTGTCTAGTCAGGCGCAAGAGCCGAAAGAGGTTTTAGAAAGAACCCGCAATTTTTTAATTCAGCTACAAGAGCCTGAGAAATTAGAACACTCTCAACAAAACTTGTCTGGGGGACAGTCCCAAAAATCGTCGTTGTTGGAGAAGTTCATTGACCAGGGTCAGAATCAGGCGACATCACCACAAATCTCAACTCATCAAGAATCAACTCAAGAATTAACTCATTCCCTCACCGAACAAATCAAAAATGAATTGTCCGCCTGTATACAGCCATTGCAAGGAGAAATTACAGCCTTGTTGCAAGAACGGACAGTTTTGGCACAGGAAATTAGACAGCTAGAGCAAAGGCGACTACATAATTACTCTTTAAGTCAACAACTGGCAAACCAAGAGCAAATCATTACCGAATTTTTACAAGTTCTGATGAGTCGCCTAGCACCAGCGTTAATGCCTAAAATGGCTGAGGCAAGAGTAAATTATTCTAGTGATGTTAATAATAATCATCACAGCAATCTAGAAGCTACAGATGCTAGTAGTCAACCCTTCTGGGAATCTTCAGAAAAAACAGAGCGGTTAACACAGCTAGCTCAAGAATTAGATCAACGTTTGTTGTCTTTGGATGGTACTGTAAATGTTGTATTTGACTCTTTGCAGCGTAATGTAAATACTTATCATGAATCTTTATCTCAATCACTGGTAAGAATGCACAGCAAGGGTTTGCAAGGGGAACAATTGCTCGTTAGTCTGCTGGATAATTTGACGCAACATATACAACAAAATTTATCTAATTCTTCAGTACCTACCCCTAAGTTAGAAAATCAAACCCTTGCGGCTACACTATCAAGCGTTAGTCCAGTTATTCCAGACTTATCGCCGTCAACTGACACTAGCCTATCTGTAGAATCGGAGCTTTTATTTACAGACAACACCAACGAAGAATCTCGCATCTTCGCAGCAGACTTAGATGTAACGATGAGCAATGGCGTTCTCTCCACCGAAGATGATCATCTCTTGGAAACGGCCGAATTTGAGGCCTTAATGACTGATGAATTAGATGAAATGCTTTTGCAGCTTGGTGTTGATGAGTCTATATCTGCTGAGAATTTGACTACTCCAGATATTTTGTCTGAGGATAGTGGGGAATCAACCGATGATGAAGTTGATCTGATCTACGCCAGTTTGTTTGGTAATGACAATTATTTTATTAATGCCCTTCTGGAATTAAATTCAGAGACAGTAACTGAAGAGTTACCAGGGTTAGATGCTGCTGATACTGTAATCGCGCCTCAAAATATTTTAGCCGAGGTCGATACGGCGGCAATGATGCCAGAAGCTTGGTTTGACGAATCAGATACCGATTTTTTTAATGATACTAACCCCCTGGACATCCCAGATCCGCCTATTGAGTCCACAGACTTATTATTATTTGCAGAACCAACTCCAACTATTAGTTTTGTAGATGCAGTAGACTTGCCAGCAATACAACCAACTCATGAAGATACAATCACATCTTTAACAGATTTATTTGCAGATGTAGATATTGAAGAACTGGCTAGAAGCTGGAAATTAGAGGAAACTGCCCCGCCGCCCACTGTCTCGACACCAGAACCTGTAATTCTAGAACAGTTAGCCGTAGCTTCTGCGGTAGAGGATGAGGCAGCCTTAATTGTGCCGACAGTTGAACAAAAGCCACCAAGATTAACTCACAAACAACCGGAACATTCACCAGAACAATTTATTCCGGCTTCACCCCAAGAAAATTTACTTTCACCAGAAGTCACTGAGTTAGCTAATCTCCCTGAAATTGCTCTGAACGAAGAGCAATGGCTGAAATTACACCAAGATTTAGCCAAGCTTGATGAACCAAACTCACAGACACCACAATCACCATTAATGGGGTTGGAAAGTGCGGAGTTTTGGGTCAGCGATGGGCTACGCGATCGCGAACAATTAGATCAAGAAGTAGCAGAAAATACATTGACTGTGGACTCCTCCCCTTTAGATGTTTCCCCAGCTAACCCTATCTCCACCCCCCAAACAGAAACCGCCTTAGACTTTAGCCCCACTGAAAAAGAACAGGAAGTCCCAACGACCACTTACGACAGTTCTGTGATCATTCCTGATAATCCCATCGACAATACCGAAATTGCAGATGATGCTTTAGACTCAGTTTGGTATTTAGGCATTGATTTGGGGACTACTGGGATTTCTGCCACTTTATTAAATCGCTCTACTGGTGTTGTCTATCCGATTTGTTGGTCAGCAGAACAGCAACCGGGAACTAATAACTTCCAGCAATCCTTCCGTTTACCCGCAGAAGTTTATTTGCCTAACACTTCTTTACCTCCTAGACAGGCTGACAGCAGCGATGAGCGCGCATCTCATCTGAAAAATCATCTTTATTCAGCGCAGTTAAAACCATATTTACAGGTAGCAATTCCCTATAAAAATGAAGAGCAAAAATGGCAACCTGTATTGCAATTTAACGAATTTTCGGCTGGGCCTTTAATTTGGATAGTGCGATCGCTCTCCAAGTTACTTTTAACCCTGAAAGCAGACCGCGATAGCACAACTCAAGGTTTAATTGCCACAGCCGTAGGCTTAGATGAAAGTACCTTCCACAGCATTATTGATCAAATTGCTGGTGTGATTTGTAACTCCCCCTCTAGTTGGTCTGAACAATATCGCTTTAATCTGCGGGAAGCTTTACTGACAAGTAGATTAGTTCAACATCCCCAGCAAGTATTTTTTGTCGAAGAAGCGATCGCTAGCTTACTAAGTATTCTTAATGGTGCTAATGGTGAAACAGTAAAATTTAGCACCCACGAAGGTTTAACCCCGGCTCAAACCAGCGATTATGCGATCGTCGGTAATACCCTTGTGATTAATATTGGCGCAACTGCCACAGAAATGGGATTGGTCGATGTGCCAGATAGGTTAGAACAACTCACCCACAATCATTTCATGCTCCACGGTTTTGCCTATGCCAGCAAAGGGATTGAGCAAGACATTATCTGTCAGTTATTATTACCGCCCAAATACCGCCAATCTCGTGGGGAAAACCCAGAAGATAACCAAAAAATTCATAGTCACCCTTGGCAATGGCAATCAGCTTTTCCAGATTTGGACGAAGCGCAGTGGGAAAGTCTGGGTTTAGATGATTTAGAATTACCGCGTGTGGGAGAACCAGACATCAAGGCGCGGATTCTCTTACAGCAGCGTCTCGAAAGTTCCCTACTGGGACAGGCGGTACTAGATGCAGCCCTAGCTTTAAAGCTAATTTTGCAACGCCAAGAGTCTTTTAGCTTTGAATTAGCTGATCAACGCTGGATTTTACAGCGTCGAGATTTAGAAACTCAAGTATTTGTCCCCTTTGTCCGTCGCCTCAACCGGGAACTCAATAAGTTATTAGTAGCGCGTGGTATTCCCACTGAAGCAATTAACCAAGCAATTTTAAGTGGTGGAGTGGCGAATTTAGGCGTTGTCAATCGATGGTTGCGGCAGAAACTCCCCAACGCCAAGATGATTCAAGATGCGTACCTAGGTGAAAATGGCATTCCTAACTGTAGTCGTGTCGCCTATGGTTTAGCTGTACTACCCCTACATCCCCAAGTTTTAGAAGAATCTCGTCACCAATATACAGATTATTTCTTGTTTACAGAATTACTGCGATTATTACCAGACAGAACTCTGGCATTTGGGGAAGTTCTGCACTTATTTGAGGCTCGCGGTATCAATACCAGCACTTGTCAGCAAAGACTTTTAGCCTTCTTAGAAGGGGAATTACCTCCAGGTTTGATTCCTGTTTCCCCCGAATCTACTTGGCTGACCCAAAACTCTCAATCTAATTCAGATTATCAGGCGATCGCCTCTACACCCCTGTTTGAAAAACAAGGTAATCTTACTTATCGTCCCAATTTCTCACAACTGCAAATTTTCCACCGTTATCTAAATGCAATGAAAGCCAGCACTCAGCAGTCCTTGGATGAACCTTATACGATTAATTTTAGGGGTGTAGGGGTGTAGGGGTGTAGGGGTGTAGGGGGCAAGGTAGAATTTTTACCAGTCTTAATTACGAATTACGTTAGCGGAGCGGGGCGTTAGCCCATTACGAATTACGAATTGTTACCCCTTAACTCCACTCCCTGTATCTGTAGCGACGATATAACGCTGTAAAACTAGGAATACTAACAAAACAGGTGCGATCGCAATTACTGATCCAGCAGCTACTAAACGCCAGTCTAGAGAAAATGTCCCTGCTAATTTGGCTACTCCCAAGGGTAGGGTGTATAAGTTTTCATCTTGAATGACTATCAAAGGCCAAAGAAAGTCACTCCACGAACCGATAAAGACGAAAATAGCGAGAGTTACTAGGGCTGGTCTAACTGCTGGTAACATAATATGCCACCACAAGCCTAATTCTGAACTGCCATCCATCCGCGCGGCTTCTTCTATCTCTTTGGGAACTCCCATAAAAGCTTGTCTAAGTAGGAAAATACCAAAAGCAGAAGCCAAGCTGGGGAAAATCATTCCCAAATAAGTATTTCTCAACCCTAACTGCACTGTCAAAATATATAAGGGTATCATCACGATTTGGAAAGGAATCATAATCGTAGAAACGATCGCAATAAAAATGCCATTCCTCCCCGGAAATGATAGCCGTGCTAAAGGATAAGCAGCTAGGGAGCAAAACAGCAGATTGAAAGCTACAGTCAGCACTGCTACCAATGTACTGTTATAGATGTACTGCCCAAAAGGTAAAGATTGCCACACCTTAGAGAAGTTTTCTAAGGTAGGTTGACTGGGTAATAACTGCGGTGGCGATTGAAAAATATTTTCTGTGGGTGATTTTAAAGCAGTGCTGATCAGCCACAGTAGAGGAAAGAGTGTGATGATTGCGATCGCACCTAATAAAAAGTACATCATCACAGGTGGCATTCTAGTATTTTTCAATCGCAAATTAATCACGTCGCTTTCCTCCAATCCAAATTTAATGTAGCAGGGCAAAGCCCATCACGTTAGCGTAGCGGGACGTTAGTCCATTACGAATTAATATAAAATTCTGTTTCAGTAGCCACAGCAACTAAAGGTTGATCCCAAGGTTGAATAGGTAGTTGGATTAAATAAGCAGATTCAAAGACAATTCCTACTGTTGGCTTGTTTGCCCATTCGGTCGAACTGAGCAAGCGATCGTAATAACCACCACCATAACCTAGACGATATCCCCGGCGATCGCAAGCAACACTAGGAACGAGAATTAAATCTACGTCTTCAGGATGGATAGTTGGTGTTTCAGGATGGGGTTCTTGAATACCGTAGGAATTAATCTGTAACGATTCCCCAGATTGCCAACTATGCCAGTGTAGCGATTGACTGATGCAGCGCGGAAATCCCCAGCGATATTGATTATCTGCAAATAGGGGACTAAGGTCAGGTTCTTGGCGAAAGCTGAAATAAGCAAGTATGGTTTTGGCTTCGGTGAAGAGAGTAGAAGCTTGTAATAGTTTACAGATGCGATCGCTTTTTTCTCGCCATTCTCTAACAGACATCGACTGCCGAGTTTTTAACAAAGTCCGGCGTAATTTTCCCTTATTTAGTTGATGATCAACTTTGTCCATGTCGATTTATAATCTAAGTACGTAGTAGTGCGTCAAGTTTCAATTGATAGATGAGCAAGTTTGTAGTAAGGACTTTAGTCCTCATTTGGAAAAGGACTAAAGTCCTTACTACGAACTGTTGAAACTAAATTGACACAGTAGTAGTTTAGGGTTACAGAACCCCGACTTCTTAGAGAAGTCGGGGTTCTAAATTTGTACTTAACGAATCGTATTCCCTATTCCCTAAGCGGCATTTTGCCGATACCAATCAATAGTATTCTTTAATCCCTGCCGGAAATCTACTTGAGCCGTGAAATTAAAAGCTTGTTTCGCCCGTTCAGTATCCAAACAACGACGGGGTTGACCGTTTGGCTGATCTGTTTCCCAAATTATTTCCCCGTCAAATTCCATCAGTTCGCAAATTAAGGTGACTAAATCGCGGATGGAGATTTCATAACCCGTCCCCAAGTTAACTGGTTCGGAGTCATTGTACAATTGTGTACCCATAACAATGCCTCGTGCGGCATCTTCTGAATACAGAAACTCACGGGTAGGACTACCATCACCCCAAACTGGAAGTTGTTTGTCTCCCCGAACTTGGGCTTCATAAACTTTGTGAATTAAGGCGGGGATGACATGGGAACTTCTCGGATCAAAATTATCTTCAGGCCCGTATAAATTTACTGGTAGTAAGTAAATACCATTAAAGTTGTACTGCTGACGATAAGATTGCAGTTGTACTAAAAGTGCTTTTTTAGCTACCCCATAGGGAGCATTCGTTTCTTCTGGATAACCATTCCACAGGTCATCTTCTTTAAATGGTACTGGGGTAAATTTTGGGTAGGCGCAGATTGTACCCACACAAACGAATTTTTCTACGCCTCCTTGATAGGCAGCATGGATGAGTTGAGTCCCCATGATCAAGTTGTCGTAGAATAACTCTGCTGGTTTTTCGCGGTTGAGACCGATACCACCGACATGAGCCGCTAAGTGAATGATGATATCTTGCTGGTCTACTGCGCGTTGGCAGTTTTCTAGGATACGTAAATCTAATTCCCGCGATCGCGGGACAGTAATCTTGGCCAAGTCAGCCCCAGCTTTGCACAGCTGATCTATTACCTGACGGCCTAAAAACCCTGCCCCACCAGTGACGAGAATTCGTTTATTTTGTAGCTCTAAGGAGGTCATATTTTTATCCTTGGCAAGAGTTCATTAGAAGTGCATAGCACCCAGTTCTTGACGAATGGTAGCAAGGTCTTGGGGCAGGAGTGAACCATTACCATTGGGTGAGGTTTGACCTAATGCTTGCAAATCGGCTTCTACCATCAGTGAAACTAACTCTTCAAAAGTAACTGAAGGCTTCCAACCCAATTTTTGCTGCGCTTTGGTGGGGTCGCCGATTAATAAATCTACTTCTGCTGGGCGGAGATAGCGATCGTCAAATTCTACGTAATCTTGCCAATCAAGATTTACATGACTGAAAGCTAATTGGAGAAATTCCCGGACTGAATGGGTTTCACCTGTGGCAATCACATAGTCATCTGGTTGGTCTTTTTGCAACATCAACCACATTGCCCGCACATAATCCTTCGCATAGCCCCAATCTCTTTTGGCATCCAGATTACCCATGTAGATTCTTTTCTGCTTGCCAGCGACGATGAGAGCCACTGCTCTGGTAATTTTACGAGTAACGAAAGTTTCGCCTCGTCTTGGTGATTCGTGGTTAAACAAAATCCCATTGCAAGCAAACATTTTATAAGATTCACGGTAATTCACCGTTTGCCAGTGGGCGTAAACTTTTGCACAGGCGTAGGGACTACGGGGGTAAAAAGGTGTAGTTTCGCTTTGGGGTACGGCTTGTACCAAACCATACATTTCTGAAGAACCTGCTTGATAAAAACGTACCTCAATCCCAGTCCGGCGTTGATAATCGCGGATGGCTTCCAGCAATCGCAGTGTTCCCATGCCTACTGCATCTACCGTATATTCTGGAGAATCAAAGCTCACCCGCACATGGGATTGTGCGCCCAAGTTGTAAATTTCTGTAGGCTGGACTTCTTCTAGAATCCGTCGCAGAGTTGTACCATCGGTCAAATCACCGTAATGCAGAAATAACCGCACGCCTTCTTTATGAGGATCTTCGTAAATATGGTCAATACGGTCAGTATTAAAGGTAGAAGTCCGGCGAATTATACCATGCACTTCGTAACCTTGCTCTAATAAAAATTCACTCAGGTATGAACCATCTTGACCAGTAATACCAGTAATTAAGGCGCGTTTGTTTTGCGTCATGCTGTCTTTATTCCTTTTGTCCCTTATTAAATATATGTAGTCCAATTTACACAACCTAGCAGCTAATTGCCAAATTGCCTAATGGGAAACCTACGAGTTTTAAGGATAGGAGGATTGTATCGTAAATAAATATACTGGCAAAAAAGTAAATTTTATTAATAAATCTAGTCTTAAGTCTCTTTGATAAAGATATGTAGAGCTTTAATAAAGATTTATCTTTGCGAAAAATTCATACATTACGAAAGTTTATGAAGAATAAATAAACTTAACACGAAAATATTGATCAACGGAGTACCTATAGTATCAGAACGTCAGGAATCAAGAGGAAGTTTTAGAGGTTGTTTGAAAAGTTTTGTCAGGTATCATTTGTCATTCTGAGTGGAGCTTTACGGAAGGAAGAATCCGCGTTTTCACCGTTATACTGGGATGCTTCCTTCGTCAGGATGACATAAAAGGGGACTTTTCAAACATCCTCTTAGAATCCCACTTTTTCCAAGATACTGGGTTATTAGTTCTTTTTTACACGCTATTAATTATATGGCAATAATTATCAACAATCAAACAACAACTGAATTACCCACTCACTTCAACCCTGAGAAAGTAGGGGAAGTTTGGCGAGTACCATACCAAAAACGCGCAGATGAAGCAGAATTATGGGCAGAACAAAACAGCATCAAACCTGCATCTGCTGATAAAACGTGCATTTGTTTATTATTGATTGATGTGCAGAATACTTTTTGTATACCTGAATTTGAATTATTTGTTGGAGGTAAATCAGGAACAGGAGCAGTAGATGATAATCGACGACTGTGTGAGTTTATTTATAAGAATTTAGGTGTAATTACAAAAATTATTCCTACCCTAGATACCCATACAGCCATGCAAATTTTCCATCCTATTTTTTGGGTAAATCAGACAGGCGCACATCCGACACCAGCAGCGACTAGTATTACTCCCGCAGATATTGAAAACGGTATTTGGCAAGTAAATCCAGATATTGCTAATAGTATTAACAGCAACTATGAATTATTGACAAAACACGCCTACCATTACGTTAAGCAACTGAGTCAAGATGGTAAATATCCTTTGACAGTTTGGCCTTATCATTCTATGTTAGGTGGCATTGGTCATGCTTTAGTTTCTGCGGTGGAAGAAGCAATATTCTTCCACTGTATTGCACGGCAAAGTCAAACGCAATTTGAAATTAAAGGTGACAATCCGTTAACAGAAAACTATTCTGTTTTACGTCCAGAAGTATTGCAAACTTTTGATCAAAGTCCCCTAGCTAACAAAAACACGCGCTTAATGCAGCAACTTTTAGCATTTGATGCAGTGATTATCGGCGGTCAAGCTAAAAGTCACTGTGTAGCTTGGACAATTGATGATTTATTAACAGAAATTCAACAGATAGATGCTACCCTTGCTCAAAAAATATATCTGCTAGAAGATTGTACTTCGCCTGTTGTAGTGCCGGGAATTGTAAACTATACAGAGCAAGCAGATGCAGCATTTACTAGATTTTCGGCAGCAGGAATGAAGATTGTCAGATCCACGGAATCTATCTGCAATTGGCTATAGGAATCCTGAATGATATGTTATACCTGCTTCGGATAATTAGTTATTCTTCCAACAGTTATTAAACCCTACCCCGCTTCCCCATGAACGGCTATGACTCATGAGGTTCAAAAAATTTGAATTTCATCAAGTTTGTTAATCACCACATCTGCACCTTTAACATTATCTGATTTGCCTACCCAAGTAATACCAATACAACCTGCGGCTTTAGCATTACGAGCCATTTGCATATCACCAACAGAATCACCCACCATTAATGTATTCTCTGGTTGTACTCCTAAGACTTGGCAAGCTTGTATAAACAGTGCTGGATCTGGTTTACTCAGTCCATCATCTACGCCGATTTGTGCTTGGATATAATCACTCAATTGGTATCGTGCTACAAAGTCTCTGACTTCTGCTGTTGTGGCTGCGGAAAGGATACCCAGTTTGATTCCTGCTGTGGAAAGGGACTGCAAAACCTCCAGAGTCCCTGGAAATATAGGCGCGGGAGTTTGATTAACGTATTTTTCGGCTTCATCTAAAGATTTACGAGCTATTTTTAAAGATTCAAACCAGCTTCTCCCAGTTTCGGCGATATAAGCGGCGGCGGCGATTTCTGTTTCTCGACGGCTGGCTACTGCAATTAAGCCAGCATGATCGAGGGTATCGCTGTTAATTCCAAAGGCCATTAACAATGGTTCGCCAATACCAGGGATTTGAGCATCTATTAACCGGGCTGCTTTTTGTCCGAGCGATCGCAAATGTATTTCTGAGTCCTCTAATGTACCATTTTTATCAAAAAAAATCGCTTGCACATTATCAAACTTGATTTTCTGACATTCAATAGTTACCAAAATATTTATCTCCCCCAAAAATTATTCCTAAACAATCAATAAAAAAAGAGGGATGTCCCCTCTTGCATAAATGCTATGATCCTTTTAATTAAAGTAATTTATTACTCTTCAATAGCTGCTGGAATTTCTTCTGCAACTTCAAGTTCAGCGACTGCTTCAGTTTCAGCGACTGCTTCAACTTCAGCAACTGCTTCAACTTCAGCAACTGCTTCAACTTCAGCTACATCTTCAGTTGCTGGTGGAATTTCTTCCTCAATTTCATCCGCACTTTCTACAGTTTCTGTTGGTATAGTAATGCCTTGTTGTTTAGCAAGCATCTGTTCTCTATACTTAGCAGCCATTTCTTCTGCTTTGTCATAAACCAAATCACGGTTTTTAATCATGTCACCGGGTTCTGGTTCTAACTGTTTGGTAGATAGTGAAATTCTGCCTCTTTCTGCATCCAAATCAATGATCATCACTTTCACTTCATCATTGACATTGAATACACTGTGGGGTGTATCGATATGCTCGTGAGAAATTTCGGAGATGTGTAACAAACCACTGACACCGCCAATATCGATAAATGCACCGTAAGGTTTGATGCCGCGCACTGTACCAATTACTACTTCGCCCACTTCTAGGCGGTTCATCTTCCGTTCAACTAACGCCCGACGATGAGATAGAACTAGGCGGTTACGTTCTTCGTCTACTTCTAGGAATTTTAAAGGTAGTTCTTCACCTACCAAGTCTTCTTTAGGCTTGCGGGTACTGATGTGAGAACCGGGGATAAAACCACGTAATCCCTCAATTCTCACCAATGCTCCCCCACGGTTGGTAGCAAACACACCTGAACGCACGGTAGCGTCTTCTGCTTGTAGCTGTCTTACGCGCTCCCAAGCACGCATATATTCAATCCGGCGGATGGAAAGGGTTAGCTGTCCATCTTCATTTTCATCGGTGAGGATGAAAAATTCTCTGGTTTCGTTGGATTGTAATACTTCTTCCGGGGCATCGACCCGGTTTATAGACATTTCTTGTATAGGTATATATGCTGCTGTTTTAGCACCAATGTCAATCAGAGCGCCACGCGGTTCTATACTAAAAACTGTCCCTGGTACGACATCTCCGGGGCTAAAATGATAATCGTACTTATCAAGGAGGGCTGCAAAATCTTCGTGAGTAAATCCAATTTCTGTAGCGGTTAAGTTCTGATTGACCATGCTGATTTGTTCCTGGTTCTAGTCTCCGTAAAGGTTATGCCATAATAGCGATAATCCATGCAACTGCCTTAACGGCAATGTACAACTATATCTTCCAATCCTAGCGTAGAAAAGCTAGTGTTAACACATATCAACTCCCAGATAGAGAATTATATCATATCTATCTGTGAAATTTTTATTAACAAATTTCTGCTTTTAAGGGTGATGTCCCTTTCGCTACAGGGAAATTTTTAGTTATGTATTGGAAATACTTGACAATCCAGTATTAACTAGATAATTTTCCCTACGTTTACAACGATACTACCTTTTTCCATCTTTTCGCTACATTGCTCAAAAAGCAACCGCAAAAAATATCCGTTGTTCCTTGTAGAATCAACGGACTAAAGTTTTATGTAACTTTACAAATTTGGGATTAACTACCTACTTAATCTTCTTTTTTCTCGATGCGGGGTGGTTCGCGGAATGCGATCGCAAAGAAGAGAACACCAAGTGCCAGGGTCAAAATTAAAATGTATGCAACGCTTTCCATGTCAAAAGCTCCTTAAAGTGCTGAGTGTTGAGTAATAAGTGTTGAGTAATGAGTTTTGAGTCAAAAATTAACTCGTTACTCATTACTCATAACTCAGGACTGAATTTAGAGGGCTTCCTTCCGGCGGGTTGATTTGTCACCCACTTTCTGGAATAGACCCCATTCGACTTGCTCTTCTAGATCCGCTTCTACACCAGCAAATACGTCTCGGTAGATTGTCCGAGAACCGTGCCAGAGGTGACCGAAGAAGAACAACAGAGCAAATACAGCGTGTCCAAAGGTAAACCAACCTCTGGGAGATGTACGGAATACACCGTCAGAGTTCAAGGTTTCGCGGTCAAATTCAAAGATTTCGCCGCCTTGAGCTTTACGAGCATATTTCTTCACATCGGCAGGATCTGTAAAGGTCTTGCCGTTGAGATCGCCACCGTAGAAGCTAACAGTTACACCTGTTTGCTCAAAGCTATATTTTGATTCTGCCCGACGGAATGGAATGTCAGCGCGGACAACACCATCAGCATCGGTCAAGATTACGGGGAAGGTTTCAAAGAAGTTGGGCAGACGACGGACATTTAATTCGCGTCCTGCCGCATCTGTGAATACTGCGTGACCTTGCCAAGATTGGGCAATACCATCACCTTTCACCATTGGCCCTGTACGGAATAGACCACCTTTAGCTGGGCTATTACCGACATAATCGTAGAAAGCCAGTTTTTCAGGAATTTGTGACCAAGCTTCTGAGAGGCTTGCACCTTCAGCTAGGCTGCTTTGTACGCGACGGTCAATTTCCTGATGGAAGTAGCCTTGATCCCATTGATAACGGGTGGGGCCAAATAGTTCGATTGGGGTGGTGGCGTTACCGTACCACATAGTACCAGCAACGACGAAAGCCGCGAAGAATACTGCTGCGATACTGCTGGACAGTACGGTTTCAATATTACCCATCCGCAGGGCTTTGTAGAGCCTTTCGGGTGGTCTAACAGTGAGGTGGAATAAACCAGCAATAATACCAACTACACCGGCTGCGATGTGGTGAGCTACTACACCACCGGGGTTAAAGGGGTTGAACCCGGCTGGCCCCCATTCTGGTGCTACGGGCTGGACGCTACCAGTGATCCCATAGGCATCAGAAATCCACATACCAGGGCCAAATAGTCCTGTTAAGTGGAAAGCACCAAAACCGAAACAGAGTAAACCAGATAAGAACAGGTGAATGCCAAACATTTTTGGCAAGTCAAGGGCAGGTTCGCCAGTGCGGGGATCTCTGAAAAGTTCCAAATCCCAGAAAACCCAGTGCCATACGGCAGCTAGGAACAATAGACCAGAAAGGACAATATGTGCTGCGGCAACGCCTTCAAATGACCAGAAACCAGGATCAACTGCTGAAGCACCAGTGACACTCCAACCGCCCCAAGAGTCGGTAACGCCTAGACGTGACATGAAGGGTAGCACGAACATCCCTTGTCGCCACATCGGGTTGAGAACAGGATCGCTGGGGTCATAAGTGGCTAGTTCGTACAATGCCATTGAACCAGCCCAGCCTGCCACCAAAGCTGTGTGCATCAAGTGTACGGAAATTAGCCGCCCTGGATCATTCAGAACGACTGTATGTACTCGGTACCAGGGTAGTCCCATCGACTACGCTCCTCCTCGATGAGTTGTGTTTACAAAACAATTTTCTTACTTAAGATTCTAAGGTTAGAAGCCTAACCTTGGACTTCTCTGAATTTTTTTATTGCCAGAGCTTGAACACTGCCATATCTGAGCATTTTAAGCCAGAGAGTGACTTTTTTAGCAACACTGACACACTTCGGAAAAATTATTCCGCAGGGTAGCGATCGCTAAGTAAAAATGAGAATGTTTTAAAAAGTGTAACTATTGATGGCACTGTTTGCAAGCGTGTAAATAGATGCGATCTTCTGGGCTGTGAGATTCATCTCGCCAGGAATCGGCGTTAAAACATATCTGGCAGATGTTTACAAATATTTACATTTGGGTATTGGGGACTGGGGACTGGGGACTGGGGTAAAAATATCCCTTGTCTCCCTACTCCCTCACTAAACTACTGATTGGATATTTTGCAATTGACATCTGGCTTCAGCAGTACCTAGGCGGTCAATGACTTGTTCAGCCGTCATCAACCGCTTTAGCACTACTTGACCGATAGTTTCACTAACAAATTCTGATGCGTTTGGCTTGACTTCTACGGTTAATACAGCCTCTTCAATGCGATAAAGCCACATCAATTCGAGATTTTCTACTAAACAAATATTCAATCGTTGAATATCTGGTGGTCTTCGCCATGCTGTTATTTGCCATAGTCCATCAGATGCCCAAACTCTGCCAACTGTCCATCCCTCAGAAAGAAAGAAATACTTCACGATTTTAATCTCACTATTTCGACTTGATAATTTACTGTTTATCAACTGCCAATCATCTTGGTTGATGATGTATAAACATGAAATTTGCTGGTCAAGCCATCATTAGTTATTTATCCCTTGATAGAAAAATTACACAAGAAAAAATTGAGATATTTATCAGATTTATTCTTGGGGTAGATTTGATGAAAATTTGTCAGTGATGGCTGTATCAATATAACGACGATAGTAAAGCAGAAATGTTTACTATTGTAGTTACTACAGCACCTTAACAAACCTAATTAACTTGTCAATCTGAATTAATGAGAATTTTAATTAATATTTAATTTTTTTTACGTATAATGATTCACGCATTCGTGAGGTAAAAGAACCCCACCCCCAACCCCCTCCCCGCAGGCAAGGAGGGGGCTATGATATACCTTATGTGATTAGGAAACGGTATATAATGATTCACTCATTCGTGAAGTAAAAGAAGACAAAATTAACCGCAGATAAAAACTGACTTCATTCCCCACCTCAGTTTTTTGGCTCTCATGAATCCTTTAGGATTGCTATATTAGACAACTGGTACTTAGCTGCACTTTAATTCTTGTGCTGTTCCAGGTAAAAAGTTGGTGACTATTGCCACACATATAGTATGATTACTGGCTAATTTGACACATCTGAAATGCTATGACTGAGTTTTCAATATTAGGGCGAAGATGGGGACGGGTGACGAAATTTCTATCTTTGTTTTGTTTATGCTTACTTTTAGCGATCGCCTGTACACCCTCTCAACAGGCAAATAATACCTCTACTACTGCGGGTAATACAACGGCTGGGGATGGTCGGATTACGATAGGTACAACAGCCAAGCCAAGAACCTTAGATCCAGCCGATGCCTATGAGTTAGCCTCCTTGGGTTTAGTATTTAATATGAGCGATCGCCTCTATACTTACGAACCAGGGAATACGGAAATTAAGCCACAACTGGCGACAGCTTTACCAACAGTCAGTGCTGATGGTCTAACTTATACTATTCCTCTGCGTCAAGGAGTTGTGTTTCATGATGGCACACCCTTTAACGCCAAAGCGATGGAGTTTAGTATCAAGCGATTTATTGAAAATAAGGGTAAACCTTCTTTCTTGCTATCAGATACAGTAGACTCTGTAACCGCCACAGGGGATAATGAGTTGACACTGAAGCTGAAAAAACCTTTTGCAGCCTTTCCTTCCCTACTGGCGTTTTCTGGGGTATGTGCGGTTTCGCCAAGTGCTTATGAAATTGGTGCGGGGAAATTTAAACCAGATATTTTTGTGGGGACTGGCCCTTATAAAATGGCGCAGTATGGAACAGATTCACTGCGACTGGATGTATTTGATAAGTATTGGGGCGAAAAGCCAGGAAATCAAGGGATTAACGTTCAAATCCAGACCAGTCCTGTTAACTTGTTTAACGCCTTCCGTACAGGTGCTGTAGATGTCGCTTATTTATCATTACAACCAGATCAAATTCGCAGCTTAGAGGCTGGTGCTAAAAAAGGAGATTGGCAAGCGATTACGGCTCAGGGTAGCGTAGTTAGTTATATGGTTTTGAATCGCAATCAGAAACCACTAGATAAACCAGAAGTTAGACAGGCGATCGCTGCTATAATTGACCGTCCACTATTAAATGAGCGGGTTTTATACGGTCAAGCTGATCCGCTTTACAGCATGATTCCTACTACATTCAATGTTTCCCAGCCATTGTTTAAAGATAAATATGGCGATGGTAACTTTGAAAAAGCCAAACAATTGTTAACGGCTGCTGGCTACTCAAAAGAAAATCCTGTCAAAATTCCAGTTTGGTATCCTTCTAGTTCCCCAACTCGCAGTTTGGCTGCACAAACACTAAAATCTCTGGCTGATACCAAAATGGATGGCATAGTACAACTAGAAGTCAACACAGTAGAAGGGGCAACTTTTTTTAAAGACATTTCTAAAGGTTTATATCCCGCCGCTTTGCTTGATTGGTATCCAGACTTTCTAGATCCAGATAACTACGTACAGCCATTTTTAGCTTGTCAAAAAGGTTCAGAGGCTAAAGGCTGTGAAGATGGTGGTAGTCAAACTCAGGGTTCGTTTTACTATAGCGAAACTCTGAATACATTGATTGATGAGCAACGTAAAGAACAAAATCCAGAAGCACGGCAGAAAATTTTTGCCCAAATCCAAGACCAAGTAGTTAATGATGTACCTTACATTCCTTTATGGCAAAACAAAGATTATGTATTTGCTCAAAAAGGTGTAACTAATGTCAATCTAGATCCTACTCAGAATTTGATTTATAGAACCATCAAAAAATAGTTATTAGGTAATTCGTAATTCGTAATGGGCTACGCCCCGCTACGCTAACGTAATTCGTAATTATGAATTACCTATTTTCCATAATTGATTTCTTTCATTTTGAATTTTGTTAGCGCAGCGTTAGCGAGTCCACGAGCGTCATTTTGAATTTTGAATTGATAATATGTCTCGATCAAAAGCTCTACAATATTACATTGTTTCTCGGTTGCTGTTAGCACCATTGCAGCTATTAACTATCATTACCATTGTATTTTTATTACTACGAGCTACACCAGGAGATCCAGCAGATGCGATTCTGGGTGGACGTGCGCCGGAAGCTGCTAAGGAAGAATTAAGACGACAATTAGGTTTAGATTTACCTTTGTGGCTACAGTATCTTAATTACTTAGGTCATTTGCTCCAGTTTGATTTAGGTACATCTTTGACAAGCAGGGGACAGCAGGTTTGGAATATTATCGGACAACATTTTCCTGCAACTGTAGAGTTAGCAATATCTAGTATGACGGTGGCTCTCATTGTCGGTATTCTAGTTGGTACACTGTCAGCCTCTCGTCCTGGAACAGGTTTTGATATTGGGGGACGGTTATTTGGCATTATCACCTATGCTCTACCGATGTTTTGGGCAGGTATGCTGTTACAGTTGATTTTTTCTGTTCAATTGGGTTGGTTTCCCAATTCCAATCGTTTTCCGCCTAATCTTCCTGCGCCATCGCCAATTACTGGGTTATATACCATTGATAGCTTATTAGCGGGTAACTTTAGCCAGTTTTTCGCGGCTTTACACCATTTAGCTCTTCCTAGTCTCACGTTAGGAATTTTGCTGAGTGGTATTTTTGAAAGAATTGTCCGCGTAAACTTAAAACAAACTCTCCGCGCTGATTATGTAGAAGCTGCTAGGGCTAGAGGTATTTCTGAAAACAAAATTTTAGTGTCCCATGCTTTGAAAAATGCTTTGATTCCAGTGATTACTGTTTTGGGTTTAACCTTTGCTTCGTTACTGGGGGGAGCAATTTTAACTGAGGTGACATTTTCTTGGCCGGGGTTGGCAAATAGGCTATATCAAGCCATTTCCGATCGCGATTATCCCACAGTGCAGGGTGTATTAGTATTTTTTGGTGCGATCGTTGTAGGGGCAAGTATTTTGATTGATATTCTCAACGCTTATGTTGACCCACGAATTCGTTATTAAAGGTTTGTAGTGTTCGCTCCGCGAACAAAGCAGGACTAAAGTCCTTACTACGAACTGAATCATACATTTTTACATGACTTAACATAGTTTGGGTATGAGTCCTATATGAACTCTCAATGGGAATATTTATTAAAAAATCTCGGTGAATGGCAAGGTTCATTTACTCGCGTCTCACCCCAAGGGGAACTTTTAGAAGATATCAAAAGTGTAGTTTCCTTAGAAGGTGTGAACAATAACCAAACTATTAATCAGGTTGTTCGTCGTCAAGGACAAGCAGATTTAGTTTTAGAATACAGTTCCTTGTCCCAAAGTACACTATTTTTCCCTAATGGAGCATTTTCCCAAGGTACACTTCAGCTTGCACCATTCGGTGAGTTTGGCGCAGAATTAGGATTAATCTATGAAAATCGTCGCTTACGTCTAGTTCAGTTATTCGATAAAGATAGTCAACTAGATAAACTTGTTCTCATTCGTGAACATTTAGCTGGTAGTGAACCAGTAGAAAATCCACCCTTGCAAATAGATGACTTATTGGGGGAGTGGCAAGGTGAGGCTACCACAATATATCCTGATGGGAGTTCCCCTAATACTGTCTCTACAAATCTCAAGTTGCAACTTGACGATTATGGGCGATTAATTCAAAGCCTGAGTTTTGGTAATTATACAATTACCTCAACAGGGACTATTAAAGGTTCTATCATCCTCTTTGACCAAGATCCACAAAAACAGGTACAAGTTTTACTATTACCTAATGGTGCTTCTGCAACTTCTCCCCTCAAAATGCAGGTACACCAAGGGTTAATTTTGGAAGTGGGTTGGTTAATTCAGTCCAATTTACGTCAGCGCATGGTTCGCTGCTATAACGATAAGGGTGAATGGGTAAGCTTAACTTTAGTTACGGAACAGCGAGTAAAAACTAAATAGCCATCCTCAATTATTGAATGAAAGTCAATAAAACCGCTTCTTTATGAAGAAGGCGGGGTTCTGAGTCAAATCAGATGGCTTTAGTTTTTTTTCTGAAAATCCGAAAAGTGAAAATCTGATTTTGTATCTAAAGCATACAAGCTTTTAGGAATTACTCATATGAACACAAAAACTATTTCAGCTATCTTAGCTACAGCTACAGGAACAATTTCAATATTAACTGCTACCCTCGGATTTTCTACCTCTGCACTAGCTAATACAAGAGTATTTAGCTGTAGTGCTAAAAATGTATATGTTGAAGTTTCTCGCCTCAATAATGGCGGATTACGTTATGCAGCATACAATATTCCCACTACCCTCAACCGTCCCAATCTTTTGCTCAATGGTGGAACAGTTAGACGTAATCAAAATGGCGAGGTAGTTTACAGATTTAGAAATGCCAATTTTCTTTATGCTGCTGTTCAAGATCAAGGTTATGGCAAAGTTTTAGTCTACAAAAATAATCGATTGATTGGTACAAATTATTGCGGTGATGTCTAACATCAGCTATAAATTTTAAAATATATGATTTTAGAAACCCAGTCTCATGAAGCCTGGGTTTTTGATTTTGAGCTAATTTCTTGCTATGAGGACTAAAGATACGCTTTATTCTGGACTTTAGAGACGTTGCATACAACGTCTCTACATCATTTATTTGGTGCAACTTAGCAACGGCTAAATGCCGCACTACCGCTAACAGCACTCACTACAATATTTTTATTGCTTAAAAAATTTTAATATAAATTCTCATCAAATAGTTCTAATCTAACTTTTTAATGGCATTTTTTAGCCGTTTGTAATTCGCAACTCCGGCAGTTGTCCCTTTAAAGTTGAGAAATTTAATAAATATGAGCAGCAATTTAGCAAACAAACTGCGTGTTGGTACAAAAAAAGCTCACACAATGGCAGAAAATGTGGGTTTTGTCAAGTGCTTTTTAAAAGGAGTGGTAGAAAAAAGCTCTTACCGGAAGTTAGTGGCTAACTTTTATTACATCTACTCGGCGATGGAAGAGGAGATGGAAAAGCACCGCCAGCATCCGATAATTTCTAAAATTAACTTTCCCCAACTGAACCGTAAGCATACTTTAGAGCAAGACCTGAATTATTACTATGGTAGTAACTGGCGCGAACAAATCCAGTTATCTCCAGCCGGGGAAGCTTATGTAAAACGCATTCGGGAAATCTCCGCCACTGAACCAGAATTATTAATTGCCCATTCTTACACCCGTTACTTGGGTGACTTGTCTGGGGGGCAAATTCTGAAAAACATTGCTGTGACAGCGATGAACCTTGGTGATGGCGAAGGCACAGCCTTCTATGAGTTTGCAGAAATTAGCGACGAGAAGGCATTTAAAACTCAATATCGTCAAACTTTGGATGAACTACCTCTAGATGATGCCGCAGGCGATCGCATTGTCGATGAAGCGAACGCCGCTTTCGGTATGAACATGAAGATGTTCCAAGAATTAGAGGGTAACTTAATCAAAGCAATTGGCGTGATGTTGTTCAACACCTTGACTCGCAAACGCACACGCGGCAACACTGAACTGGCGACTGCTGAGTAAAACCAATTCAAAGTTCAAAATTAAGCACAGCTGAATTTTGGAGAGTTGGTAAAGGTAAATTTTTGTAAAGTAAGTTTAAGTAAAATTTAGGGGCAGCTTCCCTAGGTTCATCTGCTTTCAGCAGGCGATCGTGGGGAAGTTGCCCCTAATAGACATCTCCAAAATAGTATTATTCTGTGATAAAAGAACATTAAAGCGTTATTTTGACACAGAAGCATGAGCAATATACTGAATTACATTGAAGAGAATCCTAAACAAACCCAAAGGTTAATAGGTCTGGAATATGAACAGTTACAACAATTAATCATAAATGGGGAAAGATTATATCATGAAAAAAAAGCTTTACTGGAATCTAAGAAAGTGAGAATTATTGCTGGTGGAGGAGGTCGGAAACCAAAATTATCTATTTCTGAACAAATCATTTTAACTTTAGTGTATCTCCGACATCTGACAACCTTTCAACTTCTAGGTATTCAGTTTGAAGTAAGTGAGTCTACAGCCAACGATACGTTTAACTATTGGTTGCCTAACTTGCGAGAATTACTGCCATCAAGTTTGCTTGAACAAGTAAAAAAAAACGCTTCTGACTATGAAGTAGTAAAAGAAATGCTCACAGAATATGAATTAATAGTAGATAGCTATGAACAAGTCAGAGAAAGACCTAGAGACAATGATGAACAAAAGAAATATTTTTCAGGTAAGAAGAGTAATCATACATTTAAAACTCAAATGATTATTTTACCTGATGCTAGTGATATCGTTGATGTTGTGGCAGGTGAACCTGGTCCAAAAAGCGATATAACTTTGTTCCGAGAATATCGTTCAGAGTTTGATGCCAAACAAAGATTTAAAGGAGATAAGGCATATCTTGGAGAAGATTTAATTACAACTCCAATTAAGAAACCAAGAAATCAAGAACTAACAACTGAACAGAAAGAACAGAACAAAATATTTTCATCTAAACGAATCTTTGTTGAACATCGAATACGGTCAGTCAAAATCTTTCGAGTTGTCCAAGAGAGATTTAGGTTAAATACCCGCAAATATAAGCAAGTAATTTTGACGATTTGTGGGCTAGTAAGGTTACGGATTCGAGGGCTAATATTACCATTAGAAATATCAGCTATATCATCAGGTTAAAATTATCGCATATAACTAGATATTTTTGCCTAATTATCAACAGCAAATATCTCAAAGTCTTATTTCATCGTACAGAATAGCTAATTTAAGATGATTGCATTTAGTGGCTACAGCCTAGCCAAACAAAGGCTTTGACTGTTTTCGGAGATGTCTAAAGTTTTGGGATAGGTGACAGGTGATAGGTGACAGGTGACAGAGTATTGACACTCTCCGGTCTAAAGACACGGAGATTCTTGGTTCTACGAGTCCACTTAGATTAGACCCCTTGCGGTATCTAACCCAGAGGTGGTTCTCTCCCCAAGCGTTAACTTTCGGTATGCCCTACCGTAGTTGGATTGCTCCAAGAATTTGTTTTGAGTTGAACCCTTCGGCTGCGCTCAGGGTTAAAGCCGAGCGTAGTCGAGGCTTTAATTCTGTATCGTCTAGTTCCCATGAAGATTTTACCTATTCCTGGGCAAGAAACTAGAACTATGGAATAGAACCCATATCTTCAATTGTCGAGGTACAGATTGCTGTTAAGCAGTGTAGGGTTTTTAATGTGGTTGATTACCCCTCCACGTTCTCAATTTTACCATATTGCATCACGCCAGGGTAAACCCTGCCAGAGTGGTTTTCATCCCCGGTCTAAAGCACGAAAATTGCAACTACGTTGCTCTCTCTCCGGGGTTTTCAACCTACACCTTATAAACACCCTGTTCCCTGTCACCTGTTCCCTGTTCCCTAGAACATACCCATGCCGCCCATGCCACCCATGCCGCCCATGCCGCCCATACCGCCCATGCCGCCCATGCCGGCATCAGGAGGCATAGCAGCTTTCTTCTCTGGTTTTTCCGCAATGATTGCTTCGGTGGTTAAAACCATCCCAGCAATAGAAGCGGCGTTTTGTAAAGCTGAACGTACTACTTTCGCAGGGTCAATAATACCAGCTGCAATTAAGTCTTCAAATTCCCCAGTTGCAGCGTTATAACCCATGTTAAATGCGCTGTCTCTGACTTTGGAGACAATCACCGCACCTTCTGCACCAGCATTGTCAGCAATTTGACATAAGGGTGCTTCTAAGGCGCGTTTGATAATATCAGCCCCAATTTTTTCTTCTCCTACAAGGCTGTTCTTGATTTCGTCAACCTTGGTAGACAAGTGAATCAAGGTTGTACCACCACCGGGAACGATACCTTCTTCTACAGCCGCTTTAGTAGCGTTGAGTGCGTCCTCAATACGCAGCTTGCGGTCTTTGAGTTCGGTTTCTGTAGCTGCACCCACTTTAATCACTGCCACGCCGCCAGCTAGCTTGGCGATGCGTTCTTGGAGCTTTTCTTGATCGTATTCGGAATCAGTTTCTTCTAACTGCTTGCGAATTTGAGCAATCCGCGTTTGTATTTCTGGTTTGGCAGAACTACCAGCAACAATGGTGGTGTTTTCTTTATCGATGGTGATTTTGCGGGCAGTTCCCAGCATTTCCAAAGTAGCGGTATCTAAGTTGAGACCGATTTCTTCAGAAATCATCTGTCCATCGGTGAGGATAGCAATGTCTTGCAACATGGCTTTGCGGCGTTCACCAAATCCAGGTGCTTTAATTGCAGCTACAGCCAATACACCCCGCGCTTTGTTAACTACCAAAGTTGCTAAAGCATCTCCCTCTATATCTTCAGCAATGATCAGCAAGGGTTGACCCAAGCGGGCAACTTTTTCCAACACTGGGACTAATTCTTGGATGCTGCTGATTTTCTTATCGGTGATGAGAATACGCACATTTTCGTACTCTACTATCATCCGTTCGTTATTGGTGACGAAGTAGGGGGAAATGTAACCTCTATCAATCTGCATCCCTTCCACTACTTCTAGTTCAGTGATGAGAGATTTAGATTCTTCAACGGTGATTACACCATCTTTGGTGACTATTGCCATTGCTTCGGCGATCATTTTGCCGACTTCTTCGTCGTTACCAGACGAGACAGTTGCCACTTGAGCGATCGCACTACCTTCTACTGGCTTGGCTACTCTGGCAATTTCTGCTACCAGGGCTTCAGTAGTTTTGTCTAACCCCCGCTTCAAGCTAACTGGGTTGCTACCGGCGGCGACGTTCTTCAAACCTTCTTTAATCAAGGCTTGTACCAAAACTGTAGCGGTGGTTGTACCATCTCCAGCTACATCTTTAGTTTTAGCCGCTACCTCTTGAATTAGCCTAGCTCCAGTATTTTCTAAAGGATCTTCTAATTCAATTTCTTTCGCAACAGTGATACCATCATTAACAATTTGGGGTATACCAAATTTTTTTTCTAAAAGCACGTTGCGACCTTTTGGCCCCAAAGTGATTTTTACAGCATCAGCCAGGGCATTAACACCCCGTTCCAAAGCCCGACGTGATTCTTCATTAAATGAAATAATTTTTGCCATGTTCCCTTTCTCTAGCGTTTCCATTAGACAATTTAGCACTCACTGGTTCAGAGTGCTAAGTACCCAACCCTTTGAGATCACATCTGAAAATCAAAAAAATTGATTAATATACACTTGATGCTCATGTAGGATACTGGCAGTGATGGTTAAATCGGGAGATGAATCTGAACTTCGATAACTCCCTTAGGTCTATTGGCATTGCTAACCCTAGCGGCACCGGCTGGTTGGCAGTAGTGTTTACGTTTATATTGGCCTGGTTGGTAACTTGGCGTTTAATTCCCACAGTACGTAAATTTGCTTTGCGGGTGGGTTGGGCTGACCAACCAAATGCGCGAAGACTCAACCGA